>DAOKZI010000001.1:0-674966 GCA_035325705.1 Gammaproteobacteria bacterium
CCCGGCGAGGACTTCGCTCGTCCTCACGCTATGCCTCTTTCACGGCAACCTACGTGATCCCATTCCACGTTCTCGGCATTCACTCGCCGATCAGTTCGGCGAAGGCGTGAAAGCGATCGACGCGATCGGCGATCACCTTGCAGATCGCGACGACGGGGATCGCGAGCAGCAGGCCCGGCGCGCCCCACAGCCAGCCGAAGAAGAGCAGCGCGAGGAAGATCGCGGTCGGATTCATGCGCGCCTGGCGACCGCTCATCCACGGCGTCAGCACCATGCCGATCAGCGTCATCAGGCCGAGGGTGACGCTCGCCACCCCCAGCGACATCGCGAAGGACTGGAACTGCGTGTAGGCCGCGATCGAGGTCACGGCGATGCTGGCGAGCGCGCCGAGATAGGGGATCAGATGCAGCACCGCGCCCGCGATGGCCCAGATCGCCGCGTTGTCGAGGCCGATTGCGGCGTAGGCCCCCCAACTGCACAGCGCGAGCAGCGTGTTGGTGACGAGCAGCATGAACATGTAGCGCTGGATCTGCACGCTGATGTCGTTCAGCACCTCGACGGTCGCGCGCCGCGCGCTCAGCGAGGGACCGACGACGCGCACGAGCTTGCGCCGGAACGCATCGCCCGCCTGCAACAGGAAGAACATCAGCAGCAGCGAGCTCGCGATGGTGCCGATCGCCGACAGCGCGGTCAGCGAGCCGCTCCACACCAGCGCATTCAGGCTGCTCGGCGGTGCGGTGATGACGATCGGCGGATTGCGCGAATCCGGCGTCTGCGCCGGCGCATTGGACAGCTTGCGCGCCTCGCGCGTCACGCGTTCCAGCTCGCGCGCGACGGCTTCGACGGTGTTCACGGCGCCGCCCGGCTCGCGGTAGAAGCCGACCAGCCCTTCGCTGAAGCGACGCGTCGCCGCGGGCAGCTCGCGCAGGCTGGTCAGCGCCTCGTCGCGCAGCGAGGCGACGCCCCAGGCGAGCCCGCCGCACAGACAGCCCAGCACCAGCAGCGCGCCCAGCGTGCGCGGGACGCGCCAGCGGTACAGGCGTTCGACGACGGGCTTCAGCGTCCAGGCGAGAAAGGTCGCGACGAGCACGGGCACGATGAACTCCCGCCCCCAATGCAGGACGAATACGATGGCGAGGGTGGCGAGAATGTGCAGCGACACGGCGCTGGAGCGGGCCACCGAAGTCTGCGCGGCGGACGCCGGCGGCAGAGTCGGCGGCTCGACGTCGGCCTCGGGCGACGCCGCGGGCTCGGACGCACGGGCCACGGGCGGCGGAAGCGTCGTCACCGGAAGCTCGTCTTGCATCGTCGCGCTCGCAGAGGGTATTGCGCCGGCAGCAAGCCACATGCCAGTGCGGGCCGCGGGCGATGGCGCAGCCCGTGGCATGCCGCTTGCGGTAAAGTCTCGCGCTCGTCGTCCACTACCCGCGTCCATTTTTAGGAGTGAAGCTCGCGATGTCCCGTCCCTCGATCCTGCTGCTGTCCTTCGCTGTGGCCTTCGTCACCGGCATCGCGCCGGCGCATGCCGGCACGCCGACCCCGGACGCCGGCAAGGCGCTGATCGCGACGACCATCGAAGCCGTGCGCAGCGCCCTGTCCGCCGATCCGGCGCTCGCGCGCGGCGAGCGGCCGGAGGAGGTCGTCGCGATCGTCGAAGAGCTGGTGCTGCCGCACGTCGACACGCAGATGTCGGGCCGGCTGATCCTCGGGCGCCACTGGCGCGAGGCGAGCGAGGCGCAGCGCGAGGAGTTCATCGCCGGCTATCGGGACTTGCTGCTGCGGACCTATGCCGTACACGTGACGGACTATCTCTCGGCGGACGTCGCGGTGCTGTCCGCGGCGCCCGCGGGACGCGAAGGCCGCGTGCTGCAGGTTCGCACGCGCGTGACGCGACCGGGCAAACCCGTCGCGGCCGTCGACTACCGGATGATCGCGCGCGGCGGCGAATGGAAAGTGTTCGACGCCGTCGTGCAGGGCGTGAGTCTCGTCAGCACGCTGCGTACCGCCGTCACGGCCGAAATCCAGCGCGTCGGCATCGACGGCCTCAACGCCAAGCTGCAGGCCGCGGCGACCGATCCTTCGCTCGTACCGGTACCGCGACCCGTCGCGCACTGAACCCGCCCTGCCTCGCGCGAGGCAGGGTGACCGCGCCGACGCCCCGCCTCGCGCGATCCTCAGCGCGCGATCATTGCCGCACTTCGAGCGCGTCCTCGACGTCGGCGGCGCCTTCGACCCCGCGCGCAACCTCGATCGCGCGCTGCTCGGCCTCCGCACTGTCGACGAAGCCGGACAGCTTGACCTTGCCCTTGTAGGTGTCGACCGAGATCTGGTACGCCTTCGTTACCGGATCGGCGACCAGCGCGGCTTTGACCTTGGTCGTGACCAGGGTGTCGTCGAGCACTTCGCCGGCGGTGTGCTTGTCTGCCGCACATGCGACCAGGCTCATGGCCGCGAGCATGCCCGCGACGAGGCAGTTGCGCGCTTTCGCTTTCTTGGTTTCGTTCATCGTGCTTCCTCTCGTCTTTCGATGCCGCGCATCGCGGCCATCCGCCGGGTTTGCAGGTGGCATGCCATTTGAACCGAGCCGGTGTGAAGCACGGACTTGCGCCGTCGCGCGCATGCCGCAGGCGTTGCGGGACGGGGCAGGAATTGCATGACAGGGAAAAGCTTACACGCGAGCATCGGCCCGGCGCGGCTGCCGCCGCCCTGGTGGCGCGCCGGCCTGTTGAGCTTGATGTGCGGCCTCGGCGCCTGTGCGGGGCCGGACGTGCGCCTGCATTCCACGCGCGTCGCGACGCCCGCGCCGATCGCCACGCGCGGCGGCGCCGCCGATGCCGCGGCCGAGCGCGCGGCGCTGGTCCGCGCCCTCGGTGCGGCCGCGGACTCCTCGGCGACGCGCGCGCTGATCGAGGCGCTGCGCCGAGGCATGCCGCATGCGACCTTCGTCGCCGGCAATCGCGTCGCGATGTTCAACGACGGACCCTCGACCTTCGCGGCTTATGCCAAGGCCATTGCCGCCGCGCGCGATCACGTGCATCTCGAGACCTATATCTTCGCCGACGACGAGCTCGGCACGCGCTTCGCGGAGCTCTTGATCGAGAAGCGGCGTCTGGGCGTCGAAGTGCGCGTGCTGTACGACGGGGCCGGCTCGTGGGCAAGCGGCGCGGCCTTGTTTACGCGCATGCGCGAGGCCGGGATCGACGTCCACGAGTTTCGTCCGCTCGCCTCGGTCGGCGCGCTCGCGAGCGGGCACGTCAACAACCGCGATCATCGCAAGCTGCTGATCGTCGACGGACGCGTCGCCTTCGTCGGCGGAATCAACATCAGCGGCACCTACGAGCACGGGCCGATATCGGGTTCGGGCAGCGGCGGCGCGGGCTCGCGCGGGGATCCGCTGGACGACGGCTGGCGCGATTCGCAGGCGCGCATCGAAGGCCCCGCCGTCGCGCAGTTCCAGGCCTTGTTCTTCGCGACCTGGACGCGCGCCGGCGGCGACATCGTCAAACCTTCGCCGCGCTACTTTCCGCAGCTCGAGCCCGCCGGCAGCGCGCTGGTCGCCGCGGTCGGAAGCGTGGCGGACGGCAGCACGGCAGGCGCGATGCACGCGCTGCACCTCACCGCGATACGTCACGCGACGCGTCGGCTGTGGATCACGCAGGCGTATTTTTCACCCGATCGCTCGCTGCGCGACGCGCTCGTCGAGGCGGCGCGACGCGGCGTCGATACGCGCATCCTGCTGCCGGGCGTCAGCGATTCCGCGCTGACTCTGCACGCGTCGCGCTCGATCTACGGTCGCCTGCTCGCTGCCGGCGTGCGCATCTACGAGCACGAAGCGGCCTTCGTGCACGCGAAGACCATGCTGATCGACGACGCGGTCGCCTTCGTCGGCTCGGCGAATCTCGATCTGCGCAGCCTCGTGCACAACGACGAGGTCGTCGCCGTCGTGATCGACGCCGAATTCGCCCGCCTGATGGCGCATACTTTCGAAACCGATCTGGAATCCACCCGCGCCATCACGCGCGAAGCCTGGCGCAAGCGGCCCTGGAGCGATCGCCTGCGCGAGCGCGCGGCGCGGCTCTTCTGGTATTGGATATGAGCGTGCCGGGAGACCGGCCATGCCGCCCGCCGCCGGACCGACTCAGCGGCCACGACCGTCCGACATTCGCCGCGCGGCGCGGCGGCTATGCTTCTTTCCAAGCTCACACGCGAATGCAGGAAGGCATTCGTCAAGAATGCAGGGCCGCATTCAACCAGGTGAGCCCAGGCCGGCGAGCCCGGTCGATGGCTGTGAATCGTTCTGCGGTTCACGGCCATTTTTTTGCGCGCGCGCCACGGAGGCCGAGCATCCGTGGCGCTGTCGTCGACAGGTCTCCGCGCGAGTATGCACTTCATCCCGCGCCTTGCCGCGAGCGCGGTTCGCCTCGCGCTTCCTCCGCATCTTGTCGGAGAACGTCTGATGGCTGCTGCCGGCGACGAACGCTAGCATCGGTATCCCACGCCGCCTTACCGACCCTGAATCGTGCGGGATCGCTACGCGTCTTGCATGCCGATCCACCGTGAAGGAGCTCAAAGGATGGCCCAGCTTGCGCACCGGCCGATCGTCGTTTCCAACCGGCTCCCCTATGTGATCCAACGCGAAGGAGAGCGCTATCGCGCCGTTCCCGGCAGCGGGGGCCTCATTGCCGCCCTGCTGCCGGTGCTGCGCGGCATGGGCGGTGCGTGGGTCGGATGGTCGGGCATGGCTGGCGAGGATCCCGGGCTGCAGCAGGCGCTGGACGAAGCGGGCGACGGCCGCTTCTCGATGCATGCGATCATGCTGAGCAAGGAGGAGGTCGACCAGTTCTACCACGGCTTCGCGAACGAGATCATCTGGCCGCTGTTCCACGATCTCGCTTCGCTGTGCAACTTCGTGCCCGCCTACTGGCAAGCCTATTTGCAGGTGAATCGGCGCTACGCGCGCGCCGTGTTCGAGCAGGCGGGCGAATGCAGCTTCGTGTGGGTGCACGACTACCAGCTCATGCACGTCGGCGCCGAGCTGCGCCGTCTCGGCCACACGGGCCCGGTCGCCTATTTTCTGCACATCCCGTTTCCGCCCGTCGATCTATTCCTGCAGCTACCGTGGCGACGCGCGATCGTGCGCGCGCTCGCCGACTACGATCTGCTCGGCTTCCAGACCCTGCGCGATCGGCGCAACTTTCTGCAGTGCCTGCAGGCGCTGATTCCGGAGACCTCGATAGCCGGCCGCGGTCAGGTCGTGCAGGTGCGAATCGGCGAGCGCCGGTTGCGCGTCGGTCATTTCCCGATCGGCATCGACTATGCCGGCGTCGCCGGCGCGGCCGCGAGCGAGGCCGTCGCCGAACGCGTACGCGAGCTGCACAAGCTGCTGCCGGATCGCACGCTGATCCTCGGCATCGACAGACTCGACTATACGAAGGGGATCCCGCTGCGCTTGCACGCCTTTCGCAACGCGCTCGAACGCTATCCCGAGCTGCGCACCAAGGTCACGCTGATCCAGGTCGTGGTACCGAGCCGCGAGCCGATTCCGAGCTATCACGATCTCCGGCTGCAGATCGAGCAGATCATCGGGCGCATCAACGGCGAGTTCACCGCGCCCGGCAACTGGGTGCCGATCCACTACGTATTCCGCAGCCTCGATCATCTCGAGCTCTCGGCTTACTATCGCGCCGCCGGCATCGCGCTGGTCACGCCGCTGAAGGACGGCATGAATCTCGTGGCCAAGGAATACTGCGCGGCGAGCATCGAGGAAGACTGCGTGCTGATCCTGAGCGAGTTCGCCGGCGCCGCGGCACAGCTACGCGGCGGCGCGCTGCTCGTCAATCCCTACGACATCGAAGGCACGGCGGATGCCATCCAGCGCGCGGTGCGCATGGATCGCGCGGAGCGCCTGCGCCGGATGCGCAAGATGCGCCGCGACGCGCAGCGCCGCGACGTGTTCTGGTGGGTCGATTCCTTTCTCAAGGCCGCGGAGCTGCCGGAAGCGCCGGCAGGCATAGGCCCCACGCCGACGCCGCATCCCGCGCTGGCCAACCAGCGCGTCGGCGGCGCTTTCTGAGCTCGCGCCTGTCACCGATGTCCGTGCAGTTCAAGGCGCCGCCTCTCTTCGATCGCGGCGCGAGGGAGGCGGCGCCCGTGGTCGAGGAAGGCTACACGCTGCTGCCGGCCGGGGCGCCCGCGTGATCGAGGACGCGGACATCGACCGGCCCGAGATCCTCGCCGAGGTGACGCGCGCCTTCGAAGCCTACGAACGCGCGCTGGTCGGCAACGACATCGAAGGGCTCAACGCGCTGTTCTGGGACGACGCCCGCGCGCTGCGCTACGGCCCGCGCGAGCTGCTGTATTCGCACGTGGCGATCGCCGAGTTTCGCCGGGCGCGAGGGCCGCTCGATCAGCGGCGCAGCCTCGCCAACACGCGCATCACGAGCTTCGGCTCCGACCTCGCGACCGCGCACACGGAGTTCGTCCCGCTCGGCGGCGCGCAGGCGGGCCGGATCGGCAGGCAGAGCCAGATCTGGATCCGCACCCCGGCGGGTTGGCGCATCGCGAGCGCGCACGTGTCCTTCGTGGAAGCTCCGCCGCCCGCCTGATCCGCGGCTTGCGCTCGAACGCCCGGTGGCGGGCGACGCGTGCCGCGCACTACCATGCCGCATGCCCGAAGTCTCGCCGCCCCGTTTTCCGCGTCCCTTCGTCGAAGACACCGGCCACACGCGCGCGCTCCACTTCGCGAAGGACGAGGTGCAGAGCCGCATGGACGTGCGCGATCCGTATGCGCTGTATCTGTCCTATACGCGGATGATGATGGGCTTCCTGCTGTTCGTGCCGGCGCCGGCCGAGCTCGGCATGATCGGGCTCGGCGGCGGCTCGCTCGCGAAGTTCTGTCATCGATACCTGCCGCGCACGCGGATCACGGTGGTCGAGCTCAATCCCTATGTGATCGCGCTGCGCGACACCTTCCGCGTGCCGCCGGACGACGCGCGCTTCGCGGTGCTGCAAGCCGACGGCGCAGCCTTCCTGCGCGCGACTTCGATCCGCTTCGACGTGCTGCTCGTCGACGCCTATGACGAGACCGGGCTGCCGGAGCCGCTGTCGACGCAGCGCTTCTTCGACGACTGCCGCGCCGCGCTGAGCGAGGACGGCATGCTGGTCGTCAACCTGCACGCCGATCATCCGCACCACGCGGTGCACGTCGAGCGCATCCGCCGCAGCTTCGACGACGCGGTGCTGGTGGTCGACGACACGAGCCGCGACAACCGCATCGTCTTCGCCGACCGCGGCCGCCCGCCCCGCGAGCTTCGCCTCGGCCCGCTGCGCCGTCCCGTGCCGCTCGACGAGGCGTCGTGGCGCGCGCTGCAACCGTCCTTCGCGCGGATCCTCACGACGTGCAAGGCGCAGAGCTGAGAGCGTCCGTCGGCAGACTCACGCCGACGCCTGCGAAGGCGCTTTGCCACCGCGCACACAGGGAACACCGGGAGCAAGAGTCATGGGCCGCTCCCTCACGCGTTCATGGCTACGTTCCGCTCTCGTGGAGCGCATCGATTCGAACGCAAAAAACGGGGTGTCACGGCCAACGCATCGGACCAGCCTTGTCCGCCGGAACGCGCGGCGCGCACCGGCCGCTGCGTCCGAACGCGAAAGCACCATCGGAGCGAGAAGAATGGGACATCTGGAAGGCAAGGTCGCGCTGATCACCGGCGCCTCACGGGGCATCGGGCGGGCGGCGGCGGAGCGTCTCGCGGCCGAGGGCTGCGCCGTGGTCGTGAACTACGCGCGCAGCGCGAGCGAGGCGGAGGCGGCCGTCGCCGCCATCCGCGCGCGGGGCGGGACGGCCTCGGCCGTGCAGGCGGACATGGGGGCGCTCGGAGACATAGAGCGCTTGTTCGCCAGTACGCTGGCGGAATTCGGCCGTCTCGACGTACTCGTCGCCAATGCCGGTGCCTGCACGTTCAAGCCGCTGATCGACACGACGGAAGAGGATTTCGACCGCATGTTCGCGGTCAACGCCAAGGGCGTCTACTTCTGCCTGCGCGAGGCGGCGCGTCACATGGCCGACGGCGGCCGCATCATCTGCATTTCGACCATCGGCACCGTGATGAACATGCCGGGCGGCTCGTGCTACTTCGGGACGAAGGGCGCGGTCGAGCAGTTCTGCCGCGTGTTCGCGCGCGAGGTCGCACCCCGCGGCATCACGGTCAATCTCGTCTCGCCGGGCTTCGTGGAGACGGCGATGTTGAAAGGCCTGCTGGCCGACGTCGATCCGAAGGTGCCGGACGACCTCCTGGCGATGACGCCTTTGTCGCGCTTCGGCCGTCCGGAGGACATCGCGGGCGCCATCGCCTTCCTCGCCGGCCCGGCAGCCGACTGGATGACCCGGCAGAACCTCGCCGTCGACGGCGGCATCGTCGGACGTTGAGCGGACGGCGCAGGATGGCGAATCCGGAGACATCGGCTCCCGAAGCGGCGAAGGCGGTGAGCACCGACGTTTCCATCACCGTCAAATCGACCGATCTCGGGCCGGATCGATACGTGCGAGGCGAAGTGTATTTCACGTATTTCGAGCAAAGCCGCCTCGAGCATTTGCGTCGCCTGGACATCGTGCCGAAGTATCCGCCGCCCGCCGACGCGCCGAGCTACTTCGCCATCGCGCAGACCACGGCGCGCTACCGGCAGCCGGCCTATTTCGGCGACACGCTGCGCGTGCGCACGACGACCGTGGACGTGCGCAACCGCTCGTTCAGCCTCGCGTTCGAGATCGCTCGCGAGCGCACGGGCGAGGTCCTGGTCGAAGGCGACTCGGTACAGGTGTGGCTGGACGAATCCCGCCGTCCGGCGCCGATTCCGCCGGCGCCGCGAGCCCGCCTGGAGACCAGCCGCCTGGCGACGGACGCCGCCGACTGAGCATCGCGCCTGCCCGGCCGGCGCGGGCGCCACCGCCCACCGCCATGCCCGCCTGCGCGGGCATGACGTGAGAAGCCGGTGTGTGTGTGCCTAGGCGCCGTTCGTCGGCACTGAGCAGGCTGCTCGATCACTCCTCGCTTCCTTCGTGCGCTCCGTGTCCTCCGCGGCTGGATTCATTCAGCGGGAGAGTTGCGCCGAGCGCACGATCGCCGCGATCTCTTCGCAGCGCATCAGATCCGCGTACTTCTGTCCCATGTCGAACAGGCTCGCTTCATGCGGGCCCGGCGCGCGATCGCCGACGCCGTCGACAGCGAGAATGGTGCGGAAATTGTGGCTCATCGCATCGACGACCGAGGCGCGCACACAGCCCGAGGTGGTACAGCCCGTGACGACCAGGGTGTCGACGCCGCGGCCGAGCAGCCAGGGCGCGAGCATGGTGCCGAAGAAGGCCGAGGGCTGCGTCTTGCGTACGACCAGCTCGCCGGGCAGCGGCGCGAGCGCCGGCACGATCTGAGCAGCCGGCGCCTGCTCGGTGAGGCGCTCGAGGCCGACGGCTTTGCGGCAGAAGACGCCGGCGTCGCTGCCGTCGTCCGCATAGACGATGCGCGTGTAGGCGATCGGCCTGCCGTGCGCTCGAAACACGGCGAGCAGCTCACGCGTGCGCTCGATGGCCTCGAGGATGTTGCCGCCGCCGTAGAGGGCCGGATCGGTGAAGCCGAGGACGAAGTCGACGATGAGCAGCGCCGGCCGCGCGCCGAAACCGACGGCGTGCCCGAATCCCTGCGCCTCGTAGAGCTCGCGTTCGCGCATGCTCCGTCCCTACATTACAAGTGCCTGCAGCATAGCATCGCGGACGCGGACGCTTGATCGGGATCAAGCCACGAAGCGCACCTGCCTTGCATCGTCCCGTCTCCTGCTCGACAAGAAAAAACGCCCGATGAAGCACGCCGACTTCGACTTCTCGCCGCGGCGACGCCGCCTGCTGGCCGGCAGCGTCGCCGCCGCGGTCGGCGCCGCGCTGCCTCCGGGCCGCGCCGTCGCGATCCCCGCCGTGCCGCCGTCGCGCACCGCGAGCCTCGTGGCGCTGACGCGCACGCTGTTTCCGCTCGCCGTGTTCGGCGAAACGCTGCACGCGACGGCCGCCGCGCAGATCGCCGAACGCTGTGCGGCCGAGCCGGCGCTCGACGCGCTGCTCGAGCGCTCGCTTGCGGCGCTGCCGGCCGGCTGGCGCGACGCGCCGCCGGCCGCGCGCGAGGCGATGCTGCGCAAGGCGGATCCGGCCTTCGTGAAGCTGCTGCGCCAGAGCGCGGTCGGCGCGCTGTTCGGCGCCCCGGACACCTGGCCGCACTTCGGTTATCCCGGCCCGTCGCTGCCCTTCGGCGGCTATCTCGACAGCAAGCTGGTCGATCTGCCGTGGCTGAAGGAGGCGACATGAGCAAGCGCTTCGCGCTCGACGACGATCGCGTCGCCGTCGTCATCGGCTCCGGCGCGGGCGGCGGGACGCTCGCGGCCGAGCTCGGCGCCCAGGGCATCGACGTCGTCTGCCTCGAAGCGGGCGCGACGCCGACGCTCGAACAGAACGTGCCCGCGGTCTACGGCCGCACGCGCTGGCGCGATCCGCGCACCGTGGAAGGCGATCTGAATCCCGATCTGCCGACGCTGATCGCGAAGGCCGTCGGCGGCACCACGGTGTTCTGGACCGCCGTCACCCTGCGCCGCCAGCCGCACGATTTCCGCTCGCGCACGACCTACGGCGCGCTGCCGGGCACCAGCCTCATCGACTGGCCGATCGGCTACGAAGATCTCGAGGCCTTCTATGCCGAAGCGGAGCGGCGCATGGGCGCGAGCGGCCTGCACGGCAAGCCCGACGTGCCCGATCACAACAACGGCGAGATCCTGAAAATCGGCGCGCGCCGTTGCGGCTACCGGCAAGTTTCGAACGGTCACCTGTCCGTCAACACCGTGCCGCACGACGGCCGCCCGCAGTGCCGGCAGATGGGTTTTTGCACCGGCGGCTGCGTGATCGGCGCGAAATGGACCAGCCTGCAGGCCGAGATCCCGCGCGCGCTCGCAAGCGGCCGCTGCGAGCTGCGCGAGCAGGCGCAGGCCGTGCAGATCGAGCACGATGCGCGCGGCCGCGCGACGGGCGTCGTCTACGTCGACGCGCGGGGCGAGCGCAGGCGGCAGCGCGCGCGGGCGATCTGCGTCGCGGCGAACGGCATCGAGACGCCGCGCCTGCTGCTGCTGTCGCAGTCCGGCCGTTTCCCGCAGGGCCTGGCCAACGGCGCGGGCCAGGTCGGCCGGCACTGGATGACGGATCTGCTCGGGCGCGTCATCGCGATCATGCCGGGGCCCGTGCACAACTATCGCGGCACGACCAACACCGGGCTCGTCGCCGACGGCATGCACCACGATCCGACGCGCGGCTTCGCCGGCGGCTTCCTCTATGCCTCGCGCGGCATCCACTTGCCGGTGTGGCCGAACGAGTGGCAGCCCACGGAGTGGGGCGCGGATTATTCGAGGATGCTGGAGCAGTATCCGAACATGGCCTCCGCCGCCGTCATCGGCGAGGACATGCCGGTCGCCGACAATCGGATCACGCTGGATGCGGAGATCAAGGATGCGCACGGCCTGCCCGTCGCCCATCTCGCGAAGCGCTATCACGCCAACGATCTCGCCTTGATGGATCACGCGCTGAAGAACGGCGAGCAGATCTACCGCGCGGTCGGCGCGACGGAGGTCTTCACCGCGATGTCGCGCACCGTCATCCACAATCTCGGCACTTGTCGCCAGAGCCGCGATCCGGCGGACGGCGTCTGCAATGCGTGGGGCCGCACGCACGAGCTGCCGAATCTCTACATCAGCGACGGCAGCCAGTTCTCGACCTCGGCCGCGGTGCCACCGACGCTGACGATCGTGAGCCTGGCGATCCGCCAGGCGCGTCACCTCGCGGAGCAGTTGAAGAGTAACGCGATCTGAACGGCTCGTCCGGTATCTCGATCGATTTCGTAGCCCGGGTGCAGCGGAGCGGAACCCGGGATCTTGGAGCGCTTCCTGATCCCGGGTTCCGCTCCGCTCCACCCGGGCTACGAAGGGTTATGAAAGGCCGGAGTGGGCCGCGAGATTAAGCTTCGTTTCACCTTTCCCGCGTAAGCTGTGCGCACCTCAAACCAGGAGCGTCCAGATGCGCAAAATGCTGCTCACCCTCGTGTTCGCGACCCCACTCGCCTATGCCGGCCCGGAATGCACCACGGCCGACAAGTCCCAATGGCAGGACCAGACGAAATTCCAGGAAGACCTCGTCGCGCAGGGCTACAAGATCAAGAAGTTCAAAGTCACCAAGGGCAATTGCTACGAGATCTACGGCTGGAACAAGGAAGGCAAGAAGGTCGAGATCTACCACGATCCCGTCAGCGGCAAAGCCGTGAAGTCGCGGATCGAGGAGTAAGCTCATGAACCAGACGGTGCGCGTATGGGATCCCGTCGTGCGGCTGTTCCACTGGTCGCTGGCCTTCGCCTTCGTCGCGAACTACTTCGCGACGGAGGCGGGTGAAGGCTGGCATCGCTGGATCGGCTACTTCGCCGTGGCGTGGATCGGTGTGCGCATCGTCTGGGGTTTCATCGGCCGCGGCGCGGCACGCTGGTCCGATTTCTGGCCCACGCCGACGCGCGTGAAAGCGCACGTGCAGGCGCTGCTCGGCGGCCGTGACGTACATCGCCTCGGCCACTCACCGCTGGGCGCGCTCGTGATGCTGCTGATGATGGCGGCGATGCTCGGCCTCGGCGTCACGGGCTACATGCTCGAGGAAATCGACCGGTTCTGGGGCGAAGAGTGGCTCGAGAACCTGCACGAATGGATCGCCAACGGCCTCGCCGGCCTCGTCGCCCTGCACCTCTTCGCCGCCGCGTTCGAGAGCATCCGCCTGCGCGACAACCTGCCCCTGTCGATGATCACGGGACGCCGCAAACCGCTGCCTTAGCGTAGTGCCTATGGGTGGGCTCGTTTTTGCCACAGAGAACACAGAGGGGAAGAGAGTGGGCTTGTGCCTGCTCTGCTCCGTGTCTGACGGCCCTATGAAAGGCACGGCATCGACCCCGGGAGTAAGGACTAGCGCCGAACCCGGATTCCGCTGCGCTCCTTCCGGGCTACGAAGATCCTTGTCTTGTAGCCCGGAAGGAGCGCCGCGCAGCGGCGCGGAATCCGGGAGAGGGGCTCACCACGCCTCTTTCATGATTGGGGTGACGTCCGATGTTGGGTTTCCTTCGTCAGCCCAACCTGCGAACGCTTTCTTCGTAGCCCGGATGAGCGCAGCGAATCCGGGGTTCGGCGACTCAGTGGGCGCAAGCGCGAGGCTCGGTGTCGGATCCCGGATTCGCTGCGCTCATCCGGCTACAGCCGCTCGATTTTTGTTCTCCGTGTTCTCCGTGGTAGCGCGTAGCGCAAATTTGCCGGCGCTCAGCAATTGACGCCGGCGAGATTGGCACGGCCCACTTTCTTCTCCTCTGTGTTCTCGGTAGTAAAAAAAACGGCTACGAAGAAGTTTTCCACGGCGGCAGCGTGCGGTGGGCGATGTGATCGTGCGCGAGGCGGCGTTGGCCGCGGCCGAAGTAGTGTTCGCGCAGGGTCTCGCCGTCGTAGGCCGTGCGCAGGCGGCCGCGGCGCTGGAGCTCGGGGACGACCATCTCGACGAAATCGCGGAAGCCGTCGGGCTGCAGGATCGGCACGAGATTGAAGCCGTCGATGCCGGTCTCGTCGACCCAGCGCTCGAGCTCGTCGCAGACTTCCTGCGGCGTGCCGACGAGCTTCGGCATGATGCTGCCGACCGCCATCGCCGCGCCCATCTCGCGCAGCGTCCAGCGCCGGTTCGGATCGATGTCGCGAAAGAAGCCCAGCACGCCCTGGATCGCGTTCGACTCGACCTGATCGAGCGGCTGATCCGGCGACAGCGTTGACACGTCGACGCCGGCCCAGCCGCTGAACAAGGCCAGGCTGCCTTCGGGGCTCGCGTAGCGACGGTGCGTCGCGAGCTTCAATTCGGCCTCCTCGCGCGTCGGCGCGACGACGACGGTGATGCCCTGGCAGATCTTCAGATGCACCGGCGCGCGGCCGGCCGCGACGATCGCGCTGCGCAGCTTGTCGACGCCGCGGCGGCAGGCCTCGCGATGCGGATAGACGCAGAAGATGGCCTCGGCGTGCTTCGCCGCGAAGGCCGTGCCGCGGCCGGACTGGCCGGCCTGGAAGAGGATCGGCGTGCGCTGCGGGGAAGGTTCGCACATGTGCGGGCCGGGCACCTTGAACCAGCGGCCGACGTGATCGATCTGATGCACGCGCGAAGGCTCGATGAAGACGTCGCGCGCGACGTCGCGCACCAGCGCGTCCTCTTCCCACGAGTGCTCCCACAGCTTGTAGCAGACCTCCATGTATTCGTCGGCGCGATCGTAGCGCTCGTCGTGGCCGAGCTCTTCGGTGACGCCGAGGTTCGCGTTCGCATCCGCAAGATAGGAGGTCACGATGTTCCAGCCGACGCGGCCATTGGTCAGATGATCGAGCGTCGAGAACAGCTTGGCCGTGTGATACGGCGGGTAATACGTCGTGCTGTAGGTGCAGGCGAAGCCGAGATGGCGCGTCGCGTAGGCCATCGCCGGGATGATCACGCTGGGATCGTTGCTGGGGAACTGCACGCCGTGGCGCACCGCCGTCTCGCGCGAGCCCTTGTACACGCTGTAGGTGCCGTGCACGTCGGCGAGGAACAGGGCATCGAAACAGCCGCGCTCGAGCAGGCGCGCGAGATCGACCCAGTAGGCGATGTCGCGGTAGCCGCGCGCACTGCCGTCCTGCGGATGTTTCCACTGGCCTTCCGAATGATGGTTGACGCAGCACTGCGTGAAGCCGTTCAGATGGATCGATGCGGCCATGGCGACTCCGATCGGCGCGGGGCGAATACCCGGACACTATGCCGCAGCCGGCGCACCGTGCGCCATCACCGGTCCCGGCGACGCCAGGGGACGAACCCCGCACGGCAGCGCCGTTTTCGGCGGCGTTTCCTAGGCCGCGGACAGGCGGCTCGCGATCGCGGGCGGCTGCTTCAGGGTCTGCAGCACCACGCAGTACCTCTCGGTGGTGTCGACGATCTTGCGCAGCGTCTCCGGCGGCGCGTCGGCGGCGAGGTCGAACACGAGCCGGATGTCACGGAAGCCGACCGGCGCGTCCTTGGCCACGCCCAGCGTGCCGCGGAAATCGAGATCGCCCTCGGCGAGGATCCGCGAGCGCGTCAGCGTGACGCCGAAGGCCGTCGCCACGGCCTGCAAGGTCACGCCGGCGCAGGCGACCAGGGCCTGCAGCAGCATGTCGCCCGAGCAGGCGAGGCTGCCGTCGCCGCCGGTCGCCGGATGCAGGCCTGCCGTGACCAGGCCGCGCGCGGTCTCCAAGCTGCAGGCGACGCCGTCGGCGCCGCTGGACTCCGCTTTCAGGGTGATCAGCGCCGCCTCCGGGGCCTCCCGGTACTGCGCCTTCAGCGGCGCCTGCAGCGCCTTCAGGGATTCCGAATCCATGCCAGCCTCCTCGCGTTCGCACGATGCCGGCACGCACTCAGAAGAAGCCGCTGTTCGGCAGGCGCGTACCGTTGACGAGATAATCGCCGATCGCGCGCGCCTTGTAAGCCGCCGGATTGTGGGACGCGAGCGTGCGCACGTTGCGCCAGTGCCGATCGTAGCCGTGCGCGGCCTTGACGGCCGCCGAGCCGCCGACGTCGAACAGGCGCGTCGCGGCGCGCTGCGCGAGCTCGTCGACGACGAGCTTCGCCTGTGCCGCGCGCAGCGAGCCCTGATGGGCGAGCGCTTCGTGCGCACGGCCGTCGCGCTGCGCGGCGAGCGCCTCGTCCTGCGCCTGCGCCGCGGCCAGCACCAGCGCCTCGGCCGCATACGCCGCCGCAGACAGCTCGCCGACGATGGCCTGCAACAGCGGATCGGCGGCCGGGCTCGCGGCGGCGGCATGCGCGTAGCTGCGCGCACGCTGCCGTACCAGCGTGACGGCGTCGTCGACGACGTTGCGCAGCACGCCGGCGATGATCGCGGTCAGGATGAGCTGGCAGAACTGGCCGATCAGATAGGGATCGGCGCTGTCCGCCTGCCGCGCCCCGTCCTCGCTGTCGACCGCGCTGCGCAGCAGCTCATCGGGCGCGACGTGCACGCGCGCGAAGCGCACCGTGCCGCTGCCGGTGAGACGCTGGCCGATCCCGTCCCAGTCGTCCAGCAAGCTCACGCCCTCGCGCGTGACGGGCACGACGGCCGAGGCCGGCGTGCCGTCCGGCAGCACGCCGAAGACGTTGGTCCAATCCGAATACAGCGTCCCCGTGCAGTAGTACTTCTCGCCGTCGAGGCGGTAGCCGTCGGCCAGCGGCGTGATCGTCGTCGCGAACTGCCAGCTCCCGACCGCGGCGCTGCCGCCGAGCTCGGACATCGCATTGCCGAAGATCTCACCGGCGACGATGCGCGCGCGCGCAGCCGCTCTTCGACGAACCAGAAATGCGCGCGCAGGATGTGCGCGACGTCGGCGTCCGCGGCGGCGAGATCGATCAGCGCGGCGAAGAGCTCGCGCACGCTCGCGCCGCCGCCGCCTTCGTGTCGCGGCACGCGAAACGCACCGAAGCGCGCCTCCCGGATGAAATCGATCGCGCCGTGCAGCGAACGGCCTTCGCGCCGCGCGTCCAGGCCCGCGCGTCGCACGCGCTCGAACAGTTCGTACAGCGCATGGCTGCCCGGGGCGACGGGCAGCGGTGAGGGAATGGCGGCGTGCAGCGTGGCGCTCATGCGAGGACTCCGGTTCGAGGCTGTAGGGATGGAGGAAAATCAGGCGCGCCGCGGCAGATCGCGATAGCCGGCGCCGGGATGCGAGGCCGGCAGCTTGCGCCGGCCGGCACCGTAGATCTTCTCGCGCAAGGTGCCGGGCGCGTATTCGCGCTGCACGAGGCCGCGGTCCTGCAGGATCGGCACGACGCCGTCGATGAAGTCGGCGAAGCTGCCCGGCGTGATGCCGTAGGCGAGGTTGAAGCCGTCGACGCCGGCGGCGAGCCAGTCCTCGAGCTGATTCGCGATCTGCTCGTAGGCGCCGACGAGCACGGGACCGGCGCCGCCGATGCCGACATAGGTCGCGAGATCGCGCAGCGTCCATTCTCGCGAGGGATCCGCGGCCGTGAAGCCGTGCACGATCGTGCGGATCGCGTTGGTCTCGATGTAGCGCAGCTTCTGATCCGGCGCATAGCCGGAGAAGTCGATGCCGGTCCAGCCGCTCAGCAGCGCGAGCGCGCCGTCGTAGCTGATGTATTCGGCGTAGTCGGCGAGCTTGCGCCGCGCCGCGTCCTCGGTCGGCGCCGCGATCACCTTCGCGAAGGCCATGATCTTGAGATCCGCCGGATCGCGGCCCGCGGCCGCGGCTGCATTCCGCACGTCGCGCACGTACTGCCCGAGCACCTGCGGCGTAGGACCGAGCATGAACACGCATTCGGCGTGCCGCGCGGCGAAGGCCTGGCCGCGCGGCGAGGCGCCGGCCTGGTAGAGCAGCGGCGTGCGCTGCGGCGAGGGCTCGCAGAGATGGCAGCCGGGGACTTCGTAGTACTTGCCCGCGTGGCGGATGTCGTGGACCTTGCTTGGGTCGGCATAGACGCCCGTGCGCCGATCCTGGACGACCGCATCGTCCTCCCAGCTCCCTTCGAGCAGCTTGTAGACGACCTCGAGGTATTCGTCGGCGATCGCGTAGCGCTCGTCGTGCTCGGGCAGGCCGGCGAGGCCGAGATTGCGCCCGGTGCTCTCGAGGTAAGAGGTCACGATGTTCCACGCGACGCGGCCCTTCGTCAGGTGATCGAGCGTCGAGAGCTTCTTGGCGAAGATGAACGGGTGCTCCTGCAGGATCGAGCTCGTGAAGCCGAAGCCGAGGTGCTTGGTCGCATGCGCCAGCGCCGGCAGCAGCACGGCCGGATCGTTGACCGGAATCTGCGCGGCGGCGCGCACTGCGGCGTCGCGATTGCCGCGGAAGACGTCGTAGACACCGACGACGTCGGCGAGGAACAGCGCGTCGAAGCGCCCGCGCTCGAGGAGCTGCACGAGCTCGATCCAGGTGTCGAGCTCGGTGTAGCGCGTCATGCGGTCGTCGGGATGCGGCCACAGGCCGGCCGAATGGTGGACGACGCAGTTCATGTGGAACGCGTTCAGATAGATGCGTTGGCGCGGCACGGCCGACTCCTCGCGATGACGGGACGCCGGACGCTCGCGCCGGCAGGACGGCTTGCGCAAGGAACGGACCAGCCGCGTAAATGCGTGCCGGTGTGGGATTTGCGGGGGCACCCGCGCCCCGCTCACGCGAGATCGCGCAAATACGCGCGCTCAGCGCGAGCGGACGCGTAGAAAATCCGTGAAATCTGCGAGCGCGGGCCGGCAATTCCGGCCTGTGGAGACGACTAAACGCTCAGTGAAATACGCTGCGCCAGCGTGCGAATGTCGTCATCCCCGCGCAGAGCTTGCCCCCGCCTTCGCGGGGCAGGCTCTACGCGGGAATGACGAGTGCGGTGGGATCGCCGATCGATACTTGCTTCGGCTAGCCGATTGCGCCCATCTCGCGCAGCGCGGCGATCTCGGCCGCCGAGCAGCCGACCGAGGCCAGCAGCTCTTCCGTGTGCTCACCGAGCCGCGGCGACGGCCGGCGCACGCCGAGCCGCTCGCCGTCGAAGACCACCGGCGGGCGTGCCTGCCGCATGCGACCGCCCTGCGGATGCTCGTACTCGATGATGCTGCGATCGTGCGTGACGCGCGGATCGCTGAGCACCTCGTCGAGCGTATTGACCTTCGCGCAGGGCACGCCGTTGGCGTCCATGCGCTCGAGGAACTCGGCCGTCGTCAGCCGGCGCGTGCCCACTTCGAACTCCACGTACAGCTCCTCGAAGCGTGCGAAACGCTCGGAAAGCGTCGGAAAGCGCGGATCGTGGAACAGCGCCGGGAGATCGAGGCCGTCGCAGGCGCCTTTGAACTCGTCGTCGCCGACGACGATCATCGTCACGTAGCCGTCGAGCGTCGGCAGCAGCCGGTAGAAGCTCGCGATCAGCGGCTTCGGCGTGAAGCCTTCGTCGCCGACGAAGCTGTGGTTCCAGTACACCTCGGTCCACAGGAAGGCGAGGCTCGCGTCGAGCATCGACAGCTCGACGTGCTGGCCGCGCGCCTGGCCGCGGGCGCGCGCCAGCAGGGCCGCGGAGATCGCCTGCGCTGCCGTCAGCGCCGCGACCTTGTCGCTGGCCACGGTCTTCACGAGATCGGGCACGCCGTCCTTGGACTGCGCGGCGGCGAAACCCGCCACGCTCTGGATCACGGGATCGTAGACGCGCTGGTGCGCGGCCGGGCCCGTGGCGCCGAAGCCCGAGATCGATACGTAGATCAAATCGGGAAATTCGGCGTGCAGCGCCTCGTAGCCGTAGCCCGCGCGATCCAGCGCGCCGGGCCGCGAGTTCTGTACGAAAACGTCGGCGGTCGCGATCAGCTTGCGCAACGGGGCCTTCAAGGCCGGGTTTTTGAGATCGACGGCCATCGAGCGCTTGTTGCGGTTCATATAGGCGGTGTAGCCGGTGACGCCGCCGCGCACGCCGCCGACGTGGCGCGAGGGATCGCCGACCCCGATGGTCTCGAGCCGGATCACGTCCGCGCCCTGATCGGCGAGGATGCCCGTCGCCATCGGGCCGGAGGCATTGGTCGTGACTTCGATGATGCGGATGCCGCTCAGGGGTTGCATGCGAGTCTCCAGCAGGAAGGGGGGGACGCGTGGGATGTTAGCGGGCGCCGTGCGGGTCTGGCTATCCGCCGTGCGGCACGGCCGGCGCTATGATGCGCTCGGTGCGACCTCAGCGCCGCCCGCGGGTCATCCGCGCCCGCCGCTCAGGTGCCGGCCCGCGCCCGCCTCAGCCGGAAAAATCCGGTTCTCGTAGCCCGGGTGCAGCGGAGCGGAACCCGGGATCCGGCATGCCCGATACGCAAGGGCTTTCGGCCCTGCGCGGCGCGCACCGCGCCGGGTCTTCTCGAGTGCATGGGATGACGGCGGGCGCCGATCCCGGGTTGCGCGCTGCGCGCTCCACCCGGGCTACGGCACCGCCGTTCGCGTTTGAGTGCGCGCGCCTCACCACCGTCGGGCTGAAGAAGCAAACGTAGGTTGGGCTGACGAAGGAAGCCCGACATCGGGCGCCGAACGTTGGGCTTCCTTCGTCAGCCCAGCCTACGGCCCTCGTTCTCATCGCCCGCGATACGACCTCAGCGCCCCGCCGCTTCCTTCAGCAGCTCGGCGGCGATGATGAGCTGGCGGACCTGCGTCGTGCCTGCGCCGATCTCCAGCACCTTGCCGCTGCGGTAGAGTCGGTTGACCTCCGACTCGTTCATGAAGCCCATGCCGCCGTGGAGCTGCACGGCGAGATCGAGCACGCGCATCGAGGCGCGGCCCGCGTGCAGCACGGCGGCGGCCGAGCGCTGGTGCACGGCGCCGCGGCCGGCGGCGCCCGGCGGCAGCTTCGCGAGCTCGCGCCCGACCTGATAGGTCAGGGCGCGTATGGTCGCGACGTCGGTGTACATGTCGGCGAGCATGGCCTGCACCATCTGGAAGTCGCCAATCGGGCGATCGAACTGGCGGCGCACGGTGGCGTAGTCGACCGCGAGATCGAGGGCACGCTGCGCGAGGCCCAGGCCGTAGAACGCGGCGATCACGCGCTCGACGTCGAGACCGCTCATCATGATCCCGACGCCGCCGTTCTCCTCGCCGACGCGGTTCGCGGCGGGCACGCGCAGCTCGTCGAACACGAGCTCGCCGGTCGGACTGCCGCGCCACCCCATCTTGTCGAGATGCTGCGCGACGCGGAAACCCGGAAAGCTTTTCTCGACGATGAAGGCCGAGATCCCGTGCTGCTTCTTCTCGGGCGCGGTCTTCGCGTAGACGAGCAGCACGTCGGCGACCGGCCCGTTGGTGATGAAGAGCTTGCGGCCGTTCAGCACGTAGTGCTCGCCGTCGCGCGTCGCGCGCGTCGCCATGCTGCCGAGCGCGTCCGAGCCGGCGCCGGGCTCGGTCATGCCGAGCGCGCCGATCGCGCGGCCGCTGCAGAAGCGCGGCAGGTAGCGGGCCTTCTGCTCCTCGTTCGCGTTGCGGACGAGATTGTCCAGGCACAGGTTGTCGCTCGCGAGCAGCGAGGCGGCCACCGTATGGTTCCAGTACGACACGGCTTCGCAGATGAAGCACTGCGCGAGCACGTCCATGCCGGCACCGCCGTACTCGGCCGGCACCGTGACGCCGAGCAGGCCGGCCTCGGCCAGGGCGCGGAATTCGGCCTCCGGAAACCAGTCCTCGCGGTCCATGCGCGGCGCGAGCGCGTACAGGTGTTCCCGGGCGTAACGCCAGGCCGTGTCGTAGACGGCCTGGTAGTCGGCGTCGAAACCGTATTCGCGGAGATTGGGCGGTGTCATGGTCGATTCCTCGCGCGGCGATAGGCGCATGCGCGCAGGGTAGCGAAAATCCGATGCCGGCGGCGTGGATTCGTGGATCTGCCGGCCCATGTCGGCCCGCCGCCCGCCAACGCGGGGAGCGGAAATGCATGGCATTTTCCCCGATTGCTGCCGGCGCGGGCCCTGCCTACCATCCCCTCACCGCGCGTCCGCCGGCGCCAGAACAACGAGAAAGGACCCCCGATGCACGCCACCGTCCGCCCGCTCCTGCTGTCCACGCTGCTGCTCGGCGCCGCTACGGCCCAGGCCGCCGTCGTCGCGCCCACGCTGCTCGCGACCCTGCCTTTCGACGAGACGCGCACGCTGAGCTCGAGCGAAACGCCGTCGACCGCCATAGCGCTCAAGTTCTCCTACTCGCTCGCCCCCGGCGACTTGACCGATCTCGCCACCATCGTTTTCGACGGCCGCACGTTCACGCCTGCCGATGCGGGCAGCAGCTTCGAGCTGCGGAGCGCGCTCGACGATCCGCAGTTACCGGCCTTCCTCGCCCGCGTCACGAACGGCGTCGACGACGACATCCGCGACGACGCGATCGGTAATCACGGTGGCGGCATCGGCCTCGTCGGCCCCGAGTCCGTGCGCCTCGTCCCCGCCGTGGCCGTGACGGGCCCCGATCTCCACGGCTACGCCGTGAGCTCGCTCGAGCTCTACATCGCCGAGCTCTTCATCGAGCCGAACGTCGGAATCGGCAGGCCGCACTGGCACCTCAGCGGCGAGCTGCGCTTCATCGGCCAACCGGTGCCGCTGCCGGGCGGGCTCGCGCTGTTCGCGAGCGCGCTCGCCGGCCTGTGGAGCCGGCGCCGCCGTCGGGGCTGAATCCCGGATTCGCTGCGCTTCCGGGCTACGAAGGCCGCGTCTGCTGTAGCCCGAATGAGCACAGCGAATCCGGGGTCGGACATCTCAGAAGGCGCGAGACCGCCATCGGCGCCGATCCCGGATTCGCGTTGCTCATCCGGGCTACGGGAGACGCGGCCGCTTCCATAGCTCGCAAGAAGCGCGCTTTCCCCGCCGCAGGCCGCGCTCAGGGACGCGCGGCATAGAACAGATTGGTCGGGCTCTTGATCGCGAGCGGCTCGGCGCGCGAGAAACCCGCCTGCGCGAACAGCGCCAGCGTCTTGGTCGGTCCCAGGCAGGCACCGAGCCCGGCCCCGCCGTGCGCGAGCGACTGCGTCAGGCAATGAAACATGCTGAAGCCGTAGAACATCGCGGCGATCGGATGCCGGTTCTCCTCGAGCCGGTCGGAGACTTTCAGCTCGATCACGAACAGCGCACCGTCCTCGGCGAGGCGCGCGCGGATCTGTTCGAGCACGGCGACCGGATCGGGCAGATCGTGCAGCGAGTCGCAGACCGTGACGAGATCGAAGGGCGGCACGCGCGGCATTGCGTCCAGCGTCGCCTGTACGAATTCGACCTTTACTCCGGCCGCGCCGGCTGCGGCGCGCGCTTCGGCGATCGAGGCCGCGTCGGGATCCACGCCGACGATCTCGCTCGCCGGATAGCCTTTCGCCAGCGCGATCGCCGCGTGTCCGTGCCCGCAGCCGACGTCGAGCACGCGCCCGCCGGCCTGCAGCCTCGCGGCAATGTCCGGTAGCTGTGCGAGCCAGTAGTCGACGAGCCGTCGCTCGTAGTTGCCGCGGTTCATCGCGTCGATCGCATGGCGGCATTCCGGCGCAAAATCGCCGAAGGGCACGCCGCCGCCTTCGTGCATCGCGCGCAGCAGCCGCGGCGCCTGCGCGAGCAGCGGCGGCGGCATGCCGAACATCCCGCCCATGTAATGATCGGTGCCCGCGGAGCTGAGCAGAAACGCGTGCTCTTCGGGCAGCGTATAGGTCGCGGCCTCGGCGTCGTAGTCGAGGTAGCCGGCGGCGACCATGCCGTTCAGCCATTCCTCGACGTAGCGCCGCACCAGACCGCTCGCCGCCACGACCTCCTCGAGCCGCATCGGCCCGCGCCCGCGCATCGCGGCGAAGAGCCCGCTCTCCACCCCGAGATAGCCGAGCCCCGTCGCCATCGCCCCCGCGACGTCGCGATACACGCGCTCGGCCATCGCCATCATCTTCTGTCTGTCCATGATGTTTGCTTGCCTTCGTTTGGTGTGCGGATCAATCCAGCCGCGGAGGGCACGGAGAAAGAGATGGATTGAATCGGCGCCTCCGCGATTCGATTCCGGTGGCTCGACGCCTGCGCTGCGGAAGCTCCGAACAATCCCTTCTTCTCCGTGTTCTCTGTGCTCTCCGCGGTAGCGCTAGGGACTCGATCCCGGATTCGCAGCGCTCGTCCGGGCTGCGAGTGCGCGCGGAGCTGCGCGGATTATCGGGACCGCTCCCGGTGACTTCAACCGAGCGCGGCATGCGATGATGGGCAGGACATCGACCAGGGAGCGAGACATGGGCATCGAATTCGGCATGGCACTCCACAGCATCGAAGGCGCGGCCGGCAACGCGCGGCGGCTCGAAGCACTCGGCTACGACTATGCGGGCTGCGGCGAGCACGTGAGCTTCCACGGTCCGACCTCGAACAGCTTCATTTCGCTCGCCGCGGCGGCTGGGGCGACGACGCGCATCAAGCTGCTGTCGGCGATCGTGCTGCTGCCGCTCTATCCGGCGACGCTCGCCGCCAAGCTCGCCGCGACCCTCGACGTCGTATCGGGCGGCCGCTACCACATGGGCATCGGCGTCGGCGGCGAAATGCCGCGCGAGTTCGAAGCCTGCGGCGTGCCCGTCGCCGAGCGCGGCGCGCGCGTCAATGAAGCCTTGCCGATCGTCCGCCGCCTGCTCGCCGGCGAGACCGTCGACTTCGAGGGCCGCTTCAACACGCTGCACGGCATGCGCCTGCAGCCCCGCGCCGTGCAGCAGCCGCTGCCGATCTGGGTCTCGGGCCGCAAGGACGCCGCGATGCGCCGCGCCGCGCGCTACGGCGACGGCTGGATGCCCTATATGTACACGCCGGAGATGCTCGCGGATTCTCTGGTGAAGATTCGCGGCTGGGCGATCGAGGCAGGCAGATCCGCCGATGCCGTCAAACCGTCGCTATTCGCCTTCACCTGCTGTCACGAGGACGGCGCCCGCGCCTGGGCGATGGCGACGGAGAAGCTCGGCGCGCAGTACGCGCAGGACTTCTCGAAGATCGCCGGCCGCTACGTCATCGCCGGCACGCCGGACGAATGCCGCGCGCGCCTGCAAACCTACATCGACGCCGGCGCCCATACCTTCTTCCTGTCCTCGGCCTGTCCGCCCGAGTACTGCGACACCAGCGAAGCGCTGCTCGCGCGGGAAGTGCTGCCGGCGTTCCGAAAGACGTCGTAGCCCGGGTGCAGCGAAGCGGAACCCGGGATCTTCGACGCACCGACACGCCCAACCCCGGGTTGCGCGCTGCGCGCTCTACCCGGGCTACGGAGATCGAGCGGCTCGCCACCGATCGCATGGCTATTGCCGCGCGTCTGGCCGACAATGCGCCGGCCTTTCATCCCGACACGGAGTACCGAACATGAAGTTGGTCCAGGGTCTCGTCTTCGCTTGCGCCTTCGGCGCGCTGCGGGCGGCTTTCGCCGCCGATGCGCTGCCCGTCGTCACCTTCGAGACGACCAAAGGCGACATCGCCATCGAGCTCTATCCCGACCAGGCGCCGAAGACGGTCGAGAACTTCCTCGCCTACGTGCAGGCCGGACAGTACGACGGCACGATCTTCCACCGCGTGATCCCGGATTTCATGATCCAGGGCGGCGGCTACACGCCGGACATGACGGAGAAGGACACGCGCGCGCCGATTCAGAACGAAGCGGACAACGGCTTGAAGAACGAGCGCGGCACGATCGCGATGGCGCGCACCGGCGATCCGCACAGCGCGACGGCGCAGTTCTTCATCAACGTCAAGGACAATGCCTTCCTCGACTTCCGCAGCAAGGACGTCCAGGGCTGGGGCTATACCGTGTTCGGCAAGGTCGTCTCCGGCATGGACGCGGTCGACGCGATCGTCGCCGTCCCGACCACGAGTTTCGGCCCGATGAGCGACGTGCCGGTCGACACCGTGCTGATCAAGTCGGCGAAGGTGAAGTGATCGCCGCTTGAAACTCCGTTCCCGCCACCGAGAACACGAACGTAGGTTGGGCTGACGTTTCGTTTTTGCCGCAGAGAACACCGAGCACACAGAGAGGGAAATAGAGAAGGAGACTATTGGCGCTGCCTCGACGACGGCACCGGCCCATTCTCATCTTCCTCTGTGTTCTCGGTGTTCTCTGTGACCCCATCCTCGCCTAAAAGCGGCACGGCACCCGCTACCCGCGCCGGATCACGAAGCACTGATGGATGCGCGCGTTGCGCGCGAAGTCTGCGGGCAGGGTGTCGCGGCTGAGGTCTTCGATGGGGAGGCCGGCGAGCGCGACGCGGTCGAGCTTGAAGCGGCGCAGATTGGTCGAGAACACGAGCTCGCCGTCGGGGGTCAGGCGCGCGAGGCACTGGCGGATCAGCGTCACGTGATCGCGCTGCACGTCCAGCGTGTCGCGCATGCGCTTGGAATTCGAGAAGCTCGGCGGATCGAGGAAGATGAGCCCGTAGCGCCGCGTCGGCGGCGCGGCGAGCGTCGCGACGCAGTCCGCCTGCAGCACCTGGTGCGCCGGCGCCCCGAAACCGTTCAGCGCGAGATTGCGCTCGGCCCAGCGCAGGTAGGTCGCGGACAGATCGACCGAGGTCGTGCTGCGCGCACCGCCCGCCGCGGCATAGACGCTCGCCGTGCCCGTATAGCTGAAGAGGTTCAGCACGTCGCGATCGCGCGACTTCTCGCGCAGCAAGGCGCGCGTCGCGCGGTGATCGAGGAAGAGGCCGGTGTCGAGATAATCGCGCAGATTGACGAGGAAGCGCAGCCCGCCCTCGACGACCTCGAGGAAATTGCCTTCGCTCGCGAGGCGCTCGTACTGCGCCGTGCCGCGCTGGCGCTCGCGGCGCTTGAACACGATGCGCTCGACCGGCACCTCCAGCACCTCGGGCAGCAGGGCCAGCGCTTCGTCGAGCCGCGCGCGAGCGCGCTCCTCGTCGATCGTCGCCGGCGCCGCATATTCCTGCACGTGCAGCCAGCGCGCTTCGCCGCCGTCGCCGCGCGCGGTGTAGACGTCGATCGCGAGCGCGTATTCCGGCATGTCGGCGTCGTAGAGCCGGAAGCACGAGACCTGCGCGCGCCGTGCCCAGCGCCCGATCGACTGCAGGTTCTTGCGCAGGCGGTTCGCGAACATCGCGCCGCCCGCCGACGGCGTCTCGCGCTTCGCGACCCGCTGCCGTGCGCGCACGATGCGCTCGCTGCCGGGCGGCACGTCGGGCGCGAGGAATTCCGGCGTCACGCGCAGGCGCAACAGCCGGCATTCGAGCGCGCCGTTCCACACCGTGTGCGTGCGCCGCGCCTTGATGCCGAGCTCGAGGCCGAGCGCGGGATCGCCGGTCAGCACCGCCGCGTCCCAGCCGGCGAAACGCGTGCGCAATACCTGGCCTAGCCGGCGATAGAGTGCGGCGAGCTCGGCGCGGCGCGCGGCCGCTTCGTTTTCGTGCTGCCCGCCGATGCGCGCCGGTGCGCGCCGGCGCGGATCGGACATCCACGCTTCTAGCGGCCGCGAGCGCGCCTGCAGGCGCTCGCCGTAGGGCGGATTGCAGATCACGAGCCCGCCCTGCGCATCGGCCGAGGGCGGCGCGGCGTCACCGATTTCGCGTCGTTCGACATGCACGAGGCCGCGCAGCCCGGCGCGCTCGATGTTTTCCCACGCGTGCTCGATTGCCGTTGCATCCGCGTCGTAGCCGACGATCGCGGGCAGCCGCGCGCGGCCCGCGTCGCGCCGCGCGGCCGCCTCGCTCGCCAGCCGCTGCCACAGCGCCGCGTCGTGGCCGCGCCAGCGCGTGCAGGCGACGTCGCCGCGCAGCAGCCCCGGCGCGACGTCGCCCGCGATCAGCGCCGCCTCGATCGGCAAGGTAGCGGCCCCGCACATCGGGTCGACCAGCGGCTTGCCCGCCGCCGCGAGCGCCGGCCAGCCCGCACGCAGCAGCAGCGCCGCGGCGAGGTTCTCCTTCAGCGGCGCCGCGCCCTGGCTCGCGCGATAGCCGCGCCGATGCAGGCTTGCGCCGGCGAGATCGAGCGCGAGCTGGGCTTCGTCGCGATCGAGGTAGACGTTGAGGCGCAGATCGGGATGCGCGGTGTCGACCGCAGGCCGGCGGCCGTCGGGCGCGCGCAGCGCATCGACGACCGCATCCTTGGTCCGCTGCGCGACGAAGTGGCTGTGCGTCAGCGCCGAGCGGTTCGTCACGGCGTCGACGGCGAGCGTGCCCTCGACATCGAGCTGCGCGGCCCACTCGACCGTGCGCACGCCCGCGTACAGCGCGTCGCCATCGGCCGCCGGAAAGCGCGCGAGCACGAGCAGCACCCGGTTCGCGACCCGCGACCACCACAGCGCGCGGTACGCGAGCTCCAGCCCGCCGCGACACGCGACGCCGCCGATGCGCTCACGCGCCTCGAGCGCGCCGAAGTCCACGAGCTCGGCAAGCAGCAGATCGGCCGTACCGCGCGGCGCGGTGACGAAGAATTCGAGGAGCTCGGACATGAAGCAGCAGCACTGCGGACGGCATGCCAGTATCGCATGTGCTGCCGGTTGTGGGCGGTTTTTGCCACAGAGAACACCGAGAACACAGAGGAAGATGAGAGGGATTGATTGCGCTGCGCGCACCGCGGAGAACATGGAGGGCAAGAGGGATTGGGCCAGCGCCGCCGCGACTCGATCGTGACCATGGAAACCAGCGTCACGGAGACTTCATCAAGCTATTTTCTCCGTGTTCTCCGCGGTGCGCGCAGCGCAAATCAGCGGCTTTCCGACCTGTGCACGGCGTCGAGATAGGCACGGCCCACTCTCTTCCCCTCTGTGTTCTCGGTGTTCTCTGTGGCAAAAAAACGGCCTATCCGCCGCGATACCGCTCATCCAGAATCGGACGCCGTTCAACTCGCGAGGCGGAAGCCCTCGTAGCCGTTCGCCACCACCTCCTTGCACTTCTGCACGTATGGCGGGAAACCGATGTAGGGCATGAACACGCGCGGCTTGCCGGGCACGTTGGCGCCGAGATACCAGGAGTTGCAGCCGGGGTAGAGCGTGCGATCGGCGACGGCGTTGACGTGCTCGACCCAGGCATCCTCGGCCGCCGTCGTCGCCTCGATGCTGCGCAAGCCGCGCGCATCGAGGTAGGCGATGCAGTCTGCGATCCATTCCACGTGCTGCTCGATCGACGGCAACATGTTCGTCAGCACCGAGGGGCTGCTGGGCCCCGTGATCGTGAAGAAGTTCGGAAAGCCCGCCGTCTGCAGGCCGAGGTAGGTGCGCGGGCCGGCGGCCCATTTGTGCTGCAAGGTCTGGCCGTGTCGGCCGCGGACGTCGATCTTGAGCAGCGCGCCCGTCATCGCGTCGAAACCCGTCGCAAAGACGATGCAGTCGACCTCGTAATCGCGCTCGCCGACGCGCAGGCCCGTCGGCGTGATCGCCGCGATCGGCGTGGTGCTGACGTCGACCAGCGCCACGTTCGGCCGGTTGAAGGTCTCGTAATAGCCCGTGTCCACGCACAGGCGTTTGCAGCCGACGATCTGCGTGGGCGTCAGCTTCGCGGCGAGCGCGGGATCGGCGACGATCGCTGCGATCTTGCGGCGGATGAAGTCGGCCGCCGTGCGGTTCGCTACGCGATCGAACAGCAGATCGCCGAAGGCGCCGAGGAAGGCGAGCCCGCCGCGCGCCCAGCGCTCTTCGTATTCGCGCTCGCGCTCCGCCGGCGACACCGCGAGCGCGGACCGGGTCGAAGTGCGGAAGTCGACGCCGAAGGGCTGCTGCTTGTTGCGCTCCCTGAAGCCGCGATAGTCGCGTTTGATGGCGGCGACTTCCGCCGCCGGCAGCGGCCCGTTGTGCGCGGGAATCGTGTAGCTCGCGGTGCGCTGGAAGACCGTCAGATGCGCGGCCTGCTCGGCGATGATCGGCACCGACTGGATCGCCGAGGAGCCGGTGCCGATCACGGCGACGCGCTTGCCGCTGAAGTCCACGCCCTCGTGCGGCCAGCGGCCGGTGTGATAGGTCTCGCCGCGGAAGCTGTCGCGGCCGGGGAACTCCGGCAGATTCGCCGACGACAGGCAGCCCGTCGCCATCACGCAGTGGCGCGCGGACACGCGCTCGCCGCGATCGGTCGCGATGAGCCAGCGGTCCACCGCTGCGTCTTAATGCGCGGCGACGACGCGAGTCTCGAACTGGATGTCGCGGCGCAGATCGTAGCGATCGGCGACGTGGTTGGCGTAGCGCAGGATCTCGGGCTGGGTCGCGTAGCGCTCGCTCCATTCCCATTCCTGCTGCAGCTCCTCCGAGAACTGGTAGGAATACTCGACGCTGACGACGTCGCAGCGCGCGCCGGGATAGCGATTCCAGTACCAGGTGCCGCCGACTCCCGTGCCCGTTTCATAGACCCGGGCCGAGAGGCCGAGCTGGCGCACGCGATGGAGCATGTACATGCCGGCGAAGCCGGCGCCGACGATGACGACGTCGTAGCGGGATGCGCCGTCGGGAGCGGAAATCTGGGACACGTTCTACCTCGTTAGCCTGGATCTCGAAGTCCGATCGAACGCCGGACTGGCTGCATTCTAGCGGGCGGCGGCGCCGTTGTAGCCCGGGTGGAGCGCGCAGCGCGCAACCCGGGAGCGGCGTGCTTCGGCCGAATGAAGATCCCGGGTTCCGCTACGCTGCACCCGGGCTACGAAGATCGTTCTTCTCGTAGCCCGGAAGGAGCGCCGCGCAGCGGCGCGGAATCCGGGTCTGTGTGCCAACCTGCGTCCTTCGGACATGTTCGACCCCGGATTCGCTGCACTCATCCGGGCTACGAAGACGGGGTTTCGCAATGCTGAATGACGGTCAGCCCTTGATCTCGCGCACCGTGCTCGCTTCGCCGGTCGTGCCCTTGTTAACGCGGCTCTTGGTCATCATCGCTTCGCGCGGCACGCCATAGCGCGCCCACAGATCGGGACCGAGCGCGGTCAGCGCGCCGTCGACGACGATGGCTTCGCCGCTGATGAAAGCCGAGTCCTCGCTGGCGAGGAACAGCGCCGTGCCGGCGATGTCCTGGCCGCGGCCGTGCTGCGGCCAGGGTTGGAGCTCGTCGAGAAAGCGGCCGGCTTCCTCCAGCGACTTCTGGTGCGGGTGCGTCAGCCCGGTGAGGATGAAGCCCGGGCAGATCGCGTTGACGCGGATGCGCTCCGGCGCGAGCTGCACGGCGGCGGCGCGCGTCAGGTTGATCACCGCGGCTTTCGCCGCCGAGTACGCGAGCGGCCCGCAGCCGCCGCTCATGCCCGCGATCGACGCGGTGTTGATGATGCTGCCGCCCTCGCGCTGACGCCGGAACACGCGCGTCGCGTGCTTGATACCGAAGAAGACGCCCTTGACCAATACATCGAAGGTGTAGTCCCACTCGGCTTCCTCGAGCTCCCACACCGGCCCCATCGCGCCGCCGACGCCGGCGTTGTTGAAGATGACGTCGAGGCGCCCGAAGCCGTCGACCGCGCACTCGACCATCGCGGCGACGTCGCTCTCCTTGGCGACGTCGACCTTCACGAAGCGCGCGTCCTCGCCGTGCCCGGCAGCCGCCGCGAGCTTCAGCGTCTCGGCGCCCGTCTGCGCGTTGAAGTCGGCAATGACGACCTTCGCGCCCTCCTCCAGGAAGCGCAGCGCCGTGGCCTGTCCCATGCCGCCCGCGCCGCCGGTGACGATCGCGACCTTGTTCCTCAGTCTCATGGCTACTCCCTCGTCGTGCCGTGTGGTGAAGACGCGAGAGTAAGCCAGCGCGCAGGCCGCGGATACCGACGAACGGGGGAAGCGTCGTGCGACCGAGCCGGGCGCGGAGGTACTTCGGCGGCCGAAAAATGCGGCCACAGAGAACACCGAGGAAGATAGAGATTGGCGAAGAGCCGCCGATCCGTCAGTGCCTCCATTGGCGCCGGCGTGACCGGACTGCTCAATTAATCCGTTTCTTCCTCTGTGTTCTCGGTGTTCTCCGTGGTCAATTCCCGCAGCGCCCGAACGGGCACACGCTAGCGCTTCACCACTGGCGGGGGCGGCCGATGTCGAGGTGGACGAAATCCGAGGCGGCGTAGTAGCCGACGCCGCCGAGCTTGAGGCTCGCGGCGACGTCGCGCAGTTTGCGCGTCCGCGTGTCGGCGAGGCGCACGTCGATCGCCATGCCGTCCATGTGCAGGCTGCGCGTGGCGACGCCGCTGGTGGTCCGATGCAGCATGTCGTTCGTCGCCGGTGAGCGGTAGCCGGAAATCACCTCGAAGGGCGCGTCGCTGCCGATCGTGGCGTGCACGAAGGCGAGCTGATCGAGCAGCTCGCGGCGGATCGGATGGACGTCGCCGGTGCGGAAATCGCGCAGCAGATGATCGATGGCCGCGAGTGCGACCTCGTCGTAGCGGCCGGCGTCGTAATAGGTGAGGGCGAGCTTCTCGCCCGTGTGCAAATGGCGAAAGGCAAGACTGCGCGTCGTCGCGGCGCGGGCCCAGGCCGGCATGCCGGCGAAGATCGCGAGTCCGCTCGCGAGTCGAAGAAATCCGCGGCGCGCGATCCTGCGCGCGCTTTCCGTGCCGCCGTCCTGCATTCCGCCCCCGTGAGATCCGAAGTCCGGGCTAGTATAGGCGGACCGTCCCCGTGTGTAGCAAGTCCGGATGTCGTCCTACAGCCTCGACCGCGTGCCTGCACGCCGCTCTCCTCTGCGCGCCTTTCTCCACGTCCTCCTACTGTTCGCGACGGTCGCGCAGATCTCGCCCGGCGCGGCGAACGAGGCGGCGCCGACGCGCGAAGCACTGGCCGCCGCGCTCGCCGCCGGCGGCGCGCAGCTCGTCGTCGACGGCGTGCGGCTGTGGTCGACGCCGGTGCTGCGCCGGCTGTATGCGGAGACGGCGCCGGCATGGAGCGCGCGACAGCTCGAGGTGCTGCGTGCGAACGTCGCGGCCGTCACCTCGGACGGTCTCGAGCCCGCGGATTTCCTCGCTCGCGAGCTCGCCGAGCTCGATCGGCACGCGCCCGTCGCGCGCGAGCTGATCGCGACCGAAGCGCTCGCCCGCCTCGCCTTCGTGCTGCGTTTCGGCAAGGCGAATCCGAACGCGCTCGAGCCCGACTGGAACTACACGCGCGCCTTCGGCGCCACCGATCCCGTGCGCTGGCTGCGCGAGGCGATTCCGCATGCGGATCTCTCGGCGCTCTTGAACGCCTTGCGGCCGCATGGTTCCTACTATCGCGGTCTGGTCGCGGCACTCGCCGACATGCGTGCGATCGCCGCGCAGGGCGGCTGGCCCGCGGTGCCAACCGGCGACACGCTGAAGCCCGGCATGCGCGACGCGCGCGTCGCCGCGCTGCGCACGCGCCTCGCCGTCGAGCTGCCGCTCGCGGCGAGCGAGGATCCGACGCTGTACGACGACGCGCTCGTCACGGCGGTGACGCTGTTTCAGCGCGATCACGGCCTCGCCGCGGACGCCGCCGTCGGCCGCGCGACGCTCGCCGCGCTGAACCTGCCCGTCGCGGCGCGCATCGATCAGATCCGCGTCAACCTCGAACGCATTCGCTGGGTCTACCGCGATCTGGGCCGCGAGTTCGTCGCGGTCAACATCGCGGGCTACGAGGCAGCCTATCTCGTCGACGGCAGCGTGCGCTGGCGCGGCCGCGCGATCGTCGGCCGGCCTTATCGGCAGACTCCGATCTTCCGCGACGAGCTCGTCTATCTCGAGCTGAACCCGACCTGGACCGTGCCGCCGACGATCTTCCGCGAAGACTTCCTGCCGAAGCTCAGGCGCAATCCCGGCTTCCTGCGCGAGAAGAAACTGCGCGTCGTCGATCCGAACGGCGGGCCCGTGAACGCCGCGAGCATCGATTGGCGGCAGGTTCGCGCCTCGAGCTTCCCGTACTATCTGCGCCAGGATCCCGGGCCGGACAATGCGCTCGGCCGCATCAAATTCATGTTCCCGAACGATCACGCGGTCTACCTGCACGATACGCCGGCGCGCGAGCTCTTCGCGCAGCCGGAGCGCAGCTTCAGCTCGGGCTGCATCCGCATCGAGAAGCCGCTCGAGCTCGCCGAGCAGCTACTGCGCGATCCGACGCGCTGGAACGTCGCGAGCCTGCAGGCCGCGATCGGCACCCTGAAGACACAGCGCGTGAACCTGCCGCAGCGCGTGCCGATCCTGCTCTTGTACCTGACCGCCTTTCCCGACGAGCACGGTCGCGTGCAGTTCCGCCGCGACGTCTACGGCCGCGACGCGGCGGTGCTCGCCGCGCTGGCCGCGCCGCCCGCCTGGACGCCGCCGAGCGACTTCGACGCGCCGGGCTCGAGCGCGCGATGAAGCGTGATCCCGGATTCGCTGCGCTCCGGGCCACAAATCCCGCTTCGTAGCCCGGGTGTAGCGCGCAGCGCGTAACCCGGGATCTTCGACGGCGTTCGACCGGGAAGATCCCGGGTTCCGCTACGCTACACCCGGGCTACGAAAGGCCGGCGTGCCCGCAGGCGCGGCGGCGGCGCGACTTGCGTATGATGCCGCGCACCGCATGCATGCTGGCTCCGTGGCCGGGACGTGGGGGAGACGTCGATGGTGCATCTGATCAAACTGCGCGGCTTTGCCGTCTTCATGACGATGGCGTTCCTGAACGCCTTCGTGGATCTGGGCCACAAGATCGTCGTCCAGAACACCGTGTTCAAGGTGTTCGAGGGACCGGTGCAGGTGATCCTCACCGCCGTGCTGAACGCCCTGATCCTGCTGCCCTTCGTGCTGTTGTTCACGCCGGCGGGCTATCTGTCCGACCGCTACTCCAAGCCGCAGGTGATGCGCAAGGCCGCGGCCGCGGCCGTGGTGCTGACGCTGCTGATCACGCTCTGCTACACCCTCGGCCTATTCTGGCCCGCGTTTGCATTGACGCTGCTGCTCGGCGTGCAGGCGGCGATCTATTCGCCCGCGAAATACGGCTACATCAAGGAGCTCGTCGGCGCGACGCGCCTGACCAGCGCGAACGGCGCGATCCAGGCGGTGTCGACCGTCGCGATCCTCGCGGGCGTGTTCTTTTTCTCGCTACTGTTCGAGCATTTCCTCGCCGGCACGCTGCCGCTCGACACCGCCGACGCCTTGACGCGCATCGCGCCGATCGGCTGGTGGCTGGTCGGCTGCTCGGTGCTCGAGCTCCTGCTCGCCTTCCGTCTACCGGCGCGCCCGGCCGGCGCACCGGATCTGCGGCTCGACTTCGCACACTACCGCCGCTTCGGCTATCTGCGCGACACCCTGCGCACGGTGCGCGGGCGCGAGAGCACCTGGCTGTCGATCGTCGGCCTCGCGATCTTCTGGGCCATCGCGCAGGTCGTGCTCGCGGTCTACCCGGCCTATGCGAAGGCCGCGCTCGGCCTCCACGACACGGTGATCGTGCAGGGCCTGCTCGCCTGCTCGGGCTTCGGCATCGTCGCCGGCTCGCTGCTCACGGCGTGGTGGTCGCGCGATCACATCGAGACGGGCTTCGTGCCGATCGGCGCCTTCGGCGTCAGCTTCGCGCTGCTCCTGATCCCCAGCCTCGGCGGCCTGCTGCCGCAGGCAGCGGCCTTCGTCCTGCTCGGCCTCTGCGGCGGCCTGTTCGTGACGCCGCTGAACGCGCTGATCCAGTACAACGCCGGCGAGCACGAGCGCGGCCAGATCCTGGCCGCGAACAATTTCGTGCAGAACCTGCTGATGCTCGGCTTCCTGCTGCTGACGGTGCTGCTGTCCCTGCAGGGCATCGCGAGCCGCGGCCTGTTCTTCGCGCTGCTCCTCGTCGCTTTCGGCGGCGCGCTGTTCACGGTCTACAAGCTGCCGCACGCGCTGGTGCGCATCATCGCGAGCCTCGCCATCACGCAGCGCTATCGCATCGAAGTGATCGGCTTCGATCGCATGCCGCAGCAGGGCGGCGTGCTGCTGCTCGGCAATCACGTGTCGTGGATCGACTGGGCCGTGCTGCAGATCGCCTCGCCGCGCCCGATCCGCTTCGTGATGGAGCGCGCGATCTACGAGCGCTGGTATCTCAAGTGGTTCCTCGACTCCTTCGGCGTCATCCCGATCGGCGGCGTCGCGAGCCGCGACGCGCTCGCCGAGGTGCGCACGGCGCTGAACGCGGGCGAGGTCGTCGGCATCTTTCCCGAAGGCGCGATCAGCCGCAGCGGTCATCTCGGCGAGTTCAAGCGCGGCTACGAGGCGGCGGCGAAGGACGCGAGCGGCGTGATCGTGCCGTTCTACCTGCGCGGCCTGTGGGGCAGCACCTTCTCGCGTTCGAGCGCACGGCTGCGCGTGCTCCGGCGCGGCGGCATCCGGCGCACGATCGTGTGCGCTTTCGGCGCGCAGCAGCCGCTGAGCCTGCCGGCCGAGCAAGTCAAGCGGCGCGTGTTCGACCTCTCGATCGAAGCCTGGGAGCGCTACACGAAGCGGCTCGACACGATCCCCAGCGCCTGGCTCACGACCGCCAAGCGCATGGGCGGCGACATGGTCTGCGCCGATACCCTGAGCGGCGGGCTCTCGGGCTGGCGCTTCATCACCGGCGTCATCCTGATCTCGCGCTGCATGCGCCGGCGCTGTCGCGAGCAGAACCTCGGTCTGCTGCTGCCGACCAGCAACGGCGGCGCGATCGCGAACCTCGCGGCGCTGATGCTCGGCAAGACCGTGGTCAATCTGAACTACACGGCGAGCGTCGAGGCGACGCAGGCCGCGATCGCGAAGGCCGGCATCCGCACCGTGTTCACCTCGACGCGCTTCCTCGAGCGGCTCGAGAAGCGCGGCATCGACGGTCGCGCGCTGGTCGCCGGCACGGCGCTGTACCCGCTCGAGGACTTCCAGCCGCAGATTTCGCAGGCGCGCCGCATCGCGACGCTGCTGCAGGCGGTGCTGCTGCCGGGCTGGCTGCTGAAGCTGCTCTACATGAAGCGCGTGCCGCTCGAGAGTCCGGCCGCGATCCTCTTTTCCAGCGGCAGCGAAGGCGTGCCCAAGGGCGTGATGCTGTCCCACCGCAACATCATGGCGAACATCAAGCAGATCTCGGACGTGCTCAACACCGAGGACAACGACGTGCTGATGGCGACGCTGCCGATCTTCCACGCCTTCGGCCTGACGGCGGCGACCCTGATGCCGCTGGTCGAAGGCATTCCGATGGTCTGCCATCCGGATCCGACGGATGCGATCGCGATCGGCAAGGCCGTCGCCGAGTACCGCGGCACCATCCTCTTCGGCACCTCGACCTTCCTGCGGCTGTATGCGAAGAACGCGCGCGTGCATCATCTGATGTTCGAGTCGCTGCGCATCGTCGTCGCCGGCGCGGAGAAGCTCGCGAGCGACGTGCGCGAGGCCTTCAAGATCAAGTTCGCGAAGGAGGTCTACGAAGGCTACGGCGCGACCGAGACGACGCCCGTCGCGAGCACGAACCTGCCCGATCGCCTCGACACGACTTTCTGGAAGGTGCAGGAGAACAACAAGCCCGGCACCGTCGGCATGCCGCTGCCGGGCTCGAGCTTCCGCATCGTCGATCCGAACACGCTGGTGGAGCTGCCGACCGGCGAGGACGGGCTGATCCTCATCGGCGGCACGCAGGTGATGCTCGGCTATCTGGACGATCCCGAGCGCACGGCGCAGGTGATCGTCGAGATGGCCGGCACGCGCTGGTACAAGACCGGCGACAAGGGCCATCTCGACGCGGACGGCTTCCTGACCATCGTCGATCGCTACTCGCGCTTCGCGAAGCTCGGCGGCGAGATGGTGAGCCTGACCGCGGTGGAGGAGCAGGTGCGCCGCGTGCTCGGCGATCCCGAGCTCGACGTCTGCGCGGTGAACCTGCCGGAGCCGAAGAAGGGCGAGCAGATCGTGCTGCTCGTCGCCGGCGGCGCGACCCCCGGCGAGGCGATCCGCAAGGCCTTGCTCGAGAGCGGCGCGAACCCGCTGACGATTCCGTCCGAGTACCGCGAAGTGACGGAAGTGCCGAAGCTCGGCAGCGGCAAGACCGATTTCGCGCGCGCCAAGGCGCTGGCGCAGCAGGTGCTGTGAGCGTCCCGCCGCGCCCGCGCGCGAGGCGCGCTCACGGAATGACGACGTACTCCTCGCCGACGAAGCTCTCGATCGTCTTCATGTCGACGAACTTCACGGTGTCGGCCCAGGCGACGTCCTTGAAAGCGGGATCGACGAGCATCTTCTCGACCGCCGCGACGCCGTCCAGCCATAGCTGCGCGACGCCGTCCCAGCGCGGCTCGGCGTAGCGATAGGCCGCGTCGATGGTGTGCGACTGCACGTAGCGGCGCAGGCCCGGCACCGCGGCGACGATCGGGCCATGGACGTCCAGCCAGTAGCGCTTGCCTTCCGCATGCGAGTAATGCCGCTGGCGCTTCAGCGGGAACACCATCTTGACCGCCGAAGGCCCTGGCGTGCCGTCGATGAAGACGTGGTCCTCGGTCGTCAGCCACTCGGTGCAGGACATGTCGATGAAGTTCGGCTCGTCGGCGAGCGCGCCGTCGAGATAGGCCGGATCGCGCATGATCGCGTCCAGCGCCGCCTCGTTCTCGACCCACACCTCGGCGGCGCCGTCGTAGGGCGAGTTCTGGTTCGGGAACGGCACGCGATGGAGCTGGACGTAGCGCTTCAGCGCGCCGATCTTCTTCACGATCGGTCCGTGGACTTCCTTCCAGTAGCGGTGGAAAGCCGCGTCGTCGAGGCTCTTCTTGCGGGTGATGAAATAGAAGACGTGCAGCATGCTTGCCCTCCGGCTCGTGATCTTCGTAGCCCGGGTGCAGCGTAGCGGAACCCGGGATCTTCGGCGAGTCGGCATGAGGTCGCGGAGTCCGGCCGTAGGGTCGTAGCTTGGGCTGACGCAGGAAGCCCAACATCGCCGACCGACGTCGCGATCCTCGTAGCCCGGATGAGCGCAGCGAATCCGGGATCGGCGTCTCTGGATGTCCATGCGTTCGAGAGCGCCCGGCGTCTCGCCGAAGGACTGGTGCGAATCGGGCAGGTCCGAGCCCGGATTCGCTGCGCTCATCCGGGCTACGAAAGCGGTTACGAGAGTGCCTGATTCGCCGACGCCACTCGCTCCAGGCCGCCGACGACGAACTCGGTGACGAGCCGCGACATGTCGCCGTAGCCGAGCGCGCCGTCCTCGCGGAACCAGGTGAACATCCAGTTGATCATGCCGAACAGCAGCATGGTCAGCGGCTTCTCGAGCCGGGCTGCGGCGAGGTCCGGATGCACTGCGGCGATGGCGCGCGCGAAGGAGACGACGACCCTGCGCTCCTTGTCGCGGATCCGGCCTTGATCGGCCGCTGCGAGATACTTGATGTCCTGCACCAGCACCTGGTGATGCGCATGCGCGTCGGCGTATTCCTGCACGAAGCGCCCGATCAGCCGGCGCAGCCGCGCCTCGGGCGCCAGCGCTTCGGCGTCGAGCTCCTCGACTAGCGCGGTCAGGCGATCGATGTGGCCTTCGGCAATGGCGACGAGGAGCTGGTACTTGTCCTCGTAGTAGTGATAGAGCAGCGCCTTCGAAATCCCGGCGGCCGCGGCGAGCTCGTGCATCGAGGTGCCGGGAAAGCCGCGGCTCGCGAAGAGATGCGCGGCATGCTGGAGGATGGCCTGGCGCTGCTGCGGAAACTTGGCGGCGCGGCCGCGCGGCATGGTCGCTCAGCGATCGTCGAAGTCGACGCAGACGCGCGCGCTGGTCGGATGCGCCTGGCAGCTCAGGATGAAGCCGGCGGCGAGATCGCTCTTCATCAGCGCGAAGTTGCGATCCATCGCGACCGTGCCCGCGGTCAGCCGCGCGCGGCAGGTCGAGCACACGCCGGACTTGCAGGAGAACGGCAGATCGAGGCCGGCAGCACGCGCGGCGTCGAGGATCGACGGACCGTGGCGCGCGAGACGCAGCTCGCGACGCAGGCCGTCGGCGATGACCGTGACCTCGGCCTCGGGCCCGCTCGCCGCCGCCGCGTCGCGCACCGGCGGCGGCAGCGTGTCGGTGCCGAAACGCTCGACGTGGATGCGATCTTCCGGCACGCCGCGCGCGGCGAGCGCGGGCGCCAGCGCGTCGAGCATCGCCGAGGGACCGCAGAGATAGATCTCGTCGATCGTCGCCGGCGGCAGCAGCGTGTCGAGGAAGCGCTCGAGGCGCGCCGCGTCGAGGCGACCGCCGAAGAGCGCCGCCTCCTGCGGCTCGCGCGAGAACACGTGGTAGAGCGCGAAGCGGCCGAGATGCGCGTCTTTCAGATCCTCGAGCGCTTCGCGGAACATCACCGAGGACAGCTTGCGGTTGCCGTAGAGCAGGCTCACGCGACTCCCGGGCTCGCGCGCGAGCACCGATTTGGCGATCGACAGCAGCGGCGTGATGCCGCTGCCGGCGGCGATCAGCACGACGTGGCGCGCGCGCGCCGGATCGGGCTCGAGGCAGAAGGCGCCGTCCGGCGGCATCACCTCGATCAGATCGCCGGCGCGCAGCTCGCGGTTCGCCCAGCTCGAGAACTGCCCGCCGGGCAGCTCGCGGATGCCGATGCGCCATTCGCCGTCGTCGACGCCCGCGCACAGCGAATAGCTGCGGCGCTGCTCCTCGCCGTCGATCACGCGCCTGAGCGTCAAGTGTTGACCGGGCTTGAAGGCAAAGCTCGCGCGCAGCGCCTCGGGCACGGCCAAGCGCACCGACACGGCATCGTCGGTCTCGCGTCGGACTTCGGCCACGGGTATCGCGTGAAAATGTTGCGCCATGTCGGCTGCACCGGCTCAGATCGGTTTGAAGTATTCGAAGGGCTCGCGGCAGTCGAGGCAGCGATACAAGGCCTTGCACGCCGTCGCGCCGAAGGCCGAGAGCCGTTCGCTGTGGGGGCTGCCACAGCGCGGGCACGGAATGCGCGGCCGGAACACGAGCGGCTGCGCGGCGTCCGGCGCGCGCGTGTGCGGCGGCGCGATCCCGCTCGCGGCGAGCCGCGCCTTCGCCGCTTCGCTCAGCCAGTCCGTGGTCCAGGCCGGCGCGAGCCGCGTGTGGATATGCACCTCGCTGGCGCCGGCCGCGCGCAGCGCGCGACGGATGTCCTCGTTGATGAGCTCGGTCGCCGGACAGCCGGCATAGGTCGGCGTGACGGTGACTTCGACGCGGCCGTCCGCGCAGTCGACGTCGCGCACGATGCCGAGATCGACGATCGAGATCGCCGGGATCTCGGGATCGGGCACGGCGGCGAGCGCGGCCCAGGCCGTGCGCGCGTCGAGCGTCACCGCGGCTTCACCAGACGGCACCGGGATGGGCGCGCGCGAGACTCTGCATTTCCGCGAGCAGGAAGCCCATGAACTCGCTGTGACGGCCGCGACGGCCCTGCGAGCGGAACGGCGTCGCTCCGGGCAGCGCGAGCGTCGCCTCGGCGAGCAGCGGATGCACCGCCGCTTCCCAGGGCGCGCGCAGCGTATCGACGGCGGGCCCGAGACCCGCGGCCGCGGCCGCGGCGTCGATCTCGTCGGCGACGAAGAGCTCGCCGGCATAGGGCAGCAGATAGTCCAAGGCCCGCTGCATGCGCGCATGCGATTCCGGCGTGCCGTCGCCGAGGCGCAGCACCCATTCGCCGAGGTGCTCGACGTGGTAGCGCGTCTCCTTGCGCGACTTGCCCGCGATCGCGGCGAGCGTCGGATCGCGCGAAGCGACGAGCCCGCTCCACAGCGCCTGCTGCCAGGCGACGTAGAAGTAGGTCCGCAGCACGCTCTGCGCGAAGTCGCCGTTCGGCAGCTCGACCAGCGTCGGGTTCAGGAACTCGTGCTCCTCGCGCAGGAAGGCGAGCGCGTCCTCGTCGCGGCCGCGATCCTCGAGCCGCCCGGCATGCGTCAGCAGCAGCCGCGCCTGGCCGATCAGATCGAGCGCGACGTTGGTGAAGGCGATGTCCTCTTCCAGCACCGGCCCGTGCCCGCACCATTCGCCGAGGCGCTGGCCGAGGATCAGCGAGCCGTCGGCGATGCGCAGCACGTAGGCGAGGGCGGCGCGCGTGTCGTTTGCTTGCGGCGTGCTCATCGCGGCGCTCACATGTGGTTCACTTCGTCGGGCAACCGGTAGAAGGTCGGGTGCCGGTAGATCTTGTCCTCCATCGGATCGAACAGCGCCTCCTTGTCTTGCGGGTCGGAGGCGACGATCTGATCCGAGGGCACCACCCAGATCGACACGCCTTCCTGGCGCCGCGTGTAGACGTCGCGCGCCATCTGGAGCGCGAGCTTCGCGTCCGGCGCGTGCACGCTGCCGGCGTGCTTGTGATCGAGACCGTTGCGGCTGCGGACGAAGACTTCCCACAGCGGCCATTCGTTGCGCTTGCTCATGCTCGCTCCTTTCAGGCCGCCGCGGCCCGTGCGCGCGCCGCGCGCTTCTCCGCGTGCGCGAGCGCCGCTTCGCGCACCCACGCGCCGTCTTCCCAGGCCGCGACGCGCGCGGCGAGGCGTTCCTTGTTGCAGGGCCCGTGGCCGTTGACGACGTTCCAGAATTCGGTCCAGTCGATCGGCCCGAAATCGTAGTGGCCACGCGCCTCGTTCCAGCGCAGCTCGGGATCGGGGAAGCTCACGCCGAGGACCTTGCCCTGCTCGACCGTCGCGTCGACGAACTGCTGGCGCAGATCGTCGTTCGAGATCCGCTTGATGCCCCACTTCATCGACTGCTCGGAGTGCGGCGAGTCTCGATCGTGCGGGCCGAACATCATCAGCACCGGCCACCACCAGCGGTTCACCGCGTCCTGCACCATCGCGCGCTGCGCCTCCGTGCCCTGCATCATCGTGTACAGCGCGTCGAAGCCCTGGCGCTGATGAAAGGACTCTTCCTTGCAGATCCGGATCATCGCCCGCGCGTACGGACCGTAGGAGCAGCGGCAGAGCGGCACCTGGTTCATGATCGCGGCGCCGTCGACCAGCCAGCCGATGACGCCGATGTCGGCCCAGCTCAGCGTCGGATAGTTGAAGATCGACGAGTACTTCGCCCTGCCGGCGTGCAGCGCGTCGATCAGCTCGTCGCGCGAGACGCCGAGCGTTTCCGCCGCGGCGTAGAGATAGAGCCCGTGGCCGCCCTCGTCCTGCACCTTCGCGAGCAGGATCGCTTTGCGCTTGAGGCTCGGCGCGCGCGTGATCCAGTTGCCTTCCGGCAGCATGCCGACGATCTCGGAGTGCGCGTGCTGGCTGATCTGGCGGATCAGCGTCCTGCGGTACGCTTCCGGCATCCAGTCCTTGGCTTCGACGAACTCGCCGCGCACGGTGCGCTCGTCGAAGGCGGCGGCACGCGCGGGATCGTCGATTCCGAGCGCGGCCTTCGCGTCGTTGTTCGGAACGTCCATGGCCTGTGTGTACATGGCGATGTCCTTTATATGGCTGAGCGCAAATATCGATCGCGGGTGCCGACGCATCCGTCATTCCCGCGCCAGCGGGAGTCCACGCCTGGCACCGGCGTTTCCCTCATGGGCGTTTCCTCCTGCGCCTCACGCCGAAGCACTGCGTGGATGCCCGCCTTCGCGGGCATGACGATGGTCTTCTGCATGGGCATGAAACCATCGAACGGAGCACATTTGCGCTCGGCCATTCAGCTTTCGTGGCGGCGGTCGAAGACGCGCTTCGCCTTGCCCATGGTCACGCGTTCGATCGAGTTCGGATCCAGCACCTCGACGATCGCCGAGATGCCGATCAGCGACTTCGCGTGGTGCGCGAGCTCGCGGCCCAGCGCCTCGCGCCGCGGCGCCTGCCGCGCGTCGCGCAGCTCGACCTGGATGCGGATGCGATCGAGATGGCCGACCTTGTCGACGTGGATGAGGTAGTGCGGCGCGAGCCCATCGAGCGCGCAGACGAGCTCCTCGACCTGCGTCGGGAAGAGGTTTACGCCGCGGATGATCAGCATGTCGTCGGAGCGGCCGGTGATCTTGCCGATCCGGCGCATCGAGCGCGCGGTCGGCGGCAGCAGGCGCGTCAGGTCGCGCGTGCGATAGCGGATCACGGGCAGCGCCTGCTTGGTCAAAGTCGTGATCACGAGCTCGCCGGGCTCGCCCTCGGGCAGCACGCGGCCGGTTTCCGGATCGATGATCTCGGGATAGAAATGATCTTCCCAGATCACCGGGCCGTCCTTGGTCTCGATGCATTCGTTGGCGACGCCGGGCCCCATCACCTCGGACAGGCCGAAGATGTCGACGGCGTCCATGTTCGTGCGCGCCTCGATTTCCGCGCGCATCGCCTCGGTCCAGGGCTCGGCGCCGAAGATGCCGAGCTTCAGCGAGGTGTCCTTCGGATCGATCCCGGCCTGCTCCAGCGCATCGATCAGCGCCAGCATGTACGACGGCGTGACCATGATGATGTCGGGCTTAAAGTCCGCGATGAGCTGGAGCTGCTTGTCGGTCTGGCCGCCGGACATCGGCACCACGGTGCAGCCGAGGCGCTCGGCGCCGAAGTGCGCGCCGAGCCCACCGGTGAACAGGCCGTAGCCGTAGGCCACGTGCACGATGTCGCCGGTGCGCCCGCCCGCGGCGTGGATCGAGCGCGCGACGAGATTCGACCAGATCTCGATGTCCTCGCGCGTGTAGCCGACGACGGTCGGCTTGCCGGTGGTGCCGGAGGAGGCGTGCACGCGCACGACGCGTTCGCGCGGCACGGCGAACATGCCGAAGGGATAGTTCGCGCGCAGATCGGCCTTGGTGGTGAACGGAAAGCGGGCGAGATCCTCCAGCGATTTCAGATCGGCCGGGCTCACGCCCTGCGCCTCGAAGGTCTGCCGGTAGTGCGGCACGTTGCGGTAGACGTGCTCCAGCGTGGTCTTGAGCCGCGCGAGCTGCAGGGCGCGGATCTCGTCGACGCTCGCGATCTCGATGCGTTCGCGCGGCCCGCGGCGGTCTTTGGGGACACCCATGCTCAGTCCCCGATCAGCGACTTGCCGCGCATGCGGTAGGAGCGGCCGCGCAGGAAGGCGACGATCTCGCCGTGCTGGTTGCGCACGGTGACGTCGTAGAGACCGAGGCGGCCGGCCTGGGAGCGCTCGAGCGCCTCGGCGCTCAGCACGTCGCCGAGTTGCGCCGCCTTGACGAACTCGGCGTCGAAGCCGGCGGCGAGCGTCATCTCGCCGTGCGAGTTGCAGGCAAAGGCGAAGGCGGTATCGGCAAGCGAGGTGATGAAGCCGCCGTGGCAGATGCCGAAGCCGTTCAGCATGTCCCGGCGGACGGGCATCGTGGCGACGCAGCGACCCGGACCGATCTCGGCGATGCTCAGGCCGAGCGCCTGGGCCGCGTAGTCGTGGCGGTACATCGCATCGCGCGCAAGCTCGGCGCGGCGCTGCGGATCGGCAGCTTCTGACATGGCGGCCTATTATTTTCGACCAAACGGTCAGTCGATTATGTTGGAGCCTCCTGAGCGCGGCAACCACGGCCGCCACCGGGAAATCTCACCAGGAGAGCCCGCCGAGCCGGATGCCGCTACCGGCGATGACGAAACCGACGGCGAGCAGCGTGACGGCCACGATGTGCAGCGCGAGCTGCGGCAGCGTCTCGGCGCTCAGCCGCGGGATCAGCGCGAGCCGGGCGTGCAGGCCGAACACCGCGGTCAGCGCGAGCAGGATCAGCTTGGTGGCGATCAGCACCGCCTGCGGCGTCGCGAAGCTCACCCACTGCGCGAAGTCGGGGATCCAGTAATGGGCGAGCCACAGGCCGGTCGCGACCTGAATCAGCAGCGCCGGGATCCCCAGCTTCTCGAAGCGCTGCTCGAAGGCCAGGATCGGCGCCGGATCGCGCGCCCGCAGCGCCGGCGGCAGCACGCCGAAGCAAACGATCAAGTGCCCACCGACCCAGATCGACGCACCCAGCAGGTGCAGCATCACCACCAGCTTGTACATGGCTCCTCCCGGCTGTCGTTCGCCGGGAGACTAGCCGATCCGGCGCTTGCGCGAATGCGGCCGGATCAAGCCGGCAACCGCAGCTCAGCTATGGATATAGTTCTGCAACTGGCTGATGACGAACTGCTGCTCGGCGATGATCGATTTCACGAGATCGCCGACCGACACGATGCCGATGAGCTGGCCGTCGTCGACGATCGGCAGGTGACGGATGCGGCGCTCGGTCATCACCGCCATGCCCTCCTCGACCGTCAAATGCGAGGGCGCGGTGATCACCGGTGAGCTCATGATGTCGCCGACCGGCGTCGTCCTCGAGGCGCGGCCGCGCAGGATCACCTTACGCGCATAGTCACGTTCGGAAATGATGCCGACGATGCGGCTGTGCTCACGCACCAGCAGCGCACCGACTCCCCGGGCCGCCATCATCTCGATGGCGTCGAACACCGAGGCGTCCGGCCCCAACGAGAAGACCTCGTGTCCTTTCGTATCCAGCAGTTGCCTGATCGTCGCCATGTCAGACACCTCGCGAGCGATTTGCATGAGGAGCAGGGGCGTCTGTGCCGCCCGCTATTCTTGAAGGTAGCCGGGCGCATCCAGCGATTCAACGTGCGGCGCGCCGAAGGAACGGCGCTTCAGGCCGCGACGAGAACGGCGTCGGACTTCGCGAGCTCCTCGCTCGCGCAGCGGAAGGCTTCCGGAAAGTCGAGCAGCGCGGGCTCGGGCGCGGTCTGGATCGCGCGGTACAGCGCGAACTGGGTCTTGTACTTGAGGCCGCCGATGGCGAGCGGGCCGATGGACAGGAAGCTCGCCTTGCCGCGCTGGACCAGCGTTTCGCGGTCCTGAGCGCCGACGCCGTCGATGCCGCTGGGCGGCACGGCGTTGGTGTCGGCGACCACCTGCAGGCGCTCGGCGCCGTCGAGCAATTCGGCGTCGAGGATGCGCACGCCCGCTTTCGCGGCGCAGATCGCGAGCTCGGCGCGGTCGAGGATCTGGCGCTTCTCGCGCTGACTCAGCGCCGGCGTCCATTCGACCTTCGCGCCGTAGCGCTCGCAGAAGCGCAAGGCCACGCGCTCGTCGTCGTCGGCCGTGAGCTGGCAGAGTCGCGCCTGCGCGCCCTGCTTCGCCGCCAGCACCGCGGTGCAAAGCCCGACCGGACCGGCGCCGAAGACCGCGACCGAACGTCCGGTGAAGCCACTGCCGGTGCGCGCGAGCAAGGCACGCTCGAGCAGCGCGATGACGCTGGCGGAAGTGGTGTAGGCGCCGTTGGGATCGGCGAACACGCCGACCCGGAAGTCGTCGACCATCGCGCGCGCGGCAATGCGGAACATGTCCGCGGCGAGATGCACGTCGCGTCCGCCGATGAAGATGCCGGTGTCGTTGTGGCGCTTCGGCGGCCGGCAAAAGATCGCGTCCTGCACGATCGCCGTCACCTGCTCGGGCTGCACGCCGGTCAAGGGGATCACCTGATCGAAGCCGGCGTCGGCCGCGATGGTGACGTCGAAGGGGCTGACGTGGCTGCCGGGGACGAGAAAGTACAGGATGCGCTGGGCCATGCGGGCCTCCGATGTCGCGGCCGGCGTGCGACGGCGCGTGCGCCGGCCTTCCGGCGTCCGGCCGACGCGGGGAGGCCTTGGAGGCTATCGACGGGGGTGGAGGGTGGCTTTAGGTGGGGACACCCACTGGGATTAGGTGGGGGATGGGTTAGGTGGGGACACCCACTTTTCGGGCGGAGCTGACAGGGGCGGAGCCTTGGAGCCTTAAGAGCCTTAAGGGACACCCACCGAATTTATCCTGGGACACCCACCGGACTTCACCCCAACATGTGGCACGGTTTGAACCCCGATGCTGATGACCGCGGAGTAAAGGCGAAACGAGATCAGATTTCGAGCCGTGGAACGGTGGGTGTCCCCGGAATTTCCGTGGGTGTCCCCGGGATTGGATTTCGGTGGGTGTCCTCGGGATTTTCCGCTGGAACGGTGGGTGTCCTCGGGATTTTCCGGGATTTCCTTCAGCTACCGTCCGGCACCGCGGACGCCGTCACGCGCTCCACGACAGCTCGCCGGCGCGTTCCAGCTCCGCGGCGAGATGGAACACGACCCATGCCCCGCAGCGCGCGCAATCGACATCGTTGCCATAGCAGCAGAACGGTGTGACGAAGTGATCGTCTTCCAGGTATAGGGGCAGGACCAGGCGCTGCGCCGGGCAGTGCGCAGTGACGCGCTCGGCATAAGGCGGCAGCATCAGTTCGAGGCTGCGCTGGCCGTTGCGGATGAAGCCGCCGTAATGCCGCTTGAGGCTCATCACACTGCGCACCGCTTCCGCCCGCGTCGCGTTGTCGGGCCAAGCATCGGCCTGATTCGTGCCGCTCGCGTCCGGCACCAGGAACGAGAAGGTTACCCAACCGACCGCGGTCTGCAGCAGCGCCTGTACGAGTTCCTCGAGGCGATCCTGATTGACCCGCGTCACCACGCACTGCACCTGGAGCTGCGAGCCCAAGCCGGCCGGCAGGCGGCCCAGGTTGCGCAGCACGCGGTCATAGGTGCCGACGCCGCGGATGGCGTCATTGAGATCCCGCGGACCATCCATACTGACCACGTAGAGCACGCTCGGCCCGAAATCGATCAGCGGCGCGGTGCCGTTGGTGACGACGATGTTGCGCCGGAACAGCCCGACCGCCGCGCGCAGCAGGGACGGACGCAGCATCGGCTCGCCGCCCATCCACAGCGCGGTCTCGATAGCATGACGATCGCGCAAGCGCGTCAAGGTATCGAGCATCGTCGCATCGTCCATCTCTTCCTTGATCGAGGCCGGCGCTTGGTTGGGATTCCCGTCGCGGAACACGAAGCAGTGGCGGCAGGCGAGATTGCAGTGGTTGGTGACGTTGACGGTCATGATCGGGTAGCGCGCGTCGGCCGCGTAGCTGCCGCCGAGGCGCACTCGCGCATCCAACGGCATCGACACCGTGCATGCACCGCTCAAAGGTACGTGTTTCATATCTTGCCGGCTGCCATCCGCCTTCATACATCCCCCCAGGCTACAGGGAAGGCGCCGAGCGTGGCGCGGAAGTTCATTGCGATGCTCCGGCGCTCCGTAATGCTCGCAGTGCCGTGCATGCGGAGACCGGTCCACGGAGTGCGGTTCAATCGGTGGGTGTCCTCATACTCGCTGTCGAGGATCGATCTCCCAAGCGAGGCGCGGGCGCGCCCCTGAGCTGTTCCGTGCGGCATGAACGGACCCCCTCCCGCGGCGGCGCACATGGGCGCGTTTGGTTACGTTGCAATTTTCGTGAGCGTCGCCGCAAACCCATACTGATCCCAGTCAAGAGACTCACGCTGGGTTAGCGCGATATGGGGCGAGCTCCGCACCGTTTCGACAGGAGCGTTCAGACGTTCTGGGACACCCACCAAATTTCTACCGGATTGCGCATCGACGCCGCCGCATGATGCGGCACCCCGGCGCCGAAGGGGTTGGACAGAGGCAGGGTGGACTTGGATCCCGAATGGTGGGTGTCCTCGGGTCTCACGATCTTCTGGGACACCCACCAGTGCCTTCTGGGACACCCACCAGTGCACCAGTGCACTCACCATCAGCGTTCTGGGACACCCACCCAACTCCCACCGGATTGCATGTCGATGCCGCCGCATGCTGCGGCACCCCGATGCTGAAGGGAACGAATTTCTTCCGGGACACCCACCAAATTTCCACCGTCCCCAAAGACAAGGCCGAACGCCGCGGTCGGCGACGGCAGCCGCAGCCTCGCGAAGCCGCGCCGCCGCGGATGGTCGACGGTGCTCTTTCCCGTTTCCCGGATGTACGCTAGCGGTCAGCCGATGACTCACAGGGGTTGAAGCGATGACGACCGAGCGGGTCGATACTACGCGCCTGCAGCGCATTTCACGCGCCTACACCGAGACGGCGGTGTTCTACGCCGCATTGGATCTCGCGGTCTTTTCCCATGTCGCTGCTGGAGCGGACGATGTCGGCGCATTGGTGCGAGCGACCGGCATGTCCGAGCTCAACGCCGAGCGTCTCGTCACGGTACTGCTCGCGATGGGCCTTCTCGAGCGCCGCGATGGACGCCTCGTGAACGCGCCGGACGCGGCGCGTTTTCTCGTGCGCGGCGAGGCGGCGTACGCCGGCGACTGGATGATGTTCACGCGCGCGGACGTCCCGAAGTGGTTCGAGCTGACCGCAATCCTCACCGACCCGACGCCTCCGACCCTGCTCGGCATGTATGCCGATCTCACCGTCGAATCCGCGCGTGCCTATCACGCGGCGACGTACAGCATCGGCATGGGCGCCGGCAAACGCTTCTGCCGCACGGTGGATCTGCGCACCCGCCGCAAGCTGCTGGATCTCGGCGGGGGCTCCGGCGCCTACAGCATCAACGCCGTCCAGCGCTTTCCGCAGCTACGCGCGGTGGTGCTCGACCTGCCGCCGGTCGTCGAAGTGACGCGCGAGTACCTCGTCGCACACGGCGTCAGCGACCGCGTCGAGACTCTGCCCGGTGACTTCACGGCAACGGCATTCCCGGAAGACTGCGACGTGGCCGTGATGGCCTCCAACCTGCCGATCTACGCCCCGGACGTCATCCAGCGCGTCGTCTCCAAGGTGTACGCAGCCTTGTTGCCGAGCGGCGAGTTCCACCTCATCGGCGAGATGCTCGACGCCGACGGCGGCGGCCCGCTCGATCCCGCGCTGTGGGGCATGCACGAAGCAATCTGCGGCAGCCGCGGCAAGGCCCACACGGTCACCCAGTGCATCGACTACCTGCGCGCCGCGGGCTTCGCGCAGGTGGCAGCCGCGGATTTCGTGCCCGGCATCCTGACTCGGGTCAGCGGCGTCAAAGCCGGCTGAGGAGCACGCGGAGGATCCGGAGTATTCCGCACCCGGTTCGAGTCCGAGACTTGTCCGCAGGCGCGGCGCCGAGTCCGGACCACGCCGAACCCGCCGATTCCGAACGCGCGCCTAAGCCGCCAGCACCGCCACCGTGCAGGACTTCGTGTCTCCCGCCTTGTCCCCGCCCATGCACTGCGCGACGCCGACGCGCGCGTGCTCGACCTGACGCTCACCCGCCTCGCCCCGTAGCTGCATCACGAGTTCGACGAGCTGTGCGACGCCCGTCGCCGCCGCCGGATGGCCGCGGCTCAGCAGACCGCCGGAAGGATTGACCGGCACGCGTCCCCCGAGCGCGGCGTGACCGGCCGCGGCGTAGCGGCCGCCGTCGCCGGGTGCACACAGTCCCAGCGCTTCGTAATGCAGGATCTCCGCGATCGTGAACGCATCGTGGCACTCCACGACGTCGACGTCGTCCGCGCCGATCCCCGCGGCCTCGTAGACCATGCGGCAGGCGCGATAGTCTGTCTCCCAGTGCGTGAGATCCTGCGGGTTCTCGTAGCTGCCCGTGCACAGGAGTGCCGCCCGCACGTCGATCGCGCGCGTCATCCTGCGCGCGGCGGCCGGCGCGCGGACGATCACGGCCGCCGCGCCGTCCGCATTCGGGCAGCACTGCAGCTTCGTCAGCGGATCGACGACCACCGGCGAGGCGAGAACCTGCTCGACGCTCAGCGCCGGGCCGCGAAAGAAAGCCAGCGGATTCTTCGCCGCGTGTGCCCGATTCTTCACCGCGACCGCCGCCAGCTCGTCCGCCGTGGTGCCCGACTCCGCCATGTAGCGCATCGCGCGCAGCGCGAAGCTCGCCGGGGCGACGAGGCCGAGCTGGGTTTCGAGCTCCGTCGCCCCGGAGTTGATGAGTCCGAGCTCGGGGACGCAGAGCTTCTCGGCGCCCACGGCGAGCGCGAACTCCGCCTGGCCCACGGCGACCGCGTTGCAGGCGAGCACGAAGGCCGTCGATCCCGAGGTGCAGGCATTCTCGACGTTCACGACCGGAATGCGGTTGATGCCCGCCTCCCACAGCGCGTTCTGGCCGAGGGTGAGATCGCCGAACAGGCGGGCGCCGAAGGCGTTGGCGAAAAACGCGATGCCGATCCTGGACGCCGGCAGGCCCGCGTCGGCAAGCGCCAGCCGCACGGCCTCCGCCGCCATGCCGGCGATCGAGCGCGAGACGTGCTTGCCGAAGGGAACCATGCCGATGCCGGTGATGTGCGCGAGACTCATGTCAGGCTCCGCGTCGGGGGGCGAAGTAAGGACGCAGGCAGCGCCTGCCCCGGACGTCGACGCCGAGCGCCGCGACGCGCAGCTCGAGCGGCATGCCGATCGCGAAGTCGTCCACCGCGTCGGGATCGAGCAGGCCGAACACCCGGGGGCCGTCCTCGAGGTCGACATAACCGACGGCATACGGCGCGGGCAGGCCCAGCGGCGGCCGCACGCGCACGACCGTGAACGAATACAGCGTGCCGCGGCCGCCGAGGCTGCGAGCCGCGAGATCGATGCCGCAGACCGGGCAATGATCGCGCCGCGGAAAGTAGCGCCGCCCGCAGGCCGTACACGCCGCACCGAGCAGCTCGCCGCTGCCGTCGGCGGCCGCGGTAAAGATGCCGGCGGCAAAAGGCTCGATGGATTCGGTGTTCATGCTCCCTCGCTCGTCCACGGCAAGCAAAGGGATCGGACGCACGATCCCTCGCTCAATAGCGCCGACTCAGCGTTCGAGTCGATGGCCGGCCTGCTCGCGATCCCAGGTGTCGGGCGCGAGGCCTTGCTTGCGCAGCTCCGCCTTCTGGATCTTCTCCGTCGGCGTTTTCGGCAGGCTGGTCAGGATGCGCACGTAGCGCGGTACCATGAAATAAGCCATGCGCGTCTGGCAGTGATCGATGAGCGCGGCGGGCGTCAGCTCGGCGCCGGGCTTCAGCGTCACGCACACCATCACTTCGTCCTCGCCGATCTCGGACTTGATTGCCACGGCCGCCGATTCGAGCACCGCCGGATGTGCGTTGATGACCGACTCCACCTCATAGGAGCTGATGTTCTCGCCGCGCCGGCGCAGCGCATCCTTCTTGCGATCGACGAAGAAATAGTTGCCGGCCGCGTCGCGCGTCGCATAGTCCCCGGTGTGGAACCAGAGGTCGCGCCAGGCTTCGACCGTCTTGTCCGGCATCCGGTAATACTCGATGAGCATGGTGTGAGGCGCGTCGGTGCGCACCAGCAGTTCGCCCGGCACGTCGGGCTCGACGATCTCGAGGCCCTCGTCGTCCACGAGACGGACCTCGCAGCCGAATGCGGGCCTGCCGATAGAACCCGGCACGCGCTCGCCGTCCAACCGGTTCATCAGCGGCAGGCCGATCTCGCTCATGCCGTAGCCTTCCACGAGCTTGACGCCGAAGCGGCTCTCGAAGGCGAGAAAGACGTCGCGCGCGGCGCCTGCGCCCATCATCACGCGCAGCGGGTGGTCGGCGTCGTCCGCGCGCGGCTCGGCTTTCAAGAGTATCGGCAGGATGCCGCCGATGTAGTTGAACTCCGTGCAGCCGTATTTCTTCACGTCGGGCCAGAACTCGCTGGCCGAAAACCGTTCGCCGAGCACCATCTGGGCTCCGCTCATCAGCGCCGCCATCGTCGACAGTAGCTGCGCGTTGCCATGGAAGAGCGGCAGCACGGTGTAGAGCCGATCCTGCGGCGTGTAGTTCATGCAGCGGCTCACCACTTCGCCCATGAACAACGCGTAGTTCTGCGGCATCAGGCTGCCTTTGCTCGGACCCGTCGTGCCGGAAGTGAACAGGATGGCGAAGGGATCGGACCAGCGCACGTCGACGGGCGCGAAGCGGCCGTCGTTCGCGATGCACGCCGCGTAGTCCAGCGCCGGCTTGCCGAGGCCGTCGGGCACGCCGTCGAGCAGCACGAGCCACTCCAGCTTCGGCAGCGAGTCGAGCACCGGAGCGAGCCGATCGAGGAACTGCGCCTCGCACACTGCGAGCCGGCAGTCCGCCTGGTCGAACATATAGGTCAGCAGCTCGCCGCGGTGGGCGGTGTTGACCGGCACCTCGACCGCGCCGAGCTTCGAGAGGCCGAACCATACGAAGAGGTATTCGGGCCGGTTCGAGAGCAGGATGCCGACCTTGTCGCCCTTGCCGATGCCGAGCTGCTGCAAGCCCGCCGCGACGCGATCGGACTCGCGATCGAAGTCCAGATAGCTGTACGCGCGATCCTTGAACCAGAAAAACGTGCGATCGCCGTAACGCTCCGCCTGCCGCTTGAGCTGCCGATGGAGGGTCCGCGTGCGGGTGAGGTCTTCCTGCATCATGCTGCGTTCCTCGTTTTCGCTCCGGAATCACGCCGCCTGCTGTCGCGGCACTTCGAGCGCCGCGCCCGGATCCGGAAAATTGCCGTAGTACTTGAGCGCCTGTGCCGAAGGCCGCAGCGTCGACCATTCCGCTTCGAACTCGTCGCAACGCCTGCCGCGCTGCAGGCGTTCGGCGCGCGCCGCGTCGCGCTTCGCCTGCGTGCCCGCGACGTCGAGGCGCAGGGACTCCGGATCGTAGGCAACGCGGTAGACGTGCTCCGCCGCCCAGGCCGTGACCAGGCCGTTGCGCAGATCCGCGATCACGGCTTGCGGGTCGCGCTCGAGCGCGTCGCCGTAGCCGGCACCCCCGCCTGCCGCGACGTAGAAGGTGTCGCCGTTCTGGAAGGGCTGGACCTGCATGCTCGCGTGATGGAACTCGCGCTGCCCCTGTTCCGGATTGCCGCCCGCATACATCTCGTCGATGCTCGCTGCCATGCGCCGATCGCCGGCCGCGAGCAGCGCCTTCGCGTTACTGCCGCGCACTGTCTGGATGAAAACCGGCGGCACGGCGTAACCGCCGAAGGTGCCGACGGTGGCCGGAAACTTCGAGCCGTAGCCGAAGCAGCCCATCGCGACCCACGGCACGTGATGTACCGTCACGCCGTAGCCGACACCCGCGCCGCCGCGATACTTGCCGTGGCCGTAGGAGCCGTTGAAGAAATTGCGAAAGAGGTACAGGAACGGCCGATCCGATTCCGTGGTTTCCACGTCCGAACAGTCGCTCATGGTCGCGAAGTAGGAACCGGCGCCGTCGACGCCGTCCATGTCCGGCCGCGCGCCGCAGCCCGTCGCGTTCATCTCCGCGAAGATGTCGGCGAGCGGCTCGCCCCACTGGTTCATGCCGCCGAACATCGGCGCGCCGAAGCCGACGTACCAGCCCGCGACCGCCCGCAGCGGATCGTGGTGATAGCTCATGCGCGCCCCGCACAGGAACATGCCGAGCGTGAAGCAGGTCTGCACGAAGGGCGCGAGCGAAGTGGACGCGTCGCCCTGCGCGTTGACGCAGGAATCCGCGGGGAACTCCCATTCGAGCGTCTCGAGCAGCCCGTTGTTCGCCGGCAGCTCGTGGAAGAACCAGCCGCAGAAGTAGACCATCGAAAGGCCGATCAGGCCCTGGAAATAGGAGTTGAGCGGCTTGTCCGCGAACATCGGGCTGCTGCCGGCGAAGGACAGCTTGAAGCCGTCGCCTTTCTTCGTGATCGTGACGTCCACCTTCACCAGCGAGGACTCGGGCCCGACGGTATCGAGGAAGCGCGGCTGACGGAACGTGCCGTCGTTCAGGAGGCTCACCTTCTGCTTGGCGGCCTCGGCCGTCACCAGCAGGATTCGGCGCAGCGCGCCGACGAAGAAATCCGGACCCTTGTGATTGATGAGTTCGAGCACGCGCCGTTCGGCGACGCGCGAGGCGGCGAGGCGCGCCTTGATGTCGAGGATCAGCGTGCGCGGATCGCGGACCATGGTCGCGAAGAGCGCGAGGAGATCCTCCTTCAGCGTGAAGTTCTCGCCGACCTTCACGGGTGGCGTGGAGAGCCCGTCGTCGAAGCGCGAGCGCGCGTTGTTGCTCATGCCGCCGGGATCCGTGCTGCCGTTCTCTCCGGTGTGCACGACCGCGCCCGCGAAGCAGACCAGGCGTCCGGCGTGGAACACGGGCACGACGAGGCCCATGTCCGCGCCGTGCACGCCGCCGTAGAAGGGATCGTTCCAGAAGAAGGAATCACCCTCGCGCACGCCGACGGAAGGCTCGTTCACCCAGTGCTTGACGATGTACTTCACCGGGATCTGGCCGAGCACGGCGTGGAACCAGATCCCGGTCGCCACCACCGCGAGATCGCCCTGGGCCGTGTAGATGCCGAACGCGACGTCGCCCCAGCGCATGCCGGTCGAGGCGCCGAGCTTCATCGTCGTCTCCTTGCCCTCCTGCGCGATCATGTCCATCTTGTGGCGGAAGATGTCGAAGTCGAGATCCTCGATCAGCGCCTGGGCCGCCGCTTCCGCCTCCGTCATCGGCTCCGGACGCAGCCGTTGCACCACTTCGTGATCGCGCCCGTAGGTCCTGCTCATGATCCGGTGCTCCTCAGCGTAAGGACGGGGCGGCGGTCTGCTCCAGCACGCCGTTGCCGTAAGAGTCGAGGGTGAAGCGCCAGCCGGGCTCGACGACGAAGGTCGTATCCCGAGCCTCGACCAACGCGGGGCCGTCGAGCGTGTTGCCGGGATCGAGCGCCTCGAAGGCGTAGACCGGCGTCTCGCACGCGGCGCCGAGCGTGGCCCAGTGAGCGCGGCGCGGCGGCCGGCGTGCCGCGGCGGGCGGCACCGCGCCGGCGCGCTCGCGCGTCGCGAACTCCAGCGGCCGGCGCGCGACCGCGGCCGTGAGGTAGAAGCACTCGACGTTGATGCCGCCCTGCGGAAACGCCGCCTCGGGCGTGTAGATTTCGGAATACTGCGCCGTGAAGCGCTCGCAGATCAGCCGGTAGTCCGCCGCGCTCGCAACCGCGAGCAGCGGCGAGACGACCTTGGTCAGATTGAACTGCATGCCGTAGCGCATCTCGAGCTCGAGCCGGAAGCGGACCTCGGCTTCGTGGAAGCCTTCGAGCCTGAGATCCCTGAGCGCGAGATCCTTGAGCTCCGCGACGACCTCGTTGAACGCGGCGTAGTCCTCGGCATAGGACTGGCTGGTCCACTGGAAGATCTTCATCGCACGGCTCTTCTCCCAGACCTGCCGAATCGGCACGGTCGAGGCGCCGAAGGCGCCGAACACCGGCGAGAACGGCGAGGCGATGACCCGCTGCGCGCCGACGTAGGGCGCGAAGCCGCAGCAGTGTGTCGGTCCCGCGCCACCGCAGGCGAAGAGCACGAACTCGCGCGGATCGTGGCCCTTGACCGCGACCTCGTTGAACACTTCCTGGCCCATGCGCGCATCGACGAGCCGGCGGATCCGCATCGCGGCTTCGACGACCGAGAGACCGAGCGGGCGGGCGATCTTCTGCTCGATCACCTCGCGGCTCAGCTCGGGATCGAGCAGCATGCGCCCGCCGAGATAGTGGTCCGGGTTGAGATAGCCGAGCACGAGATCGGCGTCCATGACGGTCGGCTCGCGGCCGCCCTGGTCGTAGCAGGCGGGCCCGGGCATCGATCCCGCGGACTGCGGGCCGATCTCCAGAGCGCGGCCCATCGATGCGTTCAACCACGCGATCGAGCCGCCGCCCGCGCCGATCGACTTCACCTCGACGGCCGGGATGTTGGTGCGCCAGCGATCGATGACGGGGATGAAATCGTAGGTCTTGAGCTCGCCGCCGGTGACGACGCCGATGTCGAAGGAAGTGCCGCCCATGTCGGTGAAGATCGCGTTCGGGTAGCCGTAGGCCTGGCCGAGCGTCAGCGCGCCGTGCAGGCCGGCGACGGGGCCGGCGTTGTGGGTCAGCACACTGCGCGTGCGCGAGACTTTCTTCATGCCACCGGTGTTGTGGACGAGCAGCAGCGGGCGGCTGTAGCCGCCGTCGCGCAGTTCGTTGACGAGCTTGCCGAGCTGGTCTGCCATCACGCCGTGGATATAGGCGTTGACGATGGCCGTCATGAAGCGGGTGTACTCGCCGGCGCGCGGCGAGACGTCGCTCGCCAGCGTGACCGGCATCGAGCCGAGATAGTCCTCGGGATATTCATCTTCGATGATGTCCTTGACCTGCCGCTCGTGCGCGGGATTCGCGAACGACCAGAGCAGGCACACGACGAAACCCATCGCGCCGCGATCGACGAGAAGCTGGAGCTTGTCGAGCACCTCCTCGCGCCGCACCGGGCAAAGCACCTTGCCGAAGGAATCGATGCGCTCGTGGATGCCGACGACCATGTCCCGCGAGATCAGCGGTGACGGCCGTGCGATGCGCGCGAGATCCTTGTTCGCGGCGCTCGAGCCGCCGTCCGCCCAGCTCCGTGCGCGGCCGAGGAAGATCTGATCCTCGAAGCCCGCCGTCGTGATGAGGCCGAGCTTGGGGCCGTTGCGCTCGATGAGCGCGTTGGTGCCGACGGTCGTGCAGTAGTGGACGGCCTGCGTGCGCTCCAGGAACTCGCGCGCCGGCACGCCGTAGGCGCGCGCGAGATCCGCCATGCCCTTCATGAAACCGACCGAGAGATCGTAGTGCGTGGTCGGCGTCTTGGTGACGCGCACCTCGGTGCGCTCACGCGTGGCGAAGAAGTCCGTGAACGTGCCGCCGATGTCGATGTTGACCTCGAAACCCATCTCGTTACTCCGTCACGCCGCGCGCAGCGCGCGGACGAAGGCCTGGACCTGCTCGATCTCGAGCCTGCCCCGCGCGGGCTCCCGGCTCGTGTAGAAGACGCGCGGCGACTGCTCGCGCCAGCGCGCGAGCGCGGCGAGCGTCTCCGCCGTCGCCGCGGGCGGCAGGCTGAGGCCGATCGCACGCGCCTGCGCGGCGAGCGCGGCTGCCGCCGCAGGCGTCGGCAGACTGCCGTCGGCGGCCCTGCCCAGCACGTACACGTCGCAGGGCAGCGCCGCGAAGGACGCCACCTCGTCCGTGCCATAGCCTTCGAGCATGACGGCGAGCGGCACGTCGAAGTAGCCCGCGACGTTCCTCAGCGTGTGATAGGCGCGGCGGATCGCGCCGCTCGGTGCGGCCGCGGCGAGCGTCGGCCCTTCGAGCAGCACGGCGAGATCCGGACGCGCTTCGCACACCGCGCAGAGCACTCCGTTGGCGACCTGCTTGGTCGCGCTGAGCTGCGCCGCCGCCTCGTCGGCGCCGAACAACTGTTCGGCGAGCGTCACCGGGCCCGGGAACGCCACGACGCAAGCGCGCTGCGCCGTGCCGCGCTGGCATCCGCGGCGCGCTGCTTCGATGAACGCGGCGAGCCGGCCGTCGCGCTGCGGCGTTTCGTCGATCGCCGTTACATGGCCCGCGATTGCGGGACGATCTTCGCACCAGTGCACGGGCGCGCCGCAGGCTTCCGCGAGCAGGGCGTCATCGGCCGCGAAACAGAACGCGTCGAGATCGAACAGCGCGGTGGTCCGTTCGACGGCGGCCGCCCACAGCGCGGGATCGCTGCTCGTCGCCCGGTAGTCCGCATTGCCGATGCGCGCCGCGAGCGCCGTGAACAGCGGCGCGTACACCGGCCGCTCCGGCGTGCCGCCGTTCAGCAGGCGATCGAAAGCTCCCCTGCCGGTGCTCATGCCTGCCCATGCCGTGTCTTCAGGGCATCGAGATCGAGCTCGATGTCATGGGTGATCGGATGACCCGGCGGCAGGTATTCGTTCTCGATCATCACGCCGCAGCCCGGGCAGTAGAATTCGACGAGCCGGCAGAACTCGGGATCCGGACAGAAGCTGTAGGCGGCGCCGTCGGTCAGCGGCGGATGAACCTCTTCGAGCGGGCGCTCGGCGACGAGACAGCCGCGCTTGTAGTTCTCGCGCGCGCCGATGAGCGCGCGCCCGCAGCGCTGGCAGCACCACTGCTCGGCGGCGAGATCGATGTCCAGGTATTCGGTGATGCGCAGCTTCATGCGGGCGTTTCCCGTTCGATCACGCAATTGCGATAGGCGTCTACGCGCAGATGCCAGTGCGCGCCGAGCAGCAGCGTCGTCGTCGTCGATTCGAGCAGCGCGGGACCTGCGAGCGCGTGGCCGTGGCCGAGGCGATCGAGGTCGTAGACGGGCAGCGCCGTGCGCGACGAGCCGGCGGCGAGCAGCACGGCCCGCGTGCCCTTGCGGGCCGCCGCCAGCGGGCGATCCGCGCGCGGCGTGGGCGCCACCGTGAAATGACGTATCTCGGCACGGGTGCGCAGCGCGAGCGTGGCGATCGAACCGCCGCCCGCACCGAGCGCGGCCAGCGCATCGACCAGCAGCCTGCGCCGGCCCGCTGCGTCGTCGAAGGCATCCGCGGGCGCCGCGAGCCGGATTTCGGCCCCGCCGCGCGCGGGGCGCAGGAAGAGCTCGAACGTGCGGGTGATCGCGCCGTTCGCATAGCCCTCGCCGCGCAGGTCGCGCGCCGCCTCGGCCTTCAGCGCGTCCACCGTGGCGCTCAGCGCGGCGAGGCCCGATTCGTCGACGGCCACCTCGGCGCGCCGGTAGTACACGTGGCCGACGTCCATCGTCGAAGCGCCGAAAGCCGAGAAGACCGCCGAGAACGGTGTCATCACGATCCGCGGCAGGCTCGCGATGCGCGCGACCTCGCAGCAGTGCGCGGGCCCGGCTCCGCCGTAGACGACGAGGAGCGGGGAATCACCGAGAGCTGCGTCCTCCTTGAGGCGCTTCGTCGCCGCGCCCATGTGGCCGTCGATCGCCGCGCGGATGCGCAGCGCGGCCTCGTCGACGGAGATACCGAGCGGCGCGGCGATCCGCGTTGCGATCGCCGCCTGCGCCTTGGCGGCGTCGAGCTGCATGCCGCCGCCGAGAAAGCATTCGGGATCGATGATGCCGAGCACGACGTTCGCGTCGGTGACGGTCGCCTCGGTTCCTCCCAGGCCGAAGCAGGCCGGCCCGGGCAGCGCACCCGCCGAACGCGGCCCGACGCAGAGCTCGCCGGCCACGACCTGCGCAATCGATCCGCCGCCCGCGCCGATGGCGCGGATCGCAAGCATCGGCAGATTGACCCGCAAGCCCTCGATGTCCGCGGTCAGCGCGTAGCTCGCCTCGCCGCCGCGCACGTAACCGAGATCGAATGAAGTGCCGCCCATGTCGGCGGAGATCAGCGTGGCCGCGCCGTAGAGCTCACCGAGCAGGCGCGCACCCATCAGTCCGCCGGCGGGACCGGAGTTGTAGGTGCTGAGCGCGCGGGTTTTCGCGACGCGCGCGACCGCGCCGTCGTTGTGGCTGATGAAGAGACTGCCGCGGTACTGTTGCCGGCGCAGGTCCTCGCCGGCCTTGTAGAGCAGGCGCACGAGCCGTGCGTGTATGTAGGCGTTGATGCAGGCCGCGTTCACGCGCTCGGTCTCGCCGTCGCGCGCGCTGATGTTCGAGGCGAGGAACACCGGCACCGAGCCGAGGTAGTCGCGCGGGTATTCGTACTTGATGGCCGCGCGCGCGGCCTGCTCGTGCGCCGGGTTCAGATGCGAATTCGCGAAGGCGACGACGAGGCAGCGCGCGCCGCGGTCTATGAGCGCCTGGGCCGCTGCGAGCACGGCGTTCGCTTCGGGTGCGCGCAGCGCTGCGCCGCGCGCGTCGATCTCCTCGGCGACCCCGAGCACCATGTCCGGGGCGACCAGCGGCGTCTTGCCGGCAGGATCGGTGATCGGCACGGTGGCTTCGCGGCCGGCAGTGACGAGCACACCGACTCTGGCGCCATCGCGCTGAATGAGGGTGTTGGTGCCGATGGTGTTCGAGAAGCGGATGATTTCCGTGTCGTAGAGGAAATCTTCCAGCGGAACGCCGAAGCGCGCAGCGCCGGCCTTGACGCACTCCGCGAAGCAGACCGTGAGATCGTGAGGCGTGGTCGGAACCTTGACGGCCTCGGCGCGCTGGCCGTTGGCGATGAAGCCATCGGTGAACGTGCCGCCGGTATCGATGTCGATCGTGTACCCCATGGCCGCGGCTCCCCGAGCGCCGTCAGATCGTGCCGGACGAAAGCACCGGTAGCATTGCGCGCGCAAGGCAGTCAACGACGAGTCTCCATCGTGCGCGGGGCCCGTGATCTAGATCGGTAAAATCGATCGGCGTGCGGAAATTTGCTCGACATGAAAGGGCGGGTGGTGTATCGGCGGATGCGGTGTGGGGCGAGGGGGAGTGTTGGGACACCCACTTAAGGCGGAGAGGGAGGAGTGTTGGGACACCCACAGAGGATTCGGCGGGGGACACCCGCTCTTCTATCCTCCGCACCGCTTGAATGCATGTCCGCGCCCCCATAGCGTGGACTTACCGGCATGGACGCCGGCCTCATTCGGAGACCGCAAGGATGACCCGACCCCGTTCCACGCTCGTCTCACCGAGCGATACGCCCTACTACCACTGCATCGGCCGCTGCGTGCGCCGCGCCTTTCTCTGTGGCAAAGACCCCGTCTCCGGCAAGTCCTTCGACCATCGCAAGCAGCGCATCCTCGAGCGACTGACGCTATTGACCGAAGTCTTCGCCATCGAGCTCTGCGCCTATGCGCTGATGAGCAATCATTACCACCTGGTCCTGCGCCTCGCGCCGGAGAAAGCCGCGGCCTGGACCGAGCGCGAAGTCGTCGAACGCTGGCGACGGCTCTATGCCGGGCCGCCCTGCCTCACGCGCTACCTCGACGGTGCGCCGCTCGATGCCTCCGAGTCGGCCCTGCTCGCCGACTGCCTCCCCCGCTGGCGCAGCCGGCTCGTCGATCTGAGCTGGTTCATGCGCTGCTTGAACGAGTTCATCGCGCGGCTCGCGAACAAGGAGGACGGCTGCACGGGCCGTTTCTGGGAAGGCCGCTTCAAGTCGCAGGCCTTGCTCGATGAGCAGGCGCTGCTGACGGTCATGGCCTATGTCGATTTGAACCCCGTGCGCGCCGGTCTGGTCGAGTCCATCGAGGCCTCCGAATTCACCTCGGGCCAGCGGCGGCTAAAAGCCCTCACGCAATCGGAGCACGAGGCGGCAGCCGGCGCCAAGCCGGCGTTGCTGCCGTTTGCGCAGGCACTCCGCCAAAACGAGGACGCCGGTCTGCCGTTCAATCTCCAGGACTATCTGGAGCTGCTCGACACGAGCGGCAGGGTGATGCATCCGACCAAGCACGGCGCGATACCGGAGACGACACCGCGTCTGCTGTCGAGCCTCGGGCTCGAACCCGGTGAATGGTTGAAGAGCGTGGCCGAACTCCACGCCCGCTTCCGGCTCTTCATCGGCGCACCGCATCGACTGTCGCTGCTCGCCGAGCGGCACGGCTGGCGCTGGATACGAGGACAGCGCGCGGCAAGACGACTGTACGGCTGCGTCAACGAATAGCGTTCGACTGGTTTCTCGAGCTCAGGAGCAAGCGCCGCGACTGCGAATCAGTCGCAACGCGATGAAACGCGGCCGCTAGCCGTGCCCCGCCACGCGCTCCGCTCGCGTTGCGGACAACGTCATCACTCCGGATCGGAAATTGGCCTCCATTCATACGCGAAAGTAATCGAAGAACCGAATGGTGGGCGGCCCCGCCATCATGGAACCGAACACCTCCATGTCGCCGCGTTCCTGTCGCCAGGCAAGGTAACGCTCATAATGCTGTCTCGTGTCCCATTGCTCGATGATCATGATGCCGGCCGGATCGTCCTGATTCTGTACGACATGCAGCGTCACGCAACCGTCGAAACTACGGGTGTCCGGCAGAACGCTCTTCAGCCAGCTCTGAACCTTTTCGATGCAACCTTCTTTGGCCTGGAATTCGAGGATCACTTGGGTCGTCACGGGATCTACTCCTTCGTGAGGTGTTGGTGGCGACGCAATCGTATCGCGTCTGCCCGGATTTTGGCGGACTTCGGGGACACCCACCCTTCCGGACTTCGCGGGACCGAACTTCGGGGACACCCACCCTTCTCGGGACGACTTCGGGGGACACCCACTCTTCCGCGGAACGGCGGATCGGTGGGTGTCCCAAGACGAGATCGTGAGACGCACCCCCCTCCTTGAATCGATGGGTGTCCCAAGACGCACACTCCCAAGACGCACACTCCTAAACCCGACACAATGATCCGCCTACCGGCAAAGCGAGGCGTCCACCGCCATGAGGCACATCGAGCTGACGTTGTGGGGCACGTTGATCGCGTTGAGCGCTCTATGGCTCGCGGCCGAGCCCTCGGCGTTCGCGCCGCAGGGTTTTTTCGAACTGCGCGCAGACATGATCCAGTACAGCGGTGTCGTTGCCATCGCCGCGATGAGCGTCGCGATGATCCTCGCGCTGCGTCCGCGCTGGCCGGAGCGCTGGTTCGGCGGGCTCGACAAGATGTACCGCTTGCACAAATGGCTCGGGATCGCGGCGCTCATGGCCGGCGTCATCCACTGGCTATGGAGTGAAGGACCGAAATGGGCAGTGGCTTGGGGATGGCTCGAACGGCCGGCACGCGGGGCGCGGCCTGTCCCGGGCAATCCGGTGGCCCAACTCTTCTCGACTTCACGCGGGCTTGCCGAAGAAGTCGGCGAATGGGCTTTCTATGCCGCCGTTCTGCTGATCGCGCTGGCGCTGATTCGGGCATTTCCGTATCGGCTTTTCTACAAGACGCATCGCCTGCTGGCCGTCGTCTATCTCGGTCTGGTGTTTCATGCGGCCGTATTGATCAAGTTCGGTCACTGGTCCTCGCCGCTCGGTGCGGTGATAGCTTTGCTGCTGCTGGCAGGCAGCTATGCGGCGGTCGTTACACTGCTTCGTCGCATCGGCACCGGACGTCAGGTGCAAGGCAGGATCGTCTCCTTGCACTACTATCCCGGCGTACGCAGCCTCGAGACGGAAGTCGAAGTGCCGCGGGACTGGCCCGGCCACAAGCCGGGCCAGTTCGCATTCGCCACATCCGACGTCGACGAAGGCGCCCATCCCTACACCATCGCATCGAGCTGGAACGAACAGGATCGCAAGATCACTTTCATCACCAAGGAACTGGGCGACCACACGCGCCGATTGCGCGAGAAACTCGCTGTGGGGCAGGAAGTTAAAATCGAAGGGCCGTATGGTTGTTTCGATTTCGACAGCGCCCAGCCGCACCAGATTTGGATCGGTGCCGGTATCGGCATTACGCCGTTCATCGCCGCGATGAAGCACTTCGCGCGCGAGCGACGTACACGTCCGGATGCGTCCCCGCCGGCGGTCGATCTGTTCCACACCACCGCTGATTACGACGAAACGGCCATCGCCAAGCTGACGGCGGATGCCGAGGCCGCGGGCATTCGCCTGCATCTGCTGATCGATGCCCGCGACGGACTTCTGACCGGTGACCGTATCCGCACTGCCGTGCCGGCGTGGCGTGAGGCCAGCTTTTGGTTCTGCGGCCCGACCGCTTTTGGCGCAGCCCTGCGCAAGGACTTCGCCGCGCAGGGCCTGCCCGTTGCCAGGCAATTCCATCAGGAGCTGTTCGCGTTGCGGTGACAAGATCTTTCGTTCCGCTCGCCCTCCTCGCCCTGGGACACCCATCGTCCTCGCTGGGATACTCGTCCTGGGACACCCATCGCACTTTGGTCAGTCGTCAAGGGACACTCGTCCCGGGACACCCATCACGTGGGTCACGGGACACCCACCGGGTGCGCTCGCCCTCGTGCCCTGGGACACCCACCTCCCGTCACCCCCCGTCACCCGGCGACCCCAAAAACCCCAGCCCGCCCAACCCCGAAGCCCCCGCGCCCTCACCGCAGACCATTCCCTAAGCCGTTGATCGAAATTGATCGACCCGGCGTTCGACGGTACCTTGGCCGGGTGATCTCCACTGTGTTCGAAGAACGATGAGGGCTTTGCAGCCGTGCCCTTCTGAGCATCGTCACGCCACCGGCTCGGTTCGCCCATCGCGAAGCGGGGCGATCGCGGCCCGCCGTTCGGCGCTCGCCGGCGCCGCGCGCGGCGGGCGGCCGGGACGTGAGCGACACGGCTGATGTCGCTGGTACTCGTTCTCCTGCTGCCGTTCCTGGGAAGCCTGTGCTCGGCTTTCCTGCCGCCGCATGCCCGCAACGCCGCGCCCTGGCTGGCCGGCGCCGTTGCGCTCGCCTGCGCACTGCTGACGGCGGGCCTCTATCCAGCCGTGGCCGGCGCCGAGGTGCTGCGCGTGCGCCTGCCGTGGATGCCGCAGTTCGGGCTCGAGCTGGTGCTGCGCCTGGACGGCTATGCGTGGCTGTTCGCGATGCTGATCTCGGGCATGGGCGTGCTGGTCGTGCTGTACGCGCGCTACTACATGTCGGCGCAGGATCCGGTGCCGCGCTTCTTCTCCTTTCTGCTCGCGTTCATGGGCGCGATGCTGGGCGTCGTGCTGTCGGGCAATCTGATCCAGCTCGTGATGTTCTGGGAGCTGACCAGCCTGACCTCCTTCGTCCTGATCGCGTACTGGTATCACCGCAAGGACGCGCGGCGAGGCGCGCGCATGGCGCTGATCGTGACCGCGGGCGGCGGGCTCTGCCTGCTGCTCGGCGTGCTGCTCCTCGGACACATCGCCGGCAGCTTCGATCTGGACGCGGTATTGGCCGCGGGCGATGCGATCCGCGCGCATCCCTGGTATGCGGCGGCGCTGGTGCTGATCGTGCTCGGCGTGCTGACGAAGAGCGCGCAGTTCCCGTTCCACTTTTGGCTGCCGCATGCGATGGCCGCGCCCACCCCGGTGTCCGCCTATCTGCACTCCGCGACGATGGTGAAGGCCGGCGTGTTCCTGCTCGCGCGCCTGTGGCCGGCGCTCGCCGGCACCGAGCTCTGGTTCTGGCTGATCTGCGGCACCGGCGCCGCGACCCTGCTCGGCGCCACCTTCGCCGCGATTTTCCAGCGCGACATGAAAGGCGTGCTGGCTTATTCGACCATCAGCCACCTGGGACTGATCACGCTGCTGCTCGGCATGAACAGCGAGCTCGCGCTGGTCGCGGCCGTGTTCCACATGATCAATCACGCGACCTTCAAGGCTTCGCTGTTCATGGCGACCGGCATCGTGGACCACGAGACCGGCACGCGCGATCTGCAGCGCTTGAGCGGCCTGCGCGGGCCGATGCCGATCACCGCGATCGTGGCCACCGTCGCGGCCGGCGCGATGGCCGGCGTCCCGCTGCTGAACGGCTTCCTGTCCAAGGAGATGTTCTTCGCCGAGTCGCTGAGCGCGGCCGGCGGCAATCTGCTCTCCCACGCCCTGCCGGGAATAGCGACGCTGGCCGGCGCGTTCAGCGTGGCCTATTCGCTGCGCTTCATCCATCAGGTGTTCTTCGGCCCGCCGGCGAGCGATCTGCCGCGCGAGCCGCATGAGCCGACCCGCGGCATGCTGCTGCCGAGCGCGCTGCTGGTGATCGCCTGCCTGCTGGTCGGCATCCTGCCCGCGCAGACCGTGGGGCCGCTGCTCGACACCGTGGCGCATTCGATACTCGGCGCGCAGTTGCCGGCGTATGAGCTCGCCGTGTGGCACGGGCTGACCACGCCGCTCTTGATGAGCATCGCGGCGCTCAGCGGCGGCGTCCTGATCTACGTGGCGCTGCTGCGCAGCGGTCGCACGATGATGCCGACGCCGCTGCTCTCGCGACTGAACGCCGCGCGGATCTTCCACGTGCAGAGCGTGGCGACGATCCGCGCTGCCGGTACGCTGACGCGCCTGCTGTTCTCCTGGCGCCTGCAGCCGCAGCTTCTGCTGATCGTGCTGACCGCCGTCGTCGCCGGCTTCCTGCCGCTGGCGATCACCGGCTGGACGCGCGGCTCCCTTCCCCTCACCCCTCTCGACCCGCTGTTCCTGCTGCTGTGGCTGATCGGCGGCGCCTGCGCGCTGGGCGCGGCGCTGCAGGCGAAATTCCACCGTCTCGCCGCGCTGATCCTGGTCGGTGGCGTGGGACTCGTCACCTGCCTGACCTTCGCGTGGTTCTCGGCGCCGGATCTGGCGCTGACGCAGATCTCGGTCGAGGTGGTGACGGTGGTGCTGATCCTGCTCGGTCTGCGCTGGCTGCCGCGCCGGCTCGAGTTCTTCGAAGCGCGGCGCGGGACGCTGCGCGCGCGCGCGCGCCGGGCGCGCGACGCCGCGCTCGCCCTCGTGGTCGGCGCCTGTTTCGCGGCGCTTTCCTTCGCCGTGCTGACGCGTCCTTCCACCGGCGAGCTGGCGCCGTTCTTTCTCGGCCACGCCCTGCCCTCGGCCGGCGGGCGCAACGTGGTGAACGTGATCCTGGTCGACTTCCGCAGCTTCGACACGCTGGGCGAAATCACCGTCGTGGGCATCGTGGCGATGACCGTCTACGCGCTGCTGCGCCGTTTCCGCCCCGCGCCGGAGAGCATCGAAGTGCCGCACGCGCAGCGCCGCGCCGGCGAAGCGGACACGGCGCCGTCCAGCCCCGGCGAGGTGCTGCCGCGCGGCGATCTCAGGATTCCGGCGGTACTGGCGCGACTACTGCTGCCGATGGCGGGCATGGTGTCGGTGTATTTCCTTCTGCGCGGCCATGACGCGCCGGGCGGCGGCTTCGTCGGCGGGTTGGTCATGGCCACGGCCGTGATCGTGCAGTACATGGTGAGCGGCACCATCTGGGTGGAGGCCCGGCTGCGCGTGCATCCGCTGGTGTGGATCGCTCTCGGCCTGCTCGCGGCCGCCGCGGCGGGCCTCGCGGCGTGGCCGGCGTCGTTGCCCTTCCTCACCGCCCGCAGCGCGGATCTGCCATTGCCCCTGCTGGGCGACGTGCACCTGTCGAGCGTGCTGCTGTTCGATGTCGGCGTGTACATGCTGGTGGTCGGCGCCACGCTGCTGATGCTCGTCGCACTCGCGCATCAGTCGCTGCGCAGCCCGCGCAGGTGGGTGGGATCGACGGCCGAGCGCGGGGAAGGCGCCGCCGCGGCGCGGCAGGCGGAAGGCTGATGGAAATCGTTTATGCCCTCGCCATCGGCGTGCTCGCGGGCTCCGGCGTGTGGCTGCTGCTGCGCCCGCGCAGTTTCCAAGTGCTGATGGGCCTCGCGCTGCTGTCCTATGCCACCAACATCTTCATCTTCGGCATGGGGCGGCTGGCGCTGCACAAGGCGCCGATCATCGAGAGCGGCAATTCGGCGGATCCCGCGCTGTACGCCGATCCCGTGCCGCAGGCGCTGGTGCTCACCGCGATCGTGATCGGCTTCGCGACCACCGCCCTGTTCCTCGTCGTGCTGCTCGCGCTGCGCGGCATGACGGGCACCGATCACGTGGACGGCCGGGAGCCCGAAGCATGAACCTGCTGCTGCAGCATCTGGTGGTCCTGCCGATCGTCATTCCGCTGGCGGCAGGCGCCGCGATGCTGTTCCTGGCCGAAGCCAGCCGCGGCGCGCGTGCGGGCCTGGCGCTCGCGTCGGTGCTCGCGCAGCTCGCGATCGGCGGCGTGCTGCTCTACCTCACCAGCGATGCGGCGACCTACATCTGGCAAGAGGGCGTCGGCGTCTATGCGATCGGCCGCTGGCCTGCGCCGTTCGGCATCGTGCTGGTCGTGGATCGCCTGGCCGCGGTGATGATCACGCTGGGCGCCACCGTGTCGCTGACGACGCTGGTGTATTCGATCTCGCGCTGGGATCGGCCGGGGCAGCCTTTCCATTCGCTGTTCCAGCTCCTGACGATGGGGCTCAACGGCGCGTTCCTCACCGGCGATCTGTTCAATCTGTTCGTGTTCTTCGAGGTGCTGCTGGCGGCCTCCTACGGGCTGGTGCTGCGCGGCGGCGGCACTGCGCGCGTGAAGGCGGGCATGCACTACATCGTGGTGAACCTCACCGCTTCGTTTCTGTTCCTGATCGGCGTGGCGCTGATCTACGGCGTGGCCGGCACCTTGAACATGGCGGATCTCGCGGGCCGCGTAGCGGCCTTGACGCGCGAGGATCGAGCGCTGTTCGACGCGGGCGCGGCCGTGCTCGGCGTGGCCTTCCTCGTCAAGGCCGGGAGTTGGCCGCTCAACTTCTGGCTGCCGGGCGCCTATTCGGCGGCGAGCGCGCCGGTGGCGGCGATGTTCGCGATGATGACCAAGGTGGGCCTCTATGCGGTGCTCAGGGTAGGCACCATCCTGGGCGCCGACGATCGCCTCGGCGCCGCGCTGCTCTACCTCGGGCTCGCCACGCTCGTGACGGGCTCGATCGCGATGCTCGGCGCCAGACATCTGGCGCGGCTCGTGGCCTATTCGGTGCTCGTGTCGACGGGGATCCTGCTCGCGGCGCTGGGCTTGCAGGTCGACGCGCTGACTTCTCCGGTGTTGTTCTACTTGATCGTGTCGGTGCTGACGACGGCGGCGTTCTTCATGCTGACGGGGATGACCGAGCGGACGCGCGCCGCGGAGGCGCCCGGTGATGCGCGCGACGATGCGGCTTCGGAGGTCCCTCCGATCTACGTCGGCTACGGCATCAAGGAGCCGTCGGTCCAGCCGGACGAGGACGAGGAGATCGGCATCCCGATCCCGGCGACCATCGCCTTTCTCGGGCTGATGTTCGTGTGCTGCGTGCTGCTGGTGACGGGGCTGCCGCCGCTGCCCGGCTTTCTGGCGAAGTTCGCGCTGCTGTCGGCGGCGTTGGCACAGCCGCCCGGGGCCGACGGATCGCCGGCGGTGTGGGCGCTGTGCGGGGCGGTGCTGCTGTCCGGCTTCGCCGGCATCGTCGCGCTGAGCCGCATCGGGATACGGCTGTTCTGGAGCCCGATCGCGCGCGAGACGCCGCGGCTGCGCGTGCTGGAAGCCGCGCCGGTGGCGCTGCTCGTGATGCTCTGCATCGGCTTGAGCATCGGGGCGACGGCGGTCACCGGCTATCTGGATGCAGCCGCGCGGTCGCTGCATCAGCCGGACACCTATATCCGCGTGGTGCTCGCACAGCGCGGCGGCGAGCACGCCGGGGAAAGCACGCAATGATCCAGAGCTTCCAGCGCAGGATTTCTCCCGTACTGGTGCTGGCCTTGACCGCGCTGTGGCTGCTGCTCAACCAGAGCCTCTCCCTCGGACATCTGCTGCTGGGGGCCTCGCTGGCCGTGGCGCTCGCATGGGGCGGCTCGACGCTGCGCCCGCTTTCGACGCGGCTGCGCCGGATCGACGTCGCGGCGGCGCTGGCGCTCGTGGTGCTGCTGGACATCCTGCGCTCCAACGTCGCGGTCGCGCGCATCGTGCTGAGTCCGCGGCGGAACAGGAAACTGCATTCGGGGTTTCTGGACATTCCGCTCGAGCTGCGCGATCCGCACGGGCTGGCCACCCTCGCAATGATCGTCACCTCCACCCCGGGGACGGTATGGGTCGGCTTGTCGTCCGATGGCGCGCAGCTCAGGCTGCACGTGCTCGATCTGGTCGATGAAGCGCATTGGATCGAGTTGTTCAAGAATCGCTACGAGCGGCGCCTGATGAGGGTCTTCGAATGAATCTGCTGTTCGATTACGCCGCCGCATTCGCGTCGCTGTGCTTCATGCTGGCGATGATCTTCGCGCTGATCCGCCTGTTCATCGGTCCGTCGGCACAAGATCGCGTGCTGGCCTTCGATACGATGTACATCAACGGCATGCTGACGCTGCTGATGCTGGGCATCCGCTCCAGCTCCACCGTGTACTTCGACATGGCGCTGCTGATCGCGCTGTTCGGCTTCGTGGGGACGATCGCGCTGGCCAAATTCCTGCTGCGCGGTGAGGTGATCGAGCCGTGAACGGCATCGAGCTGCCGCTGTGGGCGGCCGTGCCCGCTGCGCTGCTGCTGATCGCCGGCGGCTTGCTGTCCGTGATCGGCGCGCTCGGCATGCTGCGGCTGCCGGACTTCTATTCCCGCATGCACCCGCCGACGATGGGGACGACGCTCGGCGTCGGCTCCGTGCTGATCGCCTCGATGCTGGTGTCCTCGGCGCTGCTGCACCGGCCGGTGTTCCATGAACTGCTGATCACGCTGTTCGTCGTGCTGTCGACGCCCGCCACCGCCATGCTGCTGATCCGCGCCGCGGTGACGCGGGAACGCAAGCCGCCCGAAGAGCAGGGGGACGCCGGCGGCGCGGCGGCTGCGGGGGAGTGAAGGATTTGAGGGACACCGGATTTGAGGGACACCCACTCTTCCACTCTTCGGGCGGAGTAGTGCAAGGAATCACGGTACGCGGAATTACGGGAGGAATTACGGGACACCCACCGCGGGAATTGCGGGACACCCACTCTTCGGGCGGAGTAGCAAGAAGTCACGGGACACCCACCGTAATCCCCTTCGGGCGGAGCAGCGGCGGAATTACGGGAGGAATTACGGGACACCCACCGCGCGGGCTCGGGACACCCACTGTCCGGCTGCATGCTGCAATACCGCATCGGCACGCCTCGACGAACATCCAGCCACTCGGACACCATGCTCGGCTGCTCCTAGCCCGGTTCATGCCCGGGAAACAACTCCTATATAGTGGGCCGGACGATGCGTGCCGCACGCATGCTCGTTGCCGCGGGATCGCCGATGGCGCGGAAATCGGTGGGACCCAATCCATTGGATCGCGACCCGCTGAAGATGTCGGGTCCCCGCCCAAAGAAGCGCTTCGCCCCAATCGATGTGCTGAGGTTTATAAGCGGACGCCACTGTGGCTGGGGCGGTCCGTCTCAACCAAAAAAGAGGAGGCCGTATGCCGCGAGTCACCGAGATCACCGAGGACGGGGGCAACCCGATCCTCAAAGAAGAGTTTGCAAAGGAACGCGCAATGTTCGGCGATGTGCTGTACCCGAGCCGGGTGATGGCGCACTGCCCGCCGATCATGCGCGCCGCCAAGGCGTTTTACGCATCGTTCGAGGCTTCCGGCCTGTTACCGGCCGGGCTCTTGGCGATGGTCTACGTCCGTGTCGCTGCGCTGAATGGCTGCCCGTTCTGAGTCGACATCAATTCGTTCCGTGTGATCGAAAATGGTGGTGGCAGGGACAAGGTGGCGGCCATCAATACTTGGCGCGACAGCGAGCTCTTCAGCGAACAGGAGCGTGTCGTGCTCGAGTACGGCGAGCGAATGACGATCACCGGCCAGGTGGTCGACGACGAGTTCTTCGCGCGTTTGAAAGCGCATTTCAGCGAAGCGCAGATCGTCGAATTGACGGCCGGCATCGCGATGGAGAACTTCCGCAGCAAGTTCAACGCCCCACTGCAGGTCGCGGCGCAAGGCTTCTGCGCGCTTCCCCCGCGATGAGGAGACGATCTGCGGGAAGGCTCGCGCGCCGGAATCGCTAGGCTCGTTCCAGCGCGAGGCCGCGGGAAATCTGGCGCGGGAAATCTGGGACACCCACCGTTCATTCCTGAGCGACTGCACGCTGCGGTACCGCATCGGCGTGGAAGGCGCGCAAAAAGATGGGTGTCCTTGATCCCCTTCCCTGTTGATCCCCTTCCATCTTTGTAGCCCGGATGAGCACCGCGAATGCGGGATCGGCGGTGCCGCGGCTGCAGGCACGCTGCCGCGTGTTTGACAGCTTGGATCCCGAATTCGCTGCGCTCATCCGGGCTACGGGAAATCGCGTAGCGTGCAGCGCAAATCCGGGACACCCACCGTTCATTCTGCCGCTCATTCCTGAACGGCTGCATGCTGCGATACCGCAGCGGGTGAGAGGCGCCTGAAAGGTGGGTGTCCCTGAATGAATCCTGGATCCGCCTCACTCCTTCCTGCCGATGAACTCTCGCGGAGGCGCGCCGAAGCGGCGGCTGAAGCGTCGCGAGAAATGCGCGACGTCGGTGAACCCGCAGTGGTAGGCGATTTCCGACACCGATTTCGGCGCGCCGTACGGGTTGGCGAGCATGCGCCGCGCCGACAGCAGGCGAGTCTCCATGATCGTCTCCTGCACGCTGCGCTCCGAATCACGGAATATCTCGTGCAGATAGCCGACGGAAATACCGCAGGCCGCGGCGACGGACGCCGGCGTGACGTCCGAATCGCCGTAAGACCGCTGTATATATCCGATGGCGCGGGCGCGATGCGCATCGCGCACGGCCTTGCCACTCCGCGGGAGATCGCCGGTCTGCGCTTCGAGCGCGATGGCCAGCAAATCGACGAGCTTCTCGCCTGCCGCATCCTTGACGTCCTCGTCGAGGAACGACACGTTGGCAACCAGCGACTGCGCCAGCGAGGCGAACAGCGCGCCGGCCGAGCGGGCGCAGGGCAGCGTCAGGCCGAGACAGGAGGTCACGTTGCGGAACCGCGAGCGCAGGGCAGGCCCCTTCACGCGAACGATCAGCGCGCCGACCGCCGGATGCATCAGTTCGGAAGGACGCGCCGTGTGCTGCACGATCATGCTGCCGGGCGTGCAATGCGCAGTGCGATTCTCCTGCGACAGGTTCATCACGCAGCCCGACAGGTAGGGCATCGAGATGAAGTAATGATCCTCGCAGCCGGGCCCGACGTGGCGAGCTTCGCGCAGAAAGCGCATTGCCCCGCATTCATAATCCGACACTTCGACGGCGCCGAACTGCCACTGGCGAATCCGCCCCATCAGATGCGCCGGATCGAGCACCGTCGACGCCTGCGGCTTGTACACCTCGTACAGCACCTGCGCCCAGGACCGCGAGTCGCCGCGATATTCATGGATGGAAAAGTCTGCGCTCATCGTTCGCTTCGATGCCGTGGCTGCGTAGCGATTTCACGCTACGCCCCGGGTCGATTTCGGTCAATGCAGGCGGCCACCCGGCGGAAGGCCGGAAGCCGGCGCGGCGCACGATGGAGCAAATCCGGCGCACTCGGATCCATGTCCGGCCGGCGCGGCTGAACTACCATTCCGCCGGACTGCCGCTCCGACGGACCGGCGCAACTCGCGCCGGCATCCCGCCCGCGCCGCTCGCGCGGTCCGCGACGGCACCGAGCATCCGAACGACACGCTGGAGGTAACCATGGATCTGAACTTCGGCCTCTTTTTCCCGTTCCGCAATCCTCCCGCCTGGCGCATCCCGTGGCACGAGTTCTACGAATCGCAGCTCGCGCAGGCGGAGCTCGCCGAAGAGCTCGGCTATGACGAAATCTGGCTTTCCGAGCACCACTTCTGCGAAGACGGCTGGTCGCCCTCGCTGTTCCCGATCGCCGGCGCGCTGGCGCAGCGAACCAAGAAGATCCGCATCGGCACCGACATGCTGCTGCTACCGCTCGGCAAGCATCCCATCCAGGTGGCGGAAGACGCGGCGACGATCGACATCATGTCGAACGGCCGCTTCGATCTGGGACTCGCACTGGGCTACCGCGTGCCGGAGTTCAAAGGCTTCGGCATTCCGCGCGAAGAGCGCGCGAGCCGCATGGACGAGGCGCTGGAGATCATCTATCGCGCCTGGACCGAAGAGACGTTCTCGTTTTCCGGCAAGCACTATCAATTGGAGAACGTGACGCTGATGCCGAAGCCGATTCAGCGGCCTCATCCGCCGCTGTGGGTAGCCGCGATGAGCAAACGCGCCGCGGCGCGCGCCGCCCGCTTCAACTGCCACGTGGCCGGGACGGGCGGTGAAAACCTCCAGCGCTATTTCGACGATGCGCTGCGCAAGGAAGGAAAGGATCCGGCCGACTTCGGCGTGTCGCAGCTACGGCTCGTCTATGTGGCGCCGACGCGCGATCAGGCCTGGGACGACGCCCAGCATCATGCGCACTACATGATGTCCGCGTACGACAAATGGCTGAAGGAAGCCGCGGACGTCGCGTGGTTCCAGGAAACGATGTCCGTCTCGGCGATGCCCGCGCCCGAGCAGCTTCGTCACTCCAAAGATCTCAGCTTCTTCGAAGCCCCGCTGATCGTCGGCACGCCGGAGGACGCCATTGCGGAAATCGAGCGCTATCGACGCGAAAGCCGCGTCACGCATCTGGTGATGTGGATGCAGCTAGCGGGCATGGATCCGAAAAAGGCGTCGGCCTGCATGAAGCTGTTCGCCAAAGAAGTGATGCCGCACTTCCGGCGCTGACCGGCGCTCAGGGTCGGATATACAGCGCTTTCGTAGCCCGGGTGCAGCGTAGCGCAACCCGGGATCCGAGTCGTCAGTAAACGCCGGATCCCGGGTTGCGCGCGGCGCGCTCCACCCGGGCGACGAGGCATCGATATAAAGCCGCGATGCGGGCTTCTGTGACTCCGTACTGCCGGATGAGACCGACAGCCGAGACCTGAGCGCCTTGCCGGTCCGGCGAGGTCCAGCGGCTCCATCGGCGGTGCGAGCTGTGGGATGCTTCGCGTCGTAGCACTTGCCGGCTCCGTAGATGGAATTCCACGCCGATCTGCACATCCACTCCAAGCACTCGCGGGCCACCAGCCGCGATCTGGATCTCGAGCATCTCGCGTGGTGGGCGGCGCGCAAGGGCATCGCGGTGCTCGGCAGCGGCGACTGCGTGCATCCCGCCTGGCTCGCAGAGCTGAAGGACAAGCTGATCCCCGCGGGCGACTCAGGCCTGTTCCGCCTGAAATCCGGGCTCTAGCGGGAGATCTGGAAAACCTTGCCGGCCTCGTGCCGCATCTCCATGCGCTTCATGCTGTCGACCGAGATCTCGACCATCTATAAGAAGAACGAGCGCACGCGAAAGATCCATCATCTGATCTACGTCCCGGACTTCGCGGCAGCCGACCGTCTCGCGACCCGCCTCGCCCGCCTCGGTAACATCGCCTCGGACGGACGCCCCGTCCTCGGTCTCGACTCGCGCGATCTGCTGGAAGTGAGCCTGGAGTCCAGCCCGCACGCCTATCTCGTGCCCGCGCACGTCTGGACGCCGTGGTTCGCCGCGCTCGGCTCGCAGTCCGGCTTCGATTCGATCCACGAGTGCTATGGCGATCTCGACGCTCACGTCTTTGCGCTCGAGACCGGCCTTTCCTCGGATCCGGCGATGAACTGGCGCGTCTCCTCTCTCGACCGCTATCGCCTGATGTCCAACTCCGACGCCCATTCGCCGGCCAAGCTCGGCCGGGAAGCGACGCGCTACACCTGCGAGCCCGGTTTCTTCACCATCCGCCGCGCGCTCGAAACGGGTAAAGGCTATGCGGGCACGGTGGAATTCTTTCCGGAGGAAGGGAAATACCACCTGGACGGGCATCGCGCCTGCGGCGCGCTTCGATCCGGCCGAGGCCGTCGCCCGCGGCGGCCGCTGTCCGGTGTGCGGCAAGCGCGTGACCGTGGGTGTCTTGCATCGCGTGGAAGCGCTCGCCGATCGCGAGGAAGGCAAAGCGCGGCCGCCGACCGCCGGCGCGGTGATCGGCCTCGTGCCCTTGCCCGAATTCCTGTCCGAGATCCTGCGCGCCGGCGTCGCCACACAGGGCGTGACGCGGGCCTACGATCGCGTCACCGCTGCGCTGGGGCCGGATTTCACCGTGCTCGAACACACGCCGATCGAGGACATCGAGCGGGTCCATCCGCTGCTCGGTACCGCGGTGAGCCGTCTGCGCGCCGGCCGCGTGCTTCGAGAGGCGGGCTACGACGGTCGGTACGGCGCGATCCGCTTGTTAGAAGCGGGCGAGATCGATCGCCTGATGCGCGGCAAGTCGTCATCGGACGCGTCGCTGCCGCGGCGTCCTCACGCCAAGGCCACATCCGCGGCGGCCGGGACGGCAAAGCAGCGCCTGCGGCGGAAACCGTGAATTTCTGACGACATTCCTCAGCAGCGCCGGTCGCGAACCGCCTGCGCGAGCGCGACGACCGACAGCGGCGCAGAGCCTTCGGCCTTGTTGCTCAGCGTGACGTAGGCGTTCTGGCCGTGGTCGACGGTGCCCGCGATCACGCGCGCCAGCGCGGCGCGCGTCTCGGGATCCGGATCCACCAGGCGATCGTAGGGCGCGTATTGCCGGCGCGCCTTTTCATAGCCGAAGGCGTCGTGCACCGGATTGAGATTCCAGCGACAGACCAGCGGTCCGGGCCAGCATGCGCGCAGGATCGGGAGCTGCTCGGCGATGCGCGGCATCTTCGCGTGCAAGGCCATGCAATAGGTACTGCCGGCGCCGCGCAGCGCTGCGACGAAAGCCGGCGTGAGCCACTGCGGATCGCGCACTTCGACGGCGACGACGCCGTCGGGCGCCGCGCCGCGCAGATCCGGCAACGCGCGCAGCAGCGCATGCAGGCGCTCGATCAGCTCAGGCATCCGTGCGAGCCACGCGGACGGTAGCGGGCTTAACTGGAACACCAGCGCGCCCAGCTTGCGGCCGAGTCCCTGCACGGCCGGTTCGATGAAGCTGCTCATCGCCACCGTCGCATTCAGAAAGCTCGGGTTCGGTCGCATGCCGCGCCCCGATTCGTCGCGCAGCATCGCGTCCGTCACCAGCGCCGGCGCCTTGACGACGAAACGAAATTCGTCCGGCACCTGCGCCGCATAGGCTGCGAACTGCTCGGCGGTGAGCGGCCGATAGAAGCCGCGATCGAGGCTGACCGTACGCAACAGCGGATGCCGTGCGTACGCGGCAAGGCCATGACGGGCCAACTGCGCATCGGTGTACTCGCGATCCCACACCAGGCCGATCCAGCCGGGATAAGTCCAGGACGAGGTGCCGAGACGCAGCGCCGGCGGCAGCGTGCCGGCGAGCTCGATCAAGGCCGGGTCGGGCGCCGCGGCCCCGACCGCGACGGCCTCCGTGCGCTTGCTCCGCGGCTCGGCGCTCGCGGCGGCATCGCCCGATTCAGGGAAAAGTGAGTTCTGCATGAGAAGGATCGCAATGCGTCGTTCCGATGATCGCGCGAGCGACGCTCGCGTCGTATCGGCGCTCGCCGCTGTTGCCGGGGAATGGATGGATTGTAAACCCGGTCAGCGCCGAGCGGCCGACAGGCGAGCGCTCGAAATTAAGATGCCCGGACTCACGGCGCTCATTCGCGCTACGGGCTTCCCGCATTCCGTATTCCGCTCCGTCCTTTTTACGGGCTACGGAACGCAGTCGCGCGCCCAAGTGAGTCTGGGAAGTGAGTCTGGGACATCCACTCTTATGATTCTTGTGATTCTGGGACACCCACTCTTCGCTATTCGATGCATGCTGCGGTACCGCGCCGGTGTCTAAGAGTGGGTGTCCCCGCTCACCCCTCCCTCTAAGAGTGGGTGTCCCCGCTCACCCGCTCACCACGCCGTGTTCTCGTGGAGATTTCCCGACCCCCGCTTCATCGTTCCTTGCCGATCCGCAATTTCGTGGACGGCCAATCCAAGGAGTACACGATGAAACGCAATCAATCTTCTTCGGCGCCAACGCGCCGCGACAATATCCGGATCTGGACGCACGGCGAGCTCACGATGCCTGGCTGGCTGTCGAAGCAGATAGTCGGAGACATCGAGCCGAACGGAACATTTACCTTGGAGACCGACATGGGCCACGTGCGAGTGCACCCTGGAAGTATCGTTATAGAGCGCTGCGGCACCATATGGATTCGCCCGCTCGAGGAGGCAGTCGACTTCATGGAAAGTCTTGAAATGGAGACGCCACCGACGATCACGAATATCGGCCCGGGCAAAACGCGCCGATTTGGAACGGTTGGCGCCTCTAAAGGAAAATCGAAGAATCGTCGCAAGGAGAATACCGATCGATGGCTACTCTACTCGCCGCCGGCCGGCTCGCCACCCTCGATTGAATGGATCAAGCTAGACAGGCTATCCATTGATAGCGCGTATCAAAGATCTACCGACAACGAAGCCTCATGCAGGCTGATTGCAAGTATCGCGACAAAGTTCGATTGGCGTCTATGCACGCCGTTGGCGGTTTCTCGCCGACCCGACGACACGCTCACGATCATAGACGGCCAACATCGATGGATGGCTGCCTGCAGAAGATCGGATATCGCACATCTTCCCTGCTGCGTCTTCCGATACGAAAGTACCGAGGAGGAAGCTCGCATGTTCATCGTTGCCAATCGGGCCCGCAAGCCGATCAATCGTCTCGATGACTATTTCGCAGCTCTTGCGGCGGCGGATGAAGATGCACTTGAAATCCGGCAGCTCGTCACTGGCGCCGGCCTCAGTGTAGCGCGTAATACCTCCTCTTCAGCATGGCGCCCAGGTGAAGTCGCATTCACTTCCGCGATCTCGAACGCGATAAGAAGATTCGGATCTGCAATCGCCTCGGCCGCGCTGACGAATCTGGCCGTGGCTTTCGCGGGCCAAAGGCTGACGCATGGTGGCGCAATTTTCGGAGCACTGGTCCGAATCATGTCCAAGCCGACACCCGATTTCGATCCGGATCGCCTCATGAGCGCTTTGCAAACCATGACGGTTGACGATTGGGGGCGACTCGTTACCGGCCTAAACGGTGCAGACGCGCGTATAGCGGCTCTCCGCGAAGCGATCATGCAAGCTTACGACCGAGCCACGGCAGAAGACGCAGCTTAAATTTCCAGCGGCGGGGACAGGCGGCAAAGGGGGGAATAACCCGGGACGCCCCGAAATTTCGGGGCGTCCGTCATAACGGCATGATGATTCTTGTGATGCTGGGACACCCACTCTTCGCTGTTCGATGCATGCTGCTGCGGTACCGCGCCGGCGTCGAAGAGCGGGTGTCCCCGCTTACCGGCCGCCCGCGACCGTCAGCAGCTTCTTGCGCGCTGCGGCGTCCGGCGTAGACCCACCGGCCGCATAGAACTGGGATGCCCGCAAGGGGTAGAGTCCGCACTTCCGGCTTCTTCGTAACCGAACGGCGTCCCCGTATGAACCCGGCTCCCAACGGCTGCGGAGCGGAGGTCGATTTTGTCTACGACAAACACCGGACATCTTCCAGGAATACCCAGATGGCGATGAAAAAAATGCGGCTCGACAAAGCGTTCACGCTGATCGAGCCAGGGCCGGTCGTGCTCGTGACGACGAACGACGGCCGGCGGGACAACGTCATGACGATCTCGTGGACCATGGTCGTCGACTTCACGCCGCGCTTCGCAATGACGACCGGGCCGTGGAATTTCTCCTATGCCGCGCTTCGTAAATTCAAGGAATGCGTCGTCGCGATTCCGACTGTCGATCTGATCGGCAAAGTCGTCGGCATCGGGATCTGTTCGGGAAGCGAGACTGACAAGTTCGAGAAGTTCAGGCTGACTCCTCTGCCGGGAAGATACGTCAGGCCGCCGTTGATCGAGGAATGCCTCGCCAATATCGAATGCAGGGTCGTCGACATCGTGAAGAGACACGATATCATCGTGCTCGAAGCCCTGGCCGCCTACTTCGATGCTACGCGCAAGGAAAAGCGGACCTTCCACGCCGTCGGCGATGGCAATTTCATCGTGGACGGCCGCAAGCTGAACCGGCGGAACATGATGCGGCTGAAGCTACCGGCCGGCGTGTGACGCGATTCGTCGCGTAAATCGGGACAGCCAGTCTCGTAAATCCGTTAAATTCGGGACACCCCCTCTTCGCTGTCCGATGCATGCTGCGGTACCGCGTCGACATTCGAAGGGTGGGTGTCCCCGCTCACCGCTCCGCCCCGGCCGCACGATTGACAGACTACGAAGCCGGTGGCACAAGGAATCGACGCAAGCTCTGCCGGAGTACGCCGATGAGCATTCCCGCCTGGCACGTCCGCGGCGACTGGTTCGACGTCTGTAGCTGCAATATCCCCTGCCCCTGCGAATTTGCGCAGGCCCCTACGGACGACGCCTGCGAAGGCGTGCTCGCATATCACGTGAACGAAGGACGCTACGGCGAGGTCGAGCTCGACGGCCTGAACGTCGTGATGGTGAGTGCGTTCACGGGCGATCTATGGGGCGGCACGGGGAAGGACTGGGAGGTCGGCATGTTCCTCGATGCGCGCGCCGATCCGGCCCAGCTAGCGGCGCTCGAGACCATCTGGAGCGGACAGGCCGGCGGTTGGATGCGCAGCATGGCACGGATGATCCAGCGCGTGCGCGGCAAGACGATTGCCGCAATCGATTTCGAGCTCGACGGCGCCCTCGCGCACTGGCGCGTCACGATCCCCGGCCAGGTGCGCGCAGGCGCAGCGGCACTGACCGGCCCCACTGCCGATCCCACGCGCCGCGTGCAGACGATCAACCCGCCGGGCAGCGAAGTCGGACCGTCCGGCAAGGTCGCGACCTGGGGCAGCAGCACGGAGGCCTACTGGAATGCGTTCGGCTTTGCGCAGAACTATCTCGCGGGCCGCTCCAGCAAGCACCTGCCGTTCGAGTGGAGCGGGCCCGATTAGCTGGCCGCGCAGCGCCGCCGCGCGGCGGCCCGTGCAGTTGCTCGCCCTGCTCCTCATCGCGATGCTCGCGGCGTGGATCATCGCCGCGCGCAGCATGGACGGCATGGACGCAGGCCCCGGCACGCCGCTCGGGCCTTTCTGGGGCTTCATCGGCAGTTGGATCCTGATGCTGTCCGCGATGATGCTGCCGGCCGAATGGCGCTTCACGCTCGCCTATGTCCGTTACGCCCGCGACGAGCCATCTTCGTCTTCGCTCACCGTCAGGCTTGCGGCGTTCATCGGCGGCTATCTGCTGGTATGGAGCGGCTACGGCGCGATCGCGTGGCTGCTCGACGCGCTGTTGCGCGCGCTCGCGCCCGCCGCGCTCGCATGGGACGCCCACGGGCGGCACGCGGCGGGCGCCGTCGTGACGGCCGCGGGCCTGTTCCAGTTCTCGCCCTGGAAGCGCGCCTGCCTCACGCACTGCATCTCACCGTTCGGCTTCTTCATGCGGCACTGGCACGCGGGGCTGGCCGGGGCGACGCGGCTGGGCGCGACGCATGGGCTGTATTGCCTCGGCTGCTGCTGGGCGCTGATGGCGATGATGTTCGCCGTCGGCGTGATGAGCCTGTACTGGATGACGCTGCTGGCCGTCGCGATGTTCGTCGAGAAGACCGCTCCCGCAAGATGGCGGCTCTCGGCGCTCATCGGCTGGGCGCTGCTCGCGCTCGGCCTATGGATCGCATGCGATCCCGCAAACGTACCCGGCCTGACGCTACCGCGCGGCGTAATCCATCACGCGCATTAGCACGCGAGCCTCGTAGCCCGAGCCGACGCGGTAAATTTAATCTGGGACACCGACCCTTCGCCGTCACGCGCTAGGCGATGCACGCTGCGGTACGGTGCCGGCATCGAGCGATGGGTGTCCCCGCTTGCCCGCTGCTCTCCGGTGAGTGGGTGAGTGGGTGTCCCCGCTTTTCTCTCCCACCCTTCACCGTCACGCGCTATGCGATGCACGCTGCGGTACGGCACCGGCGTCGAGCGATGGGTGTCCCCGCTCGCCGCTCACTGCGCGCCGCAGATGCGCAGCGCGCGTCGATAGTCGCGCGGCGACTGGCCGGTCCAGCCTTTGAAAGCGTGCGAAAAGGCGATCGGATCCTCGAAGCCGAGCTGCCAGGCGATTTCGTCGATCTGGACGTGCCCGCGCCGCATCAGTCGGCGTGCCTGCTCGAAGCGCACTTCGCGCAGCAGCTCGCTGAACGAGGTGCGCGCGGCGGTGAGGCGCCGCTGCAAAGTGCGTTCGGTCACGCACAGCGCCGCCGCCAGCGCGGCCAGCGACGGCATCGGCACCATGCTGCGCAGCCGGCTGCGGACCACGTCGGTGTAATCGAGCGCAACGAGCAAGCCCTCGCTCATGCGGCGGCACTGATCGTCGTAGTAACGAAAGGACGCCGGATCGGCCTGCGGCGGCCTTCGCTGCCACACGTCCGCCGCGAAGCGCAGCTCGTTGGCGCTCGCTCCAAACTCGACCGCGCAGCCGAAGAAGCTTTCATAGGGCCGCCGATCCATCGGTGCCGGGTGCCGGAAGCGCACGTGCAGCGGTGGACAGCTCGTACCGAGCATGTCGCGCAGCAGAGTCACGGTGCAGGCGAGGTCCCGTTCGACATAGAAGCGCAGTCCCGCGCTGGCCGCCTCGTGCGGTTCGAGCTGCAGCGTCGCGTCCTTGCCGTCGCGCCGCAACGCGCAGTGGCACATGCCCCAGGACAGCATCGGATAGCGCAACAGCGTGCGCAGGAGATCGCGCACCGTCGGCGCCGACGCCGCGGCGAGACCGAGCACGCCGAAATTCACCATGTGGTAGCGCTGGCCGACGATGAGACCGGCATCCGGGCGCTCGAGCTGCGCGAGCGCCGCCGCGATGAAGCTCGTCTCCTGCGCGATCCGGATGCGGTAGGTGGGATCCTCGAGGGCGAAGGGCGGAATGTCGGCCGTGGCCAGCAGCGGCGCGGTCGGATGGCCGGCGTCGTTCAACACCTGGATCAGCGGCATCAAACCATGGGCCAGGCGTACCGGCGCGGCAAGCGTATTGCCGACGATGAAATGCGGGGATGCCGCGCGCTCGCGTGTCCTGCTCTGGTACGCCGCTCCATTCATTGCCTCTCTCCCGTCGCGCAAGGCCTCACGCGTTCCGATCACTCTCTCCGCCGCCTTCGCCAGCCACGCACACCGATTCTGCAGTCGAGGACACCCACCATCCGCCATTCGATGCATGCGGCGGTGGCGCGCCGACGCCGAAGCTCGGATATGCTCGTTCAGCCGCTCGACTTCCCATGGCAGCGCAACCGGCAACTCCGCGGCGCGCCGTCGTTGTGACCTCGAACCGTCTCGCCGCCGCGCTCATACCGGCTCCTTCACGGGCAGCAGACGGGCCGTGCCGGTGACGCGATCCGCACCGTCGTCACCGCGCACCCACACGGTGTAGCAATCGACCTCGCCTTCCTGCAGTTCGCCGCCGGCGTGAATGGTCTCGCCCACGCGCACCGGCTGGACGAACCGCACGTCCAGTGCAATGCGCTCCGGCTCGAGGGCACCGAAGCTGCGAAATAGCGATTGCCACAGCAGGCAGATCGACATCGTGCCGTGAGCAATGCAGCCGCCCATCGGCGTACGAGCGGCAAACGCCGGATCGATGTGGAGGGGATTGAAGTCCTCGGTCAGCCTGCCATAGGCGAGGACGATCTCCGGGGTGGCCGTCAGCGCGACGGAGCGCAGCGCGGTGCTCATGTTCAGGCAGCCCAAATCAAAGTAAGGATCCCGCTGTACACGGGACGGCCGCCGGCGCCGCTGCCGCGCACCTCGAGCTCGACGTAACGGCGTCCGCGCCTGAGCTCCTTGGACAGGCATCGAACTACCGTCCGGATGAATTCACCCGGCTGCGGCATCGCTTCCAAGGTGAAGCGCTGGCGCGCGTGCACGTTGCCCGGTGGGCGCGGTGTCACCGCGCCGAAGTAGCCCCGCATCATCATGGCGACCGCGACGCCGGCCGCCTCGGCCGGGCCCTCGTCTTCGCCGAAAATGTTCCGCCACGCCTGCGACAATTCATCTCCGAAGCGCTGCGTGCCCTCTCCGAGCGCTGCCCCAGGCTGAAAATCTTCCCAGCGGATCGGCTGGCTCATGCGCATATTTCCGCGTGCGGCAAAGCCACGCCTTCGACGTCGCGGAAACCGATGCGCACGCGCGCACCGATGGACACCGGCGCAGCGGCGCCGCCGGCGACGTTGCTCATGAGCCGGAATCCTTCTTCCATATCGATGAGCGCGATCACGTAGGGCAGCTCCTCGCGGAAGGCCGGCGTAGGCGCGCGATGCACCGTGGTGTAGCTCAGCACATGGCCATAGCCGGCGCTGTCGCGCCACGCCAGCTCGCGGCTATGGCACGCGGTGCACAGCGAGCGCGGAATCAACTGCACGGCGCCGCAGCGCGTGCACGACTGGTAGCGCAAGACGCCCCTTGCGCACCCGTCCCAGAACGGCTTCGTCTCCGCGGTGGCGCGTGGCAAGGGACGTGTCATTCAGTGAACGCCTAGGACGAGCGAGCAATGAGCCGAGAGGATGCCGCCGTCGCCATGGACGAATGCGAGCTTCGCGTCTTTCACTTGGCGCGCGCCGGCGCGGCCCCGCAGTTGGTGGACGGCTTCGACGGCGTGGAACATGCCGCCCGCGGCGCCGGAATGCCCATACGACAGCAGGCCGCCGTGGGTGTTGCACGGCAGCCGGCCGCCCAGGCCCAGCTCGCCGTGCACGGCGGCGAGCCCGGCCTCGCCTCGTTCGAAAAAGCCGATCGATTCCAGCTCGATGGCGAGCGTGATCGTGAAGGAGTCATAGATCTCTGCGACGTCGATGTCGCAGGCCGCCACGCCCGCGCGCTCGAAGGCCGCCTTCGAGGACGCCTTGCAGCCGAAATCGGTGAGGCTCGGCGCCGCGACGAGGTGCTCGTGCGTGTGACCCTGCCCGCCGCCGAGGATCTCCACCGGCACGCCGCGGCAGTCGCGCGCGGCCGCCCTGCTGCTGATCACCAGCGCAGCGCCACCGTCGGAGACGAGGCAGCAGTCCAGCATGCGCAGCGGCGAGGCGATCTCCTTGGAAGCCAGCACCTGAGCCACCGTGACGGGCTCGCGCTTGTGCGCCTTCGGGTGCCGCCCGGCGTGGCGGCGCTGCTCGACGGCGATCGCGGCTAGCTGCTCCGAGGTGACGCCCGTTTCATGCATGTAGCGACGTGCGACCAGGGCATAGGAGGCGGGGACGCTGATGCCGAAAGGCCGCTCGAATTGCGGATGACCGACCTCGACCAGCGCAGCCATGGCACCGTCGCGCGACATGCCCGTGAGGCGGTTGTCGCCGGTGACCACCAGTACGTGGCGGCATTGCCCACTGGCGACCAGGGCGGCCGACTGCATGATCATGATGCAGGCGCTCGCGCCGCCTGCCTGGAGGGCGGCACAGTGGCGCGGGTGAATCCCCAGCGATTCGCAGAACACCGAGCCGAGCATCAGATGCGGCTCGGTGAACGAATAGGCGCACAGCACGCCGTCGATGTCCGCCAAATCGAGACCGGCATCGGCGACGGCGCCCAGCGCCGCTTCCGCGTGCAGGCCCATGCAACTGCTGCCCGGCAACTCACCGATCGCCGTGTCATAGGCGCCCGTGATGAACGCCTCCATCGTCATTTCCTACCTCTCCGGAATCGGAGCGGTCGCCGGTCGAGGGTGAACGAGCGATCGAGGGCGTTCTTCGCGATGATGCGGGCAATCGGCGTCGCGCCACGGCGCTCGCGCTCGCTCATGGCTTGAACCCCAAGCTGCGCGCGATGATGTTGCGCTGGACCTCGCTCGTGCCTTCTCCGATCACGTAGACCAAGGCATCGCGGTGGATGCGCCCGACCGGGTACTCGCGCATGATGCCCGCGCCGCCATGGATGCGGATCGCCTGCTCGCTGACCGCCACGGCCGTCTCGGAGGCTATCAGCTTCACGCGCGACGCCGTGCCGGCATCGAGCGTGCCCTGGTCGACGCGCCAAGCGCCGTAGTAGACCAACCACTTGGCCGCCTCGATGCTCGCCGACATGTCGGCGAGCTTGTGCGCGATCGCCTGGTAGTCGCCCACTCGCTTGCCCGCGACCAGGCGATCTTCCGCAAAGCGCTTGGCCGCATCGAACGCGGCGCGCGCCATTCCCACCGCGTTGGCGGCCACGCCGACGCGGTTTTCGCTCAGCGATTCCAGGATCACCGGATAGGTGCCCGTGCGCTCGCCCAGCAGACAGTCGTCCGGCACGGAGACGTCCGTGAGGTGGATCAGCGCGGTTTCAGACGCGCGGATGCCTTCCTTGCGCAGCTTGTGGATCTCGAAGCCGGCACGCGGCAATTCGACGATGAACAGGCTGATGGATGCCGGGCTCAGCGCGGCATCGGTGCGCGCAGCCACCAGCAGGAAGTCGGCAATGGGCGCATTGGTGATGTAGAGCTTGCTGCCGTTGAGCTTCCAGCCGCCGGGCACGCGCTCGGCGCGCGTTTTCATTGCGCGCACGTTCGAGCCGCCGTCGGGCTCGCTCAGCCCGAATCCGGCAATCATGTCGCCCATCACGGCCGGCACGAAAAAGCGCCGCCGCTGCTCGGGCGTGCCCGCTTTCCAGATCGGCCAGATGCCCAGGTGCGTGTGCGCAGACCAGGACGAGGCGAAAGCCTGGCTCATGTAACTGAGCTCTTCGCGCACGATGCAGTCGCTGATCTTGTCCAGCCCGCTGCCGCCGTCTTCTTCGGGATAGCGCACCCCCAAAAGCCCCAACTCACCCCAGCGCTTGAAGACCTCGCGGGGGAAGCTTTCGTTTTCTTCGGCGTCGAGTACCAGAGGGGCCAGCTCTTCCTGACATAGGCGGCGAACGGTATCGCGCACCGATTCGTGCTCTGCGGAGAAGGAAAAGTCGAGGCTCATGGCGGCGCTTCGGGTTCTTTCCTCGCCCGAACGGGCGTTCGATTCTTGATATGGAATATTTTTCTGTATAGAAAATAAAAGGGATGGACCGGCCTGTCAACGTCGGCGGGCGATCGGCCGCAAAAAGACCCATTTCAGATGGGCCTCGAAGTTCCCAGGGCGCCGGCCGTGCAAGGTCGTGCGCCCGAGCAGCCAATCGCCCGGATTTACGGCGAAGCGCTTTCCGCTGCGGCCGTTGCTGGGGTATCGCTGGTGAGCTCGGCGATGTGGAGAGCAGCGCGGAAATGGCGCATCGGCCTCGTGCATCGAGATCGAGCGTCAGCATGGAGCGGCGGGTGCTCTCACGCACGCGCTCTCGCGCATGAGCGGCGCTTCGTGCGTTCCATAAACGACGAAAGAGCGCTTCGTGGTCGCTTCTTCGCTCGACGGCGTTTTGGACGCGATGAAGCGCACCGCGCTCGGCATCGCCGGGCCTCGCTGATCGGCCGCGGTATCTCCGTTACACTGCTTATCAGGGGGTGGGGATCTGCCGGTTGAGCATCGGTTTGCAATCGATCCGATCGATCGATTCCACCCGCGCTTCCTCTCTGGGCTGCATTTTCGCTCCGCTGTTCGGGCTGGGCGCGGTGCGCGAGACGTTCGTCGGAGGTCGCTGGGGAATTGGGCGAAATGGACGCCAAAGCAGGTCGGACGGCGGAAAGCGACGCGCCTGCGGACAAGCTCGTAGGCGCTTTGGTCACCGGCCTGCGCGTGCTGCGCTACTTGGCCGCCAGCGGCTCGGCGATCGGCGTTACGCGTATCGCGCGCGAGCTGGATCTCCATGCGAGCACCTGCTTCAACGTCCTGAAGACGCTGGTCCATGAAGAGCTGGTCATCTTCGACGAAGATACGAAGACCTATTCCATAGGCCTCGGTCTGGTGGAGCTCGCGAAGGGTGCGCTCGAACAAGCGTCGTTGGTGCGCATGCTGCGACCCCATCTCGAGGCCATCGCCAACGCCCACCGAGTCACGGCCACGCTCTGGCACCGCTCCAGCAAGGATCGCGTCACGCTGGTCGACCTGGCGGATACGAGCGCCACGATCCGCGTACACATGAGCATCGGCCAACGTCTGCCGATGTACATCGCCGCGCTGGGCCGCTGCATGGCCGCGTATTCCGAGCTGACGGAAGAACAGCTACGCAAGCGCATTGCCGAGCTCCGCTGGGAGGACGCTCCCACCTTCGATGAATACTATGCGGAAGTGAAGCGGGTCCGTGAGCGCGGCTACGCGATCGACGATGGGAATTACGTCAAAGGAGTGACGACCGTTTCGGCACCGGTGGTGGACTCTAACAACCGCGCGATCATGGCCCTGAGCGCCGTCGGTCTCAGCGCTCAGCTCAACAAGACCGCCATCCGCCAGCTAGGCGAAGATCTCCACACTCGAACCAGCAACATCTCGCGCGCGCTGTCGGGACGCCCTCGAGCGTGATCTTTCTTTTTCAGGAGCGGGGACTCGTGGGCCGGAATTTGTGGAGGCGGTGCCTGGCGGGGCTTTGAACCTGGCTGACCGAGGCGCTCGGCGCCGAGGCGGACGGAGGCGCCCGCGCGAGGCGGCCGAGGGCGCCCGGGACACCCACCACCCGTTGCGCGTGGCGCCTGGTACGCGTGGCGCCTGGGACACCCACCGTTCGCTACGCAACGCATGCTGCGGTACCGCGTGGCGCTGAAGAGTGGGTGTCCCCGCTCATGCCCCTTTTAGACACCGCCTGGGGCACCCACCATTCTGGGACGCCTGCCGTTCGCTACGCAGCGCATGCTGCGGTACCGCGCCGGCGCCGAAGAGTGGGTGTCCCCGTTCAAAACGACTCAATCCCCCGGGCTCAACGGCCGCTCGTCCATCGCGGCCATTTGCTCGCGCAGCGTCAGCACGTGCTCTTGCCAGTAGCGCTGCGTGTTGAACCACGGGAAGTGCAGCGGGAAGGCGGGATCGTGCCAGCGGCGGGCGAGCCAGGCGGCGTAGTGCAGGATGCGCAGCGTGCGCAGCGCTTCGATCAGCGCGATCTCGCCGCGGTCGAAGTCGCGGAAGTCCTCGTAGCCTTCGAGCACGACGCCCAATTGATGCGCGCGCTCGTACTCATCGCCCGACAAGAACATCCACAGATCCTGCACCGCCGGGCCCGTCATGCAGTCGTCGAGGTCGACGAAATGCGGGCCGGCCTCGGTCCACAGGATGTTGCCGACGTGACAGTCGCCGTGCAGCCGTATCTCGTGCACGGGACCGACCGCCTCCACGATTGCCTGTGCCTGGGCGAGACAGGCGCGCGCCGCCGCCGTGTAGGCCGCGCGCAGATCGGCCCGGATGAACTCGCCCGCGAGCAGGAATTCGACGGACGCCGTGCCGAACTGCGCGACGCCGAGGCGCTGCCGATGCCGAAATCGGCCCGCCGCCCCGCAGGCGTGGATGCGGCCGAGGAAGCGGCCGACCCAGCGCAGCGTGTCGTCGCGATCGAGCTCCGGCGTGCGGCCGGGCCGATTGGGAAAGAGCGCGAGACGCACATCGCCGTCGTGATGCAGCGTGCGACCGTCGATCGCGAGCGGCGGCACGACCGGGATCTCGGCGTCCGCGAGCTCCCGGGCGAAGGCGTGCTCTTCAAGGATCGCGGCGTCGCTCCAGCGGCCGGCGCGATAGAACTTCGCGATCACCGCACTGCCGTCTTCGAGGCCGACGCGATAGACGCGGTTCTCGTAGCTGTTCAAGGCGAGCAGCCGGCCGTTGGACACGAAACCGCGCGCCTCGACGCAGTCGAGCACGCGATCGGGCGTCAGGCTCGCGAACGGCGCATCGGCGCTCGCCGCGGGCCGCTCCTCGCTCATCGCCGTCGCGCCACCAGCGGGAGATAGCAGTCCGCGATCACATCGACGGCCAGCCATACGACGAAGGAGGCGACGAGCCCCGGCCGTCCGTAGTCGCGATAGAGCCAGCTCGCCGTCAGGGCCCAGATCACGAGCTCCACCGAATAGAGCGGCAGCCGCCATGCCGGCTTGGTGCCCACGTCCGCACCGCAGGCCGTACAGCGCACGCGAAAGAAGACGAGCTTCCACACCGGGATCGTCGCTTGGCCGCAGCTCGGACAGGTTCGATTCATGGGCAAGGTCGGGACGGCTCGAAGACGGAGGCGCGAGGCTACCCGAGGCCGCTCCTGGATGCCATCCGCGCGCCGCCGGCCTTGCGCAGCACGTAGGCATAGCGCCCCTTGTCGCGCCCGCCGCTCGGCGGGTTCACGAAGCCCTCGCGCTCGACGCTGACGTCGAGCCCGCGCAGCAGCTCGCCGACGACCGCGGGCGCATGCGAGTCGTAGAAGAAGGGACGATCGAACATCGTATCGATGAACCCGCGCGGCGCCGGCGCCGAGCCGCCGATCGTCAGCGCGAGCCGCGCGCCGTCGGCCAGCGCGGCGACGAGTCGCGCGAGCAGCGGCGCGTGGCGCTCGCGCGGCAGGTGGAACAGCACGTCCCACAGCAAGGCGCCGGCATAGGGCCCGTCGAAGTCCACGTCTTCCAGTCGCCCGAGACGCCAGGTGGCCGCGGGAAACTCGCGCTCGGCATGCGCGAGCATCGCCGGCGACTGGTCGATGCCCGTGATCGCCAGATCGCGGGCGACGGCGAGCGCCGCGATCGGCCGTCCGGTCCCGCAGCCGGCGTCGAGCACGCGCGCGCCGGGCGCGAGATCGGCAAAGACGGCTTCGACGTACTCGCGGTCGAGCGCCGGCAGTTCGCGGCGCGCCGCCGCCCACTGCCCCGCGATCGCATCGTAAGACCGGCGATTGAGCTCATTCACGACGGGCCTCCGAAGCCGCGCATGCGCCTAGACCACGCTGCCGGTGCCTCCCTCGTCCCAGGCCTGGAGGGAGGACACGATCGAGGAGATTCGCGGCTGCATCCGGTACGTACCAGGCCCGAACCGCCAATCACGCGCATCGACCGCTACCGGCACCGCAGGCTACAGTGCCAGGATGCCAACGGATCGGGACCACCCCAGATGAAATGGAATGCCCTGCTGCTCCTCGCCGCCTCCGGCCTCGCCGCCTGCGCGACGAATCGACCCATCGTCTACCAGAACACCGCGGCGCCGGGCGCGCTCGACGCCGCAATCGCCGAATGCAGCCAGCTCGCGGCGAACGCCGGCGCGCGGCCGAGCAGCGGCGCGGGCACCACGGTGCGCGACACCGCGGCGGGCGGCGCGCTAGGCGCGGCGACGGGGGCCGTCGGCGGCGCGATCGCCGGCAACGCCGGCAGCGGCGCGGCGATCGGCGCCGCGACCGGCGCCACTGCGACGCTGCTGCGCAATCTCTTCAACGAGCCGGCGCCGAATCCCGCTTATCGTGCCTACGTCGAGCGCTGCCTGCGCGATCGCGGTTTCGACGTCGTCGGCTGGCAGTGAGACAAGGGCGGCACCGGCCCGCATAGGGGTGCCAGCGCGAGCTCGGACGGAATCGCGTCTTCGTGCGCGAACGCATCGAAGCGCTCGGCTGCCCCCAAGAACGAAATCCCCGACGCGAAGAACGGACCCGCCGCGGTCGGCAGCCGAAGCGCGCCGACGCCCTGCACCGGCCCGCGCCTCGTCGCCCCGAGCGGCGCCCCGGACCGACTCTCTCGCCCGACTTTCGGGAATTCGTCCCGAAGCGATCTGGGCCATTGCGTCTTAAAAGTCGAGCCCTGCGCCAATCCTGAACTGTGACCCAGGTCCGGTATTGCAAAAATGGATTAGCCCGTTGATGGTATGGGGCAGGCTCGAAAAGCCCTTTTAGACTCGGGCAACGGGTGAGGGATTGCCCGACGGACAGTACGCCCCGACATAAAGATGAGGAACGGCGGCCCTCGCGCCCGATCCCGACATGAGCCCCCCGTATCCAGCGCAGACGGCAGACGCGCACGCCGCCATCGAGTTCGGTGATGCGTTTGCCCGCCTGAATCCCATCGCCGCGCCGGCCGGCTTCGTGCCGCCGCGGCTGTGGCAGCGGCTTGCCCAGATCGGCACCGGCCATGCCCTGTACGCCGGCTTCAACTGGGCTTTCGACAACATTCTCTACGTGTGGGTGATCTACACCCTCGGCATGCTGAAGGGCGGTGCGCTGATGATGGCCGCCTCCGGCCTGCAGTGCGCGCTGACCCTGGTCGTCTACCAGCGCATGCGCATCGACTGGGTCGGCACCGGCTTCCTCGCCGAGATTCGCGCCAAGCCCGAGCGCACGCGTCTCGAGCGCGTGCTGGTGTGGGCCAGCAACCGCCACCCCGCCGTCATCTTCACGCTGTTGTGCGTGTTCCAGGATCCGTTCATCACGGCGGCCTGGTTCAAGCAGGGCAGCTTCGAGCGCCTCACGCGCCGCGACTGGGGCATCTTCGCCGCGGCGGTGGCCGTAGCGAACCTGTACTGGATTTTCGTCGCGTCCTTGATCGGACAGGCCGTCGCCACGCTGTGGCGACTGGTCCGCGCATTCTGGAGTTGAGTGCATGACGAGCGTCTATCGCCCCGAAGATCCGGCGGTCCTCACCGCCAATCGCCAGCGCTTCGGCGAGTGTGTCTATACGCCGATCGAGCAGGTCGTCGAAATCTGGCGCAAGCGCCGCAGCGGGCTGTTCTCGGCCATGCCGATCGAAACCGCGACGGGCGCGACGGTGCCCGGGGTGCTGCGCGGTCCCGGTCCGGTCGCCGTGCTGTGCCGGCAAATCGGCACCCCGAACTACGAAATGCGGCGCGTGATCCGGCTATGCGCCCAGCACGGCATCCGGCTCGTGATCTGGGAGTTCCGCACCGATCGCTTCGTGATGGAGAACCGCGACAAATACGCGCTCGGCCGCCTCGGCTTTTACGGCGGACTGGGCCGCAACGGCGGCCGCCGCCTCGAGTACGTGCGCATCTTCGACGTCGACGCGATGAATGGCGATGCGTTCTGCGACATCCGCACCTATCGCGGCGAAGGGCTGATCGACTTCCACCACCGGCTGCTCGCAGCCGAATGTCCGGAGCTCGCCGCCGAGGCGCTGTTCGACGGTTCCGACTGGTTCGGCAGCCACGGCGGCACCGCCAAAGCCTACTATCCGGCCTTCGTCTCGCTGTTCCTGCGTCACGCGATCCTGTTCGAGACCTTCGTGCTGCAGGACGACGGCCAGCGCGAGTTCACGCGCGAAGTCTTTCTTCCGGCGTTCCAGGCGCTGTACCAGAAGACGGGCCTGAAACCGCTGGTGGTGCCGGCCGAACGCGAGGACTGGGAGGGCGACGATTTCTGGCAGCTCTATCCCGAGCCGCTGCGCCGCCATCTCGGGCCCTATCGCGTGCGCGATCAGATCGCGGTCGACACCGGCCTCAACTGGGAAACCCCGGCCGACCGCGAAGCGCGGCCGACTGCAGCGCGCCGCGCCGCCGCGCTCTACGGCAGTCGCGATACCCTGCCGCAGGTCGCGGGCGCCCGCGACGCTTGAGGCCGCGCCAGCCCGATTCCCCCGCACGGCGCCGCGATGTGCTTTCGTCCGCGAGACGCGCTCGGCCCGCTGAGCGCCTGAAAGATCCGGCGGCGCGGCCCCGCGGCAATCACCGCTTCGGCGCCAGTTTCGCTTGCCGCCCGCGCGGCGGCTATCCAATTTTCCCCTAAACCAACTGCGCAACGAGATACTTCACCATGTCGTTGCGCTTGGCTTCGCCGTGGTTTGCAGTTCGCAAGTCAAGATTCATGTATGTGTATCTGTCGCCGTTTCGTTGCTGAACGACTTACCCACTTTTATAGTGACTGCACCATGACCGCCACCGCTCTGCATTCTGAAACACGAATACTGCCGGAACCTCGGTATGACACGATCGACGAGATTCTCGGTCCACTGCGAGTACTGTCGGGCGTCAGACCGACAGTACTCGGTTTGCTCAGCGAATTGCGCGAGTACATTCGTACCCGGTGCGTTCCCGTCGAGCGCGAGGTTGACAATAGCGACGTCATACCCGAATGGTTCGTGCGGGATATGCGCGAGATGGAGATGTTCGGGCTTACGACACCGACCGAGTTTGGTGGTCGGGGGTTCTCCCTGGTCGAGTACGCACTGGTTTGCCGAGAATGGGGTCGCGTGCGCGTGGCCTTTCATCTCGTGACCGGAGGACACAACGGTCTGGGCGTGCACTCGCTCATGCAAGTTGGCACTCCCGAGCAAAAGCGAGCCTACCTCAGCGATCTGGTGTCCGGCCGGCTGAACTGCGCCTTCGCGCTCACCGAGCCCGATGTCGCAGGCTCCGACGCCCGGGGAATTCAATGCACGGCGTTCCGTCAAAGCGGAGGATGGACGCTAAAGGGGCGGAAGCGTTTCATTACCAACGCCGCGGCGGATGGTCTGATTACGGTGGTGGCAAAGGCAGAGAGCGAGAAGGGCGAACCGCTAGGCATCACGCTCTTCCTCGTCAAGGGTGATACCGAAGGGGTCGAGTTCACCCGCCGTGGTACGTTCATGGGCGCCCAAGGCTCGCCCACTTGGGAATTGACATTCCACGACGTGCGCCTCACCGACGCCGACGTGCTCGGCGGAGTCGGACAAGGTCTGCCCGTCGCGATGCGTACCTTGGACAAGTCACGCATCGCGATCGGGGCCCGCGCGACCGGTGCAGCCGAACGTGCGTTGTCTTACGCTCTATCTTACTCGACCGAGCGCCGCAGCATGGGCCGCAGCCTATCGGAGCATCAGGGCGTCCAGTGGATGCTCGCCGACAGCATCGTCGACGTCGACCTGGCCCGCCGCCTGGCGTTCGACGCCGCCGAGCGCTATGACAAGGACGGTTCGGCGAACCTGGAAGCCGCGATGACCAAGATGTTCTGTGTCGAGAGCGCTAATCGCGTCGTCGACCGCTCCATCCAGATTCTGGGCGGAATCGGTTATTCCCGCGACTTGCCCCTGGAAATGTTGTACCGCGATCTGAGGGGACAACGCTTGTGGGACGGAAGCATGGAGATGATGCGCGTGCTGATCTCCAACCGAGGAACACGCGGCCCACTGGACCGTCCGCGGAACGCTCGTTAGTGCGGCGCGCCGCTCTATTCCTTATCGATTGCTCAGCAACGTCGCCGTGAACTCTTGAGGTTCAGTCGATGCGGCGCGCCGAAGTTCGAGCGCGAATAGGCTCGGAGACCGGCCTTCTGCCGCAATTCGAGCTGGCTCACCAGCCCATGAACCCCAACTTAGAAGCGCCGTCCTCTAAGTAGTCATGCGGCATGGGAGAATGCGATCGCTCCAGCGTCGGGAAAGATTGTGCCTTTGCGGAAAGCGTAATCATCGTTCCTGATTTCGTGAATCTGGTGCATCACCTCGTCGAGTCGAACCCGATTTCTGGGTTGTGGAAATTGGTTCGGCGCAGGATCGACTCAATCTCCGCGTTGTCCAGACGGCTCAGCAGGGCCGGGCCGGCTGTGGTATGGGCCAGCGGTCGGCGCGTGCCGATTTCGACATGAAACCGCATCGGCGCACGGCCTTCGACTGCGTGCAGGTATTACACGTACATATCGAACGCATAAGGCCGCGGCTTCCTCACCCATACCGCTCAAATTTTGCATCAATCCGAGGTGCGGCGACTCCGATACGAGACGCATCGGGATCCACTCGTTCACCTACGCCAAGCGAGTGGTGGGTATGCAGGTCATAGGTTTTCGATCGTAGGAGAGATACCCGATCTCCGTGAAGCTCTCTTGAGAAGGGCGAACGCACTGGAAGACGGATAATTCAGACATGCGCAGACCTCTTTGAGCGAAAGCGGCCGCCGTGCTCTTGCGAAGGTTTCGAAGATTTCAGTGACGCGTTCGCAACCCTTGACGACTGAAGTGCTCATTGATCTGCGCTGTCCGGAAACCCACGCGCTCGGGAAGATACAGCGCCCCCTGAGCGGCGAGCATGGCTGAAGGCCTTCCCGTATCGGACACGTCGGATCCCGGATTCGCTGCGCTCATCCGGGCTACATTGCGCTCTACGCCGCCCGGCCGATACCGCGCACGTCCCTGTGCGCGCATCGCGACGTCGACGATCCAACACCACCCCGAGTATCGTCACGTCATGGGCGGGGCACAGCGCCGCCGGCCGTTGCCCGACGGCCTGCGGCCTGCGCCCGGTTCCGGCCCGCCTCAGCCCACCGTCGCGTTCGCGCGCGCCGGCGTGCTGCCCTGCTCGCCGGCGACCAGCGCGAGCCGCGGCAGGCGCGCCGTGTGCTTCAGGAGCTGGCGCGTCGTCTCCGCCGACTCCGGCTTGCCGAAATAATAGCCCTGTCCGTACGCGCAGCCGAGCCGCTGCAGGTGCGCGAGCTGTTCGATCTTCTCGATGCCTTCGGCGACGACGTCGAGATCGAGCGCATTGGCGAGGCTGATGATCGCGCGCACGAGCTCGGACCCGTCGTTCTTCTTCAGCCCGTCGATGAACGAGCGATCGATCTTCAAAATGTCGATCGGGAAGCGGTGCACGTGGCTCAGCGAGGAGTAGCCGGTGCCGAAGTCGTCGAGCGCGATGCGCACGCCGAGCCGCTGCAGGTGCGCGAGCTGTTCGATCTTCTCGATGCCTTCGGCGACGACGTCGAGATCGAGCGCATTGGCGAGGCTGATGATCGCGCGCACGAGCTCGGACCCGTCGTTCTTCTTCAGCCCGTCGATGAACGAGCGATCGATCTTCAAAATGTCGATCGGGAAGCGGTGCACGTGGCTCAGCGAGGAGTAGCCGGTGCCGAAGTCGTCGAGCGCGATGCGCACGCCGAGCTGCTTCAGGCGCGTGAGCTGATCGATCGCCGCGGTGACGTTCTGCATCAGCACGCTCTCGGTGATCTCGAGCACCAGCACGTGCGGCGGGATGCGCAGCGCCTCGATCACCTGGCGCACCTCGCCGACGAGATCGGTGTGCTCGATCTGCCGGCCGGAAATGTTGATCGCGATGTGCTGCAGACGCTCGGGCCGCACCGACTGCAGCCACTCGATCGTGTGCCGGCAGGCCTGCTCCAGCATCGTGCGTCCGACGCGCTCGATGAGCCCGCTGTCCTCGGCGATCTGGATGAAGGTGCCCGGCGCGAGCAGTCCGCGCACCGGATGCTGCCAGCGCACCAGCGCCTCGAAGCCGACGATCTCGGAGGTCTTCAGATCGACGATCGGCTGGAAGTAAGGCACGAACTCGCGGCGATCGAGCGCGCTCGACATCTCCATCTCGAGATCCACGGTCTGCATCACCGTCGCGTACATGCCGGGCTCGAAGATCTCGAAGCAGCGCTTGCCGCGCGCCTTCGCGCGATACATCGCGAGATCCGCATTGCGCATCAGCTCCTGCGGCGTGACGCTGCGATCGGCGCGCGCGACGCCGAGGCTCGCCGACAGCACGAGCTGACGGCCGTCGATGTCGTAGGGCGCGGACAGCGCCTCGACGAGACGGCCGGCGAGGCCCTGGATGTAAGCGTCGCTGGTGTCGCCGGTCACGAGCAGCGCAAATTCGTCGCCGCCGAGACGCGCGACCGTGTCGCCGCTGCGTGTCGCGCGGATCAGCCGCCGCGCCGCGATCGCGAGCAGCTTGTCGCCGGCCTCGTGTCCGAGCGAATCGTTGATCTTCTTGAAGTTGTCGAGGTCCGCGAAAATCAGCGTCGGGTACGGCTCGCGGCCGTTGGCGCGGGCGAGCGCGATGCCGAGCTGTTCGTTGAAGAGATTGCGGTTGGCGAGCAAGGTCAGCGTGTCGGTGAAGGCGAGATGCTTGAGCTCGTCCTCCAGGCGCTTGCGCTCGGTGATGTCGCGCGCGTTCAGCACGAGGCCGCGCACGGTCGGATCGTGCAGCAGGTTGGTGCCGATCACTTCCACGTAGGTCCAGTCGCCGTCGTGCGAGCGCAGGCGCCATTCGACCGGGCCGTTGAGCGTCGGGTCTTCGCTCAGATCGCGGCAGAAATGACGCACGTCGTAGACGTCCGCCGGATGCGCGATTTCGATGAGGAGCTTGCCCGGCAGCGCCTCGACCGGCATGCCGAGCAGGTGCTCGATGGACGGCGTGACGAAGGTGACGCGCGCCTCGTCATTGACGACGATGACGAGATCGGACGAATTCTTGATCAAGGACGAGAAGCGCTGCTCGCTCTCGCTGATCGCCTGCATCTTGGACAGCTCGGCGTGCTCGCGGTTGGCGAAGATCTGGCGCGCGACGACGAGGCCCGTCACCAGCATCGCGACCAGGGACAGCATGCCGTTCGGCGCCGACAGCGAGCCGCGCACCTCCCACATCAACAGCACATAGACGCCGGCAACGGCGAGATAGGGCATCGCCTGGAAGGTGTACGGCGCCAGGGTCTGCGCGTCGCGGCGGGTTTGCAGGCGCGTCGCGTCGGTCGCCTGCAGCGCGGCGGCGGCCGTCATCAGCACGAAGCTCAGCAGGAAGCACAGATCCGCGAGGCCGCCGCTGGCATAGCTGCCTTCGACGGCCGGGACGAGGAACAGGATGTCGCCGGCCATCATCATCACGCAGCTCGCGGCGATGAGCATCATCGGCATCGGGAACTCGTTGCTGCGGCGTTTCAGGATCACCGACACCACGGCGAGCAGCAGCATCACGTCCGCCACCGGGTAGGCGGCGCTGACGAGCAGACCGAACAGCCCGTGCTCGGAGTCGAACTCGATTTTGCGCAGCGCGAAGTACCACAGCGCGCCGGCGAGACTGACCGTGGCAGTCGCGCAGTCGAGCGCGAACTTGGCGCGATCGCGCGCCGTCGGCAGCCGCTCGCTGAGGCATATGAGCGCGTAGATCGCGAGCGGATAGAACGGTAGGAAGAAGGCGTCGGCGATCGACGGAAACGGGTAGATCTCCAGCACGCCTTCGTAGACGTTCCAGATGCAGCTCCCGACCCAATACAGAATGTAGGCGAGGCTCATCGCGCGCCAGCCGCGCTGCTGGCGCTCGGTCAGCACCGGCAGACGTGAGGCACGCCAGGACAGCACCGCGATCAGCGGCAGCAGCGGCGTGTCGTAGCAGTAGCTGAACAGCGTGTCGACGAAAGATCCGCCCCAGCCGAAGGCCTGCCAGGAACAGAAGACGAGTGCCCAGACGATGGCGGCCGCGGTGAGCTGGAGCCCCCGATCGCGTTTCCAGTCGGCGCGGTCGATGGCAATCGGCCGCAGGGATTCGGTAGGCGTCAGCTCTGCGCCGCTGGCTTGCATGGGCTCGTTCTCTCGTTCGTCAACGTTGGGCGACGTTTCCGAAGCGGCCCGATCTCGCTACCGTCCGCCCCGCTCGTGTCCCCGAGTCTGGGGCGCGCCGGTCGGGCGCTGTTCGTTCCCAGGGTTATCGCACGTTACATGCCAAGGCTTGAGCGGGCCGGAATAGCGCAGGCAGGCGTCTGGAATCGCGCCAGAGCGTGCTGGATACAGCGGTTGACGGCGGGTGTCTGACGGGATGGCGCTGGAATCCTGACGGCTGCAGCGGGAAGCGGCGCCAGAAATCCAGCGTCAGCGTCGGTGTCCTCCCGCAGATGACGGGCAGACGTCCGACAAGGAAATCACTTCAAGACCGACGCGATCCTCGCGCCGGCCCGCGCGGCCCGCCGCCGCCAGGCGGACCGCGGCGCGGCGGCGGACGGGCACCGTCGGGGCTGCCGCGCGCGTCGCGTCGCCGCGGCGGCACACTGCCGTCGGGCCGTGGACCGGGGCGCGACGAGCGATCGCCGCGCGCGCCGGCGCTGTCCGGACGGGCTGGTGCCGTGCGCTGCGGCGTGTGGTCGTCGCCGCGACGGCTGGGCGCCTCGCGCGGCCCGCGGTCGTCGCGCGCCGCACCGCGGCGGGCGGCGTCCGCCCGAGGCGGGCGATCGTCGCGGCTGGAGCGCGGCGCGCCGTCGCGTCCGGCGGGCCGCGGCGTCCGCGCGGGAGCTGCGTCCTCGTCGCGGCGCGCGCGCGGCGCGGCTTCGGCCTCGTCGGCCGGCCGCAGATTGAAGCGGAATTTGCCGAAGCGCACCTTCTTCATGTGCTGCAGCAGCTCGCGCGGCATGCCGGCCGGCAGATCGACCAGGGTGTAGTCGTCGAACAGCTCGACCCGCCCGATGTAGCGGCTGTCGAGCCCGGCCTCGTTTGCGATCGCGCCGACGATGTGCTTGGGCGTCGCGCCGTGGGTGAGGCCGACGTCCAGGCGATAGCGCAGCATGTCGACCTCGGCGCTCCGCTCGCGCGGCGCCCGGCGGCCGGCCGCGGCCGGCACGGGCGCTTGTTCGCGCGGCGGCGTAGCCAGGAATTCGTCGAGCTCTGCGGGCCGCGGCAGCCGGCCGGGACGAGCGGCCGGCGCGGCGCGCGCCTCGCGGGCCGGCGCCGGCGCCGGCTCGCGCTCCGCGCGCGGTGCCGGGCCGGACTCGAAGCGCAGCGGCCGTTCGCGCTGCACCATCCAGGCGAGCGCGGCGCCGACGCGCGCGGGATCGACGTCCTGCGCATCGGCGATCTCGCGCACCAGGGCTTCGAAGAAATCGAGGTCCTCGCGCGCGAGATGTTCGGCGACGGCCTCTCGGAACTGGAGGCCGCGGCGATCGGCGATCGCGCTCAGGCTGGGCGCGCGCATCGGCTCGATCGGCTGGCGGGTCGCGCGCTCGATCGCGCGCAGCAAACGCATTTCGCGCGGCGCGACGAACAAGATCGCCTCGCCCGGGCGGCCGGCGCGGCCGGTGCGCCCGATCCGGTGCACGTAGCTCTCGATGTCGTAGGGCACGTCGTAGTTGATGACGTGGCTGATGCGCGGCACGTCGAGGCCGCGCGCGGCGACGTCGGTCGCGATCACGATGTCCAGCTCCTCGTTTTTTAGCTGCTCGATCGCCTTTTCGCGCTGCGCCTGGTTCATGTCGCCGTTCAGCGCAGCGCAGGCATAGCCGCGCGCTTCGAGCTTCTCGGCGAGCTCGACCGTCGCGGTCTTGGTGCGCACGAAGATGAGGACGGCGTCGGTCTCTTCGACCTCGAGCATGCGCGTCAGCGCGTCGAGCTTGTACAGGCCGCCGACCTGCCAGTAGCGCTGGCGCACGGCCTCGACGGTGCTGGTCTTGGCCTTGATCCGGATTTCGCGCGGCTCCCGCAGGTGGCGCCGCGCGACATCGCGAATGGCGTCCGGCATCGTCGCCGAGAACAGCGCCGTCTGCCGCGTCGGCGGCGTGTGCTCGAGGATCCACTCGACGTCTTCGAGAAAGCCCATGCGCAGCATCTCGTCGGCCTCGTCGAGGACCAGTGCGGACAGCTTCGCGAGCGACAGGCTCTCGCGGCGCAGGTGATCCATCACGCGCCCCGGGGTGCCGACGACGACGTGCACCCCGCGGCGTAGCTGGTGAAGCTGCTGATGCATGCTCTGACCGCCGTAGATCGGCACGACGTGGAAGCCGGGAATGCCGTGCGCATAGCGCTGGCAAGCTTCGGCGACCTGGATCGCGAGCTCGCGCGTCGGCGTCAGCACGAGGATCTGCGGCCCCACCGCCGCGGGGTCGAGGCGCGCGAGCAGCGGTAGCGCGAAGGCCGCGGTCTTGCCGGTCCCGGTCTGGGCCTGACCGATCAGATCGTGGCCGGCGAGCAGCACCGGAATCGCCGCGGCCTGGATCGGCGAGGGAGTTTCATAGCCCAGCGCCTCCAGCACGGCGAGCATGGACGCGGGCAGGCCGAGATCGGCAAAGGCGGACACGGTATCTGACATCGGAGAAGGGCACGAAGCCCGGGGCTCTGGGGGCGCGCAGTGTAACCGGTCGGCGCCGAAAAGGCGTGGGCCACTTCTTCATCGTAATCTTCGTAGCCCGGGTGCAGCGTAGCGGAACCCGGGATCTTCGCTTCCGCCGAAGCGTCCGATCCCGGGTTACGACGCGTTGCGATCGCTCCCGATCATAATCTTCGTAGCCCGGATGAGGCGGAGCCGAATCCGGGATCGGCGTCGCGGGCCACGCGAGAGGCGTCGAGCACCGCAAAGCCGTAGCCCGTATATTCGCTGCGCTTCCGGGCTACGCAAGCGGGTCGAGGACGATCGCGATGCCCGTATTCGTAGCCCGGGTGCAGCGTAGCGGAACCCGGGATCCTCGACTCCGCCGAAGCGCCCGATCCCGCGTTACGAGGCCTTGCGATCGCTCCTCACCGCGACCGCGCGCTCGGCGCTCAGCGTGTCGAGCCAGGACTGGCGCGGATCGCGGAAATGCACGCCGAGCTCGCGCTCGGCCTTCGCGCCGCTGAAGCGCAGATCCATGAAGGCCGCGCGCGCGAGATCGGCGCTGAACAGGCGCGGCAGCTTGAGCCAGCGCTGCGGCGCTTCGAGCAGCGCGCCATAGGCGACGGCCAGCCACTTCGGCATCCACCACCAGATCCGGCGGAAGCCGCCGGGCGTCGTCTGCCATAGGCGAAATACCTCGCGCAGCGGCAGTTGACCGCCGGAGAAGAGATAGGTCTCGCCGATGCGGCCTGCGTCGACCGCGCGCACCAGCGCGTTCGCGACGTCGTCGACGTGGACGAAGGACAGCACGCCGTTGCCGAAGCCGATCGGCGGCAGCAGGCCGCGCACGTAGAGCCGCGCGAAGTGGCCGAGCGCGGCGTGATCGCCTTCCCCGGTCACGGCGACGGGGCAGACGATGACGAGCGGGCAACCGTTGCGCTGGAAGCCGAGCGCGAGCTCGTGCGCCTCGGTCTTGGTCGCCTCGTAGTGCGACAGCGGCGCGGTCTCGCGCACGAAACTCTCGTCACGCACGCGTCCGCCGCTTTCGCCCCAGTAGAAAGCAGTCGACACGTAGACGATCTTCGGGATCTTCAGCTCGTCCGCGAGACCCAGCGCGTTGCGCGTGCCCTCGATGTTGACGGCCGACATGCGGGCGTCGAGCGCGGCGTCGCCGCCCATCTCGTAGAGGCCGGCGTTGTGAATCACCGCGGCGGCACCCGTCATCGGCGCGCGCATCGACTCGCGCTGCGTGACGTCGCCGCGCGCGAGCGTCACGCCTAGCGCCGACAGCTCGCGCGCCTGCGCATTGTCGGGATCGCGCACGAGGGCGGTGACTTCCCAGCCCTGCGCCCGCAGCGCGCGCACGAGGGCGCGACCGATGAAGCCGGTCGCGCCGGTGACGAAGACTCGCATGCCCGCCCTCGCGCGCCGCTCAGAGATTGCCTTTGTGCTGCACGCCGTCGACGGGCAGCATTGCGCCGGACACCCAGCTCGCCTTGTCGGAAGCCAGGAACAGCACCGCGTGGGCGACTTCCTCGGGCCGGCCCATGCGGCCGAACGGAATGCTCGAGACCACCATGTCGTAGAACGGCTTGTTGCTCTTGTGAACGCTGTCCCAGAAGCCGTCGGCAAAGTGGATCGAGCCGGGCGCGACACAGTTGACGCGGATGCCCTTGGGCGCGAGCTCCATCGCCATGGTCTTCGAATGACTGATCAGCGCCGCCTTGGCCGCCGCGTAGGCAGCGACTCCCGGCAGGCTCGCTTCGAGACCGGAAATCGAGCTGATGTTGATCACCGCGCCGCCACCCTGCTGTTCCATCCACGGCGCGACGGTCCAGATCGCGCGCACCGCCGCCATGATGTCGACGTCGAAGCTCGCCGCCCAGCCGGCCTCGTCGTCGGTGACGCCGAAGCCGGACGGATTGTTGACGAGCACGTCGACGCGGCCGAGCGCCGCCTTCGCGCCGGCGAGGAAGGCCTTGAGCGCCTCGGCCTGGCCGACGTCGCAGGTCGCCGCGTGCACTTTCACGCCGTGCGCCGCACAGGCCTGGCGCGCATCTTCGAGCGCCTCGGCACCGCGCGCGCAGAGCGCGAGATTGGCTCCTTCGCGCGCGAACTCGAGCGCAATCGCACGCCCGATTCCCCTGCTCGCACCCGTCACGATCACGCCCTTGCCCATGAGACCCAGTTCCATGCTCCCCTCCTCGCCACACGAAAAACCATCGTAGCCCGGGTGCAGCGCGCAGCGCGGAACCCGGGATCTTTCCTGCACTGACATGCGGCTTAATTTAGCCACAGAGAACACCGAGAACACAGAGAAAGAAGAGGATTGATTAGCAGCCTCCGTAATGCCGTCGCTGATGGTCATGACCGAGTCACGGAGCCGTAGACCGACTCCACTTCTTTCTGTGTTCTCGGTGTTCTCTGTGGCTCGATTAAAAGACATATCAACGGCGAACTAAATACGCTCGACCTTCAGCACCGTGCCCTCGACGCCGACCACGCGCACGTGGGTGCCGGCCGGGGCGTCTTCGCCGCTGATCTTCCACGCGGTGTCGTCGACGTGCAGTTTGCCGTAGCCGTCGACGATCGGCTCGGCCAGCGTGTAGCGGCGGCCGACGTACTGGCGGCCGCGCTGGTTCAGCGTCGGATGGCTGGTCTGTTCCGGATGGCGCTCGCGATAGCGCCGCACGAGCACGATGCTCGCGATCGACACCAGCGCGAAGATCAGCCACTGCGCCTGCCACGGCAGATCGATGAGCCACAGGAGCACGCCCGTCACCGCGGCGCCGACGCCGAACCACAGCAGGAAGCTGCCCGGCAGCAAGGCTTCGGCGATCAACAGCACCATTGCCGCGAGCAGCCAATGCCAGGGCGCGAGATCGGTCAGCAAGGCGGTCACGGCGCCTTGCGCTGCTGCAGGGCGAGCGCGTCCTTCGCGAGCTCGGTGATGCCGCCGATCGCGCCCAGCACGCCCGCGCTGTCGAGCGGCAGGAACACGAGTTTTTGATTGGGCGCCGTGCCGATGCTCTGCAGTGCCTCGACGTACTTCAGCGCGACGAAATAATTGACCGCCTGCACGCTCCCGCTGCCGATCGCATCCGACACCATCTGCGTCGCTTTGGCTTCGGCCTCGGCGAGGCGCTCGCGCGCCTCGGCGTCCTTGAACGAGGCCTCGCGCCGGCCCTCGGCTTCGAGCACCGTCGCCTGCTTCTCGCCCTCGGCCTTGAGGATCGCGGCCTGGCGCAGGCCCTCGGCCTCGAGGATCGCGGCGCGCTTCTCGCGCTCGGCCTTCATCTGGCGCGCCATCGAGTCGACGAGATCCATCGGCGGCGTGATGTCCTTGATCTCGATGCGCGTGACCTTGATGCCCCAGGGATGCGTCGCCTCGTCGACGACTGCGAGCAGCCGCGAATTGATCACGTCGCGCTTGGACAGCGACTCGTCGAGATCCATCGAGCCGAGCACGGTGCGGATATTGGTCATCGTGAGGTTCAGGATCGCGTATTCGAGGTTGTTGACCTCGTAGGCCGCGCGCACCGCGTCCAGCACCTGATAGAAGACGACGCCGTCGACCTTGATCACCGCGTTGTCGCGGGTGATGACTTCCTGCGAGGGCACCTCGAGCACCTGTTCCATCATGTTGATGCGGCGCCCGACGTTGTCGATGTACGGAATGATGATGCCGAGCCCCGGCCGCAGCGTCGCGCGATAGCGTCCGAAGCGTTCGACGGTCCATTCATAGCCCTGCGGGACCATCTTCGCGCCCTTGTAGATCGTGACCGCGATCAGCGCGACGAACCCGAGGATCAACATACCGCTCAGTTCCATTCCGGCCTCCGTGACGACACGGCGGACGCCGTGGCTGCTGCAAGCATTCTATGCGATTAAGTTCATCGAAGATCCCGGTGCAGCGAAGCTACGATCTTCGTAGCCCGGGTGGAGCGCGCAGCGCGGAACCCGGAAGCTTTCCCGCGCCGACATGCTGCTTAATCTAGCCACGGAGGACACGGAGGGCACGGAGGAAGAAGGGATTGATTGGGAGCCTCCGCAACGCGGACGCCAAAGTTGCGTTCAAATCACGGAGGCGCAGGCCCAATCCATTTCTTTCTCCGTGCCCTCCGTGGCTAGATTAAAAAAACATATCAAGGCCTGACACCCCGTCCCGGGTTCCGCTACGCTGCACCCGGGCTACGAGTTAGGAACGGATTCAGTCGAGCAGCCGGCGCGCCAGCGCTTCGAGCGTCGTGCGCTGCACGAGCAGATCGCGTGCGGCTGCGAGCTGGTTGCGGGCGCGCACGAGGTTGTGCTCGCCGCGTGCGGGCCAGCGCGCCGGGGCCCAGCCGAAATAGCGCTCTTCGAGCGCATCCACGGCGAAACGCGCGCTGAGCTCGAGCGCGATCGCCGCCGTCGCCGGCACGACCGCGGCGCGCTCCTGTGCCGTCATGAAGCGCCGGCCCGCGCTCGCATAGCCGCCGAGCGCGGCTTCGAACAGCGCGGCCGCGAAGCTCGCCGCGGCCGCGTCCTCGGCGCCCGGATTGCACCAGGAGCGGAAGGCGTCGCCGAGCTCATAGGCGAGCGGAGCGTGCGCCAAGGTGTCCAGATCGAGCAGGCAGCGACCCGTGCCGTCGGGCGCGAACAGCAGGTTCGAGATTTTCGGATCGCCGTGCACGAGACGCAGCGGCTGCGTCGGGATTGGCGGCAGCGTGGCATACAGTTCTACGATGTCCTCGTCGATCGCGGCGACCGCGGCGGCGAGACGATGCGTCGGATGCCGCGCCCGCGCGGCGGCGAGGGCCGCGAAATGCCGCGCCGGTTCGTGCACGGGCGGCCGCACGCAGGGCAGCGCATCGGCGAAGGCCGCGAGCGCGAGATGGAAACGCCCGAGCAGGGCGCCGGCGGCCCCGGCGCGCGCCGGCGAGTCGACGGCCTCGGTGCTCGCGCCGTCGACGAAGCTCAGCAGCCGCCAGTGGCGCCCCTCGAGCGTGACCCACGCGCGCGCGTCGGCCGTGCGCAACAGGCGCGGCGTGACGAGGCCCTGAGCCGCGAGGACCTCGGTGACGCGCTCGAGATTGAGATTGATCGCCGGATCGAACACCGGATGCAGCCGCTGCAGCACGGCGCGCCGGCCGTCGCCGGCATCGACGCGAAAAGTCGCGTTGATGAGGCCGCCTGCGAGCGGCGTGAGGCTCGCGGCCTCGAGCTGCCACGCGGCGAGCGCGCGGCGAGCCTCGGCCTCGATCGGATCCGGCGGTGTCGTCATCGATGATCGGCGCCGCGCGGCGCGGCCGCGACAGGCGCCTCAGTCGCCCGGCTCGCGATGCCCGACGCCGGTCAGCTCTTCCTCGAGCCGCGCGACTTCCTTGCGCAGCCGCTCGACCTCGGCCTTGAGCTGATCGCGATCGCGGCCGACGCGGGCAGCCTCGGCCAGCGCTTCGAAGGCCGAGCGCTCGGCGCGATCGGCGCGCTCCAGCGCCGCGCTGCGCTGCTGGCTCAGATCCTCTTCCAGCCGCGACGGCCCGAGCGTGCGGCGCCAGAAATTGTTGACCAGCGACCAGGTCGGCCACTCGGGCTCGCTGATCCCGACTTCCTCGCGCAATTTCGCGTACTCGACGCGATTCATGTGCGACAGCGCCGCGTCCTTCAGAAAGTCGAGCAGCGCCTCGTCACCTTCCTGCGGCGACTTCACGACGTAATGCGTCGCCATCGCATAGAGCGTGCGCGCTTCCCAGAATCCCGACTCTCCGTCGTCGAAATCGATGTTCATGTCCTCGCCACCCGCTCCCTCGCCTTACGCCGCCACGTGCCGCACTGACGCCGAAGTTAGCCACCGAGAACACCGAGAAAAGAACTGGCATGCAGCGTCCGCAACGCGATCGCCAATGTCGGCGAGATCGTCGCCGCGGCTCAGCCCATTCTCCATTCCTCTGTGTTCTCGGTGTTCTCTGTGGCAATACCCACATTCGAGCGGCACCCGCGCTAACGCGAATATCTCAGAACGCGAATTGCGGCAAACCCATGCGCTCAATTGTGGACCGTTCGCCGGCGTGCGTCACCACGCCGACGACGCCGCGCGCCGGATCGAGATGGCGCGCGGCGACCGTGCGCAGATCGGCGAGCGTGGTGGCGAGGACTTGGCGACGGAATTCCGCGCGGAAGGCCGCGCTGCGGCCGTGCAGCTCGCTGTAGAACCAGTGCACGGCGGCGCCGGCCGGTGAGCGCGGTTTGTCGAGGCCGCGGATGACGCCGAGGATCGCTTCTTCGAGCAGCTTGTCGTTGGCGGCCGCGGCCGGCGAGGCGAGCCATTCGAGCGCGCGATCGAAATCGGCGAGCGTGTCGATGAGGCGCGGATCGCGGTAGGAGTAGAACGCGAACGCGCCGCCGTCGCTGTCGTAGCTCGCGCCGCCGCCATAGGCGCCGCCGCGCTCGCGCACGGCCGGATGCAGGAAGCCGTCGCTCAGGAAGCGCGCGAGCACCGCGAGCGCGGGCGCGTCCGGCGCGCCCTGCGGCACGGCGGCGTAGGCCTTCGCGCAGAAATTGACGTCGGCATTCGCGAACCACGCACCGCCGCGCGCGTCCGGCGCCGGCGGCAGCCCGGTGAGCAGCGCTGCCGGCGCCGGCAGCGCGGGCCGCGGCAGAGCCGCGAGTCTCGCTCGCGCGGCCGCGAGCGCATCGTCCTCGCCGACCAGCAACACCTCGACCGGCGCGCCGGCGAGCTTCGCATGCAGCGCCGCGAAGCGCGCGAGCAGCGCGTCGGCCGCGTCCTCGGACTCGGCCACCGCGTCGTCCAGCGCCTGCATCGCGAGCACGTGCGCGGGACCGTCCCATTCGTCGGCGAGCCAGCCGGCCGGCGACAGGCCGCGCATCGCGCCGTGCATCGCGAGGTGATGGCCGCGATCGGTGATCGAGAGCTCGAGATCGGCGCGCGCCTGCGTCAGCAGCTCACGCAGGCGCTGGCGTTCGTCGAGACGCACGGCGGGCAGCGCCTCGGTCAGCGCGGCGACGAGCGCGCCGGCTTTGCGCTTGAGTCCCTTCGCAGTGACGACGAGGTGGCCGCGGCAGTGCGCGAGGCTGTCGAGGCTGCTCCTGATCGACGCATGCGCGCCGAACTGGCCGAGGCGGGCGCGCCGGGCCTGGGTGTCGAGATAGCTTTCGCGCCCGGCGCCGAAATCCGTGAGCCAGCCGGCAAACAGCGACAGCGTCGCGATTTCTTCGGCGTCCAGCGCCGGCAGTTCGAAGGCGGCGTGCGCGGTGACGATACCGTTCGTGCCGCGGGAATAGTTGTGCGTGCGCCAGTCGCCGCTCGCCGCCGCCTCGCCGCGGATCGGCGCCTCGCCGGCCGGCACGTCGGCCAGCGTGATGCGCGGCAGGATTTCGGGATCGTCCTGACGCGCCTGGTGCGCCTCCAGCGCGCTCGTCGCCTCGCGGATACGCGCGGCGTCGGCCTCGACTAGCGTCTTGTGCAGGGCCGCGAGCTTGAGCTGCTCGGCGCGGCGCTCGGCCTCGCGCTTGCCGCGATCGGGCACCATCACGAGCTGCACGCGGTGCCCGTTCTTCAGCAGGCTGCGCTCGAGCAGCTCGCGCGGGTAGCCCGGCGCGGCGGCGCGCTCGCGCAGCTCGGCGAGCAATGCGTCGATGTCGAGCAGCGCGGCCGGATCGCGGCGATACATCGCGCCCGGCAGCACGCGGCTCATGAGCTGCAGGCCATAGGGATAGCCGTCGCCGCCGACGTCGCGCTGCGCCATCTCGATGCGATCCAGCGCGGCCTCGACGACCGCCGGGTCGACGCCCTCGCGCGCGACGCGCTCGAGCACCGCGAAGACGCCCTGCTCCAGCGCCTGCGCGTGGATCTTGTCGCTGCCTTCGACGCCGCAGTAGAACGCGAACTGGCGCGCCGAGTCGTCGATGCCGCAGAGCTCCGACGGCGCCCGCGCGAGCTCGGTGGTCTCGAGGAAATGCCGCAGCGGACAGGCGCTGTGCTCGAGCAGGATGCTGGAGAGCACGTGGGCCTCGAGCATCGCGCGCGGATCGCCCGTCTCGCCGAGCAGCCAGCCCCATACGATGTGCGTGCCCTGCTCCTCGTCCTCGGCGTCGTCGACCGCATAGTGCACGACGCGCGAGCGCGGCGCCGGCAGCGGCGGCTGCAGGCCGCTGACGATGGTCTCGCTCATCGGCTCGAAGCGATCGAGCGCGAGCGTCGCGAACTTCGCCTGGTGCTCGAGCGGATCGAAGCAACCGTAAGTCAGGAACACCGCCTGCGTCGGGTGATAGTGACGTGCATGGAACTCGCGCAGCGCCGCGTGCGTGAGGGTCGGGATTTCCGCCGGATCGCCGCCGCTGTTGTAGCGGTAGGGCGTCTGCGGAAAGAGATCCGCCTGCAGGTGATGCCAGAGCTGCGCGACGGGCGAGCTCATCGCGCCCTTCATCTCGTTGTAGACGACGCCCTTGTAGACCAGCCCCTGCGCCGGATGCGCGGGATCGACGAACTCGACGCGGCAGCCTTCCTGCGCGAAGTCGCGCGCGTCGAGCTTGGGGAAGAACACGGCGTCGAGATACACGGCGAGCAGGTTGTCGAAGTCCTTGCGGTTGCGCGTCGCGAACGGATACGCGGTGCTGTCGCTGCTCGTGAACGCGTTCATGAAGGTGTTCAACGACCGGCGCAGCATCATGAAGAAAGGATCGCGCACGGGATAGCGCGCGCTGCCGCAGAGCGTCGTGTGCTCGAGAATGTGGGCAACGCCGGTCGAGTCCTGCGGCAGGGTCGGGAAGGCGACCATGAAGGCGTTGTTGTCATCGTCGCAGGCGAGGTGGTAGTGACGCGCGCCGGTCGCGACGTGGCGGAAAGCCTGGAATTCGAGATTCAGCGTCGCGATGCGGCGCCGTTCGAGCAGTTCGAAACCGTGTGCGTTCATGCCGGGGATGTCTCTCCGTTCGTGTCCTGCAGTCCTTCCAGTGCCGCGCGCAGCTCGCGCAGCGAGGCGATTTCGGCGTGGGCGCGCCGCGGGCCCTCGGGCCAGGCGCGACCGTCGCGGTTCAGCCATACCGCGCGGACCTGCGCACGATGGGCGCCTTCGATGTCGTGCCAGGGCTGGTCGCCGATGTGGACCATCGCCGAGGCCGCGACACCGGCGCGCGCCATCACCGCCTCGAACATCCGCGGGTCCGGCTTGCTGCAGCCGGTGTCCGCCGGCGACAGCATGTAGTCGAAATACTGCGCGACGCCGGCGCGCACGAGATCCGTATTGCCGTTGGTCAGCGACGCCAGCCGATAGTTGCGTCGGAGATCGCGCAGCACTTCATCGACCTCCTCGAACAGCGTCACCGCGCTGCGCGCTTCGAGAAAAACCTCGACCGCCGCGTCGCCGAGCGCCGGATCGTAGCCGCAGGCGGCGCAAAGCTCGGCCATCGCCACGCGACGCAGGGCCGTAAAGTCGTGCGCCAGGGCCGGCCGCTCGCGCATCAGCGCGCGGCGCCGGGCCTGCATCGAGTCGATGTCGTGGGCGGCGGCGAGGCGCGGCAAATGCTCCTGCAGCCAGGCGTACTGGAGCGCCTCCGCACGCAGCAGCACCGGCGTGGCCGCCCACAGCGTATCGTCGAGATCGAAGCACAGCAGCTCGACGGAGGACATGCGGGCGAAGTCTGCGATAATCAAGCGCGACCGGGACCACCGGCGAGCGGCGCCGGGTGAGGTCCGCCGTGGCCATGAAGTGGGAGTCCTGCCATGCCTTCCTTCGACGTCGTCTCCGAAATCGATGCCCATGAACTGACCAATGCCGTCGATCAGGCCAACCGCGAAATCGCGAACCGCTTTGATTTCAAGGGCACGGGGGCGCGGGTCGAGCGCGACGAGTATGTATTGACCATCATCGCCCAGGCCGAATTTCAAGTGAAGCAGGTCGAGGAGATTCTGCGCCTGAAGATCTCCAAGCGCGGCATCGACCTGCAGTGTCTCGACGCCGGCGCGGTGACGGCCAACGTCAGCGAGGCGCGGCAGAAGATCACGGTCAAGCACGGCCTCGATCAGGAGCACGCGCGCAAGGTGGTCAAGGCGATCAAGGACACCGGCATCAAGGTCACCGCGCAGGTCCAGGATCAGCAGGTGCGCGTGACCGGCAAGAAGCGCGACGATCTGCAGGCCGTGATCGCCGCGCTGCGCGGCGCGGCCGTCGGCCTGCCGCTGCAGTTCGCCAACTTCCGCGACTGAGCGCCGCGCAGCCCGCCATGCAGACCCCCGTCGGCGAGCATGTCTTCCAGTGTCCCTACTGCGGCGAGCGGATCAGCGTCGTCGTCGATACCTCGGCCGCCGGCCAAGCCTACGTCGAGGACTGTGAGGTCTGCTGCCAGCCGATCGAGCTGGCCTTCGGGGTCGATGAAGCCGGTGGGCTCGCGTGGTTCAGCGCCCGCCGCCTCGACGAATGATGCGCGACGCGCTGTGGCTGCTGCTCGCGACGGCCTGCTGCTACGGCCTGTGGTCATGGAGCGTGCGCGGTCGCGAACGCGTGCTCGCGGTGGTGCGCGAAGTCTGCCGCGATCTCGAGCTCCAGGCGCTGGACGACAGCGTCGTGCTGCGCGGCATCAGGCTGCTGCGCACGCCCGAAGGCCTGCGCATCGGCCGCACTTACCGCTTCGAATTCACGCTCGACGGCAGCACCCGCCACGCCGGCGACGTCGGCCTCGCCGGCCTGCGCCTCGCGTGGGTGCGGGTCGGGCATCCGCAGGGCGACATCCACATCGACGTCGGTCCCCGCCACCCGCTCGTCGCGCTTGACGAGCGCCGTGAGGACACGTAGCCCGGAAAGAGTACGGCCGAATTCGGGCCTGCGTGCCATTCATGCGCCGAATGAATCTGGCCACGGAGAACACGGAGAACACGGAGAAGGAAATTGATTGGGCCTGCGCTCCGACCCTGAACTCTCGTAGCCCATCAGATGAGCGCGGCGAATCCGGGATCGGCGCCTTCCGGCGCGCAAGCATTCGAGAAAACTCGCCATCGAGAGTCGCCGTTGCTCCAACTTTCCGGCAATCGTTCTCACGGGTCAGATTCACCGCCTGACCACGCGTGTCAGCGGACAGCCTCACACCGTGCACTGCGCTGGCGCTCGACGATGCGTTAGGCGGCACAAACGGCCGCCGAGAGGCGTCGATGTACTGCTTGTGGCAAGCTACACGTCCGACGCAGCCTATCCGGAGCACTGAGCCTAGTAACGGAGCCGATGGCACTGAAGATTTTTGCATCTCTTTAATTATGGGTCGCGAGGGGACACCTAGAACGATATTGCGAACGACCACCAGGTTCCGGTGATTGCATATGTAATCGAACGAGATCCGCTCTCCACGGTGCCCGTTCCGGGTGGTGCGATCTTATTGCCGTCCGCTCTCGGAATTCTCATGGTGTGTCGTCGTAGAGGAAAGGATTTTTCGGTGATGGGCTGACGAAGAAAGCCCAACCCACGCTCCTTCTCGTAGCCCGGAAAGAGCGCAGCGGAATCCGGGCGGGCACCGTTCCGGAGCGCATGCATTCAAGAAGGCGCTGCTCCGTGAGTGGCGAGCAGGATCGATGGACTTCGCATATCGGACATGTCGGACCCCGGATTCCGCTGCGCTCCTTCCGGGCTACGAAGATTTCACGGCGGTAGGCCTTTCTTGTAGCCCGGATGAGCGTTAGCGAATCCGGGATCGGCGCCTGCTGAAGCTCATGCGTTCGAGCATGGTTGGACACTTCGTTTGTCGGATAGGCCGGACCCCGGATTCGCTAACGCTCATCCGGGCTACAAAAGCGGCGATCTTCGAGGGCTGAGCCGGGGGTTCCGCGCTACGAGGCAGCCGCTGATGGCGCCTTCCAAGTTGTGAAGACGCAGCTTGCCCGACGCACGAACGCACGCGCGCTCAATCGTCCCGCAGTCGCGACGCGAGCTCCTCGATCAGCGCCTGGTCGTGGGCCTTGGCGGCTTCGCGGGCTTTCAGCGCGCGCTGTTTGATGCGTTCGAGATGGGCTTTCTGATTGGCGAGCATCTTGGCGGACACCTGGCCGCCCTGCTGCGCTTCCTGCTCGCGCAGCCAGGTCTCGACTTCCTGCTCGAAGCGGTTGCGCGTTGCCGCTTCCTCGTGGCGGTGCTGCTCGAGGTTGCGCGCGTGGACGCGCGCGGCGGCTTCCATGCGCTCCTGGTTGGCCTCGGCCGCCGCGATCTGCGCGCGGGCGGCGGACAGCTCGGCTTCGATCGCGACGATGTCGGACGCGAGCCGGGCCTGCACGAGCTGATCCGGCGCGGCCTGGCGCGCGGCCGCGAGCTCGGCCATCTGCTGCTCGGCGCGCTGCTGCGCGAGGAGCGCCTGTTCCTTCGCCTGCTGCGCCTCGAGCAGCGCCTGCCGTAGCTGGCGTCCTTCGATCTCGAGGCGGGCGCGCTCGGCTTCGAGCTTCGCTTCCTCGCGCTCGCGCAGCTTCTGATGCGACTGTTTGTACTCGAGGACGATGCGCTCGGCCTCTTCGGCGGCCGCGATGCGCGCGGCCTCGGCGGCGGCCTTCTCGCGCCGCGCGCGCTCGAGCTCCTCGGCGTTGCGCGCGAACTCGGCTTCGAGCTTGCGCCGCTCGGAGTCGACCTTGGCCTGGATCTCCTCGCGCAGCCGGCGCTCGAGCTCTTCATGGCGCTGCTGGCGCAGCTCGGCTTCCTGCGCGCTCGCGCGCCGCGCCGCCTCGACCTCGGCCTGGATGCGCTGGGCCTCGGCGAGGCGCTCCTTGGCCGCGATTTCCTCGGCCTTCAGGCGCTCGCGCTCCTCGGCGAGCTGCAGCTCGGCCGCTTCCTTCATGCGCTGCAGGCGGGCGAGCTCCTCGGCCTGCCACGCATAGCTTTCCTCGAGCCGGCGCTCTTCCTCGCGCAGCCGCTGCTCGGCTTCGTCCTGCATCTGCCGCAGTCGCTCTTCCTCCTCGCGACGGCGCGCCTGCGCCTCCGCTTCGGCGGCGAGCTTCTCGCGCTCGAGCATCTCCTTCAGCCGCTGCATCTCCTCGACCGCATGGCGCGCGCGCTCGGCTTCCTCGGCGAGCCGCTGCTGCTCTTCCTGCACGCGGCGCGCGGCTTCTTCCTCGAGGCTGCGGCGGGCGAGCTCGGCTTCCTGCTTGAGACGCTGCGCTTCCTCGAGCTGGCGATTCGCGGCGGCAAGCTCGGTCTGCTGCCGCTCCAGCAGCCGCGCCGCTTCCTGCTCGGCGGCGCGGCGCTCGTCTTCGATCTGCTGCTTGAGACGCTGGGTCTCTTCCAGGACCTCGCGCGCCTTCGCGGCTTCTTCGGCGAGGCGGGCCTGCTCGGCGCGGCTGCGTTCCTCGGCTTCGCGTTCGAGCCGCTGCCGGGCTTCCTCGGCTTCGGCCTGCAGGCGTCGCGCCTGTTCGAGCCGCTCGCTCGCGGCCTGCATCTCCGCCTGCTGCTGGGCGCGCAGCGCCGCCGCCTCTTCCTCGGCGCGCTTGCGTTCCGCGTCGAGCTCGGCCTTCAGACGCTGCGCCTCTTCCCACTCGCGCTTGGTGCGCTCGGCCTCCTCGGCCAGCCGCGCCTGCTCGATGCGCGCACGTTCTTCCGCTTCGCGTTCGAGCTTCAGCCGCGCTGCCTCGGCTTCGGCCTGCAGGCGCCGCGCTTCCTCCAGCCGCGCGTTCGCGGCCTGCAGATCGGCCTGCTCCTGTGCGCGCCGCGCCGCGGCTTCCTGCTCGGCGCGCTTGCGCTCCGCCTCGAGCTCGGCCTTCAGGCGCTGCGCCTCTTCCCATTCGCGCTTCGCGCGCTCGGCTTCCTCGGCCAGCCGCGCCTGCTCGGCGCGCAGCCGCGTACCGGCTTCGTGTTCGAGCTCCTGGCGCCGGCGCTCGGCTTCCTCCTGCGCGCGCCGCGCTTCGTCGAGCTGGCGCAGCACTGCGCGCGCCTCTTCGACCTCGGCCTCGCGCACGCGCGCGGCGTGGGCCTGCTGCGCCTGGCGCTCGCGCTCGATCTGATCCTTGAGCTGCTGCGCTTCCTCGAGCGCACGACGCGCGGCCTCGGCTTCGGCTTCGACGTGGGCGCGCTCGGCGGCGGAGCGCGCCTTGAACTCCTGTTCCATCTGCCGGCGCGCAAGCTCGGCCTCGCGCTGCACGCGCTGCGCTTCCTCGAGCTTGGCGTTCGCCGCGGCGAGCTCGGCGTGCTCTTCCTCGCGCTTGCGCGCCGCGTCGGCCTCGGCCTTCTGCCGCGCCTCGTCGGCGGCCGCCTTCAGCCGGTGTGCTTCGTCCAGCGCACGCTTCGCGGCCTCGGCCTCGGCCTCGACGCGCGCGCGCTCGGCCGCGGCCTCTTCCGCCATGCGCCGGCGCGCGAGCTCGGCTTCGCGCTGCACGCGCTGCGCTTCCGCGAGCTTGGCGTTCGCCGCGGCGAGCTCGGTGCGCTCTTCCTCGCGCTTGCGGGCCGCGTCGGCCTCGGCCTTCTGTCGCGCTTCATCGGCGGCCGCCTTCAGCCGCTGCGCTTCGTCCAGCGCGCGCTTCGCGGCTTCGGCCTCGGCCTCGATGCGCGTGCGCTCGGCGGCGGTTTCCTGCGCCATGCGCTCGCGCGCGAGCTCGGCTTCGCGCTGCACGCGCTGCACTTCCGCGAGCTTGGCGCTCGCCGCGGCCAGCTCGGCGCGCTCTTCCTCGCGCCGCCGGGCGGCTTCGGCTTCGGCCTTGCGCTTCGCCGCGTCGGCCGCGAGCTTGAGCCGCTGCGCTTCCTCCAGCGCGCGTTTCGCCTTCTCGGCGTCGCGCGCCAGACGCGCGCGCTCGGCCTGGATTTCGATCGAGGCCGCCTGCAGCGCCTCCTGCTTCGCGCGCTCGGCCTGCTCCTTCAGCTTGCGCGCTTCCTCGAGCTGGATGCCGGCCTTCGCGAGATTCGCCTTCAGGGCCTGCGCCCGCAGGTCGGCTTCGAGCACTTCGCCGACACCGGCCAGTGCGACGACGCCGGTCTCGCGCTGCTCGGCCTCGGTCTGCATCGAGGCCGGCAGCGGGCCGCTGACGGCCGGCGACACGGCCTTCGGCTGGCCGACGAGCTCGGCCGGCAGGATCTCGAGATCGGCGGCCGGCGCCGCCGCCGGGCCGGCGGGCGCGCGCGCCGCCGCGGACGCCGCCTTGGTCACGCCGTAGCGGTTGGTGCCGCCGGCGAGGTAGTAGACCTCGTGCCCACGCTCGGACAGCAGGAAGGCGCCGACCGCGCTGCGGCTGCCGGTGTCGCAATAGACGACGAAGGGCTTGCCGCTCGGCAGCTTGTCGACCTGCAGGCGCAGCGTGTTCAAGGGCAGGTTCAGCGAGTTCGGCAGCGCGCCCTGCTTGCGCTCCTCGGGAAAGCGGACGTCCAGCCACACCGCGCCGCGCGCGACGCGTTCCTGCGCTTCCTTCAAGGTCAGGACGTTCAGCAGCGGCTTCTTGATCAGCTCGACGAAATCGTCCTTGGTCAGGCGCATCAGCACGCCGGGCGTCAGCATGCGCACGGTCGCGTTGCGCCGCGCCTCGGCGACCAGCGCTTCCTCGCCGAAGGTATCGCCCGGGCCGAACTCGGCGAGCTTGACCGGGATCTTGCCGCCCTTGATCTCGCGCTCGACCTGGCAGCGGCCGGACTGGATCACGTAGTAATAATCGCCGGGCTCGCCCTGGCGCACGACGACGTCGCCGGCCTTCAGCTCGACCGGCTGCAGGCAGGTGAAGATGCGCTGGATGTTGGCCGCCGGCACGCGCGCGAACAGCGCCGACTGCAGCATTCGCGTCATCCAGTCGCCGGCGTCGTCCGCCTCGTCGATCTCGCTGACGCTGACCTCGCTGTGCTGTTCGCTCTCCAGCGCCAGCAGCTTGTCGAACAGCTCGCGCTCCAGGCGCAGCACGCTGACCTCGCTGGACAGGGCGCGCGCCGTCAACTGCCGCGGCTGCAACTGGGCGAGGATGTGGACCGCGTCGGGATTGCCGCCCGTCAGCGACTTCACGAGCTGCTGCCCGCTGTAGAGCTCGACCTGGCCCGCGAGCAGGTAATAGGACCAGCCGTCGCGCTCGCCTTCGCGGAAGATGTAGGCCCCGCGGCGGAAACCGAGCACTTCGGCGCGCGCAAACAACTGCTGACGGCGGGCCAGCGAGAGCTGGTTCAGCGGCACGAGCTGTTCGACGACAGCCGAGAATTTCTCGTCAATGGCAGGCATCGCGCTCATCGGCGGCAGCGGGGCGTCGAGTGTAATCCGGGTCGAGCGGTCGTGGCATCGGACATGGCGGCAATTAAAGCAACCCCGGCAGGACCCTGCCGAACGAGAGCGATGCGTTTGTGAAGATGATCACGTTATTGCCTTTCGCGACGCTTGGCGCCCTGCCCGGACGTATCGGCCCGCTGCCGGCGCGATGCACCGAAAGATTGCCGGATCGGTCGCAGTTGCCGAGCGCCCTGACCGGCGCGGGATTTCAGCGTCCCGCCGATCGGCGGGCAAGCGAAAAACGGCCGCGGGCCGGCACGATTGCGGAAAACGCGCTGCGCGATGCGTCCGCGTCTTGGAGACGAGGCCCGGCTCGTCTTTCACGGGCCCGTTAGGCGTAGAATCCGGGCCGATCCTTACACTTGCAGGCAGCCGCGACGTGTCCTCGACCGAACCGGAGTCCCTCGAGCTTCGCATCCAGGCGCTGGAGATCGAGCATCGCGATCTCGACGAGATCGTGCTGCGCCTGGCCGATCAGCCGGGGATCGACGAGCTGCTGCTGAAGCGCCTGAAGAAACGCAAGCTGCAAATCAAGGATCAGATCGCCCGTCTGCGCAGTGCCTTGATCCCAGATCTCGACGCCTGAGGCCGAAGCCCTGTCGATCGCGTCGGCGTAGCGGAGGCTGCGCGCGATTCCCTTCGCCCGTTCTCTATGTCGATCCCGAGATCCGAGGGCCGTCCCTCGTAGGGTCTGCCGACCGGCCGGGCGCCGGCCGCGCGCTGCGTTCAGGCGACGTGCGGATAGCTGCCGCTGCGGCCGTCGAAGAAGGCCTCGACGATGCGTCGCGCCTTCGGCCGTAGGTTCAGGAAGCTGAAGCCGAGCACGCAGCGCGGATCCTCGTCGACGACCTTCAGGTACTGCAGGCGCACGCCGAGCGACAGCGTTTCGCAGCCGGCGCCCATCGGCACGGCCAAGGTCGCCTGCAGGATCGGCTGCTTGTCACCGTCGATGCGGCCGCCCAGGGGATGGATGATCTGCGCCGTCGATACGTTGCAGCGAACCTGCAGGCCCTCGGCGCTCAAGTTGCAGAGTCGGGCCGCGCAGTGCTGTCCCTGCGCATTGCGGAAGGCCACCGGAATCTCGAGCTCGACGCGCGGATGCTGCCGCTGTTCGTCGATGCGTCTGACCAATTGCCACGTCACCTTGTCCGCTGACGCGGGCACAGTCTCCATCGGGTTAGCCATGGTCTTTCCTCATTCTTGTACTGCCTGAGCCTGGCGCTGCTGGGCGTCGGCCCCGGGGGAAAACTAGCCAAGCTCGCCGGGCGACGGCGAGACACGGTTCACGATTCGTCGCAGATGCGCCGTTTTCTCGGCCGCCGCCACAGTTTTTTTCGCAACCGCGGGCAATGGCGGCAGGACGGAACGGGAAGCTCAGGGTCGTTTCGGCGCAGACGGCGTTCGACTCGCGAATTCGTGCGCGCGATCACGGCCCGCGGCGAGCTGCGCGGGCGTGAGCTCCTGTTCCAGCAGCGCGACGCTCTGCGCCGCGGCCGCGACCCCGGCCTCGGCGGCGAGGCGCAGCCAGGCGTAGGCGAGCACGGGATCGCGGGCGACGCCGCTGCCTTCGAGATAGGCATTGCCGAGCGCCTGCCGCGCGAGCGCGGAACCCGCCGTGGCCGCGCGCGTCCACCAGCCGGCGCAGCGCGCGGGATCGCGCGGCACCCCGAGCCCGCGGCGGTAGAGGATGCCGAGGTTGTAGCCCGCGTCGATCTCGCCCGCCGTGAAGGCCCGTTCCCACCAGTCGCGCGCCTTGGCGTAGTCGCGCAGGACGCCGTCGCCGCGGTAGTACGCGAGCCCGAGCCGATGCGCCGACTTGCCGCTGCCCTGCGCCGCGGCGCGCGCGAGCCACTCGAGGCCGGCGCCGCGATCGGCGGGCCCGCCGCGGCCGTCGGGGAACAGCGTGGCCAGGTTGTGCTGGGCGCGCGGCAGGCCCCGCGCGGGAGCCTTGGCGTACCACTCGCGGGCCCGCGCCGGATCCGCGATCACGCCGAGGCCGCGGTCGTACATGAGACCGAGGTGATACTGCGCGTTCGCATCGCCCGCCGCGGCCGGCGTCGCGAGCGCGCTCAGCGCGGCGCCGTAGTTGCCCGCGCGATAGGCGTCCATGCCGGCCGCGACCGCGTCCTCGGCCGCTTGCGCGACGCTCGTCAGACCGAGTACGGCGAGCAGCACGACTCGGGCCCCGACACGGCGGCGGACGCGCGGCGTGGGCAGTGCTGGTCTCATGCCGTACACTGTACGCTCAATTTTTCCCGCGGAACCAATCATGTCGAACGAACGTTTTTCCGGCACCGACAGCTATGTCGCGACGGACGATCTGATGATGGCCGTGAACGCGGCGATCACCCTGGCGCGCCCGCTGCTCGTCAAGGGCGAGCCCGGCACCGGCAAGACCATGCTCGCGGAAGAGATCGCGCGCGCGCTGCAGCGGCCGCTCATTTCCTGGCACATCAAGTCGACGACCAAGGCCGCGCGCGGCCTCTACGAGTACGACGCCGTCGCGCGGCTGCGCGACTCGCAGCTCGGCGACGATCGCGTGAAGGACATCCGCAACTACATCATGAAGGGCAAGCTGTGGGAGGCCTTCGAGTCCGAGGTGCAGCCGGTGCTTTTGATCGACGAAATCGACAAGGCCGACATCGAGTTCCCGAACGATCTGCTGCAAGAGCTCGATCGCATGGAGTTCTACGTCTACGAGACCAAGGAAACCATCCAGGCCAAGCAGCGCCCGATCATCATCATCACCAGCAACAACGAGAAGGAGCTGCCGGACGCGTTTCTGCGCCGCTGCTTCTTCCACTACATCCGCTTCCCGGACGCGGAGACGATGGAGCAGATCGTCGCGGTCCACTATCCGGACATCAAGAAGCGTCTGCTGGCCGAGGCACTGAGCTGCTTCTTCGAGCTGCGCGAGCTGCCGGGCCTGAAGAAGAAGCCTTCGACGTCCGAGCTCCTCGACTGGATCAAGCTCCTCGTCGCCGAGGACATCCCGCCGGAGGCGCTGCGCGAGAAGGACTCGCGCAAGGCCATCCCGAAGCTCTACGGCGCACTGCTGAAGAACGAGCAGGACATGCATCTCTTCGAGCGCCTCGTCTTCATGTCCAGGAAGTCCGGTGCTCACTGATCTCTTCTACCGGCTGCGCAAGGTCCAGATCCCGGTCTCGTTGACCGAGTACCTGACCCTGCTCAGCGCGATGGAGGCCGGCATCGCCGGCCACAGCATCGACGACTTCTACTTTCTCGCCCGCGCCACGCTCGTCAAGGACGAGCGCTACTTCGATCGCTTCGATCAAGTCTTCGGCGACTACATCCGCGGCAAGCAGACGCTGTTCGAGGAAATCATCGGCGAGATCCCGCTCGAGTGGCTGCAGAAGCAGAAGGAGCTGAATCTCAGCGAGGAAGAGAAGAAGCTGATCGAGAGTCTCGGCGGCTGGGACAAGCTGATGGAGACCTTGAAGCAGCGGCTCGAGGAGCAGAAGAAAGCCCATCACGGCGGCAGCAAGTGGATCGGCACCGGCGGCACCTCGCCGTTCGGCGCGCACGGCTACAATCCGGAAGGCATCCGCATCGGCCAGCACAAGGGCCGCCAGGGCCGCGCGGTGAAGGTGTGGGACCGCCGCGACTACAAGAACCTCGACGATCAGCTCGAGCTGGGCACGCGCAACATCAAGGTCGCGCTGCGCAAGCTGCGCCGCTTCGCGCGCGAAGGCGCGGAGGAAGAGCTGGATCTCGACGACACGATCCGATCGACGGCGCGCAAGGCCGGCCTGCTCGACATCAAGCTCGTGCCGGAACGGCGCAACACGACGAAGATCCTGCTGTTCCTCGACGTCGGCGGCTCGATGGACCCGCACGTGAAGATCTGCGAAGAGCTGTTCTCGGCCGCGCGCGCCGAGTTCAAGCACCTCGAGCACTTCTACTTCCACAACTTCGTCTACGAGACGGTGTGGCGCGACAACCTGATGCGCGCGAACGTGCGCATGCCGACGGCGGCGGTGATGAACAAGTACGCCGCGGATCACAAGCTCGTGTTCGTCGGCGACGCGACGATGAGCCCCTACGAAATCATGGCCGTCGGCGGCAGCATCGAGCACTGGAACGAGGAGGCGGGGGCGACATGGATGGCGCGGCTGCTGGCGGTCTATCCCTACGCCGTGTGGTTGAATCCGCAGCCGGAAGACTACTGGAGCTACATCCCTTCGATCGGCATCGTGAAGCAGCTCATGGCGGATCGCATGTTCCCGCTGACCATCGACGGCCTCGAACGTGCGATGAAGGCGCTGAAGAAGGCGCACTGACGCTGTCCCGCTACGCCTGCCTGCTTGCGCTGCTGGGGGCGCTCGCCGCCCCGGCCGCGCATGCGCTCGGCGCGCGCGAGCTCGGCGTCGTCGTCAACACCGACGATCCGCAGAGCATCGCCGTCGGCGTCTATTACGCCGAACAGCGCCGCATCCCGCGCGAGAACGTCGTCGAGCTCGCCCTCGGTGCGCCGCGCGCGACGCTGGATCCGGCAAGCTTCGAGCGCGCCAAGCGCAAGCTGGACGAGAAGCTGCCGCCCGCGGTGCAGGCGCTGGCCTTGACCTGGACCTATCCGTTTCGCGTCGGCTGCATGTCGGTGACCAGCGCGTTTGCCTTCGGCTATGCGCCGCGCTACTGCGCCGAGGGCTGCAAGGCGACGGCGCCGAGTCCCTATTACGATGCGGCCTCGACGCACCCCTGGGACGACTTCCGCATCCGCCCGGCGATGCTGCTCGCGGCGAGCTCCTTGGCGAACGCCGAACAGCTCGTCGACCGCGGCCGGCGCAGCGACGGCACCGGCGCGCAGACGCCCGGCCGCGCCTATCTCGTGGTGACGCCGGAACGCGCGCGCAATACGCGGGCGCCGGCGTTTCCGGCGATCCGCGCCGCACTCGGCGATCGGCTTCCGATCGAGCTGGTGCAGGCCGCGGGCATCCGCGATCGCTACGACGTGCGCTTCTACTTCACCGGCATCGCCCGCGTGCCCTGGCTAGCGACGCTCGGCTTCCTGCCCGGCGCGCTCGCCGATCACCTGACCTCCGCCGGCGGCGTGTTGAACGGCGAGCACCAGATGAGCGTGCTGCGCTGGCTCGAAGCCGGTGCGACGGCGAGCTACGGCACGGTCGTCGAGCCGTGCAATTTTCCGCAGAAGTTTCCGAATCCCGCCATCGTCATGCGCCGCTACCTCGACGGCGAGACCGCGATCGAGGCGTACTGGAAGAGCGTCGCGTGGCCGGGCCAGGGCCTGTTCGTCGGCGAACCTCTGGCCCGTCCCTTCGGCGACGTCGCCGCGAAGTGACGCTTTTCGTCGGACGCCGACGTCAGACGACGACAAATCCCGACACGCCGTCGCCGCCCGCAGCGCCTGCCGCCCTCGGCTCTACAGAGAAGGCCGCGCGTCGCCGCTATCCCGCGTGACGCCGTTCACAGGCGACGCGCGCCGCGGCGCGCCGAATCCCGACCTGCGTCGCAACTCGCAAACGCCGACCTCGCCGACGCGCCGGGCTGGAACGCCGCTTGCGTCTGCACGAACGAACCACACGCGGAGACCCGGGAGCCCACGATGAAACCGATTCAGTCCTTGGAACGTCGTATCGCACGCTTTCCCGGCTACCGGGACATGAACGGCGATTTCGTCCCGTTCACGACGTCCGACGAAGTGTTCCGCCGCGCACGTAAACTCGGCACGCGCGTCCTGCTGCGACTGGAGCTCGGCTCGGGCGACGAGCTGCAGGGTCTGTTCTACACCAACGATCGCGGCCTGACCGGCTGACACGATTCTTCGCCGCGGCGGGCGCCGCCCGCGGCCCGCTTCGAGGCATTTTGCCCGACCCCACGGCTGGAAATCCGACGGACGGCGGGCGATGCTAGCGCCTTCTTTCCGGAAGCTCCGATGCGCGCCGTGTCGCTCGTCCACAAGCTCGCCTGTGTCCTCTTCGCCGCGTGCGCGACGCTGCCTGCCGCGCGCGCGACCGCGGACAAGGCGCTCGGTCTCTTCCCGACGACACCGGGCCTGTGGTGGTACTACGCGACCGAAACGAAGATTCGCGATGAACCGCGGCACCATCGCCTGTTCGTCGCCAACGTCGCCTTCGACGGCCGCACGCTGCTGCAGCGGCGGCAGGGCGCCTGGGATCATCTCTATGCGATCGGCAAGGACGCGATCGAGCATCAGGCCTACCTCTATCGCAGGGGCGGCGGCAGGGAGGCGCGCGAGGCCCCGGCGGTGCTGCTGCCGGTACCGCCGACTCCCGGCGCGTCCTGGCAGTTCAAATCGCGGCTGCGGCTGATCGAGACGCGCACTTTCGCGGCCGAGGACAGACTCGCGAACCGCTATCTGCCGGTCGAGATGACGGCGCGCATCGCGGCGGACGACGCCGCCGTGTCCGTGCCGGCCGGCCGCTACGAGGACTGCATACGCGTCGAGGCCGTCGGCAAGACGCTGGTGGCCGCCGATCGCGGCAACCTCGAGGTCGAAGTCACCGTCACGCAGATCGAGTGGTACGCGCCCGGCGTCGGCCTCGTGAAGACCGAGCGCGCCGAGCGCGCGGACAGCCCCTTCCTCAAGAACGGCGAGTACGTCCAGGAGCTGCTCGAAGCCGGTTCCTGAGCGCGCCGCGGCCTGCGCTCCCTCGCGCCTCGTCCGCCGGCCTGCTAGGCTTGCGCGCTCTCGAACCCGGCCCGACCGCGGGCCTCGCGAACCGGACTTCCGCATGACCGCCAACGCCTCCCCTGCCGTGCCCGCCGCGCGCTACAACCGTGTCCCGGTATCGCGCCGCGTGCTGGCCGATCTCGACACGCCGCTGAGCGTGTATTTGAAGCTCGCCGCCGCGCCGTACAGCTATCTGCTGGAATCGGTGCAGGGCGGGGAGAAATGGGGGCGCTATTCGATCATCGGCCTGCCGGCGCGCCAGGTGCTCAGCGTGCGCGGCCATGAAGTCAGCATCGCCGACGACGGCGTCGTCACCGAGCGCCTCGAGTGCGCCGATCCGCTCGCCTTCATCCGCGACTACCACGCGCGGGTCGCGGCGCCGCCGCTCGCGATCTCGCGCTTCTCGGGCGGGCTCGTCGGCTATTTCGGCTACGACACCGTGCGCTACGGCGAAGCGAAGCTCGCGCGCGGCGCGCCGCCCGATCGGCTGGGCACGCCGGACATCATGCTGATGCGCTCCGACGAGTTCGTGGTGTTCGACAATCTGCGCGGCGAGATGGAGCTCGTATGCTATGTCGATCCGGCCGTGGACGGCGCGCACGCCGCCGCCGAGACGCGGCTCGACGCGCTGATCGAGCGGCTCGCGCAGCCGCTGTCGCGGGCCGCGGCCGCGGCCGCCGGCCAGCCGGCGCGCGAAGAGGACTTCGAGTCGGAGTTCGGCCGCGAGCGCTTCATGGCCGCGGTCGCACGCATCAAGCGCTACATCGTCGACGGCGACGTCATGCAGGTCGTGCCCTCGCAGCGCATGTCGGTGCCGCTGACGGCGCCGCCGATCGACGTCTATCGCGCGTTGCGCCATCTGAACCCCTCGCCCTACCTCTTCTTCATGGATCTCGCCGATTTCCAGATCGTCGGTTCCTCGCCCGAGATCCTCGTGCGTCTCGAGGGGCGCACGGTGACGACGCGGCCCCTCGCCGGCACGCGCAGGCGCGGCGCGACGCCGGAAGAGGATCTGGCGCTGGAACGCGAGCTGCTCGCCGATCCGAAGGAGATCGCCGAGCATCTGATGCTGATCGATCTCGGCCGCAACGACGTCGGTCGCGTCGCCGTCACCGGCTCGGTGCGCGTCACCGAGAAGATGGTGATCGAGCGCTACTCGCACGTGATGCACATTTCCTCGAACGTCGAAGGCGAACTGCTGCCCGGCAAGGACGCGATCGACGTGCTGCGCGCGACCCTGCCCGTCGGCACGCTGTCCGGCGCGCCGAAGATCCGCGCGATGGAGATCATCGACGAGCTCGAGCCGACCAAGCGCGGCGTCTACGGCGGCGCGGTCGGCTACCTCTCGTGGAACGGCAACATGGACACCGCGATCGCGATCCGCACGGCGCTGATCAAGGACGGGCGGCTCTATATCCAGGCGGGCTGCGGCGTGGTCGCCGACTCGGTGCCGGCGCTCGAATGGGAAGAAACCCTGAACAAGGGCCGCGCGGTGTTCCGCGCGGTGGAGATGGCGCAGCGAGGACTGGGTCGCACGCGCTGAGCCTTCATGGATTCTTGTAGCCCGGATGAGCGTAGCGAATCCGGGATCAGCACCCGGCGGAGTCGCGCAGCCCTGATGCCCGACCCCGGATTCGCTACGCTCATCCGGGCTACGAAGATTATTCGATCACCACCGCGACGAAGCCGGCGTCGAGGCCTTCCTCGCCTTCGCTGACGTTCACCGCCGCGACCGTGCCGTCGGCCGGCGCCTCGTGCGGCACTTCCATCTTCATCACCTCCATGATGAACAGCGTGTCGCCGGCCTTGACCGTATCACCCGGCTTGACCAGCACCTTCCACATGTTGCCGGCCGTCTGCAGTTCCACTTCGTGCGCCATGTTCGTTCCCCGATCTTGATCGAAATCTGTCTTACTGCTCGATGCTCGCTACGCTGCACAGCGCGGCGATCTCGCGCGCGAGCGCCTGCGCCTCTTCCACCGTCACCACCTTGAAGCGATAGAGCTCGCCGGGCTTCGACTGCCCGAGCTTCCAGAACGCGCAGGACGGCACCGTGTACGGATTGATGAAGCCGCCGCCGTCCGGCCAGTCGTTGACGAGGATGATCGGCGTCTGGCCGGCGAGATTGATCGCGCCCAGCGGATAGCCGTGGTCGACGATGTTGCCCGGCTCGGAGCCGTGCTCCGGCGGCTTGTTGTAGGCCCTTTCCGTGAAGCTCCAGTCCGGGCCCTCGAGCCGGTAGCCGCCGCGATCGCTCTTCGACGACAGCTTCCACTCGGTGTCGACGAAGCGCCGGTGGCCGGCCTCGTCGATCCAGTCGTCGTTCGGGCCGCGGCAGACTTCGATCGACCAGCGCTTATCGGCGACGATGCTCGGCCGCGCCGCGGCCTTCACGCGGCGTCCCGGCGCGCCGCTGCCGGGCGCGACCGGCAGCACCTGGCCGGCCTTGATCGCATGCCCCTCGATGCCGCCGATGCCGCCTTTGTGAAACGTCGCCCGCGAGCCGAACACGATCTCGTTGGCGAAACCGCCCGCGATCGCGACATAGGTGCGCGCGCCGAGCTTCGCGAAGCTGAGCTCGAGCGTCTGCCCGGCCTTGGCCGCGATGCTCTCCCAGGCCGGCACGGGCCGGCCGTCGAGTTTCGCCTGCATGTCGGCGCCGGTCAGCGCGAACACGCCGTCGCGCTGGAACTTCAAACTCGGCCCGATGAACTGGCATTCGAGCGCCGCCGCGCCCGGCGCATTGCCGACGAGGAGGTTCGCGAGCCGGAACGACCAGTCGTCCATCGGCCCCGACCACGGAATGCCGAACTTCAGATAGCCCTGGCGTCCGGGCCAATCCTGGATGCTGGTCTCGAGCCCGGGCTTCAACACTTCCAACATCGGCTCCTCCTCAGAAACGCGCATTGAGATCGAGCGTCGCGACCCACTCGCGGTAGCTCTTCGGTGAGAACTTCTGGTACTCGACGATGTTCATCTCGTAGCTGCCTTCCTCGCATTTGCGTTCGATCATCTCGAACTCTTCGCGCGTGATGTGCACGTACTTCATGCGATCGGTCGGACGCAGCAGATAGGGCGCTTCCTTGAAGGGCTTCAGGCGCTGCTGCATGTCCCAGATCGGGACCGGCGTGCGCGCGAAGATCTGGTAGCCGCCGGGGCCGTCGACGGGATACATCGCCGTCGCGCCGCCGCCCATGCCGATGGTGCCCTTGTGCGTGAAGGTGCGCGGCGGGTTGTACTTCGGCGCAAACAGCTTGCAGCGCGGATCCAGCGGCATCATGAACGGCGTGCCCGGCCAGAAGCCGAGCGCCGCGATCCAGTATTCCGTGCCGGAGTGCACGCGCACGAGCTGCCGCGCGTCCTCGAGGCCGTTGAGGCGGGCGACGAAGTCGGGATCGCGCTCCTTGTTCGGATTGATCCTCGCGATGTACTGATCGATCGCCTCGGCGCTCCACGGGTCGAGATACATCGCCGGCATGTAGATGAGGCGGCTCGGGATCTCGAGATCGTCCGCCGCCGTCACCGTGTCGAGCAGCCGGCGCAGCTCGCGCTCGAGATCGGCGAGCGAGATCGCATCCGGATCGTAGTGCACGAGCGCGGCGGAGAAGAACGAGGCGAACTCGGTGACGCCGCGGATGCCTTCCGCGGCGACGGCCTGGCCGAGCGCCTGGGCACGGAAATTGAGCTCGAGGTTCAGTTCGTTGCCGAACTCGATCTCGAGGAAGCGATCCCCGCCGGGCAGGAATCGCGGTTCGTCGTAAATCATCGCAATGGTCCCCTGGTTGCGCTCCGATTCTGGATCGGGATGCCGTGTCCCGCTCGCGTCAGCCGAGCAGATCGGTCTTGTAGGTATCGATGAAACCGGTGAACACCTCGCCCGCGCGAAAGGCCGGATGGCGCACGATGCGGCCGAGGAATTCGATGTTGTTGGCGATGCCGTCGATCGTGCTGTCCGCGAGCGCGGCGGCGAGCGCCGCGAGCGCGGCGTCGCGATCCGGGCCGTGGCAGATGAGCTTGGCGATCATCGGATCGTAGTAAGCCGTGATGGTATCGCCCTCACGCACGCCGGTATCGATGCGTAGCTGCGCGGAGGGCGGCGGCAGCGACAGGCGATGCAGCTTGCCGGGCGAGGGCAGGAACATCTTCGCCGGGTTTTCGGCGTACAGCCGGCATTCGACGGCGTGTCCGCGCGGCGCGATCTGCGACTGATCGAGCGTGGCCAGCGGATCGCCGCCGGCGAGCTTCAACTGCAGCGCGACGAGATCGATGCCGGTGATCATTTCCGTCACCGGGTGCTCGACCTGGATGCGCGTGTTCATCTCGAGGAAGAAGAACTCGAAGCTGTGCGCATCGACGATGAACTCGACGGTGCCGGCGCCCGCGTAGTGCTGCTGGCGCGCGAGCGCGACGGCGGCCGCGGCCATGCGCTCCCGCACGTCCTCGGGCAGACCCGGCGCCGGCGATTCCTCGATTACTTTCTGGAAGCGCCGCTGGATCGAGCAATCGCGTTCGTAGAGGTGGATCGCGCGGCCGTCGCCGCAGCCGAACACCTGGATTTCGACGTGACGGGCGCGCGGGATGTAGCGCTCGAGGAAGATCGTGCCGTCACCGAAGGAGCGCGCGGCCATGGTCTGCGTCGCTTCGGCCGTCTTCATGAGCTGATCTTCGGCCTCCACGAGGCGCATGCCGATGCCGCCGCCGCCGGCGGAGGCCTTCACGAGCAGCGGATAGCCGACCGCGGCCGCCGCTGCGGCAAGGCCATCGAGCCGTCCGCCGGGAAAGCGATCGCTGCCCGGCACGATCGGTACGCCGGCGTCCTGCGCGAGGCGGCGCGCGCGCGCCTTGTCGCCCATCGCCTCGATCTGCGCCGGCGTCGGGCCTATCCACGCGAGGCCGGCGTCGGCGACGCGCCGCGCGAAGCCGGCGTTCTCGGCGAGAAAACCGTAGCCGGGATGCACGGCCGTGGCGCCCGTCGCGCGCGCCGCGGCGAGGATGGCGTCGACGTTGAGATAACTGTCGCTGGCCTTGGCCGGCCCGATGTGCACGGCCTCGTCCGCACACTCGACGTGCAGCGCGTGACGATCCGCATCTGAGTAGACGGCGACGGTGCGTGCACCGAGGGCGCGCGCGCTGCGGATGACGCGGCAGGCGATTTCACCGCGATTGGCAACGAGGATGGTGTTCAAGCGGGTGGCCGTCTTCACTCGGGAATGTCGGCCCGATCGTATGCGAGGGACGCTGACGCAGCAAACCGTTCCGCATCGGTACGGCGCCGCTATACTGCCCTTCCCGCGGCTCCCGACGCTGTGCACCGAGGCCCCGATGTACCGACTCGCCGAAGAACGAATCGCCAAGCTGGTACGCGCCGGCCTCGGCTCGCGCCTGCGCACCGGCAAGCGCGGCCTCGAAAAGGAAAGTCTGCGCATCACCCGCGACGGCTCGATCGCGCAGACCCCGCATCCGGCCGCCTGGGGCTCGGCGCTGACGCATCCCTATGTGACGACCGACTACTCGGAGGCGCTGACCGAGTTCATCACGCCGGCCTTCAATCGCACCGAAGACGTCATGCGCTTCCTGCACGAGCTGCATCAGTTCGCCTACGAGATGCTGACGCCGGAGGAGCTGCTGTGGCCGTCGAGCATGCCCTGTGCGCTGAAGGACGATCGCACGCTGCCGATCGCCGAATACGGCAGCTCGAACATCGGGCGCATGAAGCACGTCTACCGCGTCGGTCTCGACTATCGCTACGGCCGGCGTATGCAAGCCATCGCCGGCGTGCACTTCAACTACTCGCTGCCGCTGGACTTCTGGCCCGGTTACCGCGAAGTGATCGGCAGCACACAGCCCGTGCGCAAGTTCGTCGACGATCATTACTTCGGTCTCATCCGCAATTTCCGGCGCATCGGCTGGATCGTGCCGCTGCTGTTCGGCAACTCGCCGGTCGTCTGCAGCTCCTTCCTGGGCGGGCGCACCACTCGCTTCAAGCCCTTCGACGCCTGCTCGCACTATCTGCCGTACGCGACCTCGCTGCGAATGAGCGACATCGGCTACAAGAACAAGAACCAGGCGGCCCTCGACATCGCCTACGACGATCTCGACAACTATGTGCTGAGTCTGAGCCGGGCGATCGCGACGCCGTACCCCGAGTACGAGGTCATCGGCCTCTACGACGGCGAGAAGCGCATCCAGCTCAATACCAACATCCTGCAGATCGAGAACGAGTTCTACAGCTACATGCGGCCCAAGCGCACGACGCGGCCCGGCGAGCGGCCGACCGCGGCGCTGCGCGAGCGCGGCGTGGAGTACGTGGAGATGCGGGCGCTGGACGTCTACAGCTTTGCTCCGAGCGGCGTCGCCGAGGAACACCTGCGCGTGCTCGAAGCCTTCCTGATCTTCTGCCTGCTCGCCGACAGCCCGCAGATTTCCGCGAGCGAGCAGTGGGGCATCGAGTACAACGAGCTGACGGTCGCGATGCGCGGCCGCGAGCCGGGCCTGGTGCTGATCAAGGACGGCGAGCGCGTGGGCGTCAAGGAATGGGCCGAGGACATCCTCGCGGGACTCGAGCCGATCTGCGACATCCTCGACGAAGGCAGCGACACGCCGCACTATCGGCAGGCCCTGCGCCAACAGCGCGAACTGCTGGCCGAGCCCGACGCCCTGCCCTCGGCGCGCATCCTGCGCGAACTGCGCGAGCGCCGCATGACCTTCTTCGACTACACCCTCGAACTGGCCTACGCGCACGAGGCGCACTTTCGCAGCAATCCACTGCGTCCGGGGCTGCGCGACTATTTCAAAGGCCTCGCCGAGGAATCGCTCGCCGAGCAGCGCGCGCTCGAACGGAGCGACGAGATCGATTTCGCGACCTACCTCGCCCAGCAGGCGATGCCGGCCCTGCCCGAAGCCGGAGAGCACTGAGCAGGCGAGCGGTGGACGAATTCGGATCCCGCGCCGAGCCGGGATCCGGCAGCGAGGAGGAACACGCCGATGAACCGCCGCCGCTTTCTGTACACCGCCGTCCTGCCCGCCTTCATACCGGTGCGGGCAGCGGTCGCCGCCGCCAACGCGCGTGCGAGCGTGGCCGAGATCCAGGGCCGCTGGCGCGAGCTCCTCGCGCCTGATGCCGAGATCGCCACCGACACGCGCGCGCTGGCGCGCACGGCCGAGGAGTGGCGCCGGCAACTGCCGGCCGACAGCTACGCCGTGCTCTTCGAGGAAGACACCGAGCCGCCGCTGTCCAGCCCGCTCAATCTCGAACACCGCCCGGGCATATTCGTCTGCCGCGCCTGTCGCCTGCCGCTCTTCACCTCCGAGATGAAATACGAAAGCGGCACCGGCTGGCCGAGCTTCTTCACGAGCATCCCGAATCATCTGGCGACGAAGACCGACTACAAGCTCGTCCTGCCGCGCACCGAATACCACTGCGTGCGCTGCGGCGGTCATCAAGGCCACGTCTTCGACGACGGCCCACCGCCGACCGGCGAGCGTTGGTGCAACAACGGCGTCGCGCTGAGCTTCATTCCGCTGCAGGCGGTGCGGTGAAGTTCTTCACATCGCAGGTTGCCGTGAAAGGGCGTCGCGGTCGTGGTAGCCCCTATGAGAGGCATGGCATCGACCCCGGGAGCCACGACTGGCGCAGAACCCGGATTCCGCGGCGCTCCTTCCGGGCTACGAAGATCGTTCTCTTGTAGCCCGGAAGGAGCGCAGCGGAATCCGGGAGAGGAGCTCACCGCGCCTCTTTCATAATGGCGGGTGACGCGGGCGTCATGACCGTTGGGCTGACGAAGGAAGCCCGACATCGGGCGCCGAACCTTGGGCTTCCTTCGTCAGCCCAACCTACATCGCTTTCGTCAAAGCTCGTGGAGCGAGAACGTGACGATCGGTGCGTCGCGGTGGGCGAAGACGCCGCCGCCGAGGTTGCGGAAGTAGCGTCCTAGCTCACGTCGATACCAGCGCGTGCTGCGCAGGTGGACCTCGCGATCGCTACGCGAGCGATCGACGTTGTGCTGCCAGTCTTCACGCGTCATCGCGGAGAAATAGAGCAGGCCGCGACAGCGTGCGGCGAGACGTTCGATGCCGCGCAGCGCGTCCTTGCGATCGAGATACTGCAATACGTCGTGGCACAGCACGAGATCGTAGCGGCCGCGATCGAGATCGAGGATCGATTTATGCTGCCAGCCGTAAGTGCGACACGCGTATTCGCTGACGTCGATACCGGTGTAGCGCGCCTCGCGCCACAGTTTCTTCAGGGGCCGCATGAAGCGGCCCGTGCCCGCGCCGACGTCGAGAATCGAGCGCACCGGCCAGGCAAGAAAGGCCGCATAGGCGTGTATGAAACAGCACAGCGCCGCGCTGTCTTCGCTGCTCGCGATGCGCGTGCGACGGCGGCCGTAATAGCGTTCGAAATAGCCGCGATCGAAGGAGGCCGTAGAGGGCTCGGGTAAAAGTCGGGGCATGGCTGGCCGCTAAGTCTTTCGGATAACTCGTTGTAGCCGCTGAAAATCTCCGCCGCCGCGGCGGCGCTCGGAGAAAATGGCTAAGATTTTTGGGCACTTGCCGCTGGCCCGGCGGCGATTCCGGAGGTCCTCGTGAGCGCCACCGCCAGAACGATACTGCTGCTCGCCACCGTGCTGGCGCCGCCGCTGGCCCGGGCGCTCGGCCTCGGCAACCTCACCGGCAGCGGCGCCCTGGGCGCGCCGCTCGAGGCCTATGTTCCGCTCTATCTCGCACCCGCCGAGCACGCCACGCTGAAGAGCGTGGAGGTGCTGCCGGATGCCTTCGCGCGCGATGATGCAACGCCGCTCGCGGATCTCCTCGCGCGCATCGAGCGCGACGGTACGCGCAGCTACGTGCGCATCATCACCACCACACCGCTGCGCGTCGAGCGCTTGCGCTTTCGACTGCGCGTGAACACCACGCAGGCTGCGGTCGTCGGCCGCTATGCGCTGCGCGTCGCGGCAAGCTCGGCGAAGTCTTCCTTGGCGTCCGCTGCGCGAGGCAGCGCGCGTGGAAACGGAGCTCGAATTGTCGCACGTTCGCCCGCTTCCGTCGCCGTTCCGCCGCAAGCAGGGACCGGCCGTTACGGACCCGTGCGTCACGGCGAATCGCTGTGGACGATCGCCAGACGCATTGCGCCCGACAGAGATCCGCACTCGACGATGCGCGCGCTGCATGCACTGAACCCCGAGGCCTTCGTCGGCAATGACATGAACCGCCTGCGCGTCGGCGTCACGCTCAGCTTGCCGGCAGACCTGTCGCGGGCGCGCGCGCAAGAGGACGAGGCGATCGCGACGCGCAGCACCGAAGTCGCGTCGGACGCGGCGGACACCCGAACCACGACTGGCGATGAGCACGCCGATGCGACACCCGCTTCACCGCCGGCGACTACGGACGCCCTCGATGCGCTGATGAGCGAGGAAGCGGCGAACTCGGATTCCGCGCGCGACGAAATGATAAACGAGCGCGCGGCGACGTCCTCGGATCCCGAAGGGACGACCGCCGTGCGAGCCGCGCCGCCTGAGGCTGCGCTCGCGCAGCGGCTGGCCGAGCTCGACGCGAAGTTCGCCGCGATCCGCGCGAAGTACGGCGAGTCGTCATCACCCGCAGCGACCGATACCGCCCCCTCTGCATCGTCGCCCGACGTGGAGCTCGCGCCCGCGCCGCAGGCGGCACCGCGCCTCGAGTCGGCGCTCGTCGCGAAACCGCAGGCGTCGCGCGCGCAAGCCGTAAAGTCCGCGCCGCCGCCGACGACGACGACGACGCCGCCGACCGACCGGAACCTGCCCGGCTGGCTGCTCGGCGGCCTCTTCGCCGGCCTGCTGCTCGCCGGCCTGCTCATCGCATGGCCGCGCGTGAACCGGCGGCTCGTCGCACGACGCACGCAGTCGACGGCGGCGGACTCGAGAGCTGCGGACGCCGACCGTCGCGCCGAAGTCGCGCGCAAGGCCGAGAACCGCGTGCGGCTCGAATCCGAGATCCAGGGTCTGCTGAAGCGCAAGCAGACGGCGATGCCGCCGGCACCGCCGCCGGCCGCTTCGGCGCCGCTCGCCGATACCACCACGCCGCCGCTTTCGCCCTTCGAGCAGACGCTCGATGCACTTGCGGTCACGCAGGCGGGCGGTGTGCTCGAGCGCGATCGCGAGATCGCGATCGATGCCCACATCGCGCACGGCCGTTACGCCGAGGCGGAGACGCTGCTGCGCGAGGCCATCAAGGCGCATCCGCGCAACGTGCAGGCCAAGCTGCGCCTCGCCGAGGTCTACTACATCACCGAGAAGCTGGACGGCTTCGCGGCGGTCGCAGGCGATCTGAAAGCACAGCATCGCGGCGATCTCAGCGACGAGGAATGGCAGCGCCTGGTGCGCATGGGCAAAATCATCGCGCCGGATCTCGCCTTGTTCAGCGGGCCGAAGGCAGTGGGTAGACGCGCGTGAGCGGATCCGTCGCTCGGCGCGCAGGACGGATCTCCACGCTGGCGCTGCTGTGCGCCTTGCACGCGGGCGTCCATGCGGCGCCGGTCGCCGCGCCGCGGGTCTTCGACGAGGCGGCGCTGGCCGCGCTCCTCGAGCACATCCGCGAATTCGACGAAGCGATGCGTCAGGGTCTCGACCATTCCACCGCCGAGCTGCTGTCGCGCCTGCCGCGACTGTGGCACGAGCTACGGCGCTTGGAAGGCCGCCTGCAGCACGCGCTGCCGGCGCTGCGCGAGCATCTCGAGGCGATCGAACGCGAACTGCACGAACGCAGACCGCCGCCGGCCCCCGCAGCCGGCACCGTCATGGTGTAAAGCGGCTCCAGATTTCGTAACCCGGGGTCGGGCGTTTCGGTGCGCTGAAGATCCCGGGTTCCGCTACGCTGCACCCGGGCTACGGAAACTCTCATTTTTCTCTGTGTTCTCGGTGTTCTCTGTGGCAATGACCAATGCTCGTCCGGCGCAGGCGGTTGAATCTGGCGCCGGATCCCGGAACAGCAACTACGAGGACTTCGTGGCCGGGATGCGGCGCGCGGCGCGAACCGAAGCTCAGAGCGGCTTCACCGCCATGCCTTCGTAAACGCAGGCCAGCGCTTTCGGCAGGCCGTCGAGGTAGGTGACGTCGAGGCGTTTCAGATCGAAGCCCGCGGCGACGAGCGCGGCGTCGACTTCGCGGTCGGTGCGGCAGCCGTCGATGAAGAAGCGCTGTAGACGGGCGACGCGCCGCTGCCACTTCAGCACCGCTGCCTCGCGGCTCGGACCCGGCTCGGCAAAGAACAGGCGGCCGCCCGGCTTCAGCGCGCGCGCGATCTCTCCGACGACGCATTCGAGATCGACGACGCAGCACAAGGCGAAGCTCGTGACGACGCAGTCGAAGCTGCCGTCCTTCACGGGCAGCGCTTCGCCGCGGCCTTCGCGGACATCGACAGGAAACGGCAGATGACGCAGCCGGCGGCGCAGCCGCGCATTGAAGCGCGCATTGGGATCGACCGTGGTCAGCGACGTGACGTCCTGATGATAGAACGGCAAGGTCGCGCCGAGACCGATGCCGATCTCGAGCACATGACCCGTGGCGTACTCGACCGTGCGCTGGCGCACGAGCTCCATGCTCGCGACGCGCTCGCTGAAGCCGAGTAGCTGCGGCAAGACGTATGCGCGATAGAAACCCATGTCGGATCGGGAAGCCGGCGGCGGCAGGTTCAGCCGACTTGCCGCGAGCACGCGTGCCGGATGCATGAGAAGCTGCCGTCGTCGAATGAAAGGGAAGCGTGCAGCGCGCGGTGTGCCGCGGGCGAGGCGGCGCCCTGCGGCTCGCGCGCAGGCGCCGCGTCTTCCGGCATCGGCAGGCCGGCGTCGCGATAAATCGCGCGCAGGCGTTCGGCCGCCTGCGGATGGCCTTGGCGTGCCGCCGCGCGATACCAGGTCACCGCTTCGGCTTCGTCGGGCAGCACGCCTTCGCCGCGCTCGTAGCGCGCGCCGAGCAGATACTGCGCTTCGGCATAGCCGCCCGAGGCCGCGCGCTGCAGCCAGGCGAGCGCGCTCGCGTTGTCCTCGGCGCCGTTGCTCATCGTCATCAGCAACTGCGCGAGCAGATACTGCGCCTCGGCGTTGCCTCCGTTGGCTTCCGCCTCGAGCACGGGCCGCGCCTCGGCCGGCTTGCCCGCAGCGAGCAGCTCCTTCGCGGTCGCGAGGCCGTGTCCCGACACCGGCGCCGCGCCGCTCGGCGGCGGCGTAGGCGCAGTGCCGCCGCGCGGCAAATGCAGGGGCGGCGGCGCGGGCGGCAGCGAGCCGGCATCGGCGATGCGGATGCCGTGGCGGCGCGCGAGCTGCATCGCATTCAGCTCGTCCTGCGAATACTCGGCGGGTGGGGTGCCGACCTCATAAACGGAATCGGTGCCCGTGGACTGCGCGGAAGGCGGCGCCGGGATCGCAGGTGCCGCCACCGGCGGCGGCGCCTCACCGCCGGCAGCGGCCGGCGCGGGCGTCGCGCGCGGCTTCGCATTCACTTCTTCCGGCGGCGGCACGAGGCCGGCGGCGCGGTAGAACTCGGCGACGTTCTTCTGCGCCATCGCATGACCCTGCTTGGCGGCCTCGCGGTAATAGGTGAAAGCCCAATCGTCGTCCTGCGGCACGCCTTCGCCGAGCAGGTACATGTTGCCGAGGTTGTACTGCGCATCCGCGTTGCCGCGTGCGGCAGCCTGCTCGTAGAGCATCGCCGCGCGCGTCGCATCGCGCGGCACGCCGCGGCCTTCCTGATAGAGCGTGGCGAGCTTGGTGATCGCGACGGCGTCGCCGCGACCGGCGAGCTCGTCGAGCTGCGGAACCGCCGCCGCGTAGTCGCCCCGCTCCAGGGCGGCGAGCGCACCGGCGAGATCGGCCGCGAACAGCGGCGAGGCCTCGAGCAGCGCGAACAAGCTCAGCGCACCGAGCAGCGGCCGAACACGCATACTGCGTCGGGAGGATCGGCGGCGCGAAGGCTTGTTCACGGGCTCGGGACGAGATCCGGCATTGATCAGATGCGGCGCAGTATATTGGGGTCGTGGTGGATTCGTCATCAACATGATGCGGTGCTGTTCCCATTTCGCGACGATTCGCCCCGTCTTTGTGCAAACCGCGAGCAGAGCTGACGCAAAAGCGTAACGCGTGCGGCTCAAACTTCCCGTCGGCCCCAAGAGCGGCGGAGCTACCTGCGATGACGGACAGCGGCTTTGACTCGAACGCGGCGCGATTACGCCTCGCGCTGCTGTGTGAAATCGAATGGCTGGAGGAGATGCGAAGAGCGCATCGCGGCTCGGCGGAAAGCGACGAGGCGTTCGCCGTGCTCGAGGTCGCGGTCGAGGCGGCGCTGCGGCGGCGGCGCGGGCAGTTTGCGGCGCTCGCTGCCGCGGCCGAGTAGCGGTCGCCGCCGCTCAGACCACGGCGACGCGCCGGGGTAGCTGCTGCTGCGGCCGGATGCCGACCAGCACGATGTTCTTGCCCGCGACGCTGACCTGCTTCTGGTCTTCCATTTCCTTCAGCACCTTGCCGACCATCTCGCGCGAGCAGCCGACGAGGCGGGCGAGCTCCTGACGCGTGACGCGCACCTGCATGCCGTCCGGATGCGTCATCGCGTCCGGCTGCTCGCAGAGGTCGAGCAGCGTACGGGCGACGCGCCCGTAGACGTCCATGAAAGCGAGATCACCGAGCTTGCGATTGGTCGCACGCAAACGACGCGCGATCTGCGCCGTCATGCACACGAGCAGGCGCGGATACAGATCGCCGAGCTGCTTCAGGCGCACATAGCTGATCTGGGCGATTTCGCATTCGCTCTTGGCGCGCACCAGCGCAGAGCGGCTTTCGTCTTCGCTGAACAGGCCGATTTCGCCGAAGAATTCGCCCGCGTTGAGATAGGCGAGCACGATCTCGTGCCCCTTGTCGTCCTCGAGCAGCACCGTGACCGAACCCGCGACGATGTAGAACAGCTCGCCTGCGCGATCGCCCTGGCGGATGATCGCGGATTTCGCCGGATAGCGACGGCGATGGCACTGCGCGAGAAAGGACTGGATGCAGTCGCTTGCGTCGAGGAGATCGAAGGCCATAACTGTCGCCCGGCCGCAGCCGGCCTTTCCTTGTTGGTCGTTCCTTATATAGCCCGTGCGCACGGCGCGCGATAGCGGGGCTTGCGGCACCCGTTACCGCAACGTGAGGAAGTTCACGATTTCATGCCTTGAAATCGCCCTCAGCGCGAGATCGTATTAGCGTCCGCCGTGCCCGCGCGCTTGAGCGGCTGCAAGCGTATCCACTGCTTCGCGTCGGGCGCGTATCGAAAATGTCGTTTTTCGAGCGCGGCAGCGCCTGCGATCTTCACGTCGAAGGATCGAATCAGCATGCCGGCATTGAGGACGAGCGCATCGCCGCCCGCGTAGCCCTCGGCCAGCGCCGGATCGAGCTCGGGCAGCGGCCAGGGCTCGAGCAGACGACCGTTCCATTCGAAGCGCACGAGCCGTGGCGCCTGCCGGCCGCCGTCCTGCACCAGACCGACGATGATCTCGAAGCGTCCATCGCCATCGAGATCGAACTGCCAGCAGCCGGCGGCGCCCTCCTCGGCCGGCACCGCGAGACGCGTGAGCACCAAGGGCCCGTCGGCGACGGTGATCTCGACGCCGAGGCCGCCCTCGGCGCCGGCATCCGCGGCGTCGATCGCGAGCTTCCCGGCGTCGAAGCGGCACAGCTCGCGGGCGGCGGCCGGGGTCGCGGCCAAAAGCAGGGCGGCGGACAGCAGGACCGCGCGCGATTGCCGGGGTCGGGCGCGATGTCCGCCTTGAACGCGATGTCCGCCTTGAATTCGTGTATTCGAGGCCATATGATTTGGCACTGCTCGCCGGAGAGTGCTAATAACACTCTCGTTATTTCAATAAATTCATCAAATTATCTGTCTTCAAGGAGAAGAAAGACCATGAAGATTCGTCCTTTGCATGACCGCGTGATCGTCAAGCGCCTGGAAGAAGAGAAAACCTCCCCGGGCGGCATCGTGATCCCCGACTCGGCCGCAGAGAAGCCCATCCGTGGTGAAGTCGTCGCCGTCGGCAATGGCAAGGTCCTCGACAACGGCCAGGTCCGCATGCTGGACCTCAAGGTGGGCGAGAAGGTGCTGTTCGGCAAGTACTCCGGTACGGAGGTGAAGGTCGACGGCGTCGAATACCTCGTGATGCGCGAGGACGACATCATGGCGGTGCTGGCCTGAGCCCCCGCTATCTAGAACAAACATCGCCCAACGAAATCGTTCAGGAGCATACGAACCATGGCTGCCAAAGAAGTCCGTTTTTCCGATGACGCCCGCCACCGCATGGCGCGCGGCGTGAACATCCTCGCCAATGCCGTCAAACAGACCCTGGGCCCGAAGGGCCGCAACGTCGTGCTCGAGAAGAGCTTCGGCGCCCCGACCGTGACCAAGGACGGCGTCTCCGTCGCCAAGGAGATCGAGCTCGAGGACAAGTTCGAGAACATGGGCGCGCAGATGGTGAAGGAAGTCGCCTCCAAGACCTCCGACGTCGCCGGCGACGGCACCACCACCGCGACCGTGCTGGCGCAGGCAATCGTGCGCGAGGGCCTGAAGGCCGTCACCGCCGGCAACAACCCGATGGATATCAAGCGCGGCATCGACAAGGCCGTGCTCGCCGCCGTCGAGGAGCTCGGCAAGTTCTCCAAGCCCTGCACCGACACCAAGGCCATCGCGCAGGTCGGCACGATCTCGGCGAACAGCGATTCCAACATCGGTGACATCATCGCCAAGGCGATGGACAAGGTCGGCAAGGAAGGCGTCATCACCGTCGAGGAAGGCTCGGGTCTCGAGAACGAGCTCGACATCGTCGAAGGCATGCAGTTCGACCGCGGCTACCTCTCGCCGTACTTCATCAACAATCAGGAGAGCATGAGCGTCGAGCTCGACGAGCCGCTGATCCTGCTGCACGACAAGAAGATCTCCAGCATCCGCGACATGCTGCCGGTGCTCGAAGGCGTCGCCAAGTCGGGCCGCGCGCTGCTGATCATCGCCGAGGACGTCGAAGGCGAAGCGCTCGCGACGCTGGTCGTCAACAACATGCGCGGCATCGTCAAGGTCGCGGCCGTCAAGGCGCCGGGCTTCGGCGATCGTCGCAAGGCGATGCTCGAAGACATCGCGATCCTGACCGGCGGTACCGTGATCTCCGACGAAGTCGGCCTGTCGCTCGAGAAGGCCGATCTGAAGGATCTGGGCCGCGCGAAGAAGATCCAGATCTCGAAGGAGAACACCACGATCATCGACGGCGCCGGCGATCAGAAGGCGATCGAAGGCCGCGTCCAGCAGATCCGCACGCAGATCGAGGAAACCACCTCGGACTACGACCGCGAGAAGCTGCAGGAGCGCGTGGCAAAGCTGGCCGGCGGCGTGGCCGTCATCAAGGTCGGCGCCGCGACGGAAGTCGAGATGAAGGAAAAGAAGGCGCGCGTCGAGGACGCGCTGCACTCGACGCGTGCGGCCGTCGAAGAAGGCGTGGTGCCGGGCGGCGGCGTTGCGCTGCTGCGCGCGCAGACCAAGGCTCGCGCGGTCAAGGGTGACAACCACGATCAGCAGATCGGCGTCGACATCCTGGTCCGTGCGCTGGAAGAGCCGATCCGCCAGATCGTCGCGAACGCCGGCGAAGAGCCGTCGGTCGTCGTCAACAAGGTCGCCGAGGGCAAGGGTAACTTCGGTTACAACGCGCAGACCGGCGAATACGGCGACATGATCGCGATGGGCATCCTCGATCCGACCAAGGTCGCACGCTCGGCGCTGCAGAACGCCTCGTCCGTCGCCGGCCTCATTCTGACGACCGAGTGCATGGTCGCCGAAGCGCCGAAGAAGGACACCGGTGCGCCGGCGATGCCGGGCGGCGGCATGGGCGATATGGGCGGCATGGGCATGATGTAAGCCCTCGCGCGACGTTCCGCTCCGAAAGCCCCGCTCTGCGCCTTGTTGAGCGCGTCGAGCTCGGCGAGCTCGATCTCGCGCGACGTTCCGCTCCGAAAGCCCCGCTCTGCGGGGCTTTCTTTTTCTGCCCCGCCCCTCGTTTGGCAGCAGCCATCGCCGTCTGCTAGTCGCTTAAAGCCCCGGCGAGCGCTATGGCAAGCTCCTTGCTGGGCCTGCGATGACGGCGCACGCACGACGCCTTTCAAGGCGTCTGCCGCCGGCGCCGATAGCGCTACTGCAGGCGTGACCCGGAAAGCGAGGTGCACAGATGCCGCATGAACCGACCCGGCTCCTGACCACGATGGGCATACGCGATCACTTTCGCGACCAGGTGCTGACTTCCTTGCACCGCCAGCACGTCGAGATCGGCGAGGGCACCGCCGGCTACCTCATCGATCTGCTGACCAGCTACGCGCACTCCCACCGCCTGTTCAGCGAGAGCCCCGAAGGCCTCGAGCTGCGCGCGCTCGCCGAGCTCTACGCCGACGCCGCGCACGCCGAAGGTGCCGAACAGCGCAATCATGCCCTGAAGACGCTCGGCGATCTGGCGCTGTTCATCGCCGGCGTCTTCTCCGGCTATCTCAATCGCCGCCTCGTCGACGTCGACTACTACATCGCGATGGGCTGCGGCGCCTACCGGGATCTGCGCGACTTCGTGCGCGCTCGGCTCTCGCGCGACGGCGCCGCCGTGTTCGACGAGCTGTCGCGCAAATTCCCGCAGCTCGTCGACGTGCTGGCCGAGGTCAGCGAGGAATCGAACCTCGGCGCGCAGTTCGACGCGCTGCGCCAGTACGAGCTGTGGCTGCATACGCGCAGCCCGCGCGCGCTGTCGAGGCTGCAGCGCCGCGGCATCCATCCGATCCCGCGGATGACGATACGCGTCTCGCACTGAGACGACGGCGATGCTGCTGTCTCGCTTGCAGTCGCGGCTCGCGGGCCTGTACGCCGCGCCGATCCCCTATGACGTCTACGATTTCCTGATCACCGATCGCGATACTGCCGCCGCGCTGACGCCGCCGGGCGCCGCGACCGGCAATCGTGAGCGTCTCCTCGTGCGCGACGCGGACGAGGATCTGGAACTATCGCTGTTCATCGACGCCGAGCTGCTCGCCGCGCTGGACGAAGACGATCCGACCGTGTCCCTGCACGACGGCAACCTCGGCGATTTCCTCGTCGCCGTCGAAGGCGTCAGTCATCTGCAGTATCTGATCTTCCAGGCGAGCCAACGGCAGCCGGTGTCCCTGCTCGAGCTCGAGCTCCAGGCCGAGATCGACAAATACGTGACCTCGGCCGAGCTGCTCAGCAGCCAGCGCGACAACCGGCACATTCCCTCGGCCCTGCACGCGCGCCTGTTCGAAGCCGTGAGCTTCGATGCGGGCTTGCCGCCCGACGCGCAATCGCGCTACGTCGCGGCGAACCGGCTCGCCGCGCGCTACTGCCACACCCTGCGCCGGCGCTACCCCGGCCACCACCATCAGCACAGCTTCGTGCGCGAGCTGCGCGATTTCTATCGCATGAGCGAAGGACGGAAGGTACGGCACATCATGGCCTTGGACTGAGCGGGTCGTGCCGCGGGGATGCCGGGGAATCTAGGGATCGGGCATGCCCGAGACGCAAGGGCTTTCGGCCTGCTCGGCGCGCACCGCGCCGGATCAACTCGACTGCATGAGCGGACGGCGGGCGCGGATCCCGGGTTACGCGCTGCGCGCTCCACCCGGGCGGCGAGATCTGGCGAGACGCCGAACCCGGATTCCGCTGCGCTCCTTCCGGGCTACGAAGATCGTTCTCTTGTAGCCCGGAAGGAGCGCCGCGCAGCGGCGCGGAATCCGGGACCTGAGCTCACCACGCCTCTTTCATGATCGGGGGTGACGCGCGCGTCATGACCGTTGGGCTGACGAAGGAAGCCCAACGAGGGGCGCTCGGCGCCGAGAGAAGAATGCGTACCGCTGAGGGGTTTCGGGCGGGTGCGAATGGCAGCGCGCAGTGCCAACGCCCCGTTGGGCTTCCTTCGTCAGCCCAACCTACGGCCTTTTTCTCCGTGTCCTCAGTGGCTGGGTTATCCGGCCTTCGGCGTCGGCAACCGGCTCAATCCCCGATCTTCTTGTGCAGATGAGGCAGCGTGTCGGCCTGGCCGGCGCGCATGTAGCGAGCTTCGTTGCCGCTGCGCGTCACGTTCTCGTAGACGCCGTCGTCGCGCTTGACGAGCTTGGTGAAGCCCTTGCTGCGCAGATCGGTGTTGCTGGCCGGGATCGCGATCGCCGGCGGCGACAGCACTTTGCGCACCGGCGCGAGGAACTCGGTGTCGCCCATGTCGACCTGCCCCGCGTAGCAGACCTCGCCCCAGGTTTTCAGCTCGACATCGATGCCGTGCTTGACCTCGACGCTGCGGCCGTTCGCTTCGCAGTAGTACACGTAAATCGGCATGGACGGCAGGCGCTCTCCAGCAGGTTTGCGATCAGCATGGCCGCCGGATGCGCGTCAGGCAAGCGGCTGCAGCGCCGCTCTCCGCGGATCTCGGCGAGCCGTGGCGGCGATCACGGCGCATCGAAGCGCGGCAGCGCGTCGACGTTCGCTTCCCAGCGCCGGCCATCGAAAGGCTCGACGGTGAGGCTCTCGATGGTGCTGCGGTCGAGACAGCGCGCATTGACGCTGTAGCCGTCGGGATGCGAGCGCGGCACGTAGAAGGACTTGACGCCGCACCGCGTGCAGAACAGATGGCGCGCGGTGCCGGTGTTGAAGCGATACTCGCTCAGCGCCGCTGCGTCGGTCGCCAGGCGGAACTGCGCGGCCGGCACCAGCAGGTGCAAGTAGCCCGTCATCGCGCAGACGCTGCAGTTACAGTCCTGCACGCGCAGCGCGCGCGGCGCGTCCACTTCGAAACGCACGGCGCCGCAATGGCAGCCGCCGCGATGAGTCACCCGCTCCGCCGTCATCGTTCCCTCCTACGCGCCTTGCCTCTGCAGCGCCGTATAATCGCATCGACTTCACGCCTTCGCGACCGAGGACCGCCGGCATGCTCGTCATCGAACAGATCCCCGTGCTTTCCGACAACTACGTCTATCTCGTGCATGAGCCCGACGCCAACTTGACCGCGGTCGTCGATCCGGCCGTGGCGGAGCCCGTCGTCGCCGCCCTCGCCGCCCACGACTGGCGCCTGACGCACATCCTGAACACGCATCATCATCCCGATCACGTCGGCGGCAATCTCGAGCTGAAGGCCGCGACGAACTGCACCGTCGTCGGGCCGCGCGCCGATCGCGAGCGCATTCCGGGCATCGATCTCGCGCTCGGCGACGGCGATGTCTTCCGCTTCGGCGGCAGCACGGCGCTGGTCTACGACGTGCCCGGCCATACGCGCGGCCACATCGCCTATCACTTCGCGGGAGACCACGCGCTGTTCTGCGGCGATACGCTGTTCGCGCTGGGCTGCGGCCGCATGTTCGAAGGCACGCCGCCGCAGATGTGGCGTTCGCTGGAACGCCTGCGCCGGCTGCCGGGCGATACGCTGGTCTACTGCGCCCACGAATACACGCAGTCGAACGGCCGCTTCGCCCTCAGCGTCGAGCCCGGCAACGCCGCCCTGCAGGCGCGCATGCGCGAAGTCGATGCGCGCCGCGCGCAGGGCCTGCCGACCGTGCCGTCGACGCTCGCCGAGGAATGCGCGACCAATCCCTTCCTGCGCCCCGAAAGCCCCGAGCTGCAAACCCACATCGGCCTCGCCGGCGCCCCGCTCCACGAAGTCTTCGGCGCGACGCGCGCGCGGAAGGATACGTTCCGCTAGCCGTCGGCCATGGCGGGCGTTGGAGGAATCTAGCCACGGAGGGCACAGAGGACACGGAGAAAGAAAAGGATTGATGAGCGCCGCCGCGACGACAGCATCAATGGTCGCGCTCGAGCCACGGAGGCGTGGGCTCAATCATTTCTTCCCTCCGTGTCCTCCGTGCCCTCCGTGGCTAGATTCTTCCCCCCACCCGATCACGAACGCACTCAGCCAAGGACGCCACGCGATCGAGCGCGTGCAGCGGGTGTTCGTGCGGGGGGAGCAGGAAGATGAGTTTGCGGTAGCCGCGGGCGACGAAGTCGGCGGCGAGGCCGGCGTCCCAGGGCACGTCGGCGAGCGCGAGGCTCAATTCCTCGAAGTCGCGTTCGCGCTGCGTGCAGGCGGCGCGCAGATCGGCGATCGCGTCGCCGTCGTAGCGGCCGTGGTAGACGATCCAGCCGTCCGCATAGTCGACGACGCGGCCGGGCACCCACTTCGAATTCGAGCCGATCCACACCGGCGGGCCGATCGGCTGCAGCGGTTTCGGGTAGCACCACATCGGCCCGAAGTCGACGAACTCGCCGCTGAACGCCGCTTCTTCCTCGGCCCAGATCGTGCGCATCGCGAGCACGCGTTCGCGCACGACCTTCCAGCGCGTCTTGAACTCGGTGCCGTGATTGCGCATTGCGACGTCCAGCGCACCGCCGGCGACGCCGAGGATCACGCGTCCCGAGGACAGCAGATCGAGCGAGGCGACGGCCTTCGCCGTGTTGATCGGATCGCGGTGCGTGACGAGACAGACCGCGAAGCCGAGCAGCAGCCGCTCGGTGACGGCGGCGGCGGCCGACAGCGCGACGAAGGGATCGTAGAGCCGCGACAGCGGATCGAGCAGGCCCTCGACCGGCGGCCAATCGCGTTTGCGATCGCGCGGAATGTGGCTGTTCTCGGGCAGGAACAGCATGTCGAGACCGCGCGCCTCGACTTCGCGGGCCAGCGCCGGTGGGGCCGGCGTGCGATCGGTCGCAAGCGCGAGCACGCCGATTTCCACGCGCGAAGGCAAGGTGCAGCGGCGGCTCATGCGCGCGTCCCGCCGCCCAGCGCTGCCACTTCCTCCGGCTTCAGCGCACGCCATGCGCCCTTGGCGAGCGTGCCGAGCGCGACCGGCCCGATCGCGACGCGCACCAGCCGCAGCACCGCGCAATCGAGGGCCGCGAGCATCCGCCGTAGCTGCCGGTTGCGGCCTTCGGCCAGCACGATCTCGAGCCAGCCGCGGCGTTCGCCGGCGCGCAGCACGCGCGCCTCGACGACCCCGAGCAGCGTACCGTCGTCGAGCGCGATGCCCTGCCTGAGCGCCGCGACTAGCGCCTCGTCCGGGACGCGATCGATCTGCAGGTGATAAGTCTTGGTCGTGCCGTGCGCCGGATCGGCGATCCGCGCCGCCCACGCGCTGTCGTTGCTCAGCAGCAGCAAGCCCTCGCTCGCCTTGTCGAGCCGGCCGACCGGCGCGAGCCAGGGCAGATCGGCGCCGTCGAGGCAGTGGTAGACGGTGTCGCGCGCATGCTCGTCGACGCGCGTCGTGACGAGACCGCGCGGCTTATTCAGCGCGAGATAGATCTTCGCCGCCGCGGCGAGCGGCCGGCCGTCGATGTCGATGCGGCTCGCGGCCGTCGTCGGCGCTGCCGGATCGCGCTCCACGCGGCCGTCGAGGCGTACGCGACCGGCCTCGATCAGCGCCGCGGCGGCGCTGCGCGAGCAGTAGCCGCGCTTGCTGAGCGCGCGCGCGAGCCCGCTGCGCGGAGCAAGCTCGCGGGGGCGCGGAACGGGGCGCGGATCCATGGCGAGAGTGTACGCGCCCGGGCCCTCGCACCGGAACGCGGCGCTGGGCAGGCCGGCGCAGGATGCGCACAATGAACCGATGATCGACGTCTCGGATCTCGTGTTCGACTACCCCGGCGTGCGCGCACTCGACGGCGTGTCCTGCCATCTCGAGCGCGGCACGATCACGGCCTTGGTCGGGCCGAACGGCGCCGGCAAGACGACCTTGATGCGCTGTGTCTGCGGACTCGAACGGCCGCTGTCGGGCCGGATCGCGGTCGACGGCATCGACGTCGTCGAGGAGCCCAGGCGCAGCCATGAGCGCCTCGGCTACCTGTCGGATTTCTTCGGCCTCTACGACGAGCTCAGCGTCGCGCGCTGCCTCGAGCATGCGGCGCGCACGCACGGCCTGCCTGGACCGTACGCCGCGCGGATCCGCGACACCGCATCGCGGCTGGGCCTGGGCGAGCGGCTCGCGCAGCGCACCGGCACGCTCTCGCGCGGCCTGCGCCAGCGCGTCGCGATCGCGCAGGCCATCATCCATGCGCCGCGCGTGCTGGTGCTCGATGAGCCGGCGGCCGGTCTCGACCCGGAAGCGCGTCACGCGCTTGCCGGGCTGTTCCGCGCGCTGCGCGCCGACGGCATGACCCTGCTCGTGTCCTCGCACATCCTCGCCGAGCTCGAGCAGTACGCCACGCACATGCTCGTGCTCGAACGCGGGCGGCTCGTCGAGCACCGCGCGCTCGCCGGCCAGCACGGCGCGATGCGCACGCTCGCGCTGCATTATCTCGGCGCGGACGTGCCCGTCGCGAGCTTGCTCGCCGCCGTCCGCGGGGTGCGCGGCGTCGAGATCGCCTCCGGTCGCGCGCTCTTCGAGTTCGACGGCGACGAGCGCGCGCAGGCGGCGCTGCTCGCGCAGCTCGTCGGTGCCGGCATCGAGGTCACGCAGTTCGGCCTCGCCGCGAGCGATTTGCAGGAGCGCTATCTCGCGACGGTGTCGCGCCGCGCGCCCGCCGCATGAACGCCGAGCTGCGCCGGCTGCTGTGGCTGGACTTCACCGGCTCGCGCGCCGGGGCGATGTTGATGGCCGTCGCCGCGATCGCGGGCCTCGGCTGGCTGCTCGACGGGGAAAGTTTCGCGGGCACGACCGCGACCTTGATGCTCGCGAGCTTCATCGCGCTCACCGTCGCCTGGGGTGCGAACCAGGTCGGCCATGCGCTGCTCGACGAGCTGCGCGCCCGCACCTGGGATCAGCAGCGCATGTCGGCGCTTTCGCCGTGGGCGATGAGCTGGGGCAAGCTCCTCGGCGCCTCCGCGCTGCCGTGGCTCGCGGGCGGCAGCGCGCTGCTGCTGCATGCGTGCGCCGCGGCGCCGGAGGCGCTCGCCTGGAAGCTCGGGCTCTACGTCGCCGGCGCGCTGTTCATCCACGCGCTCGCGCTGTTCGGCGCGCTCCTGATCCTGCAGCGACGAGCGCAGGCCCATGGCTCGCTCGTGCTGCGCTTCATCGGCGGACTGCTCGCCCTCGCCATGGTCTATGCCTTCTTCCAGCGCGAGCGCGGGGCGCTCGAATGGGGCGGCCACGCGTGGCCGATGCTGCCTTTCATCGCCGTCGTCCTCGCCCAGGCGACTGCCTGGGTGCTGCTCGGCTGCCAGCGCCTGATGAGCGAGGAGCTGCAGGTGCGCACGCAGCCCTGGGCGCTGCCGGGCTGGGTGATCTGGACCGGCACGCTGCTCGGCGGCTTCTTCGTCACCGCGGACATGCCGTGGCCCGCTCGCATCGGCATCGTCGCGGCCCTTGCCGTCGGCGTCGCGCTGGCCGCCGCCTACTTCGCAGCCTTCGCGCTGCGTACCGATCCGATGCTGCCGCGACGGCTCATGGTCGCGGTGGCCCGCGGCGACTGGTCGCGCGCGGGCAGCCTGCTGCCGCCGTGGCTGGTCGCACTAGTCTGCGCGGGCCTCGCCGCGCTGCTGGTGCAGCTCACGTGGCCGGCCGCGGGCAGCTTGTTCACCGCCTTCCTCGACACGCGCACGACGGCGCTCGCGCTCTTCGCTGCGGGCCTGCGCGATCTCTTCGTCATCCATGCGCTGGGGTCCAGCGTGCGCGAGGATCGCGGCGAAATCATCGCGCTGCTGTATCTCGCGCTCGCGTACTGGCTGCTGCCCGGCATCTTCGCCTTGGCCGGCGCGCAGGCGCTGGCGGCGCTGCTGACGCCGCTGCCCTGGGTGCTGCCCGCCCGCGCGCTGCCGGTGCTCGCGCTGCAGGCCGTCGCGGCGATCGCGCTCGCGGCCTGGGCATGGACGCGGCGCGTGCGGCCGCTCACTGCAGGAGCTGGTGACCGATCCTGAAGCCCATCGTGTAGGCGCCGGCCGCAGCGCCGATCGAGCTCAGCATGAACACGAGCAAGGTGCGCGCGACGCGATTGCGCCACCAGCCCCGCCAGTGCGCGGTGTCGGCGCGCAGGCGCGTGAAGTCGCCGACCGTCGGCCGCCGGATCCACGCTTCGACCAGCGCCGTGACGAAGCCGATGCCGATCGCGGGATGCAGGGTCGTCAGCGGCGCGCCGCCGATCGCCGAGGCGATCGTCAGCGGATGACCGGCGGCGATCGCCGTGCCCAGCGCCGCCAGGCCGCCGGTGTAGACGATCCAATCGCGCACGAGCTCCCAGCCAATCGCCGGACTGCGCGCGAAGCCGATCCCGATGCCGGCGACGACGAAGAGCGCGAACAGCCACGGCAGCGCCTTCGTCCAGCGCGACGGCGGCGGCACTGCGGACAAGGCCTCGAGCGTGCGTGCCGGCGTGCGATCGCGGGCCTGCAGCAGCGCGGTCATGCCGAGCAGATGAGCGGCGCCGATCACGACGAGGATGCGCCGGCGACCGGCCGCCACGAGCTGCTCGATGCGCGCGGCCATGTAGCGATCGCGCTCGGCGACCAGCGGCTCATAGATCGCCGGCGCCCGCGTCGCGAACTGCGCGAAGGTCGCTTCGAGCAGATCGTCCTGCTTCAGGCGCTCGACGCCGTCGGCATCGAGCTCTCCCGGCACCAGCACGCTCGCCAGCAGGCCGGAGAACAGATAGGCGCGCTTCCACCACGGCACGTTGCGGTAGATGCGCTTCAGCGTGACGCCGACGTCGCGATCGATCAACGCGAGCTCGATGCCGCGCGCGGCGGCGCCGTCGATCGCCGCGCGCATTTCCGCGCCGGGCTCGGTGCCGAGCTGCTCCGCGATGCGCGCCTGGAACGCGCCGAGCGCGAGCGTCGCCGTGATCATCGGCGCCTGGCCTTCGCGGATCACCTGGAATAGATCGAGCTTCGCGAGCGCGCTCGGATCGGCGAGCGCGCGATGCCGGCCGCCGCAGAGCTCGACCGCGACGCAGTCGTAGTCGCCCTCGGCGATCTCCCGCGCCACTGCGTCCGCGCTGGCTTTCGATACATGGGCCGTCCCGAACAGGCGCAGGGCGGCGCCATCGAGGCACAAATCGCGAACGGGTTGCGAGGTGTCGGACATGTCTGACGATGGCAGCGACGCGTGCACTCAGTATACGGAGCGGGATTCAGGGCGCATTAAGCGCGCGGGCCGCATCTTGTAACCGGGCCGAGTCGATCGCGTCCACCGCGCACGGGCAGCGGCGAGCGCGATTCCAATCGTCAAGCCGGAGGCCGACATGAAGAAGTTCATCTCCCACGCGCTGTTGGGCTTGCTGCTTTCGGTGGGCCTGCCGTTCGCGGCCGAGGCCGGCGGAGCCTATCGCCAAGTGCACGGCTATTACTACGGTCCGCCGGCGTACTACCGGCCCTATCCTTACGCCTACGCGCCGCGCCCGTATTACTACGCGCCGCCGCGCGCCTACGGATATCGCCATGGCTACGATCGCGGTTACGGTCACGGCGGGTACGCGCGGCGCGGCTGGCGAGGCTATGGCGGCTGGGGCGGCGGCTATGGCGGATACGGGGGCTACGGCGGCCCGCGCAGCGGTTTTTCCTTTTACTTCTCGGATTGATCTCGGCCAGCGATCTCGCGGACCGGGCGTGCTTCGCGCCCGGCGTTTCGGCGGCGACGCGGCGTCCAACCCCGCGTCGCCGCCCTTCTTCTCTCTTCAACCTCCTCCCGCGGCCGTGGCCAAGGCCGCAGCGGCCCCGTAGAATCCGCCGACCCGTCCCGGACGCCGTGACGACGCGCCGAGACCTACCGCCCTGCGATCGATCCGCCTCGTTCAGCCGTGTCCAGCCACAAGATCCCACTGAATCCCGCGCAGCGCGAAGCCGTGCGCCACGTCGACGGCCCGTTGCTCGTGCTCGCCGGCGCCGGCAGCGGCAAGACCGGCGTGATCGCGCGCAAGATCGCGCATCTGATCGAGGCGCACGCGGTTGCGCCGGATCGGATCTGCGCGATCACCTTCACCAACAAAGCCGCACGCGAGATGAAGGAACGCGTGATGCCGCTGCTGCCCAAGGGCACGAAGGCGAAGCCGTGGATATCGACCTTCCACACGCTGGGCCTGCGGATCCTGAAGGAAGATCATGCGGCCGTCGGCTATCGTGCCCGCTTCACGCTCTTCGATGCGCGTGATTCCGAGGGCGTGATCGCGGAGATCGCGCGGCGTGAGCTCGGCTCGACGAACTTCGATCTGCGCGCACTGCAGTCGCGCATTTCGAACTGGAAGAACGCGCTGATCGAGCCGCCGGCCGCGCGAGCGGAAGCCGCGGAGCCGCAGGCGAAAGCCGCGGCCCTCTGCTACGCGCAGTATGCGCAGGCGCTGCGCGCCTACAACGCGGTGGATTTCGACGATCTGATCGTCCTGCCGGCGATGCTCCTGCGCAGCGAGCGCGAGGCGCTGATCCGCTGGCAGGCGCAGCTTCGCTGGCTGCTCGTCGACGAATACCAGGACACGAACCTCGCACAATACGAGCTCGTCAAGCTGCTCGCACAGGACAGCGGCCGGCTCACGGTGGTCGGTGACGACGATCAGTCGATCTACGCGTGGCGCGGCGCGCGCCCCGAAAACCTCGCCGCGCTGACGCGGGACTTTCCGCGCCTGAAAGTCATCAAGCTCGAGCAGAACTACCGCTCGACGGGCGTGATCCTCAAGACTGCGAACGCGCTGATCGCTCACAACCCGCACGTCTTCGACAAGCGGCTGTGGAGCGAGCGCGGCTACGGCGAAAAGATCCGCATCCGCGCGCTGTCGGACGAAGTCTCGGAGGCTGCCGCGATCGGCAATCAGATCGCGCATGAGCGTCTCGTTTCCGGCCGGCCGTTCCGAGACTATGCGATCCTCTTTCGCAGCAACTATCAGGCCCGGGCCTTCGAGCACGCCCTGCGCGAGCGCGACATTCCATATCTGCTGTCCGGCGCGCGCTCGTTCTTCGATTCGACCGAGGTCAAGGATGCGGTCTGCTACCTGCGGCTGCTCGCGAATCCCGCGGACGACAACGCCTTGCTGCGCGTCATCAACAGCCCGCGCCGCGGCATCGGGACCTCGACGATCGAGGCGCTGGTCAAGGCGGCCGCGACTACGCAGGCGAGCCTCGTCGAGGCCATCGACAGCATGGCCTTCGCCGCCGCCGTGCCGGCGCGCAGCCTCAAGCCCGCGCGCGATTTCGCGCAGTGGCTGGCGAGCCTGCACCGGCGCGCGGACGACGAGCCGCCGGCGGCGCTGCTGAAAATCCTGCTGAACGACATCGGCTACGAGGACTGGCTGCTGTCGACCAGCGACAATGAGCAAGACGCGATGCGCCGCTGGGGCAACGTCTGCGAGCTGCTCGCATGGGTCGAACGCATCGTCAAGCAGGACGAAGGCAAGACCTTGAGCGAGGTCGTCGCCGCGCTGACGCTCTACGACATCGTCGAGCGCCAGGAGAGCGAGGACGAACGCGACTGCGTCGCCTTGATGACCCTGCACGCGGCGAAGGGGCTCGAGTTCCCGCACGTCTTCCTGGTCGGCTTCGAGGAGAACCTGCTGCCGCATCGATCGAGCGTCGAAGCCGACACCGTCGAGGAAGAACGCCGCCTCGCCTATGTCGGCATCACGCGCGCCCAGCAGACGCTGTCGCTGTCCTACGTCAAGACTCGCCGCCGCTTCGGCAAGCTCGAGGAGTGCCAGCCGAGCCGCTTTCTCGACGAGCTGCCGCGCGACGCGCTGCGCTTCGACGATGCGGCCGGCGACGCCGAGGAGAACCGCAGCAAAGGCCGCTCGACCTTGGCCCAGCTACGCGGCCTCTTGAAGGCGGACTGAGCCGGCCCCGGCAGGCTGTCGCCGAGAGGTGACAGCGGGCGGCCTGCGGCTGCCGTCCGGGCGCCGAGCGCGGCTGCAAATCCCTGATCTTTCAGCCATGCGCCCGGCACGGCCGGGATGGCACACAAGCTGCTCAGGTCTCCGGTAGGAGAGGAGATCGTGACCGTGACCAGACCCGAGCGCCCGCTGCCGCCGATCGGCTCGAACGAGCCGGCCGCCGTCGCTTCCACCGAAACCATGCCCGAGCGCCGGGCCCGGCTCAGCCGCGAGCTCGAGTTCTACGCCGGCCGCCTCGCCGAGCTCGCCAAGCTCGATCCGCACGATTTCACGGGACTGAAGCGCGTCTACGACGGGCACCTGCATCGCACCCGGGCCGCCCTCGCCGCCTGCGGCGAATGAGCTCGCTCTCCGTCCTCCTCCTGCCGGGGCGGCTCCTCTTCCGCTGAGGGTTCCGCTCGCCGCGGCCGCGGCGCGTGACGGCGCCGTCCCGCGCATCGTTTGAGCGCCTCGCCGGTGCTCTCTATGATGCGGCCGATGTCCGGCACGCCCTTCCCTACACGTCCCTGGCTCGCCCGCTATCCGCCGAGCGTGCCGCCGACGCTCGACGCCCTGCCTTACGCCTCGCTCGTGGCGCTCTTCGACGACGCGGCGCGGCGCTTCGGCGAGCGCCCGGCCTACGGCAACTTCGGCCGGCTCCTCTCCTTCGGCGAGCTGCAGGGCCATACGCGCGACTTCGCGGCCTGGCTGCAGCACGAGGCTCGCCTCGCCGTCGGCGACCGCGTCGCGCTGATGATGCCGAACATCCTGTCCTATCCCGTCGCGCTGTTCGGCAGCCTGCGCGCCGGCGCGACGGTGGTGAACGTCAATCCGCTGTACACGCCGCGCGAGCTGAAGCATCAGCTCCTCGACGCCGGCGCGCGCGCGATCGTGATCTACGAAGCGATGCTGCCGACGCTCGCCGAGGTGCTCGAGGAGACGTCGATCGAGCGTGTGATCGTCGCGCGTCTGGGCGACCTATTCCCGGCACCGAAGCGCCTCGCCTATGACTTCCTCGCAATGCGCGGCCGGCGGCGGATGAGGCTGCCGCGCGCGACGAGCCTGCGCGCAGCGCTCGCGCGCGGCCGCGGCAAGTCCTGCGTCCCGGTCGCGCTGACGCCCGCGCATCTCGCCTTCCTGCAGTACACGGGCGGCACGACGGGCGTGTCGAAAGGCGCGATGCTGACGCATCGCTCGATGCTCGCCAACGCGGCGCAGAACCATGCCTGGATGAATCAACTGGCGCGCCGGGACGAGGAAATCACGATCACGGCGCTGCCGCTGTACCACGTGTTCGCGCTGTCGCTGAACTGCCTCTCGGCGCTGCTGAACGGCGGCATGAACTACCTCATCACCAATCCGCGCGACATCGACGGTTTCGTGCGCGAGCTCGCCCGCGTGCCGTTCACCGCCTTCGCCGGCGTCAACACGCTGTTCAATGCGTTGCTGAACCATGCGGGCTTCCGCGCCCTCGACTTCTCGCGCCTGCGCACGACGGCCGGCGGCGGCGCGGCCGTCCTCGGCGCCGTGGCCGAGCGCTGGCAGGCGCTCACCGGCAAGCCGATCATCGAGGGCTACGGCCTGACCGAGGCCAGCGGCGTGCTGACGGCCAATCTGCTCGACATCGAGCGCTTCACCGGCACGATCGGCCTGCCGCTGCCGTCGACCGAATGCGAAATCCGCGACGACGAGGGCCGCGCGCTGCCGCCGGGCACGCCGGGCGAGCTGTGGGCGCGAGGTCCCCAGCTCATGGACGGCTACTGGCAGCGTCCGGCGGACACCGCGGCGACGCTGACGCCCGACGGCTGGCTCAAGACCGGCGACATCGCCGTGATGCGCGACGACGGCGAGTTCGAGATCGTCGATCGCAAGAAGGATCTGATCATCGTGTCGGGATTCAATGTCTATCCGACCGAAGTGGAAAACGTGCTCGCGAGCCATCCGGCGGTCGTCGAATGCGCCGTCGTCGGCGTGCCCGACGCCCGCACCGGCGAAGCCGTGAAGGCCTTCGTCGTCGTCAACGACGCGACGGTCGACGAGCACGCGCTCATCGCTCACTGTCGCGCGCAGCTCACCGCCTACAAAGTCCCGCACAGCATCGTCTTCACGCCGCAGCTCCCGAAGTCGAACATCGGCAAGATTCTGCGGCGGGAGCTGCGGGAGACGGGCTGAAGGAAAGGAAATCGCGGCCGTAGCCCGGAAAGAGCCGTAGGTTGGGCTGACGAAGGAAGCCCAACTTACGAATCCGCTTCTGCGCCCGCCGTCCGCTCATGCATTCGAATAGACCCCGGCGCGGCGCGCGCCGAGCATCGCCGAAAGCCCTTGCGTGTCGGACATGCCGGATCCCGGGTTCCGCTACGCTGCACCCGGGCTACGAAAACGGGGGCGCGCGCTTTCACGGCAAGCTCCGTCGGCACGATGCCTTTACTCCCCGTCGATCAGCCACTGCACGGCGCTCGCGCGTTTGGCGCCGTCGCGCGCGCCGAGGTTCGCGAAGTCGTACTGCGCCGGATCGGCGAGATGGGACGGCGTCACGTGCTGCAGGCTGCGGAACACGTTCTCGACGCGGCCAGGGTGCTTCTTCTCCCAGTCGGCGAGCATTTGCTTGATCTGCTTGCGCTGCAGATGCTCCTGGCTGCCGCACAGATTGCACGGGATGATCGGAAAGGCGCGCGCCTCGGCGTAGGCGGCGAGATCGCTCTCGCGGCAGTAGGCGAGCGGGCGGATGACGATGTGCTCGCCGTCGTCGGACTGCAGCTTCGGCGGCATCGCCTTCAGCTTGGCGCCGAAGAACATGTTGAGGAACAGCGTCTCGACGATGTCGTCGCGATGATGACCGAGCGCGATCTTGGTCATGCCGCACGCCTTCGCGAAGGTGTAGAGACTGCCGCGACGCAGCCGCGAGCACAGGCTGCACAGCGTCTTGCCTTCCGGCACCACGCGCTGCACGACGCTGTAGGTGTCCTGCTCGAGGATGTGGAAAGGCACGCCGATCGCGCGCAGGTAGTCGGGCAGCACGTGCTCGGGGAAGCCGGGCTGCTTCTGGTCGAGATTGACGGCGAGGATCTCGAAATCGATCGGCGCCTTCTTCTGCAGGCTCAGCAGGATGTCGAGCATCGCGAAGGAGTCCTTGCCGCCCGACAGGCAGACCATCACACGATCGCCGTCCTCGATCATGTTGAAGTCCGCAATGGCCTTGCCGACGTTGCGCCGCAGCCGCTGCTGCAGCTTGCCGAATTCGTGACGGGCCCGGTCCGGGCGCGGCGGGAGTTTCGTGACGCGTTCGTTCATGGGCCGGCATTGTCCGGGCCGGCTCCGGGCGAGGCAAGGACGCCGGTCCCGCGACCTGCGCGGGGCCGGCTCGTTCAGGCCGCGCGGCGGCGGCGCGTGATTCCGCCGAGGACCGCGATTCCGCTCGCGAGCAGGGCGAGGGCTGCGGGGACGGGCACGGGCTCGGGGAGGAGCACGGGCGTGGACAGAAAGCCCGGCGTCGCCTGCAGGCTGTATCCTTCGGGCAGGATGAAATTGAACATTGCCGTGTTGCCGGCATCGGCAAACGCGAGGGCGCCTTGCGGTGCAGAGGGATTGAACCGCGCAATCGCGCTCAAGGACAGATCGAGCGTGAACTGGTAGCCCGGCCGTACCGCGGCCGTCAGGGTCGCCAGGGCGGAGTTTCCGGAAGCGTCCGGCTGCACCACACCGCTCGCGGTCGTGCTCTGCACCAGGAAGTTGGCGTCGAGGGTCGGACTGCCCGTCGAACGCCCGGCCCCGAATGTCGCCTGGAAGCCGGTGTTGCCGTCGCTGCCGGAGAACTGCGCCGTGTAGGACACAGACGCCTCGCACTGGAGGAAGGAAGCGCAGCCGCTCGTCCCGATGCTGCCGTGGAAAGAGAAGAGGCCGATCAGCGGCACGGGATCCGGCGAGGCCGGGCCGAGCAGCGTGAACTGCGCGAACAGGTTCGCGCCGGTATGCAGATTGAAGGCGCCGGGTGAACTTTGGTCCGCTACATCGGACAGCGACGAGTAGGCCGCCAGACTGCCCGACGCCGCATCGGCCAATGCCATGTAAGACGCCAGGCGAGTGCCTTGATCGATAGTGTCGCTGTCTTCGGCGACGAGCTTGTTTTGCAGCGGCATGCAGTTGTCCCCGGCTGCGCTGCAGGACAACGAGACGGCGGCCGCGACGGGCTGAGGCAACGCGATGCCGAGTGCAAAGGTCCCGGCGACGATGGCAGTCGTCATGCCGTGCAATATGGAGCTCATAGGCACCTCCCGCGCTGATTGCTGTTGTGACACAACGATAGACCGGCCGCGCGGCAGCGGCCACCGGCGGCAGCCGTCATTCGCGGTAATTTTCGACGTAGCGGCACTCGCAGGAGTCGCGCGATAGGCGCCAGTACGCCGCGCTCCGCCGCTTCATCGCCGCGCGGAAGGCCGCCGTCGTTTTCGGGTAAAGCTCGATCGCGCCGTAGCGGCGGATCGCACATCGATCGTGCGCTGGGCTTTCGCCGATCCGCCCTGCACAATCGCCGCATTCGCGATGCAGCGGAGGATGCCGAATGTCGTACCGTCACCTGCGCGAGGAACAGCGCGGTCACGTCAAGCTCGTCAGCTTCGACCGGCCGGAACGTGCCAATGCGAGCAGCTACGAGCTGCTGCTCGAGCTCGAGGCCTGCGCCTTCGCGCTGCGCGAGGATGGGGAGACGCGCGTCGTCGTCTTCACCGGCGCGGGCAAGCATTTCTGTTCCGGCATGGACTTGCGGGACACCGAGGCCTTCGAGGCCCCGATGGTGGTCAAGCGGCGGCGTAATCAGGCCGGGGCGCGGGCAATACGGGCGCTGCGTGGAATTGATCAGATCACGATTGCAGCCTGGAACGGCGCGGCGATGGGGGGCGGCGCGTGCCTCGCGACCGCGCTCGACTTCCGCGTCGGCGCACGCGACTGCTTCATGCAGTACCCGGAGATCGATCTCGGCATGAACCTGATGTGGGAGAGCCTGCCGCTGATCGCGCATCTGGTCGGTCCGGCGCGCGCCAAGCGGCTGGTCGCCGGCGGCGAGCGCCTGCACGCCGCGACGCTGCTCGAATGGGGCATCCTCGATGAAATGGTCGAGCCCGCGGATCTGCTGCCGCGCGCCTTTGCGCTCGCCGAGCACTACGCGGCCAAGCCGCCGGTGGCCGTGCAGATGATCAAGCAGAGCGTCAACCGCATCGCGTCTGCGCTGGATCAGAGCATCATGCACATGGACGGCGATCAAAACCTGTTCTGCCGCACGCTGGACGATCAGGCCGAGGCGATGTCGGCATACCTGGAGAAGCGCCCGCCGAGATTCCGGGGCGACTGACGCCGACGGCACCGCGGAGGCGCCACCGTCACGCGATGCGCTACCGGCTGTCGGCCACGCGCACAGGGAGGCGAGACGAGGGCGTCGTGCGCTAAGCTCCGGGCATGAACGAGCACTATGCGACCGAAGAACCCCGCCGCGAGGACGTCGATCGCCTCGACGGCCCGACGCTCATCGAATTCGGCAGCCCCTATTGCGGCCACTGCCGGCGCGCGCAGCCGCTGATCGCCGCGGCGATGGCGGCGCATCCGAGCCTGCGGCATCTGAAGATCTTCGACGGCCCGGGCCAGCCGCTCGGCCGTTCGTTCCGCGTGAAGCTGTGGCCGACGCTGGTGTTCTACGCGAACGGGGAAGAGCAGGCGCGACTGGTGCGACCGGAGTCGACGAGCGACATCGCCGCGGCACTGGCGGCCATCGATCCCCACTGAGCCGACACATTCGTGTAGCCCGGATGAGCGCAGCGAATCCGGGATCTGCACGTGCCGAAATCTGCGCCCGATCCCGGATTCGCTGCGCTCATCCGGGCTACGAAAACCGGTTCGTAGGTCGTAGGTTGGGCTTCCTGCGCCAGCCCAGCGGGCATGACGCCCGCGTCACCCGCAATCATGAAAGAGGCGGGATGAGCCAGCTCCCGGATTCCGCGCCGCTGCGCGGCGTTCCTTCCGGGCTACAAGACAACCATATTCGTAGTCCGGGTGCAGCGTAGCGGAACCCGGGATCCGGCGCTCGTCGTCTCTCATGCATTCGATGAAACTCGGCGCGGTGCGCGCCGCGCAGGGCCGCAAGCCTTTGCGTATCGGGCATGCCCGATCCCGGGTTTCGCTACGCTGCACCCGGGCTACGCGAACGGGGCACGCTCTTGCACGGCAAGCTACGGCCTGCCGCTCAATGCGCGGCGGCGTCCAGTGCGGGGGCGGCGAGACGGGCGCGCAGCTCGCGCGCCTTGGCGGCGTCGCCGCCGAGGAAGCCGGGCGCTTGCTCGTAGTAGTCGGCGAGCGAGCTGACGGCGTCGCGGTTGTCGGGATTCAGCTCGACCGCGCGCTCCAGGGCGTCGCGCGTGCGTCCGGCCCATTTGAGCGCCGACAGCGGCCCGGCTCGTTCGGCGACGCGCCCGCAGGCCTTGCCCAGCCAGTAGGCGTAGCGATCGTCTTCCGGGTCCACGGCCGCGGCCTTTTCGAAGGCGGCGACGGCCTTCTCATAGCGACCGGCCTCGTAGAGCTGCATGCCGCGCGTGAAATCGGCATTCACCGGAACGTTCACGGGCGCGGCCAGATCGTCCGCCGCGACGGTCGTCACCGCGAGCACGGACAGGCAGCAGATGGACAGCAGCGCGCGGAAGAAGCCTCTCATCCTGCGCATTCTGCCGTCCGGGGATTTGGCCAGCCGGCGGTCGGTTGGCGGCGTAACAATCGCTGACATTCCTTCCCACCACCATCGCCACTACGGAGCCCGGACGCAAGCCGAGCGCCGGCTGGTGAGCGTCATGCTCACGCCCGGCGCTTGAACGAAGCCTGAACGCGCGCAATCCCGCGGTCGTCCGTAGCCCGGGTGCAGCGTAGCGGAACCCGGGATCTTCGCTGCTTCTACGATCGAAGCTCATTTCCGGAATCTTCCCGTACCCGGCACGCCGCTTCCCGGGTTACGCGCTGCGCGCTCCACCCGGGCTACGAAACCGTGTTCACTCGACCAAAAGCTCGATCAACGCCTCGCGCTCGGCCGGCGTCAGGCCCAGACCCCGCGCGACGAAGGCGTCGATCGAACCGTGCTCGCGCTCGATCGCGGCGAGGCCGGCGGCGAGATAGTCGACGTGGGCGGACATGATCTCCTCGACCGCCTCGGCGACCGCGGTGTCGCGGAACATGTCGACCGGCCGCCGCTGGTAGTGCGAGATCGCGTAGTCCTCGAGCACCTCCTCGCGCGTGACGCCGACGGCCAGCAGCAGCAGCGCGACGCCGACGCCGGTGCGATCCTTGCCGCTCGCGCAGTGGAGGATCGCGGGCGCCCCGTCGTCGCTCAGGAGCCGGCGGAACACCCACGCGTAGTGCTCGGTGTGATCGAGCGCGAGCCGTGCGTACTGCTCGAGCATCGTCGCGCGCACGGCGGCGGCGCTCAGCCGCCGCGCGTTGACGGCGATGAACATCTCGGGATTGCCGCGCGGGATGAAGCCGCGCGGATGCTGCACGAGGGCCAGCGAGTCGAGGCGATTCGGCGCTCGCGCGCGTTCCTCCTCGGTGCGGAAGTCATACACGGCCCGGATGCCGAGCGCGGCGAGCCGCGCGCAATCCGCATCGGTCAGCGTCGCGAGCGCATCGGAGCGATAGACGCGGCCGCGCCGCGTGCGCCGGCCGTCGGCGGTGGCGAGGCCGCCGAGATCGCGCATATTGCAGCTCCCCGCAAGCTCGATCTTGCGGGCCCGGTGGCGCGCGAGCAAAGCCGCGCCGCATGCGTCGTCGGTCGTCATCAGGTTTCGCGCAGATAGCCCCAGGTGTGCAGGCGATCGTGATCCTCGAACCAGCGCTCGCCGATGTCGTCACGATAGTACATGTCCGGGATCATAATGTTGCGGATGCGGGCATAGGCTTGGGCCTGCGCCTGGCGCATCGTCGGACCGAGGCCGCAGACCACGAGCACGACACCGGAGGTGCCGGCGACGTACCACTGGCCGTCGACCTGCTTCACGTCCTCGATGTGCACTTCCTCCGGGATCCCCTTCTTGAACAGGATCGCGGCGTTCTTCGACACCGAGTGGAAGGTCGCTTCATCGTCGAAGGGAAACGGCGAGACGACGACGCGCACGCCGATCTGGAAGCCGGTCTTGACCTTGAACTTCGTGAGCTGCCCGGCGGCGAGCTCGTACAGGAACTCGCCGATCGGCGTCGTCATGCCTTCCTGCTGGATCATGATCGTCGGATAGCCGAAGCGCGAGGTGAACTCGAGCGGATAGATGCCCTGGCCGTTGACGATGCAGTTCAGATCGACGTAGCCGACATAGCCCTCGCGCGCGAGCACCGACTCCATCTTCTTCAAGGTCGAAGTGAACAGCCGGTTCGGCCCGCTCCAGAACATGCTCGTGCCCATTTCGCCGGTCGACGGGCCGATATTGCCGGGGAAGAGCTTCTTGTTCTCGAAGTTGACGTTGATCGGATAGGCGAACTCGCGGCCGTTGAAGAACGCGCCGACCGCAACCTCCACGCCCGTCACGCGCCGCTGTAGCTGGAACTGCTTGATCTCGTCGGGAAAGGATTTCTTGTACGCCGTCAGCACGCGGACCACGTCCTCGCCGTCGTCCTCGTCGCCGACGAACAGCCGCCGCTTGACGTTGCCCGCCTCGCCGGACGGCTTGATCACATAGCGCTCCGGATTGGCGCGGACGTAGGCGATGGCCGCGTCGAAGTCGTCGAACTGGCGATAGGGCAGGATGTTGACGCCGGCTTTCTTCAGCTCTTCCTGGCCGAAGGCGCGATCGTCCTCGAGCGCATCCGTGTAGGGCGTGCCGCCGACGACGAGCTTGCCGCGCGCGCGCAGCGCCGCCGCCTGCGCGCCGGCGCCGAGCGTGTCGTCGAAGACGATGACGTCGGCCCAGTCGACCTCCGGCGTCCAGTCGTCGACCTTGGGCACGAAGCCGTCGCCGATGTCGCGTTCGCGCTCGGCGCGGATGTAGTACTTGACCGCGTGTCCTTCCTTGGCGACCTGCCAGGCGATGTCGGTGATCAGCGCGGACCAGGAGACGAACAGGAAATTGCGGGGCGTCATGGTGCCGCCGAATATGCCGCACGGCTTGGGCGAATGCACGCGTCGCCACGGCGCCGCGCATCGCGCGCACGGATGAACGGCGCGATCGAACACCCGCGCAGCGCGCGTCGGACTCGCCGGGCATGCGGAGGCCGCCGAACATGCGGGCCGCGCCGCCGGCGGCCGCAGCGCCGATTTCCCCCTTTTGGTGGAAGCCCGCCCCGGCGCTGCGCTGCAAATCGCCGCTCGCGAGGGCCGCGCTCGCGAACGGGCAAAGCGCGGACATGCGAATGCGCGTCTACCTTTACATCCAGCGTGTAAGATGCGGGCTTCCCGCAACCACCCGAGCGAATCCGAGAGGACGTCATGGAAGCGATTCAATACGCGCGGCCGAGCACGATCGACGATGCCGTGCGCCGCCTGAGCGAAGCCGGCGCGCGCGTGCTGGCCGGCGGCACCGATCTGCTGGTGCAGATGCGCGGCGGCGCCCTGCGGCCGCGCCTGATTGTCGACATCAAGGGCATCGCCGAGCTGCGCCGCGTGGAAAGCACGCCGCAGGGCTTTCGCGTCGGCGCCGCCGTCGCCGGTGCCGAGCTCGGCGCCCATGCCGCCTTCGCCGAACAGTGGCCCGGCGTGGTCGAGGCCTTCGAGCTGATCGGTTCGACGCAGGTCCAGGGTCGCGCGAGCCTCGGCGGCAATCTATGCAACGCGTCGCCCGCCGCCGACAGCGTGCCCGCGCTGATCGCCGCCGGCGCGCGCTGCACGATCGCGGGTCCGCAGGGCCGGCGTGAAATGGCGGTCGAAGAGGTCTGCGTCGGCCCCGGCAAGACCGCGCTGGCGCCCGGCGAGTTCATCGTCGACTTCTTCTTCGCGACGCCGCCCGCGCGCACCGGCGACGCCTATCTGCGCTTCATTCCGCGCACGGAGATGGACATCGCGGTGGTCGGCGCCGCCGTGTGCCTGACGCTGGACGCGGGCGGCCGCTGTACCGCGGCGCGCGTCGCTCTCGGCGCCGTCGCGCCGCGCGCGCTGCTGGTGCCGGCGGCCGCCGATGCGCTGATCGGCACGACGGTCGACGATGCGGCGCTCGCGCGGCTCGCGGCGGCGGCCAGCGCCGCCTGCCAGCCGATCGACGACAAACGCGGCACGATCGAATTCAGAACCCGGGTCGCCGGTGTGCTCGCGCGTCGCGCGGCCGTCGCGGCGCTCGCACGCGCAAGGGGACAGTGATGACGAAGCACCACGTATCGGCGACCGTCAACGGCGAACCGGTCGAATTCCTGTGTGAGACGCAGCAGACCCTGCTCGACGTGCTGCGTGATGAGCTCGAGCTGACCGGCACCAAGGAAGGCTGCGGCACCGGCGACTGCGGCGCGTGCAGCGTGATGCTCGACGGTCGCCTCGTGTGTTCCTGCCTCGTGCTCGGCGTCGAGACCGAAGGCCGCCGCATCGAGACGATCGAGAGCATCGCCCAGGGCAACGAGCTCCATCCGATCCAGCAGCAGTTCCTCGAGGACGCGGCGCTCCAGTGCGGGATCTGCACGCCGGGCATCGTGGTCGCCGCCAAGGCGCTGCTCGATCACAACTTGAATCCGACGGAAACCGAAGTGCGTTACTGGCTCGCCGGCAACCTCTGCCGCTGCACCGGTTACGACAAGATCGTCCGCGCGGTGCTGAACGCCGCGGCGAAGATGCGCGAGGAGGCCTGAGATGGGCAACGAACCGAAGATCTTCTCCAAGGGCTACAAGTGGGTCGGCACGCGGCCGGTGCGACCGGACGGCGTCGACAAGGTCACGGGCCACGCGGCTTTCGGCGCCGATTACCAGATGCCGGGCATGCTCGCCGGCGCAGTCGTGCGCAGCCCGCATGCGCACGCGCGGATCAAGTCGATCGACGCTTCCGCCGCGCTCGCGCTGCCGGGCGTGCGCGCGGTGGTCACCGCCGAGGACTTCCCGGATCTGCCGTCCGAGGTGTCGACGGGCGGCGAAGCGCCGGTCAATTTCCGCCACGTGTCGCTGAACGTGATCGCGCGCGACAAGGCGCTCTACGAAGGCCATGCCGTCGCCGCCGTCGCCGCCACGACGCCCGCGATCGCGGCGGAAGCGGCCGCGCTGGTCAAGGTCGACTACGAGGTGCTACCGCACGTGATCGACGTGCTCGAGGCGATGGCGCCCGACGCGCCGGTGCTGCACGAGGATCTCTACACCAGCGGCGTGGAGCCGGCGCCGACGAAGGCGTCCAACGTCGCCGCGCGCACGGGTTTCACGCTCGGCGACACCGCGAAGGGCTTCGCCGAGGCGGACGTGATCGTCGAGCGTGAGTTCAAGACCGAGGCCGTGCATCAAGGCTATATCGAGCCGCACGCGGCGGTCGCGAGCTATGCCGCCGACGGCATGGCGACGATCTGGTGCACCAGCCAGGGCCAGTTCATGGTGCGCGAGTTCACCGCCAAGCTGCTCGGCATGGACATCTCCAGCATCCGCGTGATCCCCTCCGAGATCGGCGGCGGCTTCGGCGGCAAGACCACCGTCTACCTCGAGCCGCTGGCCGTCGCGCTCGCGAAGAAGTCCGGGCGCCCGGTCAAGCTCGTGATGTCGCGCGTGGAAGTGTTCAAGGCGACGGGCCCGACTTCGGGCGCGTGGGTGAAGGTGAAGATCGGCGCGAAGCGCGACGGCAAGCTGACGGCCGGCGAGATGGTGTTGAAGTACCAGGCCGGGGCCTTCCCGGGCTCGCCGGCCACGCTCGGCGGCATGACGGGCTTCGCGCCCTATGACATCGAGAACGCGAGCGCGGAGTGCTGGGACGTCGTCAGCAATCGTCCGAAGTGCGCGGCCTATCGCGCGCCGGGCGCGCCGATGGCGGCCTTCGGCGTCGAGTCCGCGCTCGACGAGCTCGCGCAGAAGCTCGGCATGTGCCCGCTCGAGCTGCGCATGAAGAACGCGGCGAAGGCAGGCACGCGCGCGCTGTACGGGCCGAAGTTTCTGGAGATCGGCTATGCCGAGACGCTGGCCGCCGCGAAGGTGCATCCACACTGGTCGGCGCCGCTCGGCAAGAACCAGGGCCGCGGCATCGCGTCCGGTTTCTGGTTCAACGTCGGCGGGCCGTCGAGCGCGGCCATCCACATCAACGAGGACGGCACGGCCGAGGTCGTCACCGGCAATCCCGACATCGGCGGCTCGCGCGCGTCGATGGCGATCATGGCGGCCGAGGTGCTCGGCATCGATCTCGCGAAGGTGAAGCCGATGATTGGCGACACCGGCCAGATCGCCTACAGCTTCCTGACCGGCGGCAGCCGCGTGACCTTCGCGACCGGCAAGGCGGTGGTCGAAGCCGCCGAAGCGACCGTCGCCGAGCTGAAGAAGCGCGCGGCGAAGCTGTGGAAGATCGATGGCCAGCACGTCGAATGGCGTGACGGCCAGGCCTGGTGCACCTTGGACGACGGCACCGAGCGCACGCCGATGTCGCTTGCCAAGATCGCGGCCAGTGCCGGCAAGACCGGCGGCCCGATCAGCGGCGCGGTGTCGATCAACGCCGCGGGCGCGGGGCCGGGTTTCGGCACCCATATCTGCGACGTCGAAGTCGATCCGGAAACCGGCGCCGTCACGGTGCTGCGCTATACGGCGATCCAGGACGTCGGCCGCGCGATCCATCCTTCCTATGTCGAAGGCCAGCTCCAGGGCGGCGCGGCGCAGGGTATCGGCTGGGCGCTCAACGAGGAATACCTCTACGACGCGAACGGCCGGCTGCAGAACGCGAGCTTCCTCGACTACCGCATGCCGGTGGCTTCCGATCTGCCGATGATCGACACCGTGCTCGTCGAAGTGCCGAACCCCGGCCATCCCTTCGGCGTACGCGGCGTCGGCGAGGTGCCGATCGTGCCGCCGCTCGCGGCGGTCGCGAACGCGGTGTCGCGCGCGGTCGGCGTGCGCATCGACGCCCTGCCGATTTCGCCGCCGCGGCTGCTGAAGAAGCTCGTCGAGGCCGGCAAGGCCTGAGGCCGACTTGGCACGCGTCATCCTGCAGGGCGAGCTTGCCCGCCGCTACACCGGCGGGCAGGCCACGCTCGTCGTCCAGGCTTCCGATTACAGCGCGCTCGTCGCCGAGCTCAAGCGCCGCTATCCCGGCCTCGTCGAGGCGATCGGCCGGCGCACCGCCGTCGCGATCGACGGCGAGATCTTCCACGATCCTTTGCACGAGCCGATCGCGGCCGATAGCGAAGTCCATTTCATGCCGCTGATCGGCGGCGGATGAAGTCACCATGCCCTTCGAACTCTGTCTGATCCGCCACGGCGCAGCGGCGGCCGCGTGGTCCGAGTCGCTCGATCCCGGCCTATCCGACGAGGGCCGCGCACAGGCGCAGGCGGTCGCGAAACTGTTCGCCCGCCAGACACCGTGCACCATCGTCTCGAGTCCGCTCGCGCGTGCCGAAGAAACCGCACAGCCGCTGGCCGACCGCTGGGAAACCAGCGTCGAAATCGACGAGTGCGTGCGCGAGATCCCCTGCAACTGGCCGATGGCACGGCGCCGCGAGTGGCTCACTGCGGTGATGGCTGCACGCTGGCCGGAGCTCGACGCGAGCGTCCAGATCTGGCGCACGCGCGCGCTGCAGTCCGTGCTCCGCTATGGCAGCGACACGCTGGTGTTCACGCACTTCATGGTGATCAACGCGCTGGTCGCCGCGGCGACCGGGGACACGCGCGTGGTCTGTTTCGAGCCCGACTACGGCTCGGTCACGCGCTTGCGTTGCGATGGCGATCGTTTGACGCTCGTGTCGCTGGGCGAGGCGCGCGCGACCTCGGTGAATCTGTAGCCGCGTCCTTCCGTAGCCCGGGTGCAGCGGAGCGGGAACCCGGGATCGGGCATGCCCGATACGCGACGGCTTGCGGCGAATGCATGAGAGAACGGCGGACGCCGATCCCGGGGCCAACGACTGGGGAGGCGCCGATCCCGGATTCCGCTGCGCTCCTTCCGGGCTACGAAGATCGTTCTCTTGTCGCCCGGAAGGAACGCCGCGCAGCGGCGCGGAATCCGGGAGCTGGGCTCATCCCGCCTCTTTCATGATTGCGGGTGACGCGCGCGTCATGATCGTCGGGCTGACGAAGGAAGCTCAACGTAGGACGGTGCTCGGTGAGAGTGAAGGACGGCGCGGTGCCCCCGCTCTGTTGGGCTTCCTTCGTCAGCCCAACCTACGGTCTCTTTGAGTTCCGGCGATTCACGGAGCGATGAGCCGGATAGCCGAGCATCGATGCGCTCAGCTATTCGGACCGGCAGAGGAAAGCGACCGCCCTCAGAGCGCGCCGATGCGCCGGCCGATCTCGGCGTAGCGATCCAGCCAGCGCAGCACGGTGTCGCGATCCTCGGTCGGGCAGCGGGGAATGGCGCGCGTGACGACGCCCAGATCCGCGAAACGCCGCAAGTCCTCCTCCGAGGTCTCGAAGATGTCGAACATGGAGATCGTGACGGCGTCCGGATCGCGGCCATTGTCGATCAGCCGGCGGCGGAGATCGGCGATGTCCGCCTTCAGATCGCCGTGGAAGAGATCGATCGGGATCCAGCCGTCACCGAAGTCGGCGACGCGCTTGCGGCCCCATATCGATCCGAAGGTGCCGAGAATCACCGGCGGATGCGGCTGCTGGATCGGTTTCGGATACGACCACACGCGGTCGAAGTTCACGTATTCGCCGTGGAAGCTCGCCTCTTCCTGCGTCCACAGCGCCTTCATCGCCTTGACGCGCTCTTCTAGCACTTTCCAGCGCCGGTCGAAGGGCGTGCCGTGGTTCTCCATCTCCTCGCGGTTCCAGCCCGCGCCGACGCCGAACAGGAAGCGGCCGTTCGACAGGCGATCGACCGTCGCCACCGTCTTCGCGAGCGCCAGCGGATCGTGTTCGACGACCAGGCAGACGCCGGTGCCGAGCTTGATCGTCTTCGTCACGGCCGCAGCGGCCGCCGCGCTCGTGAACGGGTCGGACATGTGGATGTATTCCTTCGGCAGCGGGCCCTTGCCCGGCCAGGGCGACAGCCGCGAGGCGGGGATATGCGTATGCTCCGGAAACCAGATCGACTCGAAGCCGCGCTCCTCGGCCGCGACCGCCAGCTCGTCGGCGCGCATCGTGTATTCGGTATTGAAGCTGAAGACACCGAGTTTCATGATCATTCCCCTCCTGTCTCGATCGCTACTGCGCGCTGGGGCGTCTCCGCGCAACATACCGGACGCCAGACGGTTTCACGAGCCGCAGCGGCGCGGAAGGCGGTGATCGAGCGGCGGAGGCGCAACCCCAATCCATTCCTTTCTCCGTGGCTGGATTCAGCGGCGCATTTTGCGGGAAAGATCCCGGATTCCGCGGCGCTGCATCCGGGCGACGGCTTCTCAAAGGCTCGCCAGGAACTCGAACGTGCGATCGAAGGCGCCCGGATCGACTTCGGCGATCGCGGCGTTGAAATCGGTGGCGCCGGCCTCGCGCACGCGCGCGAGGCCGGCGCGCAGCGCGGCTTCGTCGCCGACGAGCGCGAGCTCCTGCGGATGTGCGACTCCTTCGCAATCGAGCATGGCGCGATAGCTCGGCAAATCGCCGTAGACCGCGAGCGCCTTGCCGATGCGTTCGCGCGCCTCGTGCGGCTTGTGGGTCAGCACAATGGGAAAGCCCGCGATCGCGCGCGGCGTAGGTCGCCCGGCCGCGGCGGCTGCGGCGGTGAGCGTCGGGACGATGTGATTGGCAAGCGTGCGCGGGCCGGCCAGCCAGGTGATGGTGCCCGCGGCCAGGCGGCCGGTGAGCTTCAGCATCCGTTCGCCCAGTGCGGCGACGATCAGCGGCACCGCGTCCGCCCCGGCCGCGCCGACCGACAGCCCGCGCACGCAGTACTGCTCGCCTTCGTAGTGCACCACCTCGCCGCGCAGAAGCGGTGCGAGGACTTCCAGGTATTCCTTCATGTGCCGCGCCGGGCGGGCAAAGGAGATGCCGAGCGCGTCCTCGATCATGACCTTGTGTGCGAGCCCGATGCCGAGCACGAAGCGGTTGCCGGACGCCGCCGCCGCCGTCACCGCCTGCTGCGCGATCGCGGTCGGGTGCCTGGGATAGGTCGGCGTCACCGCGGTGCCGACCTCGATCCTGCGGGTCGCGCGCCCGGCGATCGCCATGGTGATGATGGCGTCGAGCGCGAAGACGTTCGCCATCCACACGTTGGAGAAGCCCGCCGCCTCGGCGCGCTGCGTGAGCGCGACGATTTCGTCGATGGTGATCGTGCGCCCGATGGCGTTGACGTCGCTGCTGGTCGCGCGCGCACCGGTCATGATGCCGATTCTCATGTGGCCCTCGTTCTTCGTTGTGGATAGACGAGCTCGTCGCCGCGGTCGCCCAGCCTAGCGCAGGAGTCGTCCGGGGTCGTGTCGGACTGCGTGCACAGAAGAACGGGCGCCGTGGCTCGCGTTCCCGTAGCCCGGGTGCAGCGTAGCGAAACCCGGGATCTCGATCGAAGCGCCGGATCCCGGGTTACGCGCTGCGCGCTCCACCCGGGCTACGAATATCCCGTTTCTCGTAGCCCGGATGAGCGTAGCGAATCCGGGATCGGACGCCGGTTCAAGCACCTGCGCCCAACGACCGCCGAACCCCGGATTCGCTGCGCTCATCCGGGCTACGAAGAAGGGACGTCCGCCCCGCTGCTTCTACGCCATTGCCGCGAGCGTGCGCCGGAAGCGCAGCAGAGCCAATCCCACCAACACCGTTCCGATCGCAACGAGGGCGAGAAACTGCGGCCAGACGACGTCGAGACCGGCGCCGCGGAAGAGGATGGCCTGGGCCAGCGTCGTGTAGTGCGTGGTCGGGGCGAGCTGCATGATGCGCTGGATCGCGTCGGGCATCGCCTCGATCGGGGTGACGCCGCCCGAGAGCATGTGCAAGGGGATCAGGACGAGCAGGAGCAGCAGGCCGAACTGCGGCATCGAGCGTGCGATCGTCGCGAGGAAGAGCCCCATCGAGGTCGTCGCGAACAGATGCAGGGCCGTGCCGGCGAGGAACAAGGGCACCGAGCCGGCCATCGGCACGGCCAGCAGGCCGCGGATCACGACGCTCAGCGACAGGCTCGCGGCGAGAATCACGACCAGCGCCATCGACCAGACCTTGGCCGCCATGATCTCGAGCGGCGTGACCGGCATGACGAGCAGATGCTCGATGGTGCCGCGCTCGCGTTCCCGGATCAGCGCCGCGCCGGTCAGCACGAAGGACAGCATCGTCACGCTGTTGACGAGCTCCATGACGCCGCCGAACCAGGTCTTGTCGAGCTCCGGATTGAAGCGCATGCGAGGCACCAGATCGATCGCCGGCGCGTCGGGCTCGCGCCGGCCCGACAGGAAGGCCGTAATCTCACCGCCGACGATGGACTGCACATAGGCGCTGCCGGACAGCGCCTGGCTGACGCGCGTCGCGTCGACGTTCAACTGCAGCGCGGGCGCACGGCCGGCGAGCAGATCGCGCTGGAACTCCGGCGGGATGTCGAGCGCGAAAGTGTCCAGCCCGGCATCCATGCGGGTATCCATCTCCGCGGCCGTGATGCGCGCCGGCGGCAGGAAGTACGGCAGATAGAAAGCGTCCGCGATCCGCCGCGACAGCGGCGAGCGATCTTCGTCGACGATCGCGATCGGCGCCTTGTGCAGCGGATCCGGCATCGCCGTCGCCGACGAGTAGATCGCGACCGTGAAGGCGTGGAGCATCAGCAGGATCATCACCGGATCGCGCGCGAGGCTGTGCAGCTCCTTGATGCCGAGATGGACGACGGTCGCCGCGCGCACGCTCAACGCTCCTGTTTTCGCAAAAGCACCACCGCCGTGGCGACCAGCACGCAGGCCGCGAGGGCGAGCGGCGGATAGGCGTACGCCAGATCGTCGAAGCCGAGCCCCTTCGAGAACGTGCCGCGCACGACGAGCAGGAACCAGGTGGCCGGAAAGACCTGGCCGATCGCCGCGCCGATGCCTTCGAGCGAGCTGACGGGATCGAGCAGGCCGGAGAACTGCACGCAGGGCAGGACGCTCAGGATCGCGGTGCCGAACACCGCCGCGATCTGCGTGCGCACGAAGGACGACATCAGGAGCCCGAAAGCGGTCGCCGCCATCACGTACAGCAGCGATGCCAGCAACAAGGCGGCGAGACTGCCGCGCAGCGGCACGCCGAAGAGCGTCACGGCCAGCAGCACCATTAGCAAGGCGTTCGCCATGCCGACGGCCACGTAGGGGAGCTGCTTGCCGAGCAGGAACTCGGTGCGCGTGATCGGCGTGACGTAGAGATTGACGATGGAGCCGAGCTCCTTCTCGCGCACGACGGACAGCGCGGTCAGGATCGACGGGATCAGCATCAGCAGCAGCGGGATGATCGCCGGCACCATCGCCGGAATGCTTTCGACGTCCGGGTTGTAGCGGTAGCGCGTCTCGATGCGGAAAGCCTCCGCCGGCAACTCGCCGGTGCTGTCGCGGATCCGGGCGCGCAGCCACTGCGCGTGCAGGCCCAGCGTGTATGCCCGCAAGGTCTCCGCGCGCGTCGGCATCGCGCCGTCGATCCACGCCGCGATCTCGACCGGCACGCCGCGCGCGACGTCGCGCCCGAAGCCCGGCGGGATTTCGATCGCCAGACTCACTTCGCCGGCACGCATGCGGCGATCGAGCTCCGCATGATCGCGCAGCGGCGGCCGCTGCGCGAAGTAGCGCGAACCGGCCAGGTTCGCGACGTAGTCGCGGCTGAGCGCCGTGTCGTCGCGATCGAGCACCGCGAAGCGCAGCGCGTCGACGTCGAAGTTGAAGCCGTAGCCGAGGACCAGCATCAGGAGCGCCGTGCCGATCACGGCGAGCGCCTGGCGCACGCGATCGCGCTTCAGCTCGAGCGCTTCACGCCACGCGTAGCAGAGCAGGCGGCGCGGATCGAACACCGCGCCGTCGCGCGAGGCCTCGCGGTTCGGCGGCACGGCGAGCGGCGCGGTAGAGGGCGCGGCGCCGTCGCCGATCGCTTCTTCGAGATGGGCGATGAACGCTTCCTCCAGCGACGCGGCGCCCCGCGCGCGCACGATCGCCCCCGGCGTGTCGCTGGCCAGCACGCGGCCCGCGTGCATCAGCGAGATGCGGTCGCAGCGTTCGGCCTCGTTCATGAAATGCGTGGACACGAAGATCGTGACGAAGTCGCGGCGCGAGAGATCGAGCATGATGCGCCAGAAGGCGTCGCGCGCCGCGGGATCCACGCCGGAAGTCGGTTCGTCGAGGATCAGCATCTCCGGCGCGTGGATCACCGCGACCGCCAGCGACAAGCGCTGGCGCTGGCCTAGCGGCAGCTCGTCCGGCAATTCGTCGAGCACCGCCGCGAGATCGAAGCGCGCGGCCGTCTGCGCGACGCGGGCCGGGATGTCGGCGGCCGGGATGGCGAAGATCTTCGCGTGCAGCACGAGGTTCTGGCGTACCGTCAGCTCGCGATACAGCGAGAAGGACTGCGACATGTAGCCGACGCGGCGGCGGGTCGCGAGATCGTCCGGCGCGACCGGACGGCCGAACAGCGCCGCCGTGCCTTCGCTCGCGGGCAACAGGCCGGTCAGCATCTTCATCGTCGAGGTCTTGCCGCAGCCGTTCGAGCCGAGGAAGCCGAAGATTTCTCCGCGCTCGATGCGGAAGCTGACGTCGTCGACCGCGGTGAAGTCGCCGAAGCGCAAGGTGAGACCGCGCGCCTCGATCGCCGGCGTGCCGTCGCCCTGCGCGGCGCGCGGCGGCGGCGCGCCGAGCTCGCCGTGCGGCTGCTGCGCGGCGGGCAGCAGCGCGACGTAGGCGGCTTCGAGCGAGTCCGTCGCGGTATCGTGGAGCAAGGCCTGCGGCGTGGCGCTGGCGAGGATGCGGCCCTCGTTCATCGCGATCAGGTGATCGAAGCGCGCGGCTTCTTCGAGGTAGGCGGTCGCGATCAGCACGCTCATGCCGGGGCGGCCGGCGCGGATGCGTTCGACCAGCGCCCAGAAGTGACGGCGTGACAGCGGATCGACGCCGGTGGTCGGCTCGTCGAGCACCAGCATGTCCGGATCGTGGATCAGCGCGCAGCACAGGCCGAGCTTCTGCTTCATGCCGCCGGACAGCTTGCCCGCGGCGCGGCCGGCGAAAGCCGCGAGATCGGTGGCTTCCAGCAGCGCCGCGATGCGCGCCTCGCGCACGGCGCGCGGATCGCCGAACAGGCGCGCGAAGAACTCGATGTTCTCGCGCACCGACAGCGTCGGGTAGAGATTGCGGCCGAGGCCCTGCGGCATGTAGGCGATCCGGCGCAGCAGCGCCCGCCGGTGACGCGCGTCCGCGATGTCGCCGCCGAGCACCTCGACGCGTCCGCGCTGAATCGCGCGGGCGCCGCTGAGGAGCGCGAGCAGGCTCGACTTGCCGACGCCGTCCGGGCCGATCACGCCGACCATGCAGCCGGCCGGGATCTCGAGACTCACGCGGTCGAGCGCGCGCGTCGGGCCGTAACGCAGGCTGACCGCCTCGAGACGCGCGGCGAGCGACGCGGCGGCGCCCGCGCCGGACGCGTGACTCATGGCGGCAGGCGCAGTGCCAGATCGGGCGGCCAGGCGACGTCGGCGTCGAGGCGCACGTAGGCCATGCCGGGCAAGCCGGTCTTGACCTTGCGGATGTGCTGGCGCAGGAGCTCCGGGGGGATCTGCGCTTTCACGCGGAACATCAGCTTCTCGCGCTCGTTCGCCGTCTCGACGGTCTTCGGCGTGAATTGCGCTTCGCTGGCCACGAAGGAGACGGTCGCCGGGATCACGTATTCGGGCGCGGCGTCGAGCACGAGCCGGACGTCGTCGCCGATCGCGAGGCGCCCGGCCGCGGCCGTCGGCAGGAAGAAGGTCATGTAGACGTCGCTGAGATCGATCAGGTTCAGGACCTTGCCACCGGCCGGCACGACCTCGCCGGGCTCGGCGATGCGAAACTGCACGCGGCCGTCGGCCGGTGCCTTGAGCACCATGTCGTCGAGATCCTCGAGCACGCGCTCCAAGGCGGCGCGCGCCGCGGCGGCCGAGGCCTGCGCGCCGCGCACCTGCGACTCCGCGTTGACGACGCCGGCATCGCTCGCCGCGAGCTGCGCGCGCGCCGCGTCGAGCGCCGCGCGCGCGGTCTCGGCGCGCGTGCGATCGTCGTCGACGGCCTGCGCGGAAATGAACTTCTTCTGCTGCAGCCCGAGCGAGCGTGCGAGCTGGGCTTCGGCGAGACGCAGCTCGGCTTCGCGCTGCGCGACGGCCGCCTGCGCGGCGAGCCGCTCGCTGCGGCGCTGGACGAGCAGGCTCTGCGCCGTCTCCACCGCGCTGCCGGCCTGCTCGATCTGCGCTTCGGCCTGGCGCTTCGCGGCGTCGAGCTGATCCGGATCCAGCGTCGCGACCGGCTGACCCGCCTCGACGAAGTTGCCCTCGCGTACCAGCACTTCGCGCACGCGGCCGGGCGTGCGGGCCGCGACGTCGATCTCGACCGCTTCGATGCGGCCGTTGCCGCTGGCGATGCCCGCCGCGTCCTGCTGCTGCGCTTGGCGCTGCCATGCGAACACCGCGGCGCCGGCACCCACGAGCAAAGCGATGAACCACCCGATCCATCTGCGGGACGAGGGCGTCAATTTTCCTCCGGACTAAGAATCGGCTCGTGATCGGCCCTGCGCTCACGATAAGAGCAGGCGCGGTGGCGTCAATTGCGACGCATCAATTATCGCTCGGCCGGCGGGAAAGGGGCGTTTCGAGCGCTTGCGGTAGGCCGACGTCTTCGTAGCCCGGGTGAAGCGCGCAGCGCGCAACCCGGGATCGGGCGTTTACGAGGCGTATGAGGATCCCGGGTTTCGCTACGCTGCACCCGGCTACGAAAGGCATGAGACCGCGCCGCAATGCGCCGAGCAGCGACGGGAGGCCCGAGCAAGCGCCTCCCGTCGGCCGCGGTCCGCTACACGACGGTGAGTCGCGCTCTGCGGCGGGCACGCCAGACGACGGCGCAGGTGGCCGTCAGCATCAGGGGCAGCGTCGCGGGCAGCGGCACCGGTGTGGGCGCCAGCGTCAGGGTGAAGGCAACGTCGTGCCCCTCCCGCAGCAGCTCCACCGGGTTCTGCTCGTCGATGCCGATCCCGAACAGATCTTCGAGATACACCTTGATGGTGGTCGCATCGACGATTTCGACGTAGCTGAACCAGTCGGGATCGGCATCGAGATCGCTCTTCGGATTGAGATCGCTTTTCGAGCCGGTGAAGGTCTGAACGGTAATGGCGCCGGGCGTTCCCAGACGCAGGGACCCTACGCTCGTGAGCCGGAAGATCAGCTCCGAGTTGGCCGCAAAATGGCCGAGACCGACGGAGTCGCCGAGCGCCGCCACCGGGTTGCCGAGCACCTCGGGACTGGCATCGGGATCGCCGATGGCCGTCAGCGCAAGCAGCGGCGTACCGACGTCGCCCGCCACATCGGCAAGCTCGAGGATATGGTCGTAGCCGCCGCTGCTGAAGTCGAGGGTCAAGGTAACGAAGCCGGGTTGGCTGAAGCTGATCGGGCCATTGAGCACACCGGCGGCCTGTGCCGACCCGGTAGCTGCGAGCATGAAACCGGCGGCCAGCGCCGTGCGGCGCGCCGCTGCGATGAGCGATGTCGTCATCTTGTTCTTCTCCGCATTGCGAATGCTGCCTGATGCCGAAATACGCGGCTCTATGACTGTAGGTCAAGCGCCACCGGTCACGCCATTGCCTCAAATGCAAAAAATCGATGCGAGCGCGGCGCATTACCGGTTTTTACCGGTCTCTACCCCCCGTGCCGCGAGCGTGCGCGGAAGGGCCGCGTCCATCCGCGGCTCCACTGCGCCCAGCAGGCAGGCCGCCGGCGGCCGCGCCATCGTCCCAAACGATCAAAGAAACCTACGGGCTCTCCGCATCGTCATGCCCGCGCAGGCGGGCTCAACAGTTTCCAGGTGCTGGTGGCAAACGCCACCAGATCGCCTTCCTCGTCGGTGAGGGTCGATCGCAGGTAAGAAATGCTTTTCCCACGCTTGATGAACTCAGCACAGCAGCGCAATACACCCTGGCGCGCGGGCTTCACGTACTGCGTCTTCATCTCCAGTGTGGTGCCCGGCCCGTCCACGCGCTTCAGCAGGTGACCCATGGAGACGTCCATGACGGTGGCGATGATGCCGCCATGCAGTGAGCCCTGCGGATTGAACATGAAGTCATGAACCTCGAATTCGACGACGCAGCGATCTTCGACGTAGGAAAACGTGAGGCCGAGCAGGCGCGACAGGAAGAAGCGCTCGAATTCGGGTCGCTGACTCGCCAGCGCCGCTTCGAAGGCGGCGCGCGCACGATGCTCGTTCATGCTCGATCCTCGGTGATCGCGAGGCCGGCCTCGTCGCTCGGCGCCGCGCAGCGCACGCTCGCTATCGCGGGACTCGCTCGATGAAGGTGAGTGGCTTCGAGCAGCTTCACATCACACCATCAAGTCCGCCAGCGACTTCATGTCGTCGACCCGGATGTCCGGCTGGTGCGGAGTGCGACCGAAGGGGCGCCTGCGCCGGTCGATGAACGCGCTATGCATGCCGGCCGCTTTCGCGCCTATGCAATCGAAGGCGTGATCGGCGACGAACAGCACCTCGTCCATGCGCACGCCTATGATTTCGGCGGCCTTGGTGTAGGTGGCGACGTGCGGTTTGAAGGAGTTGGCCTGCGCCACGGAGATCAGCTCGTCGAAGGGAATCCGGTGATACTGCTTGGCCGTCTCGAGCATGTCGGGATCGCCGTTGGAGAGCACGGCGATCTTGTACCTGGTCTGCAAGCGGGCGAGCGCCGCCGGGACGTCTGGGAAAGGCTGCAGCCTCTCGATGCAGCTCACCAGGTAGCGCACTTCGTCGTCGGTGTACGAGATGCCGGCGCGATCCAGCGTATAGGCAAGCGCACGAAACCCGATCTCCCGGTAGGGCGTGTGGGCCCGATGCAGGAGCGCATCGATCATCGAGTTCTCGAAGTGCGTACGGCGCCACCACGTGACGAAGGAGCTCGGGTTACCCGCCCATCCCTTGCCTTCGAGATAGGGAGCCGCCACTTCGGTCAGCCCTTTCTGCATGTCGACCACGGTCCCGTACTGGTCGAACATCAGGACCTTGATCGCGCTCTTCAATTGATCGGCGGTGGCCATCGTAATCTCCCGTCGGTGGGGCGAGCATTCGCGCCGATGTGTCTTTAGATGCGGTCGATCTCGACGGCTCTCATACGAGCACCTGCGCGTTGCGCCGAGTCCGCCCGGCATCCGGTTCGTGGACGACATGCTCGCCGACAGGGGCCTGCGGCGCAACGCCGTGCTCTCAACGTGCCGGCCGTACGTTCGCCGGTGCAGGGACGATCGTGCATCGGCCGCCCTAAGCCTCGATATGCGATTTCCCGTAGCCCGGCTGAGCGCAGCGAATCCGGGATAGAAGCTTTCGCAGCACGGCGGCGCATGCGGCGATGGCAACGCCGATCCCGGATTCGCTGCGCTCATCCGGGCTACGAAGAGCACAAAGGCTGCTGTGCCAGGATCGAAAGGACCGGTCTATACTGCCGCTACGCGAACCGCTCGGCCTGCGTCATCGTTTCAACGATAGCCGAGCCGCCCGCCGGCGCAGCGGATCCGCCTACCCGACCACCGGAGCCTGAGAAGGGGGAAAGCATGAGTATCGAAGACAACAAGCAGATCGTGCGAGATGCGTATGCCGCCATCAGCCGCGGCGACGTGGAAGGCTTCATGAACCGCCTCGCCGACGACGTCGAATGGTACTTCATCGGGACGCATCGCTTCGCCGGTACGCTCAAAGGCAAGGACGCCATCATGACGCAGTTGTTCGTGCCGCTGGGCGACGCCCTGACCGCGACGATCGCACTCGACATCAAGCAGCTCATAGGCGAAGGCGACAAAATCGTCGCCGAGATGCAGGGCAGGTCGCAGAGCAAGGACGGCAAGGACTACAACAACACCTACTGCATCATCCTGACGGTGCGCGACGGCAAGATTCGAGAGATGCGCGAATATCTCGACACCGAGCTCGTCACCCAGGTGTTTGGCCGCGGCTGACCCGCAGCGTCTGCAGGGATATCGACTTTTCGGCGCAAACCCCGCATCGAACGCGGGGACGCCCCGCTTTCGTAGCCCGGGTGCAGCGTAGCGGAACCCGGGATCGGGCATGCCCGATACGCAAGCGCTTTCGGCCCTGCGCGGCGCGCACCGCGCCGGCTCTTCTCGAATGCATGAGATAACGGCGGGCGCAGATCCCGGATTCCGCGCCGCTGCGCGGCACTCCTTCCGGGCTACAAGACAACGATCTTCGTAGCCCGGAGGGAGAATCGTAGGTCGGGCTGACGACGGAAGCCCAACGTGCTGCGCGACGACGGAGATGTTGGGCTTCCTTCGTCAGCCCAACCTACTTGGGATCGGGCCAGCGACGTTTCAGCGGAGCGGCGGGCGCCGCATCGCCCAGGGCTGCGCGCGCTCGAGCTGCGCGGCGAGCGCGAACAGCACGCCGTCCCGCCCCATGCGCGAAACGCACTGGACGCCGATGGGCAGATGCGCGTCGTTCCACCACAGCGGCAGCGATACGCCGGGCGAGCCCGTCACGTTGAAGAGCGCGGTGAAGGGAATGAACTCGAACACGCGGCGGAAGTATTCGTCGATGTCGCCCATCGTCGGATCGATGTAACCGAGGCGGACCGGCGGCACACCCAAGGTCGGTGCGAAGTAGACGTCGTAGCGCTCGAAAAAAGGCCCGACCGCGCGCGCCACGGCGTGGAGCTGCCGCTTGAAGCGCACCGCGTCGGCCGCCGTGCAAGCGCGGCCGCGTGCGGCGAGCGCCCAGTTGACGGGCTCGAGATCGGCCGCCGTGGCCGGCCGCCCGACGAGCGCGGCGAGCTCATCGAGATCGGCCGCAGTTTCAACCGCCAGCATGCCCATGAATCCTTCGCCGAGCGCAGCGAGCTGCGCTTCGCTGAGCATTGGCGTCGCTTCTTCGACGTGATGACCGAGATCGGTGCACAAGCGGGCGGCATGTTCGACCGCGGCCCGACAGTCCGGATGCACGGGATAGTTCGCCGGGCCGCTCGCCGACCACGCGATGCGCAGCGGCGGCGGATCGGCGCGGATTTCATCGGCATACGGGCGCTCACGCGGCGGGCTCGCGTAGTAGGCGCCGACGTCCTGCCCGCATACCGCGTCGAGCAGCACGGCCGAGTCGCGCACGCTGCGACTCATCACGAACTCGCCGCAGCACGACTCCCAGATAGAGGCCGCGTCCGGGCCGTGCGGCGTGCGCATGCGCGACGGCTTGAAGCCGACGATGCCGCAGCAGGAGGCCGGGATGCGCAAGGAGCCGCCGCCGTCACCGCCGTGCGCGATCGGCACGAGGCGGGCCGCGATCGCGGCCGCCGAGCCGCCGCTCGAACCGCCGGGCGTGCGGCCGAGATCCCAGGGATTGTGCACCGGACCGCGAAAGCTCGGCTCGGTGGTCGGCGACAGCGCGAGTTCCGGCGTCGACGTCTTGCCGACGGTGACGAGCCCGGCGGCGCGGAAGCGCTTGACCAGCTCGCTGTCATAGCTCGACGGCGCGACGCCTGCGAGGAACTTGCAGCCGTGCGTCGTCGGGAAGCCCTGGTAGTGGGCCGTCATGTCCTTCAGCAGGAAGGGCACGCCGCGAAAGGGACCGTCCGGGAGCGGACCGCGGGCAAGCTCGCGCGCGTGCTCGTACATCGGCAGAACGACGGCGTTCAGCGCAGGATTGTGGCGTTCGATGCGCGCGATCGCCGCCTCCGCCAGTTCCAGCGCGCTGACTTCGCGCCGGCGCACCAGCTCGGCAAGACCGATGCCGTCGTAATCATCGTAGGCTTCGAAGCTCATGCTGCCCCCCAGGGATTTGGCTTCGCGCGATGGTTCCGACCGTGCCTCGATGGCTTCCCCGAGCACGATCGCGATGAGACGAAAGTTAGGATAGGCGACGAGCGCGATCTCTCCAAGCTCGTCGCTCGCGTGAAAGAAGCTCGGCACGAGTCTCTTCCCGGCAGACGCTCTTCGTAGCCCGGAAGCGCAGCGAATCCGGGATCGAAGTCGTCGCACGGGACAGCGCCTGCGGCCATGGCACCGCTGATCCCGGATTCGCTGCGCTCATCCGGGCTACAAGAGTTCGCGTAGGTTGAGCGCAGGGATCCCGTCCGTGGCGCTGGGCAGGCTACCGTGGGATTCGGAGCGAGGATTCAGTCTCTTTCATTGCAAGGGAGGAAAGGAGTGGCAGCGAGCCATCTATCGCGTGACGGGGACGCGCATGAGCTACATCTCGGTGTCCCGATCGCTCAATCGGTGCGAAGTCAGATCGAGGTATCAGCAGCTCACATCCTCGTCACGCAGCGTCCAGGCTGCGGACTGCCGGAATGTCACGAGGGCTGACGGCTCGTAGCTGAGTAGCATGAAGAGAGACGAGCGCCTGAGTTCGGCCGGCCGCGGTGACGAATTCCACTTCGAAATCTTCCGGTGTATAGACTTCGACGACAGCACCGATGTCACCTCGCTTGAGGCCATGGACTGCCAAATCTTCAGTCAAGACCACCGGATCGAGTAATTTGAATTCCGTGGCTCAGCCCTCGGGGTAGGCTGTGATGAATCCGGGTTCAGAGTGGCCGGTCAGCATAATTCGCACCGTCACAATGGAGGCTATTCGTCCGTTCGACGTCTGACTGGAATGGCCTTCCGAACTGACGAGCGTGTGCCCACTTCTTCGAAAAGATAATCGGCTCTTCAAGCGGCTCAAAGAGTTACAGAGACCGTAATTCCACTATCCCGAATACGAGCTCGTCGACTTATATGGACGAAACCGCCGAATGCCTCTACCTGATGTCTGGGATACCCACACTCCGCCGCGCAGTGCCTCGCATGCTGCGGCACAGCGACCGCTTCAAGTAAAGCGGATGTACCCGACTTTACGACTTTCATTTTGTCCCCCGACACCCAAGTCTCTTCCAGGCGGCGCGAAGTTGCCCACTACGGCGGAGCAGGCCAGCGCCAATACAAGGCGGCAAACGTGGATTATGCTTCTGATACCCACGCCGCCCGCCGGAGATGAGCGATGGCCCGTTACGCGCGATTCCTCGTATCGGTCATCACGGTGCTGAGCACCACCGCCACCGCAGGCGCCGACGACGTCACGTCGGCCTCGTACGACTTCAGCAAAGGCAATCTCCCGGGCTTCCCGCCTTCCGGCAGTTGGACCTCGATCGAGAACTGGTCGCCCGTGATCTGCAGTGTCGAAGGTTCGTCGGGCTGCGCCGTCAAGGATTATCCCGGGCGGCTGAACGGACGGATGTATGACGTCACGCTCACTCTGCCGCCGATGATGATGCCGCCCGCGACCATGGATCTCGGGGTCACGGTGAGCCTCTCGAAACTCACGATCGGCAGCAACGTCGTGCTCAATGCCCAGGCCGCCCTCGGCATGAACTCGTATGAAACCGACGAGATCACCGGCGAGCTGTCGGTGAAGACGGCGCTGCTGTCGAACGACGGCGTGATCAACATCAGCGGCAGCGTGTATTCGAATACCGGCATGGTGTTCGAAGGCGGCGGCGATTATCACCTGCTCGGCGGCGCGGTCACGGCCGCCGGCGGTTTCGCGAACGACGCCAGGCTGCGCGGCCTCGGAACCGTCACCGGCAGCAGCATCGTGAACCAAGGTCTGATCGACGCCGATTTTGCGGGCGGCGTGCTGCGCGTCGATGTCGGCAGCCTGCTCGCCAACGATCTGCCCGCCGCGCGCAATCTCGGCACATTGCGCGCGACGAACGGCGCCACGCTGCGCATCGCGCGCAGCGGCGCGAGCGGTTTTTTGGACAACTCCAACGGCGTCGTCGAGGCCGGGGCCGACTCCCGCGTCGAGATTCAGGCGTCGCTGCGCGGCGGCGACCTCCAGGGCGCCGGCACGATCGCCTACTTGGGGACGGGCTTTCTCGAGGGCTTCCGTAATTTCGGCACGCTGCGTTTGGTGCCGGGCGCGAACGCCACCGCCTACGGCGCGAGCGGTGGAACGATCGTCAATGACGGCCAGATCGAACTCGCCGTCGACCCAGGCGTCATCCCACCGACCCGCTATAACGTCGACGGCCACGTCACGATCGGCGGCAGCGGCAGTCTCATCTTGCGCGGCGCGAAGAGTCAGATCCTCGGCCAGGGCACCGATGCGAGGCTCAGGATCGGTGCCGGTGCCCTGGTGCGCGGTGCCGGCCTCATCGGCACGAACGGCGGCAGCGAGGCGCTGGCGCTGCTCGACAATGCCGGCGTGATCCGCGCGAACGTCGCGGGCCAGGCGCTGCTGCTGCGCGGCCGCGGTCTCGATGGCGTCGCCGATCTCGTCAACGACGGCATGCTGGAAGCCGTCGACGGCGGCGTACTCGAGATCCGTAGCAGCGACGTCTTCAACCACGGGGAGATCCTCGCGCGTGCCGGCTCGTTGGTCGATGTGAACGCCTCGCGCGTGGCGGGCGGTGTGTTCGACACGGTAGATACGGGGGTCGTGAAGATCCGAGCCAATTCGACCCTACGCGATATTACGAACCGCGGCACGCTGGCCGTCGAATACGGCGAGCTCGCCGGCACGATCGAAAACGACGGCAGCATGCAGCTCGACTACGTGCCGGCAGCGGGTAGCTATGCCGGCCTCGGGATCGCCGGCGAGGTCCTACTCACCGGCACGGGCGTGCTGGCATTGCAGGCGAAGGCCGGCGACGTCAACAGCGCCCGCATCCGCTCGTCCAGCGGTGGCGTGGTGACGAACGACGTCGCGCATACGATACGGGGCGTCGGCTCGATCGGCTACGAAGGGGCGCTGGGCCTGCGCAACAAGGGACTCATCGAAGCCGGCGCGGGCGGCGAACTGGTGTTGCTCGCCGATGCGGCGCGCGGCGGTCTGATCAACGAAGGGAGGCTGCGCGCAGCGGCCGGCGGCACGCTGCGCGTGGCGCAGAATCTCATCGGCTACGACGCTGCGACGCGCACGCTATCAGGCGGTCGCTACGAGGCGCAGGGCACGATCAGATTACCGACGGGGGCGGGGATCGTGCGCAATGGCGCGGACATTGTGCTCGACGGCGCGGCCTCACGGATCTACGCTGGCGCGACCGGCAGCATCGACGCGCTCGGGGCCTTTGCCGAAAACCTCGCGAGCGCGGGCTTCAGCGTACTCAACGGGCGGGATTTCGCGCTCGGCACGTTCACTAACGCCGGCAGCGTGCGCATCGGCGTCGGCAGCACGCTCACCGCGGCGAGCTATACGCAGCACGCAGGCATGACGCAGATCGACGGCAAGCTGCTCGTGCTCGGCGAGCTCGACGTCGAGGGCGGCCAGTTGATCGGCAGCGGACAAATCGCCGGCAATCTGTTCAACGGCGGCCAACTCTCGCCCGGCAATTCGCCGGGGAGCCTCGTCGTCGACGGCGACTACCGCCAGATTGGCACGCTGTTGGCCGAGATCGGCGCCGCCGATCACGACCGCCTCGTCGTCACCGGCACCGCGGCGCTGGGCGGTACGCTGGAGGTGAAGCTGTGGTCGACGCCCGGTACTGCGTCCTACGTTCCGACGTCCGGGGCCTCGTTCGATCTCGTGTTCGCCGATACGCTCCTCGGCATGTTCGCGAGCGTCAAACTGCCGGCCACGGCCGGGATCACGTGGAAGCTGCACTACCTCGCCGATGCCGGCGGCGGCGTCGACGTCGTACGCTTGACCGCAAGCGCCGTGCCGCTGCCGCAGGCGTTCGGCCTGTTCCTGATCGCGAGCGGCCTGCTAATGCGCGGGTGCCGCCGAGGCATCTGAAACGAGCTGCGGCAGTGCGTTCTTGGCGGAACGTATTTATTTTTGGGTGGAAGCACCGTATCAGGCGGGGAGGTCCGCATCGTCCCGGTAAGTCCTTGCGATCTGCCTGATCCGATCCTCGATTGCAAAGAACGCGTCCAGCACCACCGGATCGAAGCTCGTGCCGCGCTGTTCCAGCATCAGGCGTTTGGAATGTTCATGAGAGAACGGCGGCTTGTAGCAGCGGCGGCTGATCAGCGCGTCGTAGACGTCGGCGACGGCCATGATGCGGCCGGACAGCGGGATATCCTCGCCGCGCAGGCCCAACGGATAGCCGGAGCCGTCCCATTTCTCGTGATGCGTGGCGGCAATCTCGCCTGCGAGCAGCAGGAAGTTCTCGCCTTCGATCAGGCGTTCGGTGTTCGCGACGATGCTTCGTCCGAACTCCGCATGCCGCTTCATCAGCACGAATTCTTCGTCGGTGAGCCGGCCCGGCTTGAGCAGGATGTGATCGGGCACGCCCACCTTGCCGATGTCGTGCAGCGGGGCGGAAGCGAACAATAACTCGATGTAATCCGGCGTCAGCGTGTCGGCGTGATAGCCGATCCGCCGCAGCTCCACGGCGATGGCTTTCACATAATGCTGGGTCCGCTTGATGTGCGCGCCGGTCTCCGGATCCCGCGTCTCCGCCACGGCCGCCATCGACTCGATGGTGACCTGGCGCGCATTCTCCGTACGTTTGAACCACTGCTGCGCGCGGCGGCGCTCGATCGCATAGCGCGCCGCAGAGAAGATGACGAACGAAGTCCCCAGCACGGACAGCGGCGCGGTCGGCGCGAGGAGAAGACCTCGACTGCCGAAGAGCAGCGTCGCGCCGGCCAGCAGGGCGCCCGCGAGGGCGACGCTGCCTGCCAGCATGACCCACACGCTGCGCGCGACGACGAAGAGCGCACTCATCGACATACCGGTCGCAATGCACGAGGCGATGACGACGCTGGGCGCCCAGCTCGGCGCTTCGATCCCACGGCCGGCGAGCAGGTTCTCCGCCATTGCCGCCTGTATCTTCAGTCCCGGAAACATCGGGTCGACGGCCGTCTCGTGCACGTCGTTAAGGCCCGTGGCCGACGAGCCGATGAACACCGCCTTGCCGCTGAGCGCCGCGGCATCGACCTTTCCCTGCAACACGTCCTTCGCCGACAGCGCGGGATAGAGCGCCGGCGGGCCGTTGAACTGCAACGTCGCCGTGCCCCGGCGATCGACGGGGATGCGCCGCGCGCCCAGTGCGATGAAGGCGCCGTCCGCATCGGACTCGAGCGTCGCCCGCATGAGGCCCTTGGCGCGCATCACGGTGGCCAAGGCGAGGCTCGGATACAGCACGTCGTCGTGGCTGATGAGCAATGGCACGCGCCGCAGCGTGCCGTCGGTATCGACCTGGGTGTTGATGAAGCCCCTGTAGCGGGCGCCGGCCGCGATAGCCGGCGTGTTCATCAGCATGCCGGGTGCGACCGGCACTTCGAGCCCGCCCACCGCGGCTTCGATGCGCGCGGTCGGCGGCGCACGTCGCGCGGTTTCGGTGGTGTGATCGAAGAAGAAGTAGTCGGCGGCCACGGCGGCCGTTTCGTGCAGCACTTGCCCGAGGAAGCCGTCGCTGTCCGCCAGCCCCGGCGGCGCGCCCTTGAACTCGATGTCGAGATCGAAGTCGCGTTTGAACGCGGCCTTGATGCCCGCGAGCGAAGTGCGATCGGCTTCCGGAAACAGGATGTCGATGCCGATGGCGGCGGGCTTGCCGTCGGCGACACGTTGGATCAACTGCGCTACGCGGTAGCGCGGCCACGGCCATTGCCCGATGGCCTCGAGACTCACATCGTCGATGTCGACCACCACCGTCTGGCGCGCGGGCGTGCGCGGCGCGGTGTGGACGAGCAAGGCGTCGAGGAACAGGTGGTCGCCGCGCTCAAACCACGCATGGTGCCGTACGTGCATTACGGAGCTCAGCGCCGCGAACGCCAGGCCGGCGGCGACGATCGCCGACGTCGCGAGCGGTGAAAGACGATGAGCGTAGCGGGAGGTGAACATCATTCCGCCCGCTAGAGGACGACGACTTCGGCGCGGCGGTTCCGTGGCTCGGGGACGTTGTCCGGGGCCGGGAACAGCGGCTCGCGATCGCCGAGAAATTTCACCTCGATTGCAGTGAGCGACGGATCGTGCTCGCGCAGCAGCGCTGCGATCGCCTTTGCGCGGAGTTCGGAAAGACGCAGATTCCAGCGGTCACTGCCGATCGAATCCGAGTGACCGTAGATCGCGATCTCGGTCGGCTTGCGGTTCGCGACCGTATCGAACAAGTGCGGTAGTTCGCGCCGGGAGGCCGGCGTCAGTGTCGCCTTACCGATCTCGAAGTAGAGCGTGAACGCCGCGGGCCGCTGCGGGTGTGCGGCAAGCACCGGTCCGTATTGGGCCTCGACGGCGGCAGCGGAGGTGTGGGCGACTGCCGGCGCGGTCGCTGCGCCGCCCCCGACGGTGGTCGTGTCGTAGGCAGCCGCGATTCGCTGCTGCCCCTGCGGCGAAGACACGAGGATCTCGCCGATCTTGCCGTCCTCGTCCGGCAACAGGATGACGCTGGTGCGCGAGCGGTCGACCGGCGCGATGGGTTTCGAAGCGCAGCCGGCGATCGCCAATACCAGGAGGTAGGCGAGCGCGAGAAGCCCGAGGCGCGGCGCGCTCATTGCTCCGCCGTGATGATGAAGCGCGTGCCGCGTACGCCGACCGTGGCGCGCGGCGTCGAGATGTCGACCGATTCGGGCGCGAGCTTGCCGATCTTCCCCGAGGAGTAGACGGCAGTGCCCTTGGCCATGTACAGCGCGAACGCAAAGTCGTTCCGTCCCGGCTCGAACGCATAGTCGCGAATGGCGATGTCGCTGCCGGGCCCGACGCTGAGGAGCGTCCCGTCCTTGAACACGATGCCCGCGGTCGCTGCTTCATGCGCGAGGATCCGATCGCTCTTCAGGAGCCTCATCCCGCGCTGCGCAATCAGTTCCTGCCCATCCCGCACGACGCCGACGCTCCCCGTCACACTCTTGACCAAGGCCACGTGCATCTCGTCTGCCGCGGCGCCAAATGCGAGCAGGCAGCACAGCGTGCCGATGGCTAGGCTATTGCGACCAGTGGAGACCTCATTCATGAAACCCGCCATGACGAAGGCGCGCGACATCCGCGCTCGCATGGCTTAGCGGCCGCGGACGCGCCCGAGTACAGCAAAGAGGTGTAAGACGGCGCCCGGATATCGGGACGGTGGAACGACGACATGGGATGAACGCCGAGGCGCTATGCCAGCCCGAGGCCGCCGTCGGCGGCGACGATCTGTCCGGTGATCCACTCGGAGGCCGGATCGGCCAGAGCGAGGATCCAGCGGGCCACGTCGTCGGGCCTGCCGCGGCGCTTCAGCGGGATCGCCTCGCGCTCCTGCGCCTCGATGGCCGCGGCTCGTTCCGGTGAAAGTCCCATCATGCCGGTGAGGGCGCCGGACTCGGTCGGGCCCGCGGCGACGGCGTTCACGCGCACGCACTGCGGCGCCAGCTCCAGCGCCCAGCAGCGAGTCAGGTGCTCCAGCGCCGCCTTGCTGGCAGCGTAGTGCGAGAGCATCGCCCCCGCCTTGTGGCCGTAGACACTGGAGACGTTGACGATCGATCCTTTCGCCGCCGCCAGGTGCGGCAGCGCGGCCGCGGCGATGAGGCTCGGCCCGACTACGTTCACCGCGAAGATGTGCTGAATTCTCCCGGCGCTGGCCGCGGCGAGCGGCAGGATGGCGCCGGCGCCGGCGTTGTTCACCAGCACGTCGAGACGGCCGTGCCGCTCGATTGCCGTGTCGATGGTCCGCGCTGCGTCCAAGGGCACGGCGGCATCGGCGACCAGCGTGGAAATGTTGGGCTCATCGCTGGCGGCCGCCTCGAGAGCCGCCGCGCGGCGGCCGGTGATGAGGACCTTGGCGCCGGCCTCGGCGAAGCGCCGCGCCGCAGCCCAGCCGATGCCCGAGCTGCCCCCGGTAACGATGACGACCTTGTCTTGCAAACGGGACATGATTTTCCTCGTGCTGAAACGGTTCGTGGAAAGTCGATGAAAGCCGGCGCGGCTGCGATCCTTCGGATGCTCGTTGCGACAGCCGATCGACGGGCGGTTCCGGACGTCGGCGATGGCGACGGCTGGCGCGATGAGAGCATCGTTGATGAACTCGCGCGCCTTCCGCGTGGACGGCGTCCGGCAAATCGAGGCCTCGATCCGAGCTCGACGCCGCCCGCTCGCGCGGCACGTGAAGGCCGGACGGAGGCCTCAAACGATCAGTAGTCCCAGAAAGCCGCTACCCAACGGAAAGCATCGCCGTCGACCGCCACCCGGCCGATGGAGGGGAACGGCAGGTGAGTGGCCACCAGCAGCTCGCCGCTCGCCGCCGCCTCGCGCAAAAGACGAACGCGGACACGAACCGCCTCCTCGGGATCGTGCTCGAAGCCGTTGTGCCAATCGGGATGATCGAACCCGACCGGGAATATGGCGTCGCCGGCGAAGCTCAGCCGGGCGCCGCCGGACGCGACGCGGACCACGCTGTGCCCGGGGGTGTGGCCACCGGTGCGACGGACGACCACGCCCGGCGCGACCTCATGCTCCTCCTCGAACGTCCGCAGCCGGCCGTGGTAGGCGTTCAGGAATCGCCCGGCCACCGAGCGCAGCACGTCCGGCACCGGCGACGGCATGGCGGTGAGCGAGAAATCGGGCGACGCCCAGAAGTCGACCTCGGCAGCCGCCACGTGGATCCGCAAGTCGGAACGCAGCCGATCCCGCATCTCATCGACGAGCAGCCCGCCAACGTGATCCATGTGCATATGGGTGAGCACCACGTCGGTCACGGATTCGAGCTCGATACCGGCGGCCGCCAGCCGCAGCGGGAACTGTCCGGCCCGCGGGAAGCCCGGAAACTCGCCGCCTAATCCAGCGTCGACGAGAATGGTTCGATCGCCGCTGCGCACGACGAGCACGTTCAGCGGCCAGTCGAACGCGTCCGGCGGCAGGAACATGTGCTCGAGCCAAGCGGCCCGAACGGCCGCATCGACATTGGTAGCCATCGTCGCAGTCGGCAGAGGCAGCACGCCGTCGCTGATCACCAGCACGTCGATCTCGCCGATGCGCAGCGCATAGCGCGATGGGACCAGGTCCTCGCGTCCCGGTTTGCCGGGACGTGAGCTGCCGTACGAGCTCGTGTTCGTTTCGGTCTTTCGTGCGAGAGAATTCAAACGTGTCGTCATGATCGTCTCCTGTGGATTGAAGCAGAGCTTGGTGGGGCGGCCTCGGGCGAAGGCTGCCCTTGCGGGGCGCGCACGACGGATCGCCCAGGGGCGAGCGCGATGCCGATGAGTGCCGGCAAGGTGACGGTCGGTAAATCGCAGGGTCACCGTATCGACGACGACCCGGGTCTTGGTCAGGCCCTCGCCGGTAGGCACCTCGATGCCGGCGTCCGGAGTAGCCGCCACCGGTTCGTGGCCGCCCGCGCGAAGCCGCTTGGGGACGTTTGTCCCGATGATGGCGATCTTCATGCCGATCCTCCGCTGGAATGCCCGACGGGAAGGAGGATGGCGGAGCGGCGGACGGTAGTCCTTGCGGCGGCCTTGAATCGGGCCCGGCTTTTTCTTGTTTATTCCTTCAAAAAGCGTCCATCCGCGCTGGCACGCCCGTGCTGGAGGCTGCTTCAGAGTTCAATCTCGCCGTCTTGCCGCCAGCGAAAAGCGCTCCGGGTGCCGAATGGTTTCGATGCCGATATCGGTATCCAGATTGGGCCAGTAGAAACGTCCGTGTGACGCTTCCGCTACGTGGGTGAGTTTCCCGATCGGCGCATCGCGAAACCAGGGGAAGTCGTCGAGCGACATTAAGCGCTGTTCGTCACCGGGCAAGAGCCATAAGCCATGAGCGGTCATGAAGCCCGCGACAGCGGCTTAAGTTCTTATGCTCGATCAAAAAACGGTTGCAGCCCCTGAACCATTGCTTGGGATCATTCGCTCCGAAGCCGGATCGCAGCGTGCAATTAAAGGTGGAGGTCCCGGAATTCGCGATATGCTCAAGCGCCGGCAGTCATGCTACGTCCAGCAGCCTGTTGGCGTAATCACGACCCGCAGTGGCGGGCGGTAACGGTTTGCCGTCTCGCCGGTAAAGTTCAATGGCTTCATTCACGATCTCGCAGAGCTCGGCGAACACTTCCTGTTCGTCGACACCGTGGCATCCGGCCATCACGAGGCCGGGAGCGCTACCGACGTAGCATTCGTCCTCTTCGGACCATTCCACGATTTTCACGTACCTTGCACTGTCCTTCATCGCTTCGCTTCCTCGATGGCCCGGCGTACGGCGCGGACCTGATAGTGTTTTGCATCATCGCCTTCTTTACCGGAAAGCGTAATCGGTTCGGCCACGCCCGGATGGACGAAATTCCGATGACTACCCCTGCCGCCGCGGTCTACAAACCCCGCTCTGTCAACATCGCCACGAGTTCCCTGATCTTCGGTGGCATCGGACCTCCGTGTCCTGATTTCCACGCGGTGACTATAGGCTCAACGATAGCAGGACGGCGTTTGGCGTGTGAGCAGGGCGAACGCGCATCTGCCAGGTGCAGCCGTCCGGGACGCTCGCGATCGGTTTTGCTCGAACTCGCATGCTGTGATACGGCGGGCTACATCACGGAGTTGGGGGGTCCCGGCTTTTTTGCGACCGAAGTGGCGCAGCGACCGCACGCGGTTGCCGAACCGTATGGGAGCGGCTGCGCTCAGATTGCCTCGGCGTGAGGATGTGTTCGTGGGCAGCTTCCGCCAAGATTCAAATCGATGCCAGGAAGTCGATGACGGCGCGCGAGACACCCTCCGGATCCAAGTACGTTTCGAAGTTCGATCCTGAAACTTCGACGGCGACGGCCTCCGGCATCGCCATCTTGGTGTTCAGGAACGCCGGATAAAGCACGTCGTCCGGGGCGGACAACAGGAGCACGGGGCACCTGATGTGCTTGATGAACTCGTCGAACGGATAGTCCCATACGCAGCGATACACCATGCCGCGGACCCGCCAGGCGCGCAGGGCCTGCCAGAACTCATCGTTCATCATCGCAATGTCGCGACTGCCGCCGAGGTTGTAGATGTAGTTCCAGGTCTCGCTCAGATACTTCGCTTCCGCATCCGGCGCGGCGGACCCGCTGAACTGCTTGCGATAGGGCTCCGCCTGCTCCGGCGTCAGCAGCAGCGGCCCGAGCATCATCACGGACTGCACGCGCGCAGGCAGCATGTTCGCAAGCTCGGCAGCCATGCCGGCACCGGTGTGGCAACCGAAGGTGTGGAAGCGGTCGATGCCCAGCGCATCGATCGCCGCGAGAGTCCATTCGGTCAATGCCGTGATGGACGAGAACGCCGGCGGCTCGAACGAACCGCCGAAACCGGGCAGATCGAACGAGATACACCGATGATGAGGCGCGAGTCGTTCGATGGTGTTGAGAAACATCCGTCCGCCGCTGACGTTCTGGTGCAGGAAGACGATCGGCGTATCACCCTTGCCCGCAGCGTAATAGTGCATTTGACCAGCGGGCGTATCCACATAGGCTTTTTCAACGGTCATGGTGCATCCTCGGCTGATTCAACCATGTTCACCGCTTCGATGGCGACGCGCAAGGAGACCGCCTGGGGCGCGAAGATCACGCGTCGGCGTGGTTCGAAGGGACGGCAGGCGTCATGAATCCCGCCTTTGGCGATTGGTTCGAACGGGACCGCCTGCATCGTGCGGCGGCCGAAGCTCGACTTGCCGGAAGTCGAGCGACTGGTCCGCAGCGGCGCCGAGATCGGCGGCTTTGACGATTCGAGCCGTGCCCCACTTCACCGCGCAGCGGCGCAGAGCCGTAGGTTGGGCTGACGAAGGAAGCCCAACATCTTCGTGGTGGCGTCGGGCGTTGGGCTTCCTTCGTCAGCCCAACCTACGCGCTCTGATTCAGGCGACCGATAGGCGCAGGCAACGGCGTGCAAAGTTAACCTTTTTTCACCCGTTGCTGAAGTTCAGCCGCGGATAATGGTCGACAAAGGAAAATCTAATGGGGCCCTCAATGAAGTTCACACTGAAGGAAAGCTGCGCGCTCTTGCTCGTGGCGGGCACGCTGCTCTCGGGTTGTGCCACTATCGTCAACGACTCACACATTCCGTTATCGATGAGTTTCTCGGATGGCTCTGCCGGGCAGTGCAATTTCAAGAACAAACGAGGCGCATGGTCGTCCGCAATCCCCAGCCAGTCCGTGATGATTCGTCGCTCCGATGACGCGCTTACATATACCTGCAAAACTGAAGACGGCAGGGAGTCAAGCGGCTCCATTCGGAGTGAAATGGAAGGAGGAAAACTCGCAGCGAGTGTCGTCTTCTTCGATTTCGGCATCACCGATGCGATCACCGACAAACACAGGACATATCAAGGCAATATAGCGATTCCCATCGCTCCGAAGAGTGCCGGACAACTGTAATACAGGTTTCACTCGTCGACGACGATGCTGACTTGGCGTCAACGGTGGGGAGGAGTGAATGACATTTACTTAAGGAAGCTCTGAACAAATCTGCCTAGGGTTTGTTCAGAATTGAGGCATCCGTAGCCGTTTTTCCGGCTTATAAGTAGGTGCCATTCACCCCATATCGCGCGCGCGGCCGCAGAAGAATTTTGCTACAGCTTTAGCTTATTTAGCTCATCAGCAATCAGCCGCTCATATAACTGCGTGATAATGGCGCGCGCTTCCTCGAGTTCTCGTGGGTCGACCGTCAGATCATCTGGCAACGTCTCGTCTTTCGGCCGATCGTGGCGCGCGTAGTCCGTTTGATAAGCCATTTGCTTTCCATCTGCGCCATTGAAAATGACGGTCTGCGCCAGCGCATACTCGACTCCTTGAGTAGCAAAAAGCGACGATAGTTCATAGATTCCGAAGGATCTTATTGTCTGGTTGGAACCAAATATGACGTCGGTGTAGTCAGGTGCAGTTATCGCCAGGACCATGTCGACGCCGTTCGCCTTTGCGAATTCTGCAATCTTCTTGCGCTGCTCCCCGATTCTCCACATTTTTACGCTGTCTTCGCTGTCAATCTTTCTAAACATAGCGTGCACCGAGGCATCATTCAGTACAACCACGTCGAAGCCCCGTTCTTTTGCATGCGCCGCTACCCGTTCTGTGATCAGTAAGTCCAGCTCCCACGCGCCAACATCAACCACCTTCTCTTTGTTGCCGAAGACGGTTGTACCCAGTCGCTTCACATGCATTTCAGTCCCAATCGCACTAACGATTGCCAGTTTGCGACCAGCCGGCGATTGTTGAACAGCGACCGGTACGGAGTTGGTCGTTGAACACCCGACTAGAAGCAGCGAAACGGCGCATGCCAGAAACACCGACTTCCAATACTGGAGAATCACAGCGGGACCCCTTCCTCATAAGCAAGGACATTGGTGAAGACCGTGCATGGGGACAGATTTATTTTGGAGCGACCCAAGGGACGATAAAGTGAGAGATTCGTTCGCAGTCAGAAACTCGGCAAATAAATTCGTCACAAATTTCCATCAATTTCGAAGCGCTGGCGATCATGCCACGTCCAGCAGCCTGTTGGCATAATCACGCCCCGCAGTGGCGGGTGGTAACGATTTGCCGTCTCGCCGGTAAAGTTCAATGGCTTCGTTCACGATCTTGCAGAGCTCGGCGAACACTTTCTGTTCGTCGACGCCGTGGCATCCAGCCATCGGAAAGCCGGAAACGGCATCGCCGACTTAACGGGAAAGTGTAATCGGTTCAGTCAAGTTCGGATGGACGAGATGGCTATGACCCGTAGTGTCCCTCGGGGACAGATTTATTTTCGATCTTGGCTTTCACTACCGAAAACAAATCTGTCCCGAATGGCAATCGGATCACTTGATCGTACGGAGCGCATCGAAAGAAGCGCCGCCTGCGCGAGCGCTATTCCTGTAACTTGACCGCTACGCCCTTGGCGTCCATGTAGCCCCAGGTGGTGAAACCGACGCCCGACGCGTACGTCACGTTAATTACGGCATCTGCTCCCATTGTTCGTGCTCGTACCCGTAGCGCTTCTTGTGCCTGTTCCTTCGTCGGATCCTTGTGGAAGACCGTGAGTTTCTTGACAGATACTTCGATAGGGCCGATTTCTTGATAGCTGTGGCCGGGAAGACTGTCTTCCGCCAGAAGTACTGTCGCCGTCATCGGCGCCGTCGCCGGCACCACGGTCGATGGCTGAGACGCCGTCGGACCTTCGATGTTGGAGCTAACCCGGTACGAAGCGCAACCCGACAATACGGCGAGGCCAAGTACCCATAGTCCGTGACGCAGTAAAACTCGGCGCATGTCTGTCCCCCCTGATTCATTCGGCTTAAGCCAGGTGTCCGTAGCGCAGAGCGACTGCACTCTGAACCTGTGCGGTTGTCGTAGGACGATGCTTGTCTCGCGATGAAATCGTCCTGATCTATTTCTCTGCTCCCACCTGCAGGCTTGGTGCCCTCACGCCCTCCCCGTACTCCCCCCATCAATCGCCAACACCGTCCCCGTGCAGTAAGAAGCCTCGTCCGAAGCCAGATACAAGCACCCGTAAGCCACTTCCTCGACGGTCGCCGGCCGCCCCATCGGCGCGATCAACTTCGGATTCTCCGGCGAGAACAGCATCGGAATGACGCTCTCCACCATCTGCGTTTGCACGAAGCCAGGCGCGACGACGTTGCAGCGGATGTTGTTGTCGACGTAGGCGACGGCCATGGATTTGGTGAGGTTGATGATGGCACCCTTGGTGGCGGTGTAGGTGTGGGCGTCCGGGGCGCCGCCCATGCCGAAGATGCTGGCGAGGTTGACGACCGAGCCCTTGCCCTGCTTGATCATCTGAGTGATGACGAGGCGGCTCACGTAGAAGAGGCTGTGCAGGTTGAGACCCATCACTTCGTGCCACTTGTCGATCGGCGTCGTGTGCACGGGGTCCATGGAGCCGAGGCTGGTCTCGCGCCAGTTGTAGCCGACGCCGGCGGCGTTCAGCAGGATGTCGATGCGGCCGTATTCCTCGATGCAGCGGTCGACGGCTTTCTGCGCGCCTTCGGGCGTCGATAGATCCGCGCTGCAGACGCTGCCCTTGCCGCCGGCCGCTTTTACTTGTCGCAGCGTCTCGTCGAGATTGGCCTGCGTGCGCGACACGCCGAAGACCGTCGCACCTTCCTTCGCGAACATCACCATGCACGCCCGGCCGATGCCGGTGCCGGCGCCGGTGACCATTGCAATCTTGTTTTCCAAACGACCCATTTGTGCCACTCCAAGTCAGTAAAAAAATCTAGCCACGGAGAACACGGAGGACACGGAGAAAGAAAGAAATTGATGGGGAAGCCCCCGTAATGCCGGTACCAATGATTGCACTCGGGTTACGGCGGTACGGATCCAGTCAACCTTCTTCTCCGTGCCCTCCGTGCCCTCCATGGCTAGACTCCTCTTCTATTCGTCCCGCACGCGCCCCAACAGGCGCAGCAGGTCTTCGTGCAGCTCGAACCACGCGGTGTGGTAGCTGTCGAGGCGCGCGTCGCTGACCCAGGCGATGTCGCCGTCTTCGGCCTTGGCGAGCGCGGCTTCGAGCTTCTGGCGATAGATCGCGAGGCGCGGCGCGCAGGCGACGAGGCCGTTCAGGATCGGCTCGAAGCGTTCGTGCAGATCGCCGAGGCGATCGAGGATGCGGCCGTCGTATTCCTCGTTCGAATGATCGTTCGCGACGCGTTTGCCGCCGACCTCCATCGTCTGCCAGTCCGTGATGAGCTGCTTCAATTCGCGATTGACGACTTCGAAACGCTCGTAGCCGGCGGCGAAGCGCGCGTCGGCGCGCAGCTCGCCGCAGTAGCGCGAATATTCGCCGTCGAGCATCAGGCGCCCGGCCGGCGTCAGCACGTAGCGCTCGCCGGCCGCGGCCAACCGGCCCTTGGCGACGCCGAGCGCCAGCGCGGCCTCGACGCGCGCGGCCGGCAGGCCCGCGACGGGGACGATCGCCTCCGGCGCCGCGTGCTTGCGGATCGCGACCGCGTGCATCACGAGATGCAGATCGGGGATGTCGCGCGCGCTCGTGCGCAGCGAGAGGCCGAGGCTGCTCATCGCTGCCCCCGCAGATGCTCGACGTCCTCGCGCCTCAAGCCCGCGCCCTTGTCCTTCAGCACGCGCGAGTGCTGCTGCTCGAGCTTGAACATCGCCTCGGCCTCGGGTGCGTCGTAGTGGTACTTGACCCAGTCCGCACACAGGAAACGATAGGGCTCGCGGCACGAGGTCGGCACAAACTCGCGCGACAGGCGGTTGTATTCCTCCAGCGTCAGCACGCCGCGCGTCGTGCGGTAGCGGTCCTGCTTCGCCGGCAGGTTGGTGACGCCGGGCCGCATCGGGCCGACGCCGCGCGTGTAGCGTCCGTCGTTCAGCATCGAATACGGGAAGTAGGACAGCGAGCGCGTCGGGTTGTCGTTGTGCTGCATCATCGTGTAGTCGTGCAGGCGCTGGCTCGGCGAGGAGATGTAGCCGACGAGCTCGCCGAGGAAGAGATTGCCGTACTCGTCGTTCAGCAGCGGCCGGAAGCGCTCGGCGCGCTCGTCGATCTTCATCCAGTCGTCGACTTCGTAGACGCCCGCGATGTGCGCGAACTCCTTGATGACGGCGAAGTAGGTCAAGGCGCCGGCGTCGAGTTGCTGATCGCGCGTCCAGCCCGCCATCTCCTTCCACAGCAGCGAGGTCGCATGCTTGATGCGCTCGGTCAGATCCAGGAAGGTCTGCGTCAGCTCCTCGCGGCTGCCCATGCCGACGGGCACGTGGCCTTCGCTCAGGTTGTCCGCGGTGTAGAGGCCCACCGCCACCATGTGCTCGGCCTTCAGTTCCGGCACGGACTCGAACGAGCCCCAGTCGTCGAGCAGGTTGATGTGCACGCCCTCGACGATCATCGTCACCGTCAGATTGTTGTACGGGATGTCGCGCCCCACCCCATCCAGCCACGGATAGTCGGACTCGGACAGCTCGCGGAAGTCGCGCACCAGCATCTCGCGCGTGTCGCTGAGCTTGTACGGCCCGTAGTTGTGCAAGGTCAGCCGGCTCTCGCAGGACACGAGAAAACCGTACTGCGCGGTCGCGGCGAGAAAGCCCTGCGCGGCCTTGTGGAGGGCATCGCCTTCGCGGCATTCGAAGGCGTCGGCATGGAACACCTGCAGGCGCTGCTCGGGCATGATTTGCGCGCGATGGCCGGCCTGGCGGTTCGTCAGATTGCCGTTGTTCCGATGCCAGGAGAGTTGGAAGCGCTTCCAGCAGTCGAGCACGTAGCTGACGTCTTCCACCGCGTCCGTCGGCTCGATCACGCCCCAGTTGATCAGCATCTCGCGCCCTAGCAGATAGAAGCACGGGAAGGTCCAGGCGACGATCTTGATGCCCATGTTGCGCGCGCGGTCGCCGATCTCCTCCATCGTCATCCGCGCTTCGATCTTCCGCAGCAGCGCCGGGTAGCGGTAGTAGCAGTTGAGATAGGAGAACAGGATGTAGGCCGAGACCGGGAAGATCTTCGATTCCTGCACCGTGCGCGTCGCGCACAGCCAGTACACCTCGTCCGCGTTCTGCTGGATGAGATTGTTGGTCTCGAGGAGTTGGGCGTAGGTCGGTTTGTAGTCGCTCATCGTTCCGTATCCTGCTTCAACCGAGCCGCCACACGCGTGCGGGCACCTCGGTGCCGCTCGCATAGTCCTCGCCCGTCTTCGCCCGTGCCGAACACTCGAGCTCGATGCGCTGCCCGTCCTTGATCCCGGACAGCTTCACGTTCATGAGACACGGGATGCCGTACTCGCGCGTGAGGATCGCGAGATGCGAGCGCGTGGTGCCGCCGGCGCAGAGCACGCCCTTGAAGCGCTCGAGCACGGGCGCCGTCAAGGTGCCGCCGGAGTCGTCGACGATCGCGATCGTGTCCGCCGGCACGCCTTCGGTGAGGTACTGCATGACCTTGTCGCTGGTGCGCACGTAGCGCGCGATGCCGATGACGTTCTGCGGCCGCGTGACGACGTTGTCGCCGGCGCCGCGCAGCTCGCGGCCGTCCGCGTCTCTGCCGGCAGTCGGCGCCTGCGGATGCTCGAAGCTGAAGTCTTCCTGATGCAGACCCTTGTCGCGATAGGCTTCGGGCCGCTCCGCGGCCGAGGACATCGCGGACGGCTCGAAGCGATAGCCGTAGGCTAGCACCTGCCGCTCGATCTTCAGCATGTCTTCCTTGGTGATCGCGTCGTAGGCTGCGCCGGCGACGAAGTCGCGCCACTCGCCGCCGAACTCGGCAAAGCGTTTGCGCACGAGATCCTTCACGGCGCTGTTGTAGGCCTCGACGAGGGCGAATTCGGATTGCCAGGCGTATTTGTCGGTGTCGGTATAGAGCTTGCGGCTCATCGTCGGATCCCGGTGTTCAGCAGGTGTAGATTTCGCGCAGTTCGCGGCGCTCGGCCGGGCCGACGCCGCAGACGCGGGCCAGAAAATCGTCCATCGAAGAATACGTGTCCTCGATCGCGCCGAAAGCCGCGTCGAGATAGGACGCGTGCGTCTCGAGCAGCGGCATCACGAGCGCCGCGGCCTCGTCATCGCTCTCCGCCCGCACGCCGTACTTCTCGCGCACGCGCGCGACCTCGGACAGCGCGGGGAAATAGGTGCGCGACAGCAGGAAGTCGTGGCGCACGGTCTCGCGCGGCACGCCGAGCGCGGTGAGGAACAGCGCCGAGCCGATGCCCGTGCGCTCCTTGCCGGCCGAGCAGTTCAAGAGCACCGCGCCGTCGCGGCCCGCGCGCAGCACGTCGAACATGCGCGCGTAGCGCGTGCCGGCGTCGCGGACGATCGCACGCATCGTCGCGTGCACAGCCTCCAGCACGTCGGCCGGATCGCGCGTCGCGGCGAACACGCGGTGGAAATACTGGCGATCGCCGACGCCGGGCGGAATGCCCAGCGTCGCGAGCGCCGGCGCGCCGGGCAGATCCGCGTTCTCGGCCTCGCGCTCCTCGGCCATGCGGAAGTCGCAGACGGCGCGGATGGCGAGCGAGGCGAAGTCGCGCTTGCCGGCCTCGGACAGATTCGCCATGTGGCCGGAGCGGAACACGCGCCCCCAGCGCACGCGGCGGCCGTCGTCCGTGCGATAGCCGCCGAGATCGCGGAAGTTCACGCAGCCTTCGAGCGGCACGTCGCGCCGCGCGACGATGAGCGCGTCGCCGTTCGCGGGCACGAGGCGAAAATACGGCCGCGCGAGGCCGGGGGTTTCGATCTGCGCACTGCCCACTGCGCCGCGCCGGCTGGGCTCGACCGCGTCGCTCGCATCCGGCAGGCGATGGGCGTAGACGTCGACGGGCCCCTCGGCGAAGGCCGCATCCCACTCGATCAGATGCGCGCCGGGACCGGCGCAGGACACGCGACAGGCGAGCAGACTATCCATGCACGCCAGCTCGGCCGCCGCGCGCGGGCATAAAATCGTAGGACAAGACGGGGCTCCACATACGAGCGCGAATGGTAACCCGCTCGTCGCGATGTGCGTTCGCAGCAATGGCGCTGCGAATCGTGAGTAAGCGTGGCGATCTGGTGGCCCCCGGAAGCGGAATCCGGAGGAGACGCCGATCCCGGATTTCGCGTCGCTGGGCGGCGCTCCTTCGTCTTTCGACATGGACGGCGATTTCGTAGCCCGGGTGGAGCGCGCAGCGCGTAACCCGGGATCGGCGCCCGCTGTCCTCTCATGCATTCGAGACGATACTTCGCGGCGCGCGCCGAGCATCGCCGAAAGTCCTTGCGTATCGGGCATGCCCGATCCGGGTTCCGCTACGCTGCACCCGGGCTACGAAAACTGACGAAGGAAGCTCAACCTACACCCGGATCACACCACCTCGTCCAGCGGCCCGTTCTCGGCGAACCGCCGCAGCACGTTCTCGGTCATGCGCGAGACGTTGTTCGCGTAGCCGTTCCAGGACAGGCTGCCGCACCAGGCCATCGACGAGGCGGCGAACACGGCGCCGCCCTGGCGCGTCGTGAGGTAGGCGATGTCGGCGCGCACCAGCGGGTTGTCGCGGCCCGTGATCCCGGGATAGGCGAAGTACTGCTCTTCGGGCACCAGCATCGCGCTCGCGGTGTGACCGTGCGAGCTCGCGAGCAGCATCGTGTTCGGCGGCGTGCCGAGGGCATAGTCGATGCGATCCATCTCGAGCCCGGCGGCACCGCCGTTGACGAGGCCGAAGTCGCCGACGATCTCGTTCGCGTCTATGCCTTCCACGAGCCAGGCGAGGCGCGGATCGCGCGCATCGGGCAACTGGCAGTAGCCGGCCGAGACGTCGAGCCCGTGCGCGGTATAGCCCGTGCCCCATACTTTCTGCGGCGGCCGGCCGCGATGGCGCCAGATCCCGCCGCGCTCGCCGGTCGTGCTGTGATGGAGCTCGCCCGGCCGCGCGCGCCAGGCCTGATCGCCGCTCTCGCCTTTGCGCACTTCGATGAGCCAGGGCTTCTCCGGATGCTGGCTCGCGATCCAGTAGAAGCCGTTGGCGCCGAGATACATGCCGCGGCCGCCGCTCGCGAAGTACTGCTCGTAGGCGTCGAGCATCTGCGCGGAGGTGTACTCGGCGTGCGAGGGCGAAATGACGACCGCATAGCGACGCAGCAGCGCCGCGCCTTCGGCGTGCAGATCGTGATCGGTGATCACGTCGAAAGCGAAACCCTTCACCGTCAGCCAGTCGATGAGATGCAGATCGGCGGGGAACTGCCACACGGCGCCGAACTCGTGGCGATAGTCCGGCCGCAGATTCAAAATCGGCCGGCGCCAGCTCGTATAGGCGACGCCGCGGCCGTCGCGGTGATAGTCGTAGGTCGAGAGCCCGTGCTCGGGCGTCACGTTCAGCTCGAGATCGAGATCGTCCAGCGTCGTGATCACGCCCATCACGCACTGGCCGCCCGCCGCGTTCTGCAGCACCTGCGAGTTCGCGTAGGCGAGATAGCTGAAAGTCGGGATTACCACCGCGATGCGCGCCGTCGCCGTGCTCTTCGGCGGCACGACGAAGAAGGGCACGCGATCGACGTCGCCGCCCTGCTCGAGCTTCAGCGCATAGCAGCCGCTCGGAAGATCCGTGGGAATTTCCACGCTCAGCGACTTCCGCCAGCGGCTGTCGTCGAGGCTGTCCTGATGGAACCACAGCGCGCCGTACTGCTCGGGACAGTGCACGAAGTGCTCCTCGAAGCCGTCCCAGTTCCAGCCCGTCATGCCGCGATCGGGCTGATTCACGCAGCGGCCGTCGAAGCCGTGGCCCGAGACGTCGAGGACCGCGTCCGTGCCGATGCCCCGGCGCGTCGTGCCGGCGGCGAAGTCCCAGTGCGCAAGCGCGCCCGGCACCGCGTGGCCCGCGTGCAGCGACGCGCATTCGGCGTCGCTCAAGGCGCGCGACCACAGCCGAGGGCCGTCGATCTTGCCGTTGTAGAGGGCGACGACGCGCTCGCTCTTCTCATCGGCCGCGAGGCCGGCGACGAACAGTGGCACCGCGGGCCGCGACGGCGCCGCGGCGAGCGCGACCGTCTCGCTGGCGTCGGAATCGAGATCGACGATGCGTCCGAAGCGGCTGTTGACGCTGTTCAAGGTGACGTGCTGCGACAGCGCGATCCGCTGCGTCGCGCGATCGATGCGCGCGACGATCGAGTACCAGGTCTCCGGGAACAGCGGCTTCGACGACGCCACGCGCGAGCGCTGCGTGCCGTCGCCGACAATCAGCACGAGGCAACCGTTTTCGAGACACAGCGCCCAGCCTTCGCCGCTCGCCTCGCACCAGCGCGAGATCACGCCCTGGCGCAGCGCCGGCAGCGTCGCCCACAGATGGAGATGCAGGGTCAGGCCGTCCGTTCCCGCGAGCAATGCGTTCGGATCCGGGACGACGACGTGGCCGCCGAGCTGCGTGAACTGCGCTCCGACCGCGATCTCGCCGGCCGCGACGCCGGCGACTAGCGCTTCCTTGTAACCCGGGCCGTCGGGATTGCGATCGCCGTGAATCAATCGCACGAGGCTGGTGCGGCAGGTGCCGGCCGTCGGGCTGCTCACGAAGAGATCGAGCGTCTCGCCGGGACGTACGTTCGGGCGATCGCAGTAGCCGCGGATCTGCGCGAGCTTCATCGCGCGCCCTCCGCGTCCGTCACGAGGCCCAGCGCGCGCAGGCGTTCGAGGAATACCGCATGCACGGCTTCACGCTCGCTGTCGAACACGCGCTCGTCCGGAAACGTCGGCGCCGCGCCGCGCGCGTGCATGACGCCCAATCGATAGCGCCGGTAGGGCACTTCGGCATACGCGAAAGACTTGCCGTCGATCGGCATGCCGTGGACGTAATTGAGCACGTCCTGGAGATCGAAGCCGTGCGGCGTATCGCCCCCGCGCGGATCTTCCGCATGCTCGCGCAACAGCGCCGGCGTCACCCGCGGCGCAAGCGCCTGCCGCCGCTTCTCGGCGAACAACGCGAGCCAATCCGCCGTCTTGTCGCGATAATCGTTCGGATTGCGCAGCGGCATGTTTTTCTCCTCTCCTTCGTCGTCATGTTCGTTTTAAGAGAATCTAGCCACGGAGGACACGGAGGGCACGGAGGGAAGAAATTGATTGGACCCGCGCCGCCGCGACTCGAGCGCGACTATTGATGCTGTCGTCGCGGCGGCGCCCATCAATCCTTCTCTTTCTCCGTGCCCTCCGTGTCCTCCGTGGCTAGATTCTTCTTCCCCACAGCATGACCCCGCACCGCCTCTCCGAAGGCGCCGAAGAGCTTCACGGAGTCGGGATTGCCGGCGGCGCGGTATTCGGGGTGCCATTGCACGCCGAGCGCGAAGGCCTTTGCGCCGCGCACGGACACGGCTTCGACGATGCCGTCGGGCGCGCGGGCTTCGACGACGAGGCCGTCGGCGAGGCGCGCGAGACCCTGGCGATGCAGCGAGTTCACGCGCGTGCGCGTCTTGCCGAGCAGCGTCGCGAGCAGGCCGCCGGGGACGAGATCGACGTCGTGCACGGGACCGTAGCGCCGATCGAGCTCGTCGAGCTCCGGCGCGCGGTGATCGAGACGCCCGGCGACGCGCTGCAGCTCGGCCTCCAGCGTGCCGCCGAGCGCGACGTTCAGCTCCTGGAAGCCGCGGCAGATACAGAACAGCGGCAGCCCGCGCGCGAGGCAGCGGCGGATGAGCGCGAGCGTCAGATCGTCGCGCACGAGATCGTAAGGCTCGTGCGCGGCGCTGGGCGCCTCGCCGTAGTGCGGCGGGTGTACGTTCGACACGGCGCCGGTCAGCAGGATGCCGTCGAGCTGTGCGAGCAGCGCGTCCAGATCCAGCGCATCCGCCATCGCCGGGATCACGAGCGGCAGGCACTGCGCGACCTCGGCGACCGCGCGCAGATACTTGTCGCCGGCCGAGTGATAGAGATGCGGGCCGTGCGTGTAGGTGTCGGCCGGAACGCCGACGAGCGGGCGCGCCGGCCTCATCGCCGCCGGCCTGCGAAACGACAGATGTCCACAGACGAAGCTCCGCCGCGCGCGGGACGCGCGCCTGCCGCCGATTCTCGCGAGCGACCTCGAGGCTCGCAAGCGGACGCGACCGATCCCGTGCGAAGAGACGTCTCGTAGCCCGGAAGCGCAGCGAATCCGGGGTCGAAGCTCGCCGAGCTCGCCGCCGTGCGACCTTGGCGGCTGCGCGCTCATGTCGCGGTATTCGCACGGGAAGCGCCGACCCGGGATTCGCTGCGCTCATCCGGGCTACAAGATTCGATCGTCCTGCGCGGCTTCGTAGCCCGGGTGCAGCGTAGCGGAACCCGGGATCTTCAGTCCGCCCCTGCGCTCGATCCCGGGTTACGCGCTGCGCGCTCCACCCGGGCTACGAGACTCCTTCGCCGCCGCCTCAGCCGCTTGCCGGCACCAGCTTCTCGATGTCCGGCGGATCGCTTCTGTGCCTGTCTGCGTAGAACTGCTCCTGGTGATCGCCGTCGCGGAGACGGTTGAACAGCACGCGGAAGCGCCGCCGCGCCGCGCCCGTGCGATTGCGGCACACGCGGTAGGGTGCGTAGGGATCGAGATAGACGAGATCGCCCGGCTCGACGCCGACGGGCTCGAAGTCGAGCGCAGCGATCGTCGCCCCGTCCAACGTCGGCGCCGGCCGATGCAAACCGTGGCGATGCTGGCCGGCTGCGATCTCGAGGCAGGCCTCGCCGGGCCCCGTGGCATCGATGGCGACGATCACGCTGATGAAGCCCGAGCCGTAACGCATCCACGGCTCGGCGGCGTCGCGGCGCGGCGCGCAGCCGTCGCGGCCGGGCTGGACGAACTCGAGGCGCTCGGCGAGCAGCAGCGCCGCGTCCCCGAGGAGCTGGCCGGCCGGCAGTGCGAGCGCCTGCGTGAGGCGATGGAAGCCGTCATGGAACGGCGTCACGCGCTCGATGCGCTGGAGCAGGCAGCGGCCGTGGTGTTTCAGCGAAGGCGCGTGGTAGACCGACTGGCGGCCCGGCATTTCCGGCAGCGTGGCGACCTCCTCGGCCCAGCGCGCGAGCGAAGCGACGACCGTCGGCGGCAGCATGCGCCGAACGACGAGATAACCGGTGGCACGAAAAGTGGCGACTTGCGCCGGATCCAGAACCGGCGTCGTGATACCCAGAGGAATGCCCATGGCTCAGCGCCGTGAGTCGGGTTCGGAGGTCGAGCGTATTCCTGCTGCGCGCCGGCTCGTGCGTGCCAGCAGCGCGAGCGAGAGCGCTGCCGTGAGCCCTATGGCCGGATTGCCCGCGTGGAACCCGCAGGCGACGAGGCCGAGCAGCACGAAGGCCATCGGCACGGAGTAGCGAGAAGAAGCTTGATCGGGAGGCGGCGGACGGAGCAAAGCATAAGCGGAACGATCGGCGGGACGTACGTCCCGGGCATGCGAATTCATTGGGTCACCTGTCGAAGATGAAAACACGGATGCTGTCTGCTGCGACGGCGGAATCGCTCCGCGCGCAGCGCAAGGACATCAATCACAAGTATCGTCCATGTGCGCACCGTTTTGCGCACTCGGACCGATGAAACGCGATGGAGTTCACGCCTCGCGTAGCGCTCACGCGGCCCGTGCGCGCACCAGCCATACTGCGCCGGGCATACGCACGCGATCGCCGTCGAGCCGAGGTTCCAGCACCGCGCGCAGGGCGCGGACGGCGGCCTCGCGCGCGGCAGCCTCGGCCGCCGCGTAAGCCGGCGCGGCCGGGCCCATGCGCGTCATCTGTTCGAGCGCGTCGTCGAGCGTGCCGAGATCGAGCATGAGGTCGAGCGGCCGGATGTCGATGCCGGCGTAGCCCGCCGCGTCGAGGATGCCGCGCAGTCGCGCGGCATCGGCGAAGGCGAAAGGGCCGGGAGCGCCCGGCGGTGTAGGCTCGGGTTGCGGCAGCACGGTGAACGCGGCCTTCGCACAATCGCCCATCCACGGGTTTTCCTCGATCGCGCGCCAGCACACGAAGGCGAGCCGGCCGCTTGGCTGCGCGGCGCGATGCAGATTGGCGAAGGCCTCGATGGGATCGAGGAAGAACATCACGCCGAAGCGCGACACGACGAGATCGAAGCCGGCGAGCGCCATGGTCGCCGCATCGCCGAGCTCGAAGGAGAGCTGCGCGATATCCGCGTAGCGCCGCCGCGCGACCTCGAGGATCACGGCCGAGACGTCGACGCCGAGCACGCGGCCGCGCGCGCCGACTGCCCGCGCGAAGGCCGCGCTGGTCGCGCCGCCGCCGCAGCCGACGTCGAGCACGCGTTCACCCGCGCGCGGCGCCGCCAGCGCGAGCAGCTCGGCGTTCAGCGGTTCGAGCATGCGCTCGACGTGCGCGATGTTCTCGACCCAGCGCCGCCCGCCTTCCTCGTTCCAGTGCTGGGCCTGATCGGTGGGGGCTTGATTCATCCGCGTGCTCCTCGCTCGAATTCGGTCCTTGGGATCGTAGCCCGGATGAGCGCAGCGAATCCGGAATCAAGCCGTAGGTTGGGCTGACGAAGGAAGCCCAACATCTTCGTCGTGGTGCCGAACGTTGGGCTTCCTTCGTCAGCCCAACCTACGTTTTCTACGTTTTCTGCCAACGGCCTGCGGCCGTGGCCCGGATTCCGCGCTGTGCGCGCCTTCCGGGCTACGGCTGAGGCGCGCCGTCTGCGCCGACCGACCAGCCCCCGCCCAGCGCGCGATACAGCGCGATGGCCGCGCTGAACTGGGCGCGGCGGGCGTCGAGGGCGGCGTCCTCGGCGGCGAACTGGGCGGTCTGCGTGTCGAGCAGCGTCAGGAAGTCGATGCGGCCGGCGAGGTAGCGTTCGCGCGCGAGGCGGGTCGCATCGCGCGCCTCGCGCGCGGCGACGTCTAGCGCGGCGCGGCGCCGCTCGCTCGCGGCCACGGCGTTGAGCGCGTCCTCGACCTCGCGCGTAGCGACCAGCACGGCATTGCGATAGTCCGCGACGAGCTCCTCGCGCCGTGCGCGCGTGCGCTCGACTTCCGCCGCGAGGCGTCCGCCCTGGAAGATCGGTGCGGCGAGGGCCGCGGCGAGGCTGCCGATCGTCGTCGCCGGCTCGATGCCGAAGCTGCCGCTGCCCGTGAGCGTGAGCCGCGGCAGCAGCGCGGCGCGCGCCGCGCCGATGTCGCCGTTCGCCGCGCGCAGCTCTGCCTCGGCGCGCGCGAGATCGGGCCGCCGCGCCAGGAGCTCCGCGGGCTGGCCGGGCGCGATCGCCGGCAGCGTGAGCGCGGCGAGCGAGGTCGCCCCGCCGGCGGCGCCGTCCGGGACCGTGCCCTCGAGCACGGCGAGCGCATTGCCGGCATCGCGTAGCTGCTGTTCGAGCGCGGCGACCGAAGCCTCGACGTTCGCGACCGTCGTGCGTTGCTGGGCGACTTCGAGGCGCGAGGTCGCGCCTTCGCGCAGGCGCGCCTCGACGATCTTCAGCACCTGACGGTTCGACAGCAGATTGGCGCGCGCGATCGCGAGCCGCTCGCGCAGGCCCGTGGCCGTCACGTAGCCGTCGGCGACGGCGGCGAGCGTGGCGAGCTCGAGCGCGTCGCGATCGTGGCGCGAGCCGACGTAGCGCGCGCCCGCCGCCGCGGCCTCGCTGCGAATGCGGCCGAACAGATCGACTTCCCAACTGACGTCGACGCTCGCCTGGTGCTGCGTGCCACCGCGACCGAAGCCGCCGCCGAAGCCGCCGAAACCACCGCCGCCGAAGCCCTCGCCGCCAAAGGTGTCGCCGCTGACCCAGCTTCGCGTCGATCCGAGGCCGGCGTCGATGCTCGGCAGCAGCGGCGCGCCGGCCGCGCGCAGGCTGGCCCGTGCCTGCGCGACGCGCGCGAGCGCCGCGGCCAGATCGGGGTTCGCGTCGCGCGCGCGGCCGATCACGGCGACCAGGCCGGGATCGCCGAAATGCATCCACCACTCGGTGAGATCGCTGCGCGGCGCGCTCCCGCCCGCGCTGTACTGCGCCGGCAGCGCCTGCGGCGGCGGACCGTCCTGCGGCATCAGCGAGCAGCCGCCGAGCAGCGCGGCCGTCACGATCGAGACGAGCGAGCGCTTCACGATCTCACTCGCTCGCGAGCGCGACGACGGGATCGAGCCGCGCGGCCTTGCGCGCGGGCAGGAAGCCGAACACGAGGCCCGTGATCAGCGCGCTGGTGAAGGCACCGAGCGACGGCCACGGCGAGAATGCGACCTCGACGCCGAACTGCCCGAGCAGGAGCGCAATGCCGATGCCGAAGGCGACGCCGATGATGCCGCCGATCATGCCGACGACCGCGGCCTCGGTGTTGAACTGCAGCAGGATGTCGCGCATGCGCGCGCCGGTCGCGACGCGGATGCCGATTTCGCGCATGCGCTCCGTGACGCTGACGAGCATGATGTTCATCACGCCGATGCCGCCGACGACGAGCGAGATCAGCGCGACGGCGCCGAGCAGGAGCGTCAGCGTCTGCTGCGTCGACGAGGCCATCTCGATCATCGAGGCCATGTTGCGCACGCTGAAATCCTCGGTGCGATGGCGCTCGCGCAGCAGCTTGTTCATCGCCTCCTCGGTCTGCGCGATCTTCGTCAAATCGTCGACCTTCACGGTGATGCTGTGCACGTGGGTGCCGCCGAAGAGGCGGATGAGGCCGGTAGTCAGCGGAATGAAGACGACATCGTCCTGATCGCTGCCGAACATCGACGCGCCTTTCGGGCTGAGCACGCCGATGACCTCGAAGGGCACGTTGCGCAGGAGCACGAAGCGCCCGATCGGATCCTCGCCGTTCGCGAAGAGCTGCTTGACGACCGTACTGCCGAGCACCACGACCGGCGCATAGCCGGTCACATCGCGCTCGGTGAAGAAGGAGCCCGCGCTCAGCGGCCAGTCGCGCATGATATCCATTGCCGGCCAGGCGCCGGTGACGGTCGTCATGTAGTCCGCATTGCCGTAGCGCGCGGTGTAGCGCGAGCTACGCTCTGGCATCACGTAGTCGACGTTCGGCAGCTCGGCGATCGCCTTGGCGTCCTCGACGGTCATCGTCACGATGTCGCCGCCGCCGCGGAAACCCATCGCGCCGGGCCGCGCGATCAGCAGATTGGTGCCCATCGCGGAGATCTGCTCCATGACCTTGCGCGTGCTGCCGCTGCCGATGGCGAGCATGGTGACCACCGAGGCGACGCCGATCACGATGCCGAGCAGGGTCAGCGCCGTGCGGAAGAAATTCGCGTGCAGCGCGCGCAGGGCCATCTTCGTCGACTCGAGGATCTCCGGCACGACGCCCGGCGCGCCGACGGCGGTGAAGGCCGTCGCCGGCGCGGTGCTCGGTGCGTCCGGCTGGCCGTCGTCGACGATGCGCCCGTCGCTGATCCGGATCACCCGGTCGGCTTCGCGCGCGAGGGCTTCGTCGTGGGTAATGAGGATGATCGTGCGACCCGCCGCGTGCAGCTCCTTCAAGAGCGCCATCACCTCGCGGCCGGAGCGGCTGTCGAGCGCGCCGGTCGGCTCGTCGGCGAGCACGACCGGCGGATCGTTCATCAAGGCCCGCGCAATCGCGACGCGCTGCTGCTGGCCGCCGGACAGCTCGCCCGGCCGATGGGTCGCGCGATCGCCGATGCCGAGCTGCGTCAGCAGCGCCCGGGCGCGGCCGATGCGCGCGTCGCGCGGCAGCCCGGCATAGACGGCGGGGATCTCGACGTTCTCCTCGGCCGTCGCGGTCGCGATCAGGTTGTAGCGCTGGAACACGAAGCCGAAGGTGTTGCGGCGGAGCGCGGCAAGCTCGTCGCCGTCCAGCGTCGCGACGTCGACGCCGTCGACGCGATAGCGGCCCGCCGTCGGCCGGTCCAGGCAACCGATCACGTTCATCAGCGTCGACTTGCCGGAGCCGGACTGGCCCATGATCGCGACGAACTCGCCGGCCCAGATCGCGAGCGAGCAGTCATCCAGGGCGCGCACCACGGCCGTGCCCGCCGCATAGTGGCGGCTGACGTTTTCGAGCTCGATCAGCGGCTGCATGGTCGGCGGCACGCCTTCACAGGCGCGGCGGCATGCGCATCGTCGGCGTCGCCGCGGAGCCGGCAGCGGCCGGCAGCAGGACTTGATCGCCGACCTCCAGGCCGTCGAGCACGGCGGCGACGCGGCGGTTGCGGATGCCGAGATGGATCACGCGCGACTCGACGCCCCCAGGCGTCTTCACCTGCACGCGATGCGCCTCGCCCGCCGCCGTGTCCGCTTCGGGCACGCGCTCGCGCAGCGCGGCGAGCGGCACCAGGGGCACGTTCTCGGCGCGGCCGAGTACGAAGAACACCTGCACGCTCATGCCCGTCATCAAGCGCCGATCGCTGTTGTCGACGTCGATCAGCGCGTTGTAGAGCACGACCTCGTTGATCACCTCGGGCGAAGGCAGGACCTGGCGCACCGTGCCCTGCCAGCGCTCCTCCATGGCGCCCAGCGTGGTGAAGTAGGCCGGCTGGCCCGGCGTGATGCGCATGACGTCCGCTTCGGCGACCTGCGCGCGCACCGTCATGCGGTCGAGATCGGCGAGCTGGACGATCACGGGCGCGGACTGCACCGCGTTCAGCGTCTGCCCTTCCTGCGCGCTCTGCAGGACCACCGTGCCGTCGATCGGCGCATAGATCTTCGTGAAGGTGAGATTGGTGCGATCGCCGTCCAGGGTCGACTGCGCCTCCTCGATCTGCGCCTGCAGCGAGCTCGCCCGCGCCTCGGCGGTCTTCCAGCTCGTCTCGCTGTCCTCGAGCAGCTCCTGGCTCACGGCCTGCTCCGCGATGAGCCGGCGATTGCGCTCGTAGACGCGCTGGGCGAAGCGGATCTGCGCTTCCTGCTCGGCGAGCTGCGCGCGCAGCGTGCGCAGGCGCGCCTCGTCGGCCTGGACGCGCGCCTCGTAGACGCGCGGATCGATCTCGGCGAGCAGTTGGCCCTTCTTCACGACGTCGCCGATCTCGACGTGGACGCGCTTCAACTGGCCGGACACCTGCGCACCGACGTCGACGTACTCGCGCGTCTCGAGCTTGCCCTGGGCGGTGACGACGTCCTCGACCGTGCCGCGCGCAATCGTCGCGCTGGTCGCAAGCCCGGGCTGCGCGGCCTCGTGGGCGGCCTGCATGCGATACCACGCGGCGGCGCCGCCCAGTATCAGCAGCAGCAGGATCCAGCCCGCGTATCTGCGGGAACGGCGGGGAGCGGCGATCATGGACGTACTCGTGGGTGTGAAAAGCTCGACTGGCGCAGCGGCATGCGCGACTGGGACGGACCGCAGAAGGCAGCGCGAGTTCGCCGGTGCGCGCATGGTAAGACAGTCGGTCGCGAGACGGCAGCGCTGTTTACGCATCGTGACGCACGAGGCCGTGCAAGGGGCAAATCGTCTGGCAATCTGCAGCCATGTCGGGTAGGGTCGAGGCGGATGAGCCGCGGTCCCTCCGTCCGATGACACCCGCAATGCATGAGAGCTTGCCGCTGCTGCGCGAGCTGCTCGTATTCCTCGGCATCGCCGGCGTGCTGATCCCCCTCGTGCGCCGGCTGCACTTCAGCCAGGTGCTCGCCTTCCTCGTTGCCGGCACCGCGATCGGCCCCTACGGGCTCGGCAGCCTCGTCGCCGCCGATTCGTGGCTGCGCCGTTTCGTCATCACCGACATCGCCGGCACGCGGCAGATCGCCGAGTTCGGCGTCGTCTTCCTGCTCTTCACGCTGGGCCTCGAGCTCTCGACCGGCCAGCTATACCGGCTGCGGCGCTGGGTCTTCGGGCTCGGCAGCACGCAGATCCTCGCCACCGCGCTGCCGATCGCGGCGCTCGCGCGTTTCTTCGGCAACGCCTGGCCGGCCGCGATCGTGCTCGGACTCGCGCTCGCGCTGTCGTCGACGGCGATCGTCATGCAGCTCCTCGCCGAGCGGCGCGAGCTGGGCTCGCCGGTCGGGCGCGTCGCGTTCTCGGTGCTGCTGATGCAGGATTTGATGGTCGTGCCGCTGCTCGTGCTGGTCGATCACGTCGGCGACGAAGACGGCTCGCTCGGCCTGTCTCTGCTGTACGCGACGTTCAAGGCCTTCGTCGCGATCGCGCTGATCGCCGTTCTCGGCAAACGGCTCGCGCAGCCGCTGTTCCGGCGCGTGTCGGCCACACATCAAGCCGACGCCTTCATGGCGCTGACCCTGCTGGTGACGCTGGGCACTGCGGCGACGACCTGGGCCGCCGGGCTGTCGTTCGCGCTGGGCGCCTTCCTCGCCGGCCTGCTGCTCGCCGAGACCGCTTATCGCCACCAGGTGCAGCTCACGATCGAACCCTTCCGCGGTCTCTTCATCGGCCTCTTCTTCCTCGCCGTCGGCATGGGCATCGATCTGCGGGCGCTGGGCGACGAGCCGCTGTGGATTCCGCTGTCCATGCTCGGCTTGTATGCGATCAAGTTCGCCGTCACCGCGCTCGCGATGCGGGCCTTCGGCCTGTCCCGCGCGACGGCCGTCGAGGGCGGCCTGCTGCTCGGCCAGGGCGGCGAGTTCGCGTTCATCGTGATCGGCATCGCGCTGACGAAGGGCCTCATCGAGCAGCCGGTCGGCCAGTTCATGCTGATCGTCGTCGGCTTCAGCATGCTCGCCGCGCCGCTCGTTGCCCGCCTCGGTCACCTGCTCGGACGCCGCCTGCACGACAGCGGCGGGGCGCACGACGTCGCCGACGAGGCACTGCCCGAGCTCAGCGATCACGTCGTCATCGCCGGTTACGGGCGCGTCGGCCAACTACTCGGCGAAGTGCTCGATCGCGAGGGCATTCCTTATCTGGCGATCGACCGCGATCCGCGTCTCGTCGAACACCTGCGGGCGAGCGGCGCGCCGGTCTACGTCGGCGATGCCGAGCACCCGGATCTGCTGCCCGGCGCCGTCACGACCAATGCCCTCGCCGTCGTGATCACGCTCGACGAACCGGCGAGCGCCGACGGCATCGCGCGCAATCTCGGCCAGCGCCTGCCCGGTCTGCCGATCCTCGCCCGCGCGCGCGACGAGGCGCACGCCGCCGTGCTGCGCGACGCGGGCGTCCAGCGCGTCGTACCGGAAACGCTGGAAGCGGCCCTGCAGTTGAGCGGCCACCTGCTCGAAGCGCTCGGCTACTCGGCCGAAGCCGCACAACAGCGCGTGCAGTCGATCCGCGAGATGCGCCTCGCGGATCTGCCGACGGGCAAGGCGGGGGCGTGAAGGCGTGTCTTTTCGGGCGTCTTCGCCATCTGAAATGCACTGAATCTAGCCACGGCGGACACCGAGGGCACGGAGAAAGAGATGGATTGGGTCTGCGCCTCCGTGACTCGATGCCGATTGCTGGCGCCCGCGCTGGGGAAGCGAACAATTCCTTTCCGTGTTCTCCATGGTTAGATCGGCTCGTAGGTTGGGCTGACGAAGGAAGCCCAACATTCCGGCTCCTGGGGCGACTGCCCTGTAATCTTCGTAGCCCGGATGAGCGCAGCGAATCCGGGATCGGCGGTACGACGGCCGCACGCGCTGCCGTATGTGGCAGGCTCGATCCCGGATTCGCTGCGCTCATCCGGGCTACAAGACATTCGATGCCGTGCGCGTTGGGCTTCCTTCGTCAGCCCAACCTACGTCTACGCTGCATCCGAGCGACGAGAACGAGGCACGCTCTTTCACGGCAATCTACGCCTCCATTGGCGCCGGCGTCGCGGAGGCTCTGTCTATCCCTTCTTCCTCCGTGCTCTCCGTGTCCTCCGTGGCTAGATTGATCGCCGCTCACTGGCCGATCGCCATGCTGCCGCCGTCGATGACGAAGTTCTGGCCGGTGGTGAAGCTGCCGGCGCGGCTCGCGAGGTAGATCGCGATGCCGGCGATTTCTTCCGGCTCGCCGATTCGGCGCAGCGGATCGTGGGCGACGCGGCGGGCGAGATTGTCCGGGTTTTCCCATAGCGCGCGGGCGAAGTCGGTGCGGATGAGGCCGGGCGAGATCGCATTGACGCGAACGTTGTCCGGCCCGTGCTCGAGCGCGAGATTGCGCACGAGCTGGAGATCGGCCGCCTTCGAGATGCAGTAGGCGCCCAGCGTCGTCGAGCCGCGCAGTCCGCCGATCGAGGACACGACGACGATCGCGCCGTCGCGCTTGGCTTTCATGTCCGGCAGCACGAGCTGGATCAGCCAGTGATTGGCCATGATGTTGACGCCGAGGATTTTCTGGAACGCCTCGTCCGGCAGCTCGCTCATCGAGCCGTAGAACGGATTGACCGCCGCGTTGCAGACCAGCACGTCGATCGGGCCGAGCGCGGCGCGCGTCGCGGCGACGAGCCGTTCGAGCTCCGGCTTGCGCCCGATGTTCGCGGGAATGGCGACCGCACGTCCCGGTCCGCCCGCGACGCGCGAGTTGATGTCGGCGGCCACGGCGGCGCAGGCTTCTTCCTTGCGGCTCGAGACGACGACCTGCGCGCCGTGCTCGGCGTAGGCAGTCGCGATCGCGCGGCCTATGCCCTTGGTGGAACCCGTGACGAGGGCGACTTTGCCCGTGAGATCGAACAGCGTGCTGGCCATCGAGAAACGACTCCTGGAACGGCAACTCGGGACCCGGATTATCGGAAGTCTCCGCCGTCAAGGCGAGCGCGCTCGCCTCTTCTGCGCTAGCCTGCGCGCCATGCTGAGAATCACGCCCCGCCTCGCGATCCCGGACGAGGAGATCCTCGTCGAGGCCGTGCGCGCGCAGGGCGCGGGCGGCCAGAACGTCAACAAGGTCGCGAGCGCCGTGCACCTGCGCTTCGACATTCCGAGCTCCTCGCTGCCGGAGGAGATCAAGGCGCGTCTCCTTGCCTCGAGCGATCGGCGGATCACGGCCGGCGGCGTGCTCGTCATCAAGGCCCAGCGCCATCGCACCCAGGAACGCAATCTGGAGGATGCGCGAGAACGGCTGCGCGAGCTGGTGCTCGCCGCGACTCGCGCGCCCAAACCGCGCAAGGCGACGCGCCCGACGCGGGCCTCCCAGCTCCGCCGTCTCGACGCGAAGACCAAACGATCGAAAATCAAATCCCTGCGCGGCCGCGTCGAGGACTGAGCGATCGCCGCGAACGCCGCTTCAAGCCGCCTTGCGTACGCCGATCTGGTGCAGCCGCGGGACGACCTTCTCGCCGATGAGGCGCAGGCTGCTCTTGACGAGATCGAAGGGCAGGCCGGCATAGGACACGGCCATCGCGGGACGCAGCTCGCCGGTCATTTCCGCGCGCTTGGTCCACTTCTCGACGATCATCTCCGGCGTGCCCCAGGCCTGGCTCTGCACGAAGGCTTCGCAGGCGGCGTCCATGCCGATCTGCTGGATCATCGCGGCGCCGGCCTGGTAGGCCTGATAGCCCTTGGTCTCGCCCCAGTGCTTGCCGTCGAAGTCATAGTGACGAATGACGCTCGCGTAGTACTTGGTCAGGTACTCGCGCGCGACCTTCTCGGCGACCTTCGCGTCCTCGTGGCAGAAGGTGAAGTCCGAGAACACCGGCGCGCCGGGCTGCTTGTCGGGGTGCAGCTCCTTGAAGCGCTTGCGCCAGGCTTCGACGGCGGCGTGATGCTGCTGCCAGGGCAGTTGCACGAAAGACATCATCGTGCCGCCGATCGTCGCCGCCGCCATCGCCGAGTCCGGCGTCATCGCCACGGACAGGAAGCCGCGATCGCGGTAGCCGTGGATCGGTTTCGGCGTGACCTCGGTGCGCGACTGCTTGAAGTACGGCGTGTCGTATTCCGCGATCCCTGTGTCGAGGATGTCGAGGACGATCTCGGCCGCTTGATCGAAGCGCTCGCGCGAGCTGCCCATGTCGATGCCGAAAGCGCGGTACTCCTCGCGCGCGAGCCCGCGGCCGAAGCCGAGCAGGAAGCGATCGCCGAGCAGGATCTGCAGCATGATGATCTTCTCGGCGACGCGCGTGGGATTCTCGTGCCAGGGCAGGATGATCGCGCCGGTGCCGAGCTTGATGCGATTCGTCTTGCCGGCGAGGTAGGACAGCCATTGCATGTTGTCCGGCATCATCGAGTAGTTCGGATCGAAGTGGTGCTCGGGCAGCAGCGCGAAATCCATGCCGACTTCCTCGGCGAGCAGCACGACCTCCGTCTCCTTGCGCATCATCTCGGCATCGCTCATGCCGGGGTGGGTATTCTGAAAAATGAACTGCAGACCGACTTCCATCGTTAGCTCCTCGTTGCTCGGCGCGGCGGGCGCCCGCGCGCTTTGTCGTGACGGGACGGCTGTCCCAGTGACCGCACTGTACTTCGCCGGTGCGCGGCCGGGAATAGAGCGCCCGATGTTGCGATGCCATGCATGACGCCCACGATGGTGCGGCTCGTGCGAACCCGCTGTAATGAGGGCAGCGACCCTGCGTCTTCCGGAGGCCAGATGTACATCGACACTCTCTTACCGCTGGGCAAGGTCGATCCCGGCCTGCGCGCGCCCGAGACCCCGCTCGACGTCGCCACCGTCGGCGCGCAGGCGGCGCTCGTCGAATCCTTGGGCTACGACGGCCTGATGACCGAGGAGACCAAGGACGATCCCTACATCGTCATGGCGCTCGCGGCGCAGGCGACGCGCCGGCTCAAGCTCGGCACCGCAGTCGCGATCGCCTTCCCGCGCAGCCCGGCGGTGACGGCGATGAGCGCCTGGACGCTGCAGAAGCTTTCGCGCGGCCGCTTCACGCTCGGCCTCGGCCCGCAGGTCCCAGCGCACATTCGGCGTCGCTTCGGCGTCGCGCCCAAGCCGGCCGCGCCGTGGATGCGCGATTACGTGCGCGCCGTGCGCGCGGTGTGGGACTGCTGGCAGCGGCGCGCGAAGCTCGACTACGCGGGCGAGTTCTACCGCCTCGATCTGATGGTGCCGCTGTTCGATCCCGGCCCGATCGAGCACCCCGACATCCCGATCCATCTCGCGGCGGTGAACCCGGCGATGTGTCGCGTTGCCGGCGAGGTCGCCGACGGCATCCGGCCGCACCCGGTGTGCACGCCCTCGTATATCGAAGAGGTGATGCTGCCGGCGGTGCGCGCGGGCGCGCGGCGCGCCGGACGCTCGCTCGCACGCTTCCAGGTCGCGATGAAGCCGCTGGTGGCGGCGGCCCCGGACGCGCGCGAGCTCGAGATCAAGATACGCGACGCACGTGCGCGCATCGCGTTCTACGCCTCGACGCCGAGCTATGTCGCCGCCTTCGAGCACCTGGGCCTCGGCGATCTCGCGCGCGAGGCACAGCAGCTCTCGCGTGCCCAGCGCTGGGAAGCGCTGCCGCCGCTGATCTCCGACGAGGTCCTCGAACGCTTCGTCGTGATCGGCACCTACGACGTCGTCGCCCAGCGCCTCATCGAACGCTACGGCCGCGTCGTCACCCACACCGAGTTCTCGATCCCCGTGCGCAACGACTGGGAGCGCGAGACGCTCGCGCGCATGGTGCACGAGGTGCGGGCGGCGGGGACGGAAGAGGCGGTGCGGACGATTTGCGGGGAGAGCCCGTAGCCCGGGTGCAGCGTAGCGGAACCCGGGATCTTCGATGGATCGAAACGCCCGATCCCGGGTTACGCGCTGCGCGCTCCACCCGGGCTACGGAGGCTACAAGAGTGAGGCGCGATCAGTCCCGCTGCGCCGGACCCGCCTGCGCGCGCCATTTCGCCATGCCCTTGAGCCAGCGATCGACGTCGGTTGCCTTGCGCAGCATGTATTCGCGCACGGCGGGGTGCGGGAGGATCAGGAACTCTTCGCGCGCCATCGTCGCGATCACGCAGCCGGCGAGCTCTTCGGCTTCGATCATGCCGTCGACGCTCGCGACCTCGGCGCCGTCGGGACGCGCGGTCATCGGCGTGCGCACGGCCTGCGGTGCAAGCACGGACACGCGTACGCCGCGCTGGCGGTATTTGATCGACACCCATTCGGCGAAGGCGACGGCGGCGTGCTTGGTGACGGAATAAGTCGCCGACTGGATGTGGCTCAAAAGGCCCGCGGCCGAGGCCGTATGAATCAGATAGCCCTCGCCGCGCTCGGCCATCCGCGGCGCGACGGCGCGCACGGCGTAGACGTGCGCCATCACGTGCACGTCCCAGTTGAGCTGCCACTCCTCGTTCGGCACGTCCTCGTCGCCGAGGCGCGCGATGCCGGCGTTCGAGCAAAAGATGTCGATCGGCCCGAGCTCGTCTTCGACCCGCTCGACGAGCGCGCGTACCTGCCGCTCGTCGGTGACCTCGCAGGGCACGGCGAGCCCTTCGACTTCCTCCGCGACCCGCCGCAGCAGCGCCGGCTGCAAGCCCGCGACGACGACGTGCTTCGCGCCTTCCGCATGAAATCGCCGCGCGAGCGCCGCACCGATGCCCGTCGCGCCGCCGGTGATGACGGCTATCCTGTTCCTGATTTCCATTGAGCGCCTCGTTTCGCTTGAATTCTTTTTTGCCACAGAGAACACAGAGAACACAGAGGAAGATGAGAGTGCATGGTGCCGGGCACAAGCCTTACGGTACCTCCAATGAATTCCTTCCGCCCTCCCTGTTCTCTGTGTTCTCCGTGGTAGCGCGCCGCATAAATTCAGCGGCTGTCCGGTTTGTGGGTTGCCGTGAAAGAGCGTCGCGGTCGTGGTAGCCCTATGAGAGGCACGGCATCGACCCGGGAGTAAGGACTAGCGCCGATCCCGGATTCCGCTGCGCTCCTTCCGGGCTACAAGAGAACGATCTTCGTAGCCCGGAAGGAGCGCCGCGCAGCGAAGCGGAATCCGGGAGCGAGCGCGCCACGCCTCTTTCATGATTGCGGGTGACGCGGGCGTCACGACCGTTCGGCTGACGAAGGAGCCCAACGTCGCGCATGCGTGCGAGAAACTTCGCTGCCGTGAATTGCATGCACAATCGAAGGACTCGGCGAATCAGATACGTCGGATCCCGGATTCGCTACGCTCATCCGGGCTACGAAGACTGCTGCCCGTCGCGCGCGGAGGCTCGCCACCAAATCTCTTTCCCCCTCTGTGTGCTCTGTGTTCTCGGTGGCAAAACTGCATCCCAGTGGCACAAGCTCAAACCCGCGACGCCAGGTTGCGCGCGCGAAAGCTGCCCGGGGATACGCCGTACCAGCGCTTGAAGGCTTTGCCGAAGTTGGCCGGGTTGTGAAAGCCGAGGGCGGCGGCGACTTCCTTGATCTTGGCGCGATCGTTCGCCAGCAGCTCTGCGGCGCGGGCGCGCAGGAAACCGTCCATGAGGTCTTGGTAGGTGGTGCCGAGGCGGCGCAGGCGGCGGATCAGCGTGCGCGGCGTCAGGTGCAGGTGGGCGGCGACCTCGTCCAGGGTCGGCAGCGCACGGCGGCGATCCGCGACTTCGAAAGCGCTGCTCAGGTAGTCGCGTACGGCGCCCAGCGTCGTGCGTTCACCGGAGGACGCGAGCGTCGCCTCGCATTGCGACAGCGCGTGCGACCAGGTCGAGGCGTGGTGATCGAGATTGCGCAGCGCGCGCCAGGCGGCCGGCACGATCAGCGCGTTGCGACGGGCGTCGAACTGCACGGGTCCGCGGAAATAGCGCGGATAGCGCGCGGCGTGCGGCGTCGGCGGGTAGTCGAGCTCGATGCGCGCGGCCGCGAGATCGACGCCGTACACGGTGTGCAGATGCTGCAGCAGGATCACCAAGGGCGTCTCGATGAGGATCGGCAGCGCCGCGCCCAGATCCATCAGCGGCGCGAGCTCCGAGACGTGCTCCTCGCCGACCAGGCGACCCTGCATGTGCAGATAGGGAACGCGGCCGGGAAAATAGCGCAGGAAAGCATCCAGACCGTCGCCCAAGGTCGGCGCGCTGACCAGCGCGATGCTGATCGGGCCGTGGAAATGATCGGCCAGCGTCCCGGCCCAGGCCAGATACCAGTCGGGCTCGGGGGCGAGCGCGAGAGCGTTGCGGATGTACTGCAGCGCCTGGCCGACCGTGATCCGTCGCGTCGAATCGTGGAGATCCTGCTCGCTGAGCCCGGTGCCGGCGAGCAGACGCGCGGGCTCGAACAGGCGCGTCAGGTGCCGGCCGTAGGTCGCGGACATCAGCAAGTTCTCTATCGCGCGCGGATCCATCGCCTTCTTCGCTGCCGGCCTGTCACGAAAATAACAGATATTGGCAGGAGCTTCCCTTCCTGCTGCGGCGCGCCGGCTCCTACCGTGTCCGTTCGCCCCTGCGCCGGACCCGGCGGCCTTTGCCGCGCGGCCGGCCCGCGGCACGAGCGCGACGCGGACGGCGATCCGCGTGCCACACGAACACTTAGGGAGGTGCCATGACCAGAGATCAGATCGTCGAGCGCAACGTCTTCAAGGTGCGTCTGTTCATCGACGCGTGGGAAGCGCTCGATCCCGATGTCGCGATGGCCTGTCTGTCCGAGGACATCGTCTACATCAACCAGCCGCTCGCGCCGGTCGTCGGCCAGCGCGACGTGCGGCAGATCGTCGCCGGCATCATGAAGCTGACGCACAAGGTGCGCTGGGAGCTGCGGAGCTGCTTCGGCCGCGGCAATTCCGTCGTCACCGAGCGCCTCGACTGCTGGGACTTCGACGGCAAGGGCTGGGGCCTGAAGCTGCCCTGCATCGGCATGTTCGATCTCGACGAAGCCGGCAAGATCTGCGGCTGGCGCGACTACTTCGACAATCGCATGTGGTTCGACCACGGCGGATCGACGCTGCATCTCGATTGAGCGCGCGCCGGCCCCGAATAAACGCTACGACGGCGACGACGTCGCCGCGGCATTCATGCGCAGCGCGCGCGGCAGCGCGCGGCCCGAGGAGCAAGAGATGAGCGATTTGCAGTGGAAGATTGCGCGCAACGAAGACGTCGTGCGCGCGTTCTTGAAGGGATGGGACGAGCGGGACGTCGAGGCCTGCATGGCTCTGTGCACCGACGACATGTGCTATCTGAATCAGCCGCTGGCAGCGATCCGCGGCAAAGCGAAGGTGCGGCAGATGATCGCGTCGATCTTCGCGCCGGCGAAAAAGGTCGAGTTCAAGCTCGTCAACGTGTTCGGCAGCGGCAACAAGGTGATCACCGAGCGCGTCGACCAATGGGACTGGAACGGCAGCGGCACCTGGCAGATGGCGCTGAAGGTCTGCGGCATGTTCGAGCTGACCGACGCAGGCAAGATTTACGAATGGCGCGAGTATTACGACAACGAGTACTGGCGCACGCACGGCGGCCCCAGCCTCGAGATGTGAGCGCTGCCGCCGGCGCGGCGGCGACGGACGTCCCGCCGCGCCGGCACTGCTCGCGCCGGCGCCGGCTCGTGCGCCGCCGGGAAGGCGCCCTGCCGGCCCTCCGCATGCACCGTTCGCCCGTTCTCACGGCCTGCGATACACCGATCCCGGAGAGAACGGAGATGCCCCCGGGATTGTTTACACGGGCGCAACGATCCATCTACGAAATCGCCCTGTAATTCGATACGAAGCGTACCGATACTCCTTTTGCCGCGGTGCACACCGCAATGAAAGCTCAAAAGGAGAGCCCCCATGTCGGAACTGAATCGTCTGTTTGCCACCCTCGTGCTGATCGTCGCGATCGGCGGCGTCGGCGCTGGTCTGGGCGGCATGGTCGCCACCAACCAGGTCACGGCCTGCGCGGCCTCGGCCGAGGCCTGCCAGTGAGGGAAGACGGGAAACCGGCGGCGCGAGCGACACGCGCCGCCGGGGAACCGGGCGGAAACGGGCGCAGCCCGCCTCAGCCCGCGAGCTCGTAGGCCTCGAATTCCGGTTTCTTCATCACCTCGAAGAAGCGATCCCGCGACCACGGCCAGCTCGCCGGCACGCCGTGCTGGTCCAGATACCAGCTCTTGCAGCCGGTCGCCCAGATCGATTTCTTCGCCGCCTCGATGCGCGTGGCCTCGAAGCTCGACGAAGCGTCCGCGCGCGGCGCGATCTCGCGACACTGGCCCGCCCGGATTTTTTCCATGAGCTGCAGGATGTAGCCGAGCTGGTTCTCGGCGATGAGGATCAGCGAGAAATTGCCGACCGGACCGTTCGGGTCGTTCAGCATGAAGAAGTTCGGGAACTGGGGAATCGCGATCGACAGATAGGCGACCGGGTGATCGGCCCAGACGTCGTCGAGGTCGATCCCGTTGCGGCCTTTCACGACCGCGGGACGGATGAAGCTGTCGGTGCGGAAGCCCGTCGCCATCACCAGCACGTCGAGCTCGCGCAGCTCGCCGCTCTTCAAGCGCACGCCCTTGGGCTCGATGCATTCGATCGGATCGGTGACGAGGTGCGCGTTCGGATGCTGGATCGCCTCGTAGAAGTCCGGCGAGAAAATCAGCCGCTTGCAGCCCGCCCGGTAGTTCGGCCGCAGCTTCTCGCGCAGCACGGGATCCTTCACGTTGTTCTCGAGATTGGCGAGGCAGGCCGCCTCGATTTCCTTCATCTCGTCGGATTCGGCGTCGATCACCGCATTGGAGAATTTGCGGAAGTATTCGTTCGCCTCCGTGCGCATCCGGTCCAGCGCCCTCGGATCGGTGCGGAACGCGTGCTTTTCCTCGTCGGTGAAGCTCTTGTTCTCGATCGGGCACACCCACTGCGCGGTGCGCTGGAAGAGATCGAAGCGGCCGACCTCGTCGACGAGCGAGGAAGTGATCTGGATCGCCGTCGAGCCCGTGCCGATCACGCCGACGCGCTTGCCCTCGAGCGGCACGCTGTGGTCCCAGCGCGCGCTGTGGAAACACGCGCCGGCAAAGCTCGACAGCCCCGGGATGTCGGCGGTGAACGGATGATGCAGCACGCCGCTCGCGGCGATGACGACGTCGGCGACGTCCTCGCGGCCGGTCGAGGTCTTGATCCGCCAGCGGCCGTCGATGAATTCGACGACGTCCACCGCCTCCTTGAAGCGGATCGCCGGCCGTACGTCGTACTTCTCGACGACGCGCTCGAAATAGCGCTGGATCTCCGCGCCCGTCGCGAAGGTGCTGCTCCAGTCCGGGTTCGGCTCGAAGGAATAGGTGTAGAGATGCGCCGGCACGTCGCAGGCGATGCCGGGATAGGTGTTCTCACGCCAGGTGCCGCCGATGCGATCCGTCTTCTCGTAGACGACGAAATCCCGGTAGCCGGCCTCGCGCAGCTTGATGACGGAAAGGATCCCCGCCATGCCGGCGCCGATGATCGCGATGCGTGGTTCGATGGACTTGGACACGTTCGACTCTCCCCTGCGCTTCCACGAGGAAGCGTCTCTCTATGACTCGAGGACGAGGCGCGGACGGCCCGCGACTCGCCGGTTCGTTCGGATGGTACGCGAGGGTGACTGCCGGCAACAGCCGGCTGCGCCGCCGCCTCTTGCTTCAAAACTGCAACGTCCGCTGCGGCGTTTGTCTGATCCCGATCAAGTTTCGAGCCGGCCCTGCATCGTCACGCACGCTCGCGACATCGCGCCGAGGACGAGCCCGCCGCGATCTTCCTCCGTTCGGAGGAAGCGGGCGGAATCCCGGCTCGCGCGGCCTCGCTCTCAGGCCGTCCGGTACTCCTCCAGCGGCGGCATGCCCATCGCGTCGCGATAGTTGTTGTGGAAGTGATGCAGCGCCGGCTCGTTGCGGCCGAACAGGAAGTAGTCGAGCTTGCCGCTGTTCGCGGCCGCCTGCGACTTCTCGCCCATTGCATAGTCCTCGTGCTCGACGGTGCTGACGAAGAGCTCGAGCGTCGCCGTGATGTCCAGCGCGAGCTGCGCCGAGGTATCGGCCCGGTAGAGGTTCTCGGCAGTGACCTTGGTGACGCGGCCCGCGGCCTCGAGCTGCGCGGCGATCTGCGGCGACGCGAAGTGCGACACGCGGCTCAGCGAGCGGCCGACCTCGTGGCGGTTCGGATAGATGCGCACGAGCACCAGCATGCCGGCGAGCGCGACGAGCTGAATGTTCGGGAACAGATAGTAAGCGACGACGCAGGCCGAGCTGAGCTGCCACTGCTCCTCGGGCAGTTGGCGCATCGCGTCGAGATAGCGGCTGGCGAGACACAGGCGATGATGACGCCCGTACTCGCGATAGCTCAGCGCGTCTCCGTGTATCAAGTTGGACAGCGTGTTCCGGTGCAGCGAGGTGAAATGGTAGATCTCGCCGAAAGTGTCGTTCGCGATCTTCCAGTTCAGCGCCTTGTCGAGCACGGACTCGCCCTGCCACACGCAGGCGCCGAGATCCCAGGACGCGAGCTCCTCGGTGAGCTCGGCGCCCAGCAGCGCGTCGACGTCGATCGCCCCGTCGCGCTGCGTATGCACGAAGAGCAGACCGTATTTCTCCGCCGACGGCAGCTCGACGAGCCCGTGGCAGGACTTGTCGATGTCGCCGAAATGCGCGGACTCGCGCACGCCGACGAGGCGACCGTCGGTGGCGAAGGTCCAGGAATGGAACGGGCACACGAACCGCGACTGCTCGCCGCGCGGCTCGCCGGTCAAGCGGGCGCCGCGATGGCGGCAGGCGTTGACGAAGGCGTGGAACTTGCCGTTCGCATCCCGCGTCGCGAGTATCGGCAGGCCGAGATCCTCGCAGGTGAGGTAGCTGCCGGGCTTCGGCAGCTCGCCCGACAGCCCGATCACCTGCGGGTGGTTCGCGAAGAACGCATCCCACTCGCGGCGGGCGAGCGCGGCGTCGGTATAGGTGGAGGTCGGGCTGACGACGACACGTCCCGCATCGGCGGTCTTCTTCGCGTCGAGATAGGCCAGCAGCTCACGGATGATCCCAAGTTCGGCTTCGCGTTTCATCGTTGTTTCTCCTCGGTACGGCGGGCGGGACGTCGGGCCTTGGCGGCCTTCGATGCCCTGCCGGCGGCCGTTGCCGACAGGGCCGTGATCCTCTTCACCAGCGGCGGCCGGAACGCCTCGATGGCGGCGGCGGCGAGCGCGAGATGGATGTCGAGCAACGTCAGGCGGGCGAACTCCGCGAGCGAGCAGTGACCGCCGGCCCAGGCGCGGCAATGGCTGCGGTAGCTGCGGAACACGAGATCGCCGAGCACGGCCGGCCGCACGTCGCCGCGCAGCAGCCCGGCATCGCGGCAGGCCGCGATGCCCTCGTCGATGAACCGCCGGCCCCAGGCATACAGCCGCGCGACCTTGTCGTGGTGCGGTCCGGACTGCTCGAGATATTCGACGGCGAGAAACGCCGGCCGGTAGAAGTCTTCGTCCTCCGCGAACAGCGCCGTCGAGGCGGTGACGACGGCGACGGCGCGCTCGAGCGGCTCGACCTTGTCGGCAGTCCCGATGCGCGCCTCGATCTCCGCCAGCGCCTCGCTCATCAGCGCGACGATCACTTCCTCCTTGTTGCCGACGAGGTTGTAGATCGTCGGCACCGTGACATCCGCGAGGCGCGCGAGCTCGCGCAGGTTCATCGCCTCGAAACCGCCGCGCGCGAGCAGGCCGCGCGCCTCCGCGAGAATGCGCGCGCGGCGCTTCTGCATGTTGCGGGCGCGGACGCCGACGATTTCGAGCATGGTCGAAGCTTGGCACGGCGTTAAAGTTTTAACAACGATAAATTTATGAAAGATCTGCGCACCTACATGCGGGGCTTCTTACGGCGCCGGCGACTGTGGATCCCGCTGCGCTCGCTGCTCGCTACACTGCCGACTTTCCGACACGGCGGGCCCGCAGCATGGAACTCGACGAACTCCGCGCACGCCTCACGCACTTCGCCGCCGCGCACTACGGCCCGCATCAGGTCGTCCGCCAGCTCGGTGGCTTCGCGGGCAGCCACGGCGGCCTGACCTTCGGCTTCGAGATCTGGAACGAGGCGACGGAGACGCGCACGGCGGCCCTCGTCATCCGCCTCTCGCCGCCGGGGGTGCGGCGCGCCGCGAATACCGACGTCCTGCGTCAAGTGCCGCTATTGCAGACGCTCGCCGCCCACGGCTATCCGGTGCCGCCGATCCGCCACCACGGCGCGGACGACGAGTTCTTCCCGACCGCCTATGTGATTTTCGAGAAGATGCCCGGGCATACCTTCATCGTCTGGGAGCCGGACGCGAGCTTCGATGCGAGCGCCGCCGCGGTCGGCGCGCTGTGGCGCCGCGCGATCGGCCTCCTCGCGCGCGTGCACCAGTTCGACTGGCAGCGCCATCTGCCGCAGTGGGAAAAACCGCTCGCGATGGAGCGCGAAGTCCAGCGCTGGGATCCCGTGCTCGAGAAAGCCGCGGAGCCGGCCTGGAAGGCGCTGGGGGAAGGCGTGCGCGCGCGGCTGCTCGCGACGCCGCCGCCGCCCTCTCCGATCGGCTTGATGCACGGCGACTGCCAGCCCGGCAACATCCTCTACGACGCGCAGGGCGAAGTCGTCGCGCTGCTCGACTGGGAGCTCTCGGGCATCGGCCCGCAGTACTACGATCTCGGCTGGCTCATCATGATCGGCGATCGCGCGAACTGGCATCCGGACTGGTATGCGCACAATCCGCTGGCGCCGGACGACATGATCGCCGAGTACCGGCGGCTCACCGGCCGCGACTGCGCCGGGCTCGCGTGGTACCGCGCGCTCGCCGGTTACAAGATGGCGGTGATCACGGGGCTCTACGTGCGACTGCATCGCGAAGGCAAGCGCCCGGACGAGGCTTGGGAGAAAATGGCCCTCGCGCTGCCCGCGATGTACGGGCACTGCCGCGAGCTGCTCGGATCCCTTTCGCAGCCTCGGTAGAGCGCAGCCGGCTCTGGGTGGGTCGGTGACTCTGATAGGCTTTTTTGCCACAGAGAACACCGAGGACACAGAGAAGGAGAGGGTCGACAGGCGCGCTAGACGCAAGCGCCGAGCGGCGTCATCCCAGCAATTTTTTCATCCCTCGGTGTTCTCGGTGGCCGATCCAGGGCCTGTCGGTCTCGGATCCCGGGTTTCGCTGCGCTCCACCCGGGCTACGAGAGGCTATGCAAGGCTCACTTGATCGCGATCGGGTTCACCGGCGCGCCGGCGCCGTTGACGATTTTCAGCGGCGCCGCGGCGTAGAGGAAGGTGCACTGGCCGTCGGCCGCGCAGTCGGCGGCGAGATCCTCCAGCCAGGCGATCTCGGTGAGCGTCACCCCGAGGTTGCGCATCAGCGCGTTGTGCAGCGGCAGGGCCACGCCGGACACGGGATCGACGGTCACTTCGTTGGCGATCGTGTCGGTGACGAGATTCGGGATCTCCATGTCGTGGAACCACTGCACGAGCTCCGGGCTGTAGGTGAGGCCCGGCTCGATGAAGTCCTTGTAGAACTCCTCGTGCGGCATCTTGTAGAACCGCGCGATCCAGCCGGTGCGCACGACGAGGATGTCACGCGGCTTGATTTCCGCGCCCTGCGCCTTCGCGCAGGCCATGAGATCCTCGTGCGTGAAGGTCTCGCCGGCCTCGAGCGAGTCCTTGCCGCGCCAGCGCGCGATGTCGAGCAGGATGCCGCGGCCGACGATGCCGCGCTCGGCGAGCGGCAGGATGCTCGCCTTCGACAGGCCGCCGATCGTCGTCTTCGCGTCGTAGCCGTTCCAGATCTGGCCGTCGTACCACACGTGGCCCAGCGCGTCGTACTGCGTCGAGCCCTGCGGGAAGCAGGTCATGTAGTCGTCCGCGTAGCGCGCGCCGCCGTCGAAGTGCACGCCTTTGCCGGCGATCCAGTGGCCTTCGTCCATCACGTTGACGCGGATCGCGCCGGAGCGGCCGGGCCACACCGGATCGCCCTCGGGATTGGCCATCTTGACCTGCAGCGTGAATACCTTACCCGAGCGGATGGTGGCCGCGGCCTTCACGACGACTTCGGGTGTCAGGTAGTTGAGGCCGCCGACTTCGTCGTCGGCGCCCCACTTACCCCAGTTCTTCGGCGCGTTCTTGAGCAGTTCGCCGACAGGCGGCACTTGCTTGCGGGTTTCTGCGGTCATCATCTTCCCCCTTCGTGTGCTTGAGGTGGACGCGAGCGGCCTCGTTTCGGCCCGCTGCGCGCGCATTAGTGCCGCACCGAAATGCAAAGCGTGCGACACACGGATGCGCGAAGGACGGCGGAGGATATATTCTCCACACCGTGCACTCCGCGCGCTGCCGCGGACACTGCCGTCGACGTTCGAGCCCGGAGGAAAACCCGATGCCCACCAAAGAAGTCGTCGTGCCGCGCGGACAGGAAGCCTACTACGATAATTTCCACTTCGCGCCTGCCGTCAAGGACGGCGACCGCCTCTACTGCTCGGGCGTCATCGGCGTCGGCGCCGACGGCAAGCCGCCGGCCGATCCCGAGACCCAATTCACCTGCGCCTTCGAGGGCGTGAAAGCGGTGCTGGCCGCGGCGGGCGTCGGCTTCGCCGAGGTCGTCGAGATGACGACTTTCCACGTCGGCCTGCAGCGCCATCTCGAGATCTTCATGAAGGTCAAGGATCGCTATGTCCATCCGCCCTATCCGGCGTGGACCGCGATCGGCATCACCGAGCTCGCATTCCCCGGCGGCCTGGTCGAAATCAAAGTAATCGCGCGCCTGGCCTGAGCACACGCTCCCGACCCGGGACCCCAGCCATGACAGTGAACCGGATCGGTTCTCGACGACCAGGACCGAACGAGCATGCCCGCCTTGCCGTCCGTTGACCTCCTGCTGATTGGCGCCTGCGCCTGGCTGGCGATCGGCTTTGCCGGACTGGCGGCGCCGCGCAATCTGCTCTACGTCAGCAAGATTCTCTTTCCGCTGGGCGCGGCGATCGGCGTGCTGGTGGGACTGATCGCACTGCGCTTTCTCGGCAGCAGCGCCGAGACCACGGTGCTGGCCATCGGCCTGCCCGACCTGCCCTTTCACCTGCGCCTGGACAATCTCGCCGCGGTCTTCATCCTGCTGTTGGGATTCGCCGCGGCCGGCATATCGGTGTTCGCCGCCGGCTACTTCAGGCAAGGGGAGGGCACGGCGCCGGGCCTGATGGGCCTGCAGTACCACATCTTCCTTGCCAGCATGCTGCTGGTGCTGCTGGCCGACGACGCCTACGCCTTCATGGTGGCCTGGGAAGCCATGGCCCTGTCGTCGTTCTTCCTCGTCACCACCGACCACCGCCACGCCGAGATCCGCCGCGCCGGCTACCTCTACCTGCTGATCGCGCACATCGGCGCCATCGCCATCCTGCTCTCCTTCGGCCTGATGACCTCGGGCACCGGCGACTACAGCTTCGCCAATATGCGCGCCCAGCAGCACTCGCCGTTCTGGGCCTCGGCCGCCTATCTGCTGGCGCTGCTCGGCTTCGGCGCCAAGGCGGGCCTGCTGCCCGTGCACGTCTGGCTGCCGGAGGCGCACCCGGCGGCGCCCTCGCCGGTGTCGGCGATGATGAGCGGCGTCATGCTGAAAACCGCCATCTATGGCCTGCTGCGCGTCTCCTTCGACCTGCTCGGCGAGCCGCTCTGGTGGTGGGGCGTGGTGGCGATGGCGGTCGGCCTGGCCACCGCCTTCTTCGGCGTGCTCTACAGCGCGGTGCAGAGTGACATGAAGCGCCTGCTCGCCTATTCCTCGATCGAGAACATCGGCCTGCTCGCCGTGGCGCTGGGACTGACCCTGATCTTCCGCGCCTACCGCATGGAGGCGCTCGCCGCGCTCGCCATGACGGCGCTGCTCTACCACTGCCTGGCGCACGCCGGCTTCAAGAGCCTGCTCTTCCTGTGCACCGGCTCGGTGCTGCACGCGACGAAGGAGCGCAGCCTCGGCAGACTCGGCGGCCTCATCCACCGCATGCCCTGGGTGGCCTGGCTCGCGCTCACCGGCGTCATCGCCAGCGCCGGCCTGCCGCCGCTGTCCGGCTTCGTCTCCGAGTGGCTGCTGCTGCAGGCCTTCCTCTTCTCGCCGAGCCTGCCGCATCCCTGGCTCAACATGGTGGTGCCGGTGGCTGCCGCGGTGGTGGCGCTGGTGGCGGCGCTGGCCGGTTTCGCCATGGTCAAGTTCTACGGCATCGTCTTTCTCGGCCAGATGCGCGAGGAGGCCTTGAAGGAGGCGCACGATGCCGGCCCGTGGAAGCGCGCCGGCCTGGTCTGGCTGAGCGCGCTGACTTTGCTGCTCGGCGTGCTGCCGACGGCGGTGATCGGCCGCATCGACGCCGCCACACGGCAGCTACTCGGCACGGGACTCGCCGACAAGGTCGGTGAGCACGGCTGGTGGATGCTGGCGCCGATCTCGCCCGATCGCGCGAGCTACGAACCGCTGATCTTCCTCGCCACCATCGCCGCCGCCGTGCTGCTCGGCCGCCAGTTGGTGCACCGTCTCTATCACGGCCGCCTGCGCCGTTCGGCGGCATGGGACTGCGGCTACGTCTTCCAGGGGCCGCGCGCGCAGGATACGGCCGAGGGCTTCAGCCAGCCGATCCGCCGCATCTTCGAGCCGATGTTCCGCATGCAGCGGCATTTCCCGACGGTCCGCGACGAGCAGCCGTACTACAGCGTCAAGGTCGAGGATCATTTCTGGCACTGGCTCTACCTGCCGCTGGCGCGCCTGGCCGACGGCATATCGCGGCTGATCGTCCGGCTGCAGGGCGGACGCATCGCCATCTACCTGCTCTACAGCTTCCTCACGCTGATCGTCCTGCTGCTGGTGGCCAGGCCATGAATCTGTTCGGCACCCTGGGGCAGTTGTCCGCCATCGCTCTCGCACTGCTGCTGGCGCCGCTGCTCACCGGCTGGATCAACCAGTGCCGCGCCTGGCTGCAGAACCGCTCGGCGCCGCCGCTGCTGCAGCCCTACTACATGCTGCACAAGCTGTTTCACAAGGACGTGGTGCTGGCCCACGGCGCCTCGCCGCTGTTCATCTTTGCGCCCTACGTGGTGTTCGGCTGCATGGTGCTCGCCTGCGCCATCATCCCGACGCTGTCCCTGGACCTGCCCTTCGCGCCGGCCGCCGACACCATCGCGCTGGTCGGCGTCTTCGGCCTGGCGCGGCTGTTCATCGCGCTCGCGGCAATGGACATCGGCACCAGCTTCGGCACCCTGGGCGGGCGGCGCGAGATGCTGATCGGCTTCCTCGCCGAGCCGGCGCTGCTGATGGTGATCTTCACCACGGCCATGATCTCCCAGTCGACCTCCTTGACGACCATCGTCGAGACCCTGGCCCACCGCGACTTCATCATCTACCCGAGCCTGGCCTTCGCCGGCATCGCCTTCACCTTCGTCTCCTTCGCCGAGAACGCGCGCGTGCCGATCGACAACCCGGCCACCCACCTCGAGCTGACCATGATCCACGAGGCCATGATCCTCGAATACTCCGGCCGCCACCTGGCGCTGATCGAGTGGGCGGCCAGCCTCAAGCTGTATGCCTATTCCTGCCTCGGCCTGGCGCTGTTCTTCCCCTGGGGCATCGCCGGGGGGGGCAGCGTCGCCGGCCTGCTGCTGGCGATCGTGGCGCTGATCGGCAAACTCGCCGTCGGCGGCGCGCTGCTGGCCGTCATCGAGACCATCAACGCCAAGGTGCGCATCTTCCGCGCGCCGGAGTTTCTCGGCACCGCCTTCCTCTTCGCCGTACTGGGCCTGTTGGTGCGCCTGCTGCTGGAGACGCGCGTATGAACGCGATTCCGCTCTCCGCTCAGCTCATCAACCTCTTCGCGGCGGTGCTGCTGCTGTTGGCCTTCGCCATGCTGGCGCAGCGGCGCGTGCTGCCGCTCGTCAACCTGTTCGCCCTGCAGGGGCTGACGCTGTGCCTGTCCACGCTGGTGGTCGCCTTCACTACCGGCCAGGCGCATCTCTACGGCTCGGCGGCGCTGACGCTGGTGCTGAAGGCCATGCTGCTGCCGTGGATCCTGCACCGCCTGGTGCGCAAGCTGCAGGTGAAGGCCGACGTCGAAGGCCTGGTCAATATCCCGACGACGATGCTGATAGGCATCGTGCTGGTGATCATCGCCTTCAACGTCGCGCTGCCGATCTCGCAGCTCGCCAGCACCATCAGCCGCGGCACGCTGGGCATCGCGCTGGCCAGCGTCATGCTGGCCTTCCTGATGATGATCATCCGCACCAAGGCGATCCCCCAGGTGGTGGGCTTTCTCGCCATGGAGAACGGCCTGTTCTTCGCCGCCACCAGCGCCACCTACGGCATGCCGATGGTGGTCGAGCTCGGCATCGCCCTCGACGTGCTGGTCGGCGTGATCATCCTCGGCGTGTTCTTCTTCCAGATTCGCGATCAGTTCGACAGCCTCGACATCCGCCACCTGGAGAAGCTCAAGGAGCGCTGATGGACTTCTTCACCCTGACCCTCGCCATCCCCCTCGTCAGCGGCCTGCTGCTCGCGGTGGCGGGCGAGCGCGCCTGGGCGCCCAACCTCAACCTGCTCGCCAGCCTCGGCACCTTCCTCGCTTCGGCGCTGCTGACCGTGGAGATCGTCGCCAACGGCCCGCGCATGGCCCTCGGCGAGATGTTCTTCATCGATTCGCTGAACGTCTTCCTGGTCGCGCTGACCGCCTTCGTCGGCCTCACCACCAGCATCTTCTCCGGGCCCTACATGCGCAACGAGCGCGAGCACGGCAGGCTCACGGCGCCGCGCCTGCGCCTCTACAAGAGCATGTTCCAATTGTTCATGTTCACCATGCTGGCGGCGCTCACCACCAACAACCTGGGCATCCTCTGGGTGGCGATGGAGGCGGCGACGCTGACCACCGTGCTGCTGGTCTCGCTCTACCGCACGCCGGCCAGCCTCGAGGCGGCGTGGAAGTACTTCATCCTCTGCGGCGTCGGCATCGCCCAGGCGCTGTTCGGCACCATCCTGCTCTACTTCGCCGCCGAGCGCGTGCTCGGCGAGACCGGCAACGCCCTGCTGTGGACCCACCTCGTCTCGGTGCGCGGCCAGCTCGAGCCCGCCGTCATGGCGCTGTCCTTCATCTTCCTGCTGGTCGGCTATGGCACCAAGGTCGGCCTGGCGCCGCTGCACAACTGGCTGCCCGACGCCCATGCCGAGGGGCCGACGCCGGTCTCCGCCGTGCTCTCAGGCCTGCTGCTCAACGTCGCCCTCTACGCCATCCTGCGCGTCAAGGTGCTGGCCGACGGCGCCATTCCGACCGGCTTCGCCGGCAAGCTGATGATGGGTTTCGGTCTGCTCACGCTGGTGATGGCCGCCTTCTTCCTCTCGCGGCAGAAGGACATCAAGCGCATGTTCGCCTACTCGTCCATCGAGCACATGGGGCTCATCACTTTCGCCTTCGGCATGGGCGGCGCGGTGGCGAACTTCGCCGGCCTGCTGCACATGACCATGCATTCGCTGACCAAGTCGGCCATCTTCTTTGCCGTCGGCCATGCCGCGCAGAAGTGCGGCACGCAGCTCATGGAGGACATCCGCGGCCTCATGCGCATCAACCCCGTCGTCGGCTGGGGCCTGATGCTCGGCACGCTGGCCATCCTCGGCTTGCCGCCTTTCGGCGTCTTCGCCAGCGAGTTCATGATCCTCACCCACGCCATGAAGCACTATCCCTGGGCGACGCCGATCCTGCTGCTGGCCCTGGGCATCGCCTTCGCCGCGATATTCGGCAAGGTGCAGCCGATGGTGTTCGGCGAGACGCACGTGAAGCGCCTGCCGCACGCGCCGGCCATCACGCCGGTGTTTCTGCACCTCGCCCTGGTGTTGATGATGGGCCTGTGGATTCCCCCCTATCTGACGCGCTGGTTCCACGAAGCGGCGCGCATGCTGGGTTGAGCATGCGTTTCTTCGACGAACCCATCGACTTCGAGCCGCAGCCGGGCTGCGGCAGCCCGGTCTGGCACGGACGCGCCGACGACGGCGAGGCGCTGCAGGCCTTCGCCGTCGCCGCCCGCCGCGCCGACGGCCGCCTGGCCGCGCTGTGGGGCAGCGACGAACGTCAGCGCCGCGGGGGCTTCCGCTTGCACTGCGTGTTCGGTCTCGGCGCCGGCCATGCCTGGCTCAGCCTGGATCTGCCGGCGGAGCGCCCCGCCTACCCGGACCTGTCCGGCATTTTTCCCGCCGCCAACCGCATGCAGCGGGCGACGCGCGACCTCGTCGGCCTCTTCCACGAGGGCGGTCCGAATGGCGGCGACCTGCGCCCCTGGCTGCGCCACGGCGCCTGGCCGGCGGACTGGTATCCGCTGCGCCATGACGCCGCGGAGTCGGCAAATGCGGGAAGCGGCTTTGCCAACGCGCCGTCCGACTACGACTTCGTCCCGGTCGGCGGCGAGGGCGCCCATGAAGTTCCCGTCGGCCCGATCCACGCCGGCACCATCGAGCCGGGCCACTTCCGCTTCTCCGTGATCGGCGAGCGCGTGCTGCGCCTCGAGCAGCGTCTGGGCTATCTGCACAAGGGCATCGAGCGGCTGTTCATCGGGAAGTCTCTCCCCGAGGGCGCACGACTCGCCGGGCGCGTCTCGGGCGATTCGACCTGCGCCTACGCCTGGGCCTACGCCGCGGCCGTCGAGGCCGCCTGCGGCGTCAGCCCGCCGCCGCGCGCGCTGGGCCTGCGCGTGCTGATGCTGGAACGCGAGCGCATCGCCAATCATCTCGGCGATCTGGGGGCGCTGGGCAACGACACGGCGCTGGCCTTCGGCTTCTCGCAGTTCATGCGCCTGAAGGAGGACTGGCTGCGGCTGAGCGCGACGCTCTTCGGCCATCGCTTCATGATGGATCGCATCGTGCCCGGCGGCACGGCGATCGATCTCGACGCGCCCGCGCGCGCTTCGATCGCCGCGCAGTGCGAGGCCGTCGGCCGCGAGGTGCAGGCGCTGCGCAAAATCTACGACGAGCACGCCGGCCTGCAGGATCGTTTCCTCACCACCGGCACCATCGATGCCGACCTGGCGCGCGAGCTGTCCCTCACCGGCTTCGCCGCGCGCGCCACCGGCCTGCACCTCGACGCCCGCGCCCATCGTCCGGGCTACACGCCGCCGCCGCCGTGGGCGGCGCTGGACGTGCGCCCGGCGAGCGATGAGCGCGGCGACGTGGCGGCGCGGGCTGCGGTGCGCTTCGCGGAACTCTTCGAGTCGCTGCGCTTGCTGCGCGAGGTCGCCGCCGGCCTGCCCGGCGGCGAGGTGTGCATCGAGGTAGCGCCGACGCCCGGCAGCCGCGGCCTCGGCGTGATCGAGGGCTGGCGCGGCGAGGTGCTCGTCGGCGTGCAGATGGATGATGAGGGCCGGCTGGCGCGCGTGCATCCGCACGATCCTTCCTGGCAGATCTGGCCGGCGCTGGAGCATGCGGTGATACGCGACATAGTTCCCGACTTCCCGCTCATCAACAAATCCTTCAACCTGGCCTACAGCGGAGTCGATCTGTGATCCCCATGCTCAAGCGCATCCTGCGCACCGGCATCCTCACCGAGCCGCCGCCCGAGGCCGACGCGGAGCAGCACGAGATCACCCGCCTGAACGGCGAAATCCTGCGCCTCCTCGGCCGCGCGCTGACCATCCGCCAGATCGACGCCGGCTCCTGCAACGGCTGTGAGCTGGAAATCCATGCCCTCAGCAATCCCTATTACAACCTCGAAGGCCACGGCATCAAATTCGTCGCCAGTCCGCGCCATGCCGACCTGTTGCTGGTCACCGGCCCGGTGACGAAGAACATGGAACATGCGCTGAAGGTGGCCTACGACTGCACGCCGGATCCCAAGCTGGTAGTGGCGGTCGGCGACTGCGGCTGCGGCTGCGGCGAAATCGGCCGTCTCTTCGGCAAGAGCTACGCTAGCCGCGGCGCGGTGGAGCGGGTCATCCCGGTCGACGCGCGCGTGCCGGGCTGCCCGCCAACGCCGGTCGCACTTCTGCGCGGCATCCTGACGGCGGTGCGCCGCTGATCGGCTCGCGCAATCACGAATGAATCTGCGCCGCGGAGCCTGATCGTGCGTTGACGGCGCGTGCCGGCCTGCTACGCCGATGATCCGGGCGGCGCGCTGGCGGTGTGAATGTTCCACCAAGCGGCGGGCATGGGCCGCGCCGGGCTCTCGAGCCGCAATTCAAAAGTCGAAGTAGATGAACTTCTGGACCGGCCCGCCGAAAATTACGAGCATCAAGGTGAGTCCCGCATAAGCCGTGCCGCGCAGCAGCGGCGATACCTGCCACCAGCGGCCGGGGAGGTCGATGCGCACGCACCAAGCGACGAAGCGCGGCTCGAGCAGCGCGACTGCGCCGGCCATCCAGACGATGCCTTTTTCGAACGTCCGGATTTCCAAGGCGCCGCCGTCCGTCCCGCCTCCCAGCATTGCGACGCACATCTGCGATGCGGCGTGGAAGCCGGTAGCGCGGAAGAACACCCAGGTAAAGGTGACGATCAGGAACGTCACGGGCCAGCCCGCCAGGCTGAGCGCGCCGGCAAGACGCGGCCGTGAGTTGAGGCCGAGCCTTTCGAAAAAGACGAGCAGAAAACGATGCGCGACGAGCCACAGCCCGTGGATGGCGCCCCATACGACGAAAGTCCACGACGCTCCATGCCATAGCCCGCCAAGCAGCATCGTCGTCAGCAGATTTACCTGGTTGCGTGCAAAAGACACGCGCGATCCACCGAGCGACACGTAAAGATAATCGCGCAGCCAGCGCGAAAGCGTGATGTGCCAGCGCTGCCAGAAGTCGCGTGGATTGCGACTGATGTAGGGGTACAGAAAATTGCGCGGCAAGGTCACGCCGAACATACGAGCGAGACCGATCGCCATCTCGCTGTAGCCGGAAAAATCGAAATAGATCTGTAACGAGAACGCGAGTGTGCCGTACCAGGCTTGCGCAGTGCTTACGAGGTCCGGCGCGGCGTAGACCTCGTTTGCGATGCCGGCGAGATGATCTGCGAGCAGAAGTTTCTTCATCAATCCGCCGAGAAACAGTAGCGCACCGAGCTTTAGGTCGTCGAGCCGCAAAGGCGCCAGACGCTCGAGCTGTTCGACCAACTCCGATGCACGCAGGATCGGACCGGCCACCATGTGCGGAAAGAAGGTTACGTACAGCGTCCAGGTGCGGAAACTGATCCGATCCGTCCACTGGCCGCGGTAGACGTCGATCATGACGCTCAGCATGTGAAAGGTGTAGAAGCTGATGCCAAGCGGCAATGCCCAATGCATCCAGTCGGGAACGTTGATCGATTCTCCGGTCGCTGCGGTCCATACGAAGATGAAGTTGTCGGTCAGAAATACGATGTATTTCGCAATCGCGAGCACGACGAGGTTCAACGCCACCGCGCTCACGACCAGCGCCGTCGAGCGGGTGCGCGTCAAAGCACTGTAGAACCAGTAATTGATGCTCAGTGAACCGATGAGCAAAAGCAGATAAGCCGGCTTCCACGATGCGTAGAAAATGAAACTGGCCACCAGCAGTACAGCGGCGCGCTGCGCATGGCTGCGTGCGCCGCTGTAAAGCACCAGCACGGCCGCCAGGAAAACGAGAAAGGTCGGTGTATTGAACAGCATCGCCGGCTCAATCGTTGGCGCGCGCCACGACGCTGCCGTCATGCCGCACCACAGCGGCGGCAAAGCGGGCCGAGACCAGCGTCGTGAAGCGCTCCGCACCTTCCCGATTCAAATGCCCCGCATTGGCAAAGTAGCGCGCTGTCTGCAAGCCATCGATGTCGATGTGGAGCACCCGGATGTCCGCTTCTTCCAGCATCTTCCTGACGCGACCGTATGGACTCTCCGGCGCTCCGTTCGCCGCAACGAAGGGATTGCGATCCTTCAGCGTCGGCATGAACACGATCGTGATCCCTGCACCGGCGCGCTGCAGGCGTTCGGTCGCCGCCCAGAAGCACTCGAGGACTTCCGGATCCGGTGGCTTGATCGCCGCTGCGTCTTGGATCCGCGCCTGTGCTTCGTCCTGGTTCATTGCCGCGTCAGCAGCGCGGAAGCCCCTGGTGTCTCGTGCATTGCCGCCCCAGCTCTCCACCTCACCGAGCGTCGCCTGCGCGAAGCGGATCAGCTTGGCCGGTTCCTGTAGCGTGCGCAGGCTGTCGGAATAACCCCACAGCCGCAGTATCGAGCGCAGCCAGTCGCGGTAACGGTCGTGGGCGAGCAGGCGCTCACGCGCGTCGAAAAATACTTCGTAACCGAGACCGCCGACGCGCTGGAAGAAACCGTCGTCGAGGCCGAACAGCACCTGCTCGATGCGCCCCGGCCCAATGAGCTCGCGTTCGATCAGCCGTTCGATCACGCCCTCGACGTTACAGGCCTCTGCGCCCGGCAGGCCCAGGTTGAAGACGCGCTGGCCCGTCTCGCGCAAGAAGATTTCGGGGTGGATACCGTTGTCGACGCGACTATTGCCGACGGCGAGTACCGGCGTCGGCTCGGCTTCGAGCGCGAGCAGCTTGTCCATCGCGCGACCGGCCGCGAACACCGAACGGTAGCGGTAGAGAAAGAAATCGGTATGCAGCGCGCTTTCTACGCCGGCCAGCAGCAGCAATGCGACCAGGGTGCCGGCGAAAGGCCGGCGCCACGGTCTGCCGCGGGGCGAAAGGGATCGCTCGTTCGCAGTGCGAATGTCCATTGCTCTCGCTCGCCGCTCGGGAATCGGCCCGTGCCTCGTAGGCCGCGCGCAGTATAGCGGCGTCGCTGCGTAAGGACGGTAATGGATACCACGTTAGCGGACGGAGAGACGGAGCGCCGCCGTCGCGGCCACGAGCTCGCAATCGTTTACAGACGGCGCCCCGGATCAGCGCAAAAGGACGGGAACGACGAAGACGGCGGCGATCAGCAGCACGAGCAGCAGGGCGGCGCCGAGTTGGCGCCAGCGGGCGGCGGACGCGGCGGGGTTGCGCGATTCCGGTGCAACCTTGGCCGCCGCGCGCGGCGGGCGGCGCGCAGCGGCTGCGCCGGCCGCCTCTTCGTCGGTGCCCAAGGGCGCCGCGGCCGGTTCCTGCGAATGGGCGCGATCGGGCGTGGTGCCGATCGCGTGCGCGCGCTTGCCGCTGTTCGTGCTCGTCATGCGGCAAGACTGCCCGCGCGCCGCGTCGAGGACAGTCGGCGCGGCGCGTCGGGCGCCGTAGGCACTCAGCGCAAACGCGTCTGCAGCCAGTCCAGCGCGCCGCTCGTCTGCCACAGCGCGCGCATCCGATCGCGGTAGGTCCAGGCGCCCAGGACCCGCTCCTGCGCCGCGTCGTCATCGTCTTCGGCTTCCTCGGCCGGGGCCTCGGGCAGCGCGGGCGCTTCATCGCGCAGCATCGCGAGCCAGTCGCCGAGCTCGGTCGACAGCGCGGCGAGCGCGGCGCCGGCCTCCTCGCTGCGGCCTGCGATGTACAGCGCGAGTACGTGGTTGAGCCGCGCGAACGCGTCCGCCGCGTGCGGCTCGCCCAGGGCGAGCGCGCGCGCCGCTTCGCCGCGCAGCAGATAGCCCTGCGCGAGCAGGCCGCGCACGCCGTGATGATCCGCGGGATCCAGTGCGAGCAGGGTTTCGCACAGCGAAAAGAACACCGGCAGCATGAAGGGCTCGGCGGGATCGTGGGCGACGCGCGCGGCGCGGAAGGCGAGCAAACGCAGAGGCGGTCGGTTTTCGCGCAGATCCCAGGTCAGCCGGCCCGCCACCGGGCCGCCGGGCGCGAGCTGCGCGAGCGCCAGCGCCGCGCCGCGTCTGAGCAGCGCGTCGAGCAGCGGATCGGACGTCCCCTCGCCGAGCACGTCGCTGACCGCGAGCACGAGATCGTCGAGCACTTCGAGGCTCTGCCAGGCCGCCGGCTCCTCGCGCAGGAACTCGAGCCAGGGTTCAGGGTGGTCCCAGGCCTCTTCGTTGGCGACCAGCAGATCGGTACCGGCGGGCTTGCGCACCGGAAAGACATCGGCCCAGCGCGTTTCGAGCCGGCGCAGCGCCGCGTCACGCACGAGCACGAGCTCGCCGTCGGCCGTGCGCTCGGCCGGCGGCAGCGACGCGACCGGCGGTGCGGCCTCGAGCCAGGTTTCGAGGATGTAGAGCTCCGGATACTCGGCGCGCGGTGACGATGCGTCGTCCAGCGCGTTCTCCGGATCCTCGATCACACGTTTGACGAATTCGAGCGGCGCATCGGCCTCGCGATCGGAATTGCGTTCGAGCCGCGGCAGCCAGTAGCGCGCGCGGGCTTGAGCATCGGCATAGCGCTGCGAATCGATGAGGATGGTCAGCTCGAGTGTCGCGTTGTTGGGATCGCTGGGTGTCAGCCGCCGCACCTCGGCGAAGTCTTCCCATGCGGCCTCGATGTCGCCGCGATCGAGGTGCGCATAGGCACGCGCCCGCGTCGCCGCGCCGCGCAGCGCGCGATCGCCGCGTTCGAGCGCCAGCGCGACGACGGCATCCGCCTCGGCGTTGCGGCCGATGGTGAGCAGGGCGTCGAGATAGCACATCAGCAAGGGCGCCGCCGCCTGCGTGAACTTGCCGGTGTCCGGCGCGAACCAGGGCGAGAGCAGCGCGATGACCGCTTCGAAGTCTTCGTCCTCGAGCCAATGGCCGGCGATCTCGGCGAGCTCGCGCGTGTCGACGTGAGAACGCACCAGCGCGGCATACTGCGGAGGCGCCAGGGCCGTGAGCACGTGCTCGAGCGCGTCGTAGTCGCCGAGCTGGACGTCCTTCGCGAACTCGCCGCAGCACTGCTTGAACTTCTCGCCCGAACCGCAACTACAGGGATCGTTGCGCCCGGGTCGCGCGCTGCGCCGCGCGCGAAACTCCGGCGGCAGCGGCAGCGCCTCCAGCATCGCGATAGCGAGCGCGCGATACCAGCGCGCGGGCGGCGCGCCGTCCGGCACCGGCAGCGCCGCCGCCGGCGCCCTGTGCAGGAACCACTCGACGTAGGCGGCGCGATCGGGACCGTCGAGCAGCCGCGCCGCGCAGGCGTCGAACAGCTCGCCCCACCGGCCCAGGCTTTCATTATTCAAGCGATCGATGAAATCGGCGTTCACGCGGCGCTCCGTCGAGATCGGAGCGCGCCACCATACCAGAGCCGGCATCCTCGTGCGTCCCCTCCCGCGCGCAGACACCTGCCCCGCCGCGAGCCTTTCGCACCGGACGCGATCCGCGCGCGAAGCAGACGCGCGCCGACCTATCGTAGGCACTCGAGCGCCTCGTCCGTGGCAGTCACGCGCGAGCCGGTGCGAAGCGCTCGCTGCCGCTTCGCGGGCAGTCGGACCGGGACGCGCGCGGCCGCAAGACGCGAGGCGCCCGGTCTCGGTGTGGCAGCGGCGTGGCAACAGCGGCGCGCCTTACAGCCGCGGCGAACGCGACTCGCCGATAGTATCGGTTCACGCACGTTGCGCACGTGTACCGTTTCGGGCTCGCGCGAGCCCCTCAGAGGAAAGGAAGACTCATGAATCAGCAGAACAGGAATCAGCAGGGCGATCAGAAAGGCCGCAACGAGGAGATCCGCAAGGAAGATCATCGTCGCGAAGATCAACGGCAGGATCGCAACGAAGACAGGCGCCAGGAGCGGAAATAAACGGCGCCCTTCACCACTACGACGCCCCGGCCCGGCCGGGGCGTTTTACCGCACTAGGTCTGCTGTGATCGTGCCAGCGCAGCTCGGTACTGCGCCTCACGCCGCCAGCCCCCGCGCCTTGTCGACGATGAACTCGATCAGCGTGCGCACCGCGAGCGTCTGGTAGCGATCCGGCATCCTGAGCAAAAAGAGCCGCGTGCCGAAAATGGACAGCCGCCAGTCGTCCAGGGCGGTGACGACGCGACCCTCGGCGATCTCGCGCGTGAGGACATAGTCCGGCACGAGGCCGACGCCGAGCCCCGCGAGCACTGCGTCGCGCAGGAAGCGGAAGTTCTCGGAGGAAAGCGTCGGGCGCAGCGAGAGCTCGCGGCGCTCCGCGTCCCGATAGGCGGAGACGCGCAGCTCGCGACCGTCGACGTTCGAGGTGATGAGCGGCAGCGATGCGAGCTCTTCCAGCTCGGCCGGCATCGCGCGCGTGCGCGCGAAATCGACCGCCGCGCAGAGCACGTAGCGCATGCGTGAGAGCTCGATCGCGATCATCTGCGGCGGCGGCTCGGACATCACGCGCACGGCGACGTCGATCTCCTCGCGCAGCAGATCGTCGACGCGGTTGTCGAAGTGCAGCTCGAGCGCGATGTCCGGATAGCGTCGCTTGAAGTCGAGCAGCCACTCCGTCATCACCAGCTCGCCGAAGCCGGTCGGCAGGCTCACGCGCACCGCGCCGTGCAGTCCGCGGCCGAGCAGATTCACCGACTCCTGCGCCGCGCGCAGCGCATCGCGCACGGTGCAGCCGTGCCGGTACAAGGTGAGGCCGATTTCCGTCGGCTCGATGCGCCGCGTGGTGCGGCGGATGAGCTGCATGCCGAGCGCGTGCTCGAACTGCTTCAGACGATAGCTCACGTTCGCCCGGCTGGTCTTCAGCTTGCGCGCGGCGAGGCTCAGATTGCCCGCCTCGACGATGTCGACCAGCAGCAGCAAGGCCTGTGCGTCCATCGCCTCTTTTGTCAAAATTATTTTGACAAACTGTCAATCGAACTGGTGATTGTCAAGCGACGGCGCAGGTTCGACCATTCGACGACCTCCCGCAAGAGACACTGCCATGGCGCTCGATCAGGACAGCTTCGAACTCCTCCGCCACAGCATCCAGCGTTTCGTCCGCGAGCGCCTGGTCCCGGCCGAAAACCAGGTCGAGGAACAGGACGAAGTGCCGGCGGACATCCTCCGCGACATGCGCGAGCTGGGGCTCTACGGCCTGTCGATCCCGGAAGAATACGGCGGCATCGGCCTGTCGATGGCGCAGGAATGCGAAGTCGCCTACGAGCTCGGCCAGACCGCGCTCGCCTTCCGCTCCGCGGTCGGCACCAACATCGGCATCGGCTCGCAGGGCATCCTGATGGACGGAACGTCCGAGCAGAAGGCCGCCTATCTGCCGCGGATCGCGAGCGGCGAGCTGGTGATGTCGTTCGCGCTGACCGAGCCCGAGGCCGGCTCCGACGCCGCGGCGCTGAAGACGCGCGCGCTCGCCGCGGGCAGCGACTACCTGATCTCCGGCAGCAAGCGCTACATCACGAACGCCTCGCGCGCCGGCGCCTTCACGCTGATGGCGCGCACGGGCGGTGCCGGCGCCGGCGGCATCTCAGCCTTCATCGTGCCGGCGGACCTGCCGGGCCTGTCCGTCGGCAAGCCCGATCGCAAGATGGGCCAGCGCGGCACCAAGACCTGCGACGTCTATCTCGACCAGGTGCGCGTGCCGGCGGCGAATCTCATCGGCGGCGAACCCGGCATGGGCTTCAAGACCGCGATGAAGGTGCTCGATCGCGGGCGGCTGCACATCTCGGCGGTCGCCTGCGGCATGGCGCGCCGCATCCTCGACGAAACCGTCGCCTACGCGGCGAGCCGCAAGCAGTTCGGCAGCCGGATCGGCGACTTCCAACTCGTGCAGGCGATGCTCGCCGACAGCCAGGCCGAGCTGCTCGCGGGCTGGTCGCTGGTGCGCGCGACGGCCCGGGCCTATGACGCGAAGCCTCCGGGCGCGAGCGATCCCGAGGTCGGCATGCAGGCCTCGTGCGCCAAGCTCTTCACGACCGAGATGGTCGGCCGCGTCGCGGATCGCGGCGTGCAGATCCACGGCGGCGCCGGCTACATGAACGAATACAAGGTCGAACGCTTCTACCGCGACGTGCGCCTGCTGCGGCTCTACGAGGGCACTTCGCAGATCCAGCAGCTCGTCATCGGCAGGCATTTGCTGCGGGCAGGCTGAGCGCTAATTTGGCGTGGTTTCCCAATGCCCGGAACTTGCCCTGGCGCAAGAAAACGCGCGGCGCCCGGCTCTATGGTGGCGCGATAGACGCACAGCGACGGAGGAACTCGAGACATGGCTTCCAGCATCACCGACGGCGAAATCGTCTGGCGTCCGGGACAGGCGCTGATCGACGGCAGCGTGCTCAAGGCGTTTCTCGATCGCCACGGGCTCGCGGATTACGACGCGCTGATCGCGCGCTCGAACGCGGATCCGGGCTGGTTCTGGGATGCCCTGATCGCGTTCCAGGATTTCCGCTTCTACCGGCCCTACCACACGATCCTCGACCAGTCGAAAGGCGCGGCCTGGGCCGACTGGTGCGTCGGCGGCACCACCAACATCGTGCTGAACTGTCTCGACAAGCGCATCGGCACGCCGGCCGCGGCGCGCGAAGCCATCGTGTGGGAATCCGAACAGGGCGAGATCCTGCGCTGGTCGTATGCGCGCGTGCACGAAGAAACCTGCCGGCTCGCCGAAGGCCTGCGCAGCCTGGGCCTCGGACGCGGCGACGTCGTCGGCCTCTACATGCCGATGATCCCGCGCGCCGTCGTCGCCCTGCTCGCCGTGGCCAAGATCGGTGGCGTCGTGCTGCCGATGTTCTCGGGCTTCGGCGCGCCGGCGGTCGCCTCGCGCCTGAACGACGCCGGCGCCGTCGCGGTGATCACCACCGACGGGACCTGGCGCCGCGGCCGCAAGGCGCTGCTGAAACCCGTCATCGACGAGGCCGCCGCGACGGTGCCGACGCTCAAGCACGTCATCGTCGAGCGCCATCTCGGCGATGAGCTCGCGTGGGACGATGCCCGCGATCGCGCCTGGGAGGCACTCGCGGCGGCGCCGAACTGGCGCGACTCGCGCACCGAGGAAATGGACGCCGCGGCGCCGTTCATGCTCGTCTACACCTCGGGCACGACCGGCAAGCCGAAGGGCACGGTGCATTGCCACGCCGGCTTTCCGATCAAGAACGGCGCCTGCGATCTCGGGCTCTGCTTCGATCTGCAGCCGGAGGATCGCCTGCTGTTCTTCAGCGACATGGGCTGGATCGTCGGCCCGATGCTCGCCTACGGCGCGCTGCTGCAGGGCGCCTGCGCGGTGCTCGCCGAAGGCGCGCCCGATTTTCCGGACGCCGGCCGCCTGTGGCGACTGGTGCAGGATCTGAAGGTCACGCATCTCGGCGTCGCGCCGACGATCATCCGCTCTTACATGCGCATCGGCGGGGCCGACGTCGACACCTATGACTTCTCCGCGCTGCGCGTGACGATCTCGACCGGCGAGCCGTGGACACCGGACGCCTGGGAGTGGATGTTCGATCGCGTGTGCCGGCGGCGCGTGCCGATCCTGAACTACGTCGGCGGCACCGAAATCGGCGGCGGCATCCTCTCCGGCACGGTGATGCACGCGATGAAGCCCTGCGCCTTCGGCGATCAGATGCCCGCGATGGGCGCGGACATCGTCGACGAAGCCGGTGCGCCGGTCGCGCCCGGCGAAGTCGGCGAGCTCGTGCTGCGCGGGCCTTCGATCGGCCTCACGCGCGGCCTGTGGCACGACGAGCAGCGCTACATCGACGGCTATTGGACCCGCTATCCCGGACTCTGGCACCACGGCGACTGGGCGGCGCGCGACGCCGACGGCTTCTGGTACGTGCTCGGCCGCTCCGACGACACGCTGAAGATCGCGGGCAAGCGCACCGGCCCCTCGGAGATCGAAACCCTGTTGATGGGCACGGGGCAGCTCGCGGAAGCCGCCGTCATCGGCGTGCCCGACGAGGTCAAAGGTCAGGCCATCGTCTGCGTCTGCAGCCTGCTGCCGAACGTCGCCGACAGCCCGGCGCTGCGCCAGCGGCTGTCCGATGCGCTGGTCGCCGGCCTCGGCCATCCGTTCAAGCCGAAAGCGATCCTCTTCGTCGCCGATCTGCCGAAGACGCGCAACATGAAGGTGATGCGTCGCGTCGTGCGCGCCGCCTATCTCGGCGAATCGCCGGGCGACGTTTCCTCGCTGGTCAATCCGGAAGCGGTGCAGGCCGTGGCCGAAGCGGCGCGCGAACAGGCCTGAGTCGCCGCCGGCGTGAGGCCGACGGTATGGACACACACCAAGGGAGCTGCGGACTCTCGTAACCCGGGAGCGGACACTCGAGCTCCCGGGTTCCGCTACGCTGCACCCGGGCTACGGGAGCGCCGAAATTTCGTTCGGCGGCGCGGGCGCCCTGGTTTCTTGCGCCCACGCGAGCGGCGAGAGCTCGAATAATCCGAACGAGGGGTGCGCGCCGCGGCACCGTGTCTATGATCGCGCGGCGCACTGCGGCCGACCTCCGCGCACTTCAGCACGCTCACAAGGCTCGGCGATCGGGGGCTTCATGACCGTGGACGGTGTCTGGCTCTTCGCGTTCGACGATGCCGCGGCGGGCGCGGCCGCGGGGATAGCGCCCTGCCTCCTGCAGTTCGAGAACGGGCACATTCGCGGTCGCGATTCCGCGCTGGCGCTCGTCGGCCACTACCGCGTCAACGGCACCATCCTCACCTGCTTCGTGCGCTCGCCTCGGTCCATGGGCGGTGTCTCGCGGATATTCCAGTTCGTCGGTCCGATCGGGCCGGATGCGATCCAGCTTCAGGGCAGCATCGTCGACGAGCTCGACGCCGAGCTCGGCATGCACTTCGGCGCGACGCTCACGAGGCAAGCCGCCGCGCCGTGATCGCCAGACGCGAGCCGGGCGCGACGGTGCCGATCCAGTGCTTGCTCGGGGCCGCCGAGGCCGAGCTGCTGCTCGATCCCTTCGACGAGACCTGTCTTCGGCTCGCCGGATTGCATGGGCCGCACGAAGTGCTTGCCGTTCAACCGTCCGACGCAGAACGTTCAGTAAAGACAGCGATCCGACGCCTTCGGCAATCGCAAAGTGATAGAGACGGTCACACCGTTCGATGCCGCGGAGACACACCGGAAAAGCCGGGGCGGTGAGGCGTTTATAACCGTGCCGTGCGAGAGCCCTGTCCCGGATTCGCTGCGCTCATCCGGGCTACGAGAATGCGGCGGCGGAGGGAAGTCGATGCGAAATTGGTGGCTACGGGTGGGCTCGAACCACCGACCTCAGCATTATGAGTGCCGCGCTCTGACCAACTGAGCTACGTAGCCGCCCGAACGAAAGTAGCGTCGCCGGTACTCCGCGGAGGTGGAGGGAACCTGGCGACCCGGGTGACGATTGGAGCCGCGACGATGGGCGCGCCGCGGAGATTCCCAGTTGCGGGAACGTTGGTTCGTCAGCCCGTGCAGTCGAGGCGCGCGATTGTCCGGGCCGGGGCCAGGCCTGTCAAGGCGAGCCGCCCGCGACGGGAAACGGCGGCGGTGCCCGCGCTCAGCGCACGCCGAAGACGACGATGGTCTTGCCGCTGACCGACAGCAGGTGCTGCTCTTCGAGTGTCTTCAGCACGCGGCCGACCATCTCGCGCGAGCAGCCGACGATGCGGCCGAGCTCCTGGCGCGTGACGCGGATCTGCATGCCGTCCGGGTGCGTCATCGCGTCCGGCTCCTTGCACAGCTCGAGCAGCGCGCGGGCGACGCGGCCGGACACGTCCATGAAGGCGAGATCGCCGACCTTGCGGTTCATGCGGCGCAGGCGAGTGGCGAGCTGCGAGGCAATCGCGAAGACCAGATCCGGGAACACCATCGGAATGTTCTTGATCTTCTCGTAGCTGATCTGCGCGATGTCGCAGGCGGTCTTCGCGCGCACCAGCGCGCTGCGATTGACGTGCTCGTTGAACAGACCGATTTCGCCGAAGAAATCGCCCGGGTTCAGATAGGCCAGCACCAGCTCGCGGCCTTCCTCGTCTTCGAGCAGCACCGTCACCGAGCCCTTCACGACGTAGAAGAGATCGTGGGACGGATCGCCCTGGCGGATGATCGTGCTCTTGGCGGGATACTGCTTGCGGTGGCAGTGCTCGAGGAATTTTTGGATCGCGTCGCTGCTGTGTGGCTGCCTGATCGGGATCAACGCCATGTTTTTCACCCCCAAGCCTGCTGACGTTTGCGTGAAGAAAGTATGCATTCCCGTCTCCGGTCCGTCCTGGACTCTTTATGCTGTCGCGACGCAGTGCCCGCTAAGGCCCGAATTCTATTCGCGTTTACAAGTTGTTGCCAGTAAAGTTCCGGCCGTGCCGCGGCGGCATCGAGGCAGGAGCGAGGCAGATGAAAGCGACGATCAAATGGGTCGACGGCGTGTCCTTCGTCGGCGAATCCGGCAGCGGTCACGCCGTGGTGCTCGACGGCCCGCCCGATGCCGGCGGTCGCAACATCGGCATGCGACCGATGGAGATGGTGCTCGTCGGCATGGGCGGCTGCACGGCCTTCGACGTGGTGTCGATCCTGAAGAAGGCGCGACAGGACGTGACGGACTGCCGCGTCGAGCTGAGCGCGCAGCGCGCCGAGGAGGTCCCGCAGGTCTTCACGCGCATCCATGCGCACTTCGTCGTGACGGGACACGGGTTGAAGGCCGCTCAGGTCGAGCGCGCAGTAAAGCTGTCGGCGGAAAAATACTGTTCGGCATCGATCATGCTCGGCAAGACCGCCGCGATCACGCACGACTTCGAAGTCGTCGAGCTCAGCGCCGCAGCCTGACGCGCGCCGAGGCGAGCGGCCAAGCGGCGCCGCGTTCGCCGGCCCGCGCGCGGGCGACGAAGAGGGCGGCATCGTCGCCGCGACGCCAGGTGCTCGTTCCCCAGGCCAGGACTTCGACGCCGAGGCTGCGCGCCTGGGTCGCGAGCTTGCGGCACAGCGCGGTCGCCGCGCGCGCCGGTGTCTCCGGCAGCAGCACCAGCAGCTCGGTCTCCGACCAGCGGGCGAGCACGTCGACCCAGCGCAACTGATCGCGCAGCATGCGCTCGAGCGCGGCATAGGCGCGCGCATCGTCCTCGATGCGCGCGACGAGACAGGACAGCGGATTCGAATAGCGGCGGCTGCGCGAGATCTCGGCCTCGAGCCGCAGCAGCGCCGCTTCGCGCGACAGCACCCCGGCAACCGTGCTGCCGCCGCTCGCGCCCTCGAACAGCAGGACGCTGCCGCTGAAGCCGGGCGCCGCCACGCGTCGCGCCTCGGCTCCGAGCGTCATGCGCAGCGGCAGATCGAAATCGTCCAGCGTGTAGCCGACGCACTCGCCCGGCTCGCACCCGGCCAGCGCCGCGAACGCATCGTTGACCCACACCAGCACGCTCGCCGCGTTCAACAGCGCGACGGGCCCGGGCAGGGCTTGCAGCAGTTGGCGGGCGAGTTCGGGATGGAGCGCAGTCATCAGCGATTCCGGGGCTATGACGCGGGCTATCGGCCGCTCCGCTAGGCCCTTGAGTCGGACGTTGGGCCGTAGTGCCGGGGTTCGTGTCGGTGCGAGGTTTGGCGGTGGGGGAATCTAGACACGGAGGGCACGGAGAAAGAGAGGATTGATGGGAGCTTCCGTCACGCTGCGCCCATCGTCGTTATTGCGTTACGGGGCCATCGGCTCAATCAATCTCTTCTCCGTGCCCCTCCGTGGCTAGATTCCAAGCGGCCTATCCAGTAGCAACAGCCAGAAACGCGCGCTCGAGGTCGCCCGCCGGATCGTGGGCGGCGAGGGCGGTGACGGGGCCGTCGAAGACGAGGCGGCCGGCGCGCAGCACCAGGGCGCGCTCGCACAGCAGGGCGACGTCGCCGAGATCGTGGGTGCTGAAGAACAGCGTGCTGCCGGCGGCGCGCAGCGCGGTGAGGCGCGCGCGGATCAGCGCGTGCGCCTGCACGTCGAGGCCGCTGGTCGGCTCGTCGAGCAGCAGGAAAGGACGCGCGGCGAGCAGGCAGGCGACGAGGCCGAGCTTCTGCAGCATGCCCTTCGAGTACTCGCGGGCCGGACGCTCGAGCGCGGCGGGATCGAGCTCCAGCGCGGCGCACTCGGCCGCGACGCGGTGGGCGTCCAGCGCCACGCCGTGCAGATCGCAGAGCAACTGCAGGACCTCGCGCCCGCGCGCTGCGTGCGGCGGCAGGAAGCGCTCGCCGAGATAGGCGAGCGGCCGGCGCGCCGCAGCGCGGCGGTGGGAGACGTCGTGGATCGCGATCGCGCCGGCGTCGAGGCCGACGAGATCGAGCACGGCGCGGATCAGCGTCGACTTGCCGGCGCCGTTCGCGCCGAGCAGCGCGGTGGCGCTGCCGGGGGCGAGCTCGAAGGACACGCCGTCTAGCGCCAGGGTCCCGCCGTAACGCTTGGAGAGGCCGACGACCGACAGCGCCGCGGCCATCGCTGGCGCGGCTCAGTACAGATAGACGGCGTTGCAGTCCTGCTCGTTGCCGGCGATGTCCCAGATCGCCGGGCTCTCGTCGCTGTCGACGCAGCTCGCGTTCGACTGGCCGGCGGCGCCCAGCGCGGCGCCCGAGGTCGCGGCCTGACGCAGCACGCCGGTCTCGGGCAGGCCGTCGTCGATCTTCAGATCGAGCTCGCGCATCACCTTGACGTCGATGTTGCGGCCGAGCACGAGGTGATAGCGCTCGGCGGGCGTCGACGAGGCGTCGAGATAGTCGTTCGTGCGGTAGAGGACGAGGAAGCCGTTGAAGGCATTGCGCGGGGCGAGATCGCTGTCGGCGGCGGTCGGCGCGCTGTTGCCGCCGACGAAGTTGCCCTGGATGAAGCCCGCCTTCGAGAGCTGCTCCCACAGCGCGAGCGGCTCGGTCCATTCGCTGCCGCCGACCGCATCGAGCCGGCCGTTGCCGTTGCCGCCGGTGGTGACGCCCGGGATTGCCTGCGCGGCATTGGTCGCCGGCCAGTCGCCCGGGATCTGGCGGAAGCGATCGATGAAGCCGTAGTAGGCGGCCTGCACGCCGGAATTCTGATCCGCGATGTTGCGCACCTTGGCCGCGGTGATCAGCTCCTGGCCCTTCAGGATGCCGCCGAGCAGCAGCCCGATGATGACCAGCACGATCGCGATCTCGACCAGCGTGAAGCCGCGCTGGCGGGCCGGGGACGGGGACGGGCGTGGCATCGGCATGGACGATCTCGCTGGGCTGTTCGGGAAGTGAGGGGCAGAAAACGTGCCAGCCAAAAGCGCGCTGATTCGCATGGGTTTTATCCGGCCGCACCCGCGCCCGGCGTCGTCATTCGGACGACTCCGACCGTTTTTCGACGGCGCCGCGCCGGGCGGCGATGTCGGCGAGCCGCCGCGCGAGGAAGGCGCGCTCATGGGCGTCCGTGATCCGCCCGCTGTCGAGCAGCCCGCCGAGCAGGATTTGCGCGGCCTCGAGCTCGCCGAAATCCTCCAGCACGAAGATCTCGAGCTGCCGCGCCCAGCCCGGGATCGCGGCGCTCGCCGGCGCCGCGGCGAGCTGCCGCGCGTAAGCCCGCGCGAGCGCGGCGTCCTTCAGGCGATGCTGGGCGACGAACACCGCGTGCGCGAGCCAGGGCCAGCGCCGCGCGGGATCCTGCGCGAAACGCGCGGCGACGAAATCGAGCATCGAGCGGCTGCGCGCCGGATCGGCCACTTCGCCGTAGAGTCGGCTCGCGGCGAGCAGCGGGTACTGCGCGGTGGGGTCGAGATCCAGCGCGAGCGCGAGCCAGTCGCGCAGCCGCGCATAGTCCAATGCGGCATACGGCAGGCTCAGGCCGGGCTGGACGTCGAAGCTCGTGAGCCACAGCATCACGAGCCGCGCGGTGAGCCGCGCATCGCCGCCCGCGAGCACGCGCAGGACCGCGGCCGAGGGGGCCGCCGGCAGCGCCTCGAGGCGCGCGCGCGGCGGCGGCTGCGCCGCCTGCCAGGCGACGGCGGCGAGCAGACAGCCGAGCAGCGCGAGACGCGCGGCCGCGGGCACTTCGCGCCAGGCGCGCGTGCCGCCCGTGCGCTTCACAGATCGCGCCGCTCGAAGTCGACGAGGCCGAGCGCGGCGAGCAGCGCGACGTAGATCGCGCCCTGGACCAGCGCATACGCGAGATCGGCACTCATGCGGCTCGCCTCGCCGAGCAGCCAGCCGGTCTGCGCATAGCGCGAGAAATCGGGCAGCACGAGGGCGAGTCCCTGCACGCCGTAAGTGAGGAGCCGATCGCCGAGGCGCGCCGGATCGCTCGCCGGTCCCTGCATCATCAGCACCAGGGCGGCGCTGGTGCGCGCCAGCGCGTAGAAGCCGCCGACCGCGCCCATGGCGGGCGCGACGCGGCCGAGGCTGGTCGCGCAGGCCAGCGCGAGCGCGGCGACGATCCCGAGCTCGCAGGCAAAAGACAGCGTCCAGGCCGCGAGCGCGAGCGGCGGCACCAGCGGCAGCAGCGGCAGCGCCGTCGCGCAGGCGAGCGCGAGCGCCGCGCATAGCTGGACACCGAGCCGCGCGAGATACCAGTCCCGCCGCGACAGCGGCCGCGCGAGCAGGATGTCGAGCACGCGGTCGTCGAGCTCGCGCACGAGCGCGGCGACGATCGCGAGCGCGAAGAGCAGCGTCACCGCGGGCCGCGCGAGCCCCGCGTGGAACGTGATGCGCTGGGCAGCGACTTCGGTCACCGCCAGCCCGGCGAGAAAATTCGCGAGCCCGAAGGCGAGCGCGACGACGAGCAGCAGCAGCGCGGCGCTGCGCGTGCGCCACCACTCGCGCGCGCCGAGGCGCAGGAGCGCGAGATACTGCGTGTGTAAGCTCATCGGGAACTCCGGCCGCGGCGCGACGGGCAGCGTCCGCCGTGCCCGGCACTCGCGAAGGATAGTAACATCGGCCGCGCGGCATGCCGTCGCGCGTCCGCGGGTTTCAAGGTGTTTGACATTGCCGCCCTCCTCGATCGCCGTCGCGAGCACTGGATCCTCGCGATGATGCTGCTGAGCCTGCACGGTACGGTCGTCGCAGGCGCGGGCTCGGGCGTCGCCGCGTCGCTGATGACCGCGCACCTCGGACTCTTCTTCCTGTGGCAACCGATCTGGCGGCGCGACGAGTCGCTGGCCTGGGGCACCGCGGCGCTGGTGGTGGTGTTCACCGCGCTGTGCGCGATCGCGCTCGACTGGCTGCTGCTCTTCGCCTGGGTCGTGGTGCTGATCGGCATCGTCGCCGGTCGCTCGCTGGACACGCGCAAAGAGCGCTATGTCTACATGCTGACGCTGGTGGTGCTGATCTCCGAGCTGCTGATCGGCATCGTGCCGCCGTCCTTCGCGATCGTCAGCCTGCATTCGAGCGTGTCGGAAGCGTTTCGCATCGTGCTGACGATCGCGCCGCTGAGCCTGCTGCTGCTGCCGCGCGTCAGCGCGCCGCGCGCGGCCTTCCCGCTCGAGTTCTTCCGCGGCATCATCGTCGCGCAGATCGCGGCCCTGCTCGCGCTCGGCAGCGTCGTGCTGTCCTATCAGCGCGGCCTCGACTATCCGAGCGCGCTGTTGACCGCGCTGATCGCGGTCGCCGCCTTCCTGCTCTTTCTCGCCTGGCTGATCGCGCCGGCCGCGCGCGGGGTCGGCAGCCTGTGGGAGCGCTCGGTGCTGAACATCGGCACGCCCTTCGAAGCCTGGATCTCGCGGCTCGCCGAGCTCGCGGCGCGCGAGTCCACGGTCGCGGCGCTGAACGACGCGGCCCTCGACGAGCTCTGCGCGATGCCCTGGGTCGCGGGGCTGAAATCCGCCGACGGCACGCTGCGCGGCCGCGCGACCTCGCATCGCGTGCGCCTCGCGAGCGGTCCGGTCGACGTCACGCTCTATGCCGAGCGGCCGATCGGCCCGGCGCTGCTGCACCACGCGCGCCTGCTCGTGGAGATCCTCGGCCAGTTCTGCGTCGCGAAGCGCCGCGAGATCGAGCAGGCGCACCAGGCGCAGCTCAAGGCCGTCTACGAAACCGGCGCGCGCGTCACGCACGACATCAAGAACCTGCTGCAGTCGCTGAAGATCATGGCCGCGCCGGTGGCGCAGGGAGAGCCGCGACGCGAAGAAGAACAACTGCAGCGCCTGCGCCGCCAGCTCCCGCAGGTCGTGCAGCGCCTGCAGGTCGCCCTGGACAAGCTGCAGCAGCCCGCGGCCGCTCCGCGCGCCGAGCGCACGCTCGCCGCGTGGTGGCAGCAGCTCTGCACGCGCTGCGAAGGGCAGGCGCTGGCGCTGACCGCGCGCATGAGCAATCCCGCGCTGCCCGTGCCGGACGAATGCCTCGACAGCGTCGTCGAGAACCTGCTCGAGAATGCGCGCCAGAAGCGGATCGCCGAGCCCGGCATCGCGGTGCGCGTGAGCCTCGACAATCGCGGCGCGGAGTATGCAATCGAGGTGCTGGACGGCGGCAGCGCGGTGCCGGCGGCGCTCGCCGAGGCACTGTTCGAGCGCCCGGTCGCCTCGGCGAACGGCCTCGGCATCGGCCTCTATCAGGCGCATCGGCTCGCGCGGCACTCGGGGCTCTCGCTCGCGCTGATCGAGAACCGCGACGGCGCGGTGCGTTTCAGGCTCACGAACGCGGTCGCCGCAGTGGTCGCCGCACAGGATACGGATCTCACGCTGCCCGGCTGAAGCCGGCCGGCCCGAAGCGGAGGAATACAGATGACTTGGAACACCGTCGAAGTCGAAACGCGCGGGCGCATCGCGATCGTCCGCATGGCGCGTCCGGCAGCGCTGAACGCCTTCAACTACGAGCTGATCGAGGAGCTGACCGAGGTCGGGCGCTCCTTCCATCGCAATCACGAGGTGCACGCGGTGATCCTGAGCGGCAAGGGCCGCGGCTTCTGCGCGGGCTTCGATCTGAAGCAGGCGCCGGCCGAGGGCAGCTTTGCCGAACGCCGCGATCGCACCCATCTCGGCCGCCACCTGTGCCGCGCCTGGGAGGAAATGCCGCAGACGACCGTCGCCGCGATCGAGGGACCGGCCGTCGGAGCGGGCGCCGCGATCGCGCTATGCTGCGACTGGCGCGTGCTCGCCGCGGACGCCTATTTCTACGTACCGGAAGTGAAGATCGGGCTGACCTTGCAGTGGCAGGCGATCCCGCGCCTCGTCGCGCTGGTCGGGCCGGCGCGCGCGAAACGCATCGTGATGCTGTGCGAGAAGATGCCGGCGCGCCAGGCGCTGGACTGGGGCCTGTGCGAGGAAGTCGCGCCCGCCGGCGGCGCGCTCGAGAAAGCGCTGGAGCTCGCCGCGAAGGCGCTGGAGATGCCGCCCGTGATCATGTCGATGAGCAAGCAGGCGATCAACGCGACGGCCAATGCGCTGCTGCATGCGAGCTCGTTCATGGACGCCGACGTGTCGATGCTGGTCTTCGACAGCGAGGACGCAGTCGCCGCGCGCGAAGCGTTCCGGCGCAAGCAGGACCGGTAGGATGAACGTTCTGCACGGCAAACGCGTCGTCATCACGGGCTCGTCGCGCGGGCTGGGCCGCGCCTTCGCCGTCGCGATGGCGAAGGAAGGCGCGAGCCTCGTGCTGAACGGCACCAATGCCGACGCCCTGCGCGACGCGGAGACGCTGGTGCGCAAGGTCGGCGGCAAAGCCTCGAGCGTGCTCGGCTCGGTCGCCGACAGCGCGATCTGCGCGAAGCTCGTGCAGACCTGCGTCGAGCATTTCGGCGGCATCGACGTTCTCGTCAACAACGCCGGCGTGGTGCGCGATCGCACGCTGTTCAAGATGACGGACGCCGAGTTCGACGAAGTGATCGCCGTGCATCTGCGCGGTAGCTGGGCCTGCGGCAAGCACGCCGCGCTCGCGATGCGCGAGGCGGGCGGCGGCCACATCGTCAACGTGATCTCGAACTCGGGGCTCTGCGGCGGCTTCGGTCAGAGCAACTACGCGGCGGCCAAGGCCGGCATGCTCGGCCTGCAGCGTAGCTGGGTGCTGGAGCTCGTGCGCTACGGCATCCGCTGCAACGCGTTCTGGCCGATCGCGGCGACCGACATGACGCAGGTCGTGTTCGACAACGCAGCGCGCGACGCCGCCGCGCAAGGCCGGGCCGCACCCTCGCCCGCCGAGCTCGGCTTCGGCAGCGCCGAGGAGGTCGCGCAGGGCATGCTGTGGCTGCTCAGCGACGCGGCGAAGCACTTCAACGGCCAGGTGATGAGCTTCAACGGCCGCAAGACCGCGCTGTGGACGCACCCGCGCGAAGTGCACGAAGCGTTCAGACCGCAGGGGTGGACCTTGGAGGATCTGACGCGGCACTACGCCGCCATCGCGCCCGAGCCCCTGTACCAGGCACGCTTCGTCGAATGAACGCCGCCGTCGGGTTCGAATGCATGAAGATCCCGGGTTTCGCTACGCTGCACCCGGGCTACGGCGCGTTTGCGGACATACCGGCCTCGCGTAGCCCGGGTGGAGCGCGCAGCGCGCAACCCGGGATCTTCAATGGCGTTCAAAGTGCGAGAAGATCCCAGGTTCCGCTACGCTGCACCCGGGCTACGGCGCCGTCGCGCACGTAGCCTTGTACCAGGCATGATTCGTCGACTGTAAGAGGAGAGTGATTCATGACCGACAACATCGCAGGCAAGGTCGTCGTCATCACCGGTGCGAGCAGCGGTCTCGGCGCCGCGGCGGCGCATGCACTGGCCGCGCGCGGCGCGAAGCTCGCATTGGGCGCGCGGCGGCTCGACCGCCTGCAGACGCTCGCGCGCGAGCTCGAAGGCGGCGGCGCGCAGGTGCTGGTGCGCGCGACCGACGTCACCGATCGCGCGCAGGTGCAGGCGCTCGCCGACGCGGCCGTCGCGGCTTACGGCCGCCTCGACGTGTTCGTCGCGAACGCGGGACTGATGCCGCACTCGCCGCTGGAGCGGCTGAAGGTCGACGACTGGGATCGCATGATCGACGTCAACCTGAAAGGCGTGCTCTACGGCGTGGCCGCCGCGCTGCCGGTGATGAAGGCGCAGAAGAGCGGGCACTTCGTGTTCGTGTCCTCGGTCGCGGGCCACAAGGTGCGGCCGGGCAGCGCGGTCTACGCCGCGACCAAGCACGGCGTGCGCGTGATCGCCGAGGGCCTGCGCCAGGAAGTGAAGCCTTACGACATCCGCACGACGATCGTCTCGCCCGGCGCGGTGCAGTCCGAGCTGCCCGACAGCATCACCGAGCCCGACATCGCGACGGCCGTGCGCAAGATCTACGAGATCGCCGTGCCGGCCGAGACCTTCGCGAACATGCTGGTGTTCGCGCTGAGCCAGCCGCCGGAAGTCGACGTCAACGAGATCCTGTTCCGGCCGACGCGGCAGGAAATCTGAATCCGGCGCGGAGGACACAGCGTGAATGCCCATTCGCCCACCCCGGCCGTGGACGCGACGCTCGCGTTCCACGTGGCCGGCTTCGTCGTCAGGGGCCAGGGATACTGGACGGAAGAGTCGCTGCGGCAGTTCCGCCATTTCCTCGCCCAGCGCCGGATCGAGCCAGCAGACGCGACGCTCGCCGCCGCGCTCGCGCAGGCGCAGGCCGAGTACCACGCGGCGAGCAAGCAGCTCTACCTGTGCGCCGGGCTGCCGTGCCGGCGCCGCACGCTCTTCGACACGGATGCCGCCCGCCTCGCCGAGCTCTCACGGCGCAGCGGCGTCACCATCGTCAAGACCGGCTGTCAGGGCCCGTGCAAGCGCGCGCCGGTGATGAGCTTCAAGCTCGACGATCGCAGCGACGCCTACGCCGAAGTCGCGAGCGAGCAGGACTGGCAGCGCGTCCTCGACTATGCCGCGACGGCGGCGCGCGCCGGCACGCTGCTCGTCGACGGCAGCGCGATCGAAGGATTCCGCTACGATCCGGTACACGACCATGAGAGGCCGGGCGTCCACCTGCAGCCGCTCGGCTTTCTGCTCGGCCGCTTTCGCGGCGAGGGCCGCTACGCGATGTCCGACTACGTCTTCCGCAAGGAGATGCACGGCAGCTTCGAGGCGGGCGGCCGCTTCATCGCCTTGAAGATGGACGCCTGCTATCCGCTCGCCGACGGCCGGCTCGACGTGCACAAGGCGCTGGTCGTCGTCGGCGCCGGCCCGGGCGGTGGCATCCGCGCGCACGCCTATACCGACGGCGGGCTCGTGCGCGACTACACCGTGGACGCCGCGGACGGCCGCCTGGGCTTCGCCGATCTGCCGCCGGGCCACGGCGACGACTGGGTGCGCGCACGCAAGATTCTGCAGCCGACCGACTTCGGCTTCGAGGAGCGCCTGGAAGTCGACGACGGCAGCGGCGTGTTCCAGCCTTACTATCACGTGGCGATGCGCCGCGTGATCGAAGCGTGAACGCCGCTCTCGCCTCATCAACCCCGACGGGAGAAACTGCATGCGCCCTACGCAGCCGCGCCTCACGCCGCTCGAGCCCGAAGACTGGAGCGCCGAACAGCGCAGCCTGATGGAGCCCTTCGTCCGCAGCGGCACGGCCTGGAACGTCTTCAAGACCCTCGTGCGGCATACGGGACTGTTCAAGCGCTGGCTGCCGTTCGCCACGCACGTGCTGGCCAAGCAGAGCCTCTCGCTGCGCGAGCGCGAGATGCTGATCCTGCGCATCGGCTGGCTCTGCCACGCGCCCTATGAGTGGACGCAGCACGTGCAGATCGCGCTGCGCGCGGGCCTCAGCGAGGACGAAATCGCGCGCATCGCCGCGGGCCCCGACGCGCCGGGCTGGAGCGCGCACGAGGCCGCGTTGCTGCGCGCGGCGGACGAGCTCCATCGCGATGCCTGCATCGGCGATGCGACCTGGCGCACGCTCGCGGCGAGCTACGGCGCCGAACAGCTCATGGACGTCGTGTTCACCGTCGGCCAGTACACGCTGGTGTCGATGGCCTTGAACAGCTTCGGCGTGGAGATCGACGCGGCGCTGCCGCGAGTTGCGCGCACGCCCGACTGAAGCGCCTTCCTTTACCGCGCGCTGCGCTGCGATCGGGTTACGAAGATCGTTGTCCTGTAGCCCGGAAGGAGCGCCGCGCAGCGGCGCGGAATCCGGGAGGGGCTCACCACGCCTCTTTCATGATTGGGGGTGACGTCCGATGTTGGGCTTCCTTCGTCAGCCCAACCTGCGAACGCTTTCTTCGTAGCCCGGATGAGCGCAGCGAATCCGGGGTTCGGCGGATCATTGCGCGCAAGCGCAAGGCTTGGCGTCCGATCCCGGATTCGCTGCGCTCATCCGGGCTACAAGAGTACGCTGGCTCCGGTCGTTCTCTTCTTCCTCCGTGGCGAGATTGAAAAAGCATTCAACGACGGGCTCAAACCGGCCCGATTGGCGGCAGGCGCTCGCGCAGGGCGGCGGCGGTGTGGCGCTTGCCGTCGATCACGACGGCGCGCAGCTCGTGGAGGATGTCCTGCAAGCGGGCGGCGCCGGCCGGCGCCGGCTGCAGCTCATAGATGTCGGGACCCGCAGGGCTGGGCAGCAGCGCCCGACCCTCGGCGTCGAAGAACTGCCACAGTCCGGCGGCGACGTCGGCCGCGCGTGCGTGGGCGATGCCCTGTGCCTCGTTCGCGTAGCCGTAGACGCAGCGCTCCCGGGTTTCGAGCAGCCAGATCATCGCCGTCCGTCGCCCGCGATCAGAAACCCGGCGCGCGCGTGAGGCGCGACAGCTCCGCATTGACCTCGAAGCTCTGCGCGCGGACGTCGCGGACGCCGAAACCGGCGAGACGCTCGCAGTGCTTCTGCGCATAGGCGGCCGCGGTCTCCGGCGTTTCGAACAGGTATATGCCGCCGGCCATCCGCGCCGTCGCGTTCTCGGTCCAGATCTTCCACAGCAAGCCCGGCTCTTCCGCGATCGAGCGCGCGAGTCCTTCGAGCGCCTGCGCCATCTCGGCCCCGAAGGGCCCGTCGAAGGGAAAATCGAACTGCAGCAGCGTTGCCATGGCCATTCCTCGATCGGTGTCGTCCTGCGGTCATGATGCCGCGAAACCGGGGAGCCGGGCAGCCTAGGCGTTGTAGACCAGGCCCCCGCGGCCCTTGTACAGCGCAAACACCGCGCGCGCCTCGTCGGCCAGCACGCCGAGCTCGATCGCGATCCCGCGCGCTTCGAGATAGCGCCAGGATTCGGCGAACACCGGCCCTTCATCGAAGCCGAGCGCGAGCGCGTCTTCGCGCATCGCGCCGCAGACGAGGCGGCCGACGCCGCTCCACAGCACCGCGCCCAGGCACATCGCGCAGGGCATGCAGGAGCTATAGAGCACGCGCGGCGCGCCGGTGGGGCGCCGCAGCGTCCACGAGCGGACGGCCGCTTGCGCGAACATCAGTGCGACAATCTCGGCGTGCAGGCAGGCGTTGTTCGCGGGCTCCACGCGATTGACGCCGACGGCGAGCGGCCACCTGCCGTCGGCGTCGAAGATCGCCGCGCCGAACGGGCCGCCGCTGCCGGCGAGCACGTTCTCGCGCGCGAGCCCGATCGCGATCCGCATGCGCGCCGCGTCGTCGACGGCCGCGGGCTGGGACGCGAGCCATTCCGCGGTCCAGTCCGGCAGCGTGACGATCAGCGAGTCGGGGCGCACGTGAAAATTTTTGCGCAGGCGCGGCCGCGCCGCTGTCGGTCGGCCGCGCTCGGCGCGTCGCCGCGCCTCACGGCAGCCGGCCGGCGGCGACGAGCCTGTCGTTCAGCACCGCCGGCACCACCCACAGCACCAGATCGTCGAACTCGCACAGCGGCGTGCCCTCGTCACCGTCGTCGCTGCAGGTGGCGTCGCCCGGCGTGTAGCCGCGCGTGAAGTAGACCGCGTCGCCGTCCGCGTTCTCGCTTTCGTCCGGCGCGAGCGGCGCGGCGCGCGGCACGCCGCCGACGCTGGTTGCGCCGTAGCCGTTGCGCCCGTGCGAGATCACCACGGCGGGCACTTCGGTCGCGGCGTCGAAGGCGAACTTGCCCTCCTGCGTGCCGTTCGTCGCCGGATTGTCGCCGCGGCTGCGGATCGTCAGATTGCCGCGCGCGCACAGATCGAGCTCGCCGTTCGCACCGCCGTTGCACAGGCCGTCGCTGTCCGGCCAGGTATAGAGCGGCGCGCGCACGCGATAGCGCAGGCGATTGCTCCAGGCGTCGCCGGGCGGCAGGCCGAGCTCGGCCCAGGGCAGGAAGCCCTCGGCGAAGTCGCACTGCGCGCTCGCCTTGTCGGCGGGGTCGAAGGACGGGTTCGGCAGGCCGTCGCCGTCGCCGTCGGGACAGGGCAGGCGGCCGCGCGTCACGGCATAGCCGTAGAGCGCGTCGCGCGCGCGTTCGAGCTGCGCCAGCGTCTCGCGGCGATCGCGTGCCTCGAGCTGCGTGTCCAGCGGCCCGAGCAGGCCGGCGACGATGAGCCCCAGGATCATCAGCACCACCGCCATCTCGATCAGCGTGAGGCCGCGGGCGCGGTGCAGGCGCGAGTCAATCATGGAGAGACGGCCTCAGCAGCAGATCGTTGAAGTCCGGCGCTTCGTCACGCGCCTCGTAGCGATCGTCGAGGCTCGCGTTCTCGCCTTCGAACCACTGCGCCGGATCGGCGCCAGTCCGCGTCTGCGTCGCGAGCGCGGGGCCCGCGGCGAGCACCAGCGCGCGTACGTCCGCGTGCGTCACCGCCGGCGCCCGGCGCCGCCTGTCGATGAGCTCGAGACAGTCGCTGCCGGCGACGCAGTCGCTCGCCACGGCGTCCGGCGCATAGGCCTCGGCATAGGCAACGAACACGAAGCGCTGCCACAGGTTCGCGGTGAACCACTGCGGCAGCTCGCCCGGCGCGCGTCGCGCCGCCGGATCGACGACTTCGTCGTCGTCGACCTCGAGATCGTAGGGCAGGTTCAGCAGCGCGAAGTCCGCGACCGAGCTGCCGGGCGGCAGCGTGAGCTCCGCGCCGCCGAGCAGGCTGTTCGCGGGCTGCAGCGTGTCGGCGATCGCGACCCGGATCGAAGCGTCCGCGGGCAGCGCCGTCGCCGCGAGGCTCATGTCTTCACGCCGCGGCGCCGCCGCCGACGGCGGCGCGAGCTTGCGCGGCAGGCCGTCGACCTCGAGCGTGTACGCGCGCTGCACGAAATTGCCCGAGCCGGCGGGATCCTCGATGCGCAGCGTGGTCGTGCAGCGCATCGCCTGCCCGCCCTGCCAGCGGCAGAGGCCGGCGCCGTAGGGCGAGATCCCGCTGCCGCGCACCTCGCTGGTGTAGCTCGCGGCCGCGCCGAAGCCCGCCGGCTGCAGGCTGCAGATCGCGCTGGTGCTGCGCACGCAGGCCGGATCGGGCGGCGCGGCGCCGCTGCTCGTCAGCGTGCCGCCGCTCGGGAGCTGCCAGCGCGCGCGGAAGTCGGCCGCGAAATCCACGCCGACCTGGCGCAGCGGCAGCAGCCCGCGGCGCGTGCCGGGCACGCCGCGGTGGGCGCTCGTCGTCGGATCCTCGAAAGGCGCGAGCCAGGGCAGCGCATCGTCGCAGTCGTCCGGCAGGCTCGCCGCGGCGCAGTCCGGATCGACGCCGTCGACGTCGTCCCCGTCGGGATCGGCGAAATAGCGCTCGAGCGCGTTCGCGACGTCGGCGAGCACGCGCTTCTGCACGGCCGTCATCAAGCGCCGGCGATCGATGACGCGCACGAAGTCGTTCGCGATCGGGCTGGTCAGCGAGCCGAAGCAGCCGTCGCCGCGCGTGGCGTTCTGGCCTTCGAGATAGTTGACGGCCGCGTAGCGCACGGCGGCATTCGCCGTCGATCGATCCTGACCGCTCAGGCCGGCGCCGGGCGCGAACAAGAGGGCCGCGATGTCGCGCGCGTTGGCGCCGCAGTCGTCGAGCCTGAGCTCCCCGCGCGTGTCCGGGTTGACGATGCCCGCCGGGTTGTTGCGAAAGGCGTCGGCCACCGCATACCACAGCGGCGCGCCGTCGGCGTCGCGCAGATCCGGCAGGTCCAGCGTGCGCCACGGCAGGTAGCCCGTCTCCGTCGAGGACGGCTGCGCGCAGGGCGGATCGGCCTGACCCGGCACGTCGCCGGCATCGAAGCGCGTATCGGGACAGGGCAGATGGCCGGGGCCGGCGGTCGCGCTCGTGATCGCGGGATCGTCCGGGTAGCGCGTCGCATAGCCGAGCAGCGCCTGCTCCGCGGCGGCGAGGCTCGCGGCGGTGGTCGAGAGATCGTCGCGCGCGCGACGCACGCCCTCGTTCAAGGCGCGGACCACCACGAAGCTGCCGACGGCGAGCAGCAGCGCGAGCACCAGCAGCACGACCACGCCGCGCTGGCGCGACGGAGCGGCGCGGCGCGGCTTCATGGCGCGGCGGCGGCATCCGCCGGCGCGCGTTCGAAGCTCTCGACGACGCGCCCGGCTGCCGGGTCGTAGGTCTGGCCGGGTTTGACGCGCGCGCGCCCCGCCGCGGCGCCGAGCTCCACCGCATCCTGCCCGATGCGCAGCCTGCGACCGTCGTCCTGCACGAGCTCGCCGGGGGTGCCCGGCGCGCCGTTGATCCAGGCGGTCGACGGTCCGTGGGCGCGCCGCACGAGGCCGTTGACGGTCAGCGGCGGCGAGGCGGCGGCGCGCGGCGCGTCCGGCGCGAGCTCGGGCGGCGCGGCGGGTTCGGTCGCTTCGTCGGCGGCGGCGACCGGCGGCGCCCGGCGCGCGGCGTCGAGCTGCGCGCGCTCCTCGGGCGTGAAGAAGAGCCGCCCGAGATCGCGCGCCGGCGCGGCGCCCGCGCCCAGCGCGAGGACGAGGAGCCAGCCGCGCAGGGCGCTCACGGGCCGCCTTCCTCGGCCGCGAGATCGATGTGACTGCCGCGCAGCTCCAGCGTGTACCACTCGAGCAGGCAGTCGGCCACCAGGCGCGCGCCCGGCCGCGCCTCGCCGGCGCTGCGCCGCAGATCGCAGGCGCGCACGCTGTAGAGTCCCTCCGCGCGGCGCGCGAGCTCTTCCAGCAGACTTTCCAGATCGCCCTCGTGCAGCAGCCCCGCGCTCAGATGCATGCGGCTGACGCGGACGTCGAAGGCGCCGGTCGCGAGCGGGTAGTCGGGCTGATAGGGCTGCTGCGCCTCGACGTCGTAGGACAGCGCGGGCAGCGCCAGATCGGCGGCAGCGCCGCGCAGCGCCTCGACCCAGGACAGGCGATGCTCGTCGCCGATGACGCCGCGGCGATAGAGATCGACGAAATGCGGATAGTGTTCCGCGATTGCGCGCTCGTCCTGATCGACGGACAGATACTTGCGGCTCGCGTCGCGGAACTTGCCGTGGTGGGCGCGGAACTCGCTCGCCATGTCCTCGGCGAAGAAGTGGGTCGCGCCCAGCATGATCGCGGACAGCAGCGCGCAGCTCGCGAACACGCCCAGCGCGCCGCGCAGCACCGACCAGTCAGCCCGCGTGTACGCCATCGGGCACTCCCAGCACGAGCTTCAGCGCGAAGCGCGCTTGCGGCGCCGCACTGGCGGCACCGCTGACCTTGGACGTCGACTCGAGATCCAGCGGATAGGCGAGCACCTCGACGCGCACCGCCCGCGGATGGGCGCGCAGCGCGGCGGCGAGCGCGTCGATGCGCGCAATGGCGGCGCGCCAGTCACCCTCGAAGGGCGTGATCTCGCCGCGCAGGATGCCTATCTCGTACTGCAGGAACGCGGCCGCCGGCGCGATGTCGGCCGGCGGCGGCGCTGCGGCGTCCGCTTTGCCGCCCGGCACTGCGTTCGGATCGGCGGCGACGGTCCACTGCACGTCGTCGAGCCGGATGCCCGGCGCCTTCGCGAGCTCGGCGCCGAGCACCGCGAGCCAGGGCAGCGGCGTCGCGCGGCGCGCCTCGAGCGCGGCGACGACGTCGACCGCCTGCTTGATGTCGCCCGGCTCGACCGGCGTCGGCGGCAGGCCGCGGCGCGCGAGCTCGAAGCGATCGCGGTAGAAATCCGCCTTCTGCGCGGCGTCCAGCGCCTGCTGCTTGAGCCCCAGCGCTTCGACGAAGCTGAGCGTGCTGTAGGCCGTGCTCGCGAGCAGGATCATGACGCCGGCGACGAGCAGGCCGATGCGCGTGCGATGCAGGGTGTAGTAGCGCGTCTCCTCCGGCTGCGCGTACTGCTCGCGCGGCGGCGCGTCGAGCAGGAGCTGCGCGAACAGCACATCGGCATAGGGCGTGCGCGCCTCGCCCGGGATCTTCAGCTTGTGCGCGAGCTCGGCGACGTCGACGAGCCGGTAGAGCTCGGTGTCCGTGTCGCGGCACTCCTGCTCGAGCTCGGCGAGCATGTCGCCGTGCGAGAGTATGTAGACTTCGAGCGGCCCGTCGCGCGAAGTCAGCGCGAGGCTGTTCAGATAACGCCGCAGCTTGTCGAGCTCGGAGCTGACGTAGCTCGCATACGGCACGGTGCCCGGCCGCGGCATCGCGGCGAGCCGGCTGATCTTCAGATGCCCGTCGCGGAAAAAGGTCTGCCTGAGCCCGCTCGCCTGCTGCACGCTGATCAGCAGGACGTTCTGGCCCTTCGCGCCGAGCCGCTTCAGCAGTTCGCGGCTGAGCACGGGCAGGGAATGGATGCCCGAGATCGGCACGCGCTGCGCGAGCAGCTCGCCGACCCAGGGCGTCACGAGCTCCGGCCGCGTCAGCGCGGCGAGCAGCACGCGATCGTCGCGCCGGCCCTCCGCTTCGCGACCCTGCGCCAGCGCGAGCCAGTACGGCGTGCCGCGGAACTGGCGCGCGAACTTGCGTCCGAGCACGGCGCGGCGATCGCGCCCGAAGACGTGCGGGATGGTGTCCTGCCGGTATTCCTCCTCGACGACGTCGACCAGGATCGCGACCGGCGCGCCGGGCGCCGCCGCGAGATAGCGCGCGAAGGCGGCGAGCCCCTCGTCGCCGGCCGGAAACTGCAGCGCGTCGACGACGCGGCCGGCGCGCGCGAGGTACAGCGTCGCCCGCTCCGCGGCGATCAGCAGCACGCGCCGCTCGGTCGCGCTAAATCTTGATGTGGGTGAAGAGCTCATACAGCGGGCCGAACACGGACACGACTATCCACATCATGAAGGCGCCGAGGACGATCACCATCGTCGGCAGCAGCATCGCCTGCAGCTTGTTGACCGATTCCTGCACGTCGCGATGGAAGAAATAGCTGACGTTGTCGAGCGCTTCCTCGAGCGCGCCGGAGTTCTCGCCGACCCGCAGCATGCGCACGACCAGCGGCGGGAACAGGCCCGTCGCCGCGAAGCTCGCGCTGATCCCGCCGCCGTCCTGGATCATGCGCCCGGCGTCGCGCAGCGCGCGGCCGATCGCGCGGTTGCCCGCGACTTCCTCGCCGGTGCGGATGCATTCGAGCACCGTGATGCCCGAGGTGTACATGATCGAGAACACGTTGCAGACGCGAGTGACGATGATCTTCTTCACGATCGGCCCGAGCAGCGGCAGGCGCAGCTTCCAGTCGTCGAGTCTATGCGCGAAGGCCGGGCTCGTGCGCGCCGCGATCCATACCGCGGCTGCGGCAACGAGCGGCAGGCCGAGCGCGAGATACCAGTACTGCGAGAAGAAGCGCGAGAAGGCGATCAGCGCGCGGGTCTGCAGCGGCAGCGCCTGGCCCATATTGGCCAGAAAGCTCAGGAGCTGCGGCACGACGTAGAGCATCATGAACAGCAGGGTTGCGGTCAGCACCACGGCGACGACCGCCGGATACATCATCAGACGCTTGGTCAGCGCGGCCTGCTCGTCCTGCCACTTCAGGTTCTCGATCACCTTGTGCAGCACGTCGGTCAGGCGGCCGCTCTGCTCGCCGGCGCGGATCAGGCTGACGAGCACGGGATCGAAGACGGCCGGGAAGTCGGCCATCGCGCCCGACAGGTTCTTGCCGCCCTCGATCGACTCGATCAGCGCCGCGGTCACTTCGCGCAGCCGGCGGTTGCCGATCGAGTCGCGCAGATCGGCGAGGCCTTCGAGGATCGGCACGCCGGCGCGGACGAGCTGCTCGAGGTGAAAGCAGAAGGTGATCAGATCCACGCGCCGGATGCCGGCGCGGACGGCGTCGTGACGCCGCGTCTTGAGCTCGCGAAAGTCGATCAGATCGAGCCCGAGCCGCGACAGCCGCGTTTCCAGATCCGCGGCATTGACGGCGTCGGCGCGCCCGCGGCGCAGGCGGCCGCGTTCGTCGATGGCCTTGTAGCGAAAGACTTCCACGCTCAGCGTCTCATCCTCGTCTCGTAGCCCGGATGAGCGGCGCGTATCCGGGCCTCCGTGCGCGCTGGAATATTGAATTTGCCACCGAGAACACCGAGAACACAGAGGGGAAGAAGAGATCAAGAAAAGGGATTTTTTTCTCCCTTCTTCCTCTGTGTTCTCGGTGTTCTCGGTGGCCATACACGGCCTTTCCGCGCGCAGAGCGACCCGGATACGCGCCGCTCATCCGGGCTGCATCGAGCTTCGTTACGATCCGGGCCATCAGCCGACCCGATCGGTCAGATCGACGACGCGTGAGATCTCGTCGAGCGTCGTCACGCCCTCGAGCACGCGCCGGACCGCGACGTCGGCGAGCGGAATGAAGCCTTTCGAGTGCGCGGCGGCGAGCAGCTCGCGGGCGCTCGCGCCGCGCGCGATCAGATCGTCGAGATCGCGATCGAACTTGAGCAGCTCCATCAGCGCGGTGCGCCCGGCATAGCCTTGATGCTCGGCGTGGCGGAACTCGGCGGCGACGCGGCAGATCTGGATCTGCTGCGCCTCGTCGAGAGCGAGGATGCGGCGCTCGATCGGCGAGGGATCGTAAAGCTCCGCGCAGCCCTTGCGCAGGCGCCGCACCAGGCGCTGGGCCAGGATGCCGATCAGGTTCCCGGCCATGATCTCCGGCCGCACGCCCATGTCGATGAGCCGCGGGATCGCGCCCAGCGCGGAGTTCGCATGCAGGGTCGAGAACACCTGGTGGCCGGTCATCGCGGCGCGGAAGGCCATCGCCGCCGTGTCCTCGTCGCGGATCTCGCCGACGAGGATGATGTCCGGATCCTGCCGCAGCATCGAGCGGATGCCGCTCGCGAAGTCGAGGCGCACGGCCTCGTTCAGCGAGGTCTGGCGGATCATGCCCATCGGGTATTCGACGGGATCCTCGAGCGTCATGATGTTGACCGACTCGGTGTTGAGGTGATTGAGCACGCTGTAGAGCGTGGTCGTCTTGCCCGAGCCCGTCGGCCCGCTGACGAGCATCAGGCCTTCGGGCCGCGCCACCATCAGCTTCAAGAGATGCAGCACGTCGTCGTCGAGGCCGAGCTCGTCGATCGGCACGATGCCCTTCTGGCGATCGAGCACGCGCAGCACAATGTTCTCGCCGTGCACCGTCGGGATCGTCGACACGCGAAAATCGATCTGGCGGCCGGACAGCGACAGCGTGATGCGCCCGTCCTGCGGCGCACGGGTTTCGGCGATGTCGAGACCGGACATCACCTTCAGGCGCACCGCGAGCGCCGACCAGTAGTTGCGGTGCAGGCTGCGCACCTGGCGCAGCACGCCGTCGATGCGGTAGCGGAAGCGCAGGAAGCCTTCCTCGGGCTCGAAGTGGATGTCCGAGGCGCCGCGCTTCACCGCGTCCGACAGCAGCGCGTTGACCAGCCGCACCACCGGCTGGCTGTACTCCTGGCTGTCGGCGTCGAGGCTCTCGTAGTCGATCTCGCCGGTCTCGATCTCCTGCAGGATGCCGTCGACGGACAGCTCGAAGCCGTAGAACTGATCGATGGCCTTCTCGATCTCGGCTTCGCCCGCCATCAGCGGCACGATCTCGACGTCCGATCCGATCAGCGCCGCGATCTGATCGAGGGCGACGACGTTGAAGGTGTCGGCCATCGCGATCGTCAGCCGGCGGCGATTCGCCTCGAAGGTCAGCGGCAGGATGTGGAAACGCCGCGCGAGATCCTTGGGGATCATGCGGATCGCCTCGGAGTCGACGACGACCTTGTTCAGATCGGCCTTCTGCTGGCCGAGCGCGCCGCCGAGCACGTCGAGGATCACGGCTTCGGTCGCGAAGCCGAGGCGCACGAGGATCTTGCCGAGATGATCGCGGTTGCGCTTCTGCTCGGTCAGCGCGATGCGCACCTGGTCGGGGCTCACCACGCCCTTCTGCACCAGCAGCTCGCCGATGCGCAGGCTCTTCTTCGCGAGACTCATGGCGGCTGGCGCGCGGCGCCGCTCAGGGCGCGCCGAGCAGCGCCGCGACGCGGGCCTGCGCCCGCGCCGCGTCGAAGGCCGCCCCCGGCGCGCGCAGGTCCAGCGCCTTGCGATAGTAGCCGAGCGCGGCCTTGCGCTGGCCGAGCTGATCGAGACTGACGGCGAGGTTGTAGGCGTAGTCCGCGTTCGCCGGCGCGCGCGAATAGGCCGCGAAATAGGCTTCCTGGGCGTCGGTCCAGCGCCGCTGTTTCGCATACAGATTGCCGAGCGCGAAGCGCAGATAGGGGCTGTCCGCGTCGCGATCCGCGAGCAGCTTCAGGCGCGCTTCCGTGGCCTCGTTGCCTTCGCCGCCTTCGATCATGAACAGCGCCGCGCTCGCGACCGGATCCCGCGGCGAGATCGCGAGCACCTCGCGATAGTAGCGGTGCGCGTCGGCGAGCCGCTGCTGACGCATCGCGATCGCGCCGAGCCCGAGCAGCGCATCGACGCGGGCCGGATCGCGCGCCAGCGCGCGGCGGTAGAGCTCGGCGGCGAGATCGAGCTTGCCGAGCTGGAACGCGCCGTAGGCGCGCGTGACCTCGTCGGCGAGCGCGCCGCCGGTCCTGCGCTTCGCGATCCGGACCTCGCCGCTCGCGATCTCGGCGTCGCGCGGAATCTCGGCGGCGAGCGTGCGCTCCAGCGGCGGCGCGGCCACCGTGCGTGGCGGAGACGGCGGCGGCGCCGCGGGCGGTACGGGCGCGGTGTCCGCAACGATCGCCTCGGGCGCAGGCTGCGCGGGCGGTGCGGGCGTCGCGACGGCGGGCGCGGGCTGCGCGGCGGCGGGCGGCGACGCGGGAACCGGGGCGACCGCGGGCGCCGGCCGCCGCTCGATCTGCGCGGCGACGCGCGGCGAAGGGATCTCGTGCGTCGGCGGCGTCTGGCGGTAGGCATAGAAGCCGACCGCCGTGAGGCCCGCGGCGAGCAGCACGGTGCAGACGATGATCGCGACCAGCGCGCGCGGCACGCTGCCGCCGCGCGTCGCTTCGAACACCGTCTGCGCGGTGACGACGGTCGGCTGCACGGCGCTGCCCGGACCGGGCGCGGTCAGGAACGGGCTCGCGTCGCCCGCGGCTGCGTCGCGCACGAGACTCGGCCGCAGCGGCTGCTGGCGCGTCGGCGCGGCCTGCTCGTCATAGGCGCTCTCGTCGCCCGGCGCGCGCATCGGCCGCTCGGTCGATGCTTCGAGCGGTTCGAGACTCAGCTCGCCGCTCGTCTCCGGCAGATCGATCGACAGATCCTCATGCCGCGCGGCGGCGTTCTTCTTCTCCGCCTCGGCCCTCCGCAGCGCATCCATCAGGAGGCTCATCGCAGCGCCCGCCGTGATTCAGGGTAGCGCGCTCGCCGGCGCGGCCGTCGCGGACTGGCCGAGGAACTGCTGGTAGTCCTTCAGATCGCGCTCGAGGCTGGGCGCTTCGATGACCACGGGACGGAGAAAAATCACGAGCTCGGTCTTGCGGTTGTTGACCTCGTCGGCGTTGAAGAACAGATCGCCGAGCAGCGGCAGGCGCGCGAGCCCGGGCACTTCGCGGTTGCCGGACTTGCGCTCGTCCTGCATGAGGCCGCCGAGCACGCCGACCTGGCCGTTGACGAGCTTCAATACCGACTCCATTTCCCGCGTGCGGATCACGGGCACGAGGTTCGTGATGTCGCCGGCATCGCCGCCGTTCAACTGCGTGACGAGCTTCGGCCCCGGGTCGACCGCGTCGCCGATCTTCTGCGAAATCGTCGGGCGCACCGTCAAGGTCACCTCCTGATTCGCGGAGATCTGCGGCGTCACCGCCATCACCAGGCCGACCGGCACCGAATGCACCTCGGTTTCGACGAAAGTGCGGCCCTGTGCGTTCAGCGTGGAGTCGGTATTGGTGACGTCGACGGTGAAGTAGACGAGCTCCTCGACGACCTTCAGCAGCGCCGTCTGGTTGTTCAACACCATCAGCCGCGGGCTGGACAGCACCTTGGTGTCGCCGAACTCGCGCAGCAGGCGCACCGTGGCCTCGATCAGCTTGCCGTTCGCGTTCGGATCGGTGTAGCCGAAGACGAAGGACGACACCGCGTTGTCGATGACCCCGTCGGTGATCTGGCCCAGTAGCTGCTGATTGACGCCGAAGCCGGCCTTGTCCTCGTCGAGCAGGATCCGCCAGTCGACGCCGGCCTGATACTGATCGTTGAGGCTGACCTCGACGATCGTCGCCTCGATCATCACCTGGCGTCGCGCATTGGTCAGCACGCGATCGATGAAGGCCTGGATCAGCTCGTGCTCGTGGCTCGTCGCCTTGACGGTCAGCACGCCGGCCTCGGGGTTGACGATGAGGCGATCGGACTGCAGGCGCTCGCCGTTGCCGCCCGCGGTCTGCGCCTCGCCGATGATGGACAGCACGTTCTGCGTCAGCGTTTCCCAGAAGCGGTTCGAGGCGCGCGAGTTCACGCGCGTCGAGGAGCTGTTGGTGCCCTGTGCGTGCTGGCCGCCGGCGCCGCCGCGACCGCCGGCCTGATCGGCCCCGCCCTCGCCGGTCGTCGCCACCTGGGTCGCGATGTTGACCGTGGTATCGGTGTCACGCGCGAGATTCACGTAGCCGACGTCGTAAGTGCGGAAATAGGGATCGTCCGGGACGACGAGGATGTGATTGCCGTCGATCTCGTAGCGCAGGCTCACCTGGTGCGCGAGGCGATCGAGGATCTGCGGCAAGGTCTGGTCGATCGCGTTCAGCGTGACCTTGTCGTCGATCTCGCCCTTGATGTCGACGTTCATCTCGGCGTCGCGCGCGAGCGCGAACAGCAGCTCACGCACCGGCACCTCGCTGACGACGACGGTGTAGCGCTCGCCGTCCGGCGCCGGCGTCGGCGGCGGCAGCCAGCTCGTCTGCGGCACGACGTCCGGGATCTCGGCGGCCGGTCCGGCGGCCTCGGACTGCGCGTTCAGATGGCCCTTGGACTCCGGCAGCGGCGCCGGCTTCATTTGGGCGCAAGCGCCGAGCAGGCCCGCGAGCGCGACCGCCGCGCAGCCCGCGCGCAGCGCCGGGACGCGAGGAGGCGGCGCTGGCGGCCTCACAGACCCTCCGCGGCGTCGGTGTCGATCGGATCGAGCCCGCGCACGGCGTCGAGGCCGTCGAGGCGCAGCAGATCCACGCGCGGATCTTCACCGTCGCGCGTCTCGAGCGCGTCCGCGGCGTCGACGGCGAGCAGGGTGCTGAAACGCGTGAAGTCCTCATAGCTCGGCGCCGGCGGGCCCATGCCGAGGCGCGGCAGATCGCCGGCCACGAGGCGCGCGGACAGGAGCGCGCCGGACAGCAGCAGCGCGATCGCGGCCACGGTGTACAGCGCGGGCCGCCACGTCGGCGCGGTGACGAAGGCGCTGTCGCGCGCGGCGAGCCTGACGTGCTTGCCGCGCACCTGGCGCGCATTCGCGGCAAAGGCGGCGAGCAGCGCCTTGTCGGCGAGTACGTTGATCCGGCGCAGCAGGCCGCGCGAGTGGCGCGTCAGCTCGCGCACCGCGCTGGTACTGAAGAGCTCCGCGCCGCGATAGCCGCTGCTGCGCAGGCGCGTGTTGAGGTAGTCGCGGATCTGCTCGGCGTTCAGCGGCGCGAGCTCGAAGCGGAAAGTGATGCGCTCGTTGAGCTGGCGGATCTCGTGCACCGCGAGCTTCTCGTCGAGCTCGGGCTGGCCGAAGAGCACGATCTGCAGCAGCTTGTCCTCGGAGGTCTCGAGATTCGACAGCAGCCGGATCTCTTCGAGCGTCGACAGCGGCATGCCCTGCGCTTCCTCGACGAACATCACGACGCGCTTGTTCGCGGCGTGGCGCGCGAGCAGATGCTCGTGCAGCGCGCGCATGGCCTCGAGCCTGGTCGCGGTCGGCGCGAGCGGTAGCTGCAGCTCGATCGCGATCGCGTGGAGAATTTCGTCGGGCGCGAGGCGCGGATTCGCGAGATAGATGATCTCGCAGTGCGCGGGCAGCTCGCGCTCGAGCATGCGGCAGAGCATGGTCTTGCCGCTGCCGACCTCGCCGACGACCTTCACGATGCCCTCGCCGCGCGAAATCGCGTAGACGAGGGCATCGAGCACCGCGCCGCGGTTCGCACCGGGGAAGAAGAACGCGGGATCCGGCGTGATCTTGAACGGCGTCGTGGCGAGCCCGAAATGCTGGCTGTACATCGGCTACTCCTGCGGCGGATTGAGCCCCAGTCGGGCCAGTTTCCCGTAGAGGGTCGTGCGGTTGACGCCGAGCAGGCGCGCCGCGCGGGTGAGGTTGCCGTGCGCGAGCTCGAGCGCGAGCGTCACGTACTGGCGTTCGAGCGCGGCGAGCTCCTCGTCGAGCCGGAAGCCTTCGCTCAGCAGCCGCGCGCGCAGCGCGTCCGCGGCCGCGCCGTCGACGTCGCCCGCCGGCGCGCCGAGCTGCGCCTCGAGCTCTTGCGCCATCGCCGCGGCGCCGACGGTCGCGCCCGGATACTTGGTGCCGAGGCGGATCACGATGTTGCGCAGCTCGCGCACGTTGCCGGGAAAAGCATAGCCGGCGAGGAGCTGCTCGGCCTCGCGGCTCAGCGTGAACGGGCTGACCGTCGCCGCGTACTGGCGCTGGAAATGCGCGAGCAGCTCGCGCCAGTCGTCACCGCGGCTGCGCAGCGGCGGCACGCTGACCGTCAGCACCGACAGCCGGTGGAATAGATCGGGGCGGAACTGGCCGCGCCGCACGGCGTCGCGGAGATCGCGATTGGTGGCGGCGACGATGCGCGCTTGCGCGCGGCGCGCCTGCGTCTCGCCGAGGCGATAGTACTCGCCGTTCTCGAGCACGCGCAGGAAACGGCTCTGCAGCTCGAGCGGCATCTCGCCGACTTCGTCGAGGAACAGCGTGCCCTGCCCCGCCTCTTCGAAAAAGCCCGGCCGGGCGCGATCGGCGCCGGTGTAGGCGCCGCGCGCGGCCCCGAACAACTGCGCCTCGAGCAGCTCGGGCGTGAAGGCCGCGCAGTTCAGCGCGAGCAGCGGCGCCTGCGCGCGGCGGCTTTCGCGATGCAGGCACTGCGCAACCAGCTCCTTGCCGCCGCCCGACTCGCCCTCGATCAGCACCGGAAACGGCGAGTTCGCGAACTGCTCGACGAGCGCGCGCAAGGTCGCCATGCCGGCGGAGCTGCCGATCAGGAGCTCAGCCGTGTGCCGGCCCGGCTGCGTGCCCAGGGCTTCAGCGTCGAGCAGCATCAATTGGTGCTTGAGGCGCGCGACCAGGAGATCGCCGTCGCAGGGTTTCGGCAGGAAGTCGACCGCCCCCAGGGTCAGCGCGTGCTGGATGTTGAGCCGGTTGTTCTGGCCCGACAGCACGAGGATCTTCATCGTCCGGTTGAAGGCGAGCAGCTCCGTGATCAGGGCGAAGCCTTCATCCGGCGCGTGCGGCTTCGGCGGCAGGCCGAGATCGACGAGCGCGAGCGCCGGCGGCTCGGGCAGCGCCTGCAGCAGGGCCCGCGCCTGGGCCCGCGTGCTCGCGCAGTGCACCTCGAACTGCGGCGCGAGCAGAAAGGACAGCGCGTCGACGATCAGCGGATCGTCGTCGATCAGGATCAGCGCGGGCCGCAGCGATTCGCGGCCGAGCGTGCCCTCACGCAAGGGCTTGAGCGCCGCGCTCTGCGTCATGACTCGAACCATGGCCCGCGGCCAATCCGAGGCGGCCGAGGATCGCCTCGACCGCCTCGTGCTGGTTCATCGTGTAGAAATGCAGCCCCGGCGCGCCGCGCTCCAGCAGGCGCGCGCAGAGCTCGGCCGTGACCTCGATGCCGAAGGCCCGGATCGCGGGGCGGTCGTCGCCGAAGTCGCGCAGGCGTTTCTCGATCCAGCGCGGGATCTCGGCGCCGCACATCTCGGAGAAACGCGCGAGCTGGCTGAAGTTCGTGATCGGCATGATGCCCGGCACGATCGGAATCGTGATGCCGAGCGCGCGCGCGCTGTCGACGAAACGAAAATACGCGTCCGCGTTGTAGAAGTACTGCGTGATCGCGCTGTCGGCGCCGGCCTCGACCTTGCGCTTGAAGTTCGCGAGATCGGCCTTGGCCGACGGCGCCTGCGGATGAAATTCCGGATAGGCCGCGACCTCGATGTGGAACTGGCGGCCGGTCTCCTTGCGGATGAACTCGACGAGCTCGTTCGCGTAGCGCAGCTCGCCGAAGCCCGTGAGGCCCGAGGGCATGTCGCCGCGCAGGGCGACGATGCGCCGGATGCCTTCGTCGACGTAGCGGCGGAGCACGACCCGCAGATCGGCGATCGGGGTGCCGAGGCAGGAGATGTGCGGCGCGGCTTCGATGCCGGTCGCGCGGCGGATGCCGAGCACGGTCTCGAGCGTCAGCTCGCGGGTGCTGCCGCCGGCGCCGAAGGTGACGGAAAAGAAGCTCGGCGCATGGCGTGCGAGCCGATCGCGCGTGGTCTCGAGGCGGCTGACCGCCTCCGGCGTGCGCGGCGGGAAGAATTCGAAACTGAGGTTGCTGCCCGTCATCGTGTTGCTCTGCCTGTGATGCCGCCGGTGAGGAAGCGGCAAGACCGGCACTCGGGCAGGCCGGCCCCGTGCCTGCGCCTTGTTGGGCTTGTCGTGCGGCAGGCAATTGGACCGAATATACCGTACGTATAATGAGATGTAACCATATATTCAACTTCTACCTGAGTAGCCCGAATCGTCCTTCGCCGCGGCTGTCGCGGCCGGTGTGCTCAAGCTGCGTGACATGCATGGCGCCGTCATCCCGGTCCGCGGCCGGGACGAGCGCTGCGGGAGAGATTCCCGGGGGCGATCCCGCGCGAGCGGCAGGCCGGCTGCGCCGCCGGGCGGCAGCGTGGCAGCATTGGACGCATCCCGTCCCGGAGAAATCCCATGCTCGAGCTCGTGATCGGCAATCGAAACTATTCCTCGTGGTCGCTGCGCCCGTGGTTCCTGCTGAAGGCCCTCGCCATTCCCTTCACCGCGACCCGCATTCCGCTGTTCGAAGCCGGCTCGGCAGAGGCCATCGCCCGCGTATCGCCGAGCGGCAAGCTGCCGGTGCTGCGCGACGGCGGACTGGTAGTGTGGGAGTCGCTCGCCATCCTGGAAACCCTCGCCGAACGCTACCCCGCGGCCTGGCCTGCCGATCCGGCCGTGCGCGCGCACGCGCGCAGCGTCGCCACCGAAATGCACGGCGGCTTCGGCGCCCTGCGCAGCGAGCTGCCGATGAACTGCCGCGCCCGCCGGCGCATCGAGCCCTCGAGCGCCGCGCGGGCCGACATCGCCCGCGTGCATGCAATCTGGCGCGAATGCCGCGCGCGCCACGCCGCGGCCGGCCCGTGGCTGTTCGGCAGCGTGTCGGTCGCGGACGCGATGTACGCGCCGGTGGTCAGCCGCTTCGCAACCTACGGCGTGCAAGGCGACGCGATGATCGAGGCCTATGTCGCGCACGTACTCGACAGCCCGCCGCTGCGCGAATGGTTCGCGGGCGCGGCGACGGAAAAGGAAACGATCGCGCAGTCCGAGATCGGCAGCCCGGTGTGAGAAAAAAAGCAGACTGCGGAAGATGACGCTCATCCGCGCTCGCGGCCGCGCGGTATACACGCCGGCCGCGGCGGGCCGTTTGCTTTTGCGGCGCGCTGCCAGGCAGTAGAATCCGCGCTCTTCCATCGCCCCGCCCGCGCCCTCCGCCCCCGGCGGCGATGTCCGACCCACAGCCCCTAGGCCCGAGGACCTCAGCATGAGCACATCCGCAGCGGCAGGTGCCACCGCCACTCCCTTGCGTCGTGAATTTGCCAACGCCATCCGCGCGCTGGCCATGGACGCGGTCCAGGCCGCGAACTCGGGCCATCCGGGCGCGCCGATGGGCATGGCGGACATCGCGGAAGTGCTGTGGCACGACTATCTGCGTCACAACCCGGCGAATCCGGCGTGGCCGAACCGCGATCGCTTCGTACTCTCCAACGGCCACGCGTCGATGCTGCTCTATGCGCTGCTGCACTTGAGCGGTTATGAGCTCCCGTTGGAGGAGCTCAAGCGCTTCCGCCAGTTCGGATCCAAGACGCCGGGGCATCCGGAGTACGGGCATGCGCCGGGCGTCGAGACCACCACCGGCCCGCTCGGCCAGGGGCTGGCGAACGCGGTCGGCATGGCGCTCGCCGAGCGCATGCTCGCCGCCCAGTTCAACCGCGACGGCCACGCGATCGTCGATCACCACACCTACGTCTTCGCCGGCGACGGCTGCCTGATGGAAGGCATCTCGCACGAAGCCTGCTCGCTCGCCGGCACGCTGGGGCTCGGCAAGCTCATCGTGCTCTACGACGACAATCGCGTCTCGATCGATGGCGACACGGCGGGCTGGTTCACCGACGACACGGCCGCCCGCTTCCGCGCCTACGGCTGGCAGGTGATCGAGAAGGTCGACGGCCACGACGCCGCGGCGATCGCGCAGGCGCTCGACGCCGCGCGCGCGAACACCGCGCAGCCGACGCTCCTGTGCTGCCGCACCGTCATCGGCTACGGCAGTCCGAACAAGGCCGGCAAATCGGTGGCGCACGGCGCGCCGCTGGGCGGCGACGAGGTCCAAGCCGCGCGCGCCCAGCTCGGCTGGCCGCACCCGCCCTTCGAGATCCCGGCCGATGTCTATGCGCACTGGAACGCCCGCGAGCGCGGCGCCGCCCTCGAGGCCGAATGGCAGCGGCGTTACGCGGCCTATGCGAGCGCGCATCCCGAGCTCGCCGCCGAGTTCACGCGCCGCACGCAGGGCGGCCTGCCCGGCGCGTGGCCGAGTGTCGCCCAGGCGACGATCGCCGAGCTCCAGGCGCTCGGCGCCGCGAACGCGACGCGCAAGTCCTCGCAGCTCGCACTGGAGAAGCTCGGGCCGGTGCTGCCGGAGCTGGTCGGCGGCTCGGCGGACTTGAGCGAATCGAACCTGACGCACTGGAAGGGCAGCCGCGCCGTCACGCGCGAGGACGCGAGCGGCAACTATGTAAATTACGGCGTGCGCGAGTTCGGCATGGCCGCGATCATGAGCGGCCTCGCGCTGCACGGCGGCTTCATCCCCTACGGCGGCACCTTCCTCGTGTTCTCGGACTATGCGCGCAACGCGATCCGCATGGCCGCCCTGATGGGCCTGCGCGCGATCTACGTGCTGACGCACGACTCGATCGGGCTCGGCGAGGACGGCCCGACGCACCAGCCGGTCGAACACGCGACGGCCCTGCGCATCATTCCGAACTGCTCGGTCTGGCGTCCCTGCGACGCTGCCGAGACGGCCGCGGCCTGGGTCGCGGCGATCGAACGCGTCAACGGACCCACCGCCCTGCTGCTGACGCGGCAGGGCGTGCCGCCGCAGGCGCGCAGCCCCGCCCAGCTCGCCGACATCCGGCGCGGCGGCTATGTGCTGCTGGAGCCGGCCGGCGCGCCGGAAGCCATCGTCATCGCGACGGGCTCCGAAGTGGCCGTCGCCGTCGCGGCCGCGACCGCGCTGAACGCGCGCGGCCGGCGGCTGCGCGTGGTGTCGATGCCGAGCGCCAACGTGTTTCTGTCCCAGCCCGCCGACTACCGCGAGGCCGTGCTGCCGACGGCCGTACGCCGACGCATCGCGATCGAGGCCGGCGGGCCCGATTACTGGTACCGCTTCGTCGGCCTCGACGGCGAGGTGATCGGTATCACGAGCTTCGGTGCGTCCGCCCCGGCCGGCCGACTGTTCGAGGCCTATGGTCTGACGGCGCAGGCGGTGGAACTGCGCATCGATTCCTATCTGCGAGGCTGAAGCGGCACTATCCTGTCGCTTTCGCGAACGAAACTTTGAGCAGGAGAACGAGCTGATGAGCATTCGAGTCGGTATCAACGGCTACGGCCGCATCGGACGCAATGTGCTGCGCGCGCTCTACGAAGCGGGCCGCAGCAAGGAGATCGAGATCGTCGCCCTCAACGACCTCGGCGACGCCAAGACCAACGCCCATCTGACGCGCTATGACACGGCCCACGGCCGCTTCCCGGGCAAGGTCGAGGTCGACGGCGATTTCATGATCGTCAACGGCGACAAGATTCGCGTGTTCGCCGAGAAGGATCCGGCCAAGCTGCCGTGGGGCGAGCTGAAAGTGGACGTCGTGATGGAATGCACGGGCCTGTTCACGACGCGCGAGAAGGCCGGCCTGCATCTCAAGGGCGGCGCGAAGAAGGTCATGATCTCGGCGCCGGCGAGCGACGCGGTCGATGCGACCATCGTCTACGGCGTCAACCACAAGTCGCTGAAGGCCTCGCACCAGATCATCTCGAACGCGTCCTGCACCACGAACTGCCTTGCGCCGCTGGTCAAGCCGCTGCACGAGAAGATCGGCCTCGAGTCCGGTCTGATGACGACGGTGCACGCCTACACCAACGACCAGGTGCTGACCGACGTCTATCACAAGGATCTCCGCCGCGCCCGCTCGGCGACGATGTCGATGATCCCGACCAAGACCGGCGCCGCCGCGGCGGTGGGCCTGGTGCTGCCGGATCTGAACGGCAAGCTCGACGGCCTCGCGGTGCGCGTGCCGACGATCAACGTCTCGCTGGTCGACCTCACGTTCAAGGCCAAGCGCGCCACGGACAAGAAGGAAATCCAGGCGATCATGAAGGACGCCGCACAGGGCGAGCTGAAGGGCATCCTGCAGTACAACGACGAGCCGCTGGTGTCGATCGACTTCAACCACAACCCGGCCTCGTCGATCTTCGAAGCATCGGAAACGAAGGTCATCGACGGCACGCTCGTCAAGGTCATGGCCTGGTACGACAACGAGTGGGGCTTCTCGAATCGCATGCTCGACACGGCCGTCGCGCTGATGAAGGCGGGAGCATAAGCCGATGCTCGCGATGAGCGATGTCGAGCTGGCCGGCAAGCGGGTGTTGATCCGCGAGGATTTCAACGTCCCGCTGAAGAACGGCCAGATCACCGACGACACGCGTCTGCGCGCCGGACTGCCGACGCTGCAGCAGGCGGTCAAGGCCGGTGCGCGCGTGATCGTGATGTCCCACCTCGGGCGCCCCAAGGAAGGCGTCTTCGACGCTGCGGCGTCGATGGCGCCGGTCGCCGCGGCGCTGACGAAGATGCTCGGCCAGCCGGTGCGGCTCGTCGCCGACTGGATCGACGGCGTCGACTGCGCGCCCGGCGAAGTCGTGCTGGTGGAGAACGTGCGCTTCCTCGTCGGCGAGGAGAAGGACGATCCGGCGCTGGCGAAGAAGATGGCCGCGCTGTGCGAGGTCTACGTCAACGATGCCTTCGCCACCGCCCATCGTGCCCAGGCTTCGACGCACGGCGTCGCCCGCTATGCGCCCGTGGCCTGCGCGGGCCCCCTGATGAAGGCCGAGATCGACGCGCTGAAACAAGCGCTGCATGCGCCGAAGCGGCCGCTGGTCGCGATCGTCGGCGGCGCCAAGGTCTCGACCAAGCTGGAGGTCCTCGAGTCGCTGCTCGCGAAGGTCGATCGCCTGATCGTCGGCGGCGGCATCGCGAACACCTTCCTCAAGGCGAGCGGCGCGGAAATCGGCAAGTCGCTGTGCGAGGACGACATGCTCGACACGGCCCGGCGCATCATGGCGGCGGCCAAGGCGCGCGGCGCCGAGGTGCCGGTACCGACGGACGTCGTCTGCGGCAAGGAGTTTTCGGAAACCACGCCGGCGACGACCAAGCCGGTGACGGCAGTCACGGCGGACGACATGATCATGGACGTCGGGCCGGACACGGCGCGGCGCTTCACCGAGATCCTGCAGTCGGCCGGCACGATCGTCTGGAACGGCCCGCTCGGCGTCTTCGAGTTCGGCGCCTTCGCCGGCGGCACGCGGGCGCTGGCGGAAGCGATCGCGGCGTCGAGCGCGTTCTCGATCGCCGGCGGCGGCGACACCCTCGCCGCGATCTCGAAGTTCGGAATCGGCGATCGCGTGTCGTACATCTCGACGGCGGGCGGCGCCTTTCTCGAATACCTCGAAGGCAAGACCTTGCCGGCGGTGGCTGCGCTGGAGGAGCGGGCCAAGGGTTGAACGTCGGAATGACGCCAATCGGATCGGAGGCCAGACGGATGTCGCGTCGCGAGAAGCCATTGATCTATGCCTGTTCGGGTTGTTCGAGCGCCGCTCAACTGGCCAATGCCGTAGCCGTGCGCCTGGACCGCGAGCATCACGCCGAGATGTCCTGTATTGCGGGGGTCGGCGGCGACGTGCCGGCGCTGCTGCGCGTGGCGAGATCGGGACGCAGGATCACCGTACTCGACGGCTGTCTGCTCCAGTGCGCCAGGAACTGTCTGGACAGGCACGGCATCGCGATCGATCGCCATCATCAATTGGACAGTTATGGCGTCAAGAAGATCCAGCATGGAACTTTCGATCCCGCTCAGGCGGACGAGGTTTACCGGCTGGTATTGCGCGACATCGAGACGCTGACGGCGAGTTAGGGAAGCGATCGAGCTCGGTGCGGCGTCGGTGCATACGGCGCCGACGCCGAAGAAGCTCAAGATTTGGAACGAGGGCTTGGCCGTGAGACGCACCAAGATAGTCGCGACCCTGGGCCCTGCCACCGACAAGCCCAAGGTCCTCGATGCCGTCATCGCCGCCGGCCTCGATGCCGCCCGCCTCAACTATTCCCACGGCAATCTCGAGGAGCACGAGGCGCGCGCCCACGCCGTGCGCCGCGGCGCCAAGCGCGCCGGGCGCGAGGTCTCGCTGATCGCCGATCTGCAGGGGCCGAAGATCCGGCTGCAGCGCTTCCGCAACGGCCCGATCGTGCTCGCCGAAGACGCGCGCTTCGTACTCGACACCGCGCTCGGCGCCGACGCCGGCGACGAGCAGCGCGTCGGCGTCACGTACAAGGATCTGCCGAAGGACGTCAAACGCGGCGACACGCTGCTCATCGACGACGGCCGCATCGTGCTGCGCGTCGAGCGCGTCGCCGGCACCGCGATCACGACGACCGTCGTCGCCGGCGGCGAGCTGTCGAACAACAAGGGGCTGAACCGCGAAGGCGGCGGCTTGTCCGCGCGCGCCCTGACCGCCAAGGACAAGCGCGATCTGCAGCACGCGGTACTGCAGGGCTGCGACTACCTCGCGCTGTCCTTCCCGCGCTCGGCCGAAGACGTGCATGCCGCGCGCAAGCTGCTCGCCAAGGCCGGCGGCGAAGGCATCGGCATCATCGCGAAGATCGAGCGCGCGGAGGCCGTGGAGGCGGCGGACGAGATCATCGATGCCGCCGACGGGATCATGATCGCGCGCGGCGATCTGGGCGTCGAAATCGGCGACTCGCGGCTGCCGCCGGTACAGAAGCAGCTCATCAAGCGCGCGCGCCGGCGCCATCGCTTCGCGATCACGGCGACGCAGATGATGAATTCGATGATCGACGCTCCGCTGCCGACGCGCGCGGAGGTCTTCGACGTCGCCAACGCCGTGCTCGACGGCACCGACGCGGTGATGCTGTCCGGCGAGACCAGCGTCGGCCGCTATCCCGAACGCGCGGTCGCGGCGATGGCGCGAGTGTGCATCGAGGCGGAGAAGCAGTGGACCGAGTACGAGCCGGACTCGATGCTCGATGCGAGCTTCACGCGCGTCGACCAGGCGATCGCGATGTCGGCGATCTACTGCGCGAACCGGATCGGCGTGAAGGCGATTGCCGCGCTGACCGAATCCGGCGCGGTCACGCGCTGGATGTCGCGCATCGACACCGACATCCCGATCTTCGCGCTATCGCGCAATCCGCAGACCCTGCGCCGCGTGACGCTCTATCGCGGCGTGCAGCCGATGGACTTCGACGTCACCGCCGTGCACTACACCGAAGTCACACGCGAAGTGCTCGCGCAGCTCACCGCGATCGGCGCGGTGCAGCGCGGCGATCGCGTGATCCTCACCAAGGGCGATCTACACGGCCACAGCGGCGGCACCAACGGCATGAAGATCGTGACCGTCGGAGACTTCGTCGAGCACGTGGGCTGAACGGCGCCCAAGGCTCAGGCGTCGGGCGGCAATCGGCACTGCGCCGCGAGCATCGAATCGTAGCCGGGCTTGCGCATCAGATCGTGGAGCTGCCGCCGGCGGATCCCGCGATTGCCGCCGTCGTAGAGCGGGAACACCATCGCCTCGCGCATGAGCTGACCGAGCGGGGAATCCTTGATGTAGCTCTCGACGCCGACGACCTGCATCGCTTCGTATACCGCCTTCACGGTCAGCTCCGAGCAGTACACCTTGGTCATGATCGCCAGCTCCTCGCTGCGGCCGCCCGTGAGATCCATGTCGTGGCAGGCCTTCCAGGTCAGGTAGCGGGCGGCCTCGAGCTGCATCTTGATGTCGGCGAGCATGAAGCCGACGTTCTGGTGCTCGATGACGGGCACGTTGCCCAGGCGCTTTTCGCGGCGCGCGAACTCCAGCGCATGCTCGAAGGCCGCGCGCATCACGCCGACGCAGGCGCCGCCGATCAGCGCGGCGGTCCAGCTAAAGGTCCGGCTGACGATGCGCTTGCCATCCCCCGGCTGGCCGATCATGTCGTCCACCGGCACGCGCACGTCGGTGAAATTGATCGCGGGCGTCACGACGCCGCGATGGCCCATCTTGTCGTACACGGACACGACCTCGATGCCGGGCGTGCTGCCCGGCACGGCGATGATCGCCAGCGATTCGTCGGCGCCCTTGTGGCGATCGGTGCGGCACACGAGGGTGTAGAGGTGCGCGCCCTTCTTGTCCCAGCCGGTGCCGTTGGTCGTGTAGTGCTTCTGCCCGTTGATGACCCATTCGTCGCCTTCCTGCCGGGCGAAGGTCTGAATCCCGGCCGGCGGCTCGTTCGAGTCGTAATTGGCGCCGCCGGCCACGTCGGTGAACGCGAAGGCGGCGAGCAGATCGCCTTCTTCGTCCTCGACGAAATCGCGCAGCAAGCGGCGCTGCTGCTCGGGCGTGCCGAACTGGATGATCGGCTGCAGCCCGAGCCCGGTCGCGAGCAGCGTGCTCGGGACGTTCGTATCGACCCGCGCGAGCTCCTCGGAAGCGAGCGCGAGATCGACCATGGAGAAGCCGAGGCCGCCGTGCCGTTCGGGGATGAAGGAGCGAGTGAAGCCGGCGCGCGCCATCTCGCGGTAGGCTTCGCGCGTGGAGAGAAACGCTTCCCAGGGATCGGCGATGCGCGCGATCTCCGCCGCGATCGGCGTGAGGAATCTCGCCGCGAATGCGCTCGCACTGGCCTGAATTTCTCGCTGTGTGTCGCTCAGGGTGAAATCGATTGCCATCGAAAGGGGCCTCCTCGGATCGGGAAATGCGTTCGCCTGGGAAACGCTGCGCGAGGCAGGGCTCCCGCGAGTGACCGCGCGATCGCTATACGCCCTCGAGCCGTCGGCAACGGCGGGCGCAGCACCTCGCGGAGAGCGTCAAGGATGTGCCTGTGCGAGTGAGGAGGCAAGCGCGCGCGGTGCTCGCACCGCGCGCGGGCCGCGGATCAGGTCTTCGAGGCCTGGTAGATGCTCTCGATCGCGGCGTCCAGCGCCGCATTGAATTCGGCGTCGCTCTGCTGCGCCGTGAGGCCTTCGGTCAGCGCGCGGGAAAAGCTCGCGACCACGCCGTGCTGGCGGGCGAGGCGCTTGTTGGCTTCCTCGCGCGAGTAGCCGCCCGACAGTGCAACCACCTTCAGCACGCGCGGATGCTTGACGAAGTCGGCGTAGAGATCGTCCCGATCCGGGAGCGTGAGCTTGAGCATCACGAGCTGGCCCTCGGGCAGGGCGTCGAGACCGGCCTTGAGGCCGGCCTTCAGCAAGTTCTCGGCCGCGGCCTTGTCCGGACACTTGATGTCGACTTCCGGCTCGATGATCGGCACGAGGCCGGCGGCGACGATCTGACGCGCGACTTCGAACTGCTGGTCGACGATGGCCTTGATGCCCGCCTCGTTTGCCTGCTTGATCACCGAGCGCATCTTGGTGCCGAAGATGCCCTTCGCCTTGGCGCGTGCGAGCAGCTTGTCGAGCTCCGGCATCGGCTTCATGAGCTGCACGCCGTTGGCCTCCTCGGCGAGGCCCTTGTCGACCTTGAGGATGGGCACGATCTTCTTGACGTTCCATAGGTAGTCGGCCGTCGGTCTGCCCTCGATGTCGCGATCCATCGTCATCTCGAAGAGGATCGCGGCGAGAATGCGATCGCCGTCGAAGGCGGGGCTCGTGATGATGCGGGCGCGCATCGCGTGCACGAGGTCGAACATCTCCGCCTCGTTCTTCCACGAAGTCTCCGGCAGGCCGTAAAGCTTCAGCGCCTTCGGCGTGCTGCCGCCGCTCTGGTCCAGGGCCGCGATGAAGCCCTGCCGGGTACGGAATTTCTCTTTCTGCTGCTCGAAGTTGCTCACGACGGGCCTCGATGGATCTTGTGGGTGAACCGAAATTCTAAACGCCGCCCGCGAGAAGTCCCAGCCGGACGGGGTCGATACGTGACGGCGTCGCGACCTGGGTGCGCTTTGCGGCGGCGGAAAAGCCACCGCACGCCGCGAGTGCGGCGCCGGTGCCTGCACCGGCTGACGATCGCGGTCCACAAAAAACAGGCCGCAATCGCGGCCTGAACCCTTTCTCTGACGAGAACGGGGAGCTTTCGGTGGCGGACGGCGAGCGTGGCCGCCGTCCGCCGGACGCGCACTCAGCGTCCTTCGGTGAGATAGTTCACGTCGAGGACCTTCTTCACGTCCTTCAGCGACGTATCCGGGTAGCTGCTGCCGCGGCAGGGCACGAGCGTGCCGCGGCCGTTCTGCACGTCGATCACGTTGATGCTCTGGAAGGAGCTCATGCGCGTGCCCACGGGGGTCGGCTGCGCCTTGAACTTGGCGCCGCCCTGCTGGTACTGGGGATCCTCGGTCCACACTTTCGAGAGCTGCCACAGCTTCCAGAGCTGGCCGGCCTTGTCGAAGGCGTTCGCGTAGTAGCATTCGCCCGACTGCCGATCGACATAGAGGAACTTCTGACTGTACGGATGGCTCTCGCGCTTCGGCACCATCTTCACGACGTCGGTCGTGCGCAGCGCCCAATCGTCGAGCGGGATCATGCCGTTCGGCCCGTAGAAAATCGTATCGGTATTGCGCGAACGCGCGACGGCGAGGATGTCCTTCGTGCCCACATACTCCCAGTTGTGCTCGAGCGGACGGCCCGCGAAGCAGTAGAAGTCTTCCAGCGTGTGATCCGTGCCGAGCAGCGAGTCCGACTTCACCTCCACCGAGATGCGGCGCACGCGGCGCAGGCTGGGGATATAGGCCCAGGAGTCGTCGGCCTTGCGCGGATCCTCGTAGCGCAGGATCAGGAAGGCCGTGCCGGAGATGTCGAAAGGCGAGGTGAAGCCCGTGTATTCGCGGAACTCGGTGCCCTTCGCGAACGCGTCGTCGATCCTGTACCCGGTGTCGGCGAGATCGGCGCGATGGCTGAAGTAGGCGCGCTGGTAGGGCCCGGTCAACACGCGCTCAAAGGTGCCGCCGCCCTGGTAGTACTCCTTGTACTTGGCGTCGGACATCACTTCGTGGTTGCCGTGCGAACCGCCCTTGCGCACCCACACCCAGTGGATTTCTTCGATGCGCAGGCCGTCGTTCTGCCAGCGGTAGGCGAAGTTCCAGATCAGGCGCGAACCGTCTTCCTTGCTGCCCGGCTGAAACTTGGCGGGATCGAAGGGCTGGCCGGCGGTGTAGTTCTCGATCGCGCCGTCGGCGGCGAGCGTCACGGCCGACTGGAACTGGCTGGTGGCCTTGGTGTAGACCTCGGGCGGCGACAGGTCGCCGGCGTCCTTGATGCGCATCTCCATGCCATCGAAGATGACTTCGGGCTGGTATTCGATCGGAATGAACGGACGGATGAGATCGGCCTTGTCGGCCGTGATGAGATCGCCGTCGATGAACTGCGGCTTGGCGGCCTGGTTGTCCTTCAGCCATGCGAGATGTTCTTCCGGCGTGACGGCACCGGCCATCAGCGGCTGCGCGGCGACTGCCGCCAGTAGCATGCCGCTGATGAGAGATCGATGGATCATTGGCTTCCCCTGAGAAAGTGAGTGGCGGGCCGGCTCCGGGGCCCCCGTGTACTTCGTGGCGGTGGCGAGCAATCGCGGCCGGTCCACGACCGGCGTCATGTATACTATACAGTAATCCGCGACCGTTCTATTCGCGTCGCGGGCCGATTCTAGTAAGTTCATGATTGTGATCAACAAATACAAAAACCAGATGGGAGGCTGCTGAAAATCCGGTATACAAATTGACCCGCCTTGCGACACGAAGCTGTCTCAGCCCCGCACGGCTGACACATCGCGATACAAAAGCCCCACGCCCAATGCCGATTTTGGGACCGTGCGGACGGACGCAGGCCGGCAGAACCTCGCTACGTCCCACCGCTACCCACGGGCGCGGCAAAGGTTCAGCATGCGAGGCGTCCCGCTCGCGTATGAGGAATAGCGATGGTGAAGACCGCGCCCGTCACCGATCTGGATCCGAGCGAAGCGGAAATGGCCGTCCACGTCGCGCGCTTTCGCGACATTCCCAGCACGGCCAAGTCTTTCATCGACACCCGCCTGCCCGGTCACGAACGCGAGATCTACACCATCATCGGCGGCGGCGTGCTCGAGGACCCCGACATCCGGCCGCCGCTGCCGCCGCAGGATTTCCACCTCGCGATCATCCGCGCCGAGCCCGGCAAGGGCGCCGCGCTGCATTCGCATCTGACGCAGGAAGTGTTCATGGCGCTGTCCGGCCGCTGGGCCATCTGCTGGGGGCCACGCGGGGAGCGCGAAGTGATCCTCGAGCAGTACGACACCATCTCGGTCCCCGTGCATCTGATGCGCGGCTTTCGCAATGCCGGCGAGGAAACGGCGCTGCTGCTCGCGATCGTCGGCGGTCACGATCCCGGCAAGGTCGGCTGGCCGGCGGAGATGAAGGAACGCGTGCGCGGCATCGGCTACGAGCTCGGTGACGACGGCTTGCTGCGCGAAGTCCCGCGGACGCCCGCATGAGCCGCTATGCCGCCCTGCGCGAGCAGGCCGCGCTGTCGCGCGAGGAACTCGCGCATTACCGCGCAGCGGGACAGTTGACGCCGCGCTGGCGCTTGCCGGCCGCCACGCTCCTGCGCATGCAGGAAGCGCTGGAAAGGCTGCTCGCGGTGCGCGCCGATTGCCGCCCGGACTTCATCTCGCTGCCGCACGTGCCCTGGGACGGGCCGGGCGGCTTCGAGCTCGCGCGCGAGTTCTTCGACTTCGTCACGGATCCGGATCTGCTCGATCTCGTCGAAGCCGCGATCGGGCCCGACATCGTGCTGTGGGCATCCTCCGTATTCTGCAAGCCTGCCGGCATCGGGCTCGAGGTGCCGTGGCATCAGGACGGCCAGTACTGGCCGATCCGCCCGCGCGCGACGGTGACGGTGTGGATCGCCCTCGACGACGTCACGCGCGAGAACGGCTGCATGCGCGTCATTCCGGGCTCGCATCGCACGGGCGAGTTCAGCCATGAAGTGAGCGATCGCGAGGATCTCGTCCTCAACAACGTGCTGAACGATCCGCGGCTCGATCTGAGCCAGGCCTACGACGTGGAGCTCGAAGCCGGCCAGCTCTCGCTGCACGATGCGAACCTCGTCCACGGCTCGCAGCCGAACCGCTCGGCGCGGCGCCGCGCGGGCTTCGCGATCCGCTACATGCCCTCGACCTCGCACTACGACCGCAGCCTCGCCATGGGCGGCGCTTCCAACACCGCGCCGGTCGAGTTCGCGCAGCGCCCGATCTGGCTGGTACGCGGGGTCGATCGCTGCGGGCGCAACGATTTCGACATCGGCCATACTCACTGGTGATTCCATGCTCGTCCGCTTTCACAGCCCTGCCGACGCCGACATCATCATGTTCGGCGCAGTCGCCCAAGAACTGCTCGCGCTGATGGGGTTTTCCGGCCGCATCCCGAGCGCGGTCCAGGCCGAAGATCTGCCGGCCGTGCGCGAGAAGCTGATCAGCGGCCTCGCCGCCGCGCCACCGCCGCCGCACGAAGACGACAGCGAAGAAGGCCGCGAACGCGCGCGCAACTTCGTGCCCTTGAAGACGCGCGCGCAGCCGCTGCTGAAGATGATCGACGCGGCCATTCGCAAGGACACGTATGTGATGTGGGAACAGACCCGCTGAGGGGAGGACGCGATGGGCGAGGTGATCCAGTTCCGCAAACCGAGGCCCGGCGAGAAATCGCGCGGCAAGACGCTGTGCCGCGAAGGCTTTCACAAATGGGCGGTATGGCAGCGCAAGCCCTTCGACGTGAAGCAGGGCCGGCTCGTGACGATCTACAAATGCGCCCGCTGCGGCGAAACGCGCAGCGAGGCGACGTAGCTCCCTCTCGCAACCGGCATCAGCGTAGCGGCATCCGTGGAAGTCGCTGCCAGCCGATGTGCCGTTAATTTTGGCCGCAGAGAACACCGAGAACACGGAGGAAGATAGAGATTGGCGAAGAGCCGCCGGTCCGCCAATGCCTCCATTGGCACCGGCGTAACCGGACTGCCCAATCAATTCATTTCTTCCTCTGTGTTCTCGGTGTTCTCTGTGGCTAAATCAATAAGCGTTCCAGATACCATTACGCTCATTCCGGGCGACGGGAACGGATGCTGCATCGTCGCGCCGCTTCGTAGCTGAGGAGGGCGAGGCCGCCGACGGCGGCGAGGGTCCAGGTGGAGAAGGCGTGCGATACGCCGCTCGCGAGCATCAGCGAGAAGAGGAAAGGCGCGCAGGCCTTGGCGAAGAAGGACGGCAGCGCGAGCCGGCCGAGCAGCGCGCCGTAGTGCTCGCGGCCGAACAGCTCGGCCGGCACCGTGCCGCGCACGATCGTCAGCGTGCCGTTGCTCGCGCCGTAGCAGGCGGCGAACAGAAAGGCCTGACCGCGATCGCCGTCGATGCCGGTGAGCAGCCACAGCGCGAGTCCCATCAGGAGGAAGGATACGGTGCCGACGCTGACGGCGCGCACGCGCGGCGCGACCCCGTATTCGACGATGCGCGCGAGCACCTGCATTGGCCCGAACAGCGTGCCGGCGAGGATCGCGTCCGCTTCGGCGATGCCCGCGGCGCCGAGCAGGGCGACGAGGTGCGCGGACAGCACCGCGAAAGCGAAAGACACGAGCGCGAAGGCGCTCGCCAGCCACCAGAAGGCCGGCCCCTGGCGCGGCAGCGGAAGCGAGCGGCGCGCGCGCACGGACGCATCGCCGCGCGGGGCGGGAATCGCGTAGCGATAGAGCGGCAGACAGACGAAGAGATGCAGGCCCGCGAACACCGCGCAGGCGCTGCGCCAGTCCCAGCTCGTCGTCAGCCAGTGCGACAGCGGCCAGAACACGGTGCTCGCGAAGCCGCCGATGAGCGTCAGCGCCGTCACCGCCCGCCGCAGCCGCGATCCCGGCGCGAGCTGATTCAGGGCCGCCATCGCGGCGTCGTAGAGGCCGCAGCCCATCGCGAGCCCGGCCAGTGCCCAGCCGATGAAAAAGAGCGTGGGCGCACGGGCGAGGGCCAGCGTCGCGAAGGCCGCCGCGCCGAGCAGGGCCGCGAGCGAGAGCACGCCGCGGCCGCCGTGACGGTCGATGCGTCGGCCCGCCACCGGTGCGGCCAGACCCGAGAGCAGCAGGGCCAAGGTGAAGCCGCCGTAGACCACCGTCTGCGGCAGACCGAGGCTCGCGCCCATCGGACGTGCCAGCACCGCGATCGAGTAGTACAGCGAGCCCCAGGCGACGACCTGCGCGATACCGAGCGCCGGAATGAAGCGCCACAAGGACGGGCCGGGTTCGGCAGCAAGAGAATTCACGCGCGGCGCCTCGTTCTGGCGCGGATTGTCGCACGGCCGCGGGGTTTCGCGATCGGGGGTTTCCTGCAAGAATTTGCGTCTGTTTCAGCCGCGCCTCGGCGCCATCGCCGCTCCTCGCCATGCTCCTGATGATCGACAACTACGATTCCTTCACCTACAACCTCGTGCAGTACTGCGGGGAGCTGGGGGAGGAAGTCGAGGTCGTGCGCAACGACGCCATCGATGTCGCCGGCATCCGGCGCCTGCGGCCCGACCACATCATCATCTCGCCGGGCCCGTGCACGCCGAACGAGGCCGGCGTGTCGCTCGCGGTGGTGCGCGAGCTGGCCGGCGAGTTCCCGCTGCTCGGCGTCTGCCTCGGCCATCAGAGCATCGGCCAGGCCTTCGGCGGCCGCATCGTGCACGCGCGCGAGGTGATGCACGGCAAGACCTCGGCCATCCATCATCTGGATACCGACGTGTTCGCCGGCCTGCCGAATCCGTTCACGGCGACGCGCTATCACTCGCTCGTGATCGAGAAGTCGAGCTGCCCGCCCTGCCTGGAAGTGACGGCCTGGACCGAGCTGCCGGACGGCAGCTTCGACGAGATCATGGGCGTGTGCCACCGCGAGCTGCCGGTGTCCGGCGTGCAGTTCCATCCCGAATCGATCCTGACCGAGCACGGACACGATCTGCTGCGCAACTTCTTCGCGCTGAGCCGGGCCGCGCGCAAGGCCGGCTGACGAGCGTGCACATTCGCGACGCCATCGCCGCGGCCGTCGAGGGGCGCGATCTCGCCTACGACGACATGCTCGAGGTCGTGCGCCGGATCATGACCGGCGAGACCACGCCGGCGCAGATCGCCGGCTTCCTCGTCGCGCTGCGGATGAAGGGCGAGACGGTCGACGAGATCACGGCCGCCGCCGCCGTGATGCGCGAGCTGTCCCTCAAAGTGGACTGCGACTGCGCGCCGCTGATCGACACCTGCGGCACCGGCGGCGATGCGAGCGGCACTTTCAACATCTCGACGGCCGCGGCCTTCGTCGTCGCCGCCGCCGGCGGCCACGTCGCCAAGCACGGCAATCGCTCGGTTTCCAGCTCGAGCGGCTCGGCCGATCTGCTGGAGGCGGCCGGCGTGAAGATCGCGCTGCCGCCGCCGCTCATCGCGCGAGCCGTGCGCGAGACGGGCTTCGGCTTCATGTTCGCGCAGGCCCATCACAGCGCGACGCGCCACGCCGCGGGCCCGCGCCGCGAGCTCGGCATCCGCACGCTGTTCAACGTGCTCGGGCCCTTGACGAACCCGGCGGCCGCACCGCTGCAGCTCGTCGGCCTCTTCTCCGCCGACTGGGTGCGCAAGATCGCCGCGGTGCTGCGCCGGCTCGGCACGCGCCGCGCGCTGGTCGTGCACGCGCAGGACGGGCTCGACGAAATCAGCATCGGCGCACCGACGCAGATCGCCGAGCTGAACGCCGGCGAGATCTCGCATTACCTCTTCAATCCGGCCGCGCTCGGGATCGCACCGGCACCGCTCGCCGCCCTGCGCGTCGCGAACGCGGCCGAGAGCCTCGCGCTCATCGAGCGCGTCTATGCGAACGAGCCGGGTCCGGCGCGCGACGTCGTCGCGCTGAACGCCGGCGCCGCGCTGTATTTGTGCGACTTCGCCGCGAGCATCGAGGAAGGCTACCGCGCGGCGCTCGCGCTGATCGCGCGCGGCGCCGCGCGCGCCGCCTTCGACCGCCACATCGCCTTTACGCAGGCCATCGAGGTCCCGTGCACATGAGCAACGAAACCACGGCGCTGGCCCCGGGTCGCGACGTCCTGGCCGAGATCTTCGAGCACAAGCGCGGCGAAGTCGCCGCGCGCAAGGCGCGGCGATCGATCGAGGAGCTCCGTCGCGCCGCGCAGCGCTGTCCGCCGCCGCGCGGCTTCGAGCGCGCCCTGCGTGCGCGCGTCGCGCGCGGCGAGCCGGCCGTGATCGCCGAGTGCAAGAAGGCCTCGCCGTCGAAAGGCGTCATACGCGAAGACTACGATCCCGCGGCGATCGCGCGCTCCTACGCCGCGCACGGCGCGGCCTGCCTGTCGGTGCTGACCGACGAGCGCTATTTCCAGGGCAAGGACGTCGATCTGATCGCCGCGCGCGCGGCCTGCGAGCTGCCCGTCATCCGCAAGGACTTCATGTGCGATCCCTGGCAGATCTGGGAATCGCGCGTGCTCGGCGCCGACTGCGTGCTGCTGATCGTCGCGGGTCTCGACGATCTCACGCTGCAGGCGCTCGCCGACGCGGCGCGCGAGGCCGGTCTCGACGTGCTCGTCGAGATCCACGATCGCCTCGAACTCGAGCGCGCCCTGCGCCTGCGGCTGCCGCTGATCGGCATCAACAACCGCGATCTGAAGCGCTTCGTGACCGACATCGAAACGACGATCCATCTTCTGCGCGACATGCCGTCCGACCGCCTCGTCGTCACCGAATCCGGCATCCACACCCGCGAGCAGATCGCCTATCTCCGCAGCCACGACGTCAACGCCTTCCTCGTCGGCGAAGCCTTCATGCGCGAGGCGGAGCCTGGCCTGAAGCTGAAGGCGCTCTTCTTCTGAAACCGGTGCTGGCTGTATGGCCTAATTGACCACCGAGAACACAGAGAACACCGAGGGAATGAGGGTGACCGTGCCGGTGGAATAGCCGTGCAGGATTCGGTTCAGCTCGAAGCCGGGCTGCGCCCGGCCACGGAAAACACAGAAAACACGGAGAAGACGATTGTTTGGAATCTCCGCCGTGTCGGCGGGCAGTAGTCGTGATCGGATCACGGAGGCGCCAACCCAATCAATCTCTTGATCTCCGTGTTCTTTGTGTTCTCCGTGGCAGCGCGAAGCGCAAATTCCGCAGCTTTCCAGCCGAGCACGGAGTCGAGGTAGGCACGGTCCACTCTCATCCCCCTCTGTGTTCTCGGTGTTCTCTGCGGCCAATGAACCGCAAGGTCGGACATCGCTAAGACTTCAACAATCCGCGCCGCGCATCGCGCCAGGCCGCGAAGCCGAGGCAGTTGCCGCTGGGATCGGCGATGCAGAACTCGACCCGCTCGTCCGGCGTGCCGCGCGCCTCGAAGCGCGGGGCTTCGAGGTAGCGCACGCCGATGTAGTTAAGGTGATCGACGGCGCGGTGCCAGTCTTCCCAGCCCATCACGAGGCCGAAGCGCGGCAGCACCTGCGGTGTTGCCGCCGCGTCCTTCGCGACGCGGCGGGCGTCCAGCTCGCAGCCGAAGAAATCGATCGTGAGCCCGTCGGCACGCTCGTCGACGACGCGACAGCCGAGCGTGTCCTCGTAGAAACGGCGCGTGACGGCGAGATCGTGCACGCCGATCGCGATCCGCGGGCGCGGGCGGGTCGTGAATTCCTCGAGCGGACCGCCCTTATCCTTGCTGCTGCTGGCCATAGGTTTCGAACTGCTTGAGCGCCTCGGCAATCTCGCCGTCGGAGAGCAGCACGGGCCCGCCCGCGCCCAGCGCGAGCACGTACTGCTTCGCGAGCTCCTCGACCTCGATCGTCAGCTTCAGCGCGCGCGGCAGATCCGGGCCCAGCGCGACGAGACCGTGGTTCGCGAGCAGGCAGGCGCGCCGGCCTTCGAGGCCCGCGAGCACCGCGTCCGACAGCGCCGCCGTGCCGAAGGTCGCGTACGGCGCGCAGCGGATGGTAGCACCGCCGGCGACGGCGACCATGTAGTGGAACGGCGGGATTTCGCGCCGCGCACAGGCCAGCGCCGTCGAATACGGCGCATGCACGTGCACGACGGCACCGGCTTCGGGGCGCGCGGCATAGATCCCGACGTGAAAGCGCCATTCGCTGGACGGCCGGTGGCGCCCGTCGCGCGGCCTGCCGTCGCGCGCGAGCGGCACGACCATGTCCTCGCTCAGATCGCCCGACAGCACGCCGCTCGGCGTGATCAGCAGCCCATCGCCGCAGCGCAGGCTCGCATTGCCGGCCGCCGCGCGATTGAGCCCGTCGCGCTCGAGCCGCTGCATCACCGCGACGAGCGCCGCGCGCAGCGCGTGTTCGTCCGCGCTATTTGAGGAAGAGATCGTAGGCGGCATTCTGCTCTTCCTCGACGTAGTCCATCGCGAGATTCGCGAGGAATTCCCGAAACGGTAGCTGCTGGGAGGCCGGCACCTGGATGCCCATCAGCACCCGCCCGTAGGCGGCGCCGTGATTGCGGTAGTGGAAGAGGCTGATGTTCCAGCGATCGCCGACCTGGTTCAGGAAGTGCAGCAGCGCGCCGGGGCGCTCCGGAAACTCGACGCGCAGCAGGCGCTCGTCGTCGACCCCGCCGCCGTGGCCGCCGACCATGTAGCGGATGTGCAATTTCGCCAGATCGTTCTCCGAGATGTCGATCGCCTCGAAGCCTTTCTCGCGCAGGCCGTCGAGCAGCACCGACTTGTCGCCGTCGGTCGGCCGTAGCTGCACGCCGGCGAACACCGTCGCGCGTTCGCGATCGGCATAGCGGTAGTTGAACTCCGTGATCGCGCGCGGGCCCAGCGCGTGACAGAAGCGGCGAAAGCTGCCGGGACGCTCGGGAATGATCGCGCCGATCAGCACTTCGCGCTTCTCGCCGAGCTCGGCGAGCTCGGCGATATGGCGCAGCCGATCGAAATTCACGTTCGCGCCGCTCAGGATCGCGACGAGCTCGGCATCGCGCAGGTGTTCGCGCGCGACGTACTGCTTGAGCCCCGCGAGCGCGAGCGCGCCGGCGGGCTCGGCGATCGAGCGCGTGTCCTCGAAGATATCCTTCACCGCCGCGCAGATCTCGTCGATGCCGACCGTCAGCACCTCGTCGACGTGCTCGCGCGCGATGCGGAAGTTCTCCTCGCCGACCTGCCGCACGGCGGCGCCGTCGGCGAAGATGCCGATGCGTTCGAGCACGACGCGGCTGCCGGCTTCGAGCGCGCGCGCCATACACGCCGCTTCGTCGGCTTCGACGCCGATGATCCGGATCGAAGGCTGCAGCGCCTTGACGTAGGCGGCGACTCCGGCGATGAGCCCGCCGCCGCCGACCGGCACGAAGATCGCGTGCGGCGGCGTCGGATGCTGGCGGAGGATTTCCATCGCGACCGTGCCCTGCCCGGCGATGATCAGCGGGTGATCGTAGGGCGGCACATAGGTGTAGCCCTTCTCCGCGGCGAGCGCATGCGCGTGCTCGGCGGCCTCGTCGTAGGTATTGCCCGACAGCAGGATTTCACCGCCGAGGCGGCGCACGGCGGCGACCTTGATCTCGGGCGTCGTCTTCGGCATCACGATGCGCGCGACGATGCCCAGGCGCCCGCCGGCGAGCGCGACGCCCTGCGCGTGGTTGCCGGCGGAAGCGGTGATCACGCCGCGCGCGCGTTCCTCCGCGCTCAGCGCGGCCATCATCGTGTACGCGCCGCGCAGCTTGTAGGAGAACACGGGCTGCATGTCCTCGCGCTTCAAGAACACCGTGTTGGCGAGCCGGCGCGAAATGCCGGGCAGGCGATCGAGCGGCGTTTCGCGCGCGACGTCGTAGACCGGCGCGCGCAGGATCATCTTCAGGTACTGGTCGAGCATCCCCATACGATACCATTGATGTGCGGCGCGACGGCGCCAGTTTTCCCGGAGGCGAGCACGGACATGGCGGGCCTGGATCAGAATGAAAAGAAGCGCCTGGCGGCGACGGCGGCCCTCGACTACGTCGCGGACGACAGCATCGTCGGCGTCGGCACCGGCAGCACCGCGAACTGCTTCATCGATGCGCTGGCGACGCGCAAGGGCCGCATCCGCGGCGCGGTCGCGAGCTCGGAGGCGAGCGCGGCGCGGCTGCGCGCGGCCGGCATTCCGGTCCTGGATCTGAACGACACCGGCGAGCTCGGCGTCTACGTCGACGGTGCCGACGAGGCGACGCGCGCGCGCCAGCTCGTGAAGGGCGGCGGCGGTGCGCTGACCCGCGAGAAGATCGTCGCCGCCGCGAGCGCGCGCTTCGTCTGCGTGATCGACGACTCGAAGATCGTCGCCCGCCTCGGTCGCTTTCCGCTGCCGGTGGAGGTCATCCCGCTGGCCCGCAATCAGGTCGCGCGCGCGCTCGCCGCGCTCGGCGGCCGCCCGGTGTGGCGCGAAGGCTTCGTGACCGACAACGGCAACGCGATCCTCGACGTACACGGGCTGGACATCGCCGATCCCGTCGCACTCGAGACCGAGTTGAACCAGATCGCGGGCGTCGTCACCAACGGCCTCTTCGCGCGGCGGCCGGCCGATCTGCTGCTCGTCGGCGGCGACGAGGGCGTGGTGAGGATGTGATGGGCGTCGGCCGCTTCCTCGTCGCGCTGGGCCTCGCGATCGCGCTGATCGGTCTCGCGTGGCCGTGGCTGTCGAAGCTCGGCCTCGGCCGTCTGCCCGGCGACATCGTCATCGAGCGCGGCCAGTCGCGCTTCTATTTTCCGATCGTCACCTGCCTCGTGCTGAGCCTGGTGGCGAGCCTCGTGCTGTGGTTGTTCCGGCGCTGAGCGGTGTGCCCGCGGAGCGGTTTTCTTTGCCACCGAGAACACCGAGAACACCGAGAACACCGAGACCCTAGGTTGGGCTGACGAAGGAAGCCCAACATCGGGCGCCGAACGTTGGGCTTCCTTCGTCAGCCCAACCTACGGAAGCTTGAACGCGGCTACTGGCGCCAAGCAGTGGAAGCTCCGAACAATCCCTTTCCGCCCTCCGTGTTCTCTGTGTTCTCCGTGGCAAAACAAAATTGAACGAGCCGCAACGCCTCAGGCCTGATCGCCCGGTCCCGTCGTGCTGAGCTCGGTGCCGGCGGCCTCTTCTTCGTCGGTGATGAAGATCCGGCACATCAGCAGCCCGAGCTCGTAGAGCACGAGGATCGGGATCGCCATCAGCGTCTGCGACACGGGATCCGGCGGCGTCAGGATCGCGGCGACGACGAAGGCGCCGATGATGATGTAGGGTCGCTTGCGCGTGAGATCCTGGCGCGTCGAGATGCCGGTGCGCACGACGAGAAAGGTCGCGACCGGCACTTCGAAGGCGAGCCCGAACGCGAAGAACATCACGATCACGAAGTCGAGATACTTCGAGATGTCCGTCATCACCTGCACGCCTTCCGGCGCGGCGGCGGTCAGAAAGCCGAAGATCAGCGGGAAGACCACGTAGTACGCGAAGAGCCCGCCGAGATAGAACAGCGTGATGCTCGATACCAGCAAGGGGAAGGCGAGCCGCTTCTCGTGGCGGTAGAGGCCGGGCGCGACGAAGGCCCATAGCTGGTAGAAGATATAGGGCACGCACAGCACGACGGCGACGAAGCAGGTCAGCTTGAAGGGCGCGAGGAAGGGCGAGGCCACCTCGGTCGCGATCATCTGCGCGCCGACGGCCTTCATCTTTTCCATCATCGGTCGCGACAGCCAGCCGTAGAGCTGATTCGACAGCGGCATCAGCACCAGCAGCACGGCCAGCACGCAGACGATCGCGCGCATCAGGCGCGTGCGCAGCTCCGCCAGATGCGAGACGAAGCTCTGCTCGGTGGGATCGAGATCGTCTTTGGGGGAGATCCCCTTGCCGCTCGCCATCGGTCCTAGGCCTGGCCGGACCCCTGCGGTGGCCGCGGCGTGTCGTTCGCCGTGATGGTCTGGTCCAGCGTGCGATTCAGCGGATCCTGCGCGATGTCGCGCTGGATCTGCTTGAGCTCCTGGGTTCCGACGTCGCGTTCGAGCTCGGTGCGCAGCTCGCGCGCAAGGCGCTGGGCGCGACCGATCCAGCGTCCGGCCGTGCGCACGAGCTCGGGCAGGCGCTCGGGGCCGACGACCAGGAGCGCGACGAGCCCGATCATCACGAGCTCGGTGAAGCCGACGTCGAACACGGCGGCGCGTCTCAGCCGTTCTTCTTCTCGCCGGTGACCACGGCCTCGCCTTCGATCACGCGCTTGCTGTCGGCAACCTCGGCCTGACCCTCTTCCTGGCCGTCCTTCAGCGCCTTCTTGAAGTCGCGAATCCAGCCGCCGACATCGGAGCCGATGCCGCGGATCTTCTTCGTGCCGAATACCAGCATCACGATCACGAGGATCACGATGAGTTCTTTGATTCCTATGCCCATGGGGGTTCTCCGTGCTGGGGGGGCCGGACCGGCGGGGCCGCGGCGTAGGGGTGGATGGCGCCTATTGTCCCGGACGCGATGCCTTTTCCTCAATGCCGGAGACGCCGAAGCGGCGGCCAAGTTCCGCCAGGACGGCCGCATGATCGAGGCCGCGGGCCGCCAGCGCCACCAAGGTGTGGAACCAAAGGTCGGCAACCTCGTGAATCAGGGCCGCATCGTCCGCGTGCCCGGCGGCGATGACTACCTCGGTCGCCTCCTCCCCGATTTTCTTGCGGATCAGATCCGGGCCGCCGGCGTACAGCCGCGCGACGTAGGACTGCGCGGGATCGGCGGTCTTGCGCTGTTCCAGGATGCGGACGAGCTCGGCCAGTACGTCTGTGTCCATGGGGCCTCGGCGCTCACGCGCGGTAGATGTCCTTCGGATCCTTGAGCACCGGGTCGACAGTTTCCCAGCGGCCGTCTGTCAGACGCCGATAGAAGCAGCTCGCGCGCCCCGTGTGGCAGGCAATGCCGCCGAGCTGCTCGACCAGCAGCACGACGGCGTCGCCGTCGCAGTCGAGACGGATTTCGACGATACGCTGGACATGGCCGGACTCCTCGCCCTTGCGCCACAGGCGCGAGCGCGAGCGCGACCAATACACCGCGCGCTGCTCGGCCGCGGTCGCCGCCAGCGCCTCCCGATTCATCCAGGCGACCGTCAGCACTCGGCCGCTCGCCGCGTCCTGGGCCACCGCGGCGACGAGCCCGGCGGCATCCCAGCGCACCTCGTCCAGCCAGCTCATCCGCGCACCTCGATGCCGGCCGCGGCCATGTAGCGCTTGGCCTCGCCGACGGTGTACTCGGCGAAATGGAAAATGCTCGCGGCGAGCACCGCGTCGGCGTGGCCGCGCTTCACGCCGTCGACGAGGTGATCGAGCGTGCCGACCCCGCCGGAGGCGATGACGGGAATCGTGACGGCATCGGCGACCGCGCGCGTCAGCCCGAGATCGAAGCCGTTGCGGGTGCCGTCGCGGTCCATGCTGGTCAGCAAAATCTCGCCGGCGCCGAGCCCGGCCATGCGTGCCGCCCATTCGACGGCGTCGATGCCGGTCGGCTTGCGGCCGCCGTGCGTGAAGACTTCCCAGCGCTCGGCGTTCGGCACGCGCCGCGCATCGATCGCGACGACGATGCACTGCGAGCCGTACTTCGTTGCCGCGTCCTGCACGAAGGCCGGGTCGCGCACCGCCGCGGTGTTGATCGCGACCTTGTCCGCCCCCGCGGCGAGCATCCGCCGCACGTCGATCAGCGTGCGGATCCCGCCGCCGACGGTCAGCGGAATGAACACTTCGGAGGCGACGGATTCGACCACGTGCACCATGGTCGCGCGCTCGTCGCTGCTCGCGGTGATGTCGAGAAAAGTGATTTCGTCGGCGCCTTCGCGATCGTAGCGGCGCGCGATCTCGACCGGATCGCCGGCATCGCGGATATCGACGAAGCGTACGCCCTTGACCACGCGGCCGGCGTCGACGTCGAGACAGGGAATGATGCGCTTCGCGAGGCCCATGACGGAAAAAGGATGGACGGCCGCGAGCGCGCGCTCAGCGCGCCGCGCTGAGCTCGTCGGCGAGGGCCTGCGCGGCGCGCAGATCGAGCGTCCCTTCGTAGATCGCGCGGCCCGTGACCGCGCCGGCGATGCCTTCACCCTCGACCGCGCAGAGCGCGCGGATGTCGTCGAGGTTGGTGACGCCGCCGGAGGCGATGACGGGAATGGTGAGCTGGCGCGCGAACTCGACGGTGGCCTCGAGGTTCAGGCCGCTCATCATGCCGTCGCGCCGGATGTCGGTGAACACGATCGCTTCGACGCCGTCTTCCTCGAACTGGCGGGCGAGGTCGACGGCATCGTGGCGCGAGAGCTTGGACCAGCCTTCGATCGCGACCTTGCCGTCGCGAACGTCGAGGCCGACCATCACGTGGCTCGGGAATTCGAGGCACATGTCCTGCACGAAGTGCGGTGCGGTCACCGCCTTGGTGCCGATGATCACGTAGCGCACGCCGGCTTCGAGGTAGCTCGCGATCGTCTCCTCGTTGCGGATCCCGCCGCCGACCTGGATCGGCACGTGCGGGAAGGCCTGCGCGATGTCGTGGATCACGCCCGAGTTCACCGGCTTGCCGAGCGTCGCGCCGTTGAGATCGACGAGATGCAGGCGCCGCGCGCCCTGCTCGACCCAGCGGCCGGCCATCGCGATCGGATCCTCGGAGTAGACGGTGTCGTCGTCCATCACGCCCTGACGCAGGCGCACGCACTTGCCGTCCTTGATGTCGATGGCGGGGATGATGAGCATGCGGGCGGAAGCCGTGAGATTCGCTGTTCGACCAGGGAGAGCGCGAATGGCGCGGGCTCTTTGTTATACGAGTCGCTGCGGGCCAATTTAATACCAGTTCCGACGTTTGGGAAGGGCGCGGGCGCGTCGGCCCGGCGCGCCCGCGCGCACTCAGTGCGCCTCGTCCCAGTTCGCGCCGATCCCGGTCTCCACCACCAGCGGCACGGCCAGCTCGGCCGCCGCCGCCATCCGCGTCCTCAGTCCGGCGGCGACCTCCTCGCCCGCCGCGGTCTCGACCTCCAGCACCAGCTCGTCGTGCACCTGCATGATGATCGCCGCCGGCAGCCGGGTGGTTTCCAGCCACGCGTCGACGGCGATCATCGCGCGCTTGATGACATCGGCCGCCGTGCCCTGCATCGGCGCGTTGATCGCGGTGCGTTCGGCATACTGGCGGCGCTGCACGTTGCGGGAATTGATTTCCGGCAAGTACAGCCGCCGCCCGAACACGGTTTCGACATAGCCCTGCTCGTGCGCCTGGGCGCGAATGCGGTCCATGTAGTCCTTCACGCCCGGATAGCGGGCGAAGTAGAGATCGACATAGCTCTGCGCCGCGCCGCGCTCGATGCCGAGCTGGCGGGCGAGCCCGAACGCGGACATGCCGTAGATCAGACCGAAATTGATGGCCTTCGCCGAGCGTCGTTGTTCGTCCGACACCTGCTCCAGCGGCAGGCCGAAGACCTCGGCCGCCGTCGCGCGGTGGATGTCCGCGCCCTGCGCGAAAGCGGACGACAGCCGCGCGTCGCCGGACAGGTGCGCCATGATCCGCAGCTCGATCTGCGAGTAGTCGGCCGCCAGCAGCACTTTGCCCGGCGGCGCCACGAAGGCCTGCCGGATGCGCCGGCCTTCGGGCGTGCGGATCGGAATGTTCTGCAGGTTCGGATCCGAGGACGACAGGCGGCCGGTCGCCGCCACGGCCTGGTGGTAGCTCGTGTGCACGCGGCCGGTGTCGCGATTGACCTCCTCGGGCAGGCGATCGATGTAGGTCGACTTCAGTTTCGACAGCGCGCGGTGCTCGAGGATGAGCCGCGGCAGCGTGTATTCCTCGGCGAGATCGGCGAGCGCGGATTCGGCCGTCGACGGCTGGCCGGTCGGCGTCTTCTGCGTGACGGGCAGGCCGAGCTTGTCGAAGAGCATCTGCTGGATCTGTTTCGGCGAGCCGATGTTGAAGGGCTCGCCCGCCGCTTCATAGGCGGCGAGCTCGATTTCGTGCATCTTCGCCGCCAGCTCACCGCCCTGTCCGCGCAGCATCTCGACGTCGACCAGCACGCCGCGCCGCTCGATGCGCGAGAGCACGGGCACCAGCGGCATCTCGATCTCCGTGAGCACGGCGGGCAGGCGCGGCACCGCCGCGAGGCGCGGCCATAGCTGCTCGTGCAGGCGCAGGCACACGTCCGCGTCCTCGGCCGCGTAGGGCGCCGCGAGCTCGACCGGCACCTCGTCGAAGCGGAGCTGCTTCGCGCCCTTGCCGGCGACGTCCTCGAAGTGAATCGTCGACAGCCCCAGGTACTGCAGCGCCAGCGAATCGAGATCGTGCCGGGTCGCCGTGCTGTTCAGCACATAGGATTCCAGCATCGTGTCGTAGCGGATGCCGTCGAGCTCGATGCCGTGGTTCAGCAGCACGTTGCGATCGTACTTCGCGTGATGGCCGATCTTCCCGATCCGCGGATCCTCGAGCAGCGGCCGCAGCGCGGCCAGCACCTCTTCGCGATCGAGCTGCTCCGGTGCATCGAGGTAATCGTGCGCGAGCGGCACGTAGGCCGCGTGGCCGGGAGTCACGCAAAACGACACGCCGACGATGCGCGCCTCCATGTAGTCGAGGCTCGTCGTCTCGGTGTCGAAGGCGAACAGCGGCGCCGCGCGCAGCAGCGCGAGCCAGCGCTCGAGATGCTCGCGCGTGAACACGGTCTCGTAGCCTTCGCGCGTCGACTGCGTCGCGGGCGGCGGCGCGGCCGCGGGCACGCCCTCCTGCTCGAGCTGGCGCAGCCAGGTCTTGAATTCGAGCTCGCGGAACAAGGCGACCAGCCGCGCCTGATCGGGCGCGCGGCAGGCGAGACCCTCGCAGGTCCACGGCAGCTCGAGATCGTCCATGATCGTCACCAGCCGCTTCGACAGCGGGAGCTGCTCGAGCGCTTCGCGCAGATGCTGGCCGACCGCGCCGCCGACCTCGGCGACATGTGCGAGGAGGCCTTCGAGGCTGCCGTACTGCGTGAGCCATTTCGCGGCGGTCTTGGGGCCGACCTTCGGCACGCCCGGCACGTTGTCGACGCTGTCGCCGACGAGCGTCAGATAGTCGACGATCTGCACCGGCTCGACGCCGAACTTGGCGCGCACGCCCGCCTCGTCGAGCACCGTATTGTCCATGGTGTTGACCAGCGTGATCGCGGGCGTGACGAGCTGCGCGAGATCCTTGTCGCCGGTCGAGATCACGACTTCCCAGCCCTCACGCGCGGCGCGACGCGCGAGCGTGCCGATGACGTCGTCGGCCTCGACGCCCTCCTGCACCAGGCGCGGCATGCCGAGCGCATCGATGATGTCGTACAGCGGCTGGATCTGCGCAGCGAGATCGTCCGGCATCGGCGGGCGATTGGACTTGTACGCCGGGTACCATTCGTCGCGATGGGTCTTGCCGCGCGGATCGAAGACCACCGCGAAAGCCTGCGCCGGATAGTCGTTCTGCAGCTTCTTCAGCATCGCGACGACGCCGTGGATGGCGCCGGTCGGTTGACCTTTGGAGTTCGACAGGCCCGGCAACGCGTGGAAGGCGCGATACAGGTATGACGAGCCGTCGACCAGCACGAGGCGGGGTTTGTTCATGCGCGAATGTCGATGTGCCTGTGTACTTCGCTTGCCGTGGCGATGTCGGAATCCGGCCCACACGCACGGCACCGGACAGCCCGTACCCCGCGTGCGCGGGGGGATCTGCCTGCGCGCTGATGCTATGCTAATGACCGCTCATTCACCATCGCATACGACCGAGAAACTTCCCATGCGCATTTCCAGAGCGGCGACCTTGCTGCCCGTCACCTTGCTCGTCGCGCAACTCGCGCTCGCCGAGGATCCGGCCGGCTTGCAGAACGTGCCGGAAGCGGCGCCGGATCCGCTGCCGCCGATGGAGGACGGACAGGCGCTAGAGCCCGAGGTCACGATCGTTCGCCGCAAGGACGCGATCGTCGAGGAGCATCGGATCAACGGTCGCCTCTACCAGGTCAAGATCACGCCGAAGTTCGGCAAGCCCTACTATCTCGTCGATCAAGACGGCGACGGCCGGCTCGAGTCGCGCATCTCGAACATGGCGGATCAAAACTACATCATTCCCCAATGGGTGATCTTTAGCTGGTGAAGCTGGGCATCGCGTAGCGATGTCCGTCTACACCGAGGTGCCGCGCGCGGCCCTGGATGACTTCCTGGAGCCCTATGCCCTCGGTGCCGTGCTGGCCTTCGAGGGCATACTCGAGGGCGTCGAGAACACGAACTACTTTCTCGAGACCCGCAGCGGCGCGTACGTCTTGACGCTGTTCGAGGCGACGCCGCCCGCGCGCCTGCCCTACTGCTTCGATCTGATGGCCCATCTCGCCGCGCGCGGCATCCCGGCTCCGCGCCCGCTCGCGGCGCGCAATGGCAGCGTGCTGCGCAGCCTGTGCGGACGACCCGCGGCGCTCGTCACGCGCCTGCCGGGCGCCAGCGTCGCGCGACCGACGCCCGGCCAGTGCGCCGCGATCGGCCGTCTGCTCGGCCAGATGCATCTCGCGGTCGCCGATTTCCGCCCGCGGCGTGACAGCACCCGGGGCGCGAGCTGGCGCGCGGCCACCGTGGCTCGGCTCGCGACTCGGGCAGAGCCCGCCGAGCTCGCGCTGATCGCCGAGGAAGTCGCGCTGCAGGCCGGCGCTCCGCTCGCCGGCCTGCCCGGCGGCGCGGTGCACGGCGATCTGTTCCACGACAACGCGCTGTTCACCGGCGAGACGCTCTGCGGCGTCATCGATTTCTACTACGCTGCCCAGGAGCCCTTCGTCTACGACCTCGCGGTGGCGGTCGCGGACTGGTGCTTCAGCGACGGACGCTGCGACGAGGCTCGCGCGCGGGCGCTGCTCGGCGCCTATCGCGCGACGCGCGAAGTCTCCCGCGCGGAAATCGACGCCTGGCCGCTCGCACTGCGCGCGGCGGGCCTGCGCTTCTGGCTGTCACGGCTGCACGACGCGCTGTTTCGCAAGCCGGGCGAGCTCGTGTTGATCAAGGATCCGGCGGCGTGCCGGGCGGTGGTGCTGGCGGCCCGGCGCGAGCCGGAGCGCCTGCGCCGCTGCTGGGACTGAGTACGGCGTGCGCGAGAGCCGCACGAAGGAAAAGCCCTCCGTAGAGGGCTTTTCCGGTTCCACTCGCGCGTCGGATCAGTTGCTGGTCACGACCAGGTCGACGCGGCGGTTCTGCGCACGGCCTTCGGCCGTGTCGTTCGTCGCCACCGGCTTGCTTTCGCCGTAGCCCGTCGGCTGCAGGCGCGAAGCATCGATGCCCTTGCTGACGAGATACGACACGGCAGACTGCGCGCGGCGCTCCGACAGACCCTGGTTGTAGGCATCGCTGCCGACGCTGTCGGTATGACCTTCGACGCCGACGACCAGCGACGGATTCTCGGTCATGACCTTTGCCGCGTGGTCGAGCTTGGCCATGCCTTCCGGCGTCAGCGCAGCGCTGTCGAAGTCGAAGTTCGTGCCTTCGAGGCTCATGATCTTCGTGCCGACTTCGGGCGCGGGCGGCGGGGGCGGCGGCGGGGGCGGCGCGGGGGCCGGTGCAGGCGCAGCCGGGGCCGGCGCGGGCGGCGGCGGCGCCTTCTTCTCGTGACAGAACAGATAACCGATGCCGGCGCCGAGCGCGGCACCCGCGACGTAAGCTTCCGGCTCGTCGGAACCCGCCGCGGCCGCGGCGACACCGGCACCGGTGACGGCGCCGACGATTGGGCAGAGGACTTCACCCGGCTTGATGTCGCTGTTCGCGCAGCCCGCCAGGCTGACACACAGTGCCAGCGCGAGTCCTGTCTTGATTCGGTTCTCCATTGCGAACTTCCCCACGAATTGGATTTATTCACGGACGCTGCGCGTGTTGTAATGCCACAACATCAACGCCTTGGCGTGAAGAATAGCATAGCTTTCGCGGAAAACCGTATAACTCTTTTACCCGGACCGCGAAAACTTCACTCGCCGCGGGGCTGCCAGCAACAGGTTTTGTGGTGAAAAGCGCGATTCTTTACGCGCCCTGCAGACTGGCGAGCAAAGCGGTGCAGCGCTGCGGATCGCTGGTCCGCAGCGCCCGCGAGACCACGGCCTTCACATCCTCGAGGCGGGTCGTCGCGATCGCCTGCTTGACCTCGAGCAGCAGTGAAGGATGCACGCTGAACACGCGCAGTCCGAGCCCGAGCAGCAGCCGCGTATAGCGCACGTCGCCCGCCATTTCACCGCACATCGCGATCGGACATTCGGCCGCGTCCGCGGCGCGGATCGCCATCTGGATCAGGCGCAGAACGCCGGGATTCAACGGATCGTAGAGATAGCTCACTTCCTCGTTGACGCGATCGATCGCCACCGCGTACTGGATCAGATCGTTGGTGCCGATCGACAGGAAATCGAGCGCGCGCGCGAAGCCGTCGGCATAGGCCGCCGCTGCCGGCACCTCGATCATGCCGCCGATCGGCATCGCGGCGTCGAAGTCGACGCCCTGGCGCCGCAGTTCCTGCTGGATGCGCCGGACCAGATCCACGACCTGCGTGACCTCGTCGAGGTGCGAGAGCATCGGGATCATCAGCCGCACCTGGCCGAGGGCCGAGACGCGGACGATCGCGCGCAGTTGCGGCATGAACAGCTCCGGCTCCTTGAGGGCGAGCCGCACCGCGCGCAGGCCCAGCGCGGGGTTCGCGACGTTGACGCGCGTCGAGAGCAGCGACTCGATCTGCTTGTCGGCGCCGATGTCCAGCGTGCGTATCGTCACCGGCTGGTTGCGGAACGCTTCGACGAGCCGCCGATAGACGGTGAAATGCTCTTCCTCGCGCGGCACCGTCGCGCGGTTCATGTAGAGGAACTCGGTGCGAAACAGGCCCACGCCGCGCGCCCCCGCGGCGCGCGCGGCGTCGTAGTCGATTTCGAGCTCGACGTTGGCCTGCAGCTCTATCGCATGCCCGTCGGCCGTGACGGTCGGCGCTTTCTTGAGCCGGCCGAGTCCGCCGCGCTTGCCGCGCTCGTCGCGGCGCGCGCGGTAGTGCTCGGTGATGCGCTGATCCGCCTCGCCGACGACCAACCCTTCGCCGCCGTCGACGATCAGCGGCTCGCCTTCGCGCACGAAGCGCCGCGCGTGGTGGACGCCGACGACGCCCGGCACGCCGAGGCTGCGGGCGAGGATCGCGGTGTGCGAAGTGGGCCCGCCGTACTCGGTGACGAAGGCGGCGATGCCGTAGTGCTGCATTTGCAGCGTATCGGCGGGCGAGAGATCGTCGGCGACGATCACCGCGCCCTCGAGCGCCGTGTCCGCGCCGTCGTGCACCACCGGCGCGTGGTTCAGCAGGATGCGCAGCACGCGGTTGATCACGTGATCGACGTCGTCGCGCCGCGTGCGCAGATAGGGATCGTTCATCTGGTCGAAGGCGGCGACGATCTTGTCCCGCTGCAGCTTGAGCGCCCATTCGGCGTTGCAACGCCGTTCGCGGATCAGCCGCTTCGGCTCGTCGATCAAGGTGCCGTCGTCGAGCATCAGCAAATGCGTGTCGATGAACGCCGCGATGTCGGCCGGCGTCGACGGCGGAATCTTCTCGCGCATGTCGCGCAGGTGCGACTTGGCATCCTCGATCGCGGCCTCGAAGCGCGCGATTTCGGCGTCGACGTCCTGTTCCGCGATCGAGTATTCGTAGAGCTCGAGCGCATCGCGACGCACGACGTGGGCGGTGCCGAGCGCGATGCCGCGCGAGACGCCCTTGCCGTGCAGCGACCAGGTCATTCGGATTCGCCGAAGCGATCTGCGATCAGCGCGACCAGCGCCTGCATCGCGCCCTCTTCGTTCTCGCCGGCGGTGCGCAGCTCCAGCGTCGTGCCCTGCGAGGCGGCGAGCATCATCAAGCCCATGATGCTCTTGCCGTTGACCTTGTTGCCGGCCTTGATGATGGAGACCTCGCATTTGAACGCGGCCGCGGTCTGCACGAACTTCGCGGCGGCGCGCGCATGCAGGCCGAGCCGGTTGACGATCGTCACCTGTTGCGTGAGCACGCGCGCTCTCCCGGGTTCCGTGCGCGCTCAGGCGTCACGATGCGTGACGACGACGTGGCGTCTGGCGCGGAATTCGGCGGCGATGCGCTCGGCGGCGTAGACCGAGCGGTGCCGCCCGCCGGTGCAACCGATCGCGACGGTGAGATAGCTGCGGTTGTCGGCCTCGAAGCGCGGCACCCAGGTGCGCAGAAAGGCGATGATGTCATCGACCATCCGCGGTGCGAGATCGGTAGCGTCGAGAAAGGCCGCGACCGGCTCGTCGCGGCCGGTCATGCTGCGCAAAGTCGGATCCCAGTGCGGGTTCGGCAGGCAGCGCACGTCGAAGACGAAATCGGCATCCGGCGGCACGCCGTTCTTGTAGCCGAAGGAGCTGATCTGCAGCGCCAGCACCCCGCGCTCGCGATTCGTCACGCGCTCGAGGATCAGCGCCCGGAACTGATGAACGTGCGTATGCGAGGTGTCGATGCGCAGATCGGCGCGCGCGATGATCGGCTCCAGAAGCTGTCGCTCGCGCTCGATCGCCGCGCGCAGCGGCAGGCTCGCGCCCGACAGCGGATGACGCCGCCGCGTCTCGCTGAAGCGGGTGATCAGCGCCTCCTCGGAGGCGTCGATGAAGATGAGCTCGACGGTGACGTCGCCGGCGGCGAGCCGGTCGAGGATCTGGGGGAGCTGCGCGAGATCGTCCTCGCGGTTGCGGGCGTCGATGCCGACGGCGACGCGGCGGTAGTGCGGGAGATCTCCGTCGCCGATGAAGCGGGCGAAATCGCCGAGGAACCCGGCCGGCAGATTGTCCACGCAGTAGAAGCCCGCGTCTTCGAGCGCATGCAAGGCGACCGTCTTGCCCGCGCCGGACAGGCCGGAAACGATGATGAAGCGGCGCGCGGCCACGGGCTCGACTGCGGCCGGCGTCACGTCGCGCTTACCGTGCCGAGCGCGTGCATCGCGACGCCGGGGCGCTCAGGCGCCGTTCTGGCCGCGGTTGTTGTTCTCGCGGGCGTGGTGATCGGTCAGTTTTTCCTTGTGCTTCTTCACCTGACGATCGAGCTTGTCGAGCATCAAGTCGATCGCGGCGTACATGTCGTCGTGCTCGCTCTCGGCATGCAGGGTATTGCCTGAGACGTGGATCGTGGCTTCCGCCTTATGCAGTTGGCGCACGGCGCCGAGCACCACGTGGGCGTCGACGACGTGATCGAAATGCCGCTGAATGCGCTGCAATTTGGTTTTGACGTAGTCCTGAAGGGCGGGCGAGAGTTCGACGTGATGGCCGGAAATGTTCAATTGCATGTCGTGGTTTCCTGGGTCGGTGCTGGACGTCACGGGTCCGCTGTCATGCTGATCGGGCTTCATTCGGCTCGAAGTATAGCGCCTCGCACGGCCGGGCACTTGCGCCGGCTCAGGCCAGGCGCTTGCGTTCGTTCGACGGCGGGATCTGCATCGCCTCGCGATACTTGGCGACGGTCCGCCGCGCCACGTTGATGCCCTGCTTGGAGAGTATCGTCGCGATCTTGCTGTCGCTGAGCGGCTTGTCGTTGTGCTCGGCGGCAATCAGCTTCTTGATCACGGCGCGGATGGCCGTCGACGACGCCTCGCCGCCCATGCTCGTGCTGACGTGACTGGAGAAGAAATACTTCAGCTCGAAGATACCGCGCGGCGTATGCATGTACTTGCGGCTGGTGACGCGCGAAATCGTCGACTCGTGCATGCCGAGCGCTTCGGCGATGTCGTGCAGGACCAGCGGCTTCATCGCTTCCTCGCCGTGATCGAGGAAGGCCTTCTGACGCTCGACGATCGCGGTCGCGACCTTGAGCAGCGTCTCGCTGCGGCTCTGCAGGCTCTTGATGAACCACTTGGCTTCCTGCAGATGCGTCTTCAGCGAGCTGTTGCCGGCGCTGTTGTCGGCGCGCCGGATCATGCTCGCGTAGTAAGGATTGATTCGCACGTGCGGCACGGCGTCGGGATTGAGCTCCACTTTCCAGCGCCCGCGCGACTTGCGCACGAAGACGTCCGGCACGAGATACTCCGCCGGCTCGTCGCCGTACTGCGAGCCCGGCCGCGGATTCAATTTCTGAATCAGCGTGACGGCGCGCTTCAGCGTCTCCTGATCGATCTTGAGACGGCGCATGATCATCGCGTACTCGCGCGCGCCGAGCGCGTCGAGATACTCGTCGCACACGCGGTGTGCGAGCGCCAGATCGGGCGTGTCCTCGTCGAGCTGGCGAAACTGCAGCAGCAGACACTCCCGCAGATCGCGTCCGCCGACGCCGGCGGGTTCCAGGGCCTGGATCTGCTTCAGCACGGCGCCCACTTCATCGAGCTCGACCGCCTCGTCGAGACCCTCTCCGGCACTCACCGCTTCGCGGATCTCCTCGAGCGTGGCTTCGAGATAACCGTCCTCGTTGATCGCGTCCACGATCGCGATTGCGATCGCGCGATCGACGTCGCTCAACTGCAGGAGATTGACCTGCCACAGCAGGTGCTCGCGCAGCGAACCGCTGCTGCCGCGGATGTTGTCGAACTCGCCGGCTCCATCATCGTGCGCGCCGGTCGGTCCGGACGCGGACAGCGTGTTGTCGAAGATCTCGTCCCAGTCGCTGTCGACCGGCAAGTCCTCGGGAATGTCCTCGGAGGTCGGCACGCCGAGCTCTTCCGGCACTTCGCCGCCGGCCTCGCCGCTCGCGTCGTAATCACCGCCCTCGGCGCCGTCGCCGCTCGTGCTGCTCACGCCTTCGGCGTTGAAGTCGAGGATCTCGCGCTCCTCCTCCTCGTCGTCGAGCTCGAGCATCATGTTCGAGTCGAGCACCTGCTGGACCTCGAGCTCGAGCTCCATCGACGACAGTTGCAGCAGGCGGATAGCCTGCTGCAACTGGGGGGTCATGGTGAGCTGCTGACCGAGCTTGAGCTGCAGGGACTGTTTCATCGAGGATGGAGTCCGAGGGCCTCGTGGCGCACGAGTGGAAGTCTAACAGGCTGGCCCACGGGAACCGGCGCGAGCGGCGCGCACCGGGAATTTTTTACAAAGCCACGCGCGTCCGTCGCGGGATCACATCGCAAAATCTTCTCCGAGATAGACTTCCCGGACGTGCTCGTCGTCGAGCACCTGGTCCGGCGTGCCTTCGGCAATGATGCGTCCATCGTTCACTATGTAGGCCCGGTCGCAGATGCCCAGAGTTTCACGCACGTTATGGTCGGTGATCAACACGCCGATGCCGAGTCGGCTCAGGTGCTGGATGATCCGTCGGATGTCGCCGACCGAAATCGGGTCGACGCCCGCGAACGGCTCGTCGAGCAGCACGAAGCGCGGCTGCGACGCCAGCGCACGGGCGATTTCGACTCGCCGGCGCTCACCTCCGGATAGCGACATGCCGAGGTTTTTCTTGATGTGACTGATGTGAAACTCGCGCAGCAGTCCATCGAGCCGTCGTGCCCGCTGATCGGCAGTGAGCTCGGGGACGATTTCGAGCACCGCGGCGATGTTCTCCTCGACGGTCAGCTTGCGGAACACCGAGGCCTCCTGCGGCAGATAGCCGAGTCCGCGCCGCGCGCGCAGGTCCATCGGCAGCGGCGTCAGATCTTCCTTGTCGAGATGGATGCTGCCGCCGTCGCCGCTGACGAGACCGACGATCATGTAGAAGCTCGTCGTCTTGCCCGCGCCGTTCGGCCCGAGCAGGCCGATCACTTCGCCGCTCGCGACCGACAGGCTCACGTCGCGCACGACCTGGCGCGACTTGTAGGTCTTGGACAGATGGTTGACGCTCAGGACCGCCATCGCTCATCTCCGAGGCACAGCGCGCGAACGGCCGGCGCAGCGCACCGCGGGGGCAGCAGCCCTCATGGCGGCGGAGACGCCGGCGCCTTCGGCGGGATGATCACTTTGATGCGCCCCGGCTTCTGCGCCGCGCCGGCTTTTGCCGGCGCCTCCCCCTGCTGCGGCGTGCCGCGGCCGGTGATGACGCTGCGCTTGGTGTCGTAGTTGATGCGATAGCCGGTGAACAGGCGCGCGCCCTGCGTCAGCCGTGCATCCTTGATCAGGATGAGCTGATTCTTTTTCGCGAGATACTGGATCTGCGCGCCCTCGCCTTCGATATCTTCCTTGCCGCCGTCCGGCGTCTGCTTGAAGTAGGCGGGCTGGCCGTCGAGGAAGACTTCGGTGAGCTGGCGGTTCTCGTCGAAGTTCGCGCGCATCTTGTCGCCCGTCATGCGGATCGAGCCCTGCGTGACGATGACGTTGCCGATGTAGGTGGTGCGACCTTCGACGTCGTCCATCTCGGCGAAGTCGGCTTCGATCTCGACCGGCTGGTTCGAATCGGTCGACAGCGCAAGCGCACCGGCGCCCCATAGGCCGAGCAGCAGCGCGAGGCCGACTTCCCGGATGACCTCAGTTCGCTTTGTCGTCTTGTTCAATGCGGCTTCTGACCCGTTGCAAGAGTTCGAGGCGGTTGTGCGCGAAATTGGCGCGGAAGCCGCGAGTCTTCGACACCGTCCGCGGTCCCTTGATGGTGGCGGCGTTGTCCGTCTCGGCGTACTGCACCTTCGGAAACACGCGCAGCTCCGAGGTGAGGATTTCGAATTCCCGTTCGCCGGCGTCGTCGAGCCGCCAGATTTCCACGCGACCGTGCAAGAGCACCAGCTCCATGTCGGACTTCACGGTGCCGCGTTCGGCCGTGACTTGCCAGGGACTCGCCGTGTCATTGTAAATCTCCATCCGCGGACGGGCCAATTCGGTCGAGTCGTCGTCCGGATAGTGATAGACGCGGTCGGCGATCAGCACGTTCTGCAGCTCGCCCTGCTTGTTCATCGAATGGCGCACCATGTCGACGAGGTAGTAATCCGGCTCGTGCGGTCCGGCCGGCGCAGGACGGCTTTCATCCTCGGCGAGCAGCCGCCACAGCCAGAACGAGCCGGCGCAGATCAGCACGGCGACCAGCGCTGTCCAGTGTGTCCTGCCCATCGCGCGCCGCGGCTTGCGCCGCGCTAGATCCCGTAACGGGCGTATTGCGCGGCCAGCGAGCCGCCCGCCGTCATCAGCAGCTCGCAGATTTCGCGCACGGCCCCGCGTCCCCCCGCGGCGCGCGTGCGATAGCGCGCGGCCGCGACGCAGGCCGGGTGACCGTCGGCGACCGTCACGGGCAGCCCCACTCGGCGCAGCACCGGCACGTCGGGCAGATCGTCTCCCGCGTAGCAGACCGCAGCCGCGGTGATGCCCAGTTTCGCTTCGAGCTCGGCGAGCGCGGCCAGCTTGTCGCGTTGGCCCTGGTAGACGTATTCGATGCCGAGCTCGGCCATGCGCGCGGCGACCACCGGCGAGCGCCGGCCGGTGATGACGGCGATCGCCATGCCGCTGTCGCGCAGCATCACGAGGCCCTGACCGTCGCGCACGTCGAAGACCTTGTACTCCTCGCCCTGCGGGCCGAGGAATAGCTGGCCATTGGTCAGCACGCCGTCGACGTCGAAGGCGGCGAGGCGGATGCCGGTCGCGGCAACGAGCAGCTCTGGCGGGAACTCGCTCACAGCACCTTGGCTTTGAGGAGATCGTGCATGTTCAGCACCCCGACCAGGGTCCGTTCGCCGTCGACCACCAGCAGCGCGTTGATCTTCGCCTCCTGCATCACGCGCAGCGCCTCGGCGGCGAGCATGTCGGCTTCGCCGGTGCGGCAGCGGCGGGTCATCACGCCCGCGACCGGCGCATTCAGCACCTCCGGACCACGGTCGAGGGCGCGGCGCAGATCGCCGTCGGTGAAGATGCCCGCGAGGCGGCCGTCGGCGCCGACCACGGCGGTGAGACCCAGCCCCTTGCGCGTCATCTCGAGCAGGGCGTCGACGACCCGCGTGTCCGGATGCACCACCGGCATTTGCTCGCCCTGGTGCATCAGATCCCTGATCTTCAGCAACAGCCGGCGGCCGAGCGCGCCGCCGGGATGCGAGCGCGCGAAGTCCTCCTGCGTGAAACCGCGGGCCTCGAGCAGCGCGACGGCCAGCGCATCGCCCATCGCGAGCGCCGCAGTGGTGCTGGAGGTCGGCGCGAGACCGAGCGGACAAGCCTCCTGCGCGACCGGCACGTAGAGATGGACGCTCGCCGCCTCGGCCAAGGTCGAGCGCGGATTGCCCGTCATCGCGATCAGGGGCACGCCGAGGCGCTTGATCAGCGGCACCAACACCCGCAGCTCGTCGGTTTCGCCCGAATTCGACAGCGCGAAGACCACGTCCGCGGTCGTGATCATGCCCATGTCACCGTGGCTGGCCTCGCCGGGGTGCACGAAAAAGGCCGGCGTGCCCGTGCTGGCGAGCGTGGCGGCGAACTTGCTGCCGATGTGGCCCGATTTGCCCATGCCGAGCACGACGATGCGCCCGCGACAGGCGAGCATGTGGCGCGCGGCGGCGACGAAGGCGTCGTCGATGCGGTCGACGAGGCCGGCGAGCGTACGGGCTTCGATCTCGATGACCGCGCGGCCGAGCTGCTTCAAGCGGCAAGCGTCGGCCACGGGCGGCGCGGAAGGCTCACGATCGGTCATGCGCGGGGATGTCGGTGGCCGATGGCGGCTCTCTGGATGTCGGCGGCAAGCGGGCAGGCGTTGCACGTACGCGGCGCTATTCGACCGGATTACAGTAGGCAGCGCAAGCGCGGCCGTCGCGCCGCGCGCCTTACCCGAAAGACTGCCGGATCGAGTTCTCCATGAAAGCCATGTTGCTCGCCGCCGGCCGCGGCGAACGCCTGCGACCACTGACCGACCATACGCCGAAGCCGCTCTTGGAAGTCGGCGGTCGCGCGCTGATCGAGTGGCAGATCGCGCGGCTCGTCGACGCCGGGATCCGCGACTTCGTGATCAACCTCGCCCATCTGGGCGATCGCATCGCGGCCCAGCTCGGCGACGGCCGTGGTCTCGGCGTGCGCATCGCGTACAGCGTCGAGCCGCCCGGCGCGCTGGACACGGGTGGCGGCATCCGCCACGCACTGCCCTTGCTCGGTGAGGCGCCGTTCATCGTCGCCAATGCCGACGTCTGGATCGAGCTCGACTTCGCACGGCTGCCGAGCCTGACGCGGGATCTCGCCCACCTCGTGCTCGTGCCCAATCCCGCGCACAACGCGCAGGGCGACTTTGCCTTGGACGGCGCGCGCGTGCACTGCGCAGGCGAGCCGCGTCACACTTTTTCCGGCGTCGCGCTGTACTCGCCGGTGCTGTTCGCCACGCAGGAGGAGGGCCGTTTTCCGCTCGCGCCCCTGCTGCGGCGAGCGGCCGCGGAGGGTCGCGTCGGCGGTCAATTGCACACCGGGATCTGGATCGACGTCGGTACGCCCGAACGCCTGGCGGTCGCCCGGCAACGGGCGGCAAGCTTGACAAGCCGTCCGGAGATGGGTTAGGGCATCTTCATCATAATCAATGGTTTATTTGATCCAACTCGGTTTTCTCCTTACCATGCCTGCCATCTCATCTCCCCTGAACGGATGATGGCCTGCCTACTTGGACTGTTGCGGATCCGCGATTGAACTGTCCGTCCGAGCGGGGTAAATAGGCCGCACCAGACTAGAAAAACGATACGCCTACGCTGGTATGTTTCGTGGAATTCGAGTCAGCGCCGCCTGGCTGGGCTGCGCTGTGGGTCTGCTGCTGCACGTCGGCGGCGCCCACGCCAACGCCCGGCCGCCCGCGCCCCGGATAGTCGCTGCACCGGCCCTCGCGCCGGCGGCACCGGACGTGGTGCGCGTGCTCGCCTTGCCGGCGGCGGGCGACACGCAGGGCGTCGGCGACGAGCAGGCGCACCGCATGCTGGAGGATTTCGCCCGCGCGCTCGGCCGCCGCCTCGAATGGTCCACCGTCGCGCGCCCGACGCAGGCGCTGCCCCGCATCCTCGAGGGCAGCGTCGACGTCGTCGTCGGCGCGGGCCCCGCGCAGTCGGACTCGGCGGCCGCGGCACTGCTCACCGCGACCTCGCCCGTTGCCACCGAGCGCTATGTCGTGGTCGGCCGCACCGACAACGCGGCCCGCAATCCGCTCGAGCTGGCGCAAATGAGCGTCGCGATGGCGCTGGGCTCGCCGCACTGGCGTTATTTCGAACGCGTGCAGAAGGCCGTCCCCGGGCTGAAACTGCACGCGCTCGCCAACGAGCTGCCGCGCGCCGCGCCGCTGCAGCTCGTCGCCGACGGCATGATCGACGTCGCGGTCCTGCCGGTCACGGGCGGCCTGGATTTCCTCGCCGAGCAACCGCGCCTCAAACGCCTCTTCGATCTGACCCCGGAGCGCCCATTGAGCTGGTACGTGCGGCGCACCGATCCGAGCCTGCTCGCGAGCCTCAACCAGTTCATCGACCGCTACCACGCCGCCTACTTCGAACCCTCGACCTTCGTGCGCGACTTCGCCGCCATCAAGCGACGCGGCGTGCTGCGGATCATCACCCGCGTCGAGCCCGGCAACTATTACATCCGGGACGGCAAGCCCTCGGGATTCGAGCTCGAGCTCGCCGCGAGCTTCGCCGAGCGGCACAAGCTCAGACTGGAAGTGCGCGTCGCCCACGACGACGCGCAGATGCTCGACTGGCTCGCGCGGGGTGCCGGCGATCTGATCACGGGACGGCTCGCGGGCACGCCGACGCACGACGCGCCGGCGTGCGCGCGCTCCCGCAGCTACGGCTATGAAGCCTTCGCGACGGTCAGTCGCCGCGATCTGCCGCTGCGCTCGCCGGCGGATCTCGAGGGCCTGGTGCTCGCCGCCACCGAAGGCTCGCCGGCCTACCGGGCGCTGCTGTCGATGCGCATGCGCCAGCCGGCGATGACGGTGATCGCGGTGTCGCCCGAAGTCTCGGAGGAGCTCCTGCTCCAGCGCGTGGCCGACGGCATGGTCGACGCGACAGTGGTGTCCGGAACCGACGCCGCGCGGCTGCGCGCGCTGCATCCCGAGCTCGATGTCGGCACCTCGATCGCGCACGACTACCAGTATCGCTGGACCGTGCGCGAAGGCGATGCGGCGCTGCTCGAGGCGATCGACGATTTCCTGGTCGACGCCCGAAAATCCGGCCTGACGGCGATACTCGCCGCGCGCTACGGCGCCGAACGCCAGGCGCGGACGCTCTTCGCCGAACGCGACGCCCGGCTCTCGCCCTATGATCCCATCGTGCAGCGCTATGCCGATCGCTACGGCTTCGACTGGCGGCTGATCGCCGCCCAGATGTATCAGGAGAGCCAGTTCGATCCGCGCGCCGTGTCGCCGAGCGGCGCCCGCGGTCTCATGCAGCTCATGCCGCGCACCGCGCTCGCGCTCGGCTTCGCGGACCTCGCGCGTCCGGAAAGCGCGATCCACGCCGGCGTCAAATACCTCTACGAATTGCGCAACGAAATCGATGCCGACGTCCCGGTCGGCGAGCGGACCTGGTTCGCGCTCGCCGCCTACAATCTGGGCCCCAAGCGCGTCCAGCACGCGCGCCGCTATGCCGCGCGGCTGCAGCTCGATCCGAACCGCTGGGCGGGCAATGTCGAAGTGGCGATGCTGCGCCTGGCGAAGATCGGTCGCGGCGACGGCAATCGACGCTACGGCCAGGCCTTGATCTACGTGCGCACCATCCAGTCCCTGTACGGCAGCTATCGCAATCTGCAGGTATCGGCCGCTCCCGGCTTGAGCGGCGTGCCGCGCGCCTGAGCGCGCGTCGCCGCTTCATGCGTAGTGCGTCGGATCGGGGAGACCGGCGTCGACAAAGCCCTGAGCACGCAGGCGGCAGGCATCGCAGCGACCGCAAGCCCGGCCTTCGGCGTCGGCCTGGTAGCAGGACACCGTCATGCCGTAGTCGACGCCGAGCGCCGTTCCCCAGCGCAGGATGTCCGGCTTGCCGAGCTCCATCAGCGGCGCCTGGACGATGGGCGCCCGCCCTTCGAGACCGGCCTTGGTCGCGGCCCGCGCGAGCGCGTTGAAAGCCGCGATGAACGGCGGCCGGCAGTCCGGGTAACCGGAATAGTCGATCGCGTTCGCGCCGATGTGGATCTCCTGCGCGCCGAGCACCTCGGCCCAGGCGAGGGCGACGGCCAGCATGACGGTGTTGCGGGCCGGCACGTAGGTGGCGGGAATGCCCGCGCTCGCCGCTTCGGGCACTGCGAGGGAGGAGTCGGTCAGCGCCGAGCCGCCGAACTGGCCGAGATCGACCCGCGCGATGCGATGCTCGCGGACGGCGAAGCGGGCGGCGAGGGCGCGGGCAGCCGCCAGCTCGGCGAGATGGCGCTGGCCGTAGTCGATGGTCAAGGCGTAACAGGCGTGGCCGGCGGCGCTGGCCGCGGCGAGCACCGTCGCCGAATCGAGCCCGCCGGAAAGCAGGATGACACTGCGGATCGTCGCCGCCACCGCCGGCAAGACCTGCTCGCGCGCCGCTCAGCGCGCGGCCTTGAGCTGACCGAGACGTTCCTCGGCAAGACGCGCCGCGGCCGAGCCCGGGAAGCGCTTGCGCAGATCCTCGAGCACCGCGCGCGCTTCCTCGTGCTTGCCGAGCGAGTCGTAGCTGTAGCCAATCTTCAGCATCGCATGCGACAGCTTCCGGCTCTGCGGATAATTCGCGAGCATCTTTTCGTACTCGGTGACGGCGGCGGCGTAGTCGCGTTTCGCGTAGTGCGCCTCGGCCAACCAGTATTGGGCGTTGTCACCGTACTGGCTCTGCGGATACTTCGCCTGGAAGTCATTGAAGGCGGCGATGGCGCGATCGTATTCACCGGCCCGCAGCAACGCGAAGGCGTCGCGATAAGCCGCTTCGGAGGAGGCATCGTCCAGCGTCGGCGTCTGCGCGAGCGGCGGCGCGACCTCACCGGGGTTCGTCACGCCAGCGGCGGCGCGCCCGGGCAGCGGCGCCGGCGCGAGCGTGGGCTCGATCGGCGCTACGCCCGCCTGGGACGGCGTCTTCACCGGCGGCAGCGGCGCGCCATCGGCGTCGACGGGCCCCGGCGCGGCCAACGGCTCGGTGTCCGACGCCGCGCTGCTTTCCGCCGGCGGCGCGGCGCCGAGCCCGGCGTCGGCATCGGCCGCTGGCGCCATGCCGGCCGTCTCGGTTTCGACCTGCAGCGCGGACTGCGGCGCCGGCGTCCCGGCGACCGCATCGCCCGGTGCGGGCGACAACATCGGCAGCGCGCCGGCCTGGTCCGTGCGCGCGGCGCCGCCGCCTTCGATCGTCTGCAGCCTGCGATCGAGATCCGTATAGACCGAGGTCTGGCTCTTCTTTAGCTGCTCGATTTCGTAGCCGAGGTTCTCGAGCTGACCGCGCAGCGCCTGGTTCTCCTGCTTCAGGCGCTCGACCTCGTTCAGCAGATCGATCAGGCCGCGGTTGGACAGCGCCTGCTCGAGCTTGCCGACGCGCCCCGCGAGATCCGTGCTCGCGTTCTGCGCCCCGGCCGGAAGCCCCAGCACCAGCGCGCCACACAGGGTGAGGACCAGGGACGTGCGCCGCATCGGCTTGCTCCTCGTCCGGCGACGCGCGCGGCACGCCGCCGGAGGTGTCGGAATTACTGGTAGATGATCTCGGCGCGGCGGTTGAGGCTATAGGACTGCTCGTCGTGCCCTTCAGCCACCGGTCGCTCCTCGCCGTAGCTGACGGTGCGGATCTGGCCGGCGGTGGCGCCGAGCAGCACGAGCTGGCGACGCAGCGCGAGCGCGCGGCGCTCGCCCAGCGCCAGATTGTATTCACGCGATCCGCGTTCGTCGGCGTGGCCTTCGAGCGTGATCGTGGTTTCCGGATGCGCGGCGAGATAAGCGGCGTGCGCCTCGACGACCGACTGGAAGTCTTCGCGGATATTGCTGCTGTCGTAGTCGAAATAGATCACGCGCACGGCCAGCGGGCTGTTCGGATCGTTCAGCTCGGCGCCGCCGACCCCGGCGCCGTCGGCGACGCCCGAGCTGCGGGCGGCGTCGATGTCGCTCATCTCGCCGCTGGAGATGCCGCGGTTCTCGACCGTCGCGCTGCCCGTCGACTTCTTGTTGAGGTTCGAGCACCCGGTGGCCAGGAGCGCCACGAGCAGCACCACGAAGCCATTCAGGATCGCTCTGTTCATATCGTCAACTCCTCTTCACTACACGCTTTGGTTTTGGTCGTTCGTCTGCTTGCGCCGGCCGCCGGTCGCCGGGAAGCGACAGCGGTTCGGGATCATTTCCGGAAAGGTCCCCAAGCGGGCTCGCGAACCTGGCCGACCTGCAGCGCGAGGCGCTGCTTCACGGTGCCGTCGACCGACACCGCGGCGAGCTCGGTGCCGCGTGCACCCATTGTCGCATAGATGATCATGCTCCCATTCGGCGCGAAGCTCGGCGACTCGTCGAGGCTGGAGCCGGTCAGCACGCGGCTGCTGCCGGTCGCGAGGTCGAGCACCACGATGCGGAAGCCCGAGCCGCCGTTGACCATCACGAGCTTCTTGCCGTCCGGCGAATAGCTCGCGCGCGAATTGTAGTTGCCGAGATTGAAGGTGATGCGCTTTGCATCGCCGCCGTCCGGCGACATCCGGTAGATCTGCGGTCCGCCGCCGCGGTCCGAGGTGAAGATGATCGTGCCGCCGTCCGGGGCCCACGCGGCCTCGGTATCGATGGCCTCGTGCGTGGTCAGGCGGCGCTGCTGCTTGCTCGCGATGTCGACGATGTAGATGTCCGGGTTGCCCTCCATCGAGCGCGTCACGGCCAGACGCCGGCCATCCGGCGCGAAGGCGGGCGAGCTGTTGATGCCCGCCCCGGACACCACTTTCTCGCGCGCGCCGGTGCGGATGTCCTGCACGTAGATCGCCGAGTTGCGCTCCTCGAAGGACACATAGGCGAGACGGTTGCCGTCCGGCGACCAGGCCGGCGACATCAGCGGCTGCGGCGACTCGAGGATGGTCTTCGCGTCATAGCCGTCGGCATCGGCGATCTGCAGCCGATAGAGGCTGTTCTTCGCATCCTTGCGATCGACGGTGACGTAGGCGATGCGCGTGGAGAACGCGCCGTCGATGTTCAGCAGCGTCTTGAAGATGATGTCGCTGATGTGATGCGCGGTGAGGCGCAGATTCGACACGTGGGAGGGGATCTGGAAGCCGGCGAGCTGCTTGCCGCCGAACACGTCGAGCAGCCTGAACTCCACGAGATAGCCGCCGTCGGCGGTCGCGGTGATCCGGCCGATCACGAGATTGTCCATGCCGACCGTGCGCCAGTCCTTGAAATTGACCTGCGCGACGTCGCTCGGACGCGCGGGCAGATCCGCCGTCGGCATCACGTTGAAGCGGCCGCTGCGGGTGAGATCGTTGGTGATGACCTGCGCGACGTCCTGCGGCAGCGGCTGGCCCGTCCACTCGAAAGGCACGATGGCGATCGGCAGCGCGCCCTCGACGCCCTGCGTGATGCGGATCGTCAGCGGCCCGCCGCCGATCTGCGCCACGGCCAGCCCCGAGACGAGACACAGCCAGAGGGTGATCAGAAATTTCATTACATCGCACCCGGGTCGAATTCGAACTGGATTTCCTTCATCTGCTGGAACAGGCGGGGTTCGTCCGGCACCGGCAGCGGCGATGCCTTACGCACCGCGAGCTCGGCCTGGCGATCGAAGGTCGGATTTCCGCTCGACTTCACCACTTTCGCATCGACCACCTGGCCGCCCGGGATCATGCGCACGAGCAGCGTGCACTTCAACCCGGCGTCCATGTTCGGCGCGACGAAATTGCTCGCCACCTGCCGCATGATGGCGGCGGCGTACTTCGCGAGCGCCGACTGATCTGCTCTGGCCTGCGCGGCGGCCGCAAGTTCCGCCTCTTCCTCGGCCATCGCGTCGGCGAGCGCCTTGGCTTCGTCGGCCTTGCGTTTTTCCTCGGCCGCGCGCTTGGCTTCTTCCGCTTTTTTCTTCTTCGCCTCTTCGGCCTTGCGCTGCTCTTCCTCGGCCTTCTTCTTCGCCTCCGCTTCCGCCTTCTTCTTCGCTTCGGCTTCCGCTTTCCGTTCGGCCTCGGCCTGCGCCTTCTTCTCGGCTTCGAGCTTCTTCTGCGCTTCTGCCTTGCGCGCCTCTTCCCGGCGGCGCTGCTCCGCGGCCTTCTCCCGTTCGAGCTGCCGTTTCTGCTCGGCGAGGCGCTGCGTTTCGGTTTCCTGTTCCTGCCGGAGCTGCTCTTTCTCGGCCTTCAGCCGTTCGAGGCGCTGCTCTTCCTGCTTACGCCGCTGCTCGGCTTCCTCGACCTTGCGCTCGGCTTCGCGCTGCTTGGCCTCTTCGGCGGCCTTCAGCTTCTGCATCTCGTGCTCGACCGCCTTGCTGTCCAGCGCCTTGGCGTTCATGACCTTCGACTCGCCGGGCGGCATCGGCGCCGGCGTGTTCGCGAAGTCGATGCCGACGACGAACACGACGATGATCGCCGCGTGCAGCAGCAGCGAGTAATAGAAGGCCCGGCTGCGCGAGGCCTGCGGCGCTGCCCGGCGGGGTTCGCGAACCTGTTTCTTCACGGACGTAGCGATCTCGGGCTCATTCTTCCGGCGGCTGGGTCAAGAGGCCAACGCTGTCGAGGCCCGCGCCCTGCATCAGCGCCATCACTTCGACGACGCGGCCGTAGGGCACGCCGGCGTCGCCGCGGACCAGGAACTCAGTCGCCGGCTTGTATTTCTTGATGCCGGCGACGCGCGTGACCAGCGTCTCCTCGTCGATCGGCTCGTTCGGTTTCTCGCCGAGATCGACGTAGAGCTTGCCGGCCGCGTCGATGCTGACGACGACGGGCTCCTCCTGCTGCGGCTCCATCACTTCCGAGGGCGCCTGCGGCAGATCGACCTTCACGCCCTGCGTGATCAGCGGCGCCGTGATCATGAAGATGATGAGCAGCACCAGTGTCACGTCGATGTACGGTACGACGTTCATCTCGGCCATCAGCCGCTTGCCGCGCCTGCGGCCCCCGCGGGGCATCACGCTCGCCATGGCGATTAGACGTGGACCTGCCGCTGCAGGATCGCCGAGAACTCCTCGAGGAAGATCTCGTAGCGCGAAGCCAGCCGGTCGATGTCGCTGGAGAAACGGTTGTAGAAAATGACCGCCGGGATCGCTGCGAACAGCCCCATCGCGGTCGCGATCAGCGCTTCGGAGATGCCGGGCGCGACCATCGCGAGCGTCGCCTGGTGCGTGTTCGACAGCCCTCGGAAGGAGTTCATGATGCCCCACACCGTGCCGAAGAGACCGATGTAGGGACTCACCGAGCCGACCGTCGCCAGCATCGGCAGGTTCGCCTCCAGCGCTTCGAGCTCGCGCGACAGCGCGATGCGCATCGAGCGCTGCGAGCCTTCGAGCACCATGTCGGGCGGAATGCCGTCCTTCTTGCGCAGGCGCGCGAACTCCTTGAAGCCCGCCTCGAACATGCGCTGCGTGCCGTCGCCCGCGCTGCGCTGGTTCGCCAGCCGGTTGAACAAGGCCGTCAGATCGTCCGCCGCCCAGAACTGGTCCTCGAAGCTCGCCGCCGCGCGCTTCGCGCTGATGAGCTCGCGACGCTTCCTGAACACCAGCGTCCACGACGCCACGGAGGCGAGCAGCAAGGCCAGCATCACGAATTTCACCAGCAAGCTCGCGCCCAGGATCAGGCTCGCGATGGACAGGTCAGTATGCATTCCGTATCCCCAGATAAACCGATTCCGGCATCGCCTGCGGCGCCATGCGCCCGAGGTGCACGGCGCCGACGCGCACGCGTCCTCCGCACAGCAGGCCGCCGTCCGCGTGCAGCACGTGCTGCACGAGATCGACGCTCGCGCGCCCGCAGCGCTCGACCTGCACCGTCGACAGCAGCTCGTCGTTGAAGCGCGCCGGCCGCACGAAATCGAGCGTCGCGCTGCGCACGACGAAGCCGATGCCGTGCTCGCGCGCCAGCGCGTCCTGCTCGAAGCCCAGCGAACGCAGCCACTCGGTGCGCGCGCGCTCCATGAACTTCAGGTAGTTCGCGTGGTAGACGATGCCCGCGGCGTCGGTGTCCTCGTAGTAGACGCGCATCTTCAAGCGGTAGTGCGCGGCGCTCATCGCGGCGGCAGCTCGTCGAACAGATCCGGCGGCGGCGCCGCGGCGGCGGGCGGCGGCGTCAGCCCGAAATGCACCCAGGCCGTGCGCGTCGCCATACGCCCGCGCGCCGTGCGCAGCATGAAACCCTGCTGGATCAGGAACGGCTCCAGCACGTCCTCGATCGTGCCGCGCTCTTCGCCGATCGCCGCGGCGAGGCTGTCGACGCCGACCGGGCCACCGTCGAACTTCTGCATGATCGTCAGCAGCAGCCGGCGGTCCATGGTATCGAAGCCGTTCGAGTCCACCGCCAGCAGATCGAGCGCGCGGCCGGCGACCTCGCCGTCGAGCACGCCGCCGGCCCTGACCTCGGCGTAGTCGCGCGCCCGGCGCAGCAGGCGGTTCGCGATGCGCGGCGTGCCGCGCGCGCGGCTGGCGATTTCGCGCGCCCCGGCGGCGTCGATCGCGACGTTCAGGATCTGGCCCGCGCGCGCGACGATGTGCGCGAGATCCTCGATCGAATAGAACTCGAGCCGTTGCACGATGCCGAAGCGATCGCGCAGCGGTGAAGTGAGCAGGCCCGCGCGCGTGGTCGCGCCGACCAAGGTGAACGGCGGCAGATCGAGCTTCAGCGCGCGCGCCGCCGGGCCTTCGCCGATCATGATGTCGAGCTGAAAGTCCTCCATCGCGGGATAGAGGATTTCCTCGACGACCGGGCTCAGGCGGTGGATTTCGTCGATGAACAGCACGTCGCGCGGCTCGAGATTGGTCAGCAGCGCGGCGAGATCGCCCGGGCGCTCGAGCACGGGGCCGGAAGTCTGGCGCAGGTTCACGCCCATCTCGTTGGCGATGATGTGCGCGAGCGTGGTCTTGCCCAGCCCCGGCGGGCCGAAGATGAGCACGTGGTCCAGCGCCTCGGCCCGCTTGCGCGCGGCGCCGATGAAGATCTCCATCTGCTCGTGCACGATCGGCTGGCCGATGTAATCGGCGAGCCGCCGCGGGCGGATCGCGCCCTCGAGCACGGCGTCCTCGGTGCTGGCGGCGGCGGAGATGAGGCGATCGGTGGCCATCGGCGGTGTCGCGCAGTGTATAACGGACGCAGACTGAATTCGGGGTTAACCGCCCGCGGCCGCTAGGCGCGCGCGAGCCCGCGCAGCACTTCGCGGATGATCGCCTCGCTGGCCTTGCCTTCGGTCTCGAGCCCGTGCACCAGGCGGCTCGCCTCCTGCGGCTTGTAACCCAGCGCGATGAGCCCGCTGACCGCGTCGGCGACGGCATCGCTCGCCGGCGGCGCGGCCGTCGCGCTCGTCATCGGCATGCCGGTGGCCGCGCCCCAGTCGGCGACGCGATCGCGCATTTCGACGATCAGCCGCTCGGCGGTCTTCTTGCCGATGCCGGGCAGGCTCGTCAGCCGCGTCGCGTCGCCGCGCTGCACGCAGCCGACGAACTCCTCGACCTGCATCCCGGACAGCACCGCGAGCGCCATGCGCGCGCCGATCCCGCTGACCTTCATGAGGCTCTGGAACAGCGCGCGCTCGGCGAGCGTCGCGAAGCCGTAGAGATTTTGCGCGTCTTCGCGCACCACGAGCTGGGTGTGCAGCACGACCTCGTGGTTCAGCTCGGGCAGCGCCCAGAACGTCGACAGCGGCGCGTCGATCTCGTAGCCGACGCCGTGGCAGTCGACGAGCAGGCGCGGCGGATGCTTGTCGACGAGGATGCCGCGGATGCGCCCGATCACAGATAGCGTCCCGCGCGTCCGCGTCGCGCCGCGCCGCCGGCGAGCGCGATTGCGGCGAGGCTCTGCCGCGTGTGCCCGTGGCACAGCGCGACGGCGAGCGCATCGGCCGCATCCGTCGCCGGCGCCGCGTCGAGCGCGAGCATGGCCTTGATCATGTGCTGGACCTGCTCCTTCGCGGCGTGGCCGCGACCGACCACCGCGAGCTTGATCTCGTTCGGCGAATATTCGTGCACCGGCAGATCGCACAGCGCCGCGGCGACGATCGCGGCGCCCCGCGCCTGGCCGAGCTTCAGCGCGGAGTCCGCATTGCGATTCATGAATACTTTCTCGATCGCGACTTCGTCCGGCCGGTGTTCGCGGATCAGCGCCGTCAGCGCTTCGAAGATCGCGCGCAGGCGCGCGTCGAAAGGCAGCTCGCCGACCGTGACGCTGCCGCTCGCGACGTGGCGGCTGCGATGCTTCTGCATCGCGACGAGCCCATAGCCCGTGACGCGCGACCCGGGATCGATGCCGAGTATCAGCGTCACCGCGCGGATCAGGCGTCGTTGTCGCCGTAGACGATCTTGTGCCGCTGCGCCGAGAACTCGAGCAGGCGCTTGATCGGCACCACCGCGCGCTCCGCAATCTCGCGCGGCACGTGGATCTCGTTCGCGCCCGTGCGCAGCGTATGGGCAAGCGTGCGCAGGCCGTTCATCGCCATCCACGGACAGTGCGCGCAGCTCCGGCAGGTCGCGCTGCGGCCGGCGGTCGGCGCTTCGATCAGCGTCTTGTCCGGCGCGGCCTGCTGCATCTTGTAGAAGATGCCGCGGTCGGTGGCGACGATGAAGCGCTGCGCGGGCAGCGTCTGCACCGCCTTGATGAGGCCCGTCGTCGAGCTGACGACGTCGGCGAGCGCGATCACCGAGGGCGGCGATTCCGGGTGCACGAGCACCTTGGCGTCGGGATAGCGCGTGCGCAGCTCGGCGAGCTCGCGGCCCTTGAACTCCTCGTGCACGACGCAGGCGCCGTTCCATAGCAACATGTCGGCGCCGGTGTTCTCGCGGATGTAGTCGCCGAGATATTTGTCCGGCGCCCACAGGATCTTCTTGCCCTGCGCGTGCAGGTGCTTGACGACGTCGAGCGCGCTGCCGGAAGTCACCATCCAGTCCGCGCGCGCCTTCACCGCGGCGCTCGTATTCGCGTAGACGACGACGGTGCGTTCCGGATGCTGATCGCAGAAACGGGCGAAGGCTTCCGGCGGGCAGCCGAGATCGAGCGAGCACTCGGCCTCGAGCGTCGGCATCAGCACCCGCTTCTCGGGATTCAAGATCTTTGCCGTCTCGCCCATGAAGCGCACGCCGGCGACGACCAGCGTCTGCGCCGGATGCTCGTGGCCGAAGCGCGCCATGTCGAGCGAATCGGACACATAGCCGCCCGTTTCCTCGGCCAGCGACTGCAGCTCGGGATCGGTGTAGTAATGCGCGACCAGCACCGCCTGCTCGCGGGCGAGCAGGGTTTTGATCTCCGCGCGCAGCGCCTCGCGCTCCGCCGGCGTCAGGACCTCGACCACCGTCGGCGGCACCACGAACGGCGGCAACGGCGTGTCTATCGTGCCTTCGATGATATCCGGTCGTGCAGCGCTCATCGGTATTGCGGCATGGTTCCGCCCTCCGTACGGCGCGTTCAGCCGCCGCCGGCCGGGCTCTCGGAGCGCCGCAGGCGGAGGCCGAGCTCGCGCAGTTGCATCTCACCGACCGCGGTCGGCGCCGCCGTCAGCGGGCAGCTCGCGGTCTGGGTCTTCGGAAAGGCTATCACTTCGCGTATCGAACGTTCGCCGGACATCAGCATGACCAGGCGATCGAGGCCGAAGGCGATGCCGCCGTGCGGCGGGCAGCCGCACTGCAGGGCGTCGAGCAGGAAGCCGAATTTCTCACGCGCCTCCTCGGCGCCGATGCCGAGCAGCGTGAAGACCTGGGTCTGTAGATCCTGATCGTGGATGCGGATCGAGCCGCCACCGATCTCGCTGCCGTTCAGCACCATGTCGTAGGCCCGCGACAGCGCCTCGCCCGGCGCCCCGGCGACGCGCGCGGCGTCCGCATGCGGGGCCGTGAAAGGATGGTGCAGCGCCTGCCAGCGCTTGCCGTCGGCGTCCCACTCGAACATCGGGAAGTCGACGACCCACAGCGGTCGCCAGGCGTCCGCGACGAGGCCCAGATCGGCCGCGACCTTGTCGCGCAGCGCGCCGAGCGCGGCGTTGACGATCTTCGCGTCGTCGGCGCCGAAGAAGACGACGTCGCCGTCGACGGCGCCGGTGCGCGAGAGGATCGCCTCGACCACCGCGTCCGGCAGGAACTTCAGGATCGGCGACTGCAGGCCGTCGCGGCCTGCCGCCCTGTCGTTGACCTTGATGTAGGCCAGCCCCTTCGCGCCGTAGATCGCGACGAAATCGGCGTAGTCGTCGATCTGCTTGCGCGACAGTGCGCCGCCGCCCGGCGCGCGCAGTGCGGCGATGCGGCCGGCGGGATTCGTCGCCGCGGCGGCGAAGACCTTGAACTCGACGCCCTGCATCACGTCTTTGAGCTCGATGAGCTCCAGCGGGTTGCGCAGATCCGGGCGATCGCTGCCGTAGCGATCCATCGCCTCGGCGTAGCTCAGCCGCGGGAAAGGATCGGGCAGCGCCACGCCCATCACTTCCCTGAACAGCGTGCGGATCATCTCTTCCATCAGGCCGGTGACGGCGCGCTCGTCGACGAAGGACATCTCGATGTCGAGCTGCGTGAACTCGGGCTGGCGGTCGGCGCGCAGATCCTCGTCGCGGAAGCAGCGCACGATCTGGTAGTAGCGATCGAAGCCCGACATCATCAATAGCTGCTTGAAGAGCTGCGGCGACTGCGGCAGCGCGAAGAAGCGGCCGGGATGCGTGCGGCTGGGCACGAGGTAGTCGCGCGCGCCTTCCGGCGTCGCCTTGGTCAGCACCGGCGTCTCGATGTCGAGGAAGCCCCGATCGTCGAGGAAGCGGCGGAGGAAGCGCGCGACCCGCGCGCGCAGCATCAGATTGCGCTGCATGCGCGGCGTGCGCAGATCGATGTAACGGAAGCGCAGCCGCGTCTCTTCCTGCACGGTCTGATCGTCGAGCTGGAAGGGCGGCGTCTGCGCGGCGTTGAGGATCTCGAGCTCCTGGACCAGGGCCTCGACCTGGCCGGTCGGGAGATTCGGATTGACGGTGCCCTCGGGGCGCCGGCGCACCCTGGCGCGGGCCTTCAGCACGTACTCGCTGCGCGCGCGCTCGGCGAGCGCGAAGGCAGCCGGCGTGTCGGGATCGACGACGATCTGCAGCACGCCCGCGCGATCGCGCAGATCGATGAAGATTACGCCGCCGTGATCGCGCCGGTGGTGAACCCAGCCGCACACGGTGACGATTTCACCGACCAATTGCTCGTTGACGTCGCCGCAGTAGTGAGTACGCATCGGGAATCTTCGTTGCTGATGGGAAGCGGGCAGGTGCGCGCAGCGCGACGCAAGATGATAAGCGTTGCAGCCAGGCTGCTGCAACGCCGCAGGCCATTGAATCGGCGGGATTTGGCGGGCGCGAACGCGCGGTCTCAGTCGCTGCTCGCCGCCGTCTTCGCATCGCCCTTGCTGCTCGCGGACGTGCTCGTCGCGGCGCTCGCGCTCGACGCCGCCGCCGGCGTCGATGCGCCTTCGGCCGTACCGGTGCCGGCACTCTCGCCCTCGCTCTTCTTGGCCTTGCCCTTGTCGCGGAAATCCGTCACGTACCAGCCCGATCCTTTCAGCGCAAAGCCGACCGGCGAGACCTGACGCACGAGCGCGGGCTCGCGGCACGCGGGGCATTCGCGCAGCGGATCCTCGGAGATGCGTTGCACGGTATCGAAACGATGCTGACATTCGCTGCACAGGTAAGAATACGTAGGCATGACGATCCGGTTTCCTGAAATTGATGCGTGGTGACGGCACGAGCCCGCGCGGACTCCTCGGGCCTGCGAGGGCCGCTCGGCGGATCCGCTTCCGGCTGCAAACGCTGCGGAACATGCGGGCGCGGGCGCCGGTTTCAAGCGCCGACGCGCGTTCCCGGCCCCGCACATGATGACCGACTCGCCCGCCCTGTGGACACTGCCCTCGGTGTGGGGAGTGCTCGGCGGCGCGTTCCTCGTCGCGGTCGCGCTCGGCGCCCTGCTCGCGGAAACCCGCTACTGCAGCCTCGGCGCGGTCAGCGACTGGGTGCTGCTCGGCGATACGCGCCGCTTTCGGATGTGGGGGATCGCGGTCGGGGTCGCGCTCGCCGGCAGCGGCGGGCTCGAGCTTCTCGATGGCCTGGATCCGAGCGCGACCCTGGTGCCTTACGCGAGCCCCCACTTCGCCTGGCTGCGCTATGTGCTGGGTGGACTGCTGTTCGGCTTCGGCATGCAGCTCGCGTCGGGCTGCGCCAGCCGGCTGCTGCTGCGGATCGGCGGCGGCAGCCTCAAGGCGCTGACCGCGACGGCCGTCGCGGCGGTCTGCGCGGCCTGGCTGATCGACGGCGGCGCCTACCGCCGCGTGCTCGCCCCGCCGCTCGAGCTCGGCGCCGTCGACTTCGCCGCACCCCCGCGTCTCGGGACCTGGCTCGCGACCGCGGTCGCGCCCGCCTTGGCACCCGGCCAGGTCGCGCTGCTCCTCGGGATCGCGCTCGTCGTCTGCGCCGGCCGCGCCCGGCTGCGCCGCCGCGAGTGGGCCGGCGGCGTCGGCCTCGGGCTCGCCGTCGTCGCCGGCTGGTGGTTGAGCGGCGGCGCGCCCGGCCGGACGTGGCAGGAAGACATGGCCTTTCTGCACGCGATCCCGCGCGGCGTCGGCACGCAGAGCTATGCCTTCGTCGCCCCGCTCGCCGACGCGCTGGCGCTGCTGCGCGGCCGCGCCCCGACTTTCGCGCTGTGCGGCGGCCTGGGCCTCGTCCTCGGCAGTCTGCTCTGGCATTGGCGGCGAGGTCGGCTGCGCATCGAGCGCCATCGCGACGCACGGGATCTCGCCCGCAGCCTGCTCGGCGGCGCGCTGCTCGGCGTCGGCGGGGTGCTCGCGATGGGCTGCACGATAGGGCAGGGCGTGACGGGACTCTCGACGCTCGCGCCCGGCTCGCTGCTCGCGACCGCCGCGACGCTCACCGGCGTGACGCTCGCCGTGCACCTCGAATATCGCTACGGCGCCGCTGCCTGAGCCCGAGCGGCCGCGACGTTCAGGTTGGTGTGCCGGGGCGGATTCGCTATCATCCGCCGCGCTTCGCTCCCCGCCCCGCGCGCCGTTAGCTCAGTCGGTAGAGCACCGGACTTTTAATCCGAGGGTCGTAGGTTCGACTCCTACACGGCGCACCACACCGCGATCTATGGCCCATCTGCCAAACGGCGGCCGGGCAACGCGGCGCCGTTCGAGCCGCGATGCTTCACGCCGGTGGCGATGCCGCGGACGAGCGCCGGCGCATCAAACCCAAACCCCCAATGGCGGGCGCGAGCAGGCAGAAGGCGGCGGGTAGCGGCACGGGGGCGAGGTGATTGTTTACGATTCCCGCGTCTACCGAATCGAGGGTGTAGCCGTCGGGCAAGCCGAAGATGGGTCCGTCCGCGAATTTCAGCGTGTGGCCAAAGGCCGCATTGGCGCCCGACGTGAAGGTTGGTTCATCAAAATTGTAGATGAGCCTAGTCGATGTCTGAAGCGAAAGCTCGAGCGTAAAGAAGCTTCCGACCGGCAACACTACCGCGGGCAAGGTCAGAATTTGATCGCCGTCGAACCCGGTCAGAATCCCACTTTCGAACGGCGCTTGGAGCTCGCCGTTCAGCGATTGGATGGTGTGAAAGCCGCCGTCGATCTGCTGCGAGATCGTGTCTCCCGTGAAGCGAAAAAAGACCTGGACGCTGCTGTCGGCCCCATTGATGCGTCCATTGGTGCCTGCAGACGCGCCGACGCTCTGCTCGCCGGTAAGCAGGAAGTTGACGGGGACGGTAACCGTCGAACCGCTCCCCTGTATGAAGAAATCCGTGAACACGGCGCGCGCGTACGAGCTGACGAACAACTCTCCGCCGAAAATGCTTTGCTCGGAGAGCTTGCTGATCGATGCGAACGAATGGGCGCGTAGCCCGCCGATATCGGCCAGGGAATCCGCCTGCGCATGCACGCTCGCGGTGTCGGGACCGAATAGATCGTAGTTCACGCCTCCCCCCGCCTGAATTCCGGCGGCTCGCTCATATTCGTCCAACACAGTGAAGTGGCTCAGGCTTCCCTGCGAAATACCGCCGGAGACGAAAAACTCCGCCGCGTAAGAGGGAGCCGCTATCGCGCCGGCGCTTACCAGAACGACGGCGATGGAAATCGACCGAATCCGCATCGAGAGACGCTTTCAAGCTGACCCGCCGCCGTCAGGCTTACACCGCTCCCGCAGTGAATCTATAGGCAAGCCGACTCGCACCCGCGCGACGCAGCGCCGATCACAAAACGGAAGGAGAGACGCCCGCCGCTCGGCCTCAAGCGCGCTCGGGCGCGCCTGCGAGCGGCCGCGTCGCGTCAAGGCGGATCGGCGGGGGCGATGTCGCGGGTCCCCGCGCGCGCACGGTGAAACCAAAGACGTTGCAGCTTCCTTCGCGGCGCGCATAAACCTCGCCGCCGTGCATGGTGGCCACCGCCTTGACGATCGACAGGCCCAGGCCGTGGTTTTCGCCGCTGTTGCCGCGCGAGCTGTCGATGCGAAAGAAGCGATCGTAGACGCGCGCCAGATGCGCCTCGGCGAGCGGCGGACCGGGATTGGCGACGGTGATCGCCACTTGGGCCTCGTCGCCCTCGATGCGCACCGCGATCTCGCTGCCCGGCACCGAATGCTGGATCGCGTTGTGCAGCAGGTTCATCACTGCGCGCTGGAACAGCGCGCGCTCGAGCCGCGCGACCGCCGTGCCTTCGATCCGCGCGCTGAGGCCCGCCTCGTCCAGGATCAGCTCCAGGAAATCGAGCGCCTTGGCAATCTCGTCTTCGACCCGCACCGGCACCGTCTCCAGCGCGTGCGCACCCTGATCGGCGCGCGCCAGGAACAGCATGTCGTTGACGATCGCCCGCATGCGTTCGAGCTCTTCGAGGTTGGACTGCAGCACGTCTTCGAGCTGGTCTGCGCTGCGCGAACGTGACAGCGCGACCTGCGTCTGGCCGATGAGGTTCGCGAGCGGCGTGCGCAGTTCGTGCGCGACGTCGGCATTGAAGGCTTCGAGTTGGGCATAGGCGGCCTCCAGCCGATCGAGCGCGCCGTTGAAGGAGCCGGCGAGCGTCGAGAGTTCCTGCGGCAGGCAGCCGATCTGCAAGCGCTGCGACAGCCGCTGCGGACTGAGCGCATGGGCCTCGCTAGACAGGCGGCGCAGCGGGCGCAGGCCGAGTCGCGCGACCCAGTAGCCCAGCGCCGCGACGCCCACCACGCCGGCGGCGGACCAGGCGAGCAGCGCATAGGCGAAGCGCGCCATGGTCGCGACATAGGGCCGCGAGTCGATGGCGACGATGAGCTGCGTCGGCGGCCGGGTTCCTGCCCCGGGAATGTCGCGCGCGAGCGTGCGAAAGGCGTGCTCGCGCCCCGCTAGCTGCACGCTGCCCATGCCCGCGAGACTCGACAGGCGCGCTTCGTCGGGCAGCGGCGCGCCGTAGGTGTAATACGGATCCTCGCTGGTGATGCGAAAGCGCGTGCCGCCGTTGCTCGCCGCCAAGGTATCGAGCTTGGCGCGCACCCCTACCCATTTTTCGGGCAGCACTGCGCGGCTGACCATCAGCGCTGCGATGTCGAGCTTGGTGGTGAGCTCTTCGCGCTGCTGGCGCGCCAGCTCGCGCTCGAGCACCCGGTGCAGCGCGACGCCGATGATGGAGAACACGAGCAGCGCGACCAGCGCGAACATCGCGGCGAGACGGCCGGCGATCGAGGGATTCAAGCGCCGGCCTCGTCGCGCGGCTCCAGCACATAGCCCATGCCGCGGATGGTGTGCACGAGCTTGTGCCGGAACGGGCCGTCGATCTTGGCGCGCAGCCGCTTGATGGCGACCTCGACGACGTTCGTGTTGCTGTCGAAGTTGATGTCCCACACCAGCTCGGCGATCGCGGTCTTGGACAGGATCTCGCCGCGATGCCGGGCGAGCACGGCCAGCAGCGCGAACTCCTTGGCCGTGAGCTCGAGCCGCTGACCGCCGCGCGAGGCCTTGCGCGCGATCAGATCGAGCTTGAGATCCCCGATCTCGAGCTGCGTAGCCTCCTGCGCGCGCCCGCGGCGCGTCAGCGCCTGCAGCCGCGCCAGGAGCTCGAGGAAGGAGAAGGGCTTGATCAGATAATCGTCCGCGCCTTCGCGCAGGCCGCGCACGCGGTCCTCGACCCGATCGCGCGCGGTCAACATGATCACGGGCGTCTGCTTGCCGGCGCGCAGCCGGCGCAGGATCTCCAGCCCGTCCATGCCGGGCAGCATGACGTCGAGAATGATCACGTCGTAGTCGAGGCTCAGCGCGAGATGGCAGCCGTCGGCGCCGTCGTGCGCGAGATCGACGGCGCAGCCCTGCTCGCGCAGGCCGCGCACGAGATAGTCCGCGGTTTTGAGCTCGTCTTCGACGATCAGGATCTTCATCGTCCGCTTTGCCTCACGTGGCCGGCGGCACGATGCCGAGCGCCTTGTAGAGGCCGACGACGCGCAGCGCGACCTCCGCCGCCGCCGTGTCGCGCTCGCGCTCCGCATCGTAGAGGCTGCGTTCACTGTCGAGCACTTCGAGCAAGGACAGAGTGCCTTCGTGATACTGGCGCCGCGCCAGCGTGGCGGCGACGCGACCGGCCTCGACCGCGGCCGCGAGCCGCCGCTCGCGCCGCACGCCGTGCGTATAGCCGACCAGCGCGGTTTCGGTTTCCTGCAGCGCCTGACGCAGGCGCTGCTCGTAGACGAGGTAGGCGTCGAGCGCGCGCGCGTCGGCGGCGTCGATACCGGCGCGAATGCGGCCGAAATCGATCAGCGGCGCGAGCAAGCCGGCTCCGACCGACCAGGCGCGCGCGCCGGGATTGAAGAGCTCGCCCAGCTCGCCCTGCTCCAGGCCAAGCATGCCGGCGAGCGTGAGCCGCGGGAAGCGCAGCGCTGCCGCCGCCGCGCGCTCGGACGCGGCGGCCGCCAGGCGCGCGGCGGCCGCCCGCACGTCGGGCCGGCGCGCGAACACTTCGGTGGGGGTCGGCAGGATGCGCAGCGGACTCGAGCTGGGCAGCAGCGCGGCGCCGTCCAGCATGCCGTCGACGGCGGCGGGCGTCGCGGCGGTGAGCAGGATGAGCTGCTGGCGCGCGCCGCCGGCGAGCGCGCGCGCCGCTTCTTCCGCCGCCGCGCTGCTCGCCTGCAGCGCGCGTGCGCGCTCGAGATCGAAACGTCCCGCCACGCCCTGCTCGTAGCGCGCCTGGGTGATGCGGACGACGCCGTCCTGCGCGGCGGCGGACTTGGCGGCAAGCGCAGCCTGCGCTTGGTAGAGACGGTATTCGATGTAGGCGATCGCGATCTCGCTCGCGATCGAGAGCCGCACGGCGTCGCGATCGGCCAGCGAGGCGGCGAGGCGGGCGCCGGCCGCGTCGGCCGCGCTGGCGAGGCGGCCGAACAGATCCACTTCCCAGCTCGCGCCGAGGCCGAGCGCGAGATCGCTGGTGGTGCTGGCGCCGTCGGCGTCGCGGCCGCGATCGCGCTGGCGGGCGGCGGAGGCGTCGAGCTCGAGCAGGGGCCAGCGCTCGGCCGCCGCGGCGGCGCGCAGCGCGCGCGCCTCGTCGATCGCGGCCGCGGCGCGGCGCACGTCGAGGTTCGCGCCCAGCGCCGTCGTGATCAGGCGATCGAGCGCCGGATCCGCGAAGGCTTCCCACCAGCGCAGCGTCGCCTCACCGGCCGGCAGCGACGCGGATTCCCACGCGGCCGGGGGCGCGGGCGCGGTCCGCTCGACGGCCGGCGGCGTGCGCGCGCAAGCGCCCAGCAGCGCACAGCCGAGCGCCAATGCGAGGCGGCGCTTCACGCCGGATCTCGCTGCGCGACCGGCGCCTGCCGGCGATGGAACAGGCGCTCGAGCGCGAGATAGATGACCGGCGTCGAATAGAGCGTGAGGATCTGGCTCACCAGCAGCCCGCCGACCACCGCGATGCCCAGCGGTTGGCGCAGCTCGGCGCCGGTGCCGACGCCCAAGGTCAGCGGCACGGCGCCGAGCATCGCGGCGAGCGTCGTCATCATGATCGGCCGGAAGCGCGCGAGACAGGCGCGATGGATCGCTTCCTCGGCGGGCAGGCTCTGCTTGCGCTGCGCCTCGATCGCGAAGTCGATCATCAGAATGCCGTTCTTCTTCACGATGCCGATCAACAGCACGATGCCGATGAGCGCCATGATCGAAAAATCGAAGCCCCACAGCCACAGCCAGAGAATGGCGCCGATGCCCGCCGACGGCAAGGTCGAGAGGATCGTCAGCGGATGCACGAAGCTTTCGTACAGCACGCCGAGGATGATGTAGATCGCGAGCAGCGCGGCCAGGATCAGCAGCGGCTGCGAGGCCAGCGATTGCTCGAACGCTTGCGCCGCGCCTTGAAAGATGCCGGACACCGATGCCGGCATGCCGATGTCCTTTTCCGCGGCGCGCAGCGCGCTGACCGCATCGCCCAGCGCCACGCCGGGCGCGAGATTGAACGAGAGGTTCACCGCCGGAAACATCTTGTTGTGGCTGATCGACAGCGGGCCCGTCGCGGGCGGCTCGAGCTTCGCGATTTCGCTCAGCGGCACCATGCCGCCGGTCAGCGGCGAGCGGAGATAGAAGTAGTGCAGGCTGTCCGCCGTGCCGCGCTGGCGCGGATCGATTTCGAGCACGATCTTGTACTGATTCGTCTCGGTCTGATATTCGGCGATCTGGCGCTGCCCGAAAGCATCGTAGAGCGCCTGATCGATATCGTCCGCGCTCAAGCCGAAGCGTGCAGCCGCCGCGCGATCGATGCTCAGGCGCGTCACGCTGCCGCCGAGCAGTTGATCGTTGGACACGTCGCGGAACTCGGGCATCGTCGCCAGCCGTTCGGTGAGCCGCTCGGCCCACACGGCCAGGGCGGCGCTGTCGGCGCTGCGCAGCGCATACTGATACTGGGTGCGGGCGCCGCCCGTGCCGAGATTGATATCCTGCGCGGCGCGCAGATAGAGCACGATACCCGGCACGGCCGCGAGTTGCGGTCGCAGCCGATCGATCCACTCCGAGGCCGAGACATCGCGCTGATCGCGATCCTTCAGCACGATCCAGAAGCGCCCGCTCGACATCGGCTGGCTGCCGTACGTCGTGCCCACGGCGTGCGCGAAACCGAGCACCGCCGGATCGGCGGCGACGATCCGGGCGAGCGCCAGGTGCTTCTCACGCATATGCGCATAGGACGCATCCTGTGCCGCCTGCGTGGTGCCGACCACGAAGGCGGTGTCCTGCAGCGGAAAGAAGCCTTTGGGAATGTAAAGATAGCTCAGGACTGCGACGGCGACCGTGAGGGCGAACACGCCGAGCATGAAGCGCTGGTGGCGCAGCGCCCAGCGCAGACTGCGGTCATAGGCCGCGAGCAGCCGCTCGGCAAAGCCGCGGCGTCGCGCGGTGCGCGGCAGCGGCCGCATGAAGCGCGCAGCGAGCATGGGGCCGACGGTGAGCGAGGCGAGCACCGAAATGAGGATGGCGGCCGTGGCGGTGAGGGAAAATTCGCGGAACAGGCGGCCGACGACCCCACCCATGAAGAGCAGTGGGATGAAGGCCGCGACCAGCGACAAACCGATCGACAGCACCGTGAAGCCGATTTCGGCGGCGCCGTTCTCCGCCGCTTCGCGCATGCCGGCGCCGCTCTCGAGATGGCGGTGGATGTTCTCCACCACCACGATGGCGTCGTCGACGACGAAGCCGACGGCGATCACCAGCGCCACCAAAGTCAGGTTGTTGAGACTGAAACCGAACGCATACATTGCCGCGCAGGACGCGATCAGCGCGACGATCAGCACGGTGGCGACGATCAGCGTCGCCGACCACTGGCGTAGGAACAGGCTCATCACGGCGATCACGAGCACGAAGGTGATGCCGAGGGTGATCTCCACTTCGTGCAGCGAGGCGCGAATCGTGCGCGTGCGATCGTTCAGCACGTCGAGCACGACGTGCGCCGGCAGCAGCGCCTTGAGCCCGTCCAGCGCGCCGCGGATGCGTTCGGCGGTGGCGACGACGTTGGCGCCGGGCTGGCGAGTGACGACCACGGCCACGCCGGGCTTGTCGCCCAACCAGGCCTGGACGTAGTCGTTCTCGGCTCCCAGCGAGACGGTGGCGACGTCGCCGACGCGCACCGGCGCGCCGTCGCGATAGGCGACGATGACCTCGTCGTAGTCGCGGGCCGCGAAGATCTGATCGTTGGTCGCCAGCGTGGACACGCGCTGCTCGCCGAACAGCGCCCCCTTCGCGCGATTGACGCTCGCCGCCTGCACGGCGCGGCGGATGTCGGCCAGGGTCAGGCCCAGCGAGGCCAGGCGATCGGGCGCGACCTGGATGCGCATCGCGGGCTTGCGCTGGCCGACGATGCGCACCTCGCCGACGCCCTGGAGCTGATTGAGCTGGCGCGCGATCAGCGTCTCGGCCAGATCGCTCAGCTCGGTCAGCGGCAGCAGATCGCTGTACATGCGCAGCACCAGCACCGGGCTGTCCGCCGGATTCACCTTGCGCCACGACGGCAGGTTCGGCAGCTCCGAAGGCAGGCGCGCGCTCGCGGTGTTGATCGCCGCCTGCACTTCCTGCGCCGCGGTGTCGATGGACTTTTCCAGCGTGAACTGCAAAGTGATGGTGGTCGAGCCGAGGGCGCTGGTCGACACCATCTCCGTGATGCCCGGCACGGCGCTGAGCTGCACTTCCAGCGGCGTCGCGACGGCGGAGGCCATGGTTTCGGGGCTCGCGCCCGGGAGCTGGGCCTGGATGTTGATGGTCGGAAACTCCGCTTCCGGCAGCGCGCTGATCGGCAGCTTCGGAAACGCGAGCGCGCCGAGCAGCACGACCGCGAAGGTCAGCAGCACCGTCGCGATGGGATGGGCGATGAACCAGCGCGAGAAGCCGGGACGGAAGCCCTCGTTCATGGCGCGGCCGGCCGCGCGGCGACCCGCTCGATCGCCGCGCCGGGCACGAGCCGCGACTGTCCGTCGACGACGATCTCGTCCCCGCGACGCAGTCCCTGCGTCACCACCATTTCTTCGCCGTAGGCATGGGCGAGCTCGACGGCCTGCCGTTGCGCCTTGTCCGCGACGATGCGATAGACGAAGGCGCCGTCGAGACCGTGCTGCACGGCCGCCGCAGGCACCACCAGGGCGCCGGGCGTGCTCGCGAGCTGCAGGGTCACGGTCACGAACTGGCCGGGCCACAGACGGGCAGCGGCATTGGCGAACTGCGCCTTGACGCGGATGGTCCCCGTCGCCGCATCCACGGCGTTGTCGATCTGCAGCAACTCGCCCGCGGCCAGCTCGACGCCGCCGTCGCGATCGTAGGCGCGCACCGTGGCGGGCGCGGGCGCCGCGAGCAGGGCTTGCACCCGCGGCAGCAGGTCCTGCGGCAGATTGAAGACGATCGCGATGGGATCGATCTGCGTCACCGTCACCAACCCGCGGGCATCGCTCGTGCGCACCAGGTTGCCGGGATCGATCAGACGCAGGCCGACCCGGCCGCTCAGCGGCGCTGCGATCCGCGTATAGGAGAGCTGCACCTCGGCGGCCTGGATCCGGGCGCGAATCGCGGCGGCGTTCGCCTCGAGCTGCGCGAGCGTCGCCTGCTGCTGGTCCACGGTCCGGCTCGCGATGGCGTCGTCGGCGAGCAGGTTGCGATAGCGCTTCAAATCGATCTCGGCGAGCGCGATCTCCGCCGCATTGCGGGCGAGATCCGCCCGCGCCTGCGCGAGGCTGGCGAGGATCGGCCGATCGTCGATGCGCGCGAGCGGCGCGCCCTTTTCGACGTACTGCCCTTCTTCGAACGACACCTCGAGCAGGATGCCGTCGATCTGGGTACGAACCACGGCGCTGTGCAGCGATTGCACCGTGCCCAGGGCGGTTCGAAGGTCCGCCACGTCGCGCTCGAGCACCTTCGCGACGACGACGGGCACGGCGGACGGCGCCGCGGCGGCGGGCGCCGCCGGTACTTCGAGCCGCTGGCGCACGAAGACGCTCAGGCCCAGGAGCAACAGCAAGGCGCCGCCCCAAAGCAGGACGGCGCGGCGGCCGGACACGGGCTTCACCGCGGGGGTCATGCGCCAAAAATACTCTCGAAGTGCAAGGGAATAGTAACCGTACCGGCGATCTCGGCGCGCGCCGCCGCGGGCAGAGGTCGAGATTATCGCGCAGCGACGGACTCGAGGATGACGCAATGCTGACAATTGCGTCAGCTTGCGCAGTCGAATGGAGACGCGGCGTGCGGATCTTCCGAGCGCGTGACGCCGATCGCGCCTTGCAGGCCCGTTCAGTGCTTCAGTCGATCACGTCGGAGGGAGACGAGCGCAGCGGGGAACCGCTCCGCTCGCCGGCGTCGCGAGGGCGCGCCGGCTCAGGGCCTGAAGACCGGCGAGAGGCCGGCTTTCAGCGGCGAAGCGCGCGGGTGGTCCAGGAAAAAATGCCGCCCGGCATCGATTCAAGCTTCATCGCGACCCTTCGGCCGCGGGCGGCGCGGTGCGCGCTCGGGCAAGGGCAGACGCACCCGGGCCGGCTCGCGGCCGGCTCCCGGCAGCGTCGGCAGGCCGATCAGCCATTTCCCTTCGATGAACACCGCTATCGCCGTCTTCCGTTTCTTGTGGCTCATGTGCAGATCCTCGTGTCACGCAAAGCGCGGGCATTCTGGTGATTGCGCAGCGCAAGGGGCTGTCGGACATCGGGCCGGAAGCGCGACCGTTCCCGGCGCGTCGCCGCGCGCTTCAAGGCTCGCGCCGCGCCGGCGATTCGACGTGCCGGTGATGTACGCTGCCGCGCCAGCCTTCGGCTTCGCTCGCGCGCATTTCGACGTGGCGGCGAAACGCCTCGAGCTCGCGCCGCACGCGCGCCGCCGTCAGATCGAGCGCTTCGGCGAGCCGTTCGGCGATGCCGTCGCTGTCGTAGAGGATGCGCAGATGCAAGCGCGAACGCGTCGTAGCCAGCGGCGTGAAGCGCACGACGCCGGCGTTGTATTTGCCCGAGGTCGTTGCCCATGCGATGCGCTCGTCCGGGATCTGTTCGATGATCTCGGCCGTCCAGGTGCGTTCGGCGCCCGCGATTTCCACGCGCCAGCGCACGTGCGTGTCGTCGATTTGCACGACCTCACGCACGCCGCTCATGAACTGCGGGAATTCTTCGAACCGCGTCCATTGGTCGTAGGCCGTGCGCACGGGCACGTCGAGATCGATCGACTCTTCGATGCGATGTTCCATCACGGCAGCTCCTGCTTCGATGCGCCATCCTCGATCGCGCCGCCGCCGCGCGGCTATCGGGCGAGCGCGCCGGACGAGCGCGCGCGAGTCCTACGGACGATGCGCATCGCGGCGGCTGTCGCGCCCGGCGGCGACGGGCGATGCTGAAAATCGCATCATCACGAAAGGCAGGAGGCCAGCATGAATCACAGCGTCTGTGACATCGCCGTCGGCATGATCCTCGGCTACGCGCTCGCGCGCGGGATCTCGCATGCGCATCAGGACAGCCCGCTCAGCGAGGGCGCCGATGCGATGTCGGAAGAGCACACGCGCCAAGCATCCGCCGCGATGCGGCGCGGCGAGCAAGGCGGCGGCGGTGCGGGAATGCAGTCGGCGCGCTGAGGACGCAGCGGCGTCCAATCGTTCTCGTTCGTCCTCGCGCCGGCCGCGACGATGGGCTCGTGGCCGGCGCGAGGGTCCGCGATCGTCGGACCCACGGTCCGTGATTTCGGCAACGACGGCAGGGAAGTCGCCCTGAGGCAGGACCTGCGCGGCGCATGTGTCCCGCTTCGTCCTCTTACCCTTATCCCCTGACGGCCAGGTGGTGCATCGGGCGCGGTAACAGCGTAATTTTCTCGGGAATTGAAGGGGCGCGAATTGCGACGCGCCGGCTTCAGTGCTCAGTTCTCGTACCGTTCGGAGACCGATGATGACCACACCCGTCCTGCGCCTGGGCTTTCGGCCTTTTTTCCTGTCCGCCGGTGTTTTCGCAGTCGTCGCGATGATGCTGTGGGTATTCCTGTGGCGCGACGGCCGGCTGGGTGCCTGGTCGCCGACCGCGGTCGATCCGATTGCCTGGCACGCGCACGAGATGGTGTTCGGTTACGCGCTCGCCGTGGTCGCCGGCTTCCTGCTGACCGCCGTGCGCAACTGGACCGCGCGGCCGACGCCCACCGGCGGCGCGCTCGCGGCGCTGGTCGCCTGCTGGGCGCTGGCGCGCGTGTGCCTGCTCGCCGGCCCCGGCGCGCTGCCGATCGCCGCCTTTTTCGATCTGGCGTTCAACCTGGGTTTGCTCGTCGGCGTCGCGCGCCCGATCGTCGCGGTCGGCCAGAAGCGTCAGGCCGGCATCGTGTCCAAGATCGCGCTGCTCGGCATCGCCAACGCGCTGTTCTACGTCGGCGCCGCGGGTTGGCTCGCGATCTCGCCGCTGATGGTGGCGCAGGCGGCCGTGTTTCTGCTCGTCGCACTGGTGCTGACGCTGGCCGGCCGCGTGCTGCCCGGTTTCATCGAGCGCGGCGTGCGCGTGCCGGTGAGGATCCACGATCCCCTGTGGCCGGCACGCGCGAGCCTGGTGCTGTTCTTTGCCTTCTTCGTGGTGGAGATCTTTCTCGATCTGCCGCGCATCGCAGCCGCGCTCGCCGCGGCGCTCGCCGTCGTGACCGCCTGGCGGCTGATCGCCTGGCACACGCGCGCGCTGTGGCGCGAGCCGCTGCTGTGGGGACTCTATGCGGCGCTGCTCGCGATCTGGGCGGGCTTCGTGCTCTACGCGCTCGCCGACTGGCTCGCGCTGCCGCGTACGCTCGCCCTGCACGCCTTTGCGGCCGGCGGCATCGGCCTCGCGACGCTCGCGATGATGGCGCGCGTCTCGCTCGGTCACACCGGTCGCGACATCCGGCGACCGCCGGCGGTCGTCGGCCCCGCGCTGGGCGTGCTGGCGGCCGGGGTGATCGCGCGCGTCGCCTTACCGCTCGTATGGCCGGACGGCTATGCGCAGGCGGTGCTCGCCGCGCAGACGCTGTGGGCGCTCGCCTTCGCGCTGTTCGTCGTCGCCTATGCGCCGATCTTGCTCGCGCCACGCGTCGACGGCGCCGACGGCTGAGTCAAAGCCGGCGCTCGCTCAGGCCCGCGGTCGCGATATGCCGGCCGCGGCGGGCGCGAAGCGCGCCTCGAGCTGCGCGGCACACACCGGTGCGCCGGTGTGGAATCCCTGGACTTCATCGCAACCCAGCGCGTGGAGGAAACGGAGCTGAGCCGGATGCTCGACGCCTTCGGCGACGACCGGCAGATGCAGCGCATCGGCCATCGCGAGTATCGCGCGCACCAGCGCGTCCGCCTCCTCGCTGTCGGTGAGATCGCGGATGAACAGGCGATCGATCTTCAGGCGCGCGAAAGGATATTGCTTCAGCGCGCCGAGATTGGAGTAGCCGGTGCCGAAGTCGTCGATCGCGATCGACACGCCCAGCGCGCGGAAACCTTCGAGCATGTCGCGCGCGAGCTCGCGCTGGCGCAGCACGCAGGATTCGGTGACTTCGAGCTCGAGCAGCGCCGCGTCGACCGCATGCGCGTGGAGCAGCGTGCGCAGACGCTCCGGCAGACCCAGATCCTCGAACTGGCGCGCCGAGAGGTTCACCGCCATGCGCATCGGCGGCAGCCCTCTGCGGCGCCAGGCGGCGAGCTGCGCGATCGCCGTCGCCAGCACCCACTCGCCGATCGGCGCGATCAGCCGGCTGTCTTCGGCCAGCGGCACGAACTCGCCGGGCAGCACGAGGCCGCGCGTCGGATGCTGCCAGCGCAACAGCGCCTCGACGCCGACGATCCCGCCCGTGCGCAGATCGATCTGCGGCTGGTAGTGCAGCAGGAACTCGCCGCGCTCCAGCGCCCGCCGCAGCTCGCCCTCCAGCCGGCGCCGCGCCTGCAGCTCGCGCTCGAGATCCTCGCTGAACAGCCGCCAGCCGTTGCGCCCCGCGCTCTTCGCCGCATAGAGCGCGAGATCGGCCTGACGCACGAGCGTCTCGTCCGCGATCGCCATCGCGCCGTGCGCGACCGCGACGCCGACCGTGGCCGTCACGTGCAGCCGCTGGCCGTCGATCGCGATCGGCTCGCGCAGGCGCGCGCAGAGCTGTTCCGCCATCGCCGTCGCCTCCTGCGGCGAGGCGAGACCGGACAGCACCACGATGAACTCGTCGCCGCCGTAGCGGGCGACGAGATCGCCGGCGCGCCGCGTCGCGCCGATGCGGCGCGCGACCTCCTGCAGCAGCCGATCGCCGGCCGCGTGACCCAGTGTGTCGTTGACGGCTTTGAACTCGTCGAGATCCGCGTACAGCAGTGCGATCCAGTCGCCGCGCCGGCGCGCCTCGGCGAGCGTCGCGCGCAGGCGCTCGACGAGCTGCGCGCGGTTCGGCAGGCCGGTCAGCAGATCGTGGTAGGCCAGGCGCTCGATGCGCCGCTCGGTCTCGACCTGATCGCTGACGTCACGCACCACGCCGGCCACCAGCCGCCTGCCGTCGTAGCTCGACCACACGTTGTCGGCGTGCGCGAGTATCCAGCGCAGGGCGCCGTCGGCGCGGTGATAGCGATAGCGCAGCTCGATACTGCCGTCGTTCTCCTCGGCGAACAGCCGCTCGAAGGCGGCGGCGACGCGCGCCCGATCCTCCGCGTGCACGCCGTCCAGCCAGGCGCGCACCGTGTGCGGAAGATGCTCGGGCGGCGCACCGAAGAGGCGGCAGGCCTCCTCCGACCAGCGCACGCGGCCGGCGAAGGACGGCTCGGCCGACCACGCGCCGACCCCGGCCACGGCCTGCGCCGTCTTCAGGAGGTGGACGTGCTCGCGCAGCGCCTCCTCGGTCTGGCGCCGCGCGCTGACGTCGAGGATGAAGCCGTAGCTGAGCCGCTCGCCGTCGACGAGGATCGGCGCGCCGCCGACCGTGTCCTGCACCCAGCGGAACTGCCCGTCCGGCATCATCAGCCGATACTCGCAGCAATAGGGCGTGCCGTTCGCGCAGCTCTCGCGCCACAAGCGATCGGCCCGCTCGCGATCGGCGGGATGCAGATGCGCATACCAGTACGCATGGCCGCCGGCGACCCATTGCTCGGGATCGTGACCGAACAGCGTCTTGAGCTGCGGGCTGGCGTACTTGCTGTAGCCGGGACGATCGGCGTATTCGATGAATACCGCGCCCGGCAGGTTCTCGATCAGACGCCGCTGCGCGTTCTCGGCGTCGGCGAGCCGCGCCTGCGTCTCGTCGACGCGTCCCATCATGCGATCGAGGGCCTGGCCGACGCGCGCGAGCTCGTCGCGGCCGGCGAGCCCGCAGACGAGGCCGCGCTCGCCGCGACCGTAGCGCTCGGCGATCTGCACGATGCGGCCGGCGCGCAGCGTGACGCGGCGATGCAGGAACAGCCCGATCGGCAGCGCCGAGGAGGCGACCAGCAGCGCGAGCACGATGGCGTTCAGCTCGGCGTGCCGGCGCGCGACGCCGAGATGATCGCTGTAGTCGTACATCAGATAGAGCAGCGCCGGCGGCGTGCCCGAGGAGGCGTCGATGCCGCGATAGAGGTGCACGCGGCCGCGCTCGGCGTCGTTGTCGAGCAGGGCCGTTCGCGCGCCCGCCGCCGCGCGCAGCCGCGCCTCGAAGGCCGCGCGCGCCAACCCCGCCGAGGACGGCAGCGCGCCCTCGCGCGCGGCGCCGCCGACCTCGCCTGCCGCCGCGAGCAGGTGCCCGCCGGCGTCGAACACCGGCGCGATCGCGAGCTTGCGGTGGATCGCGAGCCCCGCCAGCTCGCGGCGCAGCCCCGCGAGATCGCGCTCGTGCAAGGCGTGGCCTGCGGCGCGCGCGAGGCGCGCCGCGGTCTCACGCGCCTCGCCGGCGGCCGCGGCGTGCACGTGGGACAGCGAAAACCTTAGCTGCAGGCTCCAGCACAGCGCCCCGACCGCCAGCGCCACGCCGAGCAACAGCAGCGGGATCTGCTCACGCAGGCGCAATCGCGGGCGCGGGAGGCTCATCCGGCAATGCGGTAGTCGCGCTGCTCGCGGGCGAACTCGATGAAGTAATCGAGCGCGGCGGGATTCATCATCGCGTCGCGGCTCGCCGCCTGCGCGACGTCCACGCCCATCAGGATCTTGCGCACCGGCACTTCGAGCTTCTTGCCCGTCAAGGTGTAGGGCACGGCGTCGACCGCATAGATGCGATCCGGCACGTGGCGCGGCGAGCACTGCTCGCGCAGCGTCGCGTCGATGCGCGCGATCAGCGCCGCGTCGAGCGCGACGCCCGGCCTCGTCTTCACGAACATCGGCATGAAGAAGCGGCCGCCGGGCAGATCGAGATTGACGACGAGGCTGTCCTCGATTTCGGCCAGCGTTTCGACGCTGCGATAGATCTCGGCGGTGCCGATGCGCACGCCGTAGCGGTTCAGCGTCGAGTCGGAGCGGCCCTGGATGTAGCAGCCGCCGCGCGCGTTGATCTTGAGGAAGTCGCCGTGCCGCCACTTGCCCGGGTATTCGGCGAAATAGGAATCGCGGTAGCGCCGCATGTCCGGATCGTTCCAGAAGTAGAGCGGCATCGAGGGCATCGGCTGGCAGCACACCAGCTCGCCGACTTCGCCGACGACGGACCGGCCCGCCTCGTCATAGGCTTGGACGTCGACGCCGAGCCCGCGCACCTGGATTTCGCCGGCATAGACCGGCTCGGTCGCCGCGCCGACGACGAAGCCGGCGCAGATGTCCGTGCCGCCGCTCTGCGAGGTCACCCACAGATCGGATTTCACCTCGTCGTAGAGCCACTGCATCGACTCCGGCGTGACGGGCGAGCCGGACAGCAGCACGCCTTCGAGCGCGTCATAGGCATGCTTCTCGCGCGGCACCACGCCGTTCTTCTGCATCATGCCGACATAGGTCGGGCTCGCGCCGAACAGGGTCGCGCGCGTCTCGCTCGCGAGCCGCCACAGCACGTCGATCTCCGGGCTCGCGGGGTTGCCGTCGTAGATCACGGCCGCAGCGCCGACGATCAGCGCCCCGACGAGAACGTTCCACATGATCCAGCCCGAGGTGGTGTAGAAGAACATCGTCGAGCCGGGCCGCAGATTGCAATGCAGGGCGAGGCTCTTGTGCAGCTCGAGCGTGATGCCGCCGTGGCCGTGCACCAGGGCCTTCGGCAGGCCCGTGGTGCCCGAGGAGTAGACGACCCACAGCGGATGATCGAAGGGAAGCTGCTCGTAGACGAGCGGCCCCGGCGCCGGCGCGGCGAGCAGATCCCGCCATTCGAGCGCCTGCGGCACCGGCGGCGGCGCCGCGGTGTCGACGTGGCGCAGATAGATCACATGCGCGAGCGAGGGCAGGGCGGCGACGATCTGCGCCGCTTCCGCGCGCCGATCGAAATGGCGCCCGCCGTAACGATAGCCGTCGACACAGAACAGCACCTTGGGCTCGATCTGCTGGAAGCGATCGAGCACGCTGCGCACGCCGAAGTCGGTCGAGCACGAGGACCACACGGCGCCGAGGCTCGCCGCGGCGAGGAAGGCGATCGCGGTCTGCGGGATGTTCGGCATGAAGGACACGACGCGATCGCCGGGCCCGACGCCCAGCGCGCGCAGGCGCGCGGCGAGCCGCGTGACCTGCTCGAGAAGATCGTCCCAGGTGATGCGCGTCAGCGGCACGCCCTCGCCGGCATAGTGGAAGGCCGTCTCGCCCGCGCGCGCCCGGCGCAGCATGTGCTCGGCGAAATTCAGGCGCGCGCCGGGAAACCACTCGGCGCCCGGCATCTCGCGCCGCGCGAGCACGCGCGTATACGGCGCCGAGAAGCGGATCTCGAAGAAATCGACTATCGAGGCCCAGAACGCTTCGATGTCGGCAACGGACCAGGCGCGCAGGCTCTCGTAGTCCGGGAAATCGAGCTGGCGCTGCGCGGCGAGCCAGCGGCGATAGCGCGTGAGCTCGGTGGCCTCGACGCGCGCGGCATCCGGCGTCCACAGCAGATCGCCTTCGTTGACCATATCCTCCCCCCTGCCGGCCTCGCAGCGACGCCGGTCGTCCTACAATTTTTTTCGGCATGCGCCGCGACCGGCATCCGCCGACGGCGAGCCGCTCACGGCCTGCCCGCGGGCACGCGGACTATAGCAAGCCGGACGAAGCCGCCTGAAGGCCCGCATAGGCCTCGGCGATCGTGTTAACGTGCCGGCTCCGCCGTCCGGCGGTCATCACAGCAGGAAATGCTCGGCATGCTCGACGACTCGATCGCGGCCGGCGGCCGTCCTCGGTCCGGAGCCGAATCATGATTCGGCGTTGTCTGATCGCCAATCGCGGCGAGATCGCGATCCGCATCGCGCGTAGCTGCGCCGATCTCGGCATCGAGTCCGTCGCCGTCCACGGCGCCGACGACGCCGACGCGCTGCACGTCGCGCGCGCGGACCGCGCGGCCGCGCTGCCCGGCCGCGGCGCCCGCGCCTATCTCGACGGCGCGGCCGTGCTCGAGGCCGCGCGCGCCCAGGCCTGCGATGCAGTGCATCCCGGCTACGGTTTCCTCGCCGAACACGCCGGCTTCGCGGCCGCCGTCGAGGCGGCCGGCCTCGCGTGGGTGGGGCCGACGCCGGCCCAGCTCGAGCTCTTCGGCGACAAGATCGCGGCCCGCGCGCTCGCCGCGCGCTGCGAAGTCCCGGTGCTCCAGGGCTCGCCGGCCGTGGCGACGCGCGAAGAGATCGACGCCTTCGTCGCGACGCTGGGCGCGGGCGGCATCGCCGTGATCAAGGCTGCGGCCGGCGGCGGCGGACGCGGCATGCAGGTGCTGCTGCCCGGGATCGACGTCGCGACCGCGCTCGCGCGCTGCGCCGAGGAAGCGCGCGCGGCCTTCGGCGACGGCACGCTCTACGCCGAACGCTTCATCGCCGCCGCGCGCCACGTCGAAGTGCAGATCCTCGGCGATGGCCGCGGCCAGGTCACGCATCTGTGGGAGCGCGACTGCAGCCTGCAGCGCCGGCATCAGAAGCTCATCGAGATCGCGCCGGCGCCGGCGCTGCCCGCCGCGCTGCGCGCGCGGCTGCTCGACTGCGCGTGCCGCATGGCGGCCGCCGTCGACTATCGCGGTCTCGGCACCTTCGAGTACCTCGTCGACGTCGCGACCGATGGCTACTGGTTCATCGAAGCGAATCCGCGGCTGCAGGTCGAGCACACGGTCACCGAGGAAGTGCTGGGCCTGGATCTGGTCGCGCTGCAGTTCGCGATCGCCGCGGGACGCACGCTCGCCGAGCTCGATCTCGCCGCGCCGCCGCCGGCCCCGCGCGATGCCGCAATCGAGCTGCGCGTGAACACCGAGACCCTGGGCGCCGACGGCCTCGCGCGCGCGGCCGGCGGCACGATCGCGCGCTATGAGGCGCCGGGCGGCCCGGGCGTGCGCGTCGACAGCGCGGCCTATGCGGGCTATGCGCCGAATCCGTCCTTCGATCCGCTGCTCGCGAAGATCGTCGTGCGCGCGAGCGGCCTCGATTTCGCGGCGCTCGCGCGCCGCGCCGAGCGCGCCGCGGCCGAATGCCGCATCGAAGGCATCGACACCAATCTGCCGCTGCTGCGCGCGCTGCTGCGCCATCCCGAGGTGCAGGCGGCGCGCATGACGACGCGCTTCGTCGAGCGCGAGGCGGCCGCGCTGCAGGCCGCGGCCGCGGCGCTCGCGCCGGCACCCGCGCTCGCCGCAGCATCGACGCAGTCCACGCGCCGTGCGCGCATGACGCCGCCCGGCGCCGAGGCGGTCGTCGCGCCGATGCGCGGCAGCGTCGTCAGCATCGACGTCGAAGTCGGGCAGGCGGTCGCGCGCGGCACGGCGCTCGCCGTGCTCGAGGCGATGAAGATGCATCATTTGATTGAAGCGCCCTGCGCCGGCATCGTCGTCGGCATCGCCGCGGCGGTCGGCGAGACGCTGGCCGACGGCGAGGCCGTGATCTTCCTGCAGGCCGACGCGGCCGCGAACGAAGCAGGCCCGGACGCGCAGAGCCTCGATCTCGCCGCGTCGCGTGCGGATCTCGACGAGGTGATCGCGCGCCACGCGCTGACTCTCGACGCGAACCGGCCGGACGCCGTCGCGAAGCGCCGCAAGACGGGCAGCCGCACGGCGCGCGAGAACGTCGAAGATCTCTGCGATCCCGGCAGCTTCGTCGAATACGGCGCCCTGATCGTCGCCGCGCAGCGGCGGCGGCGCAGCCTCGAGGATCTCCAGCGCAACACGCCGGCCGACGGCTTGATCGGCGGCATCGGCACGGTGAACGCGGCCGAGTTCCCCGGCGTGGACACGCGCTGCATGGTGCTCGCTTACGACTACACCGTGCTCGCCGGCACGCAGGGCGTGTTCAATCACAAGAAGAAGGACCGTTTGTTCGGGCTCGCGCAGGAATGGAAGCTGCCGGTCGTCTTCTACACCGAGGGCGGCGGCGGCCGTCCCGGCGACGTCGACGTCGACGACATCATCAGCGCCTGGCTCGACCTGCCGACCTTCTCGACCTGGCCGCAGCTCTCGGGCCTCGCGCCGCGCATCGCCGTCAACTCCGGCCGCTGCTTCGCCGGCAACGCCGTGATCTTCGGCTGCGCCGACATCACGATCGCGACCGCCAGCTCGAACATCGGCCTCGCCGGGCCGGCGATGATCGAAGGCGGCGGGCTCGGCAAGTTCGCGCCCGAGGACATCGGACCGATCGAGGTGCAGACCGCGAACGGCGTCGTCGATCTCGCCGTCGCCGACGAAGCCGAGGGCGCGGCCGCCGCGCGGCGGCTGCTCGGCTATTTCCAGGGGCGCACTGCGCACTGGACCTGCGCCGATCAGCGCGCGCTGCGCCACTGCGTACCGGAGAACCGCCTGCGCGTCTACGAGGTGCGCACGGTGATCGACACGCTGGCCGACGCGGGCTCGGTGCTCGAGCTGCGTCGCGACTACGGCGTCGGCATCGTCACCGCGTTCATCCGCATCGAGGGCCGGCCCTTCGGTCTCATCGCCAACGATCCGCGCCACCTCGGCGGCGCGATCGACGGGCCCGGCGCGGAAAAGGCCGCGCGCTTCCTGCAGCTCTGCGATGCCTACGGCCTGCCCGTCGTCTCGCTGTGCGATACGCCCGGCTTCATGGTCGGCCCCGACAGCGAGAAGACGGCCGCGGTGCGCCGCGGCTCCCGCCTGCTCGTCGTCGGCGCGAACCTCAGCGTCCCGCTGTTCGCAGTCGTGCTGCGCAAAGGCTACGGCCTCGGCGCGCAGGCGATGTGCGGCGGCAGCTTCCATCGCCCGCTGTTCACGATCTCCTGGCCCACCGGCGAATTCGGCCCGATGGGCCTCGAAGGCGCGGTGCAGCTCGGCTTTCGCAAGGAGCTCGACGCCGAGACCGATCCGCGCGCGAAGCAAGCGCTGTACGAACGCCTGCTCGCGAAGATGTACAGCGACGGCAAGGCCGTCAACGTCGCCTCCCAACTCGAGATCGACGCCGTGATCGATCCCGCCGAGACGCGCGCGTGGCTGCTGCGCGGCCTGAAGAGCGCCGGCCCGATCGCGCGCGGCGCGCACAGCTACGTCGACGTCTGGTGATTCGATCTCGTAGCCCGGGTGCAGCGGAGCGGAACCCGGGATCTTGGAGCGCTTCCTGATCCCGGGTTCCGCTCCGCTCCACCCGGGCTACGAAGGGTTATGAAAGGCCGGAGTGGGCCGCGAGATTAAGCTTCGTTTCACCTTTCCCGCGTAAGCTGTGCGCACCTCAAACCAGGAGCGTCCAGATGCGCAAAATGCTGCTCACCCTCGTGTTCGCGACCCCACTCGCCTATGCCGGCCCGGAATGCACCACGGCCGACAAGTCCCAATGGCAGGACCAGACGAAATTCCAGGAAGACCTCGTCGCGCAGGGCTACAAGATCAAGAAGTTCAAAGTCACCAAGGGCAATTGCTACGAGATCTACGGCTGGAACAAGGAAGGCAAGAAGGTCGAGATCTACCACGATCCCGTCAGCGGCAAAGCCGTGAAGTCGCGGATCGAGGAGTAAGCTCATGAACCAGACGGTGCGCGTATGGGATCCCGTCGTGCGGCTGTTCCACTGGTCGCTGGCCTTCGCCTTCGTCGCGAACTACTTCGCGACGGAGGCGGGTGAAGGCTGGCATCGCTGGATCGGCTACTTCGCCGTGGCGTGGATCGGTGTGCGCATCGTCTGGGGTTTCATCGGCCGCGGCGCGGCACGCTGGTCCGATTTCTGGCCCACGCCGACGCGCGTGAAAGCGCACGTGCAGGCGCTGCTCGGCGGCCGTGACGTACATCGCCTCGGCCACTCACCGCTGGGCGCGCTCGTGATGCTGCTGATGATGGCGGCGATGCTCGGCCTCGGCGTCACGGGCTACATGCTCGAGGAAATCGACCGGTTCTGGGGCGAAGAGTGGCTCGAGAACCTGCACGAATGGATCGCCAACGGCCTCGCCGGCCTCGTCGCCCTGCACCTCTTCGCCGCCGCGTTCGAGAGCATCCGCCTGCGCGACAACCTGCCCCTGTCGATGATCACGGGACGCCGCAAACCGCTGCCTTAGCGTAGTGCCTATGGGTGGGCTCGTTTTTGCCACAGAGAACACAGAGGGGAAGAGAGTGGGCTTGTGCCTGCTTTGCTCCGTGTCTGACGGTAAATCTGACGAATTGGCGCTGCGCGCTACCACGGAGAACATGGAGAAGGAAAGAGATTGTTCGCAGCCTTCGCAGTTGTAGCCCGGATGAGCGCAGCGAATCCGGGATCGGGCATGTCAGAGGACTCGCGGAGCGTTGGGCTTCCTTCGTCGGCCCAACGGTGATGAGGCGCACGCATCATCCCCCAGAGATATAGTCCTTCGACGTGAACGGCGGTGTGGCAGCCCGGGTGGAGCGCGCAGCGCGAAACCCGGAATCTTCACCGCACCGACACGCCCCCTCCCGGCTTACGCGCTGCGCGCCGTCATTCGCTCTCGCCTGAGGTCCTATTCCTTCGCCTGCACCGCCTGCCGCTTCCCGACCGTGACGAGATGGGCGAACACGTCGAACGCGATTCGACCATCATCGATGAGGTACGGGAAGAACACTGCTTCCGCGTTCTCGAGGATGCGATCGATCTCCCGCTCGGTGAGCTGCGCTCCCAGCGCCGGAAGCCAGCCTCTCAGATCCGCTTCTATCATCGCCCGGATGCTGGGAAAGCGCGCCGTGCCCCTGTGGGTGTCGGATCGTGACCGAGCTGGCGCCGGCCGCCTCGAAGGCGTCGACCAGCAGTCCTGGCTCGCCTAGCACGAACGGGGCGCGCAAGGCGTCCGCAGTGCGCGCCCCGGCGCGGTGCGCGAGCAGCGCGATCTCGGCCGCGTAAGCCGGCATGTTATCGACCGCGTCCCATACCGCAGCCACCAGGCGGCCTTGCGGTTTCAGGACACGGAGCATCTCCGGAATGGCCTTCTCCCGATCCATGAACATGAGGCCGAACTGGCTGAAGACCGCGTCGAAGACGTCGTCGGCGAAGGGCAGGGATTCGGCCGTCCCCTCTCGCCAGTCCACCGACGGCGCCAAGGCCTTGGCCACCGCCAGCATCCCGCCGCCGGGATCCAGCCCGGCGACGTAGCCCGTCGAACCCGTACGCCGGCTCGCCTCGCGGGCGAGGATGCCGGTGCCGCAGGCAACGTCCAGCACGCGCTGGCCGGTCTCGAGATTTGCGGCGTCCGCGACTTTCGGGGCCCACTGTCCGAACAGCGCGGGCACGAGCAGCGTCTCATAGGCTTGCGCCGCGGCGATCTGCGCTTCGAGATCGGGACCGTTCATGCGCACCTCCGTTGCGGCACATGATGCGGTGACGGGCGTTGGGCTTTTTTCGTCAGCTCAAGCCTGCAGTCTAAATAACTGTTCCGTGAAATCGAACGAATTCGTAGGTTGGGCTGACGAAGGAAGCCCAACGTGGGGCGCTCCGCGAGAGAAGGACGCGATGTCGCTGAGCGGTACTCGAGCGTGCGCGAAAGGCAGCGCGGCACCCACCCTGCGTTAGGCTTCCTTCTTCAGCCCGACGATCATGACGCCCGCGTCACCCGCCATCATGAAAGAGGCCTGGGAAGTCCCTCCCGGATTCCGCGCCGCTCCTTCCGGGCTACAAGAGAGCGATCTTCGTAGCCCGGGTGGAGCGCGCAGCGCGTAACCCGGGATCCGGCATGCCCAATACGTAGAGACTTTCGGCCATGCTCGGCGCGCACCGCGCCGAGTCTCCTCGAATGCATGAGAGACGACGAGCGCCGATCCCGGGTTACGCGCTGCGCGCTCCACCCGGGCTACGAGAACGGGGCACGTTCTTTCACGGCAACCCACGGCCTCGCTTCTCTTTTTTCGATCGCAATCGCGTGGCGCAACGAATATTTCCCCGACCATTTCTTGAGCCCGGCTTGCTCGAGAACACCGTTCAGCGACGATCGCTATGCCGCCGCAGCTTCCAGCATCCGCTCGATGCAGCCCAGGAACTCCGCTTCCGTTCGCACCGGCGCGAGCACGTCGGCGCGGATCGTGTAGCCGTAGTCGCGGGCGATGGCCTCGTAGCGCGGGAGGCGGGCGTGGAAGAGGCGCGGGAACATCCACAGCACGAAATCGTCCGGGCGGATTTCGGCGATCTCGCGCAGGCCGCGCGCCTGCATGTAGCTCGCGAGCTCGGCGTCGAGGAAGGCGGGGCGGTAGTACAGCGGTTTCGGATCGGCCTCGGCCCGGCGCAGCAGCTCGCGCCCGTTCTCCTCCGTCGCCTCGATGTAGACGATCAGCGTGTGCGCGGCGAGCACCTGCATGACCTCCGGATCGTCGAGCTCGCAGAGGCTGCCGGCGGAGTCGTTGACGAAGTGCCGGTAGCCGTAGATCTCGTGCGCCTTGGCGATGAACTCCGGCACGTCGAGCATCGCGGACACCTCGGCGTCGCGATAGAGCCGCTGGCGTCGCTTGAACTCGAGGAGATCGAGCCCGCCCAGCGCGGGATCGCCGAGCTTGCCGAGAAAGGTCAGCACCGCCGTCAGATTGTCGACGGTGATGTTGTTGGAGATGTAGATCGAGTCCGAGCGCAGCAGCTCGCGCAGGAAGGGCACCTGCATGGCCTGGCGCTTGATGTTGTCGAGGATCGGCTCATTCAAATAGCGCGTGCCGATGCGATAGTCGGCCGAGTAGTGGAACCAGTGCGCCGCGCGCAGCCGGCTCGACAGCCAGGTCTTGCCGACGCCGGACATGCCGACGAGGGTGACGGACTTGAGATCCCAGCGGCGGAACTCGTCTGCGCTCATTCTCATGGCGGCATGCTACCGAGCGGCGCAGGAGATTTGAAGGAAAGGCTAGGACAAATCGAACTTCTTCAGCTTGTACCACAGCGTGCGTTCGCTGATCTCGAGCGCACGCGCGGCCTTGGCCTTGTTGCCTTCGGCGAGTTCGAGGGCGCGCAGGATCAGTCGCTGCTCCAACGCATCGACCTGCGGTTGCAGGCGTAGGTCCTCCTCTCCCGGCGCGGCGGGCATGGTGGCGGCCGGCAGGCTCGCGGCGGGCTGCGCGCCGAGTTCGCGACCGAGCACCACGTCGATCGCGACTGCCGGCGCAAGCAGCGCGGCGCGCCCCATCAGATTGTCCAGCTCGCGCACGTTGCCGGGCCAGGTGTGTGCGAGCAGCAGCGCGCGCGCCGCGGCGTTCAGCGCCGGTGCCGGCTTGCCGAAGCGGCGCGCGTGCGCGGCGAGGAAGTGCTCGGCCAACAACACGACGTCATCGCCGCGTTTGCGCAGCGGCGGCACGTCGATGCAGAAACCGTTCAGGCGGTAGTAGACGTCCTCTCGCAGCGCGCGCTCGGCAACGGCCTGCTTCGGTTCGCGGTTGGTGGCGGCGATCACGCGCAGATCCAGCGCAATCGAGCGATTGCTGCCGATGCGTTCGATCGAACGTTCCTGCAGCACGCGCAGGAGGCGGGTCTGCAGTTCGATCGGCATCTCGGTGATCTCATCGAGAAACAGCGTGCCGCCGTCCGACATCTCGAACTTGCCGACGCGCTCGGCCTGCGCGCCGGTGAAGGCCCCGCGCACGTGGCCGAACAGTTCGCTCTCGAGCAGCGTCTCCGGGATGCCGGCGCAGTTCAACGGCACAAACAAGCCTGCGCGGCCCGAGGCCTGGTGGATTGCGCGCGCCACGAGCTCCTTGCCGGTGCCGGTCTCGCCGGCGACGAGCACGCTGACGTCGGTCGGCCCGACTTGGCCGATCAGCGCATACAGCTCGCGCATCGGCCCGCTTCGCCCGATGAAGTCGTGCCAGTCCGCCGCCAACGCCTCGCGCAGGAAGCGGTTTTCGCGCGTCATGCGGCCGAGCGACAGCGCACGCCTGACCGCGAGCTCGACGGTCTCGACTTCGAAGGGCCGCAGGAGGTAGTCGACCGCGCCGTGCTTCATCGCGGTGACCGCGCTCTCGATCGTGCCATGGGCCGTGATCACGATGACTGGGGTGGCCTGCCCCGCCTCATGCAGGGCCTTGACGAGCTCGATGCCGTCCATCACCGGCATCCGCATGTCGGTGATGATGAGATCGACCGCCTCGCGCTCGACGAGCTCGAGGGCCGCCTTGCCATTGCCGGCGCGCAGCACGTCGAGCTGCATGTCGCGCAGCATGATCTCGAGAATGCGCTGCATCTTCGGTTCGTCGTCGACGACGAGCACATTGTGACGGGCGCTCATGAGTCCTGGTTCCGGTATGAGGCGGCGCGCTCGCACGGCAGCCAGAGGGTGAAGCGTGCGCCGCCGAGCGGACTGTCGGCAATAGCGAGACGGCCGCGGTGCATCGCGACGATCTCGCGCACTATCGACAGGCCGAGCCCGATGCCGCCGGCATGATCGCTGACAAAAGGCTCGAGGATCTCGTCCCGTCGCGTCGCCGGGATGCCGGGCCCGTCGTCGTCGACGTCGACGCGGACATCGGCGCCGTCGGGCACGATGCCGATGCGCACGTGGCCGCCCGGACCCAGCACCTGCGTGGCGTTGACCACCAGGTTTAACAGCACCTGCACGAGCTGGTCGCGATCGCAGTCGAGACTCGCGTCGCCCGCGGTGACACACTCGATCGCGATCTCCTTGGCTGCCGCCCGTTCGCGCAGCAGATCGACGACGTGATGGGCGATCTCGCCGAGATCCTGCCGCGCGAAGCGCGGCTCGCGCGGCTTCGCGCTTTCGAGCAGGCCGGTGACCAGCGCGTTCATGCGGTCGCACTCGTTGATCATGAAAGTCATCATCTCGTGGCCCGTCGCATCCAGTCCGCTCTGGCGGTTCACGAGCTGCGCGGACGAACGAATGATGCCGAGCGGCGTGCGTACCTCGTGCGCGAGCTTGGCCGCCATCTCGCCGACGGCGGCGAGCTTGCTGGCGCGCACGAGGTGCACGCGCGAGCGCTTGAGATCGTCGATGAGGCGGTTGAAGGCGGCGCAGAGTTCGACGATTTCGCTGCTGCCGGCGATCGTCCGCGTCGGGGCGTCGAGATCGCGGCCCAGTTCGCGGGTGTAGCGCGTCAGCGCGAGGATCGGGCCGGCGGTGCGTGCCGACAGCACGATGGCGAGCAGCGCGGCGATGGTGCAGATGACGCCGAAGGCCGCGACGAGCTGCCACAGCAGCGCGCGCACGGGCGCGAAGGCGAGGTCGACCGGCGTCAACACGGCGATCGACCAACCGAGATCCGGCAGCGCGCGGTAGGCCGCGACCGGCGCGTGACCAACCAGCACGCGAGCCAGGCCGAGCGCAGCACCGTCGATCTCCTGCACGCGGGCGTCGCGGCTGCCCGCGATCGAGGCCAGCAGCGCGCGCGTCTCATCGCCGGTGCGCGCGCGCAGCTTGGCCGAAGCTGCGAGTACGCTGCCGTCGGCGTCGAGCAGCAGCGCCTCGCGGCCGCCGATCGCGGACTGATCAAGGCCCGCCTCGATCTCGCTCCAGTCGTAGCGCGCGTGCAGGCTGCCGATCGGGGCGAGCGCCGGCGCGACCGCGAAGTCGTCGCTGAGGGAGAGGCCGAAGTCGAGGCTCACCCGGCCTCCTTCGCGCAGCGGCCGCGCCAAGGTCACGCGCGTACCGCGGTAATCGACGTCGCGCCAGGGCGCAGGCGCGACGTAGGTATCGCCGATACGGGCGGGATCGCTGGCGGCGACGATGCGGCCGTCGGCGACGCACAGGAGATCGACATAGACACCGGCATAGGCCGCGGCGACATCGGCAAGATAGCGCGCGAGCCGCTTGTCGACGTCACCGACGCGCACTTCCTGCATGATTTCGAGTCGCTGCCAGCCCTGGATATCCTGCAGGCGCTCGAACAGCGCAGCGCCGACCTGCTGGCTCGAGGTCTGGGCCTGCGTCACGAGGTTGAGCCTGATTTCATCGCTCAGGGCGGTGCGCGCCCGGGTATAGGCGAGCAGGCTCATCAGCGCGGTTGCGAGCACGCTGAAGCCGAGCAGCGCGAACAGCAACGTGCGCCTGATCGTCATCGTTTGCCCGCCCGCCGCCGGTGTACGGCGTCGTCGCCGAAGTGCTTCACATCTGGCCCGTTAATTGCCCGCCGCATGGCAGCGGGGGAGAATAATCGTCGGTCACCGGATGCAAAGCCGGGACCAGTCGGCACATTGTCCCACTGTCACGGACGCCGGGATCCATCCGCCCAGCGCAACGAATAGACACCCGGGCGCGCCGCGGGCGCGCGCCAGCAGGTAACCCATGCGATCCATGTTGCGGCTACCCGCGCGCCTCCCGGCATTGCCACGCGTCCTCGCTGCGGCAATCGCCGCATGCGCCCCGCTGCCAGCGGCCGCCGACGTATTCGGCGCGCGCTACGCCTACGGCCAGGGCCTGCAGCTACCCGCGCTCGACCTCACCTTTGCCGGCTATGCCGCGCTGCGCGCGCAGAACCCGCAGCAGGCCGATGCGCGGCTGGATCTGCGCGACTTCAGCGTCTTCGTGATCTGGCAGCCCGCGCCCCGCTGGCAGCTCTTCAGCGAAATCGAGGCCGAGCACCTGCTCATCGCCGACGATCGCGGGGTCAGCGGCCACGACATCGAAGTCGACGTCGAACGGCTCTACGTCGATTTCGACGTCACCGCGAACCTCACGCTGCGCATCGGCCGCTATCTCACGCCCTTCGGACGCTGGAACCAGATCCACGCCGAGCCGCTGGTATGGACCACCACCCGCCCCCTGGTCACGCAGCTCGCGATCCCGGATCACGGCTCCGGCGTCGCCGTGCTCGGCACGCTGCAGATGGGCGACGACACGCTCGACTACACGCTGTTCGCCGACGACGGCGCGGACCTCGATCCCGTCAACGGCGAGGCCGACTTCGAGGACGTCGTCGCGCCTGGTCTGTCGAACGATTTCCGCCACGCCGGCGGCGGCCAGCTCCGCTATCACTTCCTCGACGATCGCGCCGAACTTGCCGCGTCGATCGCCGCCTTCGACATGACGGCGCAGCGAGGTATGCAGGTCGCATTCGGTGTCGATGGTCTGCTGCGCTGGCAGCGCCTCGAACTCTCCGGCGAGTTTGCGTTTCGTGACAACGGCGGAGCCGGCGACGACGACGACTTCGGCGGCTTCGCGCAGGCGGTGGTCAGGCTCGTGGGCCAGGTCCACGGCATCGGTCGCGCCGAGCACTACCACAGCGGGCTGCTCGATCGCGACGCATTCCGCGCGACGCTGGGCCTGTCGTGGCGGCCGCTGCCACCGCTGAACCTGAAGCTCGAGTACAGCGCGGGCGACGATCCGCTGCTCGTACCAGACGGCGTGCAGATGTCCGTGAGCACACTATTCTGAAGCCGGCCGCAATGTCGCGTCCGCGCCGCCTGGGGCTCGTCTGCTGGCTGCTGGCCCTGCTGGCCGTTGGGACGTGCCCCGCCGTCGCCGACGACGGCATTGCCGTCATCGTGGCGCCCGAGCACCCGCTGCTGAGCCTGGATCGGCGCGGACTGGCCGCGATCTTCAAGCGCAAGCAACGCGTCACCGCCGCGGGCGCGGCACTGGTGCCGGTCAATCTGCCGGCCTCCGCAGCGCTGCGCATCGCGTTCTCGCGCGCGGTATTCGCGCAGGACCCGGCCGGGCTCGATACTTACTGGAACGAGCGCTATTTCCACGGCATCGCGCCACCGCACGTCGTCAACTCGATCGAGGCGATGCTGCGTTTCGTCGCCGCGACGCCGGGCGCCATCGGCTACGTGCCCGCCTGCCGCGTAGATGCGCGCGTGCGCGTACTGCTGCTCATACCCGCAGCGCTCGACGACTGCCGGCCCGCGCGCTGAGCGTCCCGAACCCTACCAATCTTGCAGACCTTCCTTGCGCGCAAGCGCCGCGCCGCGGCGGCAAGCCACGGTTCTGTGTCGCCGCGCGGGACTGGCCCCCGTCTTGCTTCGTGCGCTGCAAGTTCGACGAGGGGTGCCGATGAACAAGCTCGCTGGCCTGTGTTTCCTGCTCCTGAGCTGTCTGCCGGCGCTGGCCGCCACGCCCGTACAGGTCGGCGATCGACTCGACGCCTTCACGCTCGCCGATCAGCACGGCAAGCCCAGGCAGGTCGACGAAGCGACGAAGCTCCTGCTGTTCAGCCGCGACATGAAGGCCAACAAGCTCGCCAGGGCCGCCTTCCGGCCGAAGCCGGCGCAGTACCTGCCCGAGGCGCAAGCGGCTTACGTGATCGACGTCAGCGGCATGCCGCGCTTCGTTACCGACAACTTCGCGATCCCGAAGATGCAGAAATACGGCTATCCGATTCTGCTCGATCGCGAGGCGGGAACCACCGCGGCACTGCCATCGCAAAAAGGCCAGGTGACCCTGATCCGTCTGGAGCGCCTGTCCATCACCGGCATCGACTATGCGACGACGGCAAGCGCGCTGAACCGCGCCGTCGATGCTGCCGCGCAGCCCGCCCCCGCGCGTACGCCGTGATCGAGGAGGCGCTGCGCATCGATGCCGGCGGCCTCGCGCTGGAGGCGCGACTCGGCTACGCCGAGGCCGACGGCGCGCCGAGCGGTGCAGTGCTGATCTGCCCGCCCCATCCCTTCCTCGGCGGCGACATGGACAACAACGTGCTGCAAGCCCTGGCATCCGCGCTCGCCGCGGCCGGCCTGCCGGTGCTGCGCTTCAACTACCGCGGAATAGGCGGCAGCGAAACCGCCCGCGCGCTCGACGACGATCAGCGCGAGTTCTGGCAACACTCGACCTGCCCGCGCTATGAAGCCGAAATCATGCGCGACGCGGCCGATGCCTACACGACGCTGACCGGATTGCTGCCCGGGGTTACGGCCGTATCCGTCGTCGGTTACTCCTTCGGCTGCCTGCCGGCACTCGCCATCGCACGCCGAGCACCGCTCGCGCGCCTCGCGCTGATTTCACCACCGCTCGTGAAGTGGGCAATCGACGACGATGCTTACGATCTGCCGCTGCCGCGCGCGCTGTTCTACGCGCCCGGTGACTTCGCCTGTCCACGCGAGCGCATCGAGGCCTTGCATGCCGGCGCAACGGGCGCCTGCGAACTGCACGCCTTCGACGCAGCCGATCACTTCTTCATCGGTCACGAGGCGGCGCTCGCCGCCGCCGTGACGCGTTTCCTGGCGGTCGCATGAGCGCACGCCCGACGCTGCGCTTCGGCTGCACGCCCTGTCCGAACGACACCTGGATGGTGGGCGCCGTGGCGACCGGCCGTCTTGCGCTGCCGGCAGTCGATCTCGCGCTCGAGCTCGCCGACATCGAGGCGCTGAACGAGGGCGCGTTGGCACGCCGCTACGACATCGTGAAAGTATCCTGTGCGCTGGTCGGCGCGCTCGCCGACGACTACGCGCTGCTCGAGGTCGGCGCCGCGATCGCCGACGGCTATGGACCGCTGATCCTCACGCGCGAGCCGCAGTCGCGGGATGCGCTCACGACGCTGCGCGTCCTCGCCCCGGGCGTGCATACCACCGGCAGCGCGCTCGCCCGGCTCTACGCGCCCGGCGTGGCGCTGGTCCATCGCCGCTACGACGCGATCGTGTCCGCGCTGCGGGCCGGCGAGTTCGAGGCCGGCATCGTGATCCACGAAGGGCGGCTCACCTTCGATGCCTATGGCTTGCACTGCCTAGTCGATCTCGGCGCGTGGTGGACCGCGACGACGGGACTGCCCGTAGCGCTCGGCTGCTACCTGATTCGCCGCGAACTCGCTGCCCGCTACGCCGCGCCGGTCGAAGCGCTGATGCGCGCCTCGCTCGCTATGGCCGCACGCGGCGACGACCCTGCGATCGCGGGCTTCGTGCGGCGGCATGCGCAGGAATTGGCGCCGCAGGTGCTGCGCGACTACATCGCGCTCTACGTCAACGCGCGGACCCATGCACTGGGCAGCGATGGACGCGCCGCGGTCCTGGCCCTGGGGCAGCGTCTCGCGGCACTCGCGGCATGAGCCCGGGGGACGGACACGGCGGCGACGCGGCGGGCAGCACGCTCGCCATCGTCTACGCCACGTTCGCCGAGGCCGAACCGCTGCTCACGGCGCTGGCGGCCCGGCCGCTGACGGGCCGGCCTTATGCGGCGTTCGTCGCGACACCGGGAACGGGCAGCGTGCCGGTGGTGGTCGCGATCACCGGCATGGGCTTGGCCGCCGCGACGACGGGCGTCGACGCCGTGATCGCGTATGAACGACCGCAGGGCCTGCTCAATGCCGGCATCGCGGGCGCGCTGCATGAGGCCCACGCGATCGGTGCGGTGCTGCGCATCGGCGCGGTCGCCGAATGCAATGACGATGCACTTGCCGCGCACGCTTTCCACCCGATCGATGCCGCGGCGATGGCATGGCTCCCGCCCACCGCGCCGCGCGTGCGTCTCGTCTCGCGCACGGCGCCGCTGTTCGATGCGAGGCTACGCGACCGCCTCGCACGCAGCGCCGATCTCGTCGACATGGAAGGTGCACGCGTCGCCGCCCGCTGCGCGCAGGCCGGCGTGCCCTGTGCGCTACTCAAGGCGGTCAGCGACCACGCGACCGATCGCGCCACCCTGCTCGCCAATCTCGCCGAAGGCGCGCGCCGGCTCGCGGATCACCTCGCACCGCCGCTGCGCCGCGCCTGCTGAACCTTGATTTCGCCTGGACGGAGCCTTTCCATGCCACCATCGACGTCCTCCCCCCTGCGTAGCGAGGCGCCGACGCCCGCTGGGCCGCGTCTCGACTTCACGCGCGCGCTCGAGCTCTTCGGTGACGACGGCCCCGACCGCCTGTTCGAACTGCGCCGTCGCGCACACGCGCTGCGCGTCGCGCGCCACGGCCATCGCGCGAGCTTTGTCGACAACTTGCAGATCAATCCGTCCAACGTCTGTGTGCGCGACTGCGCGTTCTGCGGCTTTGCCGCCAAGCCCGGCGAGAGCCACGCCTATGTACAGAGCGAGCACGAGATCTTTGCCGCGATCGACATCCACGCCCCGCGCGAGGTGCACATCGTCGGCGGCCTCAACCACGAGTGGGATTACAAGCGTTCGCTCGCGCTGGTCGCCGCACTGCGCGAGCGCCATCCGACGCTCTACATCAAGGCCTTCACCGCGGTCGAGATGCATTGGTTTGCACGCACCTCCAAGCAGCCGCTCGAAGCGGTGCTGACGGCGCTGCGCGCCGCCGGCATGAACGGCATGCCCGGCGGCGGCGCCGAGCTGTTCTCCGAACGCATCCGGCAGGTGCATTTCCGGCACAAGCTCAGCGCCGACGAGTGGCTCGACGTCCACGAGCGCGCGCACCGGCTCGGCATTCCGTCGAACGCGACGATGCTCTTCGGCTTCGGTGAGACGCTCGAGGAACGCCTGCACCACTTGTTCCGCTTGCGTGAGCTGCAGGATCGCAGCGGCGGCTTCGTGTCCTTTATCCCGCTGGCGATGCAGTACGGCCAGGACAGCGCGCGCGCGATCTCGCCGGCCGAGAACCTGAAGGTGATCGCGATGTCGCGTTTGGTGCTCGACAACATTCCGCACATCAAGGCGTACTGGCCGATGACCGGCCTGCAGACGGCAGCCGCGGGGCTCGCCTGGGGCGCCGACGATCTCGACGGCACGATCGGCATGGAGAAGGTCGCGCACGCTTCCGGCGCGTCGACCCCCAAGCTCGTTGCGCGCGCGGAGATGCGGCGCTTGATCGAGCTCGCAGGCTTCGAGCCCGTCGAGCGCGGTGGCGACTATCGGCCGCTCGTCGCGACGAGCGAGGTGGACGCCTGAGGGCGGACGATGGCTGCGATGCCCCCGCCTTTCCGCCTGATCATCACGCCCTATCTCAATACGCGCGCTTTTGTGCATCACGGCGCACCGGCGGGCGGCGAGCTCGTCGCCCTGCCGCCGCGCCAGGCCGGTCCCGCGATCGCGCGCGGCAATGCGATCGCGGGCATCGTGCCGGTCGGCGCGCTCGATGAATTCGACGATGAATTGGAACTGCTCGGTCACTACGGCATCGCCTGTCCCGGCGCCGCGCGCAGCGTGCTGTTCTTTTCCGGTCCACCCTTCGAAGCGCTCGACGGTGACGCGCGTCTGCGTCTGACGTCGGAGTCGCGCAGCTCGGTGCGGCTGCTCTACCTGCTGCTCGCCGCGCGCGGCCGCGGCATGCCGCGCCGTGCCGGGCCGCAGGACGCGATCGACGGTGAGCTCGTGATCGGCGACTCGGCGCTGCTGCGCGCCGGCCGCGCGAACGAGACGCTGCCGCACGTCGTCGATCTCGCCGAGCGCTGGCGGGCGATGACGGGGCTGCCGATGGTCTTCGCGCGCTGGGTCGTGCGCCGCGATGCGCCGAGCGCGCTGCGCGCGCGCCTGCTCGACTGGCTCGCTGCCTACGCGCGCGACGAAGCGCGGTTGCGCGAGCGCGCGGCGATCCACGACGGCGCGCGCGCCGGTCTCGATCCGCAGCGCGCCCGCGCTTATCTCGCGGGCATTCGCACGGTGCTGGGCACGAACGAGCTGCGCGGCCAGCGACGCTATCTCGACGAGCTTGCGCGCCACCGATGCGCGGACTTCGCGCCGGCTGCTCCGCGCGCGGCCCGCGCGGCGGAGCTGCCTCTCGCACGCGTCATTTCCTGAGCGATCACGACGGAGGTTCGACGATGCATCGTGCATTACTCGCCAAGCTGGAGGCCGGTACGCGCCTCGACGCAGACGACGCGCTCACGCTGCTCGCCGGCCGCTTCCCGCTCGGCGATTTGATGGCGTACGCGCACGCCGCGCGCATGCGGCGCCACCCGGAGGGCCTGGTCACTTTCGTCTACGACACCAACCCGAACTACACCAACGTCTGCGTCACGCACTGCGAGTTCTGCGCGTTCTGGCGCAACCCCAAGGCGAAGGATGCCTACACCTTGACGCCGGCCGAGCTCACCGCGCGCGTGCAGCGGGCCGTCGATGCCGGTGCGACGACGGTGCTGCTGCAGGGCGGCCACAACCCGGCCGTCACGCTCGCACAGTGGCTGGCTTACATCGCGGCGATTCGCGCCGCCTGCCCCACCGTGCACGTGCATCCGTTCTCGCCGCCCGAGATCGCATACCTGTCCGACCAGTCCCGCATGCCGACGCGCGAGATCGTCGAGCGGCTGTTCGAGGCCGGCGTGCGCACCATGCCGGGCGGCGGGGCCGAGGTGCTCGTGCAGCGCGTGCGCGACGCGATCGCGCCAGAGAAGTGCAGCGCCGCGCGCTGGCTGGACATCACGCGCGAGGCGCACGAGATCGGCGTGAAGACCACCGCGACGATGATGTACGGCCACGTCGAAACGTCCGAAGAGATCGTCGCGCACCTGCTCGCAGTGCGCGCACTGCAGGACCAGACGCAGGGCTTCAGCGCGTTCATTCCCTGGTCCTTCAAGCCCGGCCACTCGACGCTGGGCAAGAAGGTGAAGGTCGCGGCACACCCGCTGCGCTATCTGCGCCTGCTCGCGACCGCGCGACTCGTGCTCGACAACGTGCCGCACGTCCAGTCTTCGTGGTTCAGCGAGGACCTGCGCACGGGCCAGCTCGGCCTGCTGGCCGGCGCCGACGACTTCGGTGGCCTGCTGTACGAGGAGAGCGTGCTCGGCAAGGCAGGCCATGCACCGAAGACGAGTCTCGAACGCACGCTCGAGGTCATCCGCCAGATGGGTTTTGAACCGGCCCAGCGCAATTCCTTCTACGAGGTGATTGCGCGCTACGGATCGAGCCCGGACGTCGGTGTCGCGGTCCGGGCGTCGGGGGCGCCCGTCGCGGTCTGATCCTCCTTCCGCGCCGCCCGGCGCGCTCGTCGAAGTTTCCGAGCGCGCTCGATCACGCCGAGATCGAACGCCGCATCGGCATGGCGAACTTCGCCGCGATCACGGTGCATGCATTCGAGCTGCCGTTCGAGGATCGCTGCGAGGGTTGCGGGCCGGCCGATGCTCGCCGGCGGCAACACCGCCGACATGCTGTCCCGCCGCTGCAGAGCGTGCCGGCTCAGGCCTGCGCGGCCGGCGCGAGGAGATCGAACACGGCGCCCAGCGTCGCGAGGACCCGATCGATTTCGGCGTCGGTGATGACCAGCGGCGGCATCAAGGTCAGCACGTTACGGCCGGGGCCCGTCTTGCCGGCAAGAACACCGCGATCCTTCAGCGCCTCGAGGATCTCGTCGAGCAGGGGGCTCGCGGGTTCGCCGGCCGGCGTGACGAGCTCGGCACCGAGCATGAGCCCCAGGCCGCGCACTTCCTTCACGCAGGCGTGGCGGCACGCGAGCGCTTCGAGGCCCGTGCACAGGCGTGCGCCGGCCGCGGCAGCCGCGTCGTCGAGCCGGCGTTCCCGCATGAACTCGAGCGTCGCGAGGCCCGCCGTCGCGGCCACGGGATTGCCGCCGAAGGTCGATGCGCCGGGCTTGGTATAGGCCGCAGCAATCTCGGGCGTCGCGATCAGCGCCGCGATCGGCAGGCCGTTCCCCAGCGCTTTGCACACGGTCACCATGTCCGGCCGGATGTCCCAGTGCTGGTGGCCGAAGCGCTTGCCGGTGCGGCAGAAGCCCGTCTGCGCTTCGTCCATGATCATCAGCACACCGTGGCGGCGCAGGATCGCCTGCACGCGCTCGAAGTAGCCGGGCGGCGGCACGTTGATGCCGCCGTTGCCCTGCACCGGTTCGGCGATGAACGCGGCGACTTCGTCCGGATTTTCGCGCAGCAGATCGTCGATCGCTTCGGCGCAACGCAGCTCGCAGCTCGCGCGCGACAGCTTCAGCGGGCAGTCGCTGCAGGTCGGCGCCGGCGCGAAGTGCACGTTCATCGGCGGATCGGGATCCGCACGCCAGAACGCCATGCCCGTGATCCCGCTCGTGAGGTAGGTGCGTCCGTGCAGCGAGCGCGATAGCGCGATGAAGCTCTGGCGTCCCGTCGCGAGCTTGGCGAGCAGCAGCGCCGTCTCGTTCGCTTCCGAGCCGCTGGCGCAGAAGAAGCTCTTGCGCAGATCGCCGCCAATGAAGGCCGCGAGCGCCTCGGCGAGCCGGAGCATCGGGCGCGTCAGGTAGATCGTCGTCGTGTGCGCGAGCTGCCGCAGTTGCGCCGCGACGCGCGCGACGATGCCGGGCTCGGCGTGGCCGCAGTTCGTCACGCCGACGCCCGCGTAGCAGTCGAGGTAGGCCTTGCCCTCGGTGTCGAAGACGCGGCTGCCCTCACCGCGGACGAGCACCATCGGCTTACGGTAGAAATGGAACACGCAGGGCATCAGATACTCGCGCTTCAGCGCGAGCAGCGTGTCGACGTCGTCGTCGAGGGGCGGCGATTCGTTCATGTCAGTAGATCCCGTTGTCGATGGCGAGGCCGGTGTGGGCGAGCGGCTGCGGGTCCGCGAGGCCGTCCTGGGCCGCGCCGAGGTCGACGCGTATCGCGCCGTCGCGTTCGAGGACGTTGGGCAGGAAGCCGCTCGGATCGAGCCTGTGCATCAGCACCTGGCCGCGCTCGCCGGGCGCCACGCGCGCGGTGAGACGGCTGGCGCCGTCGGGGCTTTCGTGGTCGCTTGCGGGCACGATGCGCACGACCAACCGCGCGCTGTCCGGCACGTAGATCGGCGGCGTGTCGCGGACGGGCCCGGCCGCGGCCTCGTGACTGACGCCGAACAGCGTGTTGCCGTACCCGGCGAGACAGCGCGCCTGCGGGAAGGCCGCGGCGATCGTGCGCATCGCGTCCGCGGCGAGCGGCATGCCTCCGAGGTAGAGGAAACCGATGCGTGCACGCAGGTTTTCGTCGAGGCGCGGCGCGAGCGCGGCGAGCACTACCGGCGTCGCGAACAGGTGCGCGATCCGCTGCGTGCGCAACACGCGCAAGGCCTGCTCGAGCACGTGCTCGAGGTAGCGGTCGCGGGCGAGCGAGCGCGGCGCGAGGCGCCTGAACCAGCGTGGATCGAAATCGACGCTGAAAGCGTCGGCACCGGTCGTGCGCTCGGCAATGCGCTGCGCGGCCTTGCCGATCGCGTGCGGACCTCCGGGCCCGAGCCACAGCCAGCGCCCATCGCCGAAGTCGTGGCCGCCGCAGCGCTGCAGGAACGGCGTGACGAAAGCCGCTTCGAAATCGGCGCGCGCATAGGCGATCGGTCGCGGCTCGCCGCTGGTGCCGCCCGTTTCGGCGAACACCAGTCCGTGCGACTCGCGCACCGCGCGCGGCAGGAAGTGTTCGACGGGGTGGCGCGACAGATCGGCCGGATCGAAGGCGCCGAACACCGCGAGATCCGCGAGGCCCTGGACCTGCGCCCGCACGTCGATGCCTAGGGCCCGTTCGCGCGCGAGCCAGTACGCACTGCCGTCGACGGGATCGAAATGCGCGGCGAGGATCGCCCGCAGGCGCTCCTCGATGCGCGCGACGCAACCCGTGCTCACGGCGCCACCGCTGCACGCACGCGCCGCCACGCGATCAGCGTCGGCAGCAGGCAGGTGTCCGAGGCCCAGGCCGTCGCCACGGCGATCGCGGCCAGCAGCCCGAACTGCCGGATCGGCACCAGTTCGCAGGCGGTCAGCGTCGCGAACGCGAGGCCCACCGACAGCGAGGTGATGCCGAGCGCGGGTCCGACTTCGGCCAGCGCCAGCTCGACGTCGCCGCGCTCGCGCAGCGCGTGCAGCAGGTAGATCGCGTCATCGACGACGAGGCCGAGGATCACGCTGCCGACGAAGAGATTGATCGCGTTGAGCGGGATCTCCAGCCACACCATCGCGCCCGCCGTCACCAGCAGCGGCATGAAGGTCGCGAGCGCGGCGAGCGCGACCAGCGACGGCGTGCGGAAGAACGGCCACAGCAGCAGGCAGGCGACGACGAGCCCGGCGAGCAGCGTCAGCGCCTGGACGTGGAGCAGGCGGTCCTGCGCCTCGAGGATCAGGGGGATCAGGCCCGTCACCGTCAGGCTCAGATCCGGCGTCGCGACGGCCGCCCAGCGCTTGCGGATGTCGTCGGCGAGCGCCGGCCAGCGACGGGCCCGATCGTCGGCGGCGACGTTGCGCAGCCGCAGGGAAATACGGGTCGCCGTGCGCCCCGCATCGAAGAAGGCGCTGCCGAGCGGTGAGTCGGCCGCGGCGCTGGCCACCTGCAGCAGCTCGTAGCCCGCGACCACATTCGTCATCTCGGGGATTTCACGCAGCGACACCAGGAAGCGCTCGATCGCCGCGCGTGCCGGCGGCGCGTCGATACGGCCCGCGCGCGCCCGGATCACGAGGTCGGCGACCAGCAGGCCGCTGAAGCGCGCCTCGATGTCTCGATAGTCGCGGACCAGCGGCGCGTCGTCGGCGAAGAAGCGCAGTGCGTCCGGCTCGCGCTCGAGTCGCGGCAGACTCGCCGCCGCGGCCAACGCGAGCACCACCAGCACGACGCTGACGCGCCGGCGCCAGACGTGCGAGGGTATTGCGCGCGGCAGCTTCACGGCCGGCACCTGCGCCAAGTCGCCGCACGCGGCGAGCAACGCCGGCACGAACAACATCGAGGTCAGGAAGGTGCACGCCACGGCCGCCGGCATCGCGAAGCCCATGCGCGCGACGATCGCTTGCGGCGCGTTGGCAAAGGCGAGGCAGCCGAGAGCGGTGGTCGTGGTCGCGATCGCGAGGGGCCGCAGAACCTGCGGCCACGCGCTGCGCAGCCGCCAGGCGCCATCGTCGCGGCGCGCGAAGAGATGTATCGCGGTCGTCAGGCTGACGCAGAAGACGAGCGGCACCAGGAGCAGCGTCAGCAGATTCACCGACAGGCCGATGAGCCCGCACAGCGCGAGCGCATAGAGCACGGACAGCGCGAGGCCCGCGAAGACGGCGAATGCGGCCTGGGGAGACCGGAAGAACCACAGCAGCAGCGCGGCGGAGGCGGCCAGCAGCAGGCAGGCCACGCGCCTCAGATCGCCGGCGATCGCCTGTTTCAGGGTTTCGCCGAACAGCGCGGTGCCCGCATAGCGCGGCGTCGCCCCCAGCGCGGCGAGCCCGGCGCGCAGCGCGGCGAGCGTCGCCGCCTGTGCATCGCGCTGCGCCGGATCGAGCAGCAGCAGCAGACACAGCCAGTCGGCGTCGCGCGAGACCAGCACGTTGCGCCAGTCCGGCGCGGTGCGGGCGAAGGACTGGCGCAGATCCTCGACGTTGGCGCTCAGCGGAGGGGTCGTCGCGTCGGCGCCGAGCAGGAGCTCGGCGGGCTCGAACAGATCGAGCACGCCGTCGCGGGCCCGCAGCGCGTCGATGAGATCGTAGTAGCGCTCGAGGTTCTTCGGCGTCAGCAGCGCGCGCGGGAAGGCGGCCAGCACGGTGTCGGCATCGCCGAACGCGGCTTTCATCGCCTGGTAGTCGCGCCAGGAAGGATCGTCGCGATCGATCCAGTCCTCGTAGCTGTGGCCGATGCGGAAGCCGCCGCCGCCGAGCGCGAACAGGCCGGTGAGCGCGAACAGCAGCAGCACGCGCCGGGGATGCCCTTCGACGAGATCCAGCGTGCGCGCGACGGCTCGCCTCACGCCGAGAGTTCCGCGAGAAGATGATCGTCGAGGCGGCCGTAGTAGAGACCGAGCAGCGCGCCGAACTTCAGCGCGAGCTCGACGTCGCCGGTGATACGCACCTGGCCGGCGAGGAAGGACGCGCGCAGATCCGCCGCGCCGCGCACGATGCGCATGAAGAGGCCGGCATCGAGCTCGTAGCGGCAGGCGACCGGCGCCCCGGCATCGGCGGCAAAGGCCGCACGCCCGCCCCCGATGCGCAGCGTCACGTCACAGGGCGACTCGCCGTGCAGGCGAAAGCCGATCGTGGCGTCGACATAGTCGTGGCGCGCGAGGAAATGCCGGCCGACCGCCCCTTCGCACAGCGCCGTGAAATAGTCGCGCGGTGCGCGGATGCCGAGCGCCGTGAGCGCGAGCGCGCCGAGCGCGGGTTCGCGCACCGCGCAGCGCGGGCATGGGCCGTCGACCTGCGCGAGATAGTCGCGCGTGAGCGCGGCGATGTCGACGCGGCGCGCCGCCGGACGCGGTGCGAAGCACGGCGATCCGAACAAGTAGGGCGCATAGACCTGCGTGAGGCGATGGAAATGCGTCTCCAGCGCGGTGCGCGGCGCCGATTCGAACGCCGCGGCCGGCACCAGGCTCACGCCGGAGATCCCCATCGTCGCCGTGATCGCGCGTTCGAGTGCCCCTATCGGGTAGTCCTGACCGGTCAGCGCGAAGGTGGAGGCGACCGGCGGGCCGGCGCAGGCGTCGACGATGGATCCGACGACATCTTCGATCGCGACGAGATTGACCGTCGCGGCGGGATCCGCGGCAACGCGCACCGGCACGTGAAACGCCTCACCGCTACGCCGCACGCCCAGCCTGGCGAAGGCACGGCGGCCCCGCGCCTCGTCGCGGCAGCAGCATTCGCGCAGGAAGCGCAGCGCCTGCAGAAAGGCATAGAGCGTGCTGACTGCATGCGTCGCACCGACCGCGTGGCCACCGACGACGATGCTCGGCCGGTGCACGATCAGCGCGGTGCCACTACCGGGCGCGGTCGCGCGCAGCCAGCGCTCGGCGGCGAATTTCGTTTCCTCGTAGGGATTATGAAAGCGCTGGCCGAGCTCGAGATCCGCGGCGCCGAACGGGCCGCGCGCGGTGCCGGCGACGTAGGCGGTGCTCAGATGATGGAAGGCGGGAATGCCCAGAGCGCGGGCGAGATCGTAGGCGTGCTGGGTGCCGCCGAGGTTGTGCGTCGCGAGCTCGTCGGCGAGATGGGCCTCGAAGCGGGTCAGGCCGGCCGCGTGCACGAAGACCTCGGGCCGATGGCGGGCGAGCAGCGCGACGACGTCGCCATTCACCGGCCGCGCGAGATCGACGCCGACGACCTGCAGGCGCGCTGCGTCCGTGAGCCGCGCCGGCAGCGCGAAGGGCGCGAGCGCGCGGAGCAGTCGCGCTCGCTCGCCGCTGCGCACCAGCGCCGTGACGCGCCGGCCATCGCGCAGGCAGCGCGCCAGCAGGTGCTTGCCGAGATAGCCGGTCGCGCCGCTCAGCAGGACGTGCATCGGACGGAATGGCCCGATAGCGCTCAGGCAGCGACGGGACGCGCGTCGTCGGGATCGACGACGTCGAGCGCCGGCAGGTGGCCGATGTAGCCGCGGGCGAGCGCCTTGGCGTACAGCGTGCCGAGGCCGAGACGCACGTCAGCGGGCATCGAGAGCGTGTCGCCGTTGGCGAACTTGCGCACGAAGTCCTCACGCACGCGGCTCGTCGGCCCGCGACCGAAGCGGCTCGCGAAGTCCATCGCCTCCTCACGGTTGGCGAGCGCCCAAGCCATGCTGGCATAGAGCAGGTTTTCGACCTGCCTGATCGTGGGAAGGCCGAGACTACGCCTGGCGACGATCAGGCCGACCGGCAGCGGCAGCCCCGTGTGCTCGGCCCAGCGCGCGCCGAGGCAACAGATTTTCTGCAGCGGCCGTTCGCGGTAATTCAGCAGCTCCTCGTGAATCAGCACGCCGGCATCGACGCGGCCGGACAGGATCGCGTCCTCGACTTCGTCGAAGGCCATCGGCACCGGCATGTAACCGGCGTAGAAGTAGTCGAGCAGAAAGGCGCCGGTGGTCGATATGCCGGGCACGGCGATGCGCCGCCCGCGTAGATCGCCAATGTCCGTCCCGGCGCGACACGCGAGCACCGGGCCATAGCCGCGACCGACACTGGCCCCGGAAGCCAGGATTACGTAGCGCTCATCGATGGTCGGGAAGAACACCGAGGAGATCGCGCAGACCTCGTAGCGATCTTCGCGACAACTCGCGTTCAGATCCTTGATGTGCTCGTGTGCGAAGGCAAGCGACCAGCCCGCTGGCAGCGACACGCGCCCGGTTTCCAGTGCGCAGTAGTGAAAGGCGTCGTCGGGATCGGGGGTATAGGCAAAGGTAAGCGTCGCGGAGGGTGATCGGGTCATCGGCAGTCTCCCGCGGGTGGGGTACCGGGCGCCGGCCCGAACGCGGGCGGCTGCCCGTGCCACCGCAAACAGCGACGGAGCAACGCTCGTGCCAGCGTCGTGAGACAGGCCGATCAGGCGCTTGGCCGCGTACCGCTGCGACGCCTGCAAGTTACGGCAACGGATTTTGCGCGACCGGGCATGCATCGCCAGCGCACGAGGAATGCGGTACTTTCCGCCGACTTCCCGCCATCGTGGTCAGACGTCGATGTATTCGCTGCGCTATCGCCTCGCCCGCTGGACGCTCGCCCACCGCGGCCTGGCCTGGGCCGCCTTTGCCCTGATCACGGCCTTCTTCGCCGCCGGCCTGCCGAAGGTCAAGCTGCAGACGATCTTCTCCGATCTGCTGCCGCAGGACGATCCTTTCGTGCAGGTCTACAAGGACCATCCCGGCTTCGGCAACCCGCTGACCGTCGCCGTGATGATCAAGCGCAAGCACGGCGACATCTACAACGCGGAGACACTCGCCAAGGTCTGGCAGTTGACGCGCGACATCGATCTCGCGCCCGGCGTCGACCACGATCTCATTCTCTCGATCGCGAGCACCAAGGCGCGCTACAGCGAATCGACCGCGAACGGCATCGACATGCGGCCGCTGATGGAGGACCGGCCGCCGGCGAGCGCCGAGGAACTCGCGCGCTTTCGCACGCTGGTCGAGAAATCGCCGAACACGCGCGTGTTCCTGATCTCGCGCGACGACAGCGCGACCTTGCTGACGGCGACCTTCATCGAGCGCCTGCTCGACTACGGCGAGGCCTTCGACTACGTGCAGAAGCTGGTCGAGGCGGCGCGCGACGCGGATCACGAGGTGCACGTCGCCGGCCAGCCGATGCTGATCGGCTGGGTCTACCAGTACGAGACGCAGATGATCGGCATCTTCGCCGCGACGGTCGGCCTGCTCGTGCTCGCGCTCGCGCTGTACATGCGCAACACCGTCGGCATCGTCACGCCGATCATCACCAGCGCGACGGCCGGGATCTGGGCCTTCGGCCTGGTCGGCTGGCTGGACGTGTCGATCGAGCCGCTGCTGATGGTGGTGCCGCTGCTGCTGACCGCGCGCTCGTTCTCGCATTCGGTGCAGTTCACCGAGCGCTTCTACGAGGTCTATGCCCAGGTCGGCGATCGCGTGCGCGCGGCGGAGATCACCATGAGCGTGATGATGGCGCCGAGCGTCGTCGGCATCATCACCGACATCCTAGGCATCGCGATCGTCGGCTTCGCGCCGATCCCGGCGATGGTGCGCCACGCGATCTTCTGCGGCATGTGGGCGGTGTGGCTGATCCCGACCGGCGTGGTGCTGATCTCGCTGCTGCTGGCCTCGCTGCCCGCGCCGGCGAACGTGCGCGAGCTCGTCGGTCGCGGCGCGCAGAGCGGCGCCCACCGGCGCTTCGAGCGCATGATGCGCGGCGTCGCCCGGCTCTCGACCGGCCGCGGCGCGCGCGTGACGGCCATCGTCGTCGTCATCGGCGCCGCGCTCGCGATTTTCACCGCCGCGCAGATCCGGATCGGCAATCCCGTCGAAGGCACCAATCTGTTCTGGCACGACTCCGAGTTCAACACCGCGGTGCGCGCGATCAACGCGCACTTTCCCGGCGTCAACACGCTGGAGATCGTGCTCGAGGGCAAGGATCCCGACAGCCTCGAGTTCTACGTGCAGAAGGTGGAGATGGTGCAGACCGCGCAGCGTCTGCAGCGCTACATGGAGTCCGTCGCCGCGCCGCCGCGCGCGACGCTCTCCTTCGCCGACTACATGGCCGAGGGCAACCGGCTGTTCAACGGCGGCCACACCAAATGGCTGCCGCTGGATCCCGTGCAGGAGGCGATGAGCGCCGCCGCCTTCGGCGTCACGATGGGCAGCAGCGCGAAGAACTTCAGCAATCTCGTCGACGAGAAGTGGCATCACGCGACGGTGTCGCTGTGGTATCCGGACAATCGCCAGGACACGGTCGATCGCGCGCTCGCCGACGCGCGCGCCGCGGTCGCGGCCGTCGGCGAAGAGCACGGCTATTTCCGCGTGCGGCTGGCGACCGGCACGATCCCGCTGCAGCAGGCCGTCAATCTCGTCATCGAGCGCTATCACTGGGTCGTGACGGCGCTGATGAACGTCTTCATCCTGATCACCTGCACCCTCGCCTATCGCTCGCTGCTGGCCGGCGCGCTGCTGCTCGTGCCGGTCAATCTCGCCAACCAGGTGCTCTACGCGGCGATGCATCTGCTCGGCGTCGGGCTCGACGTCAACTCGATGATCGTCGCGGCGATCGGTCTCGGCGTCGGCATCGACTACGGCATCTACCTGCTGTCGCGGATCTGCGAGGAATACCACGCGCACGCCGATTGGGCGCGCGCGATCGCGGCGGCCCTGGCCACCACGGGCAAGGCCATCCTGTTCACGGCGACGGTCATGGTGCTCGGCATCGCGCCGTGGTATTTCCTCTCGGAGCTGAAGTTCGTCGCCGACATGGGGCTCTTGATCATCGTGATCATGACGATCAACATGGTGCTTGCGCTGATCGTGCTGCCGCTGCTCGTGTGGTTCGTGCGCCCGCGCTTCGCGGCGCGGCGCGATCTGCTGGTCGGCGAAGGCTATCGGCTGGAAGAGTTCACGACCGCCACGGAGGCGCGATGAGAACGGCGTTGAACGCGCTCGAGGCCCGCGTGATCGGCAGCCTGATCGAGAAGGAGCTCACGACGCCGGAGCAGTATCCGCTGACGCTGAACGCGCTGACGGCGGCCTGCAATCAGAGGTCGAACCGCGAGCCGGTGATGGAACTGGCCGAAGAGGAGGTACGGGCGACCGCCGAAGGCCTGGTCAAACGCTTCCTCGTCAGCGACAAGGGCGGCTACGGCGGCCGCAGCACGCGCTACCGCCACCGCTTCTGCAACACGGAGTTCGGGAGCTTGAGCTTCTCGCCCTTCGAGCTCGGCGTGATCTGCGTGCTCTTGCTGCGCGGCCCGCAGACACCCGGCGAGCTGCGCCAGCGCACGAACCGGCTGTGCGACTTCGCCGACGTCGAAGCCGTCGAGGAAGCGCTGAACGGCCTGATGATCCGCAGCGACGGCCCCTTCGTCGCGCGCCTGCCGCGCGCGCCCGGCGAACGCGAGTCGCGCTACACGCATCTCTTCGGCGACGCGCTGCCCGACACCCTCGGCGAGCCCGCCGCCCCCGCTCCCGACGCCGCCCTCATCAACCGCCTCGAACGCCTCGAAGCCCTGGTCGAGGAGCTTCGTGCCGAGGTTCGGCGCTTGGGCGGCTTCAAGGACGAAATCTGACCACAGAGAACACAGAGGAAGAATTGGATTAGGCGGACGTTTGGCAAACGTCAGTGCCACGTAAGTCGCCCGCGCTACGGAGGCACGAGATCAGTCTTCTTTTCTCTGTGTTCTCGGTGTTCTCGGTGGCCGAATTCATCGAGCATCAACCACCGCACAAGCATGGCGGGCGACGACGTCGCGCAGTTGGACGAAGGTGTAGGGCTTGGAGAGGAAGTCGTCCATGCCGGCGGCGAGGCAGGCGGCGCGGTCTTCGGCGAAGGCGCTGGCGGTGAGGGCGACGATCGGCGTGCGCTGGCCGCGCGCCTCGGCGCGGCGGATCTCGCGCGCGGCGCTCAGGCCGTCCATCACCGGCATGTGGCAGTCGAGGAGCACGAGATCCGGCGGGCGCTCGCGCCAGTGCGCGAGTCCTTCGGCGCCGTTCTCCGCCGTCTCCACCACGCAGCCCAGCCGTTCGAGCATCGCCGTGCCGAGCGCCAGGTTGACCGGATTGTCTTCGACGAGCAGCACGCGCAGGCCCTCGGACAGCGCGGGTGCGGCCGCGGGCGCGGTCGGCGGCGGCGCTGGCATTTGCGCCGTGCCGAAGTCCAGCCGCGCGGTGAAGCACGTGCCCCGTCCTTCGACGCTCTCGACGGTGATTTCCCCGTCCATGCGGCGCGCGAGCTCCTGACTGATCGCGAGCCCCAGGCCCGAGCCGCCGAACAGGCGCGTCGTCGAATCGTCGGCCTGCGTGAAAGCCTGGAACAGCTTCGGCAGCTTGTCGGCGGCGATGCCGATGCCGGTGTCGCGCACGCGGACGACGAGGCGCGAGCGGCCGGGCGGGGCGCCCTTGCCGCAGCCGACGTCGATCTCGACGCGGCCGGCCGGCGTGAACTTGATCGCGTTGCCGACCAGATTGCTCAAGATCTGGCGCAGGCGCGCCGCGTCGCCGCGCACCCGCGCCGGCACCTCGGGCGCAACGCGACACGTGCAGACCAGCCCCTTGTGGCGCGCGATCAGCGCGAGCGCATCGACGGTGTGGCCGATCGCATGGGCGAGATCGAAGTCAGCCTCTTCGAGCTCGAGCTTGCCGGCTTCGATGCGTGAGAAGTCGAGGATGTCGTCGATCAGACTTTTGAGGTGCGTTCCGCTGTAGCGCAGCGTCTCGATCAGGGCGCGCTGCTCCTCGCTGACCTCGGTCTTGTCGAGCAGATCGGCGGCGCCGATGACGCCGTTCAAGGGCGTGCGGATCTCGTGGCTCATGGTGGCGAGAAAGCGGCTCTTGGCGGCGGATGCGGCCAGCGCCTGGCGGTAGGCGGCGTCGGCCCGATCCTGGCTCTCGACGCGCGCCGCCGAAATGATCAGCGCGAAGAACACGAGCTGTGCGAACAGGCCGACCTGGGCCGAGAAGGCGAACAGCAGCGGCATTGCGCCAAAGCGCTGGGGAAACGCGATCCCGAGCTGCTCCATCCACTGGAAGGCGAGGACGGTCAGCGCGCTGATCGCGAGCCAGGCGATCGCCGTGCGCTGCATGCCGACGGTGGCGACGAGGTAGGGCAAGGTGATCAGCCACCAGCTCGTCGGCGCATCCGCGCCGCCCTGCTGGCACATCTGGCCGACGATGCAGATCCAGCTCACGGCCGCGATGCCGTTCAAGGTCCAGTCGACGCGGCGCGTGCGGCGCAGGAAAGCGGCGCAGCCGGCGTACAGCAGCGCCGTGGACAGCAGATTGAAGCTTTGCAGATGCTCGCCGGACAGCCACATCATCGCGCCGAAGAACACCGTGGTGGCGATGCCGGAAAAGATCATGAAGACCGTGCAGCGCAGCCGGAACCCTTCGGCGCCGCCGGCCGTCTCGCCGAGCAGGAGGCCGGTCAGCGTGCCGAGCAGGCGCGCGGCCGTCCGCAGCCGGCGCAGGGTCGGCGACTGCACCGATGCGGCGGATGCGGACTCCATGGCCTGCTTAGCGGCGCCGCGTCCCCGGCCTTGACCCTGCACCGGCCGATGCACGACGGACGCCCACGCTTCCGACCGTCTGCCGGTCCGCGGGGGTTTATGCGAAGCTGCACGTCCCGCAGCCTGCCCCGGAGACGTCGATGGCCATCGAACTGACCGACATCAAGCTCGACTACGTCACGATCGCCGAAGCGCGCCGCATGAGCGGCCTGCGCGTCGTGCTCGGGGCCTATCCGATTCCGGGCCCGTGGCGGGAATCCTGCAAAGGCATCCTGTGGGTCAAAGGCCTGCGCTATACGCCCGTGAGGACGGCCAACGCCGGCGCTTCCGATCTCGCGATCGGCATGCAGGACACGCAGAGCGAGCTCGTCGAATGGACCGGCCAGGCGAGCGCGCCGGTCATCGCCTGGAACGACGAGCGCCCGCGCTCGAGCTGGATCGATCAGCTCAATCTCGTCGAACGCCTGCAGCCGGAGCCGCCGCTGATCCCGGCCGCGATCGAGGATCGCGTCCGCATGTTCGGCCTCGCCAACGAGCTGCTCGGCGAGAACGGCCTGGTGTGGGTCAAGCGCCTGCTGATGGTCCACGGCCCGCTCCAGACCCTCGCAGCCGAGGATCCGCAGCGCGGCTTCTTCGAGTTCCTGGGCCGGAAATACGGCTACACGCCGGCCGGCGCGGACGCCGCGACGCAGCGCATCATCGACATCCTCGACGCCCTCGCGGCGCAGCTCGAGCGCCAACGCGCGGCCGGACGGCGCTATCTCATCGGCGAGCGGCTGTCCGCGCTCGACCTCTACTGGGCGGCGTGCTGCGCGATCCTCGATCCGATGCCGCCCGAGCGCTGCCCGATGGCGGACGCCTTCCGCGCCGGCCCCTATGGCAACAGCGATCCGCGCATCGCGCAGGCGCTGACGCCGGCGCTGCGCGCGCATCGCGACTTCATCTACGAGACGCATCTCGAGCTACCGATCGTGTTCTGAGCGCGTCCGGGACGGACTCGTTCGGCGCTGCCCCATCAGCCGCCGCGCGCGTTGTCTCGCCCGGCACGCTGGTTTAGCCTCGGTCCTCTCACCATCGAGGGCATGCGCATGATCGAGCTGCCGCCGGGATATCCGACCGAAGCCTTCGCCGCCTTCGCTTATCTGAAGACGCGCGAACGCCTGTCCGTCGAGGATTTGAAGGTCCTCGCGATGATCGAGTGCTACGGAGAGACCTTCTACGAGCTGCTCGCGCAGGGCGTGGACGACGCGGAAGCGCGCGCGCTGCTCCGGCGCAACGCGGCCGAGGAGCGCGGTCACGCGCAGCGCTGCGTGAAGGCGATCGGCCTGCTCGGCGGACGCTTCGAGCTGCCGGCCAAGGCCGACAATCCGTTCATGGCGCTCGCCCCGGCCGCGATCCCGATGGACACCGAGCTGATCCGCCTGCTCGAACAGGGCGAAATCGACGGCGATCTCGCTTACCAGCAGTGGGCCGATCGCGAACCGCTCGCGCAGGTCGCCCAGCTCTATCGCCAGAACGGGCGTGAGGAGCTCCGCCACTGCGAGCGCGTCGGGCAGGTGAAAGCGCGGCTGCGGCTGGGGGCCTGACGACCGCGGTGCTTTCGACCTCAGTTCAAGGCCCGCGCCAGCGCCGTGCGGTATTCGCGCAGGCGCGGATCGGCGGCATCCATCAGCGCGAACACGTCGAGGACGGTGCGGCGCGCGGCGTCGTCGCCGTACTTGCGATCGCTGCGCACGAGCGCGATCAGATCCTCGAGACCGCCGCCCAGATCGCCGGCGACGAGCTTGCGCACGGCCGCGTAGTAGCGCGCCTCGGTCGCGGGCTGCTCGCGCGCGAGCGCGGCCGCGAGCGCCTCGGGCGAGGGCCCGGCGAGCGCGAGACGCGCGAAGCGCAGGCGCGCTTCCTGGCGCTGCGAAGCCTCGTCCGCGGCGCGCGACGGCAGGGCAGCCAGCACGTCGGCAGCGCGATCGAGCCGACCTGCGTCGATCAGCAAAGCCGCGAGCTCGGCGTGAATGCGGGAGTTCTCCGGATCCTCGGCGAGCGCCTGCTCGAGCAGCGCGATCGCGGCCGCGGACTCGCTGGCCGCGATGTCCTGGGCGCGGCGGCGCAGGCGATCGCTCGCGCGATCCAGATGCGGCGCGACGAAGGCCTGCAGGGCCGACAGCGGCTGCGCGCCCAGCGTCTGCGCGACGGGGGCGCCGTTCTTGAAGAGAATCAGGGTCGGCAGGCTGCGCACGCCGTAGCGGCTCGCGAGCTCCGGCTCGGCGTCGCTGTCGACTTTCGCGATCGCGAGGCGGCCGGCGAGACTCGCGGCGAGCTGCTCCAGCACCGGCGCGAGCGAGCGGCAGGGAGCGCACCACGCGGCCCAGAAGTCGACGAGCACCGGCCGCGTGCGCGACGCCTCGATCACGCGCGCATCGAAATCCGCGGCGGCGACGGCGTGGATCTGCGCCTCGCTCATCGTTCAGCGCCCGCCTTTGCCGCCGCTTCCCGAGCTTGGCGGACCTTGTCGTTGGTCTGGTTGAAGAGCAGCGCGCGCCGCGCCTTCTCTTCTTCTTCGCTCAGCTTGCGCTCGCCCAACTCGCGCCGCACCTCGCGTCCCTTCTGCACCGCGGGACGCGCGCCGACCGCGTCGACCCAGCGCTTCAGATGCGGAAACTTCGTCCATACGGCCTCGTCGATCAGCCGCTCCAGCAGCATCGCCCAGGGCCAGGTGATGATGTCGGCGATGCTGTAGTCCTCACCGGCGAGATACGCGTGCGCGGAGAGCTGCGCGTCCATCACGCCGCACAGCCGATCGACCTCGCCGACGAAGCGCTGCGTGCCATAGGCGAGCTGCGCGGGATCCTCGACGAGGCTCTTCGCATAGTTCTTGAAATGGTTCGCGTTGCCCATCATCGGACCGAGGTTCGCCATCTGCCAGTACACCCACTGCAGCACGCGGAAGCGGTTGGCGGGATCCTTGGGCAGGAAGCGGCCGGTCTTGTCGGCGAGGTATTCGAGGATCGCGCCGGATTCGAAGATCGCGATCGGCGCGCCGCCGCCGGCCGGCGCGCGATCGACGATCGCGGGCATGCGGTTGTTCGGGCTCAGGCGCAGGAATTCCGGCTTGAACTGCTCGCCGCTGCCGATGTCGACGGGGATCACGCGGTACTCGAGGCCGCACTCCTCGAGCATGATGGTGACTTTCCAGCCGTTCGGCGTGGGCCAATAGTGAACGTCGATCATCGCGCAAGCTCCTCGCGGCGGGCACCGCACCGGGGCCGATGGTAGCACCGCGTCGCGGTGCCGCCAGCGGACGCGCGGCCGTCACCGGCAGAGGCAGGCGATGGACCGGCGTCGCGGATGCGCGCCCCGCCGGCCTCGGCGCGCGGGCGCCGGGTGAGGTACCGAGCGCCGACGTGGATCGCGGCGCCGGGAAGGCGCCGCGACGGGGTTCAGGCCTGGGCGCGGCGTTTCGCCGGCAGCGGCTGATCGAGATGCGAGGGCCAGGTGCGGTAGCAGTCGGCGCGGCGGCGGCGATCGCGGTAGGTCGGCGCGACGCCGGTCTCGCGATTCTGCTGCAGCAGATCGAGATCGACCGTAGCCCTCAGCACCATCTCCACGTTGGTCTCGGCCTCGGCGACGACGCCGGTCGGCGCCGGCCACGGCGTGTCGCAGGGAGAGAGTATCGAGCTGCGGGTCCAGCCGTTCGGCAGCGGGCCCTTCGGCAGCTTGCCGCCGGTCGCACAGTGGACGAAATAGACCTGGTTCTCGATGCAGCGCGCCTGCGCGCAGTGCCGAACGCGCCAGAAACCATACTCGCTGAAGGTGAACGAGGGGCAGAGGATGATTTCCGCGCCCTGCTCGGTCAGCGAGGCCGCGCATTCCGGGATCTCGGTCTCGTAGCAGACGTTGAGCCCGACGCGCGCGAAGGGCAGATCGAAGGCTTCCATGCGCTCGCCCTCGCCGGTGAACCACTGCGACTCGGCGGGGAAGATGTGCGTCTTCTCGTGCATGTGGACGAGCCCGCTCGGGCCGTAGACGTAGGCGACGTTCAGATAGCCCGGCTTGCGCTTCTCGAGATGCGAGCCCGCGACGATGTACTGCTTGCGGCTCTTCGCCTCCGCCGCGAAGAAGTCGCGATAGGCCTTCGTGTACTTGTCGACCTTGACCAGATCGCTGAGCGGGCGGTTGCGCCAGTCCTCGAAGGTCGTGAACAGCGCGAGCGTGAAGAGCTCCGGTAACACCACCAGATCGGCGCCCTTCGCCTTGTCGAGCAGGCGCGTCACCTGGCGGGCGAAAGCGTCGAAATCCTTGAGCGGCTTGATCACGAACTGGCAGGCGGCAATGGCGACGGGACGAGACATGGCGGCACCCTCTTGGCTGGACGTGACGATGCGCTATTGTTGACGTCGTCCGGTGGAAGGCGCAACGACCACGTCTGTCGGTACATTCCCCAAACTGCGGTTAATAAGGAGCGAGTCCATGGCGCAGAAAGACATCCAGGTCTGTTTCAACGTGCATTTCGACGCCGTGTCCTTGTGGCTCGGCTCCTTCGGCGGCGAGGATTCGCCCTGCGACATCTCGCGGGGCCTGCATGCGGCCAAGGTGGGCACGCCGCGGCTGCTCGACGTGTTCGACAAGTACGGCATCACGACGACCTGGAACATCACCGGGCATTCGATCGAGAGCTTTCCGAAGGAATCCAAGCTCGTCGCCCAGGCCGGCCATGAGCTGGGCCTGCACGGCTATGCGCACGAGAACCCGCTCGCGATGTCCAAGGAGCAGGAATCCGACGTGCTGAACAAGACTTTCGATCTCGTCGTCGAGCTGTGCGGCAAGGCGCCCAAGGGCTATTCCGCGCCGTGGTGGGAATTGAGCCGCAACACGATCGATCTGCTGCTCGCCAAGGGCATCGAATACGACCACAGCCTGATGGAGAACGACCACACGCCCTACTACCTGCGGCGCGACGACAAGTGGACGAAGATCGACTACACCAAGCCCGCGGCGAGCTGGATGAAGCCCTGGCAGCCGGGGCCCGTGACCGGCCTGCTCGAAATCCCCTGTAGCTGGTATCTCGACGACGCGCCGCCGGTGATGTTCGTGAAGAAGTTCCCGAACAGCCACGGCTGGGTGCCGCCGCGCGATCTCGGCCAGATGTGGCAAGACCAGTTCGACTGGCTCTATCGCAACCAGGACTACGGCGTCTACAACGCCTGCCTGCATCCCGACGCCTGCGGCCACCCGCAGATGCTCTTGATGCTGGAGCGCCTGATCGACCACATGCGCCATCACGAGGGCGTGCGCTTCATGACCCTCGGCGCGATCTGCCAGGAGTTCAAGAAGAAGAACCCGCCGCCGGCAAAAGCCGTGCGCCGAGGGCGTTGAAGGCCGCGAGCGATGCGCCGAGGGTCGCCGGCGCGAGGCCCTCGGTGATGAAGACGAGCCGCGAGCGCCGGTCCTCGTCCGGCCAGCGTCGCAGATGGAAGGGCGGGTGCACGAGATGCTGCACGCCGTTGACGACGACGGGCGTCTCGCTGCCCGCCACGTTCAGCAGGCCTTTCACGCGCAGGATGCGGCTGCCGTGCACGTGCAGCAGCATCGTCAGCCACAGGCCGAAGGCGGTCCAGTCCAGCGCCTCGTCGACGACCACGTGGCCGCTTGCATACGACGCGCCGTGCGCATGCGCGGAGTCCGTGCCCAACCAGGCGCGCACGTCGGCGGCGCGCACGCGCGGCGCATAGACGTCCGCGCGCGCCAGCAGCCCGGCGTCGGCCACGGCGGCCATCGCGATCCGCGCCTGCGCGTTGAGCGCGCGCACTGCCTCCGTCGCCGCCGCGGGCGCGGTGAGATCGGCCTTGGTGATCAGCACCGTGTCCGCGCAGGCCACCTGCTTGCGCGCCTCCTCGCGGCGCGCGAGATCGCCGGCGCCGTGCACCGCGTCCACGGTCGCGATCACGGCGCCGAGCCGATAGTGGTGGCGCAGCTCCGGATCGTTCAACAGCGTGGCGAGGATCGGCGCCGGATCGGCGACGCCCGTCGTCTCGATCACCAGGCGCGTATACGGCGGGATCTCGCCGCGCCGGCGCCGCTCGTCGAGGCGCAGCAGCGCCTCTTTCAGATCGTCGCGGATCGCGCAGCAGACGCAGCCGTTGGCGAGCAGCACCGGGCTGCCGTCGACGGCTTCGACGAGCGCGTGATCGAGCCCGATCTCGCCGAACTCGTTGACCAGCACCGCGCAGCCCGCGAGCCGCGGATCGCGCAGCCAGCGGTTCAGCAAGCTGGTCTTGCCGCTGCCGAGGAAACCCGTCAGCACCGTCAAAGGCACGAGCCCGCGATACCCCGTCATGCCTGCGATGATGCGTCGACCGCGACGACCGCGAGCCGCGCGAGGAGCTCGGGGTCCAGCGGATCGACCGGCCGGCCCGCGATCGCCTCGACCGTCTGCCACACCTGCGGCAGCGCCGGCACGAGCTCGGAGCGCCCGCGCTGGCTGCGCACGATGTACTGGCCGTTCGCCCAGTCTTCGAGCGTGCAGCCGTAGTGCGCGAGCACCGCGTTGGCGAGACGCACGCGGTAGGCGCGCTCGAGCCGCAGATCGCGCCCCTCGCGTTCGACACCCGCGGCGGCATCGCTGCCCGCTTCGGTCCAGTGCGGGACGCCGGCGACCAGCGCGCAGAAGCCGCACATGCCTCAGATGTCGCGAGCCACGGACATGCGCCCAGCATGCCACGCGGGCCGCCGCGTTGACCACGCGTCTCAGGCCCGCGCGATCGGCGCGAGGGCGGCGTGGAAGGTCTCGGCGGTCGCGTCCCGGGAATGGCGGCCGGCGGCCCCAGTTCACGAGGTGATTGAGCTCGATCGGCCACGCGTTACGGGCGCTTCTCGAGCTGCCACAGCTCGATGAGGTCGCCGACGAGACGGAGCGTGTCGCAGTCCATGCTGCCGAGGAACTCGAGCGGGTAGTCGGCGCGGCAGCCGCGGAAGCCGAGACGGACGTCGGAGAGAAAGACCGTGCGATAGCGCAGGCGCGGGACGGCGGATCGGCGCGTCATGCGCGTAGCGCTGGATTCGACCGCGCGCAGCCTGCGACGCGCGGATTGCGTCGCGATGACGAAACGACATCGTTTCGATGACGGCGGGCGGGACTACAGCTCGGCAGCCGCTTCTGCGACGATGCCGCCCATGCACAGCGCTTCCGCCGTCTCGATCCGCTTCCTCGGCGCCGCGCGCCAGGTCACCGGCTCCTGCTTCCTGTTCGAAACGCCGCACGCGCGTTTCATCGTCGATTGCGGGATGTTCCAGGGCGGGCAGGAAGCCCGCGCGCTGAACCGCCGCGACTTCGGCTTCGATCCGAAGGCGCTGGACTTCGTGCTGCTGACCCACGCCCACATCGATCACAGCGGGCTTCTGCCGCGCCTGTGGGCCTTCGGCTTTCGCGGCCCGATCTACGCCACGGCGGCGACGGTCGATCTCGCGGCGGTGATGCTCGCCGACAGCGCCCACATCCAGGAAAGCGACTGGATGCGCGCGGAGCGCCGCCTGGGGCGCGCGGGCCGCAAGAAGCAGGGGCGGCTGACGCGCGAGGACTATCCGCTCTACACCGTCGCCCACGCCGAGGCCTGCAGCGCGCTGTTCGAAGGCGTGCAGTACGACGAATACTTCGCGCCGGCACCGGGCATCCGCTGCCGGCTGCGCGACGCCGGCCACATCCTCGGCTCGGCGATCGTCGAGCTGTGGATCGAAGGGCCGCGGGGCACGCGCAAGATCGTCTGCTCCGGCGATCTGGGCCAGCCGGGGCGCCCGATCGTCCGCGATCCGACGCCGATTGCGGAGGCCGACGTGCTGCTCGTCGAGTCGACTTACGGCAACCGCGAGCACAAGGATCTCACCGCCACGATCGAGGAGCTGCACGCGGTCCTCACCGACACCGTGACGCGCCGGCGCGGCAACGTCGTGGTGCCCGCTTTCGCGCTCGGCCGCACGCAGGAGCTGTTGTACGTGCTGATGGGGCTGCAGCGCGCGGGACGTCTGCCGAAGCTGCGGATTTTCGTCGACTCGCCGCTCGCGCTGCGCGCGACGGAGATCACGCTGCGCCACCCCGAGTTCCTCGACGAGGACACGCGCGCGCTGCTGGCGCACGGCCGCGCGACGCCGCGGGCGCTGCCGCTGCAGTTCACGGAGAGCGTGGAAGACTCGATGACGATCAACGAGATCGATCACGGCGCGCTGATCATCGCCGCGAGCGGGATGTGCGACGCGGGCCGCATCCGCCATCACCTGCACTACAACCTGCCGCGCGCCGAGTGCGCGATCGTCATCATCGGCTATCAGGCCGAAGGCACGCTCGGCCGTCGCCTCGTCGACCGCGCGAGCCAGGTGCGGCTGTTCGGCGAGGACGTGCCGGTGCGCGCGAGCATCCACACCATCGGCGGCCTTTCCGCGCACGCCGATCGCCGCGCGCTGCTCGCCTGGCTGAGCGGCTTCGAACGCCCGCCCGAGCGCACCTTCGTCGTGCACGGCGAAGCCCGGATCGCCCAGGACTTTGCCGCCCTCGTCGCCCGCGAGCGGCACTGGAAACACGTCGAAGCGCCGGTGCAGAACGCGGTATATACGCTGTAGCTTTCGGCGGCGTTGCCGTCTGCAACGTTGTTGAATCTAGCCACGGAGGACACGGAGGGCACGGAGGAAGAGGGGATTGATCGGGCGGTACTGTAACGCGCGTGCCGATAGAAGCATCGAGCCGGCCGTGGCTGCTCATCAAATCATTTCTTTCTCCGTGCCCTCCGTGTCCTCCGTGGCTAGATTCACGGCACAGATGCAGGCTCAGGTCACGTCCAGTCCGTAGCGCTTGATCTTGCGGTAGAGCGTGCTGCGTGAGATGCCGAGGCGGCGCGCGACTTCCGAGAGGTTGTCGCCGTGCGCGGCGAGCTCGGCTTCGATCGCGGCGCGGGTCATGCGGCTGATGCTGCCGGGCGGCAGCGCGTCGCCGTCGTCCGCGGCGGCGGCCGTCGCCTGCAGGAAGCCGTCGGGCAGATCGGCGACGCCCAGCTCCTCGCCTTCGGCGAGCACGTACATGCTCTCGATCACACCCTGGAGCTCGCGCACGTTGCCGGGCCACGCGTGCGTCTCGAACAGCGCGAGCAGCGCGGGCGCGACGCGCTTGCGGCCCAGACCGTGCCGCAGATGCAGCTCGGCGACGAAGCGCTCGACGAGCAGCGGCAGATCGGACAGGCGCTCGCGCAAGCTGGGCACGCGCAGGCAGGGCACGCGCAGGCGGTAGAACAGATCGTCGCGGAAACGCCCGCTGGCGACCTCGGCGTCGAGCTCGCGATGCGAGGCCGCGATCACGCGCACGCGCGGCGCGGGCGCGGCGCCGGGCTCGCGCGGCTGCAGCGCGTGCAGCAGCGCGACCTGCGCGTCCGGCGGCAGCTCGCCGATCTCATCTAGAAACAGCGTGCCGGCGTCCGCCTCGGCATAGCGGCCGCCGAGCTCGCGCTCTTCGCCGAACAGCTCGCGGCAGGCCGTTTCACGCGCCAGCGCGCCGCAGTTCACGGTGACGAAAGGCCCCGCGGCGGCGGCCGACGCGAGATGGATGCCGCGCGCGACGGACTCCTTGCCGCTGCCGGATTCACCGATCAGCAGCACCGGCGCGCTGGCGCGCGCGACGCGCGCGGCGCGGCGCTTCAGTTCGACGAGCGAGGCGTGGCGGCCGACGAGGTGCGCGAAGGCATCCGCGCTCTCCGGCGAGCGGCTCGCAGCGAGGGGCGTGCGCGCTTCGCGCACGGGCTCGATCACGATCAATCCTCCTTCCCAGGCCCGAGCGCGGCCGGCATAGGCTTCGATGTCGGCGACGCGCGTGCGCGGCGGCAGCGCGGCCGCGCACTGCGTCGAGCTCGGCTCGCCGTCGACGCTGATGAACGCGCGTCCGCGCTCCAGCGGCATGCTGTCGCGGCGGTTCGCGTACAGGGTTTTGGCGGCATCGTTCGCGGTGACGATCCGGCCCTTGCGATCGACCAGGATCACCGCGCGCTGCGCCCAGCGCTGGGCGTGCGTCTGATACCAGTGCAGGAGTTGCACCGCGCGCGCCAGCTCGCGCGACTGCAAAGTCTGCTCGATCTGATGCGCGGCCGTGACGGCGAGCGCAAGGCAGTGGGCCTGGTGATTGTCGCCGAAGCTCGTGATGTCGACGACGCCGAGAATCGAGCCGTCGACGGTATCGCGCACCGGCGCCGCCGAGCAGCTCCAGATCTTGGCGACCGACAGGAAATGCTCGGCGCTGAAGACTTCGGCCGGCGCGTTCAGCGCGAGCGCGGTGCCGACGGCATTGGTGCCGCCGGAAAACTCGCTCCAGGCATAGCCGGGCGCGATGCAGTCACGGGCACCGAGATCCAGCAGCACCGGACGGCCGCAGACTTCGAGCAGCGTGCCCGTCGCATCGGCGACGAGCAGGCAGCTCTGCGACTGCCCCAGGATGTCGCCGAGCACCTGCCAGGTGTTCTTGGTCGCCTGCAGCAGATCGGCGTTCGCCTCGCGCAGGGCCTCGAGCTCTTCGCGGCCGTCGAGCTCGCGCGGCCGCTGCGACAAGGGCTCGAGCCCCCACTGCAGCGAACGCCGCCACGAATGGCGGATGACGTCGCGCACCTGGGAATCCGCCGGCGCGCCGCGCTCGACCATCGCCTGCCACGCGCGCTCGACCTGCCGCCGGTACAGGCGATCGGCGTCGCGCGGCGTGCGGCCGCCGATGGAGTAGATGTCCATAGGACGGCGATCTTGGGCCGTGCGGCAGCGCGAAACAAGCCGCGGGCGGCCGACGGCGCGTCCGCGTCGCAATTCGTGACCGAGGCGCGCGAGGCGGCGCGCCGTCGCGGGCTTTTTACTCCGCCGCGTCCACCGCCGCGTCGATCGCTTGCTTGCCGGCGTCGACGGCGGCGTCGACCTTGTCCTTGGTCTCTTCGACGACGTTCGCGGCGGCGTCCTGCGCGTCCGCGGCCATCGCGCTCGCGGCCTCGGCGGTGTCCTCGGCCGCCTCGCTGGCTTCGTCCGCCGCCGCGCTCGCGGCCTGCGTGATTTCCTGTGCCGCGTGCGCGGCCTCTTCGCGCGCGGTCGTCGGCGTGGGGTCTTTGCCGCACGCGACCAGCGTAGCGGCGGCCAGACAGGCGAGCAGGAAACGTGCGTCCATCGGGATTCCTTTTCGTGTGGCGGAGGGCTGAGGGCGTAGCACCGACAGCGCCGCGACGATAGGCGGCCCCGGCTTAACGCCGCGTTAACCGCGGCAGGTCGCTGCCGCGCGCTACCAGCCACCGCCTAGCGCGCGGATCAGCGCCACCGCCGTGACGAGCCTCGCGCCCGTAATCTGCTCGCGCAGGCGATCGACGCTGAGCGCCTCGCGCTGCGCATCGATCACGTCGAGATAGCCGGTCGCACCGGCATCGTAGCGGCGCTGCGCGATCGCGACGGCGCGCGCCGAGCTTTCCTGCGAGACGCGCACGGTCTGCGTCTGCTGCGCCAGCGTGCGCAGGCCGACGAGCGCATCCTCGACTTCGCCGACCGCAGCGAGCACGGTTTGACGATAGCTCGCGGCGTCCTCCGCGAGTACCGCTTCCGCGCGCTCGAGGTTCGCGCGATTGCGGCCGCCGTCGAAGATCGGCAGCGTCACCAGCGTCGCCGCCAGCGGCCCCAGGGTCCAGGTGCGCGCCGACCACTTGAACAGATCGCCGATGTCGCTGGCCGCGACGCCGGCGTCGGCGGTCAGATTCAGCAGCGGATAGAACGCGGCCTTGGCGACGCCGATGCGCGCGTTCGCGCTCGCGAGCCGGCGTTCCGCGGCCGCGACGTCGGGCCGGCGTTCGAGCAGCGCGGAGGGCAGGCCGGCGGGGATCGCCGGCGGCGACGCCGCCAGTTCGGCGCGCGCGAGCGCGAAGGCCGCCGGCGCGCGGCCGAGGAGGATCGCCAGCGCGTGCTCGTACTGCGCGCGCGCGCGCTCGAGCGTCAGCGCATCGGTACGCGCATTCTCGAGCTCGCTCCTCGCGCGCACGACGTCGAGCTCGCCGATGTCGCCGGCCGCCAATCGCCGTTCGAGAATGCGCAGCGTCTCGCGCCGCCAGCGGATCGCTTCCTGCACGACCTCGATCTCGGCGTCGGTCTGGCGCAGCAGGAAGTAGAGCCGCGCGACGTCCGCCTGCAGCGACAGCTTCAGCGATTCGAACAGCGCCCGCTCCGCGGCGAGATCGGCCTGCGAGGCGCGCACGCTGTCGCGTACGCGGCCGAATAGATCGATCTCGTAGCTCGCCGCGACGTCGAACTGGAACAGATCGTAGGGCGGCACGTCCGAGCCGCCCGGCAGGCCCGGGATGACGTTCGTCGGCTGCGTGCGCGCGGCGCCGAAGCCGGCGTCGACGCGCGGCAGTCTGGCGGCCCGCGCCGTCTGCACCAGCGCGCGGCTCTGCTCGACGCGCGCGGCGGCCGCGGCGAGGTTCTGGTTCGCGCTGCCGGCTTCGACGACGAGCGCGCTCAGCACCGGATCGCCGAACACCGACCACCACGCGCCGCGCGCCTCGCCGTCCGCCGGCGTCGCTTCCTTCCACTGGCCCTCGAGCGGCGGCAGCGCCTCCTTGTAGACGGCCGGCATCGCGACCTCGGGCACTTCCAGCGGCGGCGCGAGCGAGCAGGCCGACAGCGCGAGCGCGAGGCCCGCGAGCACGAGCGAACGGCGCGGGGGACGAGGCGCGTTCATACACTCGGCTCCTGCGCCGGCGACACCGGCGGCGGGGGCGGCCGCTTGCCGAGGATCACGTAGAAGATCGGCGTCAGGAACAGCCCGAACAGGGTCACGCCGATCATGCCGGAGAACACGGCGACCCCCATCGCGTGCCGCATCTCGGCACCCGCACCGCTCGAGAGCACCAGCGGCAGCACGCCCATGATGAAGGCGATCGAAGTCATCAGGATCGGGCGCAGACGCAGCCGGCAAGCCTCCAGCGCGGCTTTCACCGGCCCGATGCTCGGATCGTGGATCTCGAGCTCGCGCGCGAACTCGACGATGAGGATCGCGTTCTTGCAGGCGAGCCCCATCAGCACGAACAGCGCGATCTGCGTGAAGATGTTCTTGTCGCCGCCGGTGTACATCACGCCCGCGATCGCGAACAGCAGGCACATCGGCACGATCAGAATGATCGCGAGCGGCAAGCGGAAGCTCTCGTAGAGCGCGGCCAGCACCAGCATCACGAGCAGCGCGCACAGCGGATAGACCAGCACGGCGGTGTTGCCGGCGAGGATCTCCTGGTAAGTGAGCTCGGTCCACTCGAAGGAGATGCCGCGCGGCAAGTGCTCGTGCAGCAGATTTTCCATGATCTGGCGCGCCTGGCCCGAGCTCACGCCGGGCGCCGGCGCGCCGTTGATGTCGGCCGAGGGAAAGGCGTTGTAGCGGATCGCGCGGTCCGGGCCGAAGGCCTGCTCGATGTCGAGCACGGCGCCCAGCGGCACCATCTCGCCGGCCGCATTGCGCGTCTTGAGCTGCGCGATCGCCGCGGCGTCGGAGCGATACTGCGCGTCCGCCTGCACCACCACGCGGTAGGTCTTGCCGAAGCGGTTGAAGTCGTTGACGTACAGCGAGCCGAGATAGATCTGCAGCGTCGCGAACAGGTCGTTCAGATCGATGCCCATCTGCTTGGCCTTCTCGCGATCGATCGCGGCGTTGAGCTGCGGCACGTTGATCTGGTAGCTGGAGAACACGCCGGCGAGCTGCGGCGTCTGCCAGGCCTGCATCAGCACGCCCTGCAGCGCCTGGTACATCGCTTCGTCGCCGAGGCCGACCTGATCCTCGAGCTGGAGCTTGAAGCCGCCGATCGCGCCGAGACCGTCGACCGGCGGCGGCGTGAAGTAGGCGATGAAGGCGTCCTGGATGCTGCCCATCTGCATGTTGATCTTCTGCGCGAGCGCGGGTCCCGACAGCTCGGGCGTGCGCCGCTCGTCGAACGCGTCGAGGCCGACGAACATCAGCGCCGCGTTCGGCGCGTTCATGAAACCGTTGATCGACAGCCCCGGGAAGCCGACCGCGTTGTCGACACCGGGCGTGGCGAGCACGATGTCGGTCATCTTGCGCAGCACCTGCTCGGTGCGATCGAGCGAAGCGCCGTCCGGTAGCTGCGCGAAGCCGATCAGATACTGCTTGTCCTGGCTCGGGATGAAGCCGCTGGGCACCATCTGGAAGGCGTGGAAAGTCAGCCACAGCAGCCCGCCGTAGACGAGCACGACCAGCGTCTTCATGCGCAGGAGACGGGACACCGCGCAGGTATAGGCGCGGCCGCTGCGGTGGAACACGGCGTCGAAGGCGCGGAAGAACCAGCCGAAGAGCGCGTCCATCGCGCGCGTCAGCCAGTCCTTGGGATCGTGCTGGCCCTTGAGCAGCAGCGCAGCGAGGGCCGGCGAGAGGGTCAGCGAGTTGATCGCCGAGATCACCGTCGAGATCGCGATCGTCAGCGAGAACTGGCGGTAGAACTGGCCGGTCAGGCCGCTGATGAAGGCGATCGGCACGAACACCGCGCACAGGGTCAGCGCGATCGCGATGATCGGGCCGGAAACCTCCTGCATCGCGCGGTAGCTCGCAGCCTTGGGCGTCAGCCCCATCTCGATGTTGCGCTCGACGTTCTCGACCACGACGATTGCGTCGTCGACGACGATGCCGATCGCGAGCACCATGCCGAACAGCGTCAGCGTGTTGATCGAGAAGCCGGCGACGAGCATCACCGCGAAGGTGCCGATGATCGACACCGGCACGGCGAGCAGCGGGATGACGGACGCGCGCCAGGTCTTCAGGAATACGATCACGACCACGACGACGAGCAGCACCGCCTCGATCAGCGTCTTGATCACGGCGTTGATCGAAGCCTGCACGAAGCGCGTCGGATCGTAGACGATCTGATAGTCCATGCCGCCGGGGAAGTCCTTCTTCAGCGTGGCCATCGTCTCGCGCACCTCGTTGGACAGCGCGATCGCGTTCGACAGCGGCGCCTGGAACACGGCGAGCGCGACGGCGGGCTTGTTGTCGAGCAGGCTGCGCAGCGAATACTCGCTGGCCGCGAGCTCGATGCGGGCGACATCGTGCAGGCGCAGGATGCCGCCGTCCTCGGAGGTACGCACGATGATGTCGCCGAACTCGGCTTCGGTGGACAGGCGTCCCTTGGTGCGCACCGAGAGCTGGAACTCGGTGCCGGGGGTCGCCGGTGGGGCGCCGACGACGCCGGCCGCGACCTGCTGGTTCTGCTCCTGGATCGCGCGCACGACGTCGCTCGCCGTGAGACCGCGCGCAGCGAGCTTGGTCGGATCCAGCCAGATCCGCATCGCGTAGTCGCCGGCGCCGAACACGATGGTCTCGCCCATGCCCGGAATGCGGCGCAGCTTGTCGCGGATGTTCAGCACCGCGTAGTTGCGCAAGTACAGCTCGTCGTAGCGCGAATCCGGCGACAGCAGATGCACGACCATGGTCAGGTTCGGCGACTGCTTCTGCGTGATCACGCCGATCTGGCGCACCTCGTTGGGCAGGCGCGGCAGCGCGCGCTGCACGCGGTTCTGCACCTGCGTCTCGGCGAGATCGGGATCCGTGCCGATCTTGAACGTGACCGTCACGTTCAGCACGCCGTCGCTCATCGCCTGCGAGGACATGTACAGCATATTCTCGACGCCGTTGATCTGCTCCTCGAGCGGCGCGGCCACGGTCTCGGCGATGACCTTGGGGTTAGCGCCGGGATACGTCGCGGTGACGACGATCGACGGCGGCACCACGTCCGGATATTCGGACACCGGCAGGAAGGGGATCGCGATCAGACCGGCGACGAAGATGCCGATCGACAGCACGGCCGCGAACACGGGCCGATCGATGAAGGCGCGGGAAACGTTCATCGGTGCCGTCTCAGCCGGCGCCCGGCGGCGGCGCGCTCACCGCGTCGAGCATGTCGGTCTTGGTCGGCGTCACGGGTGCGCCGGGGCGTACGCGCTGCAGGCCGTTGACCACGATGACCTCGCCTTCGTTCAGGCCCTGCTCGATCACGCGCAGGCCGTCGTAGACGCGCCCGAGCTTGACCTCGCGGTACTGCGCGAGATTCTTGTCGTCGAGCACGAGCACGAAGCGCTTGTTCTGATCCGTGCCGATCGCGCGATCGGCGACCATCACGGCGCGCCGCGGCGCGCTGCTGTCGGACAGGCGCACGCGCGCATAGAGCCCGGGCGTGAACAGGCGATCCGGATTCGGCAGCAGCGCGCGCATGCGCACGGTGCCGCTCGCGGGATCGAGCTGGTTGTCGATGAAGGCGAGCTCGGCGGGGTGCGGCGTGCCCTGTTCGTTGGCGAGACCGACTTCGACCTTCAGCGACTTGCCGCGCGCGGCGCCGATGTACTTCAGGAACGAGCCCTCGTCGGCCTCGAAGGTCGCGTAGATCGGATCGAGCGCGACGATGCTGGTCAGCAGCGGCGAATCCGGGGCATCGCCCTGCACGAGGTTGCCGACCGTACGTTCGTCCTTGCCGACGCGCCCGTCGATGGGCGCAGTGATCCGCGTGTAGCCGAGGTCGACCTTTACTGCCTGGATCGCCGCCTCGTTCGCGCGGCGCGCGGCGGAGAGCGTGGCGACCAGCGAGGCCGCGGCATCGTATTCGCGCTTGGAGGTCGCGCGGTCCGGCAGCATCTGTTTCTGGCGTTCGAGCTCGATCTTCGCGAGATCGAGCTGGGCCTGGGTGTTCGCCGCGGCCGCTTCGGCCTCGGCGAGCCGGGCCTGCAGCGGCTTCGGGTCGATCACGAACAGCAGATCGCCCGCTTTGACTTCCGTGCCCGGCTTGAAATGGATCGACTGCAGATAGCCGTTGACCCGCGCGCGCACCTCGACCTGCTGCGTAGCCTCGATGCGGCCCGCGAATTCATCGACCTCCAGCACTTCGCGCACGATCGCGGCGGCGACGGTCACGGGCGGCGGTCCGCCCGCGGCCGCGGGATCGCCGGCGGCCGCGGGCGGGGCGCGATCGCAGGCGGCGAGGGGAAGAAAGGCGGCGGCGAGCGCCAGCCGACGAAGGGTGGGGGCGAGCGAAAGGCGCATGGTAAAACCCGGCAGGAGGCTGCGCCGCATCATAGGCGTTCGTAATTCGCCTACAAACGTCAAAAATTCAAATTTACTGTTCAGCCATCTGAACAATTGCGGCATAGTGCGGCGATGAATCGCCTGCAAGCCATGGAAGTTTTCGTCTGCGTCGTCGACGCCGGCAGCTTCACGCGCACCGCGGAGCAGCTCGGGCTGCCGAAAGCGACGGTGTCCACGCTCGTGCGTCAGCTCGAGGCGCGCCTGAACGTCAGGCTCCTCAACCGCACGACGCGCAGAGTCAGCGTGACGGTCGACGGCGCCGCCTACTACGAGCGCTGCGTGCGCATCCTCGCCGAGATCGAGGACAGCGAGCACGCCGTCGCCGGCACCGGCGCGGGCCTGCACGGGCGGCTGCGCGTGGACGTCGGCGCGACCTTCGGCCGCCGCTTCCTGGTGCCCTCGCTGCCCGAGTTCTTCGCGCGCTACCCCGAGATCCGACTCGAGCTCGGCTGCGGCGATCGCCCGGTCGATCTCGTCGAAGAAGGTGTGGACTGCGTGGTGCGCGGCGGATCGCCGCTGGACGCCGGCCTGATCGCGCAGCCGGTCGGCGAGATCGAGCTCCTGTACTGCGCATCGCCGCGCTATCTCGAGGCGCACGGCCTGCCCGGCCACCCGCGCGATCTGCTCGAGCACGACATCGTGCGCTATTTCTCGACGCGCTTCGGCGCCACCGACACTTGGAATTTCAACCGCGGCGCCGAACGCCTGGAACTGCGGCTGGACGGGCGCTTCGCCGTCAACGACAGCGAGGCCTATCTCGAAGCCGGCCTCGCCGGCCTCGGCGTCATCGAGATGACCTCCTTCATGGCGGGCGAGCCGCTGCGCGAAGGCAGGCTCGTGCGGATCCTGCCCGACTGGCATCCCGATCCGGTGGCGATCCACGTGATGTATCCGCCGAGCCGGCGCCTGTCGGCGAAGGTCAAGGTCTTCGTCGCCTGGGTCGCGTCGCTGATCGAGCGCGAAGTGGGCGCGCGCGAGCCGCTGCGCCGTCGCGCCTGAGATCGACCGCGCTTCGACGCGCACGAGAAAAAGCACCAGGGGGAGTTTCATGCACGGCCTCGCCGTCTACGGCATACCCGCCGAATTCATCCTGTTCGCCTGCACGCTGCTCGGCGTCGCGGTGTACCACCATCACACGCTGGCCGTCGCCCTGAGCGGGCTTGCGGCGATCGTCGGCTACAAGCTGATCTTCACGGGTTTCCGCAGCGGGCCCGGCCTCGCCGGCCTGCTCGGCCATCTGCATCACGAATGGGTCACGCTCGCCAATCTGTTCGGCCTGCTGATGGGCTTCGCGCTGCTCGCGCGGCACTTCGAGAAGAGCCACGTGCCCGTGATCCTGCCGAAGTATCTGCCCGACGACTGGAAGGGCGGCTTCGTGATGCTCGTGATGGTGTTCGTGCTGTCGAGCTTTCTCGACAACATCGCCGCCGCGATGATCGGCGGCGCGATGGCGCACCAGCTCTTCCGCGCCAAGGTGCACATCGGCTTCCTCGCCGCGATCGTCGCCGCGTCGAACGCGGGCGGCTCGGGCAGCGTCGTCGGCGACACGACGACGACGATGATGTGGATCGCCGGCGTCGCTCCCCAGCACGTGTTCCACGCCTATGTCGCGGCCATCGTCGCGCTCGTCGTCTGCGGCGTGCCGGCGGCGATCCAGCAGCATCGCCATTCGCCGATCTTGAAGAACGCTCACGCGCATACGCGCGTCGACTGGCGCCGCATCGGCATCGTCGCCTTCATGCTCGTCGCGGCGATGGGAACGAATATCGTCGTCAACACGCATTTCCCGGCACAGTCGACGCGCTTTCCCTTCCTCGGCGTTGCCGTGTGGGTGGCGATCGCGCTGACGATCAAGGTCCGCCGCCACGACTGGGAGCTGCTGCCCGAGACGGCGGTGGGCTCGCTGTTTCTGCTCTCGCTCGTGATGTGTGCCTCGCTGATGCCGGTCGAGGAGCTGCCGCTCGCCTCGTGGCAGACCGCTTTCGGCCTGGGCTTCGTCTCCGCGGTCTTCGACAACATCCCGCTGACCGCGCTCGCCCTGCAGCAGGGCGGCTACGACTGGGGCGTGCTCGCCTATGCGGTCGGCTTCGGCGGCTCGATGATCTGGTTCGGATCCAGCGCCGGCGTCGCGCTGACGAATCTGTACCCCGAAGCGCGCTCCGTCGCGCAGTGGCTGCGCCACGGCTGGCACGTCGCGCTGGCCTACGTGCTCGGCTTCCTCGTGCTGCTGTTCACCTTGGGCTGGCAACCGCACGCGCCGCACGACGCGGCGCCCGTGGCGATCGAACGCGCGCAGTAAGCGATCTTCGCAGCCGGAGTCGGTGGCAGCAGATATGCCGCTTTAATCTAGCCACGGAAGACACAGAGGACACGGAGAGGAAAAGGATTGGCGGGAGTTTCCGCAACGTCAGCGCCGACAATCATGATCGAGTCACGGAAGCATAGCCGCAATCAAATTTTTCCTCCGTGTCCTCCGTGGCTAAATAGAAAAGCGCAAATACGCTCCACTCGTGTTCGTTTACCGTCATTCCCGCGCAAGCGGGAATCCACGCCTGACGAGGAGGTTTCCGCCGGGCGATTCTTTATTCTGTGCTGGATGCCGAGGTACTGCGTGGATGCCCGCCTGCGCGGGCATGACGAAGGAAGCTTCTCGTGGGCGGGCGCCATTGAACAGCCAATGGAGCGTATTTGCGCTCTGCTATATAGATTATCGAGCATTTCGGCCGGCACTAAACTTTAACCGCCTCCTGCGGCTTGAAGTGCGCGGCGAGCAGATCGACGAACTCGCGCACCGTTGCCGATAGATCGCGATGCGCGTACACCGCGTAGAGCGGCACGGGCGGTGGCGCATAGGTTTCGAGCACCGCGGCGAGACGGCCGGCCGCGATGTCCTCGCGCACCATGTAGCTCGGTAGCTGTACGAGCCCGAGACCCGCCAGCGCCGCCATGCGCACCGCGTCGCCCGTCGTCGCTTCGAAGTCGCCGTGCACGCGCAAGGTCACGTCCTCGCCGCGCTCGCGGAACAGCCACAGCCCTCGGCGCTGCCCCTGGCTGTAGCGCAGGCAGTTCTGATGCGCGAGATCCGCGAGCTGCACGGGCGTGCCGTGACGTTTCAGGTAGTCGGGCGAGGCGCAGACCAGCAGGCGCACTTCGGCGATCTTGCGCGCGATCAGACTCGAATCGGCGAGCGTCCCGATCTGCACGGCGACGTCGACGCCTTCCTCCATCAGGCCGACGGGGCGATCCGACAGCGTGAGCTGCACTTGCACCTCGGGATAGTGCAAGGCGTATTCGGCGATCACCGGCGCGAGCTGGAAGCTGCCGAAAGACGTCGGCGCGAGCACCTTGAGCAAGCCGTGCGGCCGATCGCTGAAACGGCCGACCTCGCGTTCCAGCGTCGCGAGCTCTTCGAAGATACGGCGGCAGCCGGCGAGATATTCGGTCCCGGCGTCCGTGAGCTGCAGGTGTCGGGTGGTGCGCGCGAACAGCCGGGTTCCGAGCCGCTGCTCGAGCTGCTGCACGTGCCGGCTGACCATCGCCTTGGACAGGCGCAGATGCTCGGCCGCCGCCGAGAAGCTACGGCAGTCCGCAACGGTGATGAAGGTTTCGATGCTCGCGAATCTGTCCACGCCCGGCTCCTGCACTGCCGACCGCCTCGCACCGTCGCGGGCGCGGATGACCGGCCCCTCGACGGGCCACGCGGCCCGATTGTTCACTGAAGTGAAACAGTATTTCCGTCAACGATTTATTGCGCCAGCACCGGCCCGGGCCTATCTTTCGCTGCAGAGCAGCAAGACATGCCTGGGACGGCGGAGATGACAGCCAGGCCCTTGCGGCAGCCACTACCCAGAAGGAGATCAGCCATGAACCGCAAACACCTACTGTGCGCGGGGACCCTGGTGGCGGCGCTGTCCTCGGGCACGAGCGCACTGGCCGGTGAGATGACCGGCAGCCACGACAAGGGTTACTGCACCATTCCCTATCTGTACGCGACGAACATCCGTCCGGCCTGCGAGCAGCTCGGCTCGAAAGGGGTCAAGGCCCTCTACTCCGAGAGCCGCATGTTCGACCAGATGCTGAACCGGCCGCACATCGCGGACGTGTTCCCGGATCCGGATCTCCACCGGACCCGCTCGTAAGCGTGCATTCGACCGGAGCGGCGTCTCGCCGCGCCGGTCCCGCTACTCGCTACTCTCTTCCGGTTGTCCTTCGGCTGTCGGACCCCAGGGTCTCGACAGCCGCTTTTCACTTTCATCCTTCAGTGCCACGCCCGTCAGTCCGCGCCGCAGCGCCTCGTGCAGATGCCAGGCGAGCTTGCGCGCCGCCGTCGCGATCGGCAGACCGGCCGGCCGGATGTTGGACAGGCAGTTGCGTTCGGCGTCGCTGCGTCCCGGTCGCGGCTCGTAAGTGAGATAGACGCCGAGGCTGTCGGGCGAAGACAGGCCCGGCCGCTCGCCGATCAGCACCGCGACGAGGCGCGCCGCCAGCGCGGCGCCGATCTCGTCGCCGAGCGCGACCCGCGCCTGCGTTGCCACGCAGACCGGCGCGATGCGCCACGCCGGATCGAGCAGCGGACGCGTCGCGCGCAAGAGCGCAAGCGCGTGATGCTGCGCGGCGAGCGCGGACAGCCCGTCGCCGATCACGAAGGCGAGCTCGCAGCCGTCCGCGGCGGGCGGCGCCAGTCGCGCCCGCGCCGCCGCATCGAGCCGCCGGCCGAGATCCGGGCGGCGCAGATAGCTCGCGCGATCGGCCGCCTGGCTGTGCACGACGGTGCTGGCCCAACCCTCGGCCGCCAGCTCGGCGACGAGGCGCGGCACGTCCAGCGCCGCGTGCACGGCGTCGCGCGCTCGTGCCTGCGCGAGATCGAAGGCGAGCACCGCGTCGGTCGGCAGGGCGGCGCCGACGCGCCCGAGGGCGATACGGGCCGGCGTCAGCGCGCGCAGCCGCTGCCAGGGATCGCGCACGACCGGCGCCTCGCCTCGGCCGTCGCTGCCTCGCTCGTCTTTCGCGCTCACGGCAGGCGCGCGAGCAGGCGCTGGACCAGCGCCTCGTTGCCGCCGAGCTCGCGCAGGCGGCCGTGACGCGTGACCTGCATGCGCTCGAGCCAGGCCTCGAATTCCGGCGCATGCTTCAGCCCCAGCACCTCGCGCAGATACAGCGCATCGTGGAAGGACGTGCTCTGGTAGTTCAGCATCACGTCGTCCGCGCCCGGCACGCCCATGATGAAGGTGACGCCGGCCGTGCCGAGCAAGGTCAGCAGCGTGTCCATGTCGTCCTGATCGGCTTCGGCGTGATTGGTGTAGCAGACGTCGCAGCCCAGCGGCAGGCCCATCAGCTTGCCGCAGAAGTGATCCTCGAGCCCCGCGCGAACGATCTGCTTGCCGTCGTAGAGATACTCGGGCCCGATGAAGCCGACGACGCTGTTGACGAGCAGCGGCGAGAATGCCCGCGCGACCGCATACGCGCGCGCCTCGCAGGTCTGCTGATCGACGCCGTGATGCGCGTTCGCGGACAGCGCGCTGCCCTGGCCGGTCTCGAAGTACATCACATGCTCGCCGCCGCGCCGCAGCGACAGCGCGGCGTCGCGCGCTTCGGCGAGGAGGGCGAGATCGACGCCGAAGCTGCGGTTGGTCGCCTCGGTGCCGCCGATCGACTGGAACACGAGATCCACGGGCAGCCCCTGCTCGATGGCCGCGATCTGCCCCGTCACGTGGGTCAGCACGCAGGACTGGGTCGGGATCTCGCAGCGCGCGATCAACTCGTCGAGCATGCGCCACAGCGCCGCGTGCAGCGCCGGATCGTCGCCGGCGGGATTGATGCCGATGACGGCGTCCCCGGCGCCGTAGAGCAGGCCGTCGAGGATCGAGGCCGCGATGCCCTGCAGATCGTCGCTCGGATGATTCGGCTGCAGGCGCACGGCGAGCCGCCCAGGCAGGCCCAAGGTGTCGCGGAAGCGCGTGACGACCCGGCACTTGCGCGCGACCTGCACGAGATCCTGATTGCGCATCAGCTTCGACACCGCGGCCGCCATCTCGGGCGTGATCCCCGGCGCGAGCGCGGCGAGCGTGTCCGCGCTCGTGCTCTCGGCGAGCAGCCAGTTGCGGAAGTCGCCGACCGTCAAATGCGAGACGCGCGCGAAGGCCGCGGCGTCGTGCGTGTCGAGGATGAGCCGCGTGATTTCGTCCTCTTCGTAGGGCACGAGGGGCTCGTCGAGCAAAGTCTTCAGCGGCAGCGTGGCCAGACACAGCCGGGCTGCGCTGCGCTCGACGGTCGAGCTCGCGCAGAGGCCGGCCAGCGCATCGCCCGCACGCGCGGGCGAGGCCTTCGCCAGCAGATCCTTCAGATCGCGGAACCGATGGGTCTGCGAGCCGATGCTGTGCCGGTAGCCGTGAGCCATACGAAATTCCTGCAGTATCGCGAGGGCTACCTTACGCGAAGAGCACCCCGCCGCGGCACTCGCGCGGGGCGCGGGGCGGCGTCGGCGCTGCGGTATCCGCAGCGCCGACGCGCACTCGAAGCCAGGGAAACTCTGCAAGAACGGAGTTTCCGCGGGCCATGGACGGCTCGACTTCAGAACGAATCCATCCTGGATTCGCTCAGGGCTTCCCTAGGATGAGCACTTTACTCGCGCCGCGATCGGTGCCACGCGGGCGCCGATGCAAGACAGGCCGCTGGCCTTGATCGAGCTGATGCGCTGGCAGGACTGAACCGGCCATGCCTGCTACACGCTGAGCCGGGTCCGCGCTCGGAAATTGCGCTACGCGCGCCACGGAGAACACGGAGAAAAAAGAGAAAAAATGTAAGTCGGGCTTTCTTCGTCAGCCCAACGGGCCATGCAGCGCGTGCATCACCCCAAGCATGAAAGAGACGCGGCAGGCGCAATCCTCCCGGATTCCGCGCCGCTGCGCGGCGCTCGGGATCTTCGTTCGGCCGAAGCGCTCCCGATCCCGGGTTCCGCGCTGCGCGCTCCACCCGGGCTACGACTAGCGCGAAGTCCCCTTTACGGCAACCTACAATTTTTTCTTCTCCGTGTTCTCCGTGGCGCGCATAGCGCATATACACCACACCGACGACGCTTCCCCCGAAATACGCCACAATCCGCGGCTATGGCCTTGCATACCCGCATCTTGATCGGCCTCGCGCTCGGCGCGCTGCTCGGCGCCTTGACGCATGAAGTGAGCGCGCTGCAAGCGCCCGCGCACTGGTTCGCGGCGCAGCTCGCCGCACCCGTCGGCCAGCTTTTCCTGAACCTGCTGCTGATGCTGGTAGTGCCGCTCGTATTCGCCTCGCTGGTCGTCGGCGTCGCCGGCATCGGCGATCTCAAGCGTCTCGGTCGGGTCGGCGCCAAGTCCTTCGCCTTCTCGATTACGATGTCCGCGATCTCGGTCGTGATCGGCATCGCGCTGGCGAACGCCTTCGAGCCGGGCCATCGGCTCGACCCGGATATCGCGGCCGCGCTGCGCGAGGTCTACGGCGACGCCGCGGCGAGCCAGGTCGCGAGCGCCGCGCCGCCGGCCGCCGCCGCGCCGCTCGCGCAGATCGTCGACTCGCTGATCCCGCGCAACCCCTTCGCCTCGCTCGCGACGCCGAATCCGAACATGCTGCATCTGATGGCCTTCGCGCTCGCGATCGGCCTCGGTGCGACGCTGCTGCCGCGCGCGCGCAGCGCCCCGTTCATCGCCGCGCTGGAGGGCTTGAGCGAAATCGTCGCGGCGCTGATCGAGCTCGTGATGAAGCTCGCGCCGCTCGCGGTGTTCTGCCTCGTCTTCAACAACGTGCAGATGTTCGGCGTCGGGTTGATGGTGTCGCTCGGTTGGTTCGTCGGCGCAGTGCTGCTCGGCCTGGCGCTGCATCTGTTCGGCGTGTACTCGGCGATCGTGTGGTGGTGCGCAGGCCTCTCGCCCGTCGCGTTCTTCCGTGCGATCCGCACCGCGATGCTGACCGCGTTCTCGACCTCGTCCTCCAGCGCGACGCTGCCGACCTCGCTGCGCGTCGGGGAAGAGGAGCTCGGCATCCCGCGCGAGATCAACAGCTTCGTGCTGACCGTCGGGGCGACGGCCAATCAGAACGGCACCGCGCTGTACGAAGGCATCACGGTGCTCTTCCTCGCCCAGCTCGCCGGCGTCGAGCTCACGCTCGCGCAGCAGCTCATGATCGTCTATCTCGCGATCCTGGGCGGCATCGGCACCGCCGGCGTGCCGGCCGGCTCGATCCCCTTCGTCATCGGCATCATCGCCTCGATCGGCGTCGACCCCGCCCTCATCGCCGTCGTGCTCGGCGTCGATCGCATCCTCGACATGTGTCGCACCACCTTGAACGTCAGCGGCGATCTCGCGGCCGCGGCCTATGTGGCACGCAGCGAAGGCCACGCGGTGGCCGTGCGCACGGCGGATCGCAGCGCCGGCTGAACGCCGTGGGCGCGTTCAATGCGCCGCGCGCGCGAGGCGATCGCGGATGCCGCGCCAGGCGGCGCCGTCCGCCGGCAGGGCGACGACTATGCGCGTGCAGCCGGAGTCGTCCAGCGCGCGCAGATTCGCATAGAGACAGCGCGCATAGGCCTCCGCCTCGCGCGGCGCGATAAGGGCACGCGCGGGCAAGGCGCAGGCCTCGACCACGGCCGCCGGCGCGAACACACCCGGCACTTCACCCTGCGCGCTCAAGGCCGCGACGCGCGCGACGCAGTCCTCGGCCGGAACGAGCTCGAGCGGCGTGCGCGGCGCGTAGTGGCTGGGCAGGACACCGGACACGCGCGGCGCGGCAACGTCTTGGTCCGCGGCGAGCGCGCCGATGCAGGCCTCGAGATCCTCCGCGGCGATCATGCCCGGACGCAGGATGCGCGGCGGTCCGCTGCTCAAGTCGACGATGGTCGATTCGATGCCGACGCGGCAGGGCCCGCCGTCGAGCACCACGGCGACGGCGTCGCCGAGCTCCGCGACGACGTGCGCGGCGGTGGTCGGGCTGATCCGCCCGAAGCGGTTCGCGGACGGCGCGACGATGCCGTCGATGCCGGCGGCCTGCGCCGCTTCGAGCAGCGCCTGCGCGAGCGGGTGATCGGGACAGCGCAGGGCGACGGTGTCCTGGCCGCCGGTGATCGCGTCGCGTACGCCGAGCGCGCGCTTGAGCACGAGCGTCAGCGGGCCCGGCCAGAAACGCGCGGCCAGCGCCTGTGCCGCGGGTGGAATCTCGCGCGCCCACTGCGCGAGCATGCGCGCATTCGCGACGTGCACGATCACGGGATGATCGGCCGGACGCCCCTTCGCCGCATAGAGCCGGGCGACCGCGGCGGGATCGCGCGCATTGGCGCCCAGGCCGTAGACCGTTTCGGTCGGAAAGGCGACCAGCAGGCCTGCGCGCAGCGCGGCGACGGCGCGGGCGATGGCGTCGCGATCGAAGACGGTGGTGTTCATCGGCGCAGGATAGCGCAGCGCGGCCGCGCGCCGGCCAGTGCCCGGCTCAGCCGGCGCGCGGCCGCGAACCTTCCTCACCGGCACTCCTCTTCGAGGAAGCGGCGGCGATGCGCGATCTCTTCCTCGGTCGCGCGAGCCTCGTCCTGCTGGAGCTGCTCGAGCTCGATGGCGGCCGCCTCGCAGGCCTCGGCGTGGCGCAGATCCTCGTCCGCGCGCGCCGGATCCTGGAGCTCGGGGAAGTCGGCGCAGTAAGTGTCCATCTCCTGCCGGTAGCGCGCGATCTCGGCCTCGCGCTCCGCCTCGTCGAGATACTGGCGCGGGCCGGTATAGACGTCCTGCTGGTTCGGCGGGCGCTTCACGCGGTAGGCGCCGTTCGCATCGCGATAGACGGGCCGGCCGCTGTCCAGCGCGGCCAGCGCCCAGCGCGCGCGATCGCAGCGGCCGCGCTTCATCGCCGTTTCGTCGGCCGCGCGTTCCTCGGCGCGCGCGGCGCGGCGTGTCTTGCGCGCCGCTTCCTCCTCACGCGCGGCCTCGCGCTCGCGCAGCTCCTGCTGGCGCTGTGCACGCGCTTCGTCCGTCAGCGCGGAAGGGGACGACTGTAGCGGTATGCGCTCGGCCTTCACCCCGGGCGGCGGCGTATCGCCGAAATGCACCTGGCCCGCTTCGTCGGTCCAGCGCCAGGTGTCGACCGCCGCTGCGGCGGCGACCCAGAGCGCGGCCAGCACGCAGGCATACGCGATGGATTTCCGGATTGACATCGATGGACCTCCGCGCAGAATGCTCGCCGCGACGAACCGAACGACAGCGTAACGCAGCGCTGCCGCCGCTGGCGAACCGCCGCTTGCGCGTGTTTGCACGTCGTCCTCATCCGTCATGGAGTACGCCATGCGCCCGACTCTCGTGTCCTTGCCCGTCCTCGTGCTCGGCCTCTTGCTCGCCGCCCCGTCCGCCTTCGCCTTTGCCGACGACGACGAGGACGATCGCGTGATCTACGCGAACAGCCCCAAGGACCGCTACGAGGCGAAGATCGAAATGCTCGAGAACCAGGCCGAGGCGCGCAAGGCGCAGTGCCGCGGCTCCGGGATGGGCGGCCGCAGCTACTGCACGCAGGAAATCGACAAGGAGCTGCGCGAGCAGAAGCGCGAAGCGAAGGCCAAGTACGAGGCCGAAATCGCCGACACCGGCAAGTCCGAATGAGCGCGGCGCGCCGGCTCAGGCGAGCACGCGCGCAAAGACCTCCGCATCGACGTTGCCGCCGGAGAGGATGACGCCGACCCGCCGCCCGCGCTGCCGCTCGCGCTCCGGCGCGCTCAGCAGCGCCGCCAGTGCGAGCGCGCCGGCGCCTTCGGCGAGATTGTGCGTGTCGGTGTAATAGGCGCGCATCGCGGCCGCGATGTCGTCCTCGTCGATGCGCAGGATGCGCGCCACGCCGTGCGCCATGATCGCGAGCGCGTCCGCCGACGGCACGCGGCAGGCGACGCCGTCGGCGAGCGTGTGCGCGCTGGCGGTCGTCACTACCTGCCCTGCGGCGAAGGACAGCGCGTAGGCGGGCGCCGCGTCGGCGACGACGCCGACGATTTCCGTCGCGAGCCCCAGCGCGTCGCGTGCGGCGACCAGCCCGCAGCAGCCCGAGCCCATGCCGATCGCGACGTAGACCGCGTCCAGCGGCGGCGCATGGCGAAAGAGCTCGAGCGCATAGGTCGCGACGCCGCAGACGAGATCGCCGTGGAAAGGCGGCACCATCTCGAGGCCGCGCTCGACCGCGAGCGTCGCGGCCGCCTCGCGCGCCGCTTCGAAGTCCGCACCGATCTCGACGAGCTCGGCGCCGAAGGCGCGCATCGCGGCGTTTTTCTCGCGGCTGTTGCCGTGGGGCACGACGATCGTCACCGGCACCCCGTGGAGGCGTCCGGCCAGCGCGAGGCTCTGCCCGTGGTTGCCGCGCGTCGCGCTGACGAGGCCGGCCGGACGCTGCCCGCCGCGCTCGAGTGTGTCGAGATACCACAGGCCGCCGCGCAGCTTGAACGCGCCGATCGGCGTGTGGTTCTCGTGCTTGACCCAGACCTCGCAGCCGGCGCGCGCGGCGAGCAGCGGCCAGGCGTACTGCGGCGTCGGCGGGCAGTAGGGCGCGATCGCGTGCGCCGCGGCTTCGATTTCCGCGAGGGTCGGCAAAATCATCATCGTTCTCCTCCGGCCGGGACGAGCGCCCGATAGAGCGCGATATAATCGCGCGCGCTGTGCGTCCAGGAGTGATCCGCGGCCATGCCGTTGCGCATCACCGCGCGCCAGCCCCGTGCGTCGCCGAACAGGGCCGCGGCGCGGCGCAGCGCGGCGGCGAAGGCTTCCGTCGTCGGCGCCTCGAACACGACGCCGGTCGGCGCCTGTGCGGCGAGGTCGCGCACGCTGTCGGCGAGGCCGCCGGTGCGCCGGACGATCGGCACCGCGCCGTAGCGCTGACTGTAGAGCTGCGACAGCCCGCAGGGCTCGAAGCGCGAGGGCATCAGAAAGGCATCGACCGCGCCGAACACGCGATGCGACAGCGCGGCGTCGTAGCCGATGTGACAGGCGATCCGAGCGGCACGGCCGGCGCTCAGCTCACGCACGGCGCGCTCGAAACGCGGCTCGCCGCTGCCGACGATGACGCACTGCCAGTCCGCCGGTGCCTGCGACAGTGCGCCGAGGATGAGATCGATGCCTTTCTGATCGGTGAGGCGGCTGACCACGCCGAGCAGAAACGCGTCCTCGTTCGCCGGCAGGCCGAAATGGGCCTGCAGCGCGCGGCGGTTCGTCCGCCGTCGCTCCAGCGTCTGAGCGGTGTAGTTGGCCGCGAGCAGCGGATCGCGCGCCGGATCCCAGATCTCCTCGTCGATGCCGTTGAGGATGCCGGACAGATCGGCCCCGCGCGCGCGCAGCAGTCCATCGAGGCCGTGACCCAGCTCGGGCGTCAGGATCTCGCGCGCATAGGTCGGGCTGACGGTAGTCACGCGATCGGCGAACACGAGCCCGCCCTTCAGCAGCGCGCACTGGCCGTGGAACTCGAGACGCTCGTAGTGCCACCAGTCGAGCGGCAGGCGCAGCGTTTCGAACTGCGTGCGCGAACACAGACCCAGAAACGCGAGATTGTGAATCGTGAACACCGTGCGCGGTCGCGCCGGCAAGCGCGTCAGCAGCGCCGGCAGCAGCGCCGTCGGCCAGTCGTGGGCATGCACGAGATCGGCGCGCCAGGCGCCGTCTGCGATCAGCGTCGTCACCGCGTGACAGAAGAACGCATAGCGATAGGCATTGTCCTCGAAATCGCGGCCGTCCGGGCCCGCATAGGGCCCGCCGGGCCGGTCGAACAGCTCTGGGCAGTCGATGAGCAGAAGCTCCAGGCGCGGCTCCAGCGCGAGCGCGAGCACGCGACAGGCTTCGGCGTAACCCGGTACCGCGAGCGGACCCCGCGACACGAGCGCCGGTAGCGCGGCCTTCACGGCCGCGTGCGCCGGCAGCACCAGCTTCACCTCGCAGCCCAGGCGCGCGAGGCGCTTCGGCAGGCTGCCGCAGACTTCGGCGAGTCCACCGGTCTGGATGAAGGGCGAGGCCTCGGAGGTCGCGAACAACAGCTTCAGCATGGGCGCATGATACGGGATGCGCTGCGCGAGTCCCCGGCGCGGCGGAAACACTGCGCTCGGGCTGCGAGACCCGGGCGGCTTCAGTACACTCATGCGTATCCATCCGCGTGAGCCGTCATGAGCGCAACCCGCATCGAGTTCGAGATCCAGCCCGTGCTGCCCGCGGCCCTCGCGCGCCTGCCGAGCCTCGCCGACGATCTGTCCTATACCTGGGACCGGCGCATCCAAGGTCTTTTCGCCAACCTCGATCGCGAGCTGTGGAACGCCTGCGGCCACAATCCCAAGATGTTCCTGCGTCGGGTCGCGCAGTCGACGCTCGAGGCCGCGGCGGCGAACGCGGTGTTCCTGCAGGAATACGAAGCGGTGCTCTCGGCCTATGGCAGCTATCTGCGCAAGCCGCGGGATGCGCGCGTTCAGCGCGAGCTCGAGGCGAACACCGATCTCGTGGCCTACTTCTGCGCCGAGTACGGCCTGCACGAGAGCTTGCCGCTGTATGCCGGCGGCCTCGGCGTGCTGGCCGGCGATCACTGCAAGGCGGCCAACGATCTGCGCCTGCCCTTCGTGGCGGTCGGGCTATTCTACCGCGCGGGCTATCTGCGTCAGGAGATCGACGTCGAGGGCCGTCAGCAGCTCCGCTACGTGCCCGTGCAGGGCGCGGATCTCGCCTTCACCGAAGCCGACGACGGTCACGGCGCGCCGCTGCGCCTGCACGTCGAGCTGCTCGAGCGCGACGTCGCGATCCGCGCGTGGATTGGCCAGCTCGGTGATCTCCGCCTGATCCTGCTCGATACGGATCTAGAGGGGAATTCGCCCGAGGACAGGCGCATCACCTTCGAGCTCTACGGCGGTGATGCGGAGATGCGCATCGCGCAGGAGATCGTGCTCGGCATCGGCGGCGTGCGCGCGCTGCGCGCGCTCGGCCTCCATCCGACGGTGTGGCACATCAACGAGGGCCATGCCGCGTTCCTGGTGCTCGAACGGCTGCGCGAACGGCTGCGCGAGGGGCTCGATTTCAGGACTGCGCTGGAAGTGGTCGCGGCGGGGACGGTGTTCACGACGCATACGCCGGTGCCGGCCGGTCACGACGTCTTCCCGCACGACATGATGCGACGTTATTTCCCGCAGATGATCCAGGATCTCGGCCAGGGCGAGCACGGCCTCTACGCGCTCGGCGCGAGCCCGCAGAACGTGCTCGGCTTCAACCAGACTTCGCTCGCGATCCGCGGCTCGCGTTTCCACAACGGCGTCAGCGCCGTGCACGAGAGCGTCGCGAGCGCGAACGAATGCTTCATCTGGCCCGAGATCGCGCCGGCCGAGAACCCGCTGTCGCACGTCACGAACGGCGTGCACATCCATACCTATCTGGCGACGCCGTGGGTGAACCTCTTCGATCTGCGCTTCGGCCGCCAGTGGCGCAACGAGCTGGTGAACGTCGAGTTCTGGAACTGCATCGACGAGCTGCCCGACCATTCGTGGTGGAGCATCCGCCAACTGCTGAAGCTCGATCTGATCGGCGATCTGCGCGAGCGCCTCACCCGCCAGTACACGCGGCACGGCGTGGTGCCGGCGGAGATCGAGCGGCGACTGCAGCGTCTGAGCGCCGAGCACGATCCGCTACTCGTCGGCTTCGCGCGGCGCTTCGCGACCTACAAGCGGGCGACCCTGCTTTTGAACGATCCGGCGCGCCTCGCGCGCCTGCTGGCCGACGACGAGCGGCCGGTGATCCTGATCTATGCCGGCAAGGCCCATGCGCGCGACGCCGGCGGCCAGGATCTGATCCGCGAGCTGCACGAGCGTTCGCTGGAGCCCGCGTTCCGCGGCCGGCTCTTCCTCGTCGAGAATTACGACATCTCGCTCGCGCGCAAGCTCGTCACCGGCGTCGACATCTGGCTCAACAACCCGGAATACCCGCTGGAGGCGAGCGGCACCTCGGGCATGAAAGCGGCCATCAACGGCGCCGTGCATCTGTCGATCCTCGACGGCTGGTGGGCCGAGGGCTACACCGGCGACAACGGCTACGGCATCGCGCCGATCGGTCACGGCCTGCCCGATCACGAGCGCAATCGGCTCGAGGCGGAGGAGATCTGTCGCGTGCTGTTCGAAGTCGCGAAACCGATGTACTTCGATCGCGACGGCCGCGGCTACTCGAGTGCGTGGGTCAGGCTGGCGAAGGCCTCACAGCGCACGGTGCTGCCGCGCTTCAATGCCGAGCGTCAGGTGCTCGAATACACCGAGCATTTCTACGGCCCGGCCGCGCGGCACGCGCGGCGTCTGGCCGCGGACGGCGCAGCGGCGGGACGCGCGCTCGCCGAGTGGAAGCAGCGCGTCGTCGCGCACTGGCTGCAGGTCGCCGTGCGCCTCATCGAGGGCCCGCCGCCGGCGCTGAAAGCCGGCGAGGGCTTCCGCCTCGCGGTCGGCGTCGCGCTCGACGCGCTGGACGCCGCGGACGTCTGCGTCGAGTGCCAGATCGGCGTCAGCGATGCGAGCGGCGGCTTCGAGCTGCGTGAAACGCGCGAGCTCGCGCCGCTCGAAGGCCGGCAGGGCGGCGAGCAGATCTTCGCGACCGAGATCACGACGACGCTGTCCGGCCTCGCCAGCCTGCGCGTGCGGGTCTATCCGCATCACGCCCTGCTCGCGCATCGCTTCGAGATGGGACGGATGCGCTGGCTGTGAGCGTGGGTCTTCAGCGCACCAGGTGACGCGGCTGGCCGATGGCGTCGGGCGTGACCAGCACGACGCCTTCGGGGCTGACGTGGAAGCGCCTGCGGTCGCCGTCGGGATCCAGACCGATCGCGCTGCCCGGCGCAAGCACGCAGCCGCGATCGATCACGGCGCGATGGATGCGACAGCCCGCGCCGATCGATACGTCGGGCAGCAGCACGCAGTCGCGGATGTCGCTGCCGAGCTCAACGCGGACGTTGGAGAACAGCAATGAGCGCGTCACCTGCGCGCCCGAGATGATGCAGCCTCCCGAGACCATCGAATCGACGGCGTTGCCGCGCCGGCCGTCGTCGTTGAACACGAACTTCGCCGGCGGCACCTGTTCCTGATAGGTCCAGATCGGCCAGTTGCGATCGTAGAGATTGAGCTGCGGCGTGACGTCCAGCAGCTCCATGTTCGCGCGATAGTAGGCATCGACGGTGCCGACGTCGCGCCAGTAGGCCGTGACCTCGTCGGTCGGGCTCCGGAACGGATGCGCCACGACCCGATACCGGCCGATCGCCGCCGGAATGATGTCCTTGCCGAAATCGTGGCTGGAACCGGGCGTGTCGCGATCCTTGATGAGCTGCTCGTAGAGAAACTGCGTGTTGAACACGTAGATGCCCATGGACGCGAGCGCGGTGCCGTCCCGGCCCGGGATCGACTTCGGCTGCGCCGGCTTCTCGGCGAACTCCTTGATGTGAAGCTGCTCGTCGACCGCCATCACGCCGAAGGCGGTGGCCTCGGCGCAGGGCACCTCGATGCAGCCGATCGTCATGTCCGCCTTGCGCTCGGCGTGGAAGGCGAGCATCTGGCCATAGTCCATCTTGTAGACGTGATCGCCGGCGAGCACGAGCACATAGGTCGGCGCGTGCGCGCGCAGGATGTCGATGTTCTGATAGACCGCATCCGCGGTGCCCGCGTACCACTCGTTGTCGATGCGCTGCGAGGCCGGCAGGATCTCGACGAACTCGCCGAGCTCCGGCCGCAGGAAGCCCCAGCCGCGATAGAGATGGCGCAGCAGCGAATGCGCCTTGTACTGCGTCAGCACGCCGATCTTGCGCACGCCCGAGTTGACGCAGTTCGACAGCGGGAAATCGATGATGCGGAACTTGCCGCCGAAGGGCACCGCCGGCTTCGCGCGCCAGCGGGTGAGGCCCTGCAGGCGATCGCCGCGGCCACCGGCGAGGATGAGCGCGAGGGTCTCGCGCGTGAGGCGACTGACGTAGCATTTGTCGCCGGCAGAGTCTGATATCGGATCCATGGCGCTCGCCCGGAACGTCGGAGCGCCGCGACGACAGGCCGCGGCCTCGACGCCCATGGCGGCATTATGACTCGCGTCGAACGCGCGCCACCATGCGGGAAATCACGCCGGCGCGGTAAGGACGGCGACCCGCCGCCCGGCGCGGGCTTCAGGCTGCGCGCTGAAGCGGGTTCGGGATCGGCGCGGCCGTCTCGGTTCCGGCCCGCACTTCGAGCTGCGCGGCGCGCCGTTCACGGGCGCGGCGCGGATCGGCGCGGGTGCGCATCAGGTGGCCGATCTGGACGCTGCGCGCGCAGGCGAAAGCGCCGACAGAGATGACGAAGGCGATGATGAACACCGGCAGCGCTTCGGCAACGGGCACGATGGCGAGGACACCGGTGGCATCGATGAGGGCAAGCGTGGCCGCGAAGAGCGCGCCGACGCCGAGCACGTCGAGGGCAATGACTAGCGATTTGATGCGTAGCATTCGTTGTTCTCTGGCTTCTTTGTAGTTTTCGGGTTCCCCCATGGTCGCGGGAACCGGACTGCCTGTGCGGGCGATCATACGGGCCAGCGGCGACCGATCTGTGACCAAAGCCGCAAGAACCGCCGAAGACGGCCTGTATTAACAAGATTTTATGATCGCCTTCGCATTCAGCGATGAAGTCCGGGCGCGATGAAGGGCAAGCCGTCGCCGATCACGCCGAGGAAGTATTCCAGCGCGCGATAGTCGGGGCTCTGGGCCGGCGGCGCCGCCGCTCCCGCCTGCTCGTAGCAGCCCGCGAAGCGCGCATGCAGGCTGCCCATCGCGCCCCAGCGCAGGCCGTAGACGGGGTAGTGGGTCAGCGCGCCCAGCACCGGCATCAGCGGCTGCTCGCGCAGATGGCGGCCGACGGCCGTCACGTGGCAGTCGTAGCAGGAGAAGTTGCGCTGGCCGCGCTTCATGTGGAACAGCGCGCGGCCGCGCGCATAGACCGCTCGCGCCGCCGGCGACGCCGGCAGGGGCAGGTCGAGGTGCTCGCCGCGCGAGCTGTCCGCGAGATAGGCGAGCAGGGCCATCATCGGCCCGCGGTCGGGATCCCAGGCCGGCGCACCGTGCCGGACGCGGCACTCGTTGACGAGCAGGGGCAGCGTGACCGCCTCGCCGCGCGCGGCGTCGATGCGCGGATAGGTGTGGGCCGTCTTCACGCCGCCCTCGGGCAGGCAGTCGGCGAGCCGGCTGCCGTCGGGCAGCGCGGCCTCGAACAGCTCGCGACCCTCGTCGACCGCGAAGGCATAGGGCGGGAACTCGTTCAGCTCCTCCCACTGCGCGCGCAGGCCGGGGTCGATCGCATAGACGCCGAGCGCATGGTCCTCGAGCGCCACCTCCGGAAACCGCGCGGCATAGGCCGCGCGCAGCGCGGCCCGATCGGCCGCCGCGTCGGGTAGCGGCGCGGCCGGCGCCGCCGCGACGAGCAGCGCGCCGGCGAGCCCGGCGCCGCAGCGCAGGCGCAAGCGCAGGCGCAGGCGCTCAAATGTCGACGACCAGCTCGTCGTGTCCACCCTGGTTGTCCGACCACGCGAGCGTGAGCCGCGTGCCGGTCTCGACGCCGTCGACGATGAAGGACAGATAGGGATTCTTCGCGATGCCGCCGCCCCAGTCGGCGTCCAGCACCACGTCCTCGCCGAGCCGGCACACGACGCGCGTGATGAAATGCGGCTTCAGCCGCGTGCCGTCGTCGAGCTTGCGACCGATCTCCATCGGGTGGCGGATCAGCGCGCGCACGGTCAGCGCGCCCTTGCGCAGCTCGGTGCGGAGCTTGATGCTCGCGGCGGCCATTTCAGCCGCAGCCGCCTATCGTCACTTCGACCGGCGCGCGCGCGAGCAGCAGCTCCTCGCCGCGGCGGACGACGGCGACGATCTCGGAGGTCTCGGCGAGCTTCACGCGCGTGGCGACGAAGGGCCGCGTGCGCGGACCGCAGGCGAAACGCCCGATCAGCGGCACCGGATTGCGCGTGGCGATCAGCGCGATTTCGTCGACGTGCGGCAGATCCACCTCGACCTTCACCGGCACCACCGCGCCGTTTTCCGCGAGCTTGGCCACGCCGATGCGGATTTCATCGCTGGCCGGAATGTCGTCGCGGCCGTAGAGCTCGCGCAGCGTCGCGGCGACGTCCTCCTGCGCAAAGGCGCGATCGGGCCGCTGGTGCGGCTGGGCCAGCGCACGCAGCGCGAGCAGCGGCGCCGCGCACAGCGCGAGGAGCCGCGCGAGCGCACGGCGACGTGAGGACGAGGACGCAGGAGCGGACGCGGTCGGGTTCATCGCATGTAGAGGAAGTCGATGATGAGCTCGATTTCGTGCGCGGTCAGAATGCCGTGCCGGCCGAAGGGCGGCATCAGCGTCGCGGGATTGTACGCGCTTTCATCCCAGATCCGCCGGAACAGCTCGCGCCGCAGCGGAAAGCGGGTCCGCATGTCGGCGAGCGGAGGACCGACGTCGCCCATCTGGCGGCCGCCGGCGATGACGTGACAGGCGATGCAGTTGCCCTTGGCCGTCGCGAACGCCAGCGCGCGGCCGGCGTCGGCAGGGCTCGCGCCGTGGGCGGACGCGCCGGCGAGCGCGAGCAGCAGCAGCGCGCGGGGCGGCACCTCAACCTCGCTGCCGGCGTTCCTCGCGTTCGCGGCGCTTCGCGCGATCCTGGTCGAGGCGGTTCAGATCTTTCTCGATCTCGTCGATGCGGGCGTCGATGCGCAGGCGCTGGTAGTGCGAGAGATCGGGCACGACCTGCGCGAGACGGAGCTGTTCGAAGGCCAGCTCGAGCTCGCCCATGCTGCGATAGTACTCGGCGAGGTTGTAATGCGAATTGGCCTGATCGCCGAGGCGCTCCTCGGCCTCCGCCAGCAGCTTGTAGAAGCGCGGCTCGCGTTCGTCGGCGACGCCGAAGTCGCGCAGCACGCGCTTGGCCTCCGCGGGCCGATCGGTCCGGTTCAGCAGCGCGACGTAGGTATAGCAGGCGGCGCGGTTGTCCGGCTCGTCCGCGTGGAGCTGCTTCAGCAGCTTCAAGGCCGCGGCCGTGTGGCCGTCCTCCTGCTCGAGCTTCGCGGCGAGCAGCCGGAACGGCGGCAGGCGCGGCTGCTCGGCGAGCAGCTTGCCGATCTCGATGCGCGCCCGCGCGAGATCGCGGGCCTCGATCAGCGCCAGCGCATAGCCGTAGCGCGCGGCGGATTCGTTCTGGAAGCTGCCGTCGCGCAGCATGGTCTCGTAGTAATTGCGCGCCTGGTTCGGATCCTCGGCCGCCATCACGTTCAATTTGTGCCAGACGAGCTGGTACTCGTAGCTGTCCTCGCGCACGACGTCGTCGTGCATGCGCTCGGCGCGTTCCCGCGCTTCGGCAATGCGGTTGACCGTCACCGGGTGCGTGCGCAGGTATTCCGGGATCATCTTCGGATCGGAATAGCGGTTCGCACGTTCGAGGCGGCCGAAGAAGTCCGCCATCGACATCGTGCGGAAACCCGACTCGTGCAGCAGCTCGATGCCGATGCGATCGGCCTCCTTCTCGTTCGCGCGCGTGAAGTTGATCTGATACTGCTGCTGCGCGGCGCCGACCGCGGCCAGCGCGCCCATGCCGGCCTGCGGCGCGATGGCGGCGACGAGGATCGCGCCGAGAAAGGCGGCCATCGACGGAATGCTCATATTGCTCGCCGCCTCGATCATCCGCGCGCCGTGGCGCTGCGTGAGGTGCGAGATCTCGTGGGCGAGCACCGAGGCGACCTCGGACTCGCTTTTCGAATTGAGGATCAGCCCCGAGTGCACGCCGATGTAGCCGCCGGGCACCGCAAAGGCGTTGATCACGGGGCTCTCGATCACGAAGAAATGGAAGTCCCCGTAATAGTTCGCGTGCTTGCCGAGCTCCATGCCGAGCTTCTGGATGTAGTCCTCGACTTCTTCGTCGGTGACGATCGGCGCCATGCGCCGGAGCTGGCGCATGGTCGAAGCGCCGAGCTGGCGCTCCTGTTCCGGCGAGATGATCGCGCCGGCGGAGTCGCCGATGTCGGGCAGCTCGGCTTCGACCGGCAGGTCGGTGTCCTCGGCATACGGCGGCGCCGGCTCCGCCGCGACACCGGCGGCGAGGCCGATGCACAGGCCGAGCAGCAGGGCCCGCCACGCGGGACGCGGAGTGGAACGGCGATGCGGAGCGGACATGTTGGACGCAGTCTAGCAGCCCCGTGCGACGGGCCGCGAGCGAAGTGACGCACTGTTACCGGGGAGAGACCGCACGCGCCGGCGCGAGTTCACCGCTTTCACGGCCCCTACGTGCGGCATAAGATGCCGCGAGGTCCGCAGATCAGCCCGATGAGGCGCGCATGAGTCCACGCAATGCCTTCTATGCCCAGTCCGGCGGCGTCACGGCCGTCATCAACGCGAGCGCCTGCGGCATCATCGAGACCGCCCGGCGCCACGGCGATCGCATCGGCAAGCTGCTCGCCGGCCGCCACGGCATCATCGGCGCGCTGACCGAGGATCTGATCGACACCGCGCAGGAGTCCGCGGCCGCGATCGCAGCGCTGCGCCACACGCCGGCCGGCGCTTTCGGCTCCTGCCGCTACAAGCTGAAGAGCCTGGAACAGAACCGCGCCGAGTATGAGCGGCTGCTCGAGGTCTTCCGCGCGCACGACATCGGCTATTTCTTCTACAACGGCGGCGGCGATTCCGCGGACACCTGCCTCAAGGTGTCCCAGCTCTCGGCCTCGCTCGGCTATCCGCTGCAGGCCATCCACGTGCCGAAGACCGTCGACAACGACCTGCCCATTACCGACGTCTGCCCCGGCTTCGGCTCGGTCGCCAAGTACGTGGCCGTGTCCGTGCGCGAAGCGAGCTTCGACGTCGCCTCGATGGCGAAGACCTCGACCAAGGTCTTCGTGATGGAAGTGATGGGCCGCCACGCCGGGTGGATCGCGGCCGCCGGCGGGCTCGCCTCCGACGCCGACTGCGAGCTGCCGATCGTGATTCTCTTCCCCGAGCTGCCCTTCGACCAGCAGCGCTTCCTCGCCCGCGTCGATGACCTGGTGAAGCAGCACGGCTATTGCTCGGTCGTGGTGTCCGAAGGCGTGCGCCGCGCGGACGGCCAGTTCCTCGCCGATCAGGGCCTGCGCGATGCCTTCGGCCACGCCCAGCTCGGCGGCGTCGCGCCGGTGGTCGCGAACCTGGTGCGCGAGCATCTGAAGTACAAGTATCACTGGGCGGTCGCGGACTATCTGCAGCGCGCCGCCCGCCACATCGCCTCGAAAACCGACGTCGAACAGGCCTATGCCGTCGGCCGCGCGGCGGTCGAATTCGCCCTCGCCGGGCGCCATTCGGTGATGCCGACGATCGTCCGCGAGAGCGATACGCCCTATCGCTGGTCGATCGGCGAGGCCCGGCTCGAGGACGTCGCCAACGTCGAACGCAAGATGCCCCGCGACTACATCAGCGACGACGGCTTCGGCCTGTCCGCGGCCGGGCGCCGCTATCTGCTGCCCCTCATCCAGGGCGAGGACTACCCGCCCTACCGCGACGGCCTGCCGTCCTACGTGCGCCTGCGCAACGTGGCCGTGCCGAAAAGAACGTCCACCAACTTTGCACTGAAGTGAGGGGTCGTTAGAATCGCCGGGATTTGAGTGTGCTGTCCCGTCATGAACTTCCATGAGTCGCGCGGCCCTCGGGCTGTGCGGCAAGGCGCGAGGAGGAGTCATAGCAGCGCTATGGCGACGACGAGCAACGCTGCCGCGCAGGTCGAGGGCCCGCGAATGATGGGAGTTCATGGCGGGACAGCGCACTAGGGAGCGACCGTCAGGTTACCGCAGCGCGGGGCACGGGAGCAGGAGACGGGACCGGCGTCGCGAGGCGCCGTGACGCAAGGCCGGGCAATCCGGCCCTCACATAACCAAAGAGGGGACATCCATGTCGGTCGAACTGATGATCGCGCTCGGCTGCGCGGTCTTTGCCATCGTCTACGGGCTCTGGTCACGAGCCTGGATTCTGAGCCAGCCGGAAGGCAACGAGCGGATGCGCGAGATCGCGACCGCCGTCCAGCTCGGCGCCTCCGCCTATCTCAACCGCCAGTACCGCACGATCGCCATCGTCGGTGTCGTCCTCGCCATCGTCATCGCCGTCGGCCTCGATGGGAAGACCGCCATCGGCTTCGCGATCGGCGCGATTCTGTCGGGCGCGGCCGGCTTCATCGGCATGAACATCTCGGTGCGCGCGAACCTGCGCACCGCGGAAGCCGCGCGCAGGGGCCTGAACGCCGCCTTGCAGGTCGCGTTCCGCGGCGGCTCGATCACGGGCATGCTGGTGGTCGGCCTCGGCCTGCTCGGCGTCGCCGGCTACTACAGCTTCCTCGCGATGAGCACGCCGGCCGGTGAAGCGGTCAACCTGCACCCGCTGGTCGGCCTCGCCTTCGGCTCCTCGCTGATTTCGATCTTCGCGCGTCTGGGCGGCGGCATCTTCACCAAGGGTGCCGACGTCGGCGCCGATCTCGTCGGCAAGGTCGAAGCCGGCATCCCTGAAGATGACCCGCGCAACCCGGCCGTGATCGCGGACAACGTCGGCGACAACGTCGGCGACTGCGCCGGCATGGCCGCGGACCTGTTCGAGACCTACGCCGTGACCATCATCGCCACCATGCTGCTCGGCGGCCTGATGATGAAGGCGGCCGGCGACGCGGCGGTGCTCTATCCGCTGGTGCTCGGCGGCGTGTCGATCGTCGCCTCGGTGGTCGGCTCGCTGTTCGTGAAGGCCTCCGAAGGCGGCAAGATCATGAACGCGCTGTACCGCGGCCTCATCGTCGCCGGCGTGATCGCGGCCGTGGCCTACTACCCGGTCACGAACTGGATGTTCGGCGACATCGAAGGCGTGTCCGCGGGCGGCATCTACGGCTGCGCGCTGATCGGCCTCGGCCTGACCGCGGCGCTGGTGTGGATCACCGAGTACTACACCGGCACCGAGTTCAAGCCCGTGCAGTACGTCGCCGCCGCCTCGGAAACGGGCCACGCGACGAACATCATCGCGGGCATCGCGGTGTCGATGAAATCCACGGCTTGGCCCGTGCTCTTCGTGTGCATCGCGATCTGGGCGTCCTACGCGCTCGAAGGCCTGTTCGGCATCGCGATCGCCGCGACCTCGATGCTGTCGATGGCCGGCATCATCGTCGCCCTCGACGCCTACGGCCCAATCACCGACAACGCCGGCGGCATCGCGGAGATGGCCGAGCTCGGCGCGGAGATCCGCAACATCACCGATCCGCTGGACGCCGTCGGCAACACCACCAAGGCCGTCACCAAGGGCTATGCGATCGGCTCCGCCGGCCTCGCGGCGCTGGTGCTGTTCGCCGACTTCACGCACAGCCTGGAGGAAGCCGGCAAGCTCGTCGCCTTCTCGCTCACCGAGCCGGCCGTCATCATCGGCCTGTTCGTCGGCGGTCTCATTCCCTACCTCTTCGCCGCGATGGCGATGGAAGCGGTGGGCCGCGCGGCCGGTTCGGTGGTGGTCGAAGTGCGCCGCCAGTTCCGGGAAATCAAGGGCATCATGGAAGGCACCGCGAAGCCGGACTACAGCCGCGCCGTCGATCTCCTGACGCTGGCCGCGATCCGCGAGATGATCATCCCCTCGATCCTGCCTGTGCTGACGCCCGTCGCGCTGGCCTTCGTCATCCGCTACGCGATGGGCGCGGAAGCCGCGCGCATGGCGGTCGGCGGCATGCTGATGGGCACGATCGTCACCGGCATCTTCGTCGCGATCTCGATGTGCACCGGCGGCGGCGCCTGGGACAATGCGAAGAAGTACATCGAGGAAGGCCACCACGGCGGCAAAGGCTCGGACGCCCACAAGGCCTCGGTCACCGGCGACACCGTCGGCGATCCGTACAAGGACACGGCCGGCCCGGCGGTGAACCCGCTGATCAAGATCATCAACATCGTCGCGCTGCTGCTGGTCCCGCTGCTGTAAATCGCGGCCGGTTTTCCCGGTCCGAACGTGAAAAAGCCCCGCTCTGCGGGGCTTTTTTTGTGTCATTTCCGGAGCGCGTCCCGGCGCCTCGAGGACGGCGTCCGTCGCCGGCCGCCGCGGCGCTCGTCGACAATGGCCGCATGGAACTCCTGGCCACCGCGCTGCGCGACATCGGCTTCTATTTCCTCGCCGTATGGGCCGGCGTGCTCCTCGCCGGCGGCCTGCTCGCCGGGCTCGCGCCGCTGTGGCGGCGCTGGTTCACGCGATCGCCCCTGAGCAGCGGGCGGTAATCCTCAAGCGCGAGCGGTACGGCGTGCCGCGCGTCGCATCGGCGAAATCATGAGACAGGACCGGCGCACGAAACGTTCGACGGCGAGACCCGGAAATGAAGTCGCGATCAGGACTTCCCGGCCTCCCGAGCAGAGCCGATCGCGACGGCGGCGAAGGCATAGAGAAAGTACAGCAGCATCAGGCGCGGTTCGTCGACCAGCGTGCCGACGAGGCCCACGCCGAGGAACGCGAGCATCGCCGTCGCGAGCGCAAGCCCGGCAGGATCGCCCGCACGCGCCGCCCGGGCCGCCGAGCCGAGCGCGATAAGCGTCAGAACGGCAAACCCGAGACAGCCGAACAGGCCCTGATCGAAGTACAGGGCGACCGCCATGTTCTTGATGTGCCACGGCAGGTGATTGAAATCGAACAGCGGAAACCAGCGGTCGACGCCGTGCGAGAACGTCCCGTTGGCGAGCCGATCGATGCCGCTGGCATCGATGAGCCGGACATTGTCGATGTCGACGATGGCCGGCGGCTTGAACTCGAGCGCGTACTCGCGCCGGTTCGTCAGCTCGAATACCAACGGCGCGCGCAGCAGATTCGCGGGCGACGTGCCCAGATCGCCGAGATTGAAACTGAAAGACAGGGTTTTCCACTCGCCCCCGGTGTCCGAAATCCGCTGCGAGACGCCTCGACACTGTCCGTTGTATTCGGTCGGGTGGATGATCTGGCGGCGGCACACGCGCAGCCGCAGCTCGGCCGCAGGAGCGGCCGTGCGATAGTCGAGACTTGCGGTGTAATCCCTGTCCGGCGGCAGGGCGATCCGCTGCGTCCATTTCAGATCTTTGCCGCCGGTCAAGCGCATGAAGCGGTTGACACCTTCGTCCTCCACGATGCCGATGCCGCCGGAATGGTCGGGAAACGCCATCAGGTAACGCCGCGGGAACACGCCTAGGCCCACGCCGTGCAAGCTCGCGGACAGCGTTTGCGGCATCAGATCCAGCGCATCGCGCCAATGCGCGAAACGCGTCTCCAGATCGGTCGAGACGCCCGCGAATCGGAACGACATGCGGTATCCCAGCAGGGCGGGCACCACGGCCGCCGATATCCCCGCCACGAGCAGCGTCAGAATGACGAACTCGGACGGCGTGAACATGCGTTTGGCGCGCGCGCCGATGAAGGTCCCCAGCGCCGTCGCCGCGGCGCTCGTGCCGGCGGCCAGCAACCAGGCGGCACCCTGCGCCGTCACTACCCATTTCGAAGTCGCGATCGCATGGTGGGCGATGAACGTCGCCAGCGGAACGACCGCGCACGCGATACCCCATGCCGGCAGCCTGTGTTCTGCGCGCAGTGAATAGGCGGCGATCGCCGGCACACCGAAGGCGAACATGACGGCCAGCAACGCGAGCAGGCCGCCGTGGCGATGGGCGACGGCCAGCAGCGACGCGAACACCAGGAGCGCGCAGACGCCCCCGAGCACCGAGCCCGGTCCCGTGCGCCGCGCGGCAACGCTCACGCCGGCCAGCGTGAGACACGCGAGCCCGATGCCGAGCGCGAGATAGCTCGCGCGCGAAAAAGTGACCACCGCGCAATACAGTCCGGCCAATAGCGCGGCCATGCCGAACGCAAGGCCGGCGCGCCGCCGGCGACTGTACAACGCGAGTCCGAGGGCGACGGGCCACGCCAGCGCGAGATAGCCATCGATCGCTTCGCCGCCCGTGTGCATGCTCGACAGCAGACCGGTGATGCGATAAGGCGTCGTGAAGTCGAGCAGGCCATCGAGCCGGCCATAGAGGCCCTTGCCGAGCAGCAGGTCGTACAGCGCACCGCGCTCCCACAGCGCCACGATGCCGGTCGCGAGCAGACCGGCGGAAACGCCCGCCAGCAAATGAACGGTGGCGAGGCGTCGATCGCGGCGGAACAGCAGCGAGAGAGACGGCCACAGAACGAGCGCCCAACAGAATCCGCGGGCGATTCGCAGCGCGTTGTAGTTGCTGTAGTAGCTCGAGAACGCGTTGGGTCCGAGCGCAGGCAGCGGCGCGAGGCCCGCGTAGACGGACCAGCAATAGGAGATCGCATAGAACCCGACGCTCGCTTTGAACGCGAGCGGAATGCCGTTGCCGCGGCTAGGACGGTAATGTCCGTGCCACAGACACGCCGCGGCGCTCATCAGCAGAAAAGCGTCGATTTCCTGGAAGTAGAGCCGTCCCGACCACGGGGCGAGATCGAGTACCGGCAGCAGGCACGGAATCGCGAACAGCCAGAACGCCGGCCGCAGCAGGCAGACGAGCCCGTACACCAGCAGCGCGGCGAGCAGCACCGGGCGGACTACCGGAAATCCGGCGACGAGATATAAAGCGAACGCCGCCGGGATCACCGACAGCGCCGCCTGCAGCGGCGCTCGGTTGTGCAGGGAGACCCGTGTGAAGGATGCGCGGGCGGCGCCGGGCGCGAGGGATGCGAAACGTGACGCGGCCGGGACTGCAGGCACTTGCGGCTCCTCGTGTACGGTTTACCGCGCGGAACGGGCGCATCCGGCTGGGGGATGGCGCTGCGATGCGCGTCATCGACGTCGCGACATTGTAGGACGCCGTGCGGTCCGTGGAGCCCGCCGCGCCGTCGGCGAGTCCGCGCGGGCGCGGGCCGATTGCCGGCGCGAGATGTTCGACCTCGCCGCCGTCCACGCGCCCGCGCGTCGACGCACCGGCCACCGCGCCGATTTCATCGAGCAGCAGTGCGGGCCGCGGCGCGAGCTGCACCGCCGGCACGAGCGGCGCGTTGCGATCGAAGGAAGGGGCGCGCGCTTCAGGGCGCGGCCCGCTGCACGCGCGCGGGCCCGAGTCCGATCGCCGGGAAATACGTTCCGAGCTCGCGGCGCACCCACCATGCACCGCTGTCGGCACGCTCGGCCGGCGTCGTGTAGCGGTAGTCGTAGAGACGCGCGCGAACCCGTGCGGGCGGTCTCTCGGGAAAAGGATTCGCATCGAACAGCGCGAGCACCTCGGGCGAGCCTTCGAGCAGGCGCAGCAGCAGGTTCGAGAACCACGGATGCTCCGGCGCGCTGCCCAGTGCCGCGAACCACATCTGCCAATCGAGCCGGGGCTGGTGCGGAATGTTCCAGGTCGGCGCACGCTGCGGATCGCCGGGCTTGTAGCGGAATTCGTAGGGCGTCCACGTGCGACCGTCGCGCGTGCCCTCGATCGCGATCTCCGGACGCGTCCTCGTCATGGTCGCGAACAGGCCGTAGCCGTTGACGAGGCCGAAGCCGGTCGTCACTCGATACGCGCGCGACAGCGGCGCCCAGGCGGACTCGCGCCCGAGCTGCTCATAGCCCTGCACGAGGCCGCAGCCGACGAGGCCGATCGCGAGCAGCGCGAGCCCGAGCTGCGCGAGGCGTCCGCGGCGCACCGGCGGTACGGCGAGCCGCGCCGCGCCGCGCGCGAGCCACGGCAGCCGGCGCAGCGCCGCGTCGTCGAGCAGCGGCAGGCACAGCAGCAGCGTCAAGAGGTTGAAGAAGTTGTAGCTGCCGGTCAGCAGGATCAGGCTTTCGAACGCGCAGACCGCGATCGCGAGCAGGCAGCGCGGGCGCCGCGGCAGGAAGGCGAGGAAAGGCAGGACCAGCTCGACGAGCAGCGTCGCCGCGGTGCCGGCGGCGTGCACGGAGGGCGGCAGCCAATGCGCATACCACGCGAGCGGCGAAGGCAGCGGCTGAGTCTCGAAGTGGTAATCGAGCGCGCTCAGATCCCACCAGCTCGGGTCGCCCGACAGCAGCTTCGCGATGCCGGCGAGGAACAGAAAGCGAAAGCACAGCCCGCGCAGCAGCCAGATCACCGTGCCGCTCGCGCCGGGCAGGAAGATCGCGAGGAAGCCGACCTCGAGCAGCAGCAGATCCCACTGGAAGCTGTAGAACACCTGGCCGGCGTGCACGATCGCGAGGTAGAGCACGTAGAGCAGCGGCAGCACCACGCGCGGCGCAGAGCCCAGGACCAGCGCGCCGGCGAGCGCCGTGCCGAGCGGGCCGATCCAGTGAATGGCCCAGTCCGTCGGCGCGAGCAGCAGCAGGCTCGGCGCCTGCCACCATGCGTCTGCGCCGAGCTGTTCGCGCACGGCGGCCGCGAAGTCGGCGAGCGGCAGTATCCCCTGGGCGCCGATGAGGCCGAGCGCCTGCACCGTGAAAGAGGCGAAGGCGCAGAGATAGATCGCGCCGAGCAGGCGCAGAAAGAGACCGGCCACGAGCCTGTGGCTCGCGGGCTCGCGCACGGGTCCCCACAGCAGGCGGGCGAGCCTGGCGGCAGCGACGCGATGGCGCGCGGCGAAGGCGTAGGCGACTTCGCTCAGCGCCGCATAGCCCGGAACGTGACGATAGGCCCAGCGCCACAGACCCCGCCCCGGCACGCGAGCGAGCAGCTCGAAGGCGGCTTCGGCGCCGTGGAAACGGCGGCCGTCGGGCTCGAACAGATAGATTGAGCGGGCGAACTCCGCCGCCGTCACCGCCGGGTAGCGCGCACCGACTTCCTGGTAGGGCCGATAGTCGACGGCCGCGCCGGTCAGACGCCGCCAGTAATCGACCCAGTAGCGGCAGAAGCCGCAGTCGCCGTCGTAGACGAGCACGGGTCGCGAGGCGGAGGCGTCGTTCATGGCGACAGCCTAAAGGGCTTTGCCGCGCGATGGGATCGCGGCGCGGCGCTGTGCCGCTGGATATGCTCGCCAATCTAGCCACGGAGAACACAGAGAACACGGAGGCAGAAGGGGTTGATGAGAGCCGCCGCCGTGTCGATGCCCCGTTCGGGGCAGGCATCGCGGTGTCCGCCTCAAACTATCCGTGCCTCCATGTTTTTCGCGGCGGGCCGTTGGGCTTCCTGCGTCAGCCCAACCTACGATCGCCGCCGCTGGTGGCGCCTGCGTTGCAGCGTCTCCCGGCGCAAACCCTCTTTCCCTCCGTGTTCTCTGTGTTCTCCGTGGCTAGATTAGTGAGCATATCGGCCGGCACCTGCGTAAGGCCGCGGGGCGTAGCCAATCGCGGCACGGCTCGCTAAGGTAGGGTGTTCCGGCCCGGCAGCGCGGCCCGAAGCAAGAGCCCAGCATCATGTTCCAGCCCGAAGATCTCGAAGTCGTGCGCAAGCTGCTCGCGATGATCGGCGAAGACCCGGACCGCGAAGGCCTGAAGGAAACGCCGCTGCGCTTCCTCAAGGCCTGGCAGGAGTACACCAGCGGCTACCGGCAGAACCCCGAGGACATCCTGAAGAGCTTCGAGGACGGCGCACAGAGCGTCGACGAGATGGTGATCGTGCGCGACATCCCCGTGTACTCGCTGTGCGAGCACCATCTCGCGCCGTTCTTCGGCCGCGCCCACATCGGCTATGTGCCGGACCAGCGGATCCTGGGCCTGTCGAAGATGTCGCGCCTGGTCGAAGTCTACGCGCGCCGGCTGCAGGTCCAGGAGCGGCTGACCAACCAGATCGCGGACGCGCTCGATACGCATCTGCAGCCGCTGGGCGTCGCCGTCGTCATCGAGTGCCGCCACATGTGCATGGAGTCGCGCGGCGTGCGCCACGTCGGCACCGGCACCGTCACTTCGGCGCTGCGCGGCTCGGTCAAGAACAACCCCGACACGCGCAAGGAGTTCCTGTCGCTGATCCGGCGCTGAGGACGCGGCCTGCTCGGCGGCCGGCTGGGCTTCCGTGCGCCAAGATGCTAGCTTGCGCCCGGGCCCTGCGCGGCCCGCCTCGGCCCCGACCATGCAAGCGAGATCTCATGACTGCTCTCTACCCCGACCTCGATCCCGACGGCCTGCTCGAATACTCCGTCGTCTACACCGATCGCGCGCTGAACCACATGTCACGCACCTTCCAGGGCGTGATGAAGAACATCTCGCGCGTGCTGAAGACCGTCTACCGCGCGCAGAGCGCGATCGTCGTGCCCGGCAGCGGCACCTTCGGCATGGAAGCGGTTGCGCGTCAGTTCGCGACCGGCAAGAAGTGCCTCGTGATCCGCAACGGCTGGTTCAGCTTCCGCTGGACGCAGATCTTCGACATGGGCAGCATCCCGGCCGCCACCACCGTGCTGAAGGCGCGCCAGAGCGGGGCCGGCGGCACGCGCGCGCCCTTCGCGCCGCCGCCGATCGAGGAAGTCGTCGCCGCGATCCGCGCCGAGCGACCGGAGGTCGTGTTCGCGCCGCACGTCGAGACTTCGGCCGGGATGATCCTGCCGCCCGACTATCTGCGCGCGGTCGGCAGCGCGGTGCGCGAAGTCGGCGGCCTGTTCGTGCTCGACTGCATCGCCTCCGGCGCGCTGTGGGTCGACATGGCGGCCTGTCAGGTCGACGTGCTGATCAGCGCGCCCCAGAAAGGCTGGAGCAGCTCGCCCTGCGCCGGCCTCGTGATGCTCGGCGAGCGAGCGCGCGCGCGTATCGAGGCGACGAGCTCGACCAGCTACGCCTGCGATCTCAAGAAATGGCTGCAGATCATGGAGGCCTACGAGGGCGGCGGACATGCCTATCACGCGACGCTGCCGACCGACGGCCTGCGCCGTCTCGAGGAGATGATGGCGGAAGCCGAAGCCGACGGCTTTGAACGGCTGCGCGAGGCGCAGATCGCGCTCGGCGAGCGGATCCGCGCGCTGCTCGTCGCGAAGGGCTTTGCGAGCGTCGCGGCGCCGGGCTTCCAAGCACCCTGCGTCGTCGTCAGCTACACCGACGACGCCGAGATCCACAGCGGCAAGAAGTTCATGGCCGAGGGCCTGCAGATCGCGGCGGGCGTTCCTTTGCAGTGCGACGAGCCCGCGGACTTCAAGACCTTCCGCATCGGCCTCTTCGGTCTCGACAAGCTGCGCAAGGTCGAGCGCACCGTCGCGAGCTTCGAGCACGCGCTCAACCGCATCGCCTGAACGGCCGGCCGGGCTAGTCCCGGATGCGCTGCGCTCATCCGGGAAATTTCATTCGCGCAGGGCGCCTCTTTCAGCGCCTGCGCACGGCCCCCAGCACGGCGAGCGCGCCGCCGAGCATCCACAGCGGCGCCGGCAGCGGCACCGGGGCCGGTCCGTACAGGAATTGCGCGCCGGCGACGTCGTCGGCATCGAGCTCACGGTTGATGCGGCCCAAGCAGGCGGGACTGACGTCCATCACTTGGCAGACCGCGTCGGTTCCCGTCGGATGGTCGAGGCCCAGCGCGTGCCCCATCTCGTGCAGCAGCAGGCTCACGAAGTCGTTCGGCGCGGTCGAGGCCGCGGGAAACGCGTCGCCTTCGGCACCGGCCTGGAAGGCATAGAAGGAATTCGCGTCGAACAGGATGTCGCCCGCGCCGGTGCCGCCGTTCGGCGGCGGCGCGAAACCGACGGCGCCGCCGCCCGCGGAGAAGGCAAACACGCCGATGCGGATCTCGGGCACGCCGGCGTTCGGATCGTTGATCGCGAGGCCGCTGTCGGCGTCCGGGCCGATGAACCGGATGTCGGCAACCGCGGACCAGCGATCGAAGGTCGCCTGGATCAGGCTCGCCAGATCGCTGAGCAGCGTCAGCGTGTAGCCGGCGCCCGGCGCATTCTCGATATTGATCGACGTGACGGCGGTTCCCGTGCAGGCCGTGCCGCAGTAAGCGTCGCCCGCAGTGCCCGCGGGAATGAAACTCCAACGCACGCTGCCGCCGGCCGTACCGTTCGCGTTGTCGCCCCACTTCAACGAGTGAGCGGCATCGAGCGCGAACACGGAAAACGCCGAAGCGGCGGGGGCGAGGAATATCAGCATGGACGTGAGGAACAGGAGCGGCAGCGCGCGCATGGGAACCTCCCGCGATGACGACGAATCGAGGATTCCACCGTAGAAAGCGCGGAGCGGCGCGGCGGGTACTGCGCGACAGATACACACTGATTCACGATTCGGCGCGCGTGACGGGAGAACGTCCCACGCGGGCTGCCGGCGTTCATCCTGCATCGATCGCCGCCACGCTCGACCGGTCCGTCGCCCGGGTGGCGCGCGCAGCGCGCGACCCGGATTCAGCGCCTCAGTCCGGCAACGATCCCGGGTTTCGCTGCGCTACACCCGGGCTACGATCGGCCGCTGCGGTCGCCAGAGGCAGAGGCTTCTCGACCTCGAACACCAGCCCCGCGAGCTTGCGCACGACGAGGCGCTGCAGCGCGCGCGGCACCAGCATCAGCGGCAGACGGCGAGCTTCGAGACGGCGCGCGAGCCACTCGTCTTCGCGCGGCCGCGGCGGCCCGAAGTGGCGCGCGAAGAGATGATCGATCTCCGCGCGCGAGCGGTAGTGCGTCCAGTCGTCCAGCCAGGTGCAGAAGCTCTCGCTCCACTGGCGCACGCTCCTGCTTTCGGTGAAGTAGCCGAAGCCGAGCCGGCGCATCAGCATCGCGTAGCGCACGCGCGGGCGGCTGCGCTTGGGGAACCAGTGCAGGAAAGGGACGCCGCAGTGACCTTCCCGCCAGACGCCGCGATCCGGGAACAGGCACAGCAGGCGGCCGCCGGGCTTCAGCACGCGCGCGATCTCGGCCAGCACGGCGCCGAGATCGGCGACGTGCTCGAACACCTGGTTGCTGGTGACGAAATCGAAGCTCGCGTCGTCGAAGGGAATGCGCCCGTTCTCGATGCGCCGGACGATGCGGCTCGCGAAATAGGCCTGCTGCACCTGGCCCGAGTAGTCGCCGCCCTCGTAGAAGACGTCACAGCCGTAGGCTTCGACGCCCCGCGCGCGCAGGCGCGAGACGATGTGGCCGGCGCCGCAGCCGTAGTCGAGCGCGCATGCACCGGCGGCCGGGTGCTGGTCCAGCACCCACTGCGCGCAGTAGTCGTAGTTGTCCATGCGGGGCGCGGACCGGCGCGGGCCGGCCCGCCTGCGATCAGCGGAACGCCGGCATCACGTATTCCGCGAAGTCGCGCAGCACTTTGCGCTCACAGTCCATCGGCGGCCACAGATCGATTTCCTTGATCCCGCCGGCTTCGAGCCGTCTGACGTGCTCGATGAGCGCGTCCGGCTCGCCGATGAGGCAGCTCGACTTGATGGCCTCGGGGCGCATGAAGCGCCGCTCGCCGGGCTGCAGATAGACGAGATGTCCGTCGTGGATCTGCCGGAAGCGCGCGCGCTCGGGCAGGCTCATCGCCTCGACGTGGGCGAGATACTCGGGCCAGATCGCCTTGAAGTGATCCGGAATGATCGCGTCGTCGCGGCCGTTGTCCTTCCACACTTCGTAGAAGAAGTGCAGCTCGCAGGCGACCCAGCTACCGGTCTCGTCGATGATGCGATCGTCGCTGAGCTTGTCGCCCGGCCGCAGCACGCAGGCCGTGGTGATGAAGGCGGTATGGAAGTCCGCCGGCAGCCTGCGGCCGGCCTTCTGCGCGCCGGCACGGATGTGCTCGAGCTTGGGCTTCACGACCTCGGGTTCGCCGCCGACCGTCATCCAGCCGTCGCCGAACTGTCCCGTCGCCTCCAGCGCCTTCGAGCCGTTGGCGGCGACGTAGATCGGAATGCGGTTGTCGATGTCGATGAACTTGCGCGCGCGGTGCAGGAACTGGATCTCGCGCGTATTGCCGCGGTAGGTGTAATCCACCGCCTCGCCGTCGAGCAGCGCGCGCACCACGCGCAGATACTCGCGGAACTCGCCGACGCGCATCGGATCCTGGCCCATCACGCGCATCGCGGTGTGCCCGGTGCCGAGGCCGAGGAATACGCGGCCCGGCGCGAGCGCGTTGATCGTCGCGATCGAGTGCGCGGTGACGGGCGCGATGCGCGTGCCCGAGATCGACACGCCCGTGCCGATCTGGATGCGCTTCGTGTGCGTCGCCGCCAGTGCCATCGTCGCGTAGGCGTCGGACCAGATCATCTGCGAATCCCCGATCCAAGCGCGGTCGTAACCCAGCTCCTCCGCGTAACGGACGATGTCCCAGTTGTTGATGTGCGTACTGACGCCGATGCCGAACTGCATGAAATGCTTCCTCTGCTTGCGCTGTGCAGGGCGTCATTACACGTGGGATGGGAGGCCAGTTCAACCGGGCCGGGGATCGGCGCGAAAGCGGCGCGAGTGTGCCGATCGCCGGTTTTCCCCACGCTTCCGTCGGACCCCATCCGCCCCCACGGCAGCGGGAAAGACGACGGCACGCGCGGCTTGCCGCCGGCACAATGCGGCGCATGAGCGCCGTGACCGACAGTGCGCCCGCGCCACGCAAGGGTCAGGGCAATGTCGAGCTGACGCGCGAGGAATTCGTGCGCAAGCTCGCCGAGCGCTTCCACGATCCTTCGTTCGACGAAGTGCGACCCGAAATCGACCGGGTGATCGAGATCGCGTGGCGCAACTACGACGAGTACCACAAGAGCCCGCGCAGACGGGCGGCGGGCGCGGGCTACGCGGATCCCACGTACGAGCTGCCGGTCGAATGGCTGGAGACCCGCGCTGCGATCGAGCGTGCGGAGCAGGCGCAACGGGATCCCGCCGGGCCCTCGCGCATCCTGCTCGTGTGCGGCGCGGCGCGGCACGATCAGACCTGCCCCGGCGAAATGTCCAAATCGTTTCGCCTGGCCTCGCTGGCCAAGGCGGTCATCGAGGCGACGCCCGACTTCGAGTGCGACTTCCTCGATCTGAGCCTGCTCACCGCCCAGTACGGGCGCCAGATCCTGCCGTGCAAGGCCTGCGTGTCGACCGCCATGCCGCTGTGCCACTGGCCCTGCTCGTGCTATCCGAACCACGCGCTGGGACAGGTCCACGACTGGATGAACGAGCTGTATCCGCGCTGGGTGGCGGCGCACGGCGTGATGATCGTCACGCCGGTGTACTGGTACCAGGCGCCGAGCGTGCTGAAGCTGATGATCGACAGGCTGGTCTGCGCCGACGGCGGCAATCCCGATCCGACCACCACGCGACTCAAGGACCCGGCGCTCGCCAAGGCGCTCGAGCTGCGCGGCTGGCACTACCCGCGACACCTCGCCGGCCGCCGCTTCAGCGTGGTGGTGCACGGCGATACCGAAGGCGCCCTGGCGCTGCGCCGCGCCCTCGACGACTGGCTGAGCGACATGCAGCTCGTACACGCGGGCGCCTCGCTCGATCGCTACATCGGCTACTACGAGCCCTATGCGACGAGCCACGAAGCGCTCGATCGCGACCATGCCGTGCAGGAAGAAACGCGTCGCGCGGCGCGACTGCTAATCGCGGCCGTACGCCAGGCGCGCTCCACCGCGCCCGCCGCCGAGACGAAGCTTCCGGAACCGAGACCCAAGTAGCTCCGGTAGGTTGGGCTGACGAAGGAAGCCCAACGGTGATGAGGCGCGCGCATCACCTTTCAATCATGAAGGAGACATAGTCCTTCAACGTGGACAGCATTTCGTAGCCCGGGTGGAGCGCGCAGCGCGTAACCCGGGATCTGGCGCTCGTCGTCTCTCACGCATTCGGGAAGACCCGGCCCGGTGCGCGCCGAGTAAGGCCGAAAGCCCTTGCGTGTCGGGCATGCCGGATCCCGGGTTCCGCTACGCTGCACCCGGGCTACGGGAACGGGGCGCCTTCTTTCACGGCAGCCTTCCTCCGTGTTTTCGGTGTTCTCTGTGGCAAATCGACACGCTGGAGCTCGTGACGAAAAGGCGATGCCTGCCGATGTGAAGTGTTACCGGCGGCTCCCGTTGATCTTCGCCCATGGCTTGGCATGCTCGCCTTCATCGCGATCAGGGAGGAGTACCCATGAACGAGCTCGAACGCCGGCTGCTCGCCGGCCTGCTGTGCGCCGCGGCCAGCGCGCCCGTGGCCGCCGCCGCCGTCAGCAGCACTTTCGATACCGACGCGGACGGCTGGACCGTGACTTCCTTCGCCGATACCTCGTCGATCTTCACCAGCCCGCCGCTTGCGACCGGCATCGCGCCGAGCTTCAATGCCGCGGGCGGGGATCCGGGCGGTTTCATCAGCGTTCTCGATCCCGACGACGGCTGGACCTATTTCGTCGCGCCTCTGCCCTACCTCGGCGATCAGTCGGACAAGCTCGGCGGCGCGCTCGTCTTCTCCCTGCAGCAGCACATCAACGGCGGCACGATCATCGCGACGCCCGGCACCGTCGCCCTGCGCAGCGGCAGCCTCGTGCTCGTGCACCAAGCGGGCGCGGTGCCCGCCTCGGCGCCGGACTGGACGAGCTACGGCGTCGCGCTCGACGCCGTGCACTGGCGCATCGCGGGCACGGGCGCCGTCGCCACCGACGCCGAGCTCGCGCAGACGCTGGCCGCGCTCGACGGCCTGTTCATCAGCGCGGAGTTCGTGACGCCGGTGGTCGAGAAGACCGGCCTCGACAGCGTGAGCTTCGTCGCGCCGGTGCCGCTGCCGGCCGCGGTGTGGGGCCTCGCGAGCGCGCTGGGCGTGCTCGGCCTGCGCCGCCGCCGGGCTTGAACTGAGCGTCCTTCCTCTCTCCGGCCGGCGTCCGCCGGCCGGATGGCGTCTCCCTGCCGGCCGCGCACACCCGCGCGGGGTTCGACGGCTTCCGTCACGCCGCCTAAGATGCGGGCACGATATCCATGACAAGAGCGCGGACTCAGGATCGCGCGACGGGGAGGGTGTGCATGACTCAACCGATCTTCGGCGAGCTGCCGATCGTCGGACCGGACGGCGTGACGCCGGCGTGGCTGCGCGCGGCGCTCGCCCAGCGCGATATCGATGCGCGCATCGCGGGTGTGCGCGTCGAAACCGTGGGCACGGGACAGCTCGGCGAGACGCGTCGCTATTTCATCGACTACGCAGGCACGCCGCCGCCCGGCGCGCCCGCCTCGGTGGTCGGTAAGTTCAGCTCGCTGAACGAGACCGCGCGCGACACCGGGCAGCAGATGGGCTTCTATCGCGCCGAGGTGATGTTCTATCAGCAGCTCGCGCATCGCGCCGGGATCCGGACGCCCTTCGTCTACGCCGCCGAGATCGATCCGAAGACCAACGACTTCGTGCTGCTGTTCGAGGATCTCGCGCCGGCCCAGCAGGGCGATCAAATGCGCGGCTGCACCTTGGAGGAGGCGCGCGCGGCGCTGTCCGAGGCGGCGAAGCTGCACGCAGCGTTCTGGAACGATCGCAGCCTGCTGGAAGCGGACTGGTGCTACGTGCCGGAAGGCGCACAGGGCTTCTACACCACCGAGCTGATCGAACGAAGCTGGGATCACGTGCAAAAGCACTACGACGGCTGGCTGTCGGCGGAAGTGAAGACTGTGTGCGCGAAGTACGTGCGCAACCACGCCTGGTGGAACCGGCCGCGCGATTTTCCGAAATGCTTTTCGCACAACGATTTCCGGCCCGACAACATGCTCTTCGGCAAGCCCGGCGAGCGCGTCGCGGTGGTCGACTGGCAGACCAGCAACTTCCTCGGCACCGGCATGGACGTCGCCTACTTCCTCGGCGGCGCGTTCCCGCGCGAGACGCGGCGCCGGCACGAGCAGGCGCTGCTGCGCGACTATCACGAGGAGCTGCTGGCGCTCGGCGTCACGGACTATTCCTTCGCGCACCTGATGAACGACTATCGGCACTACAGCTTCGCCGCCATCGCCGTCGCGATCGCGGCCACGCTGATCGTCAAGCGCACCGAGCGCGGCGATCGCATGCTGATGCACATGACCATCGGCGCCGCCGAGCAGGCCTGGGACAACGGCGCGCTCGAGCTGCTGCCCCACTAGGAGATCCTCGTGAAGCTCGCGAAACCGCATCTCGACCTCGGCCTGTTCACCGCGGATCTCGCGCCTCAGCTCGCGTTCTGGGGCGAGACCGCCGGCCTGCGCTTCGATCACGCGCTGGAGCTGCGGCCAGGCTGGGTGCAGCACCGTCACGACGCGCACGGCTCGGTGATCAAGGTCAACCACTACACCGATCCGCTGCCCGCACTACCGCCGTCCGGCTACGCGATGCTCTCGATCGTGCGCGAGGGACCGGTATGGGAAGGCCGTCATCCCGGCGGCGATCGCGTGCGCCTCGTGCCGCGCGGCACGGACGGACTCGTCGGCATCGGCATCACGGTCGAGACGCCGGAGCCTGCGCGCATGATGGATTTCTATCTGCGCGCGATGGAGTTCGACGAGGCGGGCCCGCACGCGGCGCGCTGCGGCGACACGCTGCTATTCGTCGAGAAGGGCCGCGGCGGCGCGCTCACGCCGAGCTTCATCGCGCCGAACTTCCGCTATCTGACGGTCCAGATCTTCGATGCCGATCGGGCCTGCGCCGACATCGTCGCGCGTGGCGGCCGCCTCGCGCAGGCGCCCGTCAGCTTCGGCAGCGTCGCCCGCTACGGCTTCGTCGCCGATCCCGACGGCAACTGGATCGAGATCTCGGCCCGCACCTCGCTGACCGGCATCGCGCCGCCGCCGGAGCGCTGAGCGACTGCGTGCCGGGTGTTGTGGCACTTCGAACGCTGGTTAATCTAGCCACGGAGAACACGGAGGGCACGGAGGAAGAGATGGATTGGGTCTGCGCCTCCGTGATTCGATCGCAGTCATCAGCGCTGGCGCCATTTTTCCTCCGTGTCCTCCTCGGCTAGGTTCAGCCGTAGGTTGAGCTGGCGAAAGAAGCCCAACAGGGCGTTGGCGCTGCGCACCGCCATTCGTTCTCTCCTGACAACCGCTCAACGGCATCGCGTCGTTCTTCCGGCACCGATCTCGTTGAGCTTCCTTCGTCGGCCCCAGCTACGAGCTGCGCGCGAATCCGGGTGCTGTGCCACTTCGAGCGCCGGTTAATCTAGCCACGGAGGACACGGAGGGCACGGAGGAAGAAAGGGATTGATCGCGCCTCTGCAGCGCCGCCGCTGAATGAGGCGCAGGCAGCGCGGAGGTATTGGCCCAATCAATCTCTTTCTCCGTGTCCTCCGTGGCTAGATTCCCTGCATTTCAGACGGCGAAGAGCTCAACGCATGCGGCACGCCCGCCGCGTCGAGCAGGGCGAGGGTTTCGGCGAGCGGCAGGCCGACGACGTTCGAATAGCTGCCGTCGATGCGCTCGACCAGCGCGCCGCCCAGGCCCTGGATGGCGTAGGCGCCGGCCTTGTCGGCCGGCTCGCCGCTCGCGACATAGGCGTCGATGCTGCGCGCTTCGAGCGCGCGGAAAGCGACGCGCGTGACGACGACCAGATCCTCGATCGCGCCGCTGCGATCGATCAGCGCGACGCCGGTCAGCACCTCGTGCGCGCGACCGCCGAGCCGGCGCAGCATCGCGCGCGCATCGTTCGCATCGCGCGGCTTGCCGAGGATCGCGCCGTCGAGCACCACCGTCGTGTCCGCCGCGAGCACGGGCAGGCTTCGCACCGCGGCCGTTTCGCGCCCCGCCTCGGCCTTCATCCGCGCCAGGCGTCGCACGTACGCAGCGGAAGACTCGCGCGACCACGGCGATTCATCGACTTCGACGTCGATCACCGCGAACGCGACGCCGAGCGTGCGCAACAGCTCCGCGCGCCGCGGCGAACGCGAGGCGAGAAGCAGCATTGCGCTTCCGACTCCGCTCATGGTTTCGTGCCTCCTTCAGCGTCTTCATTGCCACCAAGAACACAGAGAACACAGAGGGGGAGAGAGTGGGCCGTGCCCATCATCGGCTCCGTGTCCAACTGGAAAGCTGCTGAATGTTGCGCCTCGCGCGGCCACGGAGAACATAGAGAACACGAGGGGAAGAGATGATTCATGACTTCCGCGATATTGGCGCCAGGAGTCGCGATCGAGTCTCGGAGGCGCAGGCTCATTCATCTTTGTTCTCCGTGTTCCCTGTGTTCTCCATGGCCGGGCGTAGCCCGTCTTCGAGCTGCGTCAAACCTGCATGAGACTATCCCGTCGGCACGGCCCACTCTCTCCCCCTCTGTGTTCTCGGTGGCAAGAAAGAACCGCTCAAGCGCGATGGTAGGGATGATTGTGCAGCAGCGACCATGCGCGGTAGAGCTGTTCGACGACGAGGACGCGGGCCAGCGCGTGGGGCAGGGTCAGGCGTGACAGCGACCAGCTCATGTGAGCGGCTGCGCGCAGGGCCGCGCCGTGGCCTTCGGCGCCGCCGATCGCGAACACGACTTCCTGCGCCTCCTCGCGCCAGCGCTGCAGTCGGCCGGTGAGCTCGGCGGTCGACCAAGCTTCGCCGCGTTCGTCGAGGGCGACGATGTGCGCCGCTGCGGGCATCGCGCGCAACAGCATCTCCGCTTCGCGCTCGCGCTGCTGGGCGACGGTCGCGGCCGCTTTCGGCGCGAATTCACGCAGGCGCAGTTCCAGTCCCGGGCCGAAGCGCTTGCGATAATCCTCGCAGGCCGCCTCGGCCCAGGCCGGCGGCCGGCGCGCGATGCTGAAGACGTGGACTCGCACGCCCCGCGCTCAGCGCGCAGGGGCGGCGGCGGCGCGGGCGCGCTTCGGCGCTTCCCAGAGTTTCTCGAGCTGGTAGAACTGGCGCGGCTCCGGCTGCATCACGTGCACGATGACGTCGCCGAAGTCGATGAGGATCCACTCCGCGTTCTGCTCGCCTTCGACGCCCAGCGGCTTGAGTTTCTGCTCGCGCGCCGCTTCCAGCACGCGATCGGCGAGACCCTTGACCTGGCGCGACGAGCGGCCGGTCGCGATCACCATGTAATCGGCGATCGAGGTCAGCTTGCGGACGTCGACGGACTTGATGTCCTCGGCCTTGCCGTCGTCCAGGGCCTGGACGACGAGCGTGCAGATCTTGCGGGGGGTGAGGGCTGGCATGTGTCGCTATTGTCGCCGCGGCCGCGATGGCGCACAACCGAAGGGACGCGGCGTCAGGCGGCGCCGTACAGACCTGCGCGCGCGATCAGTGCCGCGACGCCGGGCGAAACGAGCGCATCGATGCAGCGGCCGGCCGCGACGCGCGCGCGGATGTCGGTCGAGGAGATCGGCAGCAGCGGAATCGGACAGGCGATGACGCAGCCGGCGGGCCGCACATGCAGCGCGGCGCGCTCCTCGGTCCAGGCCGCCGCGATCTCGGCGTGGCGCACGAGCGTCGCGCCCGGCCGGCTGGCCACGACGAAATGGGCGTAATCGAGCAGCGCTCGCCAGCGCTGCCAGCGCGGCAATGCGTTCCAGGCGTCGGCGCCGAGAATGAAGCACAGCGGCCGCGCGCCGAGCTCCGCGCGCAGGGCGGCCAGGGTGTCGATGGTGTAGGAGACGCCGCCGCGCGCAAGCTCGCGTGCGTCCAGCACGAGGCGCGCGCCGGCGCAGTCGGCCAGCGCCGCGCGCAGCATCGCCTCGCGCTGGGCCGTGCTCGCGCAAGCCGCGTCGCGCAGATTCGTCTGCGCGGACGGCAGCAGCCGCACTTCGGCGAGATCCAGCGCCTCGCGCACCTCGATCGCGAGCCGCAGATGGCCCAGATGCACGGGATCGAAGGTGCCGCCGAGCAGGCCCAGCGGCGCTGCCGTCGCCGCGTCCGTCAACGGCGAACGTGACCGTCGCCGATCACGATCCACTTCTGCGAAGTCAAACCTTCGAGGCCGACCGGGCCGCGCGCGTGGAATTTGTCCGTACTGATCCCGATCTCCGCGCCTAGCCCGTACTCGTAGCCGTCGGCAAAGCGCGTCGATGCGTTCACCATCACCGAGCTCGAATCGACTTCGACGAGGAAGCGGCGCGCGCGGCCGAGATGCTCGGTGACGATCGCGTCGGTGTGCTGCGAGCCGTACTGGCGAATGTGCGCGATCGCCTCATCCAGATCGCCGACGATCTTCACGGCGAGGATCGGCGCGAGATATTCCGCGTACCAGTCCTCGTCCGAAGCCGCGAGCACGTCCGGATCGATCGCGCGCGTCGCCGCGCAGCCGCGCAGCTCGACGCCCGCCTCGCGATATTTCGCGAACAGCGGCGGCAGCAGCCTGGGCGCCGCGTCGACGTGCACCAGCAGCGTCTCCATCGTATTGCACGTGCCGTAACGCTGGCACTTCGCGTTGTAGGCGACGGCCAGCGCCTTGTCGGGATCGGCATCGGCATCGAGGTAGACGTGGCAGACGCCGTCCAGATGCTTGATCACCGGCATGCGCGCTTCGCGGCTGACGCGCTCGATCAGCCCCTTGCCGCCGCGCGGCACGATCACGTCGACGTATTCCGGGTGCGCCAGCATCGCGCCGACCGCCGCGCGATCGGCCGTCGCGATCACCTGCACGCCGGCCGTCGGCAGGCCCGTGCGCGCGAGGCCCGCGTGCACGCAGGCCGCGATCGCCTGGTTCGAATGCAGCGCCTCGCTGCCGCCGCGCAGGATCGTCGCATTGCCGGCCTTCAGGCACAGCGCCGCGGCGTCGGCCGTCACGTTCGGCCGCGCTTCGTAGATGATGCCGACGACGCCGAGCGGCACGCGCATGCGGCCGACCTGGATGCCGGACGGCCGATAGGCGAGATCGCCGACGACGCCGATCGGATCGGACAGCGCCGCGACTTCGCGCACGCCGGCCGCCATCGTCGCGATGCGCGCCGGGTTCAGCGCGAGCCGATCGCGCATCGCGGCGTCGAGGCCGGCGGCGGCTTCGAGATCGCGCGCATTGGCGGCGAGGATCCCTTCGCTGCGGTCCTCGATCTGCGCGGCAATCGCCAGCAGCGCGTCGTTCTTCGCCTGCGTCGTCGCGCGCGCGAGCCCCACCGCCGCCGCGCGCGCGGCGCGGCCCAGCTCGGCCATGTAGGCGTCCATCGCCGGTTCGCTCATCGCAGTCATGTCCTGTCTCCGGATTCGGTAGCGGGGCGGCTTCAGCGCGCCGCGAGCTCGCCGAGCCAGGGTCCGCCGGCGAGCGCGACGTACAGCGACTCGAGCTCATCCCAAGGCTCGCCCGTCGCCGCGCCCTTGACCAGCCTGTCCACGCGCAGGCTGTCGCGCAGCAAGCCGGCGATCGCCTCGGCCGGCAGGCGCTGCAGCGCCCGTCTGAGCAGCGGCTGTCGCGACTGCCACACGCGCTCGGCGGCGAACTGAGCCTCCAGACCGCGGCCCGCTTCGGCGAGCTTGGACAACAGCCGCAGCTCGCGGTTGACGAGCCAGCTCAGCAGCACCGGCTCCACGCCCTCGGCGCGCAGGCCGCGGATCATGCGCACCGTGCGCGCGACCTCGCCGGCGAGCGCGGCGTCGACGAGCTTGAACTGATCGTAGCGCGTACTGTCGGCGACCGCCGCGAGCACCTGCTCCGCTTCGAGCGTCGGCGTGTCGACGAGCAGCACGAGCTTGTCGATCTCCTGCGCGGCGGCGAGCAGATTGCCTTCGGCGCGCAGCGCCAGCACTTCGACGGCCTCGGGCGAGAGCCGGCGGCCGCGCGCCTGGGCGCGCGCCGCGAGCCAGTCGCGGAAAGCCTGTCCTTCGAGCAGCCGGCAGGGGACGACGGCCCCGCGGCTCTCGATCGCGCGATACCAGTCGCTCGCCTGTTCCTCACGGCCGAGCGCGTCCGCGGTGAGGAGCCAGACGTCCTCGCCCGCGCGCGCGCTCAGGCGCTTCAGCGCGGCGACGCCCTGCTTGTCCGGCTTCTTCGCGCCGAGATGGATTTCGATGAGCCGCTTCGATGCGAACAGCGACAGGCTGCCGGCCTCGGCCTCGATCGCGGCCCAGTCGAGACCGATCGCGGCGTCGAACACCAGCCGCTCGTCGACGCCGGCGGCGCGCATCGCCGCGCGTATCGCGTCCACGCTCTCCGTGCGCTGCAGCGGCTCTTCGCCCCAGACGAGGAAGAAGGCCGGCGGCGCGGGCCGCGCCAGTGCGGCCGCGAGTCGCTCGGGTTTGAGCAGCACTAGCCGCGCGCCGTCATGACTTCGAGGCAGTCGACTTCGCGCTCGTGCGGTACTTGTCGAAGTCGATGGTCTCGAGCTTCAAGACCAGCGCGCGCGCCGCGACCTTCGCCATCTCCAGGCGCAGGACCTGCTCGTTCTCGACCGTGCCGAGCAGCGAGCCTTCGTCGAACACGAAGTCTTCCGTCCAGCGGTAAGCCTGCGGCGCGGAGATCAGCGTGCCGTCGGCACCGCGCACGGTCATCGACAAAGTCAGCGTGACCTCGATCTCGCGCACCTTGCCGGTGTCGGGATCGACCGACAGCACGCGGCGCTCGAAGGACTCGTCGGACCACTCGATGACGGCCTGGGCTTGCGCCGAATCCTGCGTGATCCCGACGTTGATGTAGCTGAGCTCCGCCACGAAATAAGAGTACAACTGGCCATAGCTCGGCGCCTTCACCTTCACGCGCGTGACGTCGCCCAGCACGTTCTTGCGCGTGCCGCGCAGCCGCCAGCCGCCGCAGCCGCCGAGCATCGCGCTGCCGGCGGCGACGGCGCATCCGGCGAGGAAACGGCGGCGCGCTCGCATGCTTCAGCTCGCGACGATGTTGACGAGACGACCGCGCACGACGACCACTTTGCGCACCCTCAGATCCGCGACGAAGCGCGCGACGTTCGGATCGGCCAGCGCGGCGGCTTCGGCGCTCGCGTCGTCGGCGTCGGCGGCCACGCGGATCTCGGCGCGCTTCTTGCCGTTGACCTGCACGACGAGCTCAATCTCCTCGCGCGCGAGCGCGGCGGCGTCGGCCACCGGCCAGCGGGCGGCGACCAGCGGCTCGGCGTGACCCAGCGCCTGCCACATCGCTTCCGTGCAGTGCGGGGCGATCGGTGCGAGCAGCAGCGTGCAGGTCTCGAGGCCTTCCTGCATCACCGCGCGATCGGCCGCGCTCGCCTGCGGCGCCTTGGCCAGCGCATTGACCAGCTCCATCACCGAGGCGATCGCGGTGTTGAACTTGTAGCGGCGGCTGACGTCATCGCTGACTTTCGCGATGGTCTCGTGGATCTTGCGGCGCAGGGCGCGCTGCTTCGCGTCCAGCGCCTGCGGATCGCGCGCGCCGGCGGGGCCGCGCGACACGTGCTCGTGCGTCATGCGCCACAGGCTGCGCAGGAAACGGAACGCGCCTTCGACGGCGGAATCGGACCATTCCAGCGACTGCTCGGGCGGCGCCGCGAACATCGTGTACAGGCGCACGGTGTCCGCACCGTAGCGATCGATCAGCGTCTGCGGATCGATGCCGTTGTTCTTCGATTTCGACATCTTCTCGACCGCGCCGATCTCGACCGGCAGGCCGTCGCTCTTCGCCCGCGCCGCGATCGCGCGGCCTTTGTCGTCGGTCTCGACGTCGACGGTCTCGGGATTGAACCACTGCTTCTTGCCGCCTTCGCCGGCGCGGAAATAAGTCTCCTTGCACACCATGCCCTGCGTCAGCAGGCGCGTGAAGGGCTCGTCGGACTGCGCGAGGCCGGCGTCGCGCATCAGCTTGTGGAAGAAGCGCGCATAGAGGAGATGCAGCACCGCGTGCTCGATGCCGCCGATGTAGATGTCGACCGGCATCCAGTACAGCGCGCGCGCATCCACCATCTCCTTCGCGTCCGGGCAGCAGAAGCGCGCGAAATACCACGAGGACTCGAAGAAGGTGTCGAAAGTGTCCGTCTCGCGGCGGCCGCGGCCGCCGCCGGGCAGGCTCGCCTGCGTGAAATCCGGGTGCTTCAGCAGCGGCGAGGACACGCCGGACCACTCGATGTCCTCGGGCAGCGTCACGGGCAGTCTTGCCGCGTCCTCGGGCACCAGCCTGCCCTCGGCGTCGTAGAGCATCGGGATCGGACAGCCCCAGTAACGCTGGCGCGACACCAGCCAGTCGCGCAGGCGGTACTGCACCTGGCGCTCGGCGCGACCCTCGCGCTCGAGCTTGCTCGCGATCGCATCGAAGGCGTCCTGGAAGGCGAGGCCATCGAACTCGCCGCTGTTGCAGACCACGGCCTTCTCGACGTAGGCCGCGGCCTGGACGTCGACGGCGCTGCCGTCGGCCGGCCGCACGACCTGCCGGATCGGCAAGCCGTATTTCGACGCGAACTCGTGATCGCGCTCGTCGTGACCCGGCACCGACATCACGGCGCCGCTGCCATAGCTCATCAGCACGAAGTTCGCGGTCCACACCGGCACGCATTCGCCGCTCAGCGGATGCCGCACCTCGATGCCGAGCGGCATGCCGAGCTTCTCGAGCGTCTCGACCACCGCTTCGGAGGTCGAGGTCTGCGCGCACTGCGCGAGGAAGGCGGCGACCTCGGGATTCGTTTCCGCCGCGCGGCGCGCGACGGGGTGCTCGGGCGCGACGGCCATGTAGGTCACGCCGCAGAGCGTGTCCGGTCGCGTCGTGAACACCGGCAGCGTGCCGCTGCCGTCGGCGAGCTCGAAGCGGATGAGCAGGCCCTCCGAGCGCCCGATCCAGTTGCGCTGCATGGTCTTGACCGCTTCGGGCCAGCCGTCCAGCGCATCGAGATCGGCGAGCAGCTCGTCGGCATAGGCCGTGATGCGCACGAACCACTGCGGGATCTCGCGCCGCTCCACCGGCGCGCCGGAGCGCCAGCCGCGGCCGTCGATGACCTGCTCGTTCGCGAGCACGGTCTGATCGACGGGATCCCAGTTCACGACCGCGGTCTTGCGATAGACGAGGCCGCGCTCGTAGAGGCGCGTGAAGAACCACTGCTCCCAGCGATAGTAGTCGGGATCGCAGGTCGCGAGCTCGCGCGACCAGTCGTAGGCGAAGCCGAGGCGCTGTAGCTGGCCGCGCATATAGGCGATGTTCGAGCGGGTCCAGCGCGCCGGCGGCACGTTGTTCTCGATCGCCGCGTTCTCGGCCGGCAGCCCGAAGGCATCCCAACCCATCGGCTGCAGCACGTTCTTGCCGAGCATGCGCTGGTAGCGCGCGATCACGTCGCCGATCGTGTAGTTGCGCACGTGCCCCATGTGCAAGCGCCCGCTGGGATAGGGAAACATGCACAGGCAATAGAACTTCTCGCGGCCCGGGTCTTCGACCGCGCGGAAAGCCTCGCTCGCGGCCCATTGCGCCTGCACGGCGGGTTCGAGTTCGGCGGGGTTGTAGCGTTCTTGCATGATGCGCGGAGACCGGCTGCCGGCACCGGCCGGCTGGCGGGCGCGCGGAAACGATAGGTGACTGATTTTTTTGCCAAATGGCGAGTCTGCGCAGCATACCGCATGCGCAGGCGCAGGCGCAAAAAGCGCGCGTCGCACGGCGCCGTGAACGGGCGCTCGATAAAAAAAAGAAGCCGGCGCGGAAAGCCCGCGCCGGCGTGGGCGCGATCTGGCGCCAGGAGGGTTCGCTCAGTCCCGGGCGGGCTTCTCCGCGGCCGCGGCGCCGACGCCGATGCGATCGCGGTTCTTCTCGATGGTCGCGGGCCCGATGCCTTTCACCAGCGCGAGATCGTCGACCGATTTGAACGGGCCGTTCTGCTCGCGGTAGTCGATGATGGCCTCGGCCTTGCTCTGCCCGATGCCCACCATGCCGTTCGCGAGCTCGGCCGCGCTCGCGGCATTGATGTCGACGCGCTCGGCGGCGCCCGCCGTCAGCGCGGCGCCAAGACTGAGCGCGGCCAGGAAAAGCGCAATCTTGCGCATACTTACCTCCTTGTAAGAGTTCGGATGTCGATGTCCGCCTGCGGGCGTCCTGCCCACGGCGAGAGCGAGAATACACAGCCTCCGAGGCCCGCCTCCATCCCGAATCCGAGCCCGAGGCGCGGGGCGGAGCGGGATTTGCTCCCGAACCGCGGGGCGCGGCGGCGCCGGCGACGGCGGGGCCGCCGTTCATATCCCTGTAACATGGCGCCCGTTCAATGCCGGGGGTCGAGCTCCGGATGGAAGGCGAGTGGCCGCACAGATTCTGATCGTCGACGACGAAGCCGCGATCCGGCAGATGCTGAGCTTCGCGCTGGCCGGCGACGGCTATGCCTGCAGCGAGGCCGGCGACATCGACGAAGCCCAGCAGGTGGTCGCCGTGCGGCGCCCGGATCTGATCCTGCTCGACTGGATGCTGCCCGGGATCAGCGGCGTCGATTACGCGCGCCGCCTGAAACGCGACCCGCGCACCGGCGACATCCCGATCATCCTGCTGACCGCCAAGGGCGAGGAGACGGACAAGGTCAAAGGGCTGGACAGCGGCGCCGACGACTACGTCACCAAGCCCTTCTCGACCCGCGAGCTGCTGGCGCGCGTGCGCGCCGTGCTGCGCCGGCATCGGAGCGGCAGCGACGCCGATGCGCGGCTCGAGGTCGCGGCCCTGCGCATCGATACCGTCACCCACCGCGCGAGCATCGCCGGCAAGCCGCTGGAGCTCAGTCCGACCGAGTTCCGCCTGCTGCATTTCTTCGTCTCGCATCCGGAGCGGGTCTACAGCCGCAGCCAGCTACTCGACGAGGTCTGGGGCAATGAAAGCTACATCGAGGAGCGCACCGTCGACGTCCACATCCGGCGCCTGCGCCGGATCCTGGAGCCGCACGGCTACGACGCGCTGATCCAGACCGTGCGCAGCGTCGGCTACCGCTTCTCGACCACGCCGGACTGACGGCCGCCGCGTTTACAGATCGCCGGCGGCCGGGGCGATAATGGCGCGCGACGATCCACGAGCCCGGGGACCATGTACCCGAAAGACTTCTGGCGCTTCACGCTGCTCCTGCTGTCCGCGCTCGCCGTCGGCGCGCTCTTCGGCCATGCGGCCGAGGCCGTCGCGCTGGCCGTGCTCGGCTACTGCGTGTGGCTGCATCGCAATCTGCACGGCCTGCTCGCGTGGCTGCGCGACAGCAAGCACCGCGAGCCGCCGGAACCGCCCGGCGTGTTCGAGGAAATCGCCGTCGAGATCGACTACCTGCGCGAGCGCCACAAGAAGCGCAAGAAGAAGCTCGCGAACTACCTGAAGCAGTTCCAGCAGGCGACCCGCGCCCTGCCCGACGCGACGGTCGTGCTCGACGAGCACGGCGCCGTGCAGTGGGCGAACCAGGCCGCCGGCAGGTATCTCGGCATCCGCTGGCCGGAAGACGTGGATCAGCGCATCACCAATCTGATCCGCCTGCCGAAGCTGCGCGACTTCGTGCAGGAGCACGACGAGGCGCATACGATCGAAATCCCCTCGCCGACGAATCCGAAGCGCTTCCTGAGCATCCTGCTCGCGCCCTACGGCAAGAATCAGTGGCTGTTCGTCGCGCGCGACATCACGCAGCTCCACCGCGCGAATCAGATCCGCAGCGACTTCGTCGCCAACGTGTCGCACGAGCTGCGCACGCCGACGACGGTGTTCAAGGGCTATCTCGAGACGCTGCTCGAGCAGAAGGAGCAGGGTCCGCCATCGTGGCGCGCCGCGCTCGAACAGATGAGCGCGCACGCCGATCGCATGCAGTCGCTGATCGAGGAGCTGCTGCTGCTGTCACGCCTCGAGCGCGAGGATCACGTGCCCGATCCGCAGCCCGTGGCGATCGGCGAAGTCCTGTCCGAGGTGCTGAAGGAGGCGCGCGTGCTGTCGGGCACGCGCGATCACATCTTCTCGCTGGAAGCGGATCCGACCCTGCGGGTGCTGGGCGATCGCAACGAGCTCTACAGCGCGATCTCCAATCTCGTCTTCAATGCGGTGAGCTACACGCCGCCGCGCGGCATCGTCCAGGTGCGCTGGTTCCGCGACGAGGCCGGCGCCCACCTCGAGGTGCAAGACAACGGCATCGGCATCGCCGAGGAGCATCTCGATCGCATCACCGAGCGCTTCTACCGCGTCGATCCCTCGCGCTCGCGCGGCGACGGCGGCACCGGCCTCGGGCTCGCGATCGTCAAGCACGTACTGATGCGCCACGACGCGACGCTGACGGTGCGCAGCAAGCTCGGCGAAGGCAGCACCTTCCGCTGCGATTTCCCGCCGGAGCGGATCGCCGCCGAAGAAGCCCGGCCCGACGCCCGCCGGCGCGACGGAGCGGCATGACGTGAGTGCCGGTCCGGCGCGTCTGTGCCGGGTTCAGGCGCCCTTGTAAGGCCACCGAGAACACAGAGAACACCGAGGGGAAAGAGAGATTGGAGAGGGAGCCTTCGCAACGCAGGAGTCAATAGTCGCGCTGAAGTTGCGGCGGCATCGGCGCCACTCAATTCCGCCCTCTGTGTTGCTCTGTGTTCTCGGTGGCTATAAACGGCCCCCCGGATTCCGCTGCGCTCCTTGCGCGGCGCGGGCTCATTCCTCGCGGTTGTTGCTCTTGAGCTCCTGCGCGATCTTGTCGAGGGCGACGTGGCGCACGTCCTTGCCTTCGACGAGGTAGATCGCGTTCTCGCAGATATTGTCGGCGTGATCGCCGATGCGTTCGAAGGCGCGCACGGCGAGCACGGCGTCGAGCACGCCGCGGATGCTGCGCGGGTCTTCCATCATGTAGGTGATGAGCTGGCGCATCACGGCTTCCATTTCCTTGTCGACTTCCGGATCCTCCTGCGCGGCGGCGAGCGCGGCGTGCGAATCCATGCGCGCAAAGGCGTCCAGCGCGGCGCGCAGCATGCGGCGCACGTGATAGCCCATCGCGAGCACGCCGACGTAGTAGGAGCGCGGACTGCCGTTGTTGACCATGTTGGCGACGACGCGCGCGACCTTCTTGGTCTCGTCGCCGATGCGCTCGAGATCGGTGATGACCTTGCTGATTGCGAGCACGAGGCGCAGATCGCTCGCCGCCGGCTGGCGGCGCAGCAGGATCGCCGTGCACTCGCCGTCGATCTCGACCTCCATGTCGTTGACCTTGTAGTCGTTGCCGGCGACCTGCTCGGCGAGCTCGAGATTGGTCCGCGACAGCGCCTCCAGCACCTGGCTCAGATGCTCCTCGACCAGCCCGCCCATCGCGAGCACGCGCGAGCGGATGTCCTCGAGCTCCTTGTCGAACTGCTGGGAGATGTGATGCGTGCGACTCATGACCATCGGCGTAACCCCCCTTCCTCGGCGCGCGCGTCTCGCGCTCAGCCGTAACGACCGGTGATGTAGTCCTCGGTCTGCTTGTGCCTGGGCGTCGTGAACAACTGTTTGGTCTCACCGAACTCGATAAGGTTCCCCATGTACATGAAGGCCGTGTAGTCGGAGACGCGCGCGGCCTGCTGCATGTTGTGGGTCACGATGACGATGGTGTAGTTCTCCTTCAGCTCGTAGATGAGCTCCTCGATCTTCAGCGTCGACAGCGGATCCAGCGCGGAGGCCGGCTCGTCGAGCAGCAGCACCTCGGGCTCGATCGCGATCGCACGGGCGATGACGAGGCGCTGCTGCTGGCCGCCGGAGAGGCCGAGCGCGCTGTCGTGCACGCGATCGCGGACCTCGTCCCACAGCGCGGCGCCGCGCAGCGCTTTCTCCACCGCGCGATCGAGCACGCGGCGATTCTTGATGCCCTGGATGCGCAGGCCGTAGGCGACGTTCTCGTAGATCGACTTCGGGAACGGGTTCGGCTTCTGGAACACCATGCCGACCCGCCGCCGCAGGTTCGCAATGTTCACGGCCGGGTCGAAGATGTTCTCGTCGAGCAGCTTGACCACGCCCGTAATGCGCACGTTCTCGATCAGCTCGTTGAGGCGGTTGAAGCAGCGGAGCAAGGTGGACTTGCCGCAGCCGCTGGGGCCGATGAAGGCGGTGACGCGCTTCTCCGGGATCGCCATGTTGATCGAATGCAGCGCCTGCTTCTCGCCGTAGAACAGGCACAGGTTCTCGATCTTCAGGCACTCGCGCGGGCTGCGCGGCTCGCTCGCGCGCGCCGGCTGCTCGCTGCGCAGCGCGTTGAAATCGAGCCCGTGGCTCATGGCGGGCGTTCCCCCGGCGGCTGGTTCGGATTCGGATCTAAGTCTCTGCTCCATTGTACTTCTCCCGCAGGCGGTTGCGGATGCGGATGGCGGCCAGGTTCAGCGACATGATGATCACGACCAGCAGCAGCGCGGTCGAGTAGACGAGCGGCCGCGCGGCCTCGACGTTGGGGCTCTGGAAGCCGACGTCGTAGATGTGGAAGCCGAGGTGCATGAACTTGCGATCGAGATGCAGGTAGGGGAAGTTGCCGTCGAGCGGCAGCGCCGGCGCAAGCTTGACGACGCCGACCATCATCAGCGGCGCGACCTCGCCGGCCGCGCGCGCGACGGCGAGGATCAGCCCTGTCATCATCGCCGGCGTCGCCATCGGCAGCACCGTGCGCCACAGCGTCTCGGCCTTGGTCGCGCCGAGGGCGAGACTGCCTTCGCGGATCGCGCGCGGAATGCGCGTGAGCCCTTCCTCGGTCGCGACGATCACGACCGGCACCGTCAGCAGCGCGAGCGTCAGCGACGACCACAGCAGGCCCGGCGTACCGAAGGTCGGCGACGGCAGCTTGTCGGCGAAGAAGACGCGGTCGATCGAGCCGCCGACGAAATAGACGAAGAAGCCGAAGCCGAACACGCCGTAGACGATCGAGGGCACGCCGGCGAGATTGTTGACGGCGATGCGGATGGCGCTCGTCACCGGGCCCGGCCGCGCGTACTCGCGCAGGTACACCGCCGCGATCACGCCGAAGGGCGTGACGAAGATCGACATGATGATGACCATCAGCACGGTGCCGAAGATCGCGGGGAAGACACCGCCTTCGGTATTCGCCTCGCGCGGCTCGTCGGCGACGAACTCCCACAGTTTCGCGCCATAGTGCGCGAGCTTCGCGGGGAAGCTCATCGCATTCGGCAGATAGACGCGCACGATCTTGGCGAGCGGGACTTCGCGCTCTTCGCCGCTCGCGGTGACGAACAGAAGGCTGTCGCGATCGATGTCGGCGATGCGCTGCGCGAGCTCACCGGTCAGCGCCGCGTAGGCCTCGTCCAGACGCTGCTTCTCCGCGCGGGTCGCGGCGCTCGCGCCCTCGCGCTTCTCGATGAGGCGCAGGCGTTCGAGCTCGTAGTTGACGGCGCCGATCTCCTCGCTCTGCAGGCGGCGGATCTGCGCGTGCAGCGCATGCCGGCGCGCGAGCCGCGGCGCGAGCGCCGCCCGCCAGTCGCCCGGCACTGCCTTGCCGGCCTCGCGCACTTCGCGCACGTAGCCGTACAGGTTGCCCCATTCGCTGCGCTCGATGACCACGGCGTCGACGGGCCGCGTTTCGCCGGCGAGCTCGGGCCGCGGAAACCAGCGGAAATCGGTGCCGCCGATGTCGCGGTTGCCGAGCTTCACGAGCAGGCGCTCGACCGTCGTCGCGCCCTCCGGCACGACGTCGCCGACGGCGCGCACGCGCGAGGCGGGCACGGTCTCGCGATCGACGATTTCGCCGAGCACGGGCTCGCTGGTGCCGTCCGGCGCGCGATGCTCGAACTGCAGCACGGCGGCCGGCCAGAAGTGGGCGAGACCGTTCGCGGCGATCAGGATCAGGAGCCCGAACACCATCACCAGCGAGAGTCCCACCGCACCCGCAGTGAGCCACACCCACGGACTGCCGGTCCCTAGCCAGTGTTTGAACGAGGCGATCATCGCGTGGGGCTACAGGTTGCCGTAGCGCCGGCGCAGCCGCTGGCGCACGATTTCGGCGACGGTGTTGAACACGAAGGTGACGAGGAACAGCACCAGCGCGGCCAGGAACAGCACGCGATAGTGCGTGCTGTCGACCTCGGACTCCGGCATCTCGACGGCGATGTTCGCCGACAGCGCGCGGAAGCCCTGGAAGATGCTCGCGTCCATCACCGGCGTGTTGCCCGTCGACATCAGCACGATCATGGTCTCGCCGACGGCGCGGCCGAGACCGATCATCACCGCCGAGAAGATGCCGGGGCTCGCCGTCAGCAGCACCACGCGCGCCATCGTCTGCCACGGCGTCGCGCCGAGTGCGAGCGAGCCCGTCGTGAGCTGGCGCGGCACGGCGAAAATCGCGTCTTCGCTGATCGAGAAGATATTGGGGATGACGGCGAAGCCCATGGCGATGCCGACCACCAGCGAGTTGCGCTGGTCGTAGCTCATGCCGAGCTCGGTGCTGAGCCAGCGCGGCAGATTGCCGTCGAAAAAGATCTGCTCGAGCGGCTGGCTCAGGATCATCGCGAGCGCCACGGCGCCGACGAGCAGCGGCACGATCAGCAGCACCTCGCGGCCCGGCGGCAGCACCCGCCGCAGCCCGGCCGGCACGATCGACCAGGCATAGGACGCGAGACCGACCGACAGCGGCATCAGCAGCATCGCGAGGAACACGCCGATGAGATGGGACTCGATGATCGGCGCGAGCCACAGCCCGGCGAGGAAGCCGAGGATGACCGTCGGCAGCGCGGCCATGATCTCGATCGAGGGTTTCACCACCGCGCGCAGCTTCGGATGCATGAAATAGGCGGTGTACATGGCGCCGAGTATCGCGAGCGGCACGGCGAAGAACAGGGCGTAGAAAGCGGCCTTGAGCGTGCCGAAGGCGAGCGGCGTGAGGCTGAATTTCGGCTCGAAATCGCTGCTCGCCGACGACGATTGCCAGATGAACTCGGGCTGCGCCCGTCCCTCGTACCATACCTTGCCCCACAGCGAGCGCCACGACACCTCGGGGTGCTCGTTGACGAGGCCGTAGCGTTTCGCGCCACCGTCCTGACCGACGACGAGCACGGTGTCGGCGCGCGGCGAGATCGCGAGCACGAGCGCGTCCGCGACGCCGGTCGCCGCGGTCAGCAGCGTGCGCTCGGCCGTGGCGTGGAAGACGCCGAGCGTGCCCTCGGCGTCGATCGCGATGAAGCCCTTGCGGAACCACTCCGGCGCGATCCGGCGCACGGGCCGGGTCAGGGCCGTGAACTCGCGAATGCGCGTCAGCCGGAAATTGTTCGCCTCGTCGCGCACCGGGAACCACTGCGTGATGTGGCCGCGGCTGTCGCCGACCAGCAGCGAATGACCGCCGGCGAGGAAGCGCAGCTCGGTGATCTCGACGCCGGGCGGGACGAGCTGGACGGTCTCGTCGAGCTTCGGCTGCTCCTTGTCGCGGATGTTCCAGTAGCCGACCTCGCGGCCGGCGAGCACGTAGAGCTCCTGCTGATCGCCGTCGACCAGCAGGGCATCGGGCACGGCCGGCAGTTGCGTCACCTCGACGCTCGTCGTCTCGAAGCTCGGCGCCTCGTCGTCGAGCAGCAGCCCTTCGCCGGGCGCGAGATGGGTGAGGCGCAGGGTGCCGTCGGCGTCGACGGCCGCGATCGTCGTGCGCTCGTCGGCGCTCGCGACGGCGAGGCGCGCCAGCGCGGCGCCGTCGGCCGTCAGCGCGATCGGCTCGGCGCCGATCGGCCAGGACAGCGTGGGCGTGACGGTGCGCACGCCGTTCGGAAAGCTGATCCGGTAAGCCGGCTTGGCGATGACGGCCCGGCCGCCGTCGAGCGCGAGCGCGAGCAGGCCGGGGCCGCGGAAATCACCGACGCCGGCCTCTACGCGCGCGCCGGCCGGCACGAGGCTGCCCTCGCCCAGCAGCTTGCCGTCACCGGCGCGGAGAAAGCGATAGCTGCCGTCCGCGGCCACAGTGAACAGTACGTCGCCCTGTTCGTTGGTCGACACGTGGACGACCCCGGCGGGCAGTGCGACCTCGGCCGCCGCGCTCAGCGCCGCCGGGCGGAACAGCGGGATCACCACCCACAGCAGGTAGAAGAAAATCGTCACCAGCGCGACGATCACCGTCACGCCGCCCACCCCCATCATGAGGCCGAACAGCCGATCCTTGACCATGCGCCAGCCGCGATGGGCGAGCTCGGCCTTCGTCACTTCGGAGTAGAGGGCGTCGGGCACGGGGGACCTGTCGGGTCAGGGGGGCGCAGTATCGCGCGGCATTATGAAAGGAAGGCGCAGGCGGGAACACCCCGCCCTGCGCCGCGTCCCGCGCGCGGCGCGGCGCGCGGCCTCAGGGCGCCGGGTCGAGCTTGGCGAGCGCCTTCGCCGCGGTCTTCGCCGGCAGCGGGATATAGCCGTCCTTGACGACGATCTGCTGGCCGGTCTTCGACAGCACCATCTTCAGGAACTCGGCCTCCAGCGGCGGCAGCGACTCGTTCGGATGCTTGTTCACGTAAATGAACAGGAAACGCGAAAGTGGGTACTTGCCAGACAGCGCGTTCTCCCGCGTCACTGCGATGAACTCGCCGCCGTCCTTCTTCGCCAGCGGCACCATCCGCACGCCCGAAGTGCGGTAGCCCTCGCCCGAGTAGCCGATCCCGTTCAGCGACTTGGTGATCCCTTGCACGACCGAGGCCGAGCCCGGCTGCTCGTTGACGGTGTTCTTGAAGTCGCCCTTGCAGAGCGCCGTTTCCTTGAAGTAGCCGTAGGTGCCGGACACCGAGTTGCGGCCGAAGAGCTGGATCGCCTGCGCGGCGAGATCGCCGGTGACGCCGAGATCGCCCCAGGTCGCGACGTCGTGGTCGTAGCCGCAGGCGCGGGTCGCGGAGAAGATCGCATCGACCTGGGGAATCGTCAGCCCCTCGATCGGGTTGTCCTTGTGGACGAAGACCGCGAGGGCGTCAACGGCCACCGGGATCGCGGTCGGCGCATAGCCGTGACGCGCTTCGAAGGCCTCGATCTCCTCGCTCTTCATCGGCCGGCTCATCGGCCCGAGGGTCGCCGTGCCCTCGCTCAGGGCCGGCGGCGCCGTGCTCGAGCCCGCGGCCTGGATCTGGATCGTCACGTTCGGATAGAGGCGCTTGTACTCCTCGGCCCACAGGGTCATCAGATTGGCGAGCGTGTCCGAGCCGACGCTCGACAGGCTGCCCGAGACGCCGCTGCCCTTGACGTAGTCCGGCAGCGCCGGATCGACGCCGGTGCTCCGCTCGGCGGCGCCCGCGCCGCAGGCGAGGCTCGCGCCGAGCAGGAGCGCGGTCAATCGCATGGAGAACTTCATCGATCTTGCCCCTCTCGTGGTGCTGGCCCGCATTACAGGCGGCATTTGTGACAGGTGGATGACGCCCGCCCGCCGCTCACTTCAGGGCCGCGATGTAGCAGATCCAGCCGGGGTCGGCGTCCACGACCTCGGCCGGCGCGAACTCGCCGTTCGGCTCGCCGGTCCGCTCGTCCCAGCCCTGACTGTAGATGATGACGTTCGCGAACCCCGCCTCGGTGAGGATTTCGCGGATTTCCGGCATCGTCCACAGCCGCCATTCGTAGCTGAAGGCGCGCGTCAGCCGGGAGCCGTCCGCGAACGAGAAGTGGATGTGGCAGGTCATGTCCCCGTTCAAGGGGTTGTAGCTCGCCTGCTCCCAGCAATACGTGTAGCGACCGACCTTGCGCTTCTCCTTCAGCGCCCGGAACGCGTCGTAGCCGCCGTAGCAATCGAGGAAGAACACGCCGTCCTTGCTCAGATTGTCGCGTACGGTCGCGAAGTACTGCCGCATCAGCGCGCGCTGGCGAAAGATCCAGTAGCTGAAATTCATCGCGAGCAGGATGTCCATCGGGCGCGTCTTCGCCGTCAGCACGTCCTCCTGCAGGAGCTTCACGCGCGCGCGGGCCGCCGGCTTCAGCGCGTCGAGGTGGTGCTCGCGGCCCCAGGCCAGCACCGCGCCGTCGAGATCGACGCCCCAGGCCTGGTGGTCGCGACGGCGCCGTACCCATTCGCAGCAGACGTTGGCCGTGCCGCAGAAGTCTTCGCGCAGGTAACGGGCACGGCGGCCGCGCAGCTCGCGGAAGGTGTCGTCGATGAAATCGATTTCGGCTTGGGCATTCTGCACCGATTGCTCGTAGAGCTTGTGCCGGTCCGCTCGCGCCGCCATCGAGAGCCCGCCGCGACGTCCTGCTGCCGGGGAACCGGCCTTCTTTTTCGCTTTCATACCGAAGGAATCGACCCGCTATACTGGAATTCGAAGTCGCGCATATTAATTAACAGGCTGGTGACAAACTACTGCGGCCGCCGGCTGCGGCTCGCCGCCATCAAGACGCCGGACGTACTCGGATGGACGCCAGGACCCTCGATCTCAACGACCCTCAGTACTACATCAATCGCGAGCTGTCGCTGCTCGAGTTCAACCGCCGGGTCGTCGAACAGGCCAAGGACACCAGCAATCCGCTGCTCGAGCGGCTGCGTTTCCTGTGCATCGCGAGCAGCAACCTCGACGAATTCTTCGAGATCCGCGTCGCCGGCCTGAAGCAGCAAGTGGCCTACAGGGCGACCCAGCCCGGCCCGGATCAGCTCTCACCGGCCGAACAGTTGAAGCGCATCGGCGAGGTCGCGCAGCTCATCGTCACCGAGCAATACCGCGTGCTGAACGAGGTGCTGACGCCGGCGCTCGCCGAGGAAGGCATCCGCTTCCTGCGGCGCACCGAATGGAACGCGCGCCAGGCGGCCTGGGTGAAGCGCCACTTCTATCGCGAGCTGCTGCCGGTGCTCTCGCCGATCGGGCTCGATCCCTCGCATCCGTTTCCGCGCATCCTGAACAAGAGCCTCAACTTCATGGTGTCGCTCGAAGGCACCGACGCCTTCGGCCGCGACAGCGCGATCGCGATCGTGCAGACGCCGCGCGCCCTGCCGCGCATCATCAACATCCCGCAGGAATGCGCGACCAGCCCCTACGAGTTCGTATTCCTGTCTTCGATCATCCACGCCCACGTCAGCGATCTCTTCCCGGGCATGCGCGTGACGGGCTGCTACCAGTTCCGCGTCACGCGCAACAGCGAGCTCTTCGTCGAGGACGAAGAGGTCGAAGACCTGCTGCACGCGCTCGAGGGCGGGCTGCATCAGCGGCGCTTCGGCGACGCGGTACGGCTCGAAGTCGCCTTCGACTGCCCGAACCAGATGACGGGCCTGCTGCTGCACGAATTCGATCTGGGCGACGCCGATCTCTACCGCTGCAACGGACCGGTGAACCTGCAGCGCCTGATGGCGGTGCCGGACATGATCGATCGCCCGGATCTGAAGTTTCCCGCGTTCACGCCGAGCCGCCCGCGGCGCCTGCCGCCGAATGCGGACTTCTTCGGCGTGATGAAGCGCGGCGATCTGCTGCTGCACCACCCGTATCAGTCCTTCCTGCCGGTGGTCGAGTTCCTGCGCCAGGCCGCGCAGGACCCGGACGTGCTCGTGATCAAGCAGACGCTGTACCGCACCGGTCCGGACTCGCCGATCGTCAAGACGCTGATCGACGCCGCGCGCGCCGGCAAGGAAGTGACGGTGGTCGTCGAGCTGAAGGCGCGCTTCGACGAGGAAGCCAACATCGAGCTCGCGACGCGCCTGCAGGAGGCCGGCGCCCACGTCGTCTACGGCGTCGTCGGTTACAAGACGCACGCGAAGATGCTGCTCGTCGTGCGCCGCGAGGGCAAGCAGCTCCGCCGCTACGTGCATCTCGCGACCGGCAACTACCATCCGCGCACGGCGCGCCAGTACACCGACTTCGGCATGTTCACCTGCGACAACGCGATCGCGGTCGACGTGCAGCGCATCTTCCACCAGCTCACGGCGCCGGGCCGCGCCGGCAAGCTCAAGAAGCTGCTGCAGTCGCCGTTCACGCTGCATGCGCGCATGCTCGAGCTGATCGGGCGCGAAGCGGCGCACGCGCGCAAGGGCCGGCCGGCGCGCATCGTCGCCAAGATGAACGCGCTGATCGAGGTGCAGACGATCGTCGCGCTCTACGAGGCCTCGCGCGCTGGCGTGAAGATCGATCTGATCGTGCGCGGGATCTGCGCGCTGCGGCCGGGCATCCCGGGCGTGTCGGAAAACATCCGCGTGCGCTCGGTGGTCGGCCGCCTGCTCGAGCATTCGCGCGTGTTCCTGTTCGAGAACGACGGCGCGCCGGAAGTCTACCTGTCGAGCGCGGACTGGATGGGCCGCAACTTCTTCAGCCGCATCGAGGTGTGTTTCCCGGTCGAGGACAAGCGCCTGCGCGATCGCGTGATCAAGGAAGGGCTAGAGCTCTACCTGCAGGACAATGCGCGGGCCTGGGAGCTCAGGAGCGACGGCAGCTACCACCGGGCGCGCGTCGGCGCGCGCGTGCGCGACGCGCAGCAGACGCTGATCGATCAGTTGAGCGAAGCCGGGCCGGCGGCCTGAGGCGCACGGCCTCGCGCCGGACGATGCCCGTCACTTGAACTTGAGCCGATAGCCGATCGCCTTCACATAGTCCGCTTCCTGCGCGAGATCGGCGCTGGTCAGCGGGTGGGTCTCGAGCCAGCCCTTGGGAAAAACGAGCTTCAGCGCGCGCGGCTCCGCTTTCAGATGCACTTCGGTCGGCGTCGCCGCGCCGCGCGCCCGGTGCAGCACCACCGCGAGCCGTAGCAGCAGCGCCAGCCGCAGCAGCGCGTCGGACTGCGGGAACACGGCGAATTCCGGCAGCGGGATCTTGCGCCGGTGCGCGCGGACCAGGGTCGCGAGCCGATTCTGATCGCCGCGCGCGAAGCCCGGCATGTCGAGATGATGCAGCAGGTAGGCGCCGTGCTTGTGGTACTGCGAGTGGGACACCGTGTTGCCGATCTCGTGCAGCGCCGCCGCCCATTCCAGCAGGCGCAGGTCCTCTTCGGACTTGAGCTTCCACTCCGCCGCGACTTCGACGCAGAGATGGGCCACGGTCGCGCGCACGCGCGCGACCTGCGAGCGATCGACGTCGAAGCGCTGCATCAGGTGTGCGACCGTGCGCTCGCGGACGTCCTCGCGTTCGATGCGGCCCAGCAGGTCGTAGAGCAGGCCTTCGCGCAGCGCGCTGTCGGAGACGCGCATGCGCTCGATGCCGAGCTCCTCGAAGGCGCCGAGCGCGATGGCGACGCCGCCGGGAAAGATCGCGCGCCGATCCGCCGGCACGCCGAGCTCGCCGAGGCGCTCGACGTGCCCCGCCGCGATCATCGCCGCGCGCAGCTCGAGCAGACCCTCACGCGTGATCCCGTCCTTGGCCCAGCCGTGATGGGCGAGCACCGCCGCGACGGTCTCCATCGTGCCCGAGGCGCCGATCGCGGACTGCCAGCCGGCGCGGCTGATCGCTTCCTCGATCGGTTCGAATTCCTGGCGCGCGAGAATCTCGGCGGCGCGCATGCGGCGCGCGTCGATCGTGCCGTCGCAGAACTGCGCGACGCTCATGCCGACGCTGCCGATATGCAGGCTTTCCATGATTTCCGGCTCGAAGCGCCGGCCGGTGATGACCTCCGTGCTGCCGCCGCCGATGTCGATGACGAGCCTGAGCTCCGCATCGTCCTGCAGACCGTGCGACACGCCGAGGTAGATCAGGCGCGCTTCCTCGTAGCCCGAGACGATGTCGATGGGATGGCCGAGCACGGCCTCGGCGCGCGCGACGAAGCTCGCGGCATTGCGCGCCTTGCGCAGGGCATTGGTGCCGACCGCCCGCACCGCGCCCGGCGGCAGATGGCGAATGCGCTCGCCGAAGCGCGTCAGACAGCGCAGCGCGCTGTCGCACACTTCCTCGCTCAGCCGGTTCTCGGCGTCGAAGCCCGCGGCGAGCCGGATCACCTCGCGCAGCCGATCGATGACCTTCAGATGTCCGTCCTGCGGGTGGGCCACGACGAGGTGGAAACTGTTCGAGCCGAGGTCGACGGCCGCGATCGTGGCAGGATTGGACTTCGGCATACGCAGTTACGGATTCCGGGGGAGGCGCACGGGAAAGGGCGCGGCGATTATAGCGACAGGGACGGCGAAAACCGTGTCCGACGCCGGCGGAGCCCGATCTGCGCGCCCGATCCATGCGTATAATGGCGCCCCTTTCGCCCGACCCCGCCGCCCGCGGCCAGACCCCTCATGATCGCCAATCTGCGCAACATCGCCATCATCGCCCACGTCGATCACGGCAAGACCACGCTGGTCGACCAGCTCCTCAAACAGTCCGGCACGCTGTCGATGCGCAGAGATCTCGGCGAGCGCGTGATGGACAGCAACGATCTCGAGCGCGAACGCGGGATCACCATTCTCGCCAAGAACACCGCGATCACCTGGCGCGACTACCGCATCAACATCGTCGACACGCCGGGTCACGCCGACTTCGGCGGCGAGGTCGAACGGATCCTGTCGATGGTCGATTCGGTGCTGCTGCTCGTCGACGCCGTCGACGGCCCGATGCCGCAGACCCGCTTCGTGACGCAGAAGGCCTTTGCGCAAGGTTTGAAACCCGTCGTCGTCATCAACAAGATCGACCGCCCCGGCGCGCGCCCGGCCTGGGTGCTCGACCAGACCTTCGATCTCTTCGATCGGCTGGGCGCGAGCGAGGAGCAGCTCGATTTTCCGGTGATCTACACCTCGGCGACGCTGGGCTACGCGCGGCGCGAGCCGGACGGCCCGGAGCAGGACATGACGGCGCTGTTCGAGACCATCGTCGAGCACGTCGCGGCGCCCGACGTCGATCCCGAGGGCCCGTTCCAGATGCAGGTGAGCTCGCTGGACTATTCGAGCTACGTCGGCGCGATCGCGATCGGCCGCATCAAGCGCGGCACGGTCGCGCCGAACATGAACCTGACGGTGATCGACACCGAGGGTCGCACGCGGCCTGCGCGCGTTCTGGAGGTGCTCGCCTTCCATGGCCTCACCCGCGAAGCGCGGCCCAGCGCTTCCGCGGGCGACATCGTCGCGCTGACCGGCATCGACACCCCGCGCATCTCCGACACGCTGTGCGCGCCCGCCGCGGTCGAGGCGCTGCCACCGCTGAAGGTCGACGAGCCGACCGTCAGCATGAGCTTCGAAGTCTCCGATTCCCCCTTCGTCGGCCGCGAGGGCCAGTTCGTCACCAGCCGGCAGATCGCCGAGCGCCTCGAACGCGAGCTGATCCACAACGTCGCGCTGCGCGTCGAGCCCACCGACGATCCGAAGCGCTATACCGTGTCCGGCCGCGGCGAGCTGCATCTGTCGATCCTGATCGAGAACATGCGCCGCGAAGGCTATGAGCTGTCCGTCGGCCGCCCGCAGGTGATCTTCAAGCAAGTCGACGGCGAGCTGCAGGAGCCCTACGAGCAGCTCACCGTCGACGTGCCGGCCGAGTACCAGGGCGCCGTGATGGAGCGTCTCGGCGCTCGCCGCGGCACGCTGCTCGAGATGCTGCCCGACGGCCGCGGCCGCGTGCGCCTCGACTATTCGATTCCGGCGCGCGGCCTGATCGGCTTCCGCACCGAGTTCCTGACCGCGACCGCCGGCACGGGCCTGCTCTACCATTCCTTCGAGAAGTACGGGCCGGTCAAGCAGGGGGCGATCGGCGGGCGCGTCAACGGCGTCCTCGTCTCCAACGACACCGGCAAGGCGCTCGCCTACGCGCTGTTCAATCTGCAGGAGCGCGGCCGGCTGTTCATCGGCCACGGCGACGAAGTCTACGAAGGCATGATCGTCGGCCTCCACTCGCGCGACAACGATCTCGTCGTCAATCCCTTGAAGGCCAAGAAGCTCACCAACATCCGCGCCGCCGGCAGCGACGAGAACCTGCTGCTGACGCCGCCGATCCGCTTCGATCTCGAGCAGGCGCTGGAATTCATCGCCGACGACGAGCTCGTCGAGGTCACGCCGGGCGCGATCCGGCTGCGCAAACGCATGCTGAAGGAGTCGGATCGCAAGCGGGAGTCGCGCAGCCAGACGGCCTGAGCGCGATGATCGGTCTCCTGCAGCGCGTGCGCGAGGCCGCCGTCGGCGTCGACGGACGGGAAGTCGCGCGCATCGGCCAGGGCCTGCTGGTGTTCGTCGGCGTGCAGCCCGCGGACACGCCCGACACCGCCGATCGCCTCCTAGAGCGCCTCCTCGACTACCGCGTGTTCGCGGATGACGCCGGCCGCATGAACCTGAGTTTGCGCGAGATCGGCGGCGGCCTGCTGCTCGTGCCGCAGTTTACGCTCGCCGCCGACACCGCCAAGGGCCTGCGCCCGAGCTTCTCGTCGGCAGCACCGCCCGCCCTCGGCCGCGCCTTGTTCGAGCATCTCGTCGCGCGCGCCCGCACGCGGCATCCCCTCGTCGCCAGCGGCGTGTTCGGCGCCGACATGCAGGTCGCCCTCGTCAACGACGGGCCCGTGACGTTCTGGCTCGAAGTCGCGGCGTGAAAGGGCCGTAGGTTGGGCTGACGAAGGAAGCCCAACAGGGAGTGGCACTGCGCGCTGCCCTTCACCCTGAAACCCCTCAATTCTCGTAGCCCGGGTGCAGCGTAGCGGAACCCGGGATCCGGCATGCCCGATACGCAAAGGCTTTCGGCCCTGCGCGGCGCGCACTTCTCGAACGCAGGAGCGGACGGCGGGCGCCGATCCCGGGTTACGCGCTGCGCGCTCCACCCGGGCTACGACACCGCCGTCCACGTTGGAAGGCTATGTCCCTTTCATGATTGGGGTGGTGCGCGCACTTCATCACCGTTGGACTTCCTTCGTCAGCCCAACCTACGGTCCCTGATGAGCTCGATAATCTAGCCACGGAGAGCACGGAGGACACGGAGAAAGAAATGGATTGAAGCTGCGCCTCCGTAACTCGCTCGTGAACGTTCAAGCCGGCGTTACGGAGGCTTCCATCAATATCTCTTCTCCGTGTCCTCCGTGTCCTCCGTGCCCTCCGTGGCTAGATTAAACGGCGTGTAAGCCGGGAAAGCTCCCGGATTCCGCTACGCTGCACCCGGGCTACGAGGCGCGGTGAGGCGCGGGAGCCGCCGGCCCGTGGCGCGCGATGAAGCGGGTGGCCAGTCGATCGGACCAGGCTGCGATCGTCATCGACGGCGGGCCGCCCGGGCTGCGCGGCAGGGCCGCGGCGTCCGCGACGTACAGGCCCGGATTGTCGAAGACTTCGCCGTCGACGTTGACGACGCCGCGTTCGATGCTGTCGGCGACGCAGGCGCCGCCGGTCGGGTGCACGGTGATCGGCGTCTTCGGCGCGTAGATGCGATGCCCGGTGCGGCGGGCGATCTCGGCGAAGCTCGCCTTCAGCTTCGCGAAAATCGGGCTCTTGTCCGGGTCGTAATCGATGCGCAGGCGATCGCCGACCCAGGCGACCGTGCCGTTCAGCGTGTCTTCGCCGAGGCCGGCGATCATGTAGGCGCGCTTCATGCGCTCGCGGATGAATTTGGGCAGCGGATAGCTGTCGACGGCCGGCAGGCCGCCGCCGCCGATCACGGGACAGTCCGGATCGTCGAGCAGGCGCACGCCGCCCGTGGTCGGCAAGCCGACGCTCTGCGTGATGTCCGGCTCGTCGTAATCCCAGTAGCCGAAGTAGTCGCCGTTGGTGCCGAAACGGCGGCCGAGCATCGGCATGCCCTGCAAGAGACCCTGGGCGCGACTGCGCAGCAGGATTGCGAGCGTGTTCAGCGTGCCGGCGGCGACGATGACGTGCTCGGCCGCGAGCGTAGCCGGGCGGCCGTCGTGATGATCGAGATAGTCGACGCGATAGCGCGGGCCCGCGGCCTGGCGCGCGATCGTCGTCACTTCGGCCATGTCGCGCACTTCGAGCCCCTGCTTCATCGCCGGCGCGAGATAGACCGCGTCGAGCGTCGTCTTGCTGCCTTTCGGCGAGCCGAGGAAGCCGTCCTCGTTCGCGTGGTAGTCCACCTCGTGGCGTTCGATGCCGTGCGCGTCGACCACGCGCTGCGGTCGATCCGGATCGTCCGGCAGCAGATAGCCGATGCGCGGATCGGACACCGGCAGCGCGGGGCCGATGTCCTGCGCGTGCTTCTTGAAGCGCACGGGCGAGGTGTTCGGGATGCAATGATCGGCCATCGGCGTAACCGAGCCCATGCGTTCGAGCACGGCGTCGTAGTGGGCCTGCATGACCGCGTCGGACAGGCCCTGCGCGTGGTCTTCCCAGTAGCGCGGCGCGAGCGGACGGATGTTGATCGCGGAATACACGTGGCTGCCGCCGCCGACGCCGGAGGAGCAGGCGACGGTGCAGCCGCGGCCGAAGAAGAGCTCGAAGAGCCCGTGCTTGTTGAGGCGCAGGCGATTGCCGGGCAGGCGGTTACCGCCGATCGCGCGCAGCAGGCGCGTGAACAGCAGGCGGCCGCGCGGCAGCGGCGAACGGCGCGCGATGCCCATCGAGCGTACGGGCACGGTGTCGCGCCAGGGTCCGCGTTCGAGGACGATCACCTTGAAACCTGCCTCGGCGAGGCGCGCGGCCGCGACCGAGCCGCCGAAGCCGCTGCCGATGACGATGACGTCGGGATTGCTCATTTGTGGTACGCCTGCGGGGCCGTGGACCAGCTCGCGCGCATCCCCGGCCCGCGACGGCGGAGGCGCGACGCGCAGGAGTATAGGCGCAATCGCCGGCCGCGGCCGCTTGACCGGCATCAAGCCGAGGCAGCCCCTGCACGCGCATGCTCGACTGTCCTCGACATGGAGTTCCCCGATGAGCACATCCTTCACCGATCTCACCGCGACCATCAACCGCGGGATCCTGGAGCTGCGCAAGGCGCAGCCGGACGCGATGGCGGGCTTCAGCGCGATGGCGAAGGCGGCGATGCAGGCCGGCGAGCTGAACGAACAGACCAAGGAGCTCATCGCGCTCGCGATCGGCGTCGCCGGCCACTGCGACGGCTGCATCGGCTTTCACACCAAGGCGCTGGTGCGGCTCGGCGTGTCGCGTGCGGCCGTGATGGAGGCGCTGGCCGTCGCGGTCTACATGGGCGGCGGGCCGTCGCTGATGTATGCCGCCGACGCCGTGCAGGCCTATGACGAGTTCAGCGCCGCCCGCGCGGGCGGCTGAGCCGGCGCGGCGCGGGCAGCCGCGCGCCTCACTGCGCCGCCGCGCGCCGCGGCAGCAGCCACCACAGGATCGCGGCCAGCGCGAACAGCGCGGGCACGTCGCCGATCAGATTGGCGCGCTCGGCGTGGTCGTGCGTCGCCTGCAGCGCCATGATGCCGCCGTGCACGATGCTCGACCAGATCGTGAACTGGATCAGGCTGCGGTGCTCGAGCGGATTGCGGGCCGCCAGAAACAGGAACAGGCCCAGCGTCGCGTAGACGCCGGCGATCATCTGCTCGTATTCGGTTTGCCGCGGCTCCCAGGCCCAGCCTGCTGGCCACAGCCAGTTCATCAGCGGATAGACTCCGAGCATCAGGAACACGCCGAAGATCCGGAGTGCCATGCTCAGGTATGAGAGCTTTTGCGCGTCGTTCATCCTCGCTCCTCCCCTTCGTCATCTATTTTCAGCAGTTCCCCGGTGAAGCGATCCCTGCCGTGCCACCAGGGGCAGCGCGGGCAGGCCTCGCCGATCGGATAATCGATGCCTTCTTCATGCGGGCAGCCGATGATGCGCTCCGGCGACACCATGCGCTCGACCTTCCACTGCGCGCAGAAGGCGACGAGCTCGTCATTGATGGAGTCGACGTTCCGGATGTCGCCGCCGGCCTCCCAGATCCATCGCTTGAGCTCGATGCGCTCGCCGGAGCTCCCGCGGTAAGCGGCGGCGACCATTTTCGTCGCCAGCGTGTCGTTCGGTCCGTAGAAATTGACCACGATCGTCACTTTCGACGACGCGGGCTGGCGGCGCGCGGTGGGTTTGTTCTTTCTTCGATGCTTGGACTTCGGCATGTCGACGTCCGTTTGCAACGCTTCCCGGCGGAAAGTCTGCAGCGGAAAGGCCGCTCGCCGCAACGCCCGCCGCGCCGGGCGGCGCGGCCGTCGGCTCGCTAGCCGCGGCGCGCCTGGCGCCGGCCCCGCTCTTTGGGCAAAGTCGCGCGATGGAGACGAGGCCCCGTCCTGCTGCCGAGCGGCGCAAGCTGCGCCTGCTGATCGCGTGGATCGCGGCCCTCTGGGGCATTACGGCCCATGCCCCCTACGACCGCAGCGACTGGCTGCTCGAAAACCTGCTCGTGTTCGCCGCCGTCGCGCTGCTCGGCCTGACTCATCGCCGCTTTCGCTTCTCGCTGAAGTCCTATGCGCTGTTCACGGCGTTCCTGAGCCTGCATCTGATCGGCGCCCACTACACCTATTCGCAGACGCCGCTCGGCTTCTGGCTGCAGGACGCGCTCGAGCTCTCGCGCAACCACTACGATCGCATCGTGCACTTCTGCTTCGGCTTCCTGCTCGCCGTGCCGTTCCGCGAGCTGCTGACGCGCGTGGTCGGCGTGCGCGAGCGCTGGTCGTACGCGATGGTCGTCGTCACGGTGCTCGGCATGAGCGGCTGCTACGAGGCGACGGAAGGGCTGGTCGCGATGATCGTCAGCCCGGAGCTCGGCTCGGCCTGGCTCGGCACGCAGGGCGATGAATGGGACGCGCAGAAGGACACGGCGCTCGCTGCGCTCGGCGCCACGCTGACGATGAGCGCCGCGTACTGGCGCGGGCGCCGCCGCCGCGACGCCGGGCTCAGCCGAAGTTGATCCGCGCCTCGAGGTTGGTGCGCGAGTCCGCGTTGTTCAGCGCTTCCTCGAGATCGATGCGCTCCTCCTTGTAGAGATTGTAGAGCGCCATGTCGAAGGTCTGCATGCCCTTCGCGCCGCTGCCTTCCATCGCTTCCTTCACGCCGCCGATTTGACCCTTGAGGATCAGATCGGCGATGTGCGGCGTATTGATCATGATCTCGATCGCGGCGACGCGATAGCCGTCGATGCCCTGCACGAGGCGCTGCGAGATCACGGAGCGGATGTTCAGCGACAGATCCAGGAATAGCTGCTTGTGCAGATCCTGCGGGAAGAGGTTGATCACGCGCTCCATGGCCTGGTTGGCATTGTTCGCGTGCATCGTCGACAGGCACAAATGGCCGGTATTGCACAGCTCGAGCGCCGCCTCCATGGTCTCGCGATCGCGGATCTCGCCGATCAGGATCACGTCCGGCGCCTCGCGCAGCGAGGAGCGCAGCGCGTTGCGGTAGTTGATCGTGTCGACGCCGATCTCGCGCTGGTTGATGATGGACTTGAGATTCGGATGCGAGAACTCGATCGGATCCTCGATCGTGAGGATGTGGCCGCTCATCTTCTGGTTGCGCTCGTTGACCATCGCCGCGAGCGTCGTCGATTTGCCGGAGCCCGTCGCGCCGACCATCAGGATCAGCCCGCGCTTGTGCATCACGAGAGACTTCAGCACTTCCGGCAGGCCGAGCTCGTCGATGGTCGGGATCTTGGCCGGGATGCGCCGCAGCACCATCGCCACTTCGCCGCGCTGGCGGAAGACGTTGACGCGGAAGCGCGCGGTCTTGTCCTCGAGCGAGATCGCGAAGTCGCACTCCATCGTCGATTCGAAGCGGTCCGCCTGCTGCGGCGTCATGACGCCGTAGGCGGCGGCCTTGGTCAGATCGCCGGTCAGCACGGTCTTGCCGACCGAGCTCACCTGGCCTTCTATCTTGATCTTCACCGGCGCGCCGACGGTGAAGAAGAGATCGGAGCCCTCCTTGTCGCGCAGCAGTTTCAGGTAGGGCGTGATGTCCATGCGGAACTCCGTGACGGCGTGCGCCGAGCGCGATCAGCGAATGAGCATGCCTTTCTCTTCGGCGCTCTCCTCCAGCGACAGGTGGTCCAGCCCGCCGAGCTTGTCGGAGGTCTTCGCCGCCTTGCCCTGCAGCTTGATGCGCAGGCGCAGCTCGTTCATCGAGTCGGCGTTGCGCAGCGCGTCCTCGTAGCCGATCAGATCGGCCTCGTAGAGATCGAACAGCGCCTGGTCGAAGGTCTTCATGCCGAGCTCGTTCGACTTCGCCATGATCTCCTTGATCATGTGCACCTCGCCCTTGAGGATGAGATCCGCGATCAGCGGCGAGTTCAGCATCACCTCGATCGCGGCGACGCGGCCCTTGCCGTCCACTTTCTTCAGCAGGCGCTGCGAGATGATGGCCTTCATGTTGAGCGAGAGATCCATGAAGAGCTGCTGGTGGCGCTCCTGCGGGAAGAAGTTGATGATGCGATCGAGCGCCTGGTTCGCGCTGTTCGCGTGCAGGGTTGCCATCGCGAGATGGCCGGTCTCGGCGAAGGCGATGCCGAACTCCATGGTTTCGCGATCGCGGATTTCGCCGAGCAGGATGACGTCCGGCGCCTGGCGCAGCGAGTTCTTCAGCGCGATGCCCCAGTCGTCCGTGTCCACGCCGACTTCCCGCTGCATCACGATGCAGTTTTTATGCGGGTGCACGTATTCGATCGGATCCTCGATCGTGATGATGTGGCCGTAGCTGTTCTCGTTGCGGTGGTTGATCATCGCCGCGAGCGAGGTCGACTTGCCGGAGCCCGTGCCGCCGACCATGATGACGAGCCCCCGCTTCGTCAGCGCGATTTCCTTCATCACGGCCGGCAGGCCGAGCTGATCGATCGTCGGCACGGTGGTCTCGATGGTGCGCAGGACCATGCCGGTATAGCCCTGCTGGATGTAGGAGTTGACGCGGAAGCGGCCGATGCCGGCCGGCGAGATCGCGAAGTTGCACTCCTTCGTCGCCTCGTACTCCTTCAACTGGCGATCGTTCATGATCGCGTAAGTCAGGGCCTTGGTGTTCTCGGCGGTCAGCTTGGTCTTGGACACCGGCGTGACCTTGCCGTCGATCTTGATCGCGGGCGGGAAATCGACGGTGATGAAGAGGTCGGACCCCTTCTTGTCCACCATCAGCTTGAGCAGGTCACGCATGTACTTGATGGCTTGTTCGCGTTCCATAGGTGCTCTCCCGCTTGCAGCCGCCGTGGGCGCGGCGGTGCCGATGTGCCAATGGCCAGATGCGCGCCGCCGCCTCAGAACAGGTCTTTGTTCTGGGCCTTGATCTTCGCTTCGACGCGCGACACCAGGCCCTTTTGTACCAGTTGCTGCAGACACTGATCCAGCGTCTGCATGCCGAACTGCTGGCCGGTCTGAATGGCCGAGTACATTTGTGCGATCTTGTTCTCACGAATGAGATTGCGGATGGCCGGCGTGCCGATCATGATTTCGTGCGCCGCGACGCGACCGCCGCCGTTTTTCTTCAGCAGCGTCTGCGAGATCACCGCGCGCAGCGACTCCGACAGCATCGCGCGCACCATGTCCTTCTCTTCGGCCGGGAAGACGTCGACGATGCGATCGATGGTCTTGGCCGCCGAGCTCGTATGCAGCGTGCCGAACACGAGGTGACCGGTCTCCGCGGCGGTCAGCGCGAGGCGGATGGTCTCGAGGTCGCGCATTTCGCCGACGAGGATGGTGTCGGGGTCTTCGCGCAGCGCCGAGCGCAGCGCTTCGTTGAAGCCCAGCGTGTCACGATGGACTTCACGCTGGTTGATCAGGCACTTCTTGCTCTGGTGCACGAATTCGATCGGATCCTCGATGGTGAGGATGTGCCCGTATTCGGTCTCGTTCTTGTGGTTGATCATCGCCGCCAGCGTCGTCGATTTGCCCGAGCCGGTCGGGCCGGTGACGAGCACCACGCCGCGCGGATAGTCCGAGATGTCCTTGAAGATCGCCGGCGCCTTCAGATCCTCGAGCGAGAGGATCGTCGAGGGAATCGTGCGGAATACCGCGCCGGCGCCGCGGTTCTGGTTGAAGGCGTTGACGCGGAAGCGCGCGAGGCCGGGGATCTCGAAGGAGAAGTCGCACTCGAGGAACTCCTCGTAATCCTTGCGCTGCTTGTCGTTCATGATGTCGTAGACCAGATCGTGCACGTCCTTGTGCTGCATCGCCGGGACGTTGATGCGGCGGACGTCGCCGTCGACGCGGATCATCGGTGGCAGTCCCGCGGACAGATGCAGGTCCGACGCGCCGTTCTTGACGCTGAATGCCAGAAGCTCACCGATATCCATTCAAGACCCCTTTTTGTGATGGCGCCGGATGCCGTCCGGACCGGGCGACCTTCGTTACAATGCCGAGGGCGAGACGCGAGCTAATCCGCTTTGCCAACGTTATCAAGTAAGTAGCTGAGTTGCCATGACTCTTCAGGGTGGGCCCCAGAAGTATAGCCAAGGCGCCGGAGCGGACCAGCCGTGAGCGGCACGGATCTCGAGGCCGTGCTGGCGCGGCTGCGGGCCGCCGAGCTCGCGGCCGGCCGTGCGCCCGGCGCGGTCACGCTGCTGGCCGCGAGCAAGCAGCAGTCGGCGGATACGATCCGCGCGACGGCCGCACGCGGTCAGCGCGTCTACGGCGAGAACTACGTGCAGGAGGCCTTGCCGAAAATGGCGGCACTGGCCGACCTCGACTTGAGCTGGCACTTCATCGGCCGGCTCCAGCGCAACAAGACCCGCGAAGTCGCCGCTCGCTTCGACTGGCTGCATACCCTCGATCGCGCCGATCTCGCCCGCCGGCTCTCCGCGCAGCGCCCGCCCGACAAGCCGCCGCTGCAGGTACTCATCGAGGTCAACGTCAGCGGCGAGGCGACGAAGGGCGGGGTCGAGCGCGCCGAGGTCGCGGCGCTCGCGGCCGAAGTCCGGCGGCTGCCGCGGCTCAGGCTGCGCGGCCTGATGTGCCTGCCCGCCCCGGAAACGGATCCCGAGCGCCAGCGCGCCGCGTTCGCGGCGCTGCGCGCGATCCTGCTCGCGCTCGAGGACCCGAGCCTCGATACGCTGTCGATGGGCACCTCCGGCGATCTCGAGGCGGCCATCGCCGAGGGCGCGACGATCGTGCGCGTCGGCACCGCGCTGTTCGGCGCACGCGCGTGAGCGCGGCGGCCTGAGCGAGCGTCCCTGGCCGGCGGATCAGGAATGCTACACTCGGCGACTACCTCGAACGAAGCCGCACACCGCATGACCTCGACCATCGCCTTCATCGGCGCCGGCAACATGGGCCGCGCGATCCTCGGCGGCCTGCGCGCCGGCGGCCACCCGGCGGCCCGGCTGCGCGCCGCCGATGCCGACGCCGCCGCGCGCGCGCGCGTGGCGCAGGAGCTCGGCATCTTCACCGACGCCGACAACCGCCGCGTCGCGGCCGGCGCCGAGGTGCTGGTGCTCGCCGTGAAACCGCAGCAGATGCGCGAGGTCGCTCTCGCGCTCGCCGAGATCACGGCGGCGACGCAGCCGCTGGTGCTGTCGATCGCGGCCGGGATCCCGACCGCGGCGCTCGCGGCCTGGCTCGGCGCGACGGCGCCGATCGTGCGCGCGATGCCGAACACGCCGGCCCTGATCGGGCGCGGCACTTCCGTCCTGTACGCGACCGCGGCGACCGATGCGGCGCGGCGCGCGACGGCCGAGTCGATCCTGCGCGCGGTCGGCGCCGTGCACTGGCTGGCGGACGAAAGTCTGATGGACGCCGTGACCGCGCTGTCCGGCAGCGGCCCGGCCTATGTGTTCCGCCTGCTCGAAAGCCTCGCGGCGGCCGGCGCCGCGCTCGGCCTCGCGCCCGAGCTCGCGCAGCGGCTCGCGCTCGAGACGACGGCCGGCGCCGCCGAGCTCGCGCTGGTCTCGCCGCAGGATCCGGCGACGCTGCGCCGGCAGGTCACCTCGAAAGGCGGCACCACGGAGCGCGCGCTCGCCGTGCTCGACGAAGCCGGCATCGACGCGCTCTTCGCCCGTGCGCTGAGCGCGGCCCGCGATCGCTCGCGCACACTCTCGGAGGAGTTTGGCAAATCATGAACGGTGGCTACGTGTCGAACGCGGGAACCTTCCTGCTCGACGTTATCTTCGGTCTGTTCATCGGCGCCGTGATGCTGCGCCTGTTCCTGCAGTGGGCGCGGGCGGATTTCTACAATCCGCTGTCGCAGGCCATCGTCAAGCTGACCAATCCCGTGCTGCGGCCCTTGCGCCGCTTCATCCCGGCGATTGGCCGCATCGACAGCGCGAGCGTGGTATTGGTCGTCGTCCTGCAGATGTTCGCCGTGTGGCTCAAGCTCACGCTGGTCGGGGCGAGCGCCGGCGTCGGCGCGATCGCGGTGTTCGCGCTCGCCGAAATCGTCTCCAAGGCCATCTATATCTTCATGTTCGCGATCTTCGTGCAGGTGATCGCGAGCTGGGTCGCGCCCGGTTCGTACAATCCCGTGCTGTCGCTGATCGACTCGATCACCGATCCGCTGCTGAAGCCCTTGCGCGCGGTGGTGCCGCCGCTGGGCGGGCTCGATTTGACGCCGATGATCGCGCTGATCGCCCTGCAGCTCGCGCAGATGCTGGTGGTCGCCCCGCTGCGCGACGTCGCGATGGCGCTGCTCTGAAGCACGAGGGCTGGCATGCGTGGCGGGGCGAGACGCTGGTGCTGAACCTGCACATCCAGCCGCGTGCCCGCGCGCCGGGCGTCGACGGCCTGCACGGGCCGCGGCTACGCGTGCGGCTGGCCGCGCCGCCGGTCGACGGCAAGGCGAACGAGGAGCTGATCGGCCTGCTCGCGCTCGCCTTCGGGCTGCCGCGACCGGCGGTGAAAATTACGCGCGGCGCGCACGCCGGCGCGAAGACGGTCGAGCTGAGCGCGCCCCGGACCTTGCCCGCCTGGTTCACCGCGCTCGGCGGCCAGCCTTGTCCGGGCCGTGAGCCGTCATTAGACTCGCGTCCCCGCCGCCGCCCCGGAGACTGAAGGATCCCGCCCGCGATGCCAGCCGGCCTTCCCGCGAACAGTGTCGGCCTCGTCACGCCGCAGCGGCTGCGCGTGGAGCGGCCGATCGCGCTCGAGTGCGGCGTCGAGCTCGAGGCCTATGAGCTCGTCTACGAGACCTACGGCGAGCTCAACGCCGCGCACGACAATGCGGTGCTGGTGTGCCACGCGCTCTCCGGCGATCACCACGCGGCGGGCTACCACGCGCCGGAGGATCGGCGTCCCGGCTGGTGGGACAACTGCATCGGGCCCGGCAAGCCGCTCGACACCGATCGCTACTTCGTCGTCTGTCCGAACAACCTCGGCGGCTGCGCCGGCTCGACCGGCCCGCTCAGCGTCAATCCCGCGACCGGCAAGCCCTATGGGCCGGACTTTCCAATCGTCACCGTGCGCGACTGGGTCGCGAGCCAGGCGCGGCTCGCCGACGCGCTCGGCATCGAGAGCTGGGCCGCCGTGCTCGGCGGCAGCCTCGGCGGCATGCAGGCGCTGCAGTGGACGATCGACTTCCCGGATCGCGTGCGGCACGCCATCGTGATCGCCGCGGCGCCCAAGCTGACGACGCAGAACATCGCCTTCAACGAGGTCGCGCGCCACGCGATCCGCTCGGACGCGAACTTCCACGGCGGGCGCTACTACGAGCACGGCGTCGTGCCCGAGCACGGGCTGATGCTCGCGCGCATGCTGGGCCACATCACCTATCTGTCCGACGACGTGCTGATGGCGCGCTTCGGCCGCGAGCTGCGCGGCGGCAAGCTCGGCTTCGGCTACGACGTCGAATTCCAGATCGAGAGCTATCTGCGCCACCAGGGCAGCTCTTTCGTGAAGCGCTTCGATGCCAATACCTATCTGCTGATGACGCGCTCGCTCGACTACTTCGATCCGGCGCGCGACTACGACGGCCAGCTCGCGCAGGCCTTCGCCAGGACCCGCGCGAAGTACCTGGTCGTGTCCTTCAGCAGCGACTGGCGCTTCTCGCCGGGCCGCTCGCGCGAGATCGTGCGCGCGCTGCTCGACGCCGATCGCGACGTCAGCTACGTCGAGATCGAGTCCGAGCAGGGCCACGATTCCTTCCTGCTCGAAGTGCCGATGTACCACCGCGTGCTGCGCACCTACTTCCAGGGCATTCCGCTCTCGGAGCTCACGCCGTGAAGCTGCGCGAGGAGCAGGTCCTGATCGCCGACTGGATACGACCGGGCAGCCGCGTGCTCGACCTCGGCTGCGGCGACGGCTCGCTGCTCGCACATCTGAAGCTGGAGCGCAACTGCGCGAGCTACGGCATCGAAATCGATCTCGAGAACATCATGCAGTGCATCGCTTCCGGCGTGAACGTGATCCACTCGGATCTCGATCGCGGTCTGTCCGATTTCGACGACGACTCCTTCGACTACGTCGTGATGACGCAGACCCTGCAGGCCGTGCACTATCCGAACCGGCTGCTGGGCGAGATGCTGCGCGTCGGCCGCGAGGGCATCGTGACCTTTCCGAACTTCGGCCACTGGCGCTGCCGGCTGCAGGTACTCGCCGGACGCATGCCCGTCACGCGCCACCTGCCGAGCACCTGGTACGACACGCGCAACATCCACATGTGCACGGTGCGCGACTTCGAGGCGCTGTGCGCGCTGGAGCGCATCGAAATCCTGCAGCACGCGGCCGTCGACACCGCGCACCGTTCGGCGCTCGCGATGCGACTGCTGCCGAACCTCTTCAGCGAAATCGCGATCTACCGCTTCCGCCGCCGCGGCTGAGCGCTCGCCGGCGCCGGCAGACGGAAATCCTCCAGCGCGAAGTCGTAATCCACGGTCAGCGGCGCGTGATCCGAAAAGGGCTGCGCGGTGTAGATCGCCACGCGCGCGATGCGCTCGCGCAGCCCCGGCGTCACCACGTGGTAGTCGATGCGCCACCCGACGTTCTTCGCGCGGGCCTGGCCGCGATTCGACCACCAGGTGTACTGATCCGGCTCCTGGTTGACGACGCGGAAGGCATCGACCCAGCCGGCCTCGCCGAACAGGCGATCGAGCCAGGCGCGCTCCTCGGGCAGGAAACCGGAGTTCTTCTGGTTCGAGCGCCAGTTCTTCAGGTCGATTTCCTTGTGCGCGATGTTCCAGTCGCCGCACAGCACGAACTCGCGATCGAGCTCGCGATGCGCGCGCAGCACGGGCATGTAGCGGGCGAGGAAGTCGAACTTCGCCGCCTGCCGCAGCTCGCTGGAGGAGCCCGACGGCAAGTACAGCGAGGCCACCGACAGGCGGCCGAAGTCGAGCTGCAGATAGCGGCCTTCGCGATCGAAGTCCGGCCAGCCGAGACCGCGCACGACGCGGTCCGGCACATGGCGGCTGAACACGGCGACGCCGCTGTAGCCGGGCTTCTCGGCGTCCTCGAAATAGGTGTGCCAGCCCGGCGGCTCGCGCAGCGCCGGCTCGAGCTGGGCGAGCTGCGCCTTCGTTTCCTGCAGGCAGACGAGATCGGCGTCCTGCGCGGCGAGCCAGTCGTAGAAGCCCTTGCGATGGGCGGAACGGATGCCGTTGCAATTCAGGGTGATGATGCGCATGCGGATCGAAGATCGGTGATGGAACGGCCGCCGGCGGTCGAAGCCGCTCGAGGCCGCCGCTATGATACGCCGTCGTTCACGAGGCGGGCTTCCATGCAGGCATACCAGCGGTCTTTCATCGACTTCGCGCTCGCGCGCCAGGCCCTGCGCTTCGGCAGCTTCACCCTGAAGTCCGGCCGCCGGAGTCCCTATTTCTTCAACACCGGCGTGTTCGATTCCGGCGCCGCGCTCGCGCGCCTCGGCGAGTACTATGCGGCGGCGCTACTCGCCTCCGGCCTCGGCTTCGACATGCTGTTCGGGCCGGCCTACAAGGGCATTCCGCTCGGTGCCGCCGTTGCCATCGCGCTCGCCCGCGATCACGGCCGCGACGTCCCGTTCTGCTTCAACCGCAAGGAAGCCAAGGATCACGGCGAGGGCGGTATGACCCTCGGCGCGCCGCTGGCCGGGCGTGTGCTCATCATCGACGACGTGATCTCGGCCGGCACCTCGGTCAATGAATCCGTCGCCCTCATCCGCGCCGCCGATGCCACGCCGGTCGGCGTGCTGATCTCGCTGGATCGCCAGGAGCGCGGACAGGGGGCACTGTCGGCGGCGCAGGAAGTCGAAGATCGGCACGGCGTGCCGGTGTTGAGCATCGTGACGCTGGCCGACGTCCGGCGCTATCTGGCCGAGCGCGGCGATGCGGCTCAAGATTTGGCGGCAATCGACGACTATCTGGGTCGCTACGGCGCCGCCCCCCGCGGGGCGGCCTGAGCACGCGCAGCGCCGCGCGCGGCCGGCGTCGGACCCCCGGGGTGAACGAGTGATGAGCTTCGACTACGGAATTTCTCGCCGCCGGCGGTGGCGCATCGCGGCGCTCGCCTGCGCGCTCGCGCTGCCGCTGGCCGCCGAAGCGGGCATCAAATGCTGGACGAACAAGGACGGCGTGCGCGAGTGCGGCAACACGGTGCCGCCGGAATACGCGCAGGGCGAGCACGTCGAGAAGAGCAAGAGCGGCCTCGTCGTCAAGAAACAGGACCGCAGCCGCACCCAGGAAGAAATCATCGCCGAACGCGAACGCCGCGCGGCGGAAGCCAAGGCCAAGGCCGAAGCTCAGGCCGCGGCGGTCGAGCGCGCGAAGGCCGATCGCGTGCTGCTCGACACCTTCAGCTCGGAGGACGATCTGGTCCTCGCCCGCGACGGCCAGCTCACCAACGTCGAGGCGCAGGTCAAGATCACCGAGAGCCACGTCGTGAAGCTGAACAAACAGCTCGATCAAATGATCGGTCAGGCCGCCGACATCGAGAAGCGCGGCCGCAAAGTGCCGGAGAACCTCGCCGAGAACATCGAGTCGGTGCGCGAACAAATCGAAGAACAGCACGCGTTCATCGCCGACAAGCGCCGCGAGCAGGACGCAATCCGCGCCAAGTTCGACGCCGACATCGCCCGCTTCCGCGAACTGCGCGCCGAGCGCACGGCCACTTCCAACTGACGCGCGGTGAAAGCTCGTCGTTGCCGACGGGCCGTTTTTGCCACCGAGAACACCGAGAACACAGAGGAAGACGAGAATGGGCCGTGCCTATCTCGACTCCGTGCCGGACTGGAAAGCTGCTGAATTTGCGCTATACGCAACCACGGGGAAGAAAAATCGAAAACGTAGGTTGGGCTGACGAAGGAAGCCCAACATCGGGCGCCGAACGTTGGGCTTCCTTCGTCAGCCCAACCTACGGCCTCTGTGAACAAATCCCTTTTTCTTCCTCTATGTTCTCGGTGTTCTCGGTGGCAAAAACGGCCGTCAACAGCTAAAGAGACGGCCGAGGCGCTTCGTCCGGGCTATGAAACGCCCCGCACGACGAAGATGCCTTGCGCGAGCATTTGCCACTGTTCGTCCCACTGTGCGGAGGGGGAGTGACGGTAGGCGCTGCGCACGAACTGGGCGAGGCGGCCCGTGACGCTGGCGAGGATCAGGCTCGCCGCGGCGTTGACCAGCGCGCGGTCGGGCTGGGCCCCTGCGACCAGCAGGGAATCGCGCAGGATCTGTCTGAACTGGGTTTCGAGGCGATCGAAGAACTGGGCGACGCGGGCGCGCAGCCGCTCGTGCTCGCCGACGAGGATGTCGCCCATCAGCACGCGCGTGATGCCGGGGTTCTTCTCGGCAAAGCGCAGCACCACGCCGCCGATCCGGCCGCAGCGCGCGGCGGCATCGGCGGTTTCTTCCAGGATGCGATTGGCGAGGCCGAAGACCGTTTCTTCGGCGAAGTCGATCAGCGCGTCGAACATCTTCGCCTTGCTCGCGAAGTGCCGGTACAGCGCCGCCTCGGACACGCCGAGCGCAGCGGCGAGGCTCGCCGTCGAGATGCGCGCGCCGGGCCGCGTCTCGAGCTCGGTCGCGAGCACTTCGAGGATCTGCTGCTGGCGCGCGGTCTTCACGGCTCGCGTCAGCGGCGCTCGATCAGCGTGCCGATGCCGCTGTCGGTGAAGAGCTCGAGCAGCACGGCGTGCTCGATGCGGCCGTCGATGATGTGGGCGCGCTTGACGCCGGCCTTCACCGCATCGAGCACGGAATCCATCTTCGGCAGCATGCCGCCGCTGATCGTGCCGTCCGCGATCAGCGCATCGACCTCGTCGGCATCGAGCCCGGTGAGGAGCTTCCCCTGCTTGTTCAGCAGGCCGCGGATGTTCGTCAGCACGATCAGCTTCTCGGCCTGCAGCACTTCGGCGATCTTGCCGGCGACGAGATCGGCGTTGATGTTGTAGGACGCGCCGTCCTCGCCGACGCCGATCGGCGCGATGACGGGAATGAAATCGCCCTTGGCGAGGTAGTCGAGCACGCGCTTGTCCACGCCGGAGATTTCGCCGACGTGGCCGAGATCGATGATCTCCGGCGCGGCCAGCGCCTCGCGGCGCCGGCTCAGCACCATCTTTTTCGCGTACAGCAGCGGGCCGTCCTTGCCGGTGAGGCCGAGGGCCCGGCCGCCGTTCGAATTGATCAGCGTGACGATCTCCTTGTTGACGAGACCGCCGAGCACCATCTCGACGACGTCCATGGTTTCGGCGTCGGTGACGCGCATGCCGTCGACGAAGCGGCTCTTGATGCCGAGCCGATCGAGCAGCGTGCCGATCTGAGGACCGCCGCCGTGGACGACGATCGGATTGATGCCGACGAGCTTCATCAGCACGATGTCGCGCGCGAAGCCGTTCTTCAGCGCGTCCTCGGTCATCGCATTGCCGCCGTATTTGATGACCATGGTCTTGCCCTGATAGCGCTGGATGTAAGGCAGCGCCTCGGTCAGGACGTGGGCGGCGGAAAGTGCTTGCTCTCGATCGAGCGCCATCCGGAAAGTCTCCATTCGGCCAGGGTGCTGGGGATGCGACCGCGCGGCCTCAGAACGGCAGCTCGAGGCTGGCGTCGACGGCTCGCAGCAAATGACGGAAGCGCTCCTTGATTTCCTCGAGCGCGTTCGCGTCGTCGCCTTCGAAGCGCAGCACGAGGTTAGGCGTCGTGTTCGACGGCCGTACCAAGCCCCAGCAGTGCGGGAGATCGACGCGCAGGCCGTCGATCTCGGTGATTTCACCGTCGGGGAAGTCGGCGAGCGCGCCGATCCGCTCCATGAACTCGGTGTGCCGCTCTTCCGGCAGAGGGATCTTCAGCTCCGGCGTCGCGACGCCGTCCGGCAGGGCGGCGAACACGTCCTCGGGCGGCTGCTTGGCGTTGACCAGGATCTCGAGCAGACGAGCCGCGGCATACAGCGCATCGTCGAAGCCGTACCAGCGCTCCTTGAAGCAGATGTGGCCGCTCATCTCGCCACCGAGCAGGGCACCGGTCTCCGCCATCTTCGACTTGATCAGCGAGTGACCCGTCTTCCACATCAGCGGCACGCCGCCGGCCTCGCGAATGACCTCGGCGAGGCGGCGCGAGCATTTCACGTCGTAGACGATCGTCGCGCCGGGATTGCGCGACAGCACGTCGCGCGCGAACAGCATCAACTGGCGATCGGCCCAGACGATGTTGCCGCTGCGATCGACGACGCCGAGGCGGTCGCCGTCGCCGTCGAAAGCGAGACCCAGATCGGCGTCCTCGTGGCGGACCATGATGATCAAGTCCTCGAGATTCGCCGGCTCGCTCGGGTCCGGGTGATGGTTCGGAAATTCGCCGTCGACCTCGCAGTAGAGCTCGATCACGTCGTGGCCGATCGCGCGCAGGATGTGCGGGGCGACGATGCCCGGCACGCCGTTGCCGCAGTCGACGACGATCTTCAGCGTGCGGCCGAGCGAGACCGGGATTTCCTCGGTGATCCGGCGAATGTAGTCGGGCACGATCTCGGTCTGCTGCAGCGTGCCTTGTCCACTCGTGTAGTCCTGTTGCTCGACGCGGCGCCGGATCGCCTGGATCGCATCGCCCGACAGCGCCTTGCCGTTCAGCACGATCTTCAGTCCATTGTATTCGGGCGGATTGTGACTGCCGGTGATCATCACGCCCGTGCGCGTGTCGAGATAATGCGTCGCGAAGTACAGCACCGGCGTCGGCACGAGGCCGATCTCGAGCACGTCGCAGCCCGCCGCGAGCAGGCCTTCGACCAGCGACGCCTGCAGCGACACGCTGGACACGCGCCCGTCGCGCGCGACGACCACGGTCTGCTGACCCAGGGCCTGTGCCTCGGAGCCGATCGCGCGGCCGAGCTGGACCATCGCCTCGTTCGTCAGCGCGCTGCCGACGACGCCGCGTATGTCGTAGCTGCGGAAGATCACGGGATCGATCGCCGCGGGCGCCGGCGCGGCGGCCGCGGGCTCTGCCGCCGGCTCGCTCGCGACCGCATCGCCCGCGTCGAAGGCCGGGATCTCGACGGTGCGCGCCGACACCGGCGTGGGCTCCTCGCTCGCACGCTGCGCGGCCGGTAGCGCGCGCACCGGCGCGCCGGGCAGCAGGGCTTCGAGGCCGGGATACTGACCTTCGAGGATCGCCCGCACCGCGCCCTGGTAGTCCGAGGTCTCGACGCTGCCGCCGCGGGCGACGCGCGCGCCGCCGCGTCGCCGCAGCAGCGCGAAGATCGCGAGCGCGGCGAGCGCGAGGCCGCCGGCCGGCAGCAGCAACGGCGCCACGGCCACGCCGCCACCGGGCTCGCTGCCCGTGCCGCGCTGTCTCAGCACGAGCTGCCAGATCGTGCCGGGCACCGGCGCCTGGACGACGTCGATGCGGCCGTCCGCGGCCGCCCCCTGCTTCGCGAGCACGAGCGGCGGCGCACCGGGCATGGCCTGGCGCACTTCGACGTCGAGATCCTTGCCGTCCAGCGCCGCGACGGCCTCGGCCACGACCTTGGGATCGAGCGCGACGTGCAGGAAGCCGACGGGATCGCCGGCAGGCGGGACACGCCGCACCACGGCGATGTGCGCGTCCGGCGTGCCGCCGAGATGGAGCTCCGCGGCGACCGGCTTCTCCTGTGCGCCGGCCTGGCGCAGCAGCGCGATCGAAGCATAGGTCAGCGGCGGATGCTGCGACTCGTCCGGCTGCACGGTGCCGGCCGGCACCAGGCGCAGCAGCAGGGCGCCGGGGATGCGCGCGCGGAGCTCCTGGCCGACGGCCAGCCGCGCATCGGGCGCGCCGGTCAGCGCGCCGACCACCTTCGGGTCTTCGGCGAGACGATCGAGCGCGGCGCGCACGGGGGCGAGCGTGCCGCCGAGCCGCTGTGCGAGCCGCGTGGCCTGGGCCTGGTGGGCGCGCTGCGCGAGGGCCGCCTCTGCGGCGGCTTTGCGCTGCCAGTCGTGCCAGATCTGCCAGCCGCCGGCGCCCAGCGCGCCGAGCAAGAGGAGCGCGGCGATCGCGCGCTTGGGGATGCGATTCAGCAGATCACTCGGAATGGGCGGCTTCCGCACGGTAACGCTCCGCGATGACGGCTATCAGATCGCGGGCGAGTGCCTGTTTCGCGGCTTTGCCAAGCTGTTTTTCCCCGCCCTGCCAGAACACGCTGAGTTCGTTGTCGTCGCTTTCGAATCCGGTGCCGGCGCGGCCGACGAGATTGGCGGCGATCATGTTCAGCGACTTGGATGCCAGCTTGCCCCGTGCATGGTCGGCGAGGCGTTCAGTTTCAGCGGCGAAGCCCACGGTGAAGGGCGCGCCGGGCCGAGCCGCGACGCTGCGGAGTATATCGGTAGTCGGTGCGAGAGTCAGCGTAAGCGCTTCTCCCTCCTTCTTCATTTTCTGCGCGGCCGGCGCGGCCACGGTGTAGTCGGCGACCGCCGCGGTGGCGATGAAGATGTCGCAGTCGGCAACGCGCGCGAGCACGGCTTCGAGCATCTCCTGCGCGGTCGTGACCGCGACCCGCTCGCAGCCCGCGGGCGCGGGCAGCGCGGTCGGACCCGAGATCAGCGTGACGCGCGCGCCGGCGTCGCGCGCCGCGACCGCGACCGCATAGCCCATCTTGCCGGAGCTGCGATTGGTGATGAAGCGCACCGGATCGATCGGCTCCTGCGTCGGGCCCGCGGTCAACAGCACGCGCAGCCCGGCCAGCGCCTGGTGGGTCCAGCAGCGCGCCGCCGCGTCGACGATGGCGAGCGGCTCGGCCATGCGGCCGGCCCCGACTTCACCGCAGGCCTGGCTGCCTTCTTCGGGCCCGATCGACTGCACGCCGCGCGCGCGCAGGATCGCGACGTTGGCCTGCGTCGCGGCGTGTGCCCACATCAGGCGGTTCATCGCCGGCGCTACGAGCAGCGGCGCGGCCGTCGCCAGACACAGCGTGCTCGGCAGATCGTCGGCGAGCCCGTGGGCGAGACGGGCGATGAAGTCGGCGGTCGCGGGCGCCACGATCACGAGCTCGGCCCAGCGCGCGAGCTCGATGTGACCCATCGCGGCCTCGGCCGCCGGATCGAGCAAATCGACGTGCACCGGCGCGCCGGACACGGCCTGGAAGCTGAGCGGCCGCACGAATTCGGTCGCCGCGCGCGTCATCGCCACGCGCACGGCGGCGCCGGCCTCGCGCAGCCGGCGTACGAGATCCGGGGTCTTGTAGGCCGCGATACCGCCGCTGACGACGACGACGATTTGTCTGTGCGCGAGCGTTCCCATTATGCTGCCTGCCCGTGTGGAGGCGCCGGATTGTACCCCAAGGATCGGGGGCTACCGCGCGCCATTGAACCCGGACCGATGCATTCGAAGACAGGGAAGTCGACATGGCGATCAAGGAATGGCCGGCGCCCGAGCGCCCGCGCGAAAGACTGTTGAGCCTGGGCCCCGCGGCCCTCACCGACGCCGAGCTCCTCGCCCTGCTGCTCCGTCACGGCCTGGCCGGTCGCGACGCCGTGGCGCTGGCGCGCGAGCTGCTGGCGAGCACGCGCGGCCTGCGGCGCCTGATCGAGCTGCCGCTCGCGGGCTTCACGGCGCTGCCCGGCCTCGGCGCGGCACGCTATGCCGAGCTCCACGCCGCGCTCGAGCTCTCTCGCCGCTACCTGCGCGAAGGGCTGGCGCGGCCGGCGCCGATCGGGGGGCCGGCAGGCGCGAAGGACTATCTGCTCGCGCAGTTCAAGCCGCTGCAGCGCGAGGTGTTCGCCTGTCTCTTCCTCGACACGCGCCACCAGCTCATCGCCTTCGAGATTCTGTTCTACGGCACGCTGGACGCGACCACGGTCCACCCGCGCGAGGTGGTCAAGCGCGTGCTCGAGCTGAACGCCGCGGCGGTGATCCTCGCCCACAATCACCCTTCGGGCGTGGCCGAGCCGAGCCACGCCGATCAGGCCCTGACCCGGCGCCTGAGCGAAGCGCTGGCCCTGATCGACGTGCGGGTGCTGGACCACATCGTGGCCGGCGATCGAAGCGCAGTGTCCTTCGCAGATCGCGGCTGGCTCTGATCCCGGGCCGTCCGGTTCGGCGACCGTGCCGATTCGGGCGCCTGTTGAATCTAGCCACGGGGGACACGGAGGGGAGGGGGATTGGTGGGAGTTGCCGCCATGTCAGAGGCTGTATCGGCACGGGCGTTGCCGTAATACGACCCATCCATTTCTTCCTCCGTGTTCTCCGTGTTCTCCGTGGCTAGATTAAAAACGCCCCTCAGGATGGCACGATGTTTCCGGATAGACGGCGCATGTCCGTCAGGCTAGCCGCAGCGGCGTTTTCGGGCTAGGATCCGCGGCCCGCTCACTACAACCCCCATAGGCGCGAGTGTCATGTCCAGAGTCTGCCAAGTCACCGGCAAGGGCCCGATGTCCGGTAACAACGTGTCCCACGCGAACAACAAGACGCGTCGGCGCTATCTTCCGAACCTGCACAGCCGCCGGATCTGGGTCGACAGCGAGCAGCGCTTCGTGACCCTGCGCGTCAGCAGCCACGGCCTGCGCATCATCGACAAGCGCGGTATCGACGCGGTGCTGAAAGATCTCCGCGCCCGCGGCGAAAAGGTCTGAGGAGGCCTCCATGCAGGACAAGATCAAGCTCGTCTCCAGCGCCGGCACCGGCCACTTCTACACGACGACGAAGAACAAGCGGAACAACCCGGAGAAGCTCGAGCGCCTGAAGTACGATCCGGTCGTGCGCAAGCACGTGAAGTACACCGAGGGCAAGATCAAGTAAGCCTTCCGCGTCCTTCGCGCCTGCATGAAAAAGCCCGCATCGCGGGCTTTTTCGTTGATGCGGGACCGCGCGCTCAGGCCGGCAGCGGCGCCAGCCGATAGCCGCGCAGCCGCAGAGCGAATTCCTGCAGCGCCGCGATGCCGGTCTGCTCGGCCTGATGACACCAGTCCTGCAGGGCCTGCAGCAGCCGTTCCTGCGTCGCCTGGCGTTCGTTGAACAGCGCGGCGAGCCGGCGCTGAAAGTCGTAGACCGTCCGCAGCGTCGCGCTCAGCGCGAGGCCGCGCGAGAGCTGCGCGCGATCGTCCTCGCCGAGCAGCAGCTCGGTGCGGTAGATCAGCCGCTTCAGGGGTCGCAGCGACTCGCGCACCGCGTCGTCGGCGCGCGCGACTTCCGCGCGATGCACGGGGTGCACGACGCGTTTCGCATAGTCGGCGAGCACGTGCACGTGACTCGCGACGATCGTGCGCAGCGCATCGAGATCGAGCGCGGGCCGCGGCGCATCGACGACCGGCGCGAGGGCGACCTTCTTCACCTCGGCGAGGCCGCAGCGCTCGAGCAAGCGGATGTAGACCCAGCCGAGATCGAACTCCCAGGGCCGCATCGCGAACTTCGCCGAGCTCGCGAAGGCGTGGTGATTGTTGTGCAGCTCCTCACCACCGATCAGAACCCCCCAGGGCGTGATGTTGGTGGAGGTGTCGCGCGTCTCGAAGTTGCGGTAGCCCGCCCAGTGCCCGAGGCCGTTGATCACACCGGCGGCGAAGATCGGAATCCACAGCATCTGCACCGCCCACATCGTCAGGCCCAGCGGCCCGAACAGCAGCACGGCCACAATCAGCATGATCGACACGCCCAGCGCGTCGTGACGGCCGTAGACCTTGCGCTCGAGCCAGTCGTTCGGCGTGCCGTGCGCGTACTTCGCGAGGGTTTCCGGATTGCGCGCTTCGGCGCGGTAGAGCTCGGCGCCTTCGAGCAAGACTTTCTTCAGGCCGTGGATCTGCGGGCTGTGCGGATCGCCCGGCTGCTCGACGAAGGCGTGATGCTTGCGATGGACCGCGGTCCAGCCGGCCGTCGACATGCCGGTCGTCAGCCACAGCCACAGCCGCAGCGCGTGGCTGACGAAGGGATGGAGATGCAGCGCGCGATGCGCCTGGCAGCGGTGCAGGTAGACCGTCACACCGATGATCGTCAGGTGCGTGGAGGCCAGCGTGACGAGCACGCAGCCCCACCATGGAAGTGCGGCGTAGCCGTCAAAAGTGAGCACATTCATTGACTTGAAAGTACCTTCCTGAAAGTGGCCGTGCATCTTCGCCGAATCGGCGCGGGGCACGCAATCCGCGTTCAGAGGACGCGCGAGAGGCGCAGATGCGCGCCCTCGTCAATGCGCAGCGTCCAGCCGGGCGCGACCCAGGTGGTGCCCGTCGCATCCGTCACGATCAAAGGGCCGGGCAGCGTGCGCGCCGCGGGCAAGGCCGCGCGCGACCACAGCGCCACCGGGCCGATCCCGTGCACTACGGTCATACTCGGGCCTGCGTCCGTCCGCGCCGCCCGGCGCGGCAGCAGCAGCGGCGGCGGCGCGGCCTGCAGCCGCACGCGCAGCGCGACGAGCTGCACCGGCGCCGCGAGCCGGTGACCGTAACGCGCCGCATGCGCCGCGTGAAACGCCGCTTCCAGCTTATCGACGGGCTGCCACGGCAGATTGAGCGCCGTCGCCTGCCCTTCGTAGCACAGATCGACGCTGCACACCGCTCCGACGCCGTCGACCACGCCCTCGGCCGCCAGTTCCGCTCGACCCGCGGCCTCGAGCGCCGCATGGCGCGCGGCGAACGTGCTCGCCGTGATTCGATCCAGGCGGACGCGCAGGCTCGCGACGCACTGGCGACCGGGACCGACCGCGAGCATGCCGAGCGCCGACAGCACCCCGGCCGCGGCGGGCACCAGGGCCTCGCGCATACCGAGACCCTCGGCAAGCTCGCAGACGTGCAGGCCGCCGGCGCCGCCGAAGGACAGCAGAATCGCTGCGCGCGGATCGCGCCCACGGGCGACCGACATCACGCGCAGCGCCTGATGCATGTGCTCGTTGGCGAGGTCGACGACGCCCTGCGCGACGGCCTCGACCGGGATGCCGAGGGCCGCGGCGAGCGGCGCATAGGCGCGCGCCGCGGCGCCGGCGTCGAGCCCCATCCGGCCGGCGAGCCGCGCGCTCGCGGGCAAGCGCCCGAGCAGCAGCTGCGCGTCGGTGACGGTCGGCAGGCGGCCGCCTAGGCCGTAGCAGGCCGGCCCCGGCCGCGCGCCGGCGGACTCGGGGCCGACGCGCAGCAGGCCGCCCTCGTCGAGGCGGGCGAGCGAGCCGCCGCCCGCGCCGATGGTGTGGAGATCGACCATGGCGACCCCGACCGGCCACGGCCCCACGCGGCCTTCAGCAGTCAGGACGGGCTCGCCGTCAACGAAAGCGACATCCGTGGACGTGCCACCCATATCGAAGGTGAGGACTCGCTTACAGCCGAGCTCGTCCGCGATCCGGCGCGCGCCCTGGACACCGCCGGCCGGGCCGGACAGCAGCAGGTTCACGGCGTGGCGCCCGGCCCAGCCGGGCGCGCAGGCGAGGCCGGCGCTCTGCATCACGGACAGGCGTGCCGGCGCGACCGCGCGCTCGAGGCGCGCCAGATAGCCCTGCATCAGCGGCCCGACGTAGGCGTTCAGCCAGGTCGCGATGCCGCGCTCGAACTCGCGGATCTCGGGCAGCACCTCGGCCGAGCAGCAGACGAACACCTCCGGCAGCGCGGCCGCCAGCCGCGCGGCGATGCGGCGCTCGTGGGCAGGATCGAGAAAGGAGAAGAGCAGGGTCACGGCCACCGCGGCCGGCGCCAGCGTCCGCAACTGCGCGAGCAGCGCCTCGAGATCGGCCTCGGTCAGCGGATCGAGGATGTCGCCGCGCGCGTCCAGCCGCCCGCCGGTTTCGAGGCACAGCTCGGCCGGCACCGGCGGCGGTGTCGAGACCGGCTGCAGCTCGTAGAGCTCGGCCCGCGCCTGGCGACCGATCGTCAGCAGATCGGCGAAGCCGCGGTTGGTGACGAAGGCCGTGCGCGCGCCCTTGCCTTCGAGCACGGCATTGGTCGCGACCGTCGAACCGTGCACGATGACGAGCGGCGCGCCGGCGCGATCGGGCTGGAGGCCGAGCGCCGCGATGCCGGCGAGGATCGCGCGTTCGGGCGCCTCCGGCGTCGACAGCTCCTTGTGCACGCGCAGGCCCCGCCCGTCGAGCGCGACGAAGTCGGTGAAAGTGCCACCGGTGTCGATGCCGAGATAGGTGATCATGCCGGAATGAATGCGCTTGCCTTGGCAGCCTGCGACGCCTTGCGAATAATACCGCGCGCATGACCGAGGACTGCTTGCTGGTCGCCCGTGGGCTCACGCGGCGCTACGGACCGCGTGCCGCGCTGGTCGGGCTCGATCTCGCGCTCGCGCGCGGCGACTGCCTGGGCCTGCTCGGGCTGAACGGGGCCGGCAAGTCGACGACGCTGAAGATCCTGACCGGCGTGCTCGCGCCGCATGCGGGCACCGTCGCGATCGGCGGTCACGATCTCGCGCGCACCCCGCTCGCCGCGAAGCGCCTGCTCGGCTACCTGCCGGACGTGCCGCCGCTGTTCCCCGACGCCCGCGTCGACGAATACCTCGCGCTCTGCGCGCGTCTGCGCGAAGTGCGCGAGGTCGAGGCGGCCGTCGGCCGCGCGAAGGCGCGCTGCGGGCTCGCCGACGTCGGCCAGCGGCTGATCCGCAACCTGTCCAAGGGCTACCAGCAGCGCGTCGGCCTCGCGCAGGCGATCGTCCACGAGCCGGCGCTGCTGGTGCTCGACGAACCGACCGTCGGCCTCGATCCCGTGCAGATCCGCGACGTGCGCCTGCTCGTCGCCGCCCTCGCGCGCGAGCACGCGGTGATCCTCTCGACGCATCTCCTCGCCGAAGTCCAGCAGATCTGCACGCGCGTCGCGGTGCTGCACGAAGGCCGGCTCGTGCACGAAGGCCCGCTGGCCGGCGACGCCTGCTGGCTGCGCCTGCGCCTGCGCGCCGCGACGCAGCTCGGGCGCCTGCAAGCGATACCCGGCGTGCAGCAGGTGCAGCCGGCCGACGACGGCGCGTGGCTGCTGCGCGTCGCGACGCCGGCCGCGGCCGAGCACGTCGCAGCCGCCGTGACCAAGGAAAATCTGGGCCTGCTCGAACTGCGCGTCGCCGACAGCGCGCTCGAGCAGACCTTCCTCGCGCTCACCGTCGGCCATCGCGCGCAGGCCGGCGCATGATCGACGCCGTCGTCCGTCGCGAAGTGACGAGCCTGTTCCGCGCGCCGTTCGCGTGGGCCGTGCTCGCCGGCCTGCAGTTCGTGCTCGCTTACCAGTTCCTCGCGCAGCTCGACATCTTCGACGAGCTGCAGCCGCGGCTCGCGCGCCTCGCCGCGCCGCCCGGCGTGACGCAGCTCGTCGTGCAGCCGCTGCTCGTGACGGTCGCGATGCTGCTGCTGTTCATCGTGCCGGCGTTGACGATGCAGTCGCTCGCCGGGGAACGGCGCGCCGGCACGCTCGCGCTGTGGTACAGCTCGCCGATCGCGCTGCGCACGCTGGTCGGCGGCAAGTTCATCGGCGTGCTGTGCCTGCTCGCCGTGCCGTGGGCGAGCACGGCGCTGATGCCGTTCACGCTCGCCTGGGGCACGGCGCTGGATTTCGGCACGCTGGCGGCGGGGCTGCTCGGGCTCGCGCTGCTGATGATGGCAGCGGCGGCGATCGGCCTCTTCTTCTCGGCCTTGACGAGTCAGCCGACGCTCGCCGCGCTCGGCGGCTTCGCCTGCCTGATGTTCCTGTGGATGTGCGACTGGTCCGGCCGCCTCGACGGCGAGCCGACGCTGTTCACGCAGCTGTCGATGATGAACCACTTCCAGAACTTCGTGCGCGGCTACGTCGACAGCGCCGATCTCGCGTACTTCCTGCTCGTGACCGTCGGCGCGCTGGCGCTGACCGTGTGGCGTCTCGATGGCGACCGGCGCGCGCTCTGACGTGCGCGGCCTGTGGCGCCGGCGCCTGGGCTATGCGGGCACGGGCCTCGCGATCCTCGTCGTCACGGGCTGGCTGCTCGCGCTCGCGGTCGAACACCGGCGCGGTGCCGACTGGAGCTCGACGCAGCGGCACACGCTGACGGCGGCGAGCCGCGAGGCGCTGAAGGCAATCGCGGGGCCGATCGAGGTCACGGTCTATCTGCCGCAACAGCACGGCGGGCGCGAGCGCGCGCAGGAGCTCGTCGCCCGCTACCAGCGCGTGCGCGAGGACATCCGGCTGCGCTTCGTCGCGCCGGCCGACGCGGTCGAGACGATGCGCGCGGAGAATCTGCGCGAAGGCGAGATGGCCATCGCGATCCCCGGCGAGCACGGCGAGCGCCGCGAGCTCATCCAGGCCTACACCGAGCGCGAGTTCACGAACGCGCTCGCGCGTCTCGCGCGGGCCGATGAACAGTGGATCGTGTTCGTCACGGGTCACGGCGAGCGCAGTCCCGCGCGGGCAGCGAACTTCGATCTCTCGGACTGGGCGAAGGTGCTCGGCAAGCGCGGCCTGAAGGTGCAGGAGCTCAATCTCGCCGCGCAGGGCGTGGTGCCGGACAACACGCGCCTGCTGGTGCTCGCGAGCCCGCAGCTCGATCTGCTGCCCGGGGAAGTCGCCGCGATCGAAGCCTGGCTCGGTCGCGGCGGCGCGCTGCTGTGGCTGATGGAGCCCGCCCTGCCGCCGAGCCTCGCGCCGCTGGCGCGGACGCTGGGCATCACGCCGCTGCCGGCGACGATCGTCGATCCCGCGACGACGCGCCTCGGCATCGACAATGCGGCGGTCGCGGTCGTCACGGCCTACGACGAGACGCCGGCCGTCGCGGGTTTCTCTGCGACGGTGCTGCTGCCCTATGCCGTGCCGCTCGAGGCCGCGGACGACGCCGGCTGGCAGGCCGCGCGGCTGTTCGCGAGCGGCGCCGAGGCCTGGGGCGAGACGGGTACGCTCGCGGGATCCGTCGCGCGCGACGATACCGATCGCGCCGGTCCGCTGTCGCTCGCTTACGCGTTGACGCGCAAGATGCAGCGCGTGATCGTGATCGGTGACGGCGACTTCCTGTCCAACACCTGGCTCGGCAACGGCGGCAACCGCGATCTCGGCGTGCGCCTCGTCGAATGGTTGACGCACAACGACGCACTGGTGGACGTCGCATCGACGCCGGCGCCGGATACCGTGCTGAGGCTCGCGCGCTGGCAGACGATGGTGATCGCCTTCGGCTTCCTGTTCGTGCTGCCGCTCGCCTTCGCGGCGAACGGCCTGTGGCTGTGGTGGCGAAGGCGCACGGCGTGAGGAAGGAGATCGATGCCTGAGCTGCCCGAAGTCGAAACCACGCGCCGCGGCGTCGCGCCGCACGTGACGGGTGCGCAAGTCTCCGCGGCGATCGTGCGCGACCATCGCATGCGCCAGCCGGTGCCCGTCGATCTCGATGCGCTGCTGCGCGGACAGAGATTGCGCGAGGTGAGGCGCCGCGCGAAGTACCTGCTCTTCGACTTCGAGCGCGGCACGCTGATCGTGCATCTCGGCATGTCGGGCTCGCTGCGCGTGCTCGCACCGGCGGCGCCGCCGCAGCTCCACGATCACGTCGATCTCGTGTTCGACGACGCGGTGTGCCTGCGCCTGCGCGATCCGCGGCGTTTCGGTCTCGTGCTGTGGTGGGCGGGCGACCCCGTCACGCATCCGCTGCTCGCGGCGCTCGGGCCTGAGCCCTGGGATCCGCGCTTCAATGCGGACTACCTGAGCGAGCTCGCGCAGTCGCGTCCGGGGGCGGTGAAGAACTTCGTGATGGACGGCCACGTGGTCGTCGGCGTCGGCAACATCTATGCGAGCGAGTCGCTGCATCGCGCCGGCATCCACCCGACGCGCCCGGCGCGCCGCGTGAGTCACGCGCGCTACGGCCTGCTCGTCGAAGCGGTGCGCGAGGTGCTCGAGGCCGCGATCGGCCACGGCGGCACGACCCTGCGCGACTTCACGCGCGACGACGGCAAGCCGGGTTATTTCCGCAACGAGCTGCGCGTCTACGATCGCGCCGGCCAGCGCTGCCTGCGCTGCGGCGAAGGCGAAATCCGGCAAAAGGTGATCGGCCAGCGCATGAGCTATTTCTGCCCGGCCTGCCAGCGCTGAGCGCAGCTCGCGGATTGCGCGCTGCTTTTTGCCACCGAGAACACAGAGGCGAAAGAGATTTGGTGGCCAGTCTTCGTAGCCCGGATGAGCGTAGCGAATCCGGGATTCGGCGTGCCTGATTCGCCAAGTCCTTCGGTTGTGCGCGCAATTCACGGCGCCGAAGTTTCTCGCACGCATGCGCGCCGCGAAGTACCGCGCGTGTGCGATGTTGGGCTTGCTTCGTCAGCCCAACCTACAAGCTTTTTGCCACAGAGAACACCGAGAACACAGAGAAAAGAATTGGCATGTAGTGTCCGCAACGCGGTCGCCAATGTCGGCGAGATCGTCGCCGCGGCTCAGCCCACTCTCCATTCCTCGGTGTTCTCGGTGTTCTCTGTGGCAATAGCGGGCTGTCCAGTGCCACCCGCCCGGAATCCGCTGCGCTTCTTCCGGGCTACCGCGAGGGTCGACGACCGAGCTCAGCCGGCGCGATCCTCCTGCATGCGCATCGCGACTTTCAGGTGCTTGTACTTCCATTCGCCGTTGATCTTCACGTACTCGTCGTCGTAGCGCAGCGCGAACCACTGCTTCTTGCCGGTGTCGGTGAAGTTCCACGGCCCCATGATGTACCAGACGCCGGTCGCGCGATTGCCGTCGACGGTGATCAGCGGGTTCATCATGTTGTGCTGTGAGAAGCTGAACATCTTCTGGAAATTGCGGAACAGCTCGCGGATTGCCGCATGGCCGACGGCCTTGCCGAAGTCCGGACTCTCCCAGATCCCGTCCTCCGCGAACACGCTCGCGATGTTGTCCGGGTTGTGCATGTCGTCGCAGATGTGCGAGTAGCGGATCTTGAGCTGCTTGATCGCTTCGATGTCTTCGAGGCGCGTGATGCGCTTTTCGAGCTCGGTCATGTCCATGCGGATCTCCTCTTCTGCATGCGGCGGTGATGATCGGGCGCTACGTCCCGTCGGCAAGCGGATTGTAGCCGGGTCCAGGGCGCCGTCGACCGCCCGGGTGAAACGCGCTCAGTCCGCGTCGGCCAGCCAATCGCGCGGCTGGAGATAGCGTTCGTAGAGCCGCGCTTCCGGGGTGCCGGGCGCCGGCTGCCAGTTGTAGCGCCAGCGCACGTTCGGCGGCAGCGACATCAGGATCGATTCGGTGCGCCCGCCGGTCTGCAGGCCGAAGATCGTGCCGCGGTCGTAGACCAGATTGAACTCGACGTAACGCCCGCGGCGGTAGAGCTGGAAGTCGCGCTCGCGCTCGCCCCAGGGCTGCGCGTGACGGCGCGCGAGGATCGGCAGGATCGCGGACAGGTAGTGATCGCCGACGCTGCGCATGAAGGCAAAGCTGCGCTCGTAGCCCCAGTCGTTGAGATCGTCGAAAAACAAACCGCCGACGCCGCGCTGCTCGCCGCGGTGCTTGATGAAGAAGTAGTCGTCGCACCACTGCTTGTAGCGCGGGTAGACGTCTGCGCCGAACGGCGCGCAGGCGGCGCGCGCCGTGCGATGCCAGTGCACGGCGTCCTCGTCGTAGCCGTAGTAGGGCGTCAGATCGAAGCCGCCGCCGAACCACCACACGGGCTCGGCGTCGGGTTTGCCGGCCATGAAAAAGCGGACGTTCGCATGCGAGGTCGGCGCATACGGGTTCAGCGGGTGGACGACCAGCGACACGCCCATCGCCCGGAAGGCACGGCCCTCGAGCTCGGGACGCTTGGCGGTCGCGGCCGGCGGCAGGCGGCTGCCCTCGACGTCGGAGAAATTGACCCCGGCCTGCTCGAACACCGGCCCGCCGGCGAGCACGCGCGAGCGGCCGCCGCCTTCGGCGCGCGTCCAGCGGTCCTCATGAAAGGCCGTGCCGTCCAGCGCCGCGAGCGCGGCGCAGATCCGGTCCTGCAGATCGAGCAGATAAGTTCTGACGGCGTCGAGCACCGCGGCCTGATCCAGCATGCCTTTCCCCTGTCGCGCTCCGGCGCGGCGGCGGTCCGTGTTATCGTTCGCCTTCCGACGAACGCGGCGCCGCCGCCCCGAAATTGCCATGAACGACCGCCAGGCGCGCATAGAGCGTAACACCAAGGAAACGCAGATTACCGTCGCCGTGAACCTCGACGGCAGCGGCCAGGGCCGCTTCGCGAGCGGGTTGCCGTTTCTCGATCACATGCTCGATCAGGTGTGCCGTCACGGTCTCGTGGATCTCGCGATCGAGGCCAAGGGCGATCTCGAAATCGATGCGCATCACACGGTGGAGGACATCGGGATCACGCTCGGCCAGGCGCTCACCGCGGCCTGGGGCGACAAGCGCGGCCTGCGGCGCTACGGCCACGCCTACGTGCCGCTGGACGAGGCGCTGTCGCGCGTCGTCGTCGATCTCTCCGGCCGGCCGGGGCTCGAGTACCACGTCGACTTTCCGCGTGCGCGCATCGGCGAGTTCGACGTCGATCTCTTCCTCGAATTCTTTCAGGGGCTGGTCAACCACGCGCAGATGACGCTGCACATCGACAATCTGCGCGGCCGCAACGCGCACCATATCATCGAGACGGTGTTCAAGGCCTTCGGCCGCGCGCTGCGCATGGCCGTCGAACGCGATCCGCGCCAGGGCGACGCGATGCCGTCGACCAAAGGCACGCTCTGAGCCGGCTCGGAGCCGATGCAGCGCGTCGCCGTCGTCGACTACGGAGCGAGCAACCTGCGCTCGGTGGCGAAGGCCGTCGCGCACGTCGCGACGCGCGAGGTCGAGGTGCAGGTCTGCGAGCGTCCGGCGCAGTTGCGCGAGGCCGATCGCATCGTGTTCCCGGGACAGGGCGCGATCGGCGATTGCATGAAGCAGCTACGCGAGCGCGATCTCGTCGACGTGCTGCGTGAATGCGTGCGCACGAAACCCTTCTTCGGGATCTGCTTGGGACTCCAGTCGCTGATGACGAACAGCGACGAGGACGGCGGCACGCCCTGCCTCGACGTCTTCGCCGGCGGCGTGCACCGCTTCCCGTCCGGCGCGGGTCCGGCGCCGGACGGCAGCCCGCGCAAGATCCCGCACATGGGCTGGAACGAGGTGCACTGGACGCGCGCGCATCCGGTGACCCAGGGCGTACCCTCGGGCACGCGCTTCTACTTCGTGCACAGCTACTACGTCGCGCCGGCGGACGACGCGCTCGTGCTCGGCCGCACCGAGTACATCCGGCCTTTCTGCGCCGCGCTCGCGAGCGGCTTTGCCTTCGCGACGCAGTTCCATCCGGAGAAGAGCTCGGAAGCGGGCTTACGGCTGCTGGCGAACTTTCTGCGCTGGCAGCCCGGCCGCATCGAAGCCCTTTCGTAGCCCGGGTGTAGCGCAGCGAAACCCGGGATCCGAGACGAAAATCACCGAGATCCCGGGTTCCGCGCTGCGCGCTACACCCGGGCTACGAAAGGGCTTCGCGATGTCGACGCCTCAAAGCTCGGCGAGGATGGCTCTGAAGGCCTTGTCTCTGCGTTTGTACCCGGGTCGCGGGCCGGCGAACTTCGTGGGCAGCACGCTGAGGCCCCGCATCTCGCTCACGTGAAAGAGCTTCCATCCGACGCTTTCACCGGACTGGCTGCCGCCGCCGATTTGATAGCCCCGCACGGCATAGTGTCCTTTGCCGTCGATGCCGTAGGTATGCGGTTCTACGAGGCGGCCGAAGCCCTCGTAGTCGAAGGAGAGGAGATTCAGACCGTGGATGGCGGATTGAATGCTCGTTACCCGATTCGCTTTGGTCCGGCTCAACTCGCATGCCTCGCCCAGAACCGATCGGGAATGGCGTCGGCAAACGGGTAGTCGTGAAAATGCGGCCGCGCTTCGGCCAAGGTGCGGCGAACGGACGGGCGATCCATCAGCCGCTCGAAATAGTCCGTGAGATGCGGGGCGCCGGCCGGCAGCGACTCCAGCGTCGCGGCATAAAAAAGCGCGGGGGCGGCGGCGCAGTCGGCGAGGCTGAAATGCTCGCTCGCGGCCCATGGCCGGGCCGCCACCTGCTTGTCCAGCATCCGGTAAGTCTCCTGGAGGAGCGCGCGCTGTCGGCTCATGTCCGCGTTGGTTTGCCAAATCCGGTCGGCCACTATCTGCTGCATCGGCGTGTGGACGTAGTTGTCGAATATGCGATCCCACAGTTTGATCTCCAGCGCGGCCTCGGGATCGTTCGGGAGCAGCGGCGTGGCGGCAGGGTAGTAGAGATTCAGATATTCGATGATGACCGTGGATTCGGGAAAGCTGCGAGGGCGGGCCGAATCGTGGAGAACGGGAAACTTGCACAGCGGCCAGTGCGCGCCGAGCAGCGTCCGGTCCGCTTCGTTGCCCAGGTCGATGAGCTGCGGATCGAAGGCCGTGCCAGCCTCGTACAGTGCGATGAGCACCTTGTGGCAGTACGAGGACAGCGGGTGGTAATAGAGCGTGAGGGACATGGGGAAGCTGCTCCGTTCAGCGCAGCGTGGCGCTCGCGATGCCGTGCCGCCGTGGGCTGCAGCCGGACGCCATACGGGCGGCGCCGTACTTCACTGTCTCCGTAGCTCGATCACACTGCGCCCGCCGGCGCCTTTCGTTTCGCTTTCGATTTTGCTGATGAGCGCGGGCGAAACGTTCCACTTCTGGCCATCGTCGGTGAGTACGGTGACGGTCTTGCGGTTATAGCGGGTGAGCACGCCGACCACTTCACCTCGCCCAGGCGGCCGGAAAACCACCCGATCGCCGACGCTGAACTCCAACATCTCCGCGTGAGCGCGCATCTGGGACAAGAACTTCAGCCGTTCCACGATCCGGTTGTTCAGATCGATGAGTTGTTTCTCCGTCAGTTTGTCGATGTCGATAGGCATGCTTCGTTCTCGATTAAAAAACGCGCAGTTCTCACCGTACGTTGCGCTTGCGCGGCGCCCGCCCGCGGCGCTTTGTCGCAAGCGCTTGCCAGCGAGCCATTGTCGAGCTCGGCGGAAACCCGCCGCCGCTAGCGGCGCTTCCGCGCCTGATGCAGGCACTCCGTCGCGGTGAGGAGGACATGGACGATGTGCCAATACTCCTCGTCCGTGAGATCTATGGGATCTTCCTCGTCGTATTCCAGCGCGCCCGCGATGTAGTCCAGCACATTCGGCTCGGCGCACTCGAGGGCGAGCATCGCGGATGCCGTGCGCTCGCCCCTCGTGCGCAGCCCGGCGATGCTTCGGCCGCTTGCTTCCCATTGGGACAGGATATCGGTCTCGCGCACCTTGCGCAGAGCTGCACCGCTGCGCATGAATGCCTGGAAGATGACGAGGTAGGCATACATGGCCAGACCCGCTGCCTCCTCGGGCAGGGAGGCCGTAGCGCCGACCACGAACTCGAGTAACGCCGGCTGATGCTTGTTGCACTGATTCTGCATGACCGCGATGCGCGCAGCAGACGCGCCGGCGACGTGCTGCCACGTGGCGTCCATGAGCTCTGCGGTGATGAGTGCGGTCATTGCTCGGCGCCCGAACTCGGTGGGGCGATGGAAACCTCGCACGATGCCCAAGGGAATGTATCGCATGTTTCCAGTGCGATACCACGATGCGTCGATGCGGTAGGCGCTCCCGTCCGCCAAGGCCCGGGCTCTCCGGATTCCGCACCGCTGCGCGGCGCTCCTTCCGGGCTGCATCGGTGCTTCAGGAGCGCGCCTCTCGCGCTACCGCGCGATGGCCGATGTCGCGCCGGCAGTGCATGCCGTCCCAGCGGATCCGGTCGACGCGTTCGTAGGCTTTTGCCTGCGCCTCGCACACCGTGCGGCCGACGCCGACCACGCATAGCACGCGGCCGCCGCTGGTGACGACCTGGCCGTCCTGCGCTGCCGTGCCGGCGTGGAAGACGTGCGTGTCGGCGAGATCGGCGTCGAGGCCTTCGATATGCCGGCCTTTGGCATAGTCGCCCGGATAGCCGCCGGCGACGAGCACCACGCCGACCGCCGCCCGCGGATCGAACTCGAGTTTCACGCGCCTCGCCTCGCCGTTCAGCACGGCGAGGCAGGCCTCGGGCAGATCCGAGCGCAGGCGCATCATGATCGGCTGCGTCTCGGGATCGCCGAAGCGGCAGTTGTACTCCAGCGTCTTCGGCGTGCCGTCCTTCCCGATCATGAGCCCGGCATAGAGAAAGCCGACGTAGGGCCTGCCTTCGGCCGCCATGCCCGCGAGCGTGGGCTCGATGATCTCGCGGATGACGCGTGCGTGCAGCGCGGCGTCGACGATCGGCGCCGGCGAGTAGGCGCCCATGCCGCCCGTGTTCGGGCCCTGGTCGCCGTCGAAGACGGCCTTGTGATCCTGGGCGGAAGGGAAGGGCAGGATGGTCTTGCCGTCCGTCATCACGATGAAGCTCGCCTCCTCGCCTTCGAGGAATTCCTCGACGACGATTTCGCTGCCCGCCGCGCCGAAGACCTTGCCGGCGAGCATGTCGCGCGCGGCGCTCAACGCCTCGTCCTGCGTGTGCGCGATGATGACGCCCTTGCCGGCCGCCAGGCCCGAGGCCTTCACGACCAGCGGCAGCGCCCGGCTCCTTATATAAGCTTTGGCCGCCGCCAGATCGGTGAAGCTCTCATAGGCCGCGGTGGGAATGCCGTGGCGCTTGAAGAAGTCCTTGGTGAAGACTTTCGAAGCCTCGAGTATCGCCGCATTCGCGCGCGGCCCGAAGCACTTCAGACCCGCACGCTCGAAGGCATCCACCACCCCCGCGACCAGCGGCGCCTCGGGCCCGACGATGGTGAGCTCGATCTGCTGCCGCCGCGCAAAAGCGACGAGCGCGGCAATGTCCTCCGCGCCGATGGCGACGTTCGCCACTTTCGGCTCGCGCGCCGTCCCGGCATTACCCGGCGCCACGAACACCCGCCGCACCCGCGGCGACTGCGCACACTTCCAGGCCAGCGCATGCTCTCTACCACCGCCGCCGATGATCAGAACTTTCATTGGACGCCTAAATTACCACCGAGAACACAGAGAACACCGAGGAATTCAGAGAGATACGCGTCGAATGCCGACGTGAAGCGGCATTGCGTTGAAGTTGAGCAGTAATCCTCGCTTGAGGCTCAGTAGCCGCAAATAAGTTATCAACTGCGCTCTGTGCAGCTCGGACAAGCAATCCACCGCCTTCAGTTCGATGGGGAGCGTGCGTTCGACGATCAGGTCCACTCGAAAACCCATGCCCAGCGTTCGACCCTTGTATTTCACGTCAATCGCAACTTGCCTCGAGCACTGCAGACGCGCCTGCCTGAGTTCGAACTCGAGCGCCGCCTCGTAAATGCTTTCGTTGAGGCCGGGACCGAGTTCACGATGCACTTCGATGGCCAGCCCGATGACCTTCTCGGTCAGAGGATCCCGTTCCTGGTTCACGCCTGACCTCCTTGTCAGTGACAAACCATGCTTTTCAGTTTCGCGTTGTTCTCTCTATTTTCTCTGTGTTCTCGGTGTTCTCTGTGGCAAATCAGCCCACGGCCGACGGCACGACGCTCAATGCCGGAAATGCCGCATTCCCGTGAAGACCATTGCCATGCCGGCTTCGTTGGCGGCTTGGATGACTTCGGCGTCGCGGACGGAGCCGCCGGGTTGGATGACGGCGGTGATGCCGACGGCGGCGGCGGAGTCGATGCCGTCGCGGAAGGGGAAGAAGGCGTCGGAGGCCATGACCGAGCCTTTGACTTCGAGGCCTTCGTCGGCGGCCTTGATGCCGGCGATGCGCGCGGAGTAGACGCGGCTCATCTGGCCGGCGCCGACGCCGATGGTGCGGCGCTCGCGGGCGTAGACGATCGCGTTCGATTTCACGCACTTCACGACCTTCCACGCGAACATCAGATCGCGCAGTTCGGCCTCGCTCGGCGGCCGCACGGTGACGACCTTCAGATCGGCCGGTCCGATCGCGCAGCCGATGGCGTCGCGGTCCTGCACCAGCAGCCCGCCGGTGACGCGCTTGTAGTCGAGCGCCGGTCGTTCCGGGCCGGGCGCGCCGACGACGAGCACGCGCACGTCCTTCTTGCGCCGGCACACGGCGAGCGCGTCCTCGCTGACGCTCGGCGCGACGATCACTTCGACGAACTGGCGCGAGACGATGGCCTCAGCCGTGTCGGCGTCGAGCTCGCGATTGAAGGCGATGATGCCGCCGAAGGCCGAGGTCGGATCGGTGCGATAGGCGTACTCGTAAGCCTCGCCGATGTTCGCCGCCTCGGCGACGCCGCAGGGGTTCGCGTGCTTGACGATGCAGCATGCGGGCTCGGTGTAAGCGAGCACACACATCAAGGCCGCGTCGGTGTCCGCGATGTTGTTGTACGAGAGCGCCTTGCCGTGCAGTTGGCGGGCCGCGGCGATCGATCCGGCCGGCGCGCCGGCCTCGGCATAGAAGGCCGCGGCCTGATGCGGATTCTCCCCGTAGCGCAAATCCTGCAGCTTCGTGAAACGCAGGCGCACGGTGTCCGGGAAGCGCGGCGCATCGGCCCGCTGCGCCAGCAGATAGCTCGACACCGCGCGGTCGTAGTCCGCCGTGTGCGCATAGGCCTTGGCGGCGAGGCTGAAGCAGGTCGCCTCGGTGAGCCCATCCTGCGCGGCCAGCTCGGCGAGGATCGCGGCATAGTCGGCGGGATCGACCAGCACCGCGACCTGCGCGTGATTCTTGGCCGCCGCGCGCAGCATCGCCGGGCCGCCGATGTCGATGTTCTCGATCGCGTCCGTCAGGCTGCAGTCCGGCTTCGCGATCGTCGCTTCGAAGGGATAGAGATTCACCGCCAGGAGATCGATCGGCACGATGCCGTGCTGCGCCATCACCGCATCGTCGATGCCGCGCCGGCCGAGCAGCCCGCCGTGGATCTTCGGATGCAGCGTCTTGACGCGACCGTCCATGATCTCGGGAAAGCCCGTATGCGCAGACACGTCCGTGACGGCCAGCCCCGCGACGCGCAGCGCGGCCGCGGTGCCGCCCGTGGACAGCAGCTCGACGCCGCGCGCCGCGAGCGCGCGCGCGAAATCGACGAGACCGGTCTTGTCGGAAACGCTCAGCAGCGCGCGACGGATGCGTATCATCGGAAAGCGGGTCCTTCAGGCCGTGCGCCGCATGCGCGGCGCCGCGGCGTTGGCGCGATCAATTGGCGATCCCGTGGCGCTCGAGCTTCTTGCGCAGGGTCGCACGATTCAGTCCCAGGTACTGGGCGGCCTTGGAAATATTGCCGCGCGTCCGGCGCAGCACTTCTTCGAGCAGCGGTCGCTCGACCTCGCACAACACGAGATCGTAGAGATCGGTCGGCGTATGACCGTTCAGATCGGCGAAGTAGCGTTCCAGTGCCTGTTTCACGTGGAATGACAAGGGCTGATATTCCGGTGCCCGCGTCTCGACGATCTGCTTGATTACAACATTGGCAACGGACTTACCCATCATGCTGCCTCTCCGTGTCGTAGCCCGAACCGGCTCTCGCGCAGTTCTTTATTGATGTAGTTGATTTGGGCCGGCGCCGAGTCCAGCGCGTTGAAGATCGCGCGGAACGCGGTGCCACGAGGGAACCATCGCTGGTACCAGCCGGCGTGCTTGCGTGCAATTCGCAGGCCGAGTGCTTCTCCATGAAATTCGTGCAGGGCGCGAACGTGCTCGCGCAGCGTCTCGAGCGCCCCGACGGGCGTCGGCAAGGGCAAGACGCGACCGTCTTCGAGATAGGCGCGGATGCGCGCGAAGAGCCAGGGATCGCCCTGCGCGGCACGGCCGATCATCAGGCCGTCGGCGCCGGTGTGTTCCAGCACCTGCCGCGCTTTCTCGGGCGAGGTGATGTCGCCGTTGGCGATGACCGGAATGCGCACCGCGGCCTTCACCGCGGCGATGGTGTCGTACTCGGCCGCACCCTGATACGCGCATTCGCGCGTGCGTCCATGCAGGGTCAGGGCGGCGATGCCGCAGTCTTCCGCGATGCGCGCGATGCGCAGCGCGTTGCGCTGCGCGCGCGACCAGCCCGTGCGCGTCTTCAAGGTGACGGGCACCTCGACCGCCGCGACCACGGCGCTCAAGATCTCGCGTACCAGCGCTTCGTCGCGCAAGAGCGCGGAGCCGGCGAGCCGATTGCACACTCGCTTGGCCGGACAGCCCATGTTGATGTCGACGATTTCCGCGCCCTGCGCCACGCTGTCGCGCGCGGCGGCGGCCATTTCGCCCGGCACGGCGCCCGCGATCTGCACGATGCGCGGCGCGTGTTCGCCGGTGAGATCGAGACGTTTGCGCGTCTGCGCGGTGACGCGCAGCAGCGGCTTGCTGCTCGTCATTTCGGAAGGCGCATAGTCTGCGCCGTGCGCGCGACACAGCGCGCGGAACACTCGATCGCTCACGCCCGCCATCGGTGCAAGCACCAGAGGACGGTCGAACGTATAGGGACCGAGTTGCATGGGCATCGTGTTGTTCTTCTGTCTCTCTCAAAGCCACCGTGGTGCGATGCATGCCCGTGCCGCGTGCATGGCGCGCGGCGCGAAGAACAAGAGCTCAGGTGGAAACTTCCGGTAGTGACCCGTGGGCGCGAGTCTTGTTTTCTGTGCCAGGGTATCGACCAGACCGGAACCGGCGATCCCCCAATTCGGTGGAGATGATAGCCACAAACAAATGCGATCGGAAGCGGCGAGCGAGCGCGCTCGAAATTTTTTTTCGACGGCCGTGTCACGTCGCGCGAATCACTGACGTGAGCGCTTGCGTTGTGTGCGCGATTGCGTTCCAGCGGTGCTCAGAGAAAGAGGAATTCGAAGCTGTCCGCGCGATCGCCGACGCCGGCGATCTCGAGCACGATGTAGACGCGGCTGCCCGCGGGCATGCCGGCGTCGATGTCGATCGATCGATCGAGATATTCGCTGGGCGCGAAACGCCGCACGCCGACTGCGACGCCGCTGCTGTCGTAGACACCGAGCTGGATCACCGGAAACTTCGCGGCGTGCTTGCCGCGATTCTGCAGCGTCGCATTGACGAGCAGCGTCTGCGCGTACTGCGGATGATCGCGCACGTCGCGCGCGACGAGCTCGATGTCGGCGACGCCGACCGGCTCTTCGAGCCGACAGCCGAGCCGCGCGCACAGCGCCATCGCATGCGGCCGAAGCTGCGGAAATCGCTCGAGCAGATCGCTGCGCCAGTGCCACGCGGCCTGCGCCGCGAGCCCCAGCATCAGCAGCAGCGCGAGAAGACTCCAGGCGAAGCGCCCGCGATTGCGCTCTTCGGCAGCGAGGCGCGCGAGATCTTCGCGCAGCACGCTGGGCGCTTCGTCGAGCTCGACGTCGACGCCGAGCACCGGCGAAGTATCGGGCTCGACGAGCGCGATGCGCGGCATCGGCGGCTCGCTCTCCGCGATGACGACGTCGTCGAGATTCGCGACGCCGACGCGCGGTCCCTCTTCATCGCGCGCGGCGCTCGCCGGCCCCTTCGCGACCGGCAGCGCCGGCGGCGGGATCTCGGGCATCGCCGCGGGCGGAACGGGCGCGCGCGCCAGCTCATCGACCAGATAATCGAGCGCATTGAATACGCGATCGCAGGCGCCGCATTCGACGAAGCCGCGCGCGCTCGCGAGATCTTTCGCATGCACGCGGAAGACGGTCTTGCAGTGCGGGCAGAGACTCAGCATCGCGGCTATATCGAGTGAAGGACCCGACTCTATGCGCGCTTGCGGCCGGAAAGAAAGGCCCATTCGCCGCGCAGTACGGGCGGGTCCATCTTAAACCGCGCCGCGTAGACCGTCATGGCGAGCTCGATCTGATCCGCGAGCAGACCGGATAGACCGAGACGTCCCCCCGACACGAGGCGCGCATCGAATTCTGGCGCGAGCGCGATCAGCGGCTTGAGCAGGATGTTGGCGACGAGTACCTCGAAGCGTTCGGCCCCGAGCGCCGACGGCAGCAGGAACGGAATATCGGCGCACATGTTCAGTGCGGCGTTCTCGCGCGCGACGAGCAGGGCCTGGGGATCGATGTCGACGCCGACGATGCGCGTCGCGCCGTGACGCTCTGCGGCAATCGCGAGGATGCCCGAGCCGCAGCCGTAGTCGAGCACGGATTTGCCGGCGAGCGCGAGCTCGCTTCCCAGCCAATCCAGGCACAGGCCCGTGGTTGGATGCGTGCCGGTGCCGAAGGCCATGCCCGGATCGAGCCGGACGATCCGCGTCGCGCCGGCCGGGATCGCGTGCCAGGTCGGCACCACCCAGAGCTCGCCCGCGAAGCGCAGCGGCGAGAATTGCTCGCGCCAGCGCGCCTGCCAATCTTCGTCGGCGAAGAGCTCGCGGCGCGCGCCGGCGACTGCGAAGCCGGCCGCCGCGAGCTGCGCGAGCACGGCATCGACGTCGGTGTCCGCGGCAAAGAGGCCTTCGACCCGGCAGTTCGGCCACAGGCGAATGTCCGCATACTGCGGTTCGGCGTAGCGCGGCGCGCTGTCGTCCAGCGCTTCGACCGCGACCGCGAGCGCGCCCGCTTCCTCCAAGGCTCGTTCCAGCGCCGGGACCGCGAGCTCGGTGGCCGGCAGCGCGAGCTTGATCCAGGCGTCGCTCAATCGAGGGCGAGCTTGCGCTCGAGGTAGTGGATGTCGGTGCCGCCGGCGACGAAGGCGGCGTCGCGCACGAGATCGCGGTGCAGCGGCACATTGGTGCTGATCCCGTCGATGACGATCTCGTCCAGCGCCGTCGTCATGCGCGCGAGAGCGGCCGCGCGCGTCGCGCCGTGGGCGATCAGCTTCGCGATCAGCGAGTCGTAGTACGGCGGCACCACGTAGCCGTCATATAAATGAGAGTCGACGCGGATGCCCGGCCCGCCGGGCGCGTGGAAGATGTTGATCTTGCCGGGCGAGGGCCTGAAGGTCTTCGGATCCTCGGCGTTGATGCGGCATTCGATCGCGTGCCCGCGCAGCACCACGTCCTCCTGGCGGATCGACAGCGCCTGGCCGGCGGCGACCAGCAGTTGCTCGCGCACGATGTCCACGCCCGTGACCATCTCCGTCACCGGATGCTCGACCTGCACGCGGGTGTTCATTTCGATGAAGTAGAACTCGCCGTCCTCGTAGAGGAACTCGAAAGTGCCGGCGCCGCGGTAGCCGATGGCTTTGCAGGCCTCGACGCAGCGCTGGCCCATGCGCTCGCGCAGCGCCGGCGTGATCCCGGGCGCGGGCGACTCCTCGATGACCTTCTGGTGACGCCGCTGCATCGAGCAGTCGCGCTCGCCGAGATGCACGCAGTTGCCTTGATCGTCGGCGAGCACCTGGAATTCGATGTGGCGCGGATGCTCCAGGAATTTCTCCATGTAGACCGCGTCGTTCTGAAAGGCAGCGAGCGCTTCGGTCTTGGTCAGGTGGATCGCGTTCTTCAGCGCCGCCTCCGCGTGCACCACACGCATGCCGCGACCGCCGCCGCCGCCCGAGGCCTTGATGATCACGGGATAACCGATGTCGCGCGCGATCCGGATGTTCTCCTGCATGTCCTCGCCGAGCGGCTTGCCCGAGCCCGGCACGCAGGGAATGCCCGCCTTCCTCATCGCGCCGATCGCGGACAGCTTGTCGCCCATCAGGCGGATCGTCTCCGAGCGCGGCCCGATGAAGATGAAGCCGCTCTCCTCGACGCGCTCGGCGAAGTCCGCGTTCTCGGACAGGAAGCCGTAGCCCGGGTGGATCGCGACGGCGTCCGTCACCTCGGCGGCGCTGATTACGGCCGGGATGTTGAGATAGGACAGACCCGGCTGCGGCGGGCCGATGCACACGGACTCGTCGGCGAGCCGCACGTGCTTCAGATCGCGGTCGACCGTGGAATGGACCGCCACCGTGCGGATGCCGAGCTCGCGGCAGGCGCGCAGCACGCGCAGCGCGATTTCACCGCGATTCGCGATGACGATTTTCGACAGCATCGGCGTGCCCCGTCAGTTGATGATGAACAGCGGCTGTTCGAATTCGACGGGCTGGCCGTTGTCCGCGAGGACGGCGACCACCGTGCCGGCGCGATCGGCCTCGATCGGGTTCATGATCTTCATCGCCTCGATGATGCACAGCGGATCGCCGATCTTCACGCTCTGGCCGAGCTTGACGAAGGGCGGCGAGTCGGGCGAGGGCGCGGTGTAGAAGGTGCCGACCATCGGCGAGGCGACGACGTGGCCGTCGGGCTTGGCCGCGGCCGGGGGAGCCGGGGGAGCCGGCGCCGCCGCGGCCGCGGCGGGCACCACGCTCGGCGCGACCTGGAAGGCCTGCACGGCCGGCATCGGCATGCCGCTCATCAGGCGGCTGATCCGCACGGACTCCTCACCTTCCTTTATTTCGATCTCGGCGATGCCGGATTCTTCCAGCAGTTCGATCAGTTTTTTGACTTTACGGATGTCCATGCGAGCTCCGGCGAAAGATGGCCTGAGCGCAGCGGCGCGTCAGGACGCGAGCGCGGCGTGCGCGGCACTGATGGCGAATTCGTAGCCCTGGGCGCCGAGGCCGGTGATCACGCCGCGCGCGATGTCAGACAGATAAGAGTGCTGACGGAACGGCTCGCGCGCGTGCACGTTCGACAGGTGCACCTCGATGAACGGGATCGCGACGCCGAGCAGGGCGTCGCGCAAGGCGATGCTGGTGTGCGTATAGGCACCGGGATTGATCACGATGAACTCGACGCCGGCCGGCTTCGCGGCGTGGATGCGCTCGATCAGCGCATGTTCGGCATTGCTCTGGAAGCATTCGAGCGTGTGACCCAGCGCTTGCGCATGGGCAGTGGCGCGCGCTTCGATGTCCGCCAGCGTCGCGCGGCCGTACCGCTCCGGCTCGCGGCTGCCGAGCAGGTTCAAGTTCGGTCCGTTCAAGAGCAGGATGGACGCCATTCGCTGCGGTTTCCCGATATTGAGCCATGTTGGCAGTGCTGCCGGGTCGGCGATACGCCGCCGCAGTCGGTGCTCGACGCGGCGCGGACGTTAGCACAGTGAGGCGGGTGGTGCGAGCCAGATCGCAGCAGTTGCGGCGACGTTCGCCGCTGCTCGACGCCAGTCCCGCGTTGCGCGAGCTCAGGAAGCGGGGCGGTCCAGCAGCCCGCTGATGATGCGTTCGGCCTCGGCTTCGGGCCATTCGCCCTGGTGGGTGTGGCGCACGGCGCCGTCGCGATCGACGACGACGGTGAAGGGCAGCGCCCCGATCGTATTGCCCAGGCGCAGCATGTAGCGCGCGACGTCGTCTTCGCCGGCCAGGATCGGGAAATCGATGCCGTGTTCCTGCACGAACTTCGCGACGTCCTCGCGCGTGTCGAGCGCGATGCCGACGAACTGCAGGCCGCGTTCGCCGTAGCGGCGCTGCAGGCGCACGAAGGCCGGCATCTCCTTCAGGCAGGGCGGGCACCAGGTCGCCCAGAAGTTGAGCACGACGAGCTTGCCTCGCCATTCGTCGAGCCGGCGCGGCGTCCCGTTCAGATCCGCGACGCTCGCGTCCAGCACCGAGCTCACGGCGCCGGCGGGCCGGGACGCCGCGCCGCGATGCTGCAGCCAGTAGCCGGCGCCGGCCGCGACGGCGCCGAGCGCGACGACGAGGGCGAGTTGGGCGACGCGCTTCATTCGCCGTAGGCGCGACGCAGGCGGGCGAGGAAGTCCCGCGGACCGGCATAGCCGATCAGGCGGTGCGGGCGGAGCTCGCGGCCGGCCTCGTCGAAAAGCAGCACGGCCGGCGGGCCGAACAGCTCGAAGCGCGCGAGCAGGGCCCGATCGGCGGCATCGTCGGCCGTGACGTCGGCGCGCAGCAGCGCGAAGGAGGTCAGCGCCGCGCGCACTCCGGGATCGGCGAAGGTATTGCGTTCGAGGTGTTTGCACTCGATGCACCAGTCCGCATAGAAGTCGAGCAGCACGGGCTTGCCGGCCGCCTCGGCGCCCGCGAGCGCCTGCTCGAAGCCCGGGACGCCTTTGACGGGGGTGAACGCTCGCTCACCGCCGACTGGCCGCGTCTCGGATGACGCGGTCAAGGGCGCCAGCGGCCGGAAGACGTCGTCCGCGCCCGCGGCCGCGCCGACGATCAGCACCGCCCCATAGCACAGAAAGGCGAGGCCGAAGCTCTTCCACAGCCGCTGCCAGCCCGTTGCTGCCTCGTGCAGCGGTTCGAGGGCGCCGAGGAACATGGCCGAGCCGATCAGCAGCATCGCCCACAGCGCGAGCGTCAGCGGCGGCGGCAGCAGCCGCGACAGGAACCAGATCGCCATGCCTAGCGAGACCACGCCGAACGCATATTTGATCCGTTCCAGCCACTGGCCGGCGCGGGGCAGCAAGCGCCCGGCCGAAGCGCCGACGACCAGCAGCGGCACGCCCATGCCGAGCCCCAGCGCGAACAGCGCCAGCCCCCCGGTCACCGGATCGCCCTGGCGCGTGAGGTAGATCAGCGCACCGGCGAGCGGCGGCGCGACGCAGGGACCGACGATCAGCGCCGACAGGCCGCCCATCAGCGCGACCCCGGGCAGACTGCCGCCGTGTCCGACCCGGCTGCTGCGCTCGAGCCGCGTCTGCCACGCCGGCGGGAGCTGCAGCGCAAAGAAACCGAACATCGACAGCGCCAGTACGACGAACAGCGCCGCGGTCCCGATCAGCACGGCCGGGTGCTGAAAGGCCGCCTGCAGATTGCGGCCGAAGAGGCCGGCCGCGAGGCCGGCGACGGCATAGGTGCCCGCCATCGCCAGCACATAGACGGCCGACAGCACGAAGCCGCGCAGGCTGCCGATGCGCTCGCGGCTGCCGACGATGATGCCGGAGAGGATCGGGATCATCGGGAACACGCAGGGCGTCAGCGCGAGCAGCAGGCCGAAGCCGAGGAAAGACGCCACGATGCCGGCGAGGCCGCTGCCGGCGAGATCGGCGGCGATGGTGTCGGCTTCCGAGCGTTCGCTGGCCGCGGCGGCGGATGCCGCGGGACGTGCCGGCAGCGCCGCCGCGAGGCCGGCGGCCGCCGGCGGCACCAGCGACAGCGTTTTCTTGATCGGCGGATAGCAGATCCCGTCCTCCGCGCAGCCCTGCCAGCTCACCCGAATCTCGGTCGGCCCGGCGGCGTAGTCGACCGGCGCAACGAAGGCAATGTCCTCGCGGTAGATCTGGACCGGCCCGAACTCCGGATCGTCCTTGGTTTCGCCCGGCGGCAGGCTCGGCAGCGCGACCGCGCTGCCCGGCGTCAGCGCCTCGAGCTTGAACTTGTCGCGATAGAGGTAGTAGTCGGGTGCGATGCGCCAGTGCAGGGCGAGCCGGCCGTCGGCGCCGACGTCGTGGTCGAAGACGAAGGCCTGGTCGGGCGGCAGGAATTCGCGCCGCGGCTCGCTGCCGCCGTCGAGCGCATCGAGCAGCCCCGCGGCGGCGAGGCCCGGCGCCAGCGCGACGGTGAGGACGACTAGACGAGCGAGCGATGCAGCCATTCGAGGTAGGGTCGTGAGCCGGTGGCGAGAGGGACCGCGATCAGCTCCGGGAGTTCATAGGGATGCTCGCGCTGCAGCCACTCCTCGAGCGCGGGATAGTGGGCGACGTCAGTCTTGATCAAGAGCAGCACTTCGGCGTCGGTCTGCACTTCTCCCTGCCAGCGGTAGACCGAAGTCACGCCCGGCACGCGGTTGACGCAGGCCGCGAGCTGCGCCGTGACCAGGCCCTCGGCGAGCCGCTGCGCGACCGCGTCGTCGGGACAGGTGCAGTAACAGAGGAGGGCGTCGCTCATGCGGCTTGCTCGGCGGGTGGCAAGAGGCATTGTACGCGCGCCGCTGCGGCGCGGGCCACGCCGCCTCAGAGCGCCGAGAGCTTGGCGGCCGCGGCGCGTAGCGTGTCCTCGTTCTTGCAGAAGCAGAAGCGCACGTAGCGCGCGGCGGGGGGCGAGTCGTAGAACACCGATACCGGGATCGCGGCGACCCCGACTTCCTTCGTCAACCAGCTCACGAACTCGCGATCGGGCAAATCGCTGATCGCAGCGTAGTCGGCGAGCTGGAAATAGGTGCCGGCCGAGGGCACGAGCCGGAAGCGCGAGCCCGCCATCGCCGCGTTGAAGACGTCGCGCTTCGCCTGGTAGAAGGCCGGCAGCTCGCGCAGGTGCTCGGGGTGCTCGCGCATGAAGTCGGCGAGCCCGAGCTGGATCGGCGTGATGCCGACGAAGGTCACGAACTGATGGACGCGCCGCAGCTCGGTGCTGAGCGCCGGCGGCGCCACGCAGTAGCCGGTCTTCCAGCCCGTCACGTGATAGGTCTTGCCGAAGGACGACACCGCGAAGGCGCGCGCCGCGAGCGCGGGATGGCGCAGCACGCTCTCGTGGCGGCGGCCGTCGAAGACGAGATGCTCGTAGACTTCGTCGGACACGACGAGCAGATCGTGCCGCTCGGCGAGCTCGCTCAGCGTCGCGAGATCCTCGGCCGTCATCACCGTGCCGGTCGGATTGTGCGGCGAGTTCACGACGATCATGCGCGTGCGCGGCGTGATCGCCCCGGCGACGCGCTCCCAGTCGATGCGATAGGCCGGCGGCGCGAGCGGCAGGCGCACGGGCCGGCCCTGCGCGAGCGTCACGGCCGGCTCGTAGCTGTCGTAGGCCGGATCGAAGAGGATCACCTCGTCGCCGCGCTGAACGACGGCCATCACCGCGCAGTAGATCGCCTCGGTCGCGCCCGGCGTGATCGTCACTTCGGTGTCGGGGTCGACGCGCGCGCCGTAGTACTCCAATACCTTGGCCGCGACCGCCTCGCGCAGCGCGGGCACGCCGGCCATCGGCGGATACTGATTGCGGCCGCCGTCGATGTGGCGCTTCACGGCCTCCTTCAGCGCCGCCGGCCCGTCGTAGTCCGGGAAGCCCTGCGACAGATTGATCGCGCCGTGCTCGGCGGCCATCTGCGACATCACCGTGAAAATCGTGGTGCCGACGTGCGGCAGCTTGCTGGCGATCGTTGGCGCTTTCATGACGCGGCATTATCCGCGAGCCCGCGCACGACCCCAAGCACGCCCGGCGCTATGATTCGCCGATGTCGAGCCCGCTGCCCGCCCTCGTCCCCGCCGGCGACCCGCCGCCAGCGCTGCGCGACGCGACGCGTCCCGCCGTCGAGCAATTCCTCGAGCTCGCGCGCGCCGCCGATCTCGAGTCGCGCCTGTCCGCGACCCATCTGACCGAGATCGCGCGCGTGTTCGCCTGCAGTCCCTATGTCGCCGAGCAGGCGCGGCGCGATCCCGCCGCCTTCCTCGCCATGCTGCACGAGGCCGATCTCGGGGCGGTGCGCGACGTCGAGCATCACTTGGCGCGCTGCGCGGCGTGGCGCGCACCGCTGACGAGCGAAGAAGCGCTCCGGCGCGAGTTGCGCCGCTATCGGCACCGCGAGACCGTGCGCATCGCCTGGCGCGATCTGCTCGGCCTCGCGTCGCTGGCCGAGGTGCTGAGCGAGCTCTCCGCGCTCGCCGACGCGCTGATCGTGACCGCGGTCGAATGGCTCGCGCAGGAGCTGTCCACCCGCTTCGGCACGCCCTGCGACGCCGACGGCCAGCCGATGTCCCTGATCGTCATCGCGATGGGCAAGCTCGGCGGCGGAGAGCTCAATTTCTCCTCCGACATCGATCTGATGTTCGTCTACCGGGCGAACGGCGCGACCGGCGGCGGCCCGCGCTCGCTCGCGAACCAGGAATACTTCGATCGCCTGGGCAAGAAGCTGATCTCGGTGCTGAACGACACCACCGCCGAGGGCTTCGTCTACCGCGTCGACATGCGCCTGCGGCCCTTCGGCGACAGCGGCGCGCTGACGGCGAGCTTCGCGGCCCTGGAACAGTACTACCAGCTCCACGGTCGCGACTGGGAGCGCTATGCGTTGATCAAGGCGCGGGCGATCACGGGCACGGAGGCCGAGCGCGCGGCGCTCGCGGAGATCGCGCGGCCCTTCGTCTACCGGCGCTACCTCGACTTCGGCGCCTTCGAGGCCGTGCGCGACATGAAGGCGATGATCGATGCCGAAGTGGCGCGCTATGGCCTCGAACGCGACATCAAGCGCGGCGCCGGCGGCATCCGCGAGATCGAGTTCATCGGTCAGGCCTTCCAGCTCGTGCGCGGCGGCCGCGAGCCGCGGCTGCGGCTGCGCCAGATCCTGCCGGCGCTGCGCGGCTGCCAGGAGCTCGGCCTGCTCGAGGCCGCGGACGTCGTTGCGCTGAGCGAGGCCTACTGCTTCCTGCGCGTCACCGAGCATCGCCTGCAGCAGGTGCACGATGCCCAGACCCAGACCTTGCCCGATCAGCCGCTGGAGCAGCTCCGGATCGCCTGGGGCCTCGGCTACGCGGACTGGGACGCCTTTGCCGCGCAGCTCGCGCGCCATCGCGCAGCCGTACGGGCGAGCTTCGCCGCGCTGCTGCTGCCGCGGCCGGCCGGCGATCGCGCGAGCGACGGCGACGAAGTCGGATCGCAGGTATGGCAGGCGGCGACGAATCTCGACACGACGCAGGAGCTCTTCGTCACCGCCGGCTTCGAGGATCCGCCGCAGGCCGCGCATGCGCTCGCCCAGCTCAAGGACCCGCGCTTCCTCGCGCGCCTCTCGGCCGAGGCCCGCGCCCGCCTCGACCGCCTGATGCCGCCGCTGGTCGCGGCCTGCGCGCGGCAGCCACAGGGCGCGCTCGTGCTCGGCCGGCTGGTCGAGCTCGTGCGCGCGATCGCGCGGCGCTCGGTCTATCTCGCGCTGCTCGCCGATCACGGACCGGCGCTGAACCGGCTGGTCGAGCTGTGCGCGGCGAGCCCGTGGATCGCACAGCAAATCACCCGCTCGCCGATCCTGCTCGACGAGCTGCTCGACGGCCGCGTGCTGATGACCCCGCCGGGCCGCGCCGAGTTGGTGCGCATGCTGGACGAAGCGATCGAGACCGCCGATCCCGGCGATCTCGACCGCGTGATGGACGTGCTGCGCAACTTCCGGCATCAGCAGGTGCTGCGCGTCGCGGCCTGCGATCTGATGGCGGACTTCCCGATCGCGGAAGTCAGCAACCACCTGACCTGGATCGCCGAAATCATCGTCACCAAGGCCCTCGCGCTCGCCTGGCGCGATCTCGTCGCCAAGCACGGCCGGCCGCGCAGCGCGCAGGCGGGCGCGCGCTTCGGCGTCGGCTTCGGCGTCATCGCCTACGGCAAGCTCGGCGGACTCGAGCTCGGCTACGGCTCGGATCTCGATCTCGTGTTCGTGCACGATCGCAGCGGCCCCAACGACATGACCGACGGCGCCAAGCCGATCGCGAACGACGTCTTCTTCACGCGGCTCGCGCAGCGCCTCATCCATCTCATCACGACGCGGACGCCGGCCGGCCAGGCCTACGAGCTCGACGTGCGGCTGCGGCCCAGCGGTTCTTCGGGCCTGCTCGTGACCTCGCTCGAAGCCTTCCTGGATTACCAGCAGCACTCGGCCTGGACCTGGGAACACCAGGCGCTGGTGCGCGCGCGCGGCATTGCCGGCACGCCGGAGACGCTGGAGCGCTTCGCCGCGATCCGGCGCAAGGTGCTGCGCGTGGCGCGCGAAGTGTCGCGGCTGCAGGCCGACATCGTCGAGATGCGGGAGAAGATGCGCGCTCAGCTCGATCGCTCCGACGCCGCGCAATACGACTTGAAACAGGGGCTTGGCGGTATCACCGACATAGAATTCATGGTTCAATACGCGTGCCTGCGCTGGGCCGCGCAGCATCAGATCTTGACCGCCTACACGGACAATCTGCGCCTGCTCGACCTCGTCGGCGACCTCGGCCTGTTGCCGCGCGGGGACTGCCGCGCGCTGCACGACGCCTATTTCGCCTATCGCGCGGCCATCCATCGCTGCGCGCTGCAGGAAGTCGATGGACTCGTGTCCCAGGCCGCGCTGCGCGCCGAGCGCGACGCGGTGGCCGAGGTCTGGCGGCGCACGATGCGCGACTGATGCCGCCGGCACGATCCTTACGAGACCGATCAGGAGACCGACATGAGCTACGCCGATCGCGATGGCGTGATCTGGATGGACGGCGAGATGAAGCCGTGGCGCGCCGCGAACACGCACGTGCTGACGCACTCGCTGCACTACGCGACGGGCGCCTTCGAGGGCATACGCGCTTACGAGACCTCGCGGGGCACCGCGATCTTCCGCCTCGGCGATCACGTCCAGCGCCTGTTCGACACCTGCCATATCCTCGGCATGAAGATGACGCTGAGCCCGGACGCCGTGTTCAAGGCCTGCGTCGACTGCGTGCGCGAGAACAAGCTCGCCACCGCCTATATCCGCCCGCTTGCCTACTACGGCTCCGAAGGCATGGGGCTGCACGCGGCGAACCTGTCGGTGCACGTGGTCGTCGCTGCCTGGTACTGGGGCGCCTATCTCGGCGGCGAGGCGCTCGAGAAAGGGATCCGCATCAAGACCTCGTCGTTCACGCGCCATCACGTCAACAGCGTGCTGTCGAAGGCCAAGGCGACCGGCAACTACATCAATTCGATCATGGCGCTGCAGGAAGTCGCGCGCGACGGCTACGACGAGGCCCTGCTGCTCGACAAGGACGGCATGATCGCCGAAGGCAGCGGCGAGAACTTCTTCATGGTGCGCAAGGGCGTGCTGTACACGCCGGACCCGACCTGTGCGCTCGAAGGCATCACGCGTGACACGGTCATGCGCCTCGCGCGCGACGAAGGCGTGCAAGTGATCGAGAAGCGCATCACGCGCGACGAGGTCTACATCGCCGATGAGGCCTTCTTCACCGGCACCGCGGCGGAGGTCACGCCGATCCGCGAGCTCGACAACCGCAGGATCGGCGCCGGCCTGCCGGGCCCGATCACGAAGAAGCTGCAGAAGGCCTATCTCGACACCGTGCAGGGCAAGCGCGCCTGCCCCGAAGGCTGGCTGACGCTCGTCGGCTGAGCCTCGATGCCGCGGACCGCGCGATGAACGCGCGCCGCGGCGCGCCACTGACGGTGTGGCGCTTCCATGACGGCAAACCCGGCCACGAGCGCCAGACCGCCGGCCTGCTCGCGGCGCTGGCGCGACGCCGGCCGCTCGAGGTGATCGAGCTCGACGCCCGCGACTGCGGGCTCACGTGGTGGCATCCCTTGCTGCGCCGCCTGCCCGCCGCGCTCGCGCGCCGGCCGGCGCCCGCGCTCGTGGTCGGCGCCGGCCGGGCCTGCGAATGGGCGATCTTCGCCGCGCGTCGCGCCCATCGCACGCGCGCCGTCTATCTGATGAAGCCAAGGCTGCCGCCGCGCTGCTTCGACCTCTGTCTCGTGCCCCAGCACGACGGGCTGAAAGCCGGACCGCACGTCGAGCCGACGCAGGGCGTGCTGAACGACATCGTGCCCGGCACTGGCCCGCGCGACGGGCCGGTCCTCGTCCTCGTCGGCGGGCCGTCGGCGCATCACACCTGGGACGAGGCCGCCTTGCTGCGCCAGATCGCCTCGCTCGTGTTCGGACGGCGCGAGCGCCGTTTCGCGATCAGCGATTCGCGCCGCACGCCGCCGTCGACGGCCGCGAAGCTGGCCGAGTTCGCACAGCCGGGCGTGAGCGTTCACTCGCATCTCGCAACGCCGCCCGACTGGCTGCGCGAGGCGCTCGCCCGCGCGCCCGAGGCCTGGGTCACGGCCGACAGCGTGTCGATGCTGTTCGAGGCCCTGAGCGCGGGTTGCGCGGTCGGCGTGCTCGAGGTACCGGCAAAGCGCGCCGATCGGATCAACGCGATCGCGCCGGCGCTGATCGCGGGCGGGCTCGTCGGCACGCTGGCCGCGTGGCTCGCGGATCCGCGGCTGCCGCATCTGCCGCAGCCGCTCGCGGAAGCGACGCGCTGCGCCGAGCTCGTCGATTGCCGCCTGCTCGGAGGCGAGCCGTGAGCCGCCTGACCGTCATGCAGCTCCTGCCCGAGCTGCAGGTCGGCGGCGTCGAGCAGGGCGCGATCGAGATCGCCTCGGCGCTGGTGCGCGCGGGCCATCGCGCGCTGGTCGTGTCCGCGGGCGGCGCGCTGGTGCCGCAGCTCGAGGCGGCGGGTGCGACGCATCTTGCGCTGCCGATCGGCCGCAAGCGGCTGACGACACTGATGCTCGCGCGCGAGCTGCGCCGGCTCATCGAACGCGAGGGCGTGGACATCGTGCACGCGCGCTCGCGCTTGCCGGCCTGGATCGGCCGCCTCGCGCTCGGCGAAATGCCGGCGGCGACGCGCCCGCGCTGGATCACGACGGTGCACGGTCCCTACACCGTCAATCGCTACAGCCGCGTGATGGTCAGCGGCGAACGCGTGATCGCGATCTCGGAGTTCATCTACAACTACATCCGGCACGCGTGGCCGGAGGTCGCGCCGGACCGCATCACGGTGGTCCCGCGCGGCGTGGATCGCAGCCGCCATCCGCGCGACTTCGTGCCGAGCCCGGCGTGGGTCGCGCAGTGGCGTGAACAGCATCCCTCGCTGTCACGCCGCCACGCGCTGGTGCTGCCGGGGCGGCTGACGCGCTGGAAAGGGCAGGAAGATTTCATCCGCATGGTGGGCAAGCTCGTCGCGCGCGGCCTGCCCGTGCACGGCCTGCTCGCCGGCGGCGCGCATCCGCGCAAGCGCGCCTTCGAGCGCGAGCTGCAGCGGCTGGTGTCCGCGCTCGAGCTCGAGCCGGCCGTGAGCTTCCTCGGCAGCCGCAGCGATCTGCGCGAGGTGCTGTCGGTGTCGGCCTGCGCGTTCTCGCTGACCGGCGAGCCCGAAGCCTTCGGGCGCACGACGATCGAAGCCTTGAGCCTCGGCGTACCCGTGATCGGCTACGACCACGGCGGCACCGGCGAGATCCTGCGCAGCATCTTTCCCGCCGGCGTGGTGCCGGTCGGCGACGTCGACGCCGCGGCGGCGCGCTGCGCCGAGTTCCTCGACAAACGCCCGCCGGTGCCGGTGATCCATCCCTACACCGTCGAGCGCATGCAGGCGGCGACGCTCGCCGTCTACGCCGAGCTCGCGGCGTCCCAGCGCGCGTAGTCGTAGCCCCAGGCGTCATCGAGATGGCGCGCGCACTGCGCCGTGAACCACTGCCGATCGGCGGCGGCGAAATAGTCGTGGACGCGCCGGGCGCCCGCGTTGACCGCGCCTCGCGGCCGCGCCGGATCCTCGCGCGCGGCCATGCGCTGCTTGCTGCCCGCGGCGACGCCGGCCGCGAGCTCCTCGGCATCGAGCGCGAGATCGAAATGCCGCGCCACGCGCGCGAGCTCGACGCCGGCGTGCTGCTGCAGGCTCTCGTAGTGCACGACGAGCACGCGCGCGGGCACTGCGCGGCGCACGGCCTGCCAGCCGTCGAGGAAACGGAAACACCACCAGAGATCCGAGTTGTAGCGCCGGCCGCGCGGATCGCCGCGCAGGAACTCGCTGAAAGAACAGGCATAGCGCGCGCGCCATTTCTCGTAGTTCGAGACCAGCGAGGCGCGGATGTCGCGCACGAGCACGACGTAGGGCGGCAGCCGCCACAGGCGATGCGTCGGCGCGAAATACAGCAGAGGATGCGGGATCGAATGCGCGGAATAGATGCGCGGCAGCGACGGATGCGCGATCGCGTCGTGCGGGCCGGCGATGAAGTCGTTGGCGTGATTGTACTGCGGTCCCGGCAGGCCATAATGGCGTGCCAGCGCGCTCGCCAGCATGAACTTCAGCCAGTGCGTCCCGGATTGATGCATGCTCGCCAGATGGCCCACGCAGTCGCGATGGGCGAGCAGCGAGAAATTGCCCAGCGCGCGGCGCAGGCGATGGTAATGAAACGTGGCGCTCATGCTCGGACCGGGAAGGCGGGCGCCAAGGCTATATAGCTGGGCATAAATACGTTCCACTGCCGTTCGGATATCGTCTTTCCCGCGCGGAGCCTGCCTCCGCGAAGGCGGGGGCGGGAATCCAGTCAGCTCTTCACGTGGCACGAGCAGCTCGACCGCCTTCACTGAATCCCCGTCTGCGCGGGGATGACGCACTTCGAATGCTTAGTGGAGCGCATTTGCACCCAGCTATATAGCATCATCGAGACAGGGCGCGAACCGGACAGGCGTGAGGCCGTGCGGATATTGATCATCAAGCAGGGCGCGCTCGGCGACGTCGTCATGGCGACCGCGCTCGTCGACGCCATCCAGCGCGCCCACCCCGGCGCCGACTTCGCCTTGCTCACCGCGCCGGCCTTTGCCGGGCTTTTCGCCGGCTGGCCCGCGCTCCGCGTACACGCCTATCCGCGCCGCGGCTTGCGCGCGATGTGGGCGATGCTGCGCTTCATCCGCGCGCAGCATTTCGATCGCGTCTACGATCTGCAGGGCAGCGATCGCACGGGATTGCTGTGCGCGCTGTCCGGGATCCGCGAGCGCGTCGGCAACCATGCGCGCTTTCCGTATACGCATCACCCGCGCGAACGCTGGCGGGGCCAGTGTCACATCTTCGAGCGCATGAACGAGGTGCTGGCCGCGGCGGGCGTCGCGCCGGCGGCGCCGCGACCGCGGCTTCTTTGCAGCGCGGCCGAGCGCGCGGGCGTCGCCGCGTTCATCGCGCAGCACGGCCTCGTCGAGGGCCGCTACGTCGTGCTGCACGCCGGCGCGAGCCCGACGCGCCAGGACAAGTGCTGGCCCGGCTTCGGCGACTTCGCCGTGCGCCTGGAGCGCGCGGGCCTGCGCGCCGTGTGGCTGGGCGCCGGCGCCGATGCGCCGCGCAATCGCGCGCTCGCCGCGCGCGCGGGCCTCGATGCGAGCGATCGCTTCTCGATCCCGCAGCTCGCCGAGCTCGCGCGCCGTGCGCGCTTTGCGCTGACCAACGACTCCGGGCCGATGCACGCGATCGCGGCGGCGGGGGTGCCGGTGTTCGGCCTGTTCGGCCCTTCGGACTGGCGGCGCAACCACGCCCTCGGCCAGCGCGAACACGTGCTCGCATGCACCGAGCTCGTCGCCGCCTATGCCGGCCAGCGCAGCGCCGACTGCCTGGCCGCGCTGACCGTCGATACGGTGTGGCAGCGGATCGCGGCGCGCGGTCTGCTCGAACCCGGAGATCCTTCATCATGACAGCCCCGCAGGTCGAACATTTCTTTGACTACAAGAGCCCCTACGCCTGGCTCGCGCAGCTCGCGAACGACACGCTAGAGCGCGAGTTCGGGATCGCGGTGAGACGCGTGCCGTACACGCTCGACATTCCCGCCTACCTCGGCGCGGCTGAGCTCGACGCGCAGGGTGAGGACGTGATCGGCACGCGCAATGCGCACCAGTGGCGACGCGTGCGCTATTCGTACATGGACTGCCGGCGCGAAGCGAACCGCCGCGGCCTCGTGCTGCGCGGGCCGCGCCGCATCTTCGACAGCCGGCTCGCGCACGCGGGCTTCCTCTACGCCGCGGACGCCGGCGTCTGGCGCGCCTATCACGACGAGGTCTACGCGCGCTTCTGGCGCCGCGAGCTGGATCTCGAAGACGGCGCGGCGCTCGCCGAGCTGTTGACGCGCGCCGGCGCCGACGGCAGCTCGTTCGCCGACTGGTTCGAAGCCGTGGGACGCACGCGTCTCGCGGATTTGCAGGCCGCGGCCGAAGCGCGCGGCGTGTTCGGCGTGCCGAGTTGGCTCGTCGACGGCGAGCTGTACTGGGGCGCGGAGCGGATCGAGCGCGTACGGGAGAAGATCGCGCTGCGGCTGATGGCCGGCTGAGGACGGCGACGGCGGCCGCGGGCGCCGCTATGCTGTCGCGTCCTCATTCCGGATTCACCGCGTGTCGCCTCGTCTCACGCTAGTCTCGGGCTGCGACGCCAATTACTACCCGCTGCTCAGGGAGTGGCTGCACTCCGTGCGGCGCTTTCCGGACGGCGCCGGGCTCGACGTCTGCATTCTGGACGCCGGCCTGTCGGCCGCGCAGCGCGCCGCGCTCGCGCCGCTGGTCACGGAGATCCGCAGTCCCGACTGGCCGTCGCCGACGGTGGCGAAGAAAGCGGGCGGACGCGACTATCTCAAGGCCTGCGTGTGCCGGCCGTTCCTGCCAAGCATCTTTCCCGGCTACGACGTCTACATGTGGATGGACGCCGACACCTGGATCCAGGACTGGCGCGCCGTGCGCACTTTCCTCGACGGCGCGCTCGCACATCCCGATCGCATCATCCTGAGCGGCGCCGCCGATCGCGCCTATCGCCGCCAGGCCCGCATCAAGTGGCTGTGGCGCTGGCCGTGGAAGATCACGAGCTTCTATTTCGCCAACGCGCGCCGGCCCTACGGCTTCGAGACGGCGAAGCACCTGCTTCCGCGCTACGTCCTCTCGGCGGGATGCTTCGCGTTGTCGGGCACGGCGCCGCACTGGGCGCGCTGGCAGGCACTCGCGCTGACCGCGATGAACAAAGGCAAGGTCTTCACCGCGGAGCAGGTGTCGCTGGGCGTGCTGCTCCACGTCGAGGATTATTCGCACGAAATCCTGCCCGCCTACATGCACTGGCTGTGCGGGCAGACGCCGCTCGTCTGGGATCAAATCAATTCGCGCTTCGTCGAACCTTATCTGCCGCACGAGCCGATCGGCATCATGCACATGGCGGGTGTCGATGACATGCGCGCCGATCATGCCGTCACACGCCCGTACCGGACGCTGGACGGGCAGACGGTTCGGCTCAACTATCGCTATCCGTACCTGGACGCCGGCCGGCTGCAGACGGGCTCGCCGGAGCGCGCCTAGCCACCAGTTCCTCATAGAGCCGTTCGTAGCGCGGCACCACTGCGGCGGCCGAATAGCGCTGGCGAAACACCGCGCTCGCGCGCACGGCGCGGCGGCGCGCCGAGGCGGGATCGGCGAGATCGGCCGCGATCGCTGCGGCCAGCCCCGCGACGTCGCCGACGTCGACGAGCCGCGCGGTCTCGGCATCGAGCACCTCGAGCGGGCCCGCGGTCCGCGTCGCGATGATCGGCACACCCGCGGCCATCGCTTCGAGGACGACGATGCCGAAGGGCTCGTCGCGTGACGGCAGCACGAACAGATCGGCGGCGGCGAAGGCGCTCGTGACCTCCTCGACCCAGCCGAGGAAACGCACGGCGACGCGCGGGGCGAGCGCGCCGGCCCGCGCTTCCAGCGCGGCGCGCAGCGGGCCGTCGCCGGCGAGCGTGAGGACGACGGGCGGCACGGCGGGCGGCAGCGCCGCCAGCGCGTCGAGCAAGACATCGAAGCCCTTCTTCTCCACCAGCCGGCCGAGCGCGAACAGGCGCACGGGCGAGGCGGGCGGCTGCGATGCGGGCTCGCGCGGCACGAGGCGCGAGAAGTTCGGGATACGCGTCACGCGGCGCGGCTCGATGCCGTGCGCGAGCAGATAGTCTTCCTGCGCGCGTGTCGTCGGCACCAGGCAGTCGATGGCGCGGTAGTAGCGGAGATCGACGTAGTTGTGCGTCTTCGCGAGCGCCGGCAGCCCGAGACCGCGCGCGGCGGCGCCGCCGAGATGCGCGGCGCGCGCGAGATGACACTGCACGATCGCCGCGCGATGCGCGCGCAGACTGCGGGCGATGGCCAGGCGTGCGAAAAGATCCCAGGCGCCCCAGACGCGCACGCTGCGGACTTCGAGTCCCTCGATGCGCGCGAGCAGCGGCAGCGCGGCGGCCCGCGTTTCGCAGATCGCGAGCACTTCGTGACCGCGCGCGACGAGCTCCGCGCACAGATCGACGAAGGAGCGCTCGGCGCCGCCGAAGCGCTTCGCGAGCATGATCTGCGCGATTCTCATGCAGCGCTCGCCGCGAGCAGGGCGCGCACTTCTTGCGCCACGCTCGCCGCCGTCAATTTGCTCAGATCGAGATCCGGCGCCATCACCACCTTGGCGCGCGCGCCCCACGGCCGGTAGCGCTCGGGGCGGCCGGGGCCGAAGACGGTCACGCTCGGAAGGCCAGCGGCGGAGGCGAGATGCCCGAGACCGGAATCGTTGCCGACGAAGAGCGTGGCCTGGCGCATCACGGCCGCAGCTTCGAGCAGCGAGGTGCGGCCCATCAGATCGAGGATCGGCAGCTCGATCGCATCGAGGCGACCGGCGAGCGCGGCCGCGTCCGCCGCATTGCCGAGCAGGATCAAGGCGTCGAACTCCGCGCGCAGCTCATGCGCGAGCGCGGCATAGGCCGCAGCCGGCCAGCGCTTGCCGGGCCAGTTCGCGCCGGGCGCGAGCACGAGCCGCCGCGGACCGGGCAGATCGGCGAGCAGCGCCGCGGCCTGCGCGAGATCGCCATCGCCGAGCCACACGCGGGTCTCGGAAATGGTCTGCGGCGCGGGCAGCACGCGGCGAGCGACGGCGTAGTGCTGCTCGACCGCGTGCGGCCCGTAGCCGCGCGCCTGCCAGCGCGCGCTGCGCCGGCGGCCGCACAGCAGCCACGGCAGGAAATCGGTGCGCAGATCGACGATCGCCTCATAGCGCTCGCGCCGCAGGCGGCGCACCAGCGCGAGCATGCCCGCGGCGCCGTCGCGCTTGACGCGATGCTCGAGCCGGCCGAGGAAAGGACAGCGGCTCAAGAGCTCGCTCGAGCGCGGATCCGCGACGACGTCGATGGCCGCGTCCGGATACGCCGCATGCAGCGCGCAGAGCGCCGGGGTGCTCATCACCAGATCGCCGATATTGCTCAAGGTGATGAAGAGGAGACGGCTCATGGGCATATGAGGGGTTTGCACGGGACGAGCTCGCCGCGCGTGCGTGCGTCCGGATCGACACGGCACCCGGCGCCTGCGGCATAGGGAGGGGAGAGGCGATCCATGTCGGCTAGTTTGCAGAGATACTATCCGACCGGGAATTCCAGATAAATCTGAGCGGATATGAGCGGCGACGAGAATTCATGAGCGAATACCAGTACTACGAATTCGCGGCCATCGATCGGCCGCTGAGCCGCGCCGAGATGGCCGAGCTGCGCGCCGCGTCGACCCGCGCCGTCATCACGCCCGCCGGTTTCACCAATCACTACGAGTGGGGCGATCTCAAGGCCGATCCGGCCAAGTGGATGCAGCGCTACTTCGACGCCTTCGTCTATTTCGCCGGCTGGGGCACTTGCCGGCTATCGCTGCGCTTGCCCAAGGCCGCCTTCCGCAAGGCCGAGCTGCAGCCTTTTGCGGCCAATCACGCCGGGCTGTCCTTCGAGTCCAGCAACGCGCACTGGATCCTCGATTGGACGATCGACGAAAGCGAGGACTACGAGCGCTTTGTCGAGGACGATGGCGGAGGCTGGATGCGGCGTCTGATCCCGCTGCGCGAGGAACTGCTGCGCGGCGATCTGCGGCCGCTCTACCTGGGCTGGCTGACCGGCATCAATACCTTGGACGAGGACGAGCGGGAGCCCGAAGTCCCGCCCGGTTTGGCGGAACTGTCGCCTGCGCAGCAGGCACTGGTCGAATTCCTGGAGATCGATCCGGATTTGCTGGAAGCCGCTGCCGCGGGCAGCGCGAAGGCTTCGTCGGCAGACGGTGACGAAACACAACGCATCGCCGTCTGGCTGGAGACCTGGCAGGTGCAGGACATGAAGGACGTGATCGAGCGCATCGCGTCGGGGCAGGGTCAGGAAGCGGAGCGGCAGGTGAAGTCGCACTACGCCGCGTGGCTGAAAGCCGAACGTCCGCCGTCCGCACCGACCGCGCCCCGACGCCGGGTGGCCGAGCTGTACGCGTTGGCACGAGCGGCTGCCGCGGTTCGGGAGCAACGCGAAGCGAAGGCCCGCGCGAAGCGGGAAGCCGAGCACCGACGGCAGCGCGAGGCCGAGCTGCGCCGCCTGATGACCGCACCCGGAAAGCGTTGGAAGCAGGCCGATGCCGCGGCCCGCCGCGGCGGCGCCTCCGGCTACGACGAGGCCTCGCGCGTGCTGTTCGAACTGGCCGAAGGCTATACCCTCGTCTCCGCGAGGCCTTCGATCGCGAGCTGCAGCGTTTTCTCCTCACCCACGCGAAGCGCGCCGCCCTGCTGCGCCGCCTGGTCGATGCGGGCTTGTGGTCGACTGGCCAGCGCAGGCTCGCGATCGAAGTGAAAGGCGATGGCGGGCGGTCACGATGAGGACAGCATGCCTCGCGGATTGACGATCTACTCGCCGGAGTACGGCTCGAAGTCGTTGTCGTCACGGGTGAGCAAACTCATCAGCCTGGGGTGCATGAAAAGCTTGTCCCTGCCGAGAGACTGCTCGCGCAGGACACCGATCGAGGCGAGCGCCTTGAGATAACGGGACGCCGCCTGACGCTCCGCGATGCCGGCGTTGACGAGATTGGCGATGCGGCAATAAGGCTGCTCGAAAACCATATCCACCAGTTCGCGGCTGTAGATCTTGGGAAGCTGCCGTCGGACATGCTCGGTCGTATGGGCGATGAGCGCACGGATCGCGCCGATCTTTACCGTCGTCCATATTGCGGTGTCTTCGACGGCGCGCAGTATGTAGAGCAGCCATGGTTCCCAGGCATCTTCGCGTGTCACTGCGAGCAGCAGGCGATAGTAGTCGGCTCTGTTCGCGATGATGTAGCGGCTCAAATAGAGGATGGGCAGCGGCAGCAGCCCCTGCTCCACCAGAAACAAGCTGTTCAACACACGCCCGGTGCGGCCGTTGCCATCCGTGAACGGATGGATCGCCTCGAACTGATAGTGGGCAGCCGCCATCCGCACGAGTGGGTCGATCGTCTTTTCCTCATGGAGGAAACGCTCCCAGTTGGCCAGTAAGTCGCGGAGAAGCATCTCGCCTTCAGGCGGCGTGTACACGACTTCGCCGGTAGCATGGTTCGCGAGCGCAGTGCCCGGCACCTTGCGTACCCCCATCTCGGCACCCTTGATCTCGGTACAGATCGTCTCTGCGATACGTGTCGTGAGCGGCCTGGTCTTCAGCGCATTGAAGCCTTCGAGCAAGGCGCGCCGATATCTCAAGGCCTCCCGAGTGGCGGGATCGGCACCGGCGTCTGCCTGCAGATGCTGGAACAGCTTGTCGGCCGTGGTAACGATGTTCTCGATCTCGGAGCTGGCCTGAGCTTCCAGCAATGGGAGGGTATTGATGAGCATCGCAGGATTCGGAAGCAGCCCCGCCGCTTGTTTCAGCTCGGCGAGCGCCGCTCGGGCTGTGATGCATTGCTTCAATACAGCGGTCGTCTCCAGCATGACGGCCGGCGGCGGCAGACGAGGTAGATCGTTGTAGGCTTGGTCGGGTCGCCACGCCATGCCTTCGGAAATGTCGCCGAAATGGATTTTTTGCGCCATGTTTGAAAAATAGGTCGTCGTCAGCGACACGTCAAAGGATATGTTGCTGCTTCAACGGTTTTGCGACATGTCTAATCTCAGCGACTTTCTTTCGGCCATCTCTGCGCCGAAATCGGCGGCGGGCTTGTGGTTCAACACGATCAGCAGGAAGTTGCTGCGAACAGCGGCAGCGATGTACGGCGCCAAAAGGCGGCGCCATCTCCGGAATCGCGCCTTGGCCGCTGGCGCAGCGTGCGGATATATGGAGATCAGTTACTCGAACATGGAATTCCGGCTCACATCACGTTCGCAGCGTCCGGGCAGGGATATGTCCAGTCCGGTCCGGTGGCGAGATTTCCTACCGTGCTGGGCGCTTTCTCTTTACCCATGCCAAGCCCGCGACCCGGCTGCGCCGCCTGGTCGAGGCAGACCGTGGGCCGGAGCAAAGGTGCATGGCGGCCGGTCACGATGACGAACTCGCGCGCCTGCGCGCAGAGAACGCCCGTCTGATCGGCCTGTTGGAAGCGCATGGCATCGCATGGCGTCCTCCTGCACCCGGCCCTGCGGCTCCCGCTATCGCATCACTGAGCACGGACGAGAAGCTCGCGCTTTTTCGCCGGCTGTTCCGCGGTCGGTCCGACGTTTATCCGATTCGCTGGGAAAGCAAGGCCGGCAAGAGCGGCTATGCGCCGGCCTGCGCCAACGAGTGGAAGCCGGGCATCTGCGAGAAGCCGCGCATCAAGTGCGCCGACTGTCGCCAGCGACTATTGATGCCGCTGACGGATCAAGTGATCTTCGATCACTTGGCCGGACGTCACGTCATCGGCGTCTACCCGCTGCTGGCGGATGATGGTTGCCATTTCCTCGCCGTGGACTTCGACGACGCCGACTGGCGCGACGACGTCCGCGCCTTCGTCCAGTCCTGCCGCGAGCTCGATGTACCGCTTGCGTTGGAAATCTCGCGTTCCGGCAATGGCGCCCACGTCTGGATCTTCTTTTCCGATCGCGTCGCTGCGCGCGATGCGCGCCGGCTCGGTTCCGCCATCATCAGCCATACCTGCCAGCGCACGCGGCAACTGAAGCTCACGTCCTATGATCGCCTGTTCCCGAACCAGGACACGCTGCCCAAAGGCGGCTTCGGCAACCTGATCGCGCTGCCCTTGCAAAAGGCGCCTCGCGAACGCGGTGCCAGCGTGTTCGTGGACGACGCGCTGCAAGCCCATGCCGATCAGTGGGCGTTCCTGGCCTCGGTAAGAGCGATGGCTCCGCATGACATCGAGCCCGCGATCCTGCGCGCGACCGGCGGCGCGCATCCGCTCGACGTGACTTTCGCGACCGAGGAGGACCTGCGCGAACCCTGGAGACGGAAGTCGGCGGACAAACAACGCCTGGCCGGACCGATGCCGGCCTCGCTGACGCTCACTCTGGCGAATCTCGTCTACGTCGAGAAGGCGTCGCTGCCGCAGGCATTGACCAACCGCCTGATCCGTCTCGCCGCCTTTCGGAATCCCGAGTTCCACCAAGCCCAGGCTCTGCGCCTACCGGTCTGGAACAAGCCGCGGCTGATCGGCTGTGCCGAAAATTTTCCGCATCACATCGCCCTGCCGCGCGGCTGTCTCGATGCCGCGCGTGAGCTGCTCGACGAGAACGGCATCGGCTGCGAACTGCGGGACGAGCGCTGCGGCGGTCTAGCCCTGGACGTCGAATTTGCCGGCAGACTACGCCCGGATCAGGAGCAAGCCGCCGGCGCGATGCTTCGCCACGATATCGGCATCCTTTGCGCGCCTACCGCCTTCGGCAAGACCGTCACCGCCGCTGCATTGATCGCCAGGCGCGGGGTCAACGCACTCGTTCTGGTGCATCGCACGGAGCTGCTCGAACAATGGCAGACGCGTTTGCAGACCTTTCTCGACGGCGAGAAAGATCTGATCGGCGTCATCGGCGCCGGCAAGTTCCGGCCTACGGGGAGGATCGACATTGCCGTCATGCAGTCGCTATCCCGGCAAGGCGAGGCAAATGCGCTCGTGGAAAGCTACGGTCATGTCATCGTCGACGAGTGCCACCACCTGTCTGCTTTCTCGTTCGAAACCATACTCAAGCGCGTCCGCGCTCGGTATGTGCTGGGGCTCACCGCTACGCCGACGCGACGCGACGGGCGCCAGCCCATTCTGTTCATGCAGTGCGGCCCGATCCGCCACACGGCCGCCCAGCCGGCCGGTGCCCCGCAAATACTGGAAGTCGTTCCGTGCTGCCTACCCCTACGCGCGTCGTTCGAGAACGACGCCGCCATCCAGGAGGTGTTCCGGCTCCTCGCCGGTGACGAGGCGCGCACCGCGGCGATCGCCGACAAGATCGCACATGCCTTCGAACGAGGCGGCAAGGTGCTGGTGCTGACCGAACGAACGGATCATCTCGACGCGCTGCACGCTGCTCTGCGCGATCGCGTTTCGCCGCTGTTCGTCCTGCACGGCCGTCTGTCCAGAACGCAACGAGCCAGCGTGATGGTCGGGCTCGATGCGCTGGATGCCGACGGGCCGCGAGTATTGCTGGCCACCGGCCGGTTGATCGGTGAGGGCTTCGACCACGCGCCGCTCGACACGCTGGTATTGGCGATGCCCGTTTCCTGGAAAGGCACGTTGCAACAATACGCCGGCCGCTTGCACCGGCAGCATGCGGGCAAGCGTCACGTGCGCATTCTCGACTTCATCGATACGGGTCATCCGACCTTGCTTCGCATGTGGGAGCGGCGGCAGCGCGGCTATCACGCGATGGGCTATCGGCTGGCCGGCGGCGGGACACTGGACCTTGAATCGAGACGCGAACGAGCTGAAGAATTTGCGCAGGACACGATGCGCGAGTGAAATACGGTACAGAGCTCGGGCATCCCTGGATGTCCTCCGATACCGAATCACTTTCCGATGCAGAAGCTCGAAAAAATATCCCCAAGTAAATTCTCCGTGGTGTAGACGCCCGTCATTTCCTCGAGCGCATGCAAGGCCTGCAGGAGGTCCTCGGCGGCGAGCTCGAGTTGGCCGTTGGCGCAGGCGCGCCGGGCGGCGGCGATGTCGGCGGCGACTTCTTCGAGCGCGCGCAGATGGCGGGCGCGCGCGACGTAAGGCGCGTCGATCGCGTCGAGGCCGCCGCTGTGCGCGAGGATCGCGGCGCGCAGCGCGTCGAGGCCTGCGCCGGTGCGTGCGGACACTGCGACGGCGGCATTAGCGGCCGGTACGGCGAGATCGCACTTGGTCGCGACCGTCAGCACGGGCACGCCCAGCGCGGCGAGCTCTTCCGCGAGACCCGCATCATCGACGTCCGGCGCGACGAGATGCAGCGCGAGATCGCAGCGCGCGAGGCGCTGGCGCGCGCGGGCTACGCCTTCACGTTCGATCGCATCATCGCTGTCGCGCAGGCCGGCGGTGTCGTGCAGGCGCACGGCAAGGCCGTCGAGCTCGAGATCGACGCTCAGCACGTCGCGCGTCGTGCCGGGCACTGCGGTCACGATCGCGCGCTCCTCGCCGCACAGCCGATTCAGCAAAGTCGATTTGCCGCTGTTGGGGCGGCCGACGATCGCGATGTCCACGCCCTGCGCGAGACGGGCGCCGCGGCGCGCGTCGGCGAGCACGCGCTCGACGTCCGCGGCCAGCGCATCGAGTTTCACGGCGACCTGCGCTTCGGTTTCGTCGCTAGGGACCTCGTCCCCGAAGTCGATCAGCGCTTCCATCTGCACGCGCAATCGGCGCAGCTCGGCGGCGAGCGCGGCTACCGCTGCGGAGAATGCGCCGTCGCAGGCATTGCGCGCGGCGCGCGCCGCCTGCAGCGAGGCGCTGTCGATCAGCGCCGCGACGGCTTCGGCCTGCAGAAGATCGATGCGCTCGTTGAGAAAGGCGCGCTCGGTGAACTCGCCGGGCCGCGCGGGCCGCGCGCCGCGGCGATAGAGCGTCGCAAGTAGCTCACGCAAGAGCGGCGGGCTGCCGTGGAGCTGGAATTCGACGAGATCCTCGCCCGTATAGGAGGCGGGCGCCGGGAAGAACAAGACGATCCCGCGATCGATCGTGCGGCCTTCAGCGTCCGTGAAGGGCAGGTAATGCGCGTGCCGAGGTGCCAAGGCGCGACCGCAGATCTCGGTCGCGAGCGCGGGCGCTGCGGGCCCGGATACGCGCACGACGCCGATCGCGCCGCGGCCGGGCGGGGTGGACAGCGCCGCTATGGTGTCGCGGACGTACACGAGGGCGCGCGGCGGAGCCGCTTCACGCCGCTTCGCTCTGCTTGGTGATGTACCACTGCTGCGCGATCGAGAGCACGTTGTTGACGAACCAGTACAGCACTAGGCCGGCCGGGAAGAACGCGAAGAACACGCCGAAGGCGAGCGGCATGATCTGCATGACCTTGGCCTGGATCGGATCGAGCGGCGGCGGGTTCATCTTGCTCTGCAACCACATGCTCGCCGTCATCAGCACCGGCAGCACAAAGTAGGGATCCTTGATCGAGAGATCGCGGATCCACAGCCAGAACGGCGCCTGACGCAGCTCGACGCTCTCCAGCAGCACCCAGTACAGCGCGATGAAGACCGGAATCTGCACGACGATCGGCAGGCAGCCGCCGAGCGGATTGATGCGCTCGGTTTTGTAGAGCTCCATCATCGCCTGGTTCATCGCCGCGCGATCCTTGCCGAAGCGCTCCTTCAACTGCATCAGGCGCGGCTGCACCTTGCGCATCTTCGCCATCGAGCGATAGCCGGCGGCCGACAGCGGGTAGAAGAGCAGCTTCACGGTCAAGGTCAGCAGGATGATCGCCACGCCCCAGTTGCCGAACAGCCGGTGCAGCGTCTCCAGCCACCAGAACAGCGCTTTCGCGATGAACCACAGCTTGCCGTAGTCGACGGTCAGCTCGAGGCCCGGTGCGACCGCCGGCAGCACTTCCTGCAGTTTCGGCCCGGCGTAGAGACGCGACGCGAGACTGCGCGTCTCGCCCGGCGGCACTGCGATCTCCGCTCCGTAGTAACCGAGGACGTAGCGGTTCTCACCGATCGCGGTCGAATAGTAATGCTGGGGCGCGTCGGCGGCGGGGATCAGCGCGGCGACGAAATAGTGCTCGACGAGCGCGGCCCAGCCGCCGGTGACGTCGCGATCGATAGGCTCTTCGGCGAGATCCTCGAGCTTGAATTTCTCGTACTTGTTTTCGGGGCTCGACAGCGCGGCGCCGGTGAAGGTCGGCGTCACCGAGCGCGAAGACTTCATCTGCTGCTTCTGGAGCTGATCGTAGGGATGCGCTTTCCACACCGCGCCGGAGTGATTGCGGATCTCGAACTCCTGCGCGATCTCGTAGCTGCCGCGCTTGAATACGTAGCGGCGCACGACTTCCACGCCGTCCGCATTGCGCCAGGTGAATTCGACCGGCAGCGTGTCCGCGCCGGCGGCGAGCGCGAAGCGCGGCGCCGCGGCGGCGTATTGCGCGTAGTGATCCGGCCCTTCGCCGTCCGTCTTCATGCCGCTCTGCGCGACGAGCAGGCGCGTCTCGTCGGCCGCGAGCAGATCGAACAGCGGCGCGCCTTTTTCGATGCTCTGCGGATAGTGCTTGAGCGAAAGCTTGCGGATCACCGCGCCGACGGTGCTGATTTCGGCGTGGAACAGATCGGTTTCGACGCTGATCACTTGGCCCGCGGGCACGGCCGCGGGTGCGGCCGGCGGCGACGGCGGCGGAGTCGGCCGCGGCAGATCCTTGCTGGCGGCTCGATCGATTGCCGGCGCGTCAGAGGTCGTCGGCGCGGTGGCCGCCGCCGGCGCAGCGGACTGCGGCCCGTAGTCGCGCTGCCACGCTTCCCACAGCAGCAGGGAAATGAAACTGAGCAGGATGAAAAGAATGAGGCGGATGTTGTCCATGTTCGGTGCGGCGGGCGCGGCGTCAGGATTGTTCGGTGCGGCGGGCGCAGAACGCGATCAGACTGGGCCAGCGTCGATCGAGCGCCTTGTGCAGTTCGTCGTTCGAGGCCGCGGTAGCGGCTACCTTGGCGAGGATCACGAGATCGACGCCGAGCTCGCGCACCGGCGAGCGTCGAAAGTTCTCACGAATGATGCGCTTGAGCCGGTTGCGATCGACGGCGCGCTTGGCGCTCCGCTTGCTGACGGCGACGCCCAATCGCGCCGAACCCAGCCGGTTCGGCCGCGCAATGATGGTGAAGAACGAGTCGGACGCGCGGGTGCCGTGCTTGAAGACGCTGTCGAAATCGGCCGCCGAGCGCAGACGGGATTCGCGCCCGAACGTGCTGGGCCTGCTCAGACCTGTGTGAGGCGCTTGCGCCCCTTGGCGCGGCGCGCCTTCAACACGAGGCGGCCGCCGCGAGTCTTGAGGCGAGCGCGGAAGCCGTGCGTACGGGCGCGCTTGAGCTTGCTGGGCTGATAGGTACGTTTCATGTTGGCTGGTACTCGTTGTTCTGACGGGGCAATTCGGCACGGGCACACGATGCCGCACGGGGCATTCGGCCGCAGGCCGCGCATAGTACGGGGCGGGTCGAAATTCTGTCAATCAAAACAATATGATGGTTTCGAGTCCTTGGGTTCGTTCGCGCTGTGGATAAGTCGGGGCTGGCGGGTATACACTGCCCGGCCGCGGCTTCGAACCGCGCACACGATGACAAGAACCGCCCATGACCGAATTCTGGCAACGCTGCCGTGAGCGCCTCGCCCGGGATCTCACGCCTCAGCAGTTCAATACCTGGATCAGACCGCTGTCCGCGAGCGAGACGGCCGGGCGCCTCGAGATCCGGGCGCCGAACCGCTTCGTGCTGGACTGGATCCGGGACAAATACGGCGAGCGCATCGATGCCCTGGTGAAGGAGCTATCCAGCGGGCGCCTGGACGGCGCGATGTTCGTCGTCGACAGCGGCACTTTGCCCGCCGCCGCGCCGGCGACCGACGCAGCAACGCCGGCGCCGCCGGTCGCCGATCCCGTGCCCGCGCGCGCGGAAGAGCGCGGCCGGCGCAGCAGGTTCGCCCACGCGGTGCGTGCGGATTTCAGCTTCGAGAACTTCGTGCAGGGGAAATCGAACCAGCTCGCGCGTGCGGCATCTATGCAAGTCTCTGAAAATCCAGGGAAATCTTATAATCCGCTGTTCATTTGCGGCGGTGTCGGCCTGGGCAAGACGCATCTGATGCACGCCGTCGGCAACCATCTGATGGAGCAGAAGCCTGGGGCGCGCGTGGCCTATCTGCACTCGGAGCGCTTCGTCGCCGACATGGTGAAGGCACTGCAGCACAACACCATCAACGAATTCAAAAAGTTCTATCGCTCCGTCGACGCGCTGCTGATCGACGACATCCAGTTCTTCGCCGGCAAGGAGCGCTCGCAGGAAGAGCTCTTTCACACCTTCAATGCGCTGCTCGAAAGCCAGCAGCAGATCGTGCTGACCTGCGATCGCTACCCGAAGGAAGTCGCCGGAGTCGAAGAGCGGCTGAAGTCCCGCTTCAGTTGGGGATTGACGGTCGCCATCGAGCCGCCCGAGCTCGAGACCCGGGTGGCGATACTGAAGACCAAGGCGGAACAGTCACCGATCAATCTGCCGGACGAAGTGGCGTTTTTCATCGCCAAGCGCTTCAAGTCGAACGTGCGTGAGCTGGAGGGCGCTTTGCACCGGGTGGTCGCGAAATCGAATTTTGCGGCCGAGCGCGACATCACGCTCGATTTCGCCCGCGAGGCGCTGAAAGATCTGCTCGCGCTGCAGGACAAGATGGTCAGCATCGAGAATATCCAGAAGACCGTCGCCGAGTACTACAAGATGCGCGTGTCGGATTTGCTGTCGAAGCGCCGGAACCGTTCGGTCGCGCGGCCGCGCCAGGTGGCCATGGCGCTATCGAAGGAGCTGACCAGCCACAGCCTGCCGGAAATCGGCGATGCCTTCGGCGGTCGCGACCATACGACGGTGATCCACGCTTGCCGCAAGATCGCCGAGCTGCGGCGCGAGGAGGACAGAATCAACGAGGACTACGTTAATCTGGAAAGGATCCTGACAAGCTAGCAGACAAGCTGTGGACGGTTTTGACGGTGCAGCGACGACAGCGCATTCATCCACCGCCTTACGGCCGGTTTCGGGCCTAGTTCCGGCTCGATTATTAGATCTATCAAACCATTGATTTAATAAGATTTATAGCAACAATCCACAGCTCGGGTCGCGTGTAACAATTACTTCAGGGATTTCATAAATCATGCAAATAAAACTGACCCGCGAAACATTGTTGCCCGCGCTCCAGGCCGTTGCGAACGTCGTCGAACGTCGCCAGACGCTCCCAATCTTGAGCAATGTGCTGTTGACCGCGGAAAACGGCCGTTTGCATCTGCTGGGCACGGACATGGAGGTCGAGGTCGCGGTCCACTGCGAGGCGACCGTGGTGAAGGAAGGCGCGACGACCGTCCCGGCCCGTAAACTGCTCGACATCTGCCGCAGCCTGCCCGGCGACGCGAACATCCAGTTCGAGACCGCGGCGGCCAAAGCGAAGATCCAGTCCGGCCGCAGCCGCTTTCTGCTCGCGACGCTGCCGCCGGCGGAGTTTCCGAGCGTCGGCAATCTCGAGGCCGCCAGCGAGTTCGCGATGCCGGCCGAGGAGCTGCGGGAACTGATCGGCAACACTCAGTTCGCGATGGCGCATCAAGACGTGCGCTACTACCTGAACGGCCTGCTGCTCGAATTGTCGCCGGCCGCGGTCCGCAGCGTGGCGACCGACGGCCATAGGCTCGCGCTCTGCGATCGCGAGCTGACGACGGGCGTGACCGCGCCCAAACAGATCATCGTGCCGCGCAAGGGCGTCAGCGAGCTCGTGCGCATGCTGGGCCATCTCGAGGGCGAGGTGAAGCTCGCCGTCGGCCAGAATCACCTGAAGGTGACGACCCGCGATCAGTCGATTACCACCAAGCTCATCGACGGCAAGTTCCCCGACTATGAGCGGGTGATCCCGAAGGAAGGGGAGAAGATGGTCACGGCGGATCGCGAGAGCCTGAAGGCGGCGTTCAGCCGTACCTCGATCCTGTCGAACGAGAAATTTCGCGGGGTAAGGATTTCGCTGAGCAAAGGCCTGTTGAAAGCCGCTGCCCATAATCCAGAGCAGGAAGAGGCCGAAGAAGACGTCGAAGTCGACTATGAGGGCGACGATCTTGAAATCGGCTTCAACGTGTCTTATCTGCTCGATGTGCTCGGGGTGCTCAAATCGCAGTCCATACGCCTGGAGCTGACGGACGCCAACAGTAGCTGCGTGCTTTACGCGCCGGAAGATCAGCGTGCCCGTTACGTCATCATGCCGATGAGGCTGTGAGCGGCCGTTGACCTGAATGCCGATCCTCGAGCGGCTCACTGCTCATCGTTTCCGCATTTTTCGCGAGCTGGACGTCGGCCTGTCGGCCGGCATCAACGTGTTCGAAGGCCGCAACGGCAGCGGCAAGACCAGCCTGCTCGAGATGATCTATCTGCTTGGGACCGGGAAGTCGTTCCGTACGGCCCGAGCGAGCGACTACATCACCACCCACGAGCACAGTGCCATCGTCAGCGGGGTGGTGCGGGATGAGGGCGCAGCGAGTCCGCACGTCCTCGGCATCGAGAAAACCGCAACGGAGACCTTGTGCCGGATCGATGGCCAGACGGTGCACGCCGCATCCGAGTTGGCCAGACATTTTTCCGTGGTGGTCTTGGATGCACAGGCCTTCAAAATCATGGAGGACGGTCCATCGATCAGACGCGCCTTGCTGGACCGAGCCTTGTTCCACGTGGAACCGGGCTATCTCGAGCTGTACAAGACCTTCAAGCGTGCGCTGCGCAGCCGTAACGAATTGCTCAAGCGGCATGCGCGGCTGGAAGAAGGGGAGTTTTGGAACGAGCAATTGGGCCGGCAGGCAATGGCCCTCGATGCCGCCCGCCGAAGCTGCGTCTCCCGTTTCAACGCCTGGGTCGATTCCTGGCCGGCGGCGTCGCAGTGGGGCAAGGTGAGCTTTGACTATCGTCAGGGCTGGCGCGCGGATGCCGATCTGCGAGCGCTGCTGCGCGAGCAGTGGTCGCGCGACTGCGAAGCGGGAACGACGCAGAGCGGCCCGCATCGCGCGGAGCTACGCATCCTGCTGGAAGGACGTCCCGCGGCCAACGTCGTGTCGCGCGGACAGGGCAAGTTATTGATCTGTGCGCTGGTCGCCGCCCAGGCCTCGTTCATAGCGGAAGGCGCCGGCCGCTGGCCGGCGCTGCTCATCGATGACATCGGCGCCGAACTCGATAGGGATTCCTGCGCCGCTGCCCTATCATTGCTGCTTTCGAACGGGAGCCAGGCCTTCGTGACATCGATCGAAGGCGCGCTGCTGCGTGCAGCACTGCCGGCCAGCCCCGATGCATGGTTTCACGTGGAACGCGGCCAGTTGACGCCGATTTTCGGTTAAGGGCGTTCCGCGCCACGAGCAGAGGAAAATATGTCGCAGACTTATGATTCCAGCAATATCAAGGTATTAAAGGGCCTCGATGCAGTCCGCAAACGGCCGGGCATGTACATCGGGGACACGGACGACGGGTCGGGTCTGCACCACATGGTCTTCGAGGTCGTCGACAACTGCATCGACGAGGCGCTGGCAGGCTATTGCACCGAAATCTCGGTGAAAATTCACGACAACGCGACGATCACGGTGTCAGACAACGGGCGCGGCATCCCCGTCGATATCCACAGGGAAGAGGGCGTTTCGGCAGCAGAAGTCATCATGACGACGCTGCACGCCGGCGGTAAGTTCGACGACAACTCCTACAAGGTGTCCGGCGGTTTGCACGGGGTCGGAGTCTCGGTCGTCAATGCCTTGTCGGAAACCCTGACTCTGACCATATACCGCGACGGTCACGTCTGGATGCAGCAGTACCGGGACGGCGACCCGGTCGAGCCGCTGAAAGCCATCGGCGAGTCTTCGCAAACCGGCACCACGGTGAGCTTCACACCGAGCGACAAAATATTCAGGAACATCGACTTTCATTACGACGTCCTCGCCGCGCGCCTGCGCGAGCTGGCGTTCCTGAACGGCGGGCTCGTGATCCATCTCGGCGACGAGCGCACCGATCGACACGATACTTTTCAATATGATGGCGGCATCTCCGCCTTTATCCAGCACCTGCACAAGCTCCGCCAGCCGCTGCACGACACCATCGTGCACATCAACGCGTCGCGCGAGGGCGTAGGCGTCGAGATCGCGCTGCAGTGGAACGACACCTATCAAGAAAACATCTTTTGTTTCACGAACAACATCCCGCAGCGGGACGGCGGCACGCATCTGGCCGGCTTTCGGGCCGGATTGACGCGGACGCTGAACCAGTACTTCGAAAAAGAAGGCATCGCGGCCAAGCAGAAGCTCACGATCACGGGAGACGACGTCCGCGAAGGCCTCACCGCCGTTGTCTCCGTCAAGGTGCCGGACCCGAAGTTTTCCTCGCAGACCAAGGACAAGCTGGTGTCGAGCGAGGTGAAGGCCATCGTCGAATCGATCTTCTCCGACAAGCTGAACGATTTCCTGCTCGAGCGCCCGCACGAGGCGCGGGCGATCGCGTCGAAAATCATCGACGCTGCCCGCGCGCGCGAAGCCGCGCGCAAGGCCCGCGAGCTGACGCGCCGCAAGACGGCCCTCGACGTCGCCGGCCTGCCCGGCAAACTCGCCGACTGTCAGGAGCGCGACCCGGCGCGCTCGGAGCTCTTTCTCGTCGAAGGCGATTCCGCCGGCGGCTCGGCCAAGCAGGGCAGGGACCGGCGCTACCAGGCCATTCTTCCGCTGCGCGGCAAAATCCTGAACGTCGAGAAGGCCCGCTTCGACAAGCTGCTATCGAGCGCCGAGGTCGCGACGCTGATCACGGCCCTGGGCTGCGGCATCGGCACCGACGAATACGACCCCGACAAACTGCGCTACCACCGCATCATCATCATGACCGACGCGGACGTCGACGGCGCCCACATCCGCACGCTGCTGCTGACTTTTTTCTACCGCCAGATGATCGAGCTCATCAAGCGCGGCCACGTGTATATCGCGCAGCCGCCTCTGTACAAAGTGAAGAAGGGCAAGCAGGAGCGCTATCTCAAGGACGATCAGGCGATGGACGCCTATCTGCTCGAGCTGGCGCTGCAAGACGCCTCGGTGGATCTGGGCGAACGCGTGCTGAGTGCGGAGTCGCTGGCGGCGGCTGGACGAGATTATCTTTCTCTTCAAAGGCTTACCGATCGCCTCGTGCGGCGCTACGATGCCGCCATCCTGGAGGTGTTGCGCTCTAGCGCCGCCTATGCCCATCCCGACGTCGCCGAGCGCGACTACCTCGAGCAGTGGGTCGAGGAGCTCGCGGCGGCGCTGCGTGCGATCGACGGCGCCTCGCGCCAGCGCGCGAGCCTCGACTACAGCGATCCGCTGCACTGGACGGTCCGGCTGTCGATGCTCCGGCACGGCATCGAGTCGGAGTCGCGCTTCGAGCGCGATTTCTTCTATTCGAGCGAGTACCGCCAGCTCGTGCAGCTCGCCGGCCCGCTGGACATGCCGCGCCAAGTCTGCCGCGCCAGACGCGACGGCAACGAGCACGACGCCGCGAATCTCCGGCTTGCCCTCGACTGGCTGATCGAGGAGGCCAAACGGGGCGTCACCACGCAGCGCTACAAGGGTCTCGGCGAGATGAATCCCGAGCAGCTATGGGAAACGACGATGAACATCGAGACCCGGAATCTGATGCAGGTGAAGATCGAGGACGCCGTCGCGGCTGACGAGATCTTTTCCACGCTGATGGGCGATCAGGTCGAGCCGCGCCGTGAGTTCATCGAGCGCCATGCGCTGAGCGTGACGAATCTCGATACCTAGGGAGACGGCCATCCGTGGCCCGCGGAAACTCTGCTTTTGCAGAGTTTCCCTAGATAAAACGCTGCTTCCGCAAAGTGCCCTGGTCTGCCGTCGCGGCTCAATCGACTGCGGCCGCGGCCCAGCACACGACCGTCGCCGCGCCCGCCGCGCGCAGCGCCCGGGCGGCTTCGCGGAAGGTGGCCCCGGTGGTCGTGACGTCGTCGATGACGAGCACGCGCCGGCCGGCGACCGCCGCGCCGGCCCTCATGTGGCCGCTGAGATTGCGCAAACGCGCGCCGCGTCCGAGCCCGCGCTGCGGGGCGCCGGCGCTGCGCTTCAAAACGTCGGTCCACAGCGGTCGCCCGAGGGCGGCCGCGATGGGCTTGGCGATCTCGAGGGCCTGGTTGTAGCCGCGACCGATCGCCCGCCGCCAGTGCTGGGGCACGGCGCACACGATCTCGCAGGCTTGCGCGGCCGGCACCGGTCGCGCCGCCATCCAGCCTCCGAGCTGGCGCGCGAGACCGCAGTCGCCACCGAGCTTCGCCCGGCCTATGCACTCGACGATCGGGAACGCGTAATGAAAGCTCGCGTGCAGCTCGCCGGCGGCCCGCAGCTTCGAATGTCCGCGCCACGGCAGATCGCCGAGACACCCGCGGCACAGCGTAGGGCCTCGCGTCGTTTCCGCGCAGAGCACGCAGCGCGCCGGCAGCCAGGCGCTGAAGTGATTAATTTTTAACCGGTTGTAAGGCCCGAGCCCTTCGATTAACTTTGACCAGCGGCCGTCCATCGCGCCGTTCCACCCGAATCGCCGTTACCGCTACTCGCCGAGGTTTCGATGCTCAACGCCCAGCGCCAGCCCGTCCCGTCCTTGCCGACCGAACGCCACGACTGGGCCGTGCCCGAAGTCGAAACCCTGCTGCAGCAGCCGTTCAACGATCTGCTGTTCCGCGCCCATCAGGTTCATCGCGAGCATTTCGATCCCAACAGCGTGCAGCTAAGCACGCTGCTGAATATCAAATCGGGCGGCTGCCCGGAAGATTGCGCCTACTGCCCACAGAGCGTGCGCTACGACACCGGCGTCGCCAACGAAGCGCTGCTCGAGCGCGGCGCCGTGCTCGAGGCCGCGCAAAAAGCGAAGGAGGCCGGCGCCTCGCGCTTCTGCATGGGCGCGGCGTGGCGCGCGCCCAAGGATCGCGACATCACGAAGGTCGCCGAGCTGATCGAGGCGGTGAAAGGCCTGGGCCTCGAGACCTGCGTGACGCTCGGCATGCTGAAGCCGCAGCAAGCGCGGCAGCTCAAGGACGCCGGGCTCGATTACTACAATCACAATCTCGACACTTCGCCCGAGTACTACGGGCAGATCGTCTCGACGCGCACGTACGAGGATCGCCTCGATACGCTCGACGCCGTGCGCCAGGCCGGCATCAACGTCTGCTGCGGCGGCATCGTCGGCATGGGAGAAGGCGTGCAGGATCGCGCCGGCCTCCTGTGCGCGCTCGCCAATCTTCCCGTGCACCCGGAGTCGGTGCCGATCAATCAGCTCGTGCGCGTCGAGGGCACGCCGCTCGCGCACGAGGCGCCGGTCGACTGCTTCGGCGTCCTGCGCGTGATTGCCGCGGCGCGCATCATGATGCCGAAGGCTTATGTGCGCCTGTCCGCGGGCCGCAAGGAGCTCGGCGAAGCCGGGCAGGCGCTCGCCTATTTTGCCGGTGCGAACTCGATTTTCTATGGCGAACAGTTGCTGACGACGCCGAACCCGCAGGTCGACGACGATCGCCGCCTCTTCGAGAAGCTTGGGATCACGCCGACTACGGCGCACGCGCACGGATGATCGACGAGGCCGGCGGCGCGACGTCGGCACAGCCGGCGCGCGCGCGCGCGCGCAGCCTCGACGTGCGCATGAACGCGGCCGGTCCGGTCGTTCGCTACGGCGCGCGCAGCCTCGTCAACTTCTGCAGCAACGACTACCTCGGCCTCGCGGCCCATCCCGCCGTCCGCGAGGCCGCGGTGCGCGCCGTCGCGCACTACGGCGTCGGTGCCGGCTCGGCGGCGCTGCTCGGCGGCTGGACCGAGGCGCATCGTGAGTTCGCGCTCCGCATCGCGCGCTATCTGCGCCGCGATCGTGCGCTGCTATTTTCCTCCGGCTATCTCGCGAATCTAGGCACGCTCGCGAGCTTTGCCGGCCGCCACGACGAGATCTTCCACGACAAGCTGAACCACGCCTCGCTGATCGACGGTGTGCGCCTGTCCACCGCGCGTTCGACGCGATACCGCCACGGCGATCCCGAGGATCTCGCGCGTCGGCTCGCCGCGTCCACGGCCGCCCACAGGATCGTCGTCACCGACGGCGTGTTCAGCATGGACGGCGACTGCGCACCGATCGCCGCGCTCGCGCGACTCGCCCGGGCTCATGATGCCCTGCTCGTGTGTGACGACGCCCACGGCTTCGGCGTGCTCGGCGGCGGTCGCGGGCTGCTCGCCGAATGCGGCTTGACGCAAGACGACGTGCCGCTGCTCGTCGTCACCTTCGGCAAGGCGCTGGGCGTCAGCGGCGCGGCCGTCGTCGGGCGCGAAGATCTGATCGAAGCGCTGCTGCAGCGGGCGCGCACTTTCATCTACGACACGGCGATGCCGCCCGCGCTGCCGGCGGCCTGCAGCGCTGCGCTCGATCTGATCGAAAGTGACGCCGCGCTCGTCGCGCGCCTGCAGGCGAACATCGCGCACTTTCGAGCCGCGCTCCTCGATGCGGGCCTCACGCGGCCCGCGTCGACGACGGCGATTCAACCCATTGTGCTCGGCGATGACGCGCGCGCCCTCGCTGCGGCCGCCGCGCTGGAAGCCGCCGGCTACTACGTGCGCGCGGTGCGCCCGCCGACGGTACCGGAGGGCAGCTCGCGCTTGCGCGTCTGCCTGTCGGCGGCGCACGAGCCGGCACAGATCGACGGCCTCGTCGGTGCGCTGGTCGAGGCCCTGGCGCGGCTGCCCGCGGTCTCGGCCTGATGGCGAGCGAATTCGACGTCCGCGCGGTGCGCCGCGCTTTCGACGAGGCTGCCGCGACCTACGATCTGCACGCGGCCCTGCAACGCGAGGTGGCGACGCGCTTGATCGAGCGCCTCGAGTACACCACGCTCGCGCCCACGCTGATCGTCGATCTCGGCGCGGGCACGGGCTACTGCACGCAGCAACTCGAACGGCGCTATCGCAAGGCGCGCGTCGTGCTCGCCGATCTCGCGCCCGCGATGCTCGCGACGGCGCGGCGCGGCGCGCCGCGTTGGTTCGCGCGGCGACACTACGTCTGCGCCGACGCGCGTGCGCTGCCTTTCGCGGCGGCGAGCGTGGATCTGATCGTCTCGTCCTTGACGCTGCAGTGGTGCGAGGACCTGTCCGCCGTCTTCGCCGACTGCGCGCGCGTGCTGAAGCCCGGCGGTCTCGTGCTGTTCTCCACGCTCGGACCGGACACCTTGAAGGAGCTGCGTGCGGCTTGGCGCGTCATCGACGATGCGCCGCACGTGAACCGCTTCCGCGACATGCACGAGATCGGCGATGCGCTGATCGAAGCCGGCCTGTCGAGCCCGGTGATGGAACGCGAGGATCTGGTCGTGACCTATGCGGACGTGCTGGCGCTGATGCGCGATCTGAAAGGCATCGGCGCGCACAACAGCTTGCGCGAGCGGAGCAGGACCCTGACCGGCCGCCGCCGACTCGCGGCCCTCACCGCGGCGTACGAGCCATTCCGTCGCGACGGGCTCTTGCCGGCGACTTACGAAGTGGTCTACGGCCATGCCTGGGCACCGTATCCGAATACCCGGCGGCAGGACGGCACCACGGTCGCGACTTATCCGCTGAGCCGGCTGCGCCGCCGCGCGTCGTGATCTCGGTGAAGCCGCCCATCCCTCTCTTCGTCACCGGCACCGATACCGGCATCGGCAAGAGCGTCGTCACCGCCGGCTTGCTGCGTGCCCTCGCCGGCCGCGGGCTGCGCGTCGCCGGGATGAAGCCGATCGCCGCCGGCGCCACCCGGATCGACGGCGTCCTGATCAACGAGGACGCCGAGCTGCTGCGCGCCTGTGCCAACGTGCCGCTGACGCGCGAGCTCGTCTGTCCCTGCATCTACGAGGCGCCTACCGCACCGCAGCTCGCCGCCGCGGCCGCGGGAGAATCGATCGATCTCGCGCGCATCGCCGCGGCGTATGCGACGCTGCGCTCGCGCGCCGATCTCGTGCTCGTCGAAGGCATCGGTGGCTGGGCGCTACCGCTCGGCGAAACGACGATGCTCGCCGATCTGCCGCGGCGTCTCGGCCTGCCGGTGCTGCTCGTCGTCGGCGTGCGCCTCGGCGCGTTGAACCACGCGCTGCTGAGCGCGCGCGCGATCGTCGACGACGGCCTGCCGCTCGCGGGCTGGATCGCGAACATGCTGGCGCCCGACTATGCGTGGGCCGAGGGCACCGTCGAGTCCCTGATGGCGCGATTGCCGGCACCGCTGCTCGCCCGCGTCCCCTTCCGAGCCAACCCGACGCCCGATACCATCGCGCCATTCCTCGAGGCTGCGGCGGCACGCATCGCTGTGCCTTGAACCGATGGGTGCAGCGGGCGGGCGACGATGGTCGAGAAATTCGACAGCGACAAGCACGATGAAATCGTCTGGATCGTACGCCCGACGCGCTCGCTGAGCTGGCCTGAAGCCAAGCGCTGGCTCTGCGTCATTTCCTTCATCCCGCTGGGCAGCGGCCTGCTGTTCCTGTGCTTCGGCGTGCCCTTCGTGCTGCCTTTCGCGGGCCTCGAGGTCCTGTTGCTGTGGGCGGCTTTCTGGTACGTGCACTGGACCGGCCAGTGGCGCGAGGTCATCCGGCTGACGCCGCGCCAGCTCGTCATCGAGAAAGGACGGCACAGCCCCGAGCAGCGCTATGAATACGAGCGGGCCTGGGTCGGCGTCGATCTCGATGAAAGGCGCGGCTGGCTGCCCAGCCGCTTGCGCATCGGCTCTCACGGCAAGGCCGCAGATATCGGCAGCTTTCTCACGGACGGCGAACGCCGCACGCTGGCGCTCGCCCTGATTAACGCGCTGGGAAAAAGTCGATAGAATGATATAAGTCAAGAAAAGGTCGACGGTCTACTTGACGAAACGCTTGCGCGCCGGAACGAAAATGGCTCGCAAACGACCGGCGGCCGCGGCGTCCAGCTCGCCGGATAACGATGAACAGAACCTTCGGGTTCGAAGTCTTGGGAGTCCTTGCATGACAATCTCGATGTCCAAGCTCGCTCGCTGCGGATCGGGAGCCGCGCTGCTTTCGGCGCCGTGGATGGCGCAGGCCGGGTGGGACCAGTTGAACCTGCCCAAGGGCGTCACGCCCTACAGCGAAACGGTCTACCACCTGCACATGATGATTCTGTGGATCTGCGTGATCACGGGCATCCTGGTGTTCGGCGCGATCTTCTATTCCGTCCTCAAGTTCCGGAAATCGAAAGGCGCGGTGGCCGCGCAGTGGCACGAGAGCACGCTCGTCGAATTCTGCTGGACGGCCGTGCCCGCGATCATCCTCGTGGTGATGGCGGTGCCGGCGACCAAGGCGCTGATCATGATGGAAGACGTCTCGAACAGCGCGATGACCATCAAGGTCACCGGTTACCAGTGGCGTTGGCGTTACGACTACGTCAACGAAGGCATCGGCTACTACAGCACCCTCGCCAAGCCCAGCGATGCCGCCCGCCAGCTCGGCTCCGGCATCGATCCCAAGACCGTCGACAACTATCTCCTCGACGTCGACAACGAGCTGGTCGTTCCCGTCGGCCAGAAAATCCGCTTCCTGACCACGGCGGCCGACGTCATCCACGCCTGGTGGGTGCCGGCGCTCGGCTGGAAGCGCGATGCCATTCCCGGCTACATCAACGAGTCCTGGGCCGTGATCAAGGAACCGGGCGTCTATCGCGGCCAGTGCGCGGAGCTTTGCGGCAAGGACCACGGCTTCATGCCGGTGGTGGTGCGCGCGCTGCCCGACGCGGAATACAAAGCCTGGGTCGAGAAGATGAAGGCCGATCAGGCGGCGGCAAACGCCGCTGCCAGCGGCGATGAGCGCGAGGTCGCCGTCGCCGCCGCCCGCTGATCGCCGTTCCGACCTCCACAGCATCGACAGTTTGAGGGAAAGCCATGAGTGAGGCAGCAGCCCATCCCGATGCGCATCACGCGCATCACGCCCCGACCGGCATCAAGCGCTGGCTGGTGACGACGAACCACAAGGACATCGGCACGATGTACCTGGTGTTCTCCCTGATCATGTTCTTCATCGGCGGCTCGATGGCGATGATCATTCGCCTCGAGCTGTTCCAGCCGGGACTGCAGTGGGTCAATCCGCAGTTCTTCAACTCGATGACCACCATGCACGCGCTGGTGATGATTTTCGGCGCGGTGATGCCGGCCTGGACGGGCTTCGCGAACTGGCTGATCCCGATGATGATCGGCGCGCCCGACATGGCGCTGCCGCGGCTGAACAACTGGAGCTTCTGGATTCTGCCGTTCGCGTTCACGCTGCTGCTGTCGACGCTGTTCATGCCGGGCGGCGGGCCGGCCGGCGGCTGGACGATGTATCCGCCGCTGACGCTGCAGCTCGGCGACGCCTTTCCGTTCCTGATCTTCGCGGTGCACTTCATGGGCGCCTCGTCGATCGCCGGCGCGATCAACATCATCGCGACAGTCTTCAACATGCGCGCGCCGGGCATGACGCTGATGAAGCTCCCGCTGTTCGTATGGACCTGGATCATCACGGCCTTCCTGCTGATCGCCTCGATCCCGGTGCTCGCCGGCGCGGTGACGATGCTGCTGACCGACAAGTTCTTCGGCACCTCGTTCTTCAGCGCGGCCGGCGGCGGCGACCCGGTGATGTTCCAGCATCTGTTCTGGTTCTTCGGCCATCCCGAGGTGTACATCCTGATCCTGCCGGCCTTCGGCATTGCCTCCGCTATCATTCCGACTTTCGCGCGCAAGCCGCTGTTCGGCTACAGCTCGATGGTGTACGCGGCGGCGTCGATCGCCTTCCTGTCCTTCATCGTATGGGCCCATCACATGTTCACCGTCGGCATGCCGCTCGCCGGCGAGCTGTTCTTCATGTACGCGACGGTGCTGATCGCCGTGCCGACCGGCGTGAAGGTGTTCAACTGGATAGCGACGATGTGGCAGGGCTCGCTGACGTTCGAGACACCGATGCTCTTCGCGATCGCCTTCGTGGTGCTGTTCACGATCGGCGGTTTCTCGGGCCTGATGCTCGGCATCACGCCGATCGACTTCCAGTACCACGACACCTACTTCGTCGTCGCGCATTTCCACTACGTGCTGGTGACGGGCGCGGTCTTCGCGCTGATGGCCGGCACTTACTTCTGGCTGCCGAAGTGGACCGGCCACATGTACGACGAGAAGCTCGGCAAGCTGCACTTCTGGTTGTCGACGATCTCGGTGAACGTGCTGTTCTTCCCGCAGCACTTCCTGGGCCTCGCCGGCATGCCGCGCCGTATTCCGGACTACGCCGTGCAGTTCGCGGACTGGAACATGGTGTCGAGCATCGGCGGCTTCGTGTTCGGTGCGTCGCAGATCCTGTTCGTGATCGGCATCGTGAAGTGCGTGCGCGGCGGCCAGAAGGCGACCGCGCAGGTGTGGGAAGGCGCGCACGGCCTCGAATGGACCCTGTCGTCGCCGCCGCCGTACCACAGCTTCTCGACGCCGCCGGCGCCGGCGACGATCGAAGGCGGCATGCGTTGATCGGCCGGATGGCGATGAGCCGGCAGGACGAGCAGCGCAAGGCGGCGGTGCGCACGGCCATCGTGCTGGCGCTCGTCGCGCTCGTCTTCTACCTGAGCTTCTTCGTCTCGAAGTTCTGAAGCATGCACGGCGACTCTCGCAGCGGCGCGAACCGGCGCCTGGCGCTGAAACTGGTGGGCGTGACGGCCCTGATGTTCGGCTTCGGCTATGCGCTCGTGCCGCTGTACAACGTGTTCTGCGAGGTCACGGGCCTCAACGGCAAGACCGGCGAGCTGTCCGCCGCGCAGGCGGAGGCGATGAAGCCGGATTTCTCGCGCGAGGTGACGGTCGAGTTCGTCACCAGCGTCAATGCCGGCCTCGCCTGGGAGTTCAAGGCGCCGGCGCAGCAGGTGGTCGTCCACCCGGGGGTGGTGACGGCCGTGGAGTTCGAGGTCGTCAACCGCGAGGCCCGCGACATGATCGGCCAGGCGATCCCTAGCGTCGCGCCCTCGTCCGCGGCGCGCTATTTCAGCAAGACGGAGTGCTTCTGCTTCAGCCAGCAGCCGCTGCAGGCGGGCAAGCTCGCCAAGCTGCCGGTGCGCTTCGTCGTCGATCCCAGGCTGCCGGCGGAGGTCCAGACCGTGACCCTGAGCTATACGTTTTTCGAAGCGCCGCCGGGCAAGGCGCCGCTGGACAAGGCACCGAATCCGACGGGGGAGCGTCTGCCGCGCACCTGAGCGCGACACACGACGAACACTCAACTGAGCTATTAGCAGAGAGTATCGACATGGCACAGGCACACGCCGACACCACACATGCGCACTACTACATCCCGGACTCGAGTCGCTGGCCCGTCCTGGCCTCGCTCTCGATCTTCACCTGCTTCGTCGGCGGGGCGCTCACGCTCAATCATGCCGCGGTCGGCCCGGCGGTGCTCGGCGCGGGCTTCCTGGGGCTGTTCGTCGTCCTCTTCGGCTGGTTCGGCGAGGTCATCCGCGAAAGCGAAGGCGGCCGCTACGGCCGCTGGGAAGACGTCAGCTTCCGCATGGGCATGATGTGGTTCATCTTCTCCGAAGTGATGTTCTTCGCGGCCTTCTTCGGCGCGCTGTTCTACGCCCGCATTTACTCGGTGCCGTGGCTCGGCGGCGCCGGTCACGCCGGGGCGACGCACGAGTTCCTGTGGCCGAACTTCCTGGCCGACTGGCCGCTGCTGAAGCTCCCGACCGACTACGGCTTCGCCGCCGCGAAGGATGTGATCCCGGCCTGGGGCGTGCCTGCGATCAACACCGCGATCCTGCTGTCCTCGGGCGTCACGGTGACCTGGGCGCACTGGGGCCTGAAGGCGAACAAGCGCGGCCAGCTAATCCTGGGCCTCGCGCTGACGGTCGCCCTCGGCGCGCTGTTCGTGTTCCTGCAGGCCGAGGAATACGGTCACGCCTATCACGAGCTGGGCCTGACGCTGAACGCCGGCATCTACGGCGCGACCTTCTTCCTGCTGACGGGCTTCCACGGCTTCCACGTGTCGATGGGCACGCTGATGCTGTTCGTGATCCTGCTGCGCGCCATCAAGGGCCACTTCAAGCCCGATCACCACTTCGGGTTCGAGGCCGTGGCCTGGTACTGGCATTTCGTCGACGTGGTCTGGATCGGCCTGTTCATCTTCGTGTACTGGCTCTGAGCCCTACGCGGCGCACACGAAAAAGGGCGCTCCGGAGCGCCCTTTTTTTTGTGTACGACCGGCCGCGCCGGCAGCGCCGGAACGGTCCACGCATCCAGTGGTCAGTGCGGCTTGATGATCCCCAGCGACGCCAGCACCATGAGAATGATGAACAGCGCGACCGACAGCCCGACGCGTATCGTCAGTGCCTTCACCGTATCGGTGCCCTCGCCCTTGCTGCGGAACAGGCTGCGGAAGGCCGAGCCCAGCGACGCGACTATCGCAATCAACATCAGGATCACGAAGAGCTTGATGAACGGCTGGTCTGCCATGGTGGCCTGGCGCGCGCGGGCGCGAACGTGGGAGGCGGACGGGCACTGTAGCTTTCCGCGTCCGCGCGCGGAAGAGGCGTGACGACGTGCTGCCGGCTGCCGCCTGGCTGCGCATCGGCTTTGTCCTCGCCCTGATCGCGCTCCTCATCGCGCTCGGCTGCTGGCAGCTCGAGCGCGCCGAACAAAAGCGCGCGCTGCGCGCGGCCTTCGAGCGCCAGCTCGAGGCGGCTCCGCTCGACCTGGCCTTGCACAAGGCCGAGCCCCTGATCAATCACGCCTGGCGCAGGGTGCGCGGCACGGGGCGCTACGAACCGCCGATCCTGCTGCTCGACAACCGGGTGCGCGAGGGACGCGTCGGCTACGAGGTGCTGACGGCCTTCCGCCTCGACGACGGGGCGCGCATCCTCGTCGATCGCGGCTGGATGGCCGCCCCGCCCCGCCGCACCGACATCCCAGACCTCGGGCTGCCGGCCCAAGTCACGAGCCTGCACGGCCGGCTCGCCCCGGCGCCGACGACCGGCATTATCCTCGGCGATGCCGCGCAGCCCGAGCGCCTGGGCCCCGATCTCTGGCGCCTACAGCACATCGACTTCGCGACGCTGGACGCGACCTTCGCGCCGGGCTTCCTGCCGATGCTCGTATACCTGGATGAAGCGGAACCCGGCGGTTACGATCGGGACTTCGCGCTGCCGGCAGTGGACGACGGCAAGCACACGGCCTACGCCGTGCAATGGTTCGCGATGGCGGGCGCCGTAGCGATTCTCCTGGGCATCTCACTCCACCGCCGTCGCCACGGCCAGATCACCACCGGATCCTCAGACCCCCGATGAAGTCGATTTCAAGGGCGGACGCCCCGCACGCGACGCGTAACGTCAACCGGCTGATGCTGCTTTCGATCCTCGGCGTGTTCGTAGTGCCGATCGTGCTCGCCTGGCTGCTCGCGTCGGGCACGCTGGGCTGGCGCCCCGAGGCGCTGACCAATCACGGCACGCTGATCGCCCCGCCTCTCGACTTCGCCACGCTGCCGAAGACCGAGGCCGCCGCGCCGCTGCGGGCGCTGCCGCCGGCCGACTGGGCGCTGCTTTACGTCAGCGATCGATCCTGCGATCCCGGCTGCCGCACGGTGCTGCGCGAGCTCGCCGCGATGCCGATGGTGATCGGCAAGAACGGCACCCGCTTGCACGTGTTCGGCCTCTTCGCCGTCGCGCCGGCGCAGGTCGAGGTTCGCGCCCTGATCGATCCCGAGCTCGTCCGCGCGATCGGCGATCGCCTGCGCGGCGGCGAGCAGAAACTCGCGCTGCCCTTCATCGGCTTCCTCGACTGGCGCGGCCAGTTGATGATGCATTTCACGCCGTCGGCGCCGCCGGACGACGTGAAAGGCGATCTGAAGCGGCTGCTCACGGCTTCCGCCATCAAATAACCCGAGCCCTGCCTGCCAACGATGAACGCCGTCTACCGTTTCCTGTCCTGGTTGCTGCCCATCCTCGCCCTCGCGGTCATCGTCAAAGGGGCGTACGTCCGCCTCAGCGACGCCGGCCTCGGCTGCCCTGATTGGCCCGGTTGCTACGGGCGGCTGGTGGTCCCCGACTCCCTCGCCGAAGCGACGCCCGAGCATCTGGCGGCGCGGCCGCTCGAAAGCGGCAAGGCCTGGCGCGAGATGATCCATCGCTATCTCGCGTCGAGCCTCGGCTTCGGCATCTTGCTGCTGGCCGCGCTCGCGTGGCGCAACCGTGCCGATCCGCGGCAGCCGGTGCTCGTGCCGCTGCTGCTCGTGCCGCTCGTCGTGTTCCAGGGTCTGCTCGGGATGTGGACCGTGACGCTGCTGCTCAAGCCGCTGGTCGTCACCGCGCATCTCATCGGGGGCATGACGGTGTTCGCGCTACTGCTCTGGAACCTGCTGCGCGTGAAGGCCGGCGACGCCGCGCGGCTCGCGGCCGGTACGTCGATTCTGGGCGCCGCGCTGGTCGCGCTCGTCGCCCTCGCCGTGCAAATCTTCCTCGGCGGCTGGACCAGCGCGAACTACGCGGCGCTCGCCTGCACCGACTTTCCGACCTGTCACGCGAGCTGGTGGCCGAACATGGCGTTTCGCGAGGCTTTCGTGCTGTGGCGCGGCCTCGGCGTGAACTACGAGTTCGGCGTGCTCGACACGCCGGCGCGCACCGCCATCCACTACACGCATCGCCTGTGGGCGTTGGTCACCGCCGCGGCGATCCTCTTCGCGATCGTGCGCGCTTACCGCCGCGGCGGCACGGCCGGCCGCCGACTGGGCTGGTGTATACTGGCCGCGCTCCTCGTTCAGCTCGCGCTCGGTATTTCCAATGTCCTTTACGGCCTCCCGCTCCCGGTGGCGGTGATGCACAACGGCATGGCGGCGTTGCTGATGGCGAGCCTGGTGACCTTGTTGTTTTTCGCGACCCGCCCCGCGGGCGCGCGGCCGAGCACCCGAGCCTCATCATCATGAAGAATCCGCCCGCAGAAATCGTGACTTCGTCCGCGTCGTCCTGGCGCGACTACCTCGCGCTGACCAAGCCGCGCGTCGTTTACCTCATCGTCTTCACCGGGCTGATCGGCATGCTGATGTCGACGCCGGGTCTCGTGCCGCTCGACATCCTCGTCTTCGGCAATCTCGGCATCGCGCTCGCCGCGGCCTCGGCGGCCGCGATCAACCACGTCGCCGAACACCGCATCGACGCGCTGATGGCCCGCACGCAGCACCGGCCGCTGCCGCAGGGCGAGCTCGGCGTGCGGCAGGCACTGAGCTTCGCGCTGGTGCTCGGCTTCCTGTCGATGTACCTGCTCGTCGCCTTCGTGAACACGCTGACGGCGGTACTGACTTTCCTGTCGCTGATCGGTTATGCGCTGGTCTACACGCTGTTCCTCAAGCACGCGACGCCGCAGAACATCGTCATCGGCGGCGCCGCCGGGGCCGCGCCGCCGGTGCTCGGCTGGACCGCAGTGACGGGCACCCTGGATCCGCACGCGCTGCTGCTCTTCTTGATCATTTTCGCGTGGACGCCGCCGCACTTCTGGGCGCTCGCGATCTACCGGCGCAACGAATACGCGAAGGCCAAGATCCCGATGCTGCCGATCACGCACGGCACGGCCTTCACGCGGCTGCACGTGCTGTTCTACACGATCCTGATGGTCGCCGTGACGCTGCTGCCGTATGCGACCTACATGAGCGGTCATCTCTATCTCGTCTGCGCGCTGGTTTTGAATGCGATCTTCCTCTACTACGCGATCCGCATGCAGTTCGACGACGACGACGCGCTCGCCTTCAAGACCTTCAAATATTCGATCGTCTACCTGACGCTGCTCTTCGCCGCCCTCTTCGCCGATCACTACTGGCCCCTCGTGCGTGCCGCGCTCGCCTGAGGCCGGCGCGATGAGCCGCGCCCGCCTGCACCCGGCGCTGTGGCTGTGGTTTCCGCCGCTGCTCGCGGTGCTGGTGATCGGCGTGAAGCTCTTCGCGCCTTCGCTCTACGACCAGTTCATCGAAGGCGAGCTCGGCCTCACCGAGCTGGCGACGCCGCTCGTCGCGCTGATCGGCGTCGGGATCGGCATTCACACGATTCTGCTCGCGCGCGGACGCGTGCCCGTCCTCTTCACCGTCTGGCTGATCGGCACCACGCTCGGCTGTTTCTATTTCGCGGGCGAGGAGCTGTCCTGGGGGCAGCAACTCTTCAAGTGGGACACGCCGGCGGAAATCGCGGCGCTGAACGATCAGCAGGAAACCAACCTCCACAACATGAGTAGCTGGTTCGATCAGAAGCCGCGGCTGCTGCTCGAGCTGTGGGTGCTCGTCGGGGGCATCGTGGTGCCGCTGCGGCGGCTCTGGGGCCGGCCGCCGCGCCACGCGCCCGGCAGTCTGCAGGATTGGCTATGGCCCGGGATCGAATGCCTGCCGACGGCGCTACTCGCCATCGCGATCAAGCTGCCCGAGCGCTACAAGAAACTGATGGGAATCGAGAGTCTGCCTTTCGAGATCCGCTGGAGCGAGCCGCAGGAGTATTACTTCGCGCTGTTCCTGCTGATCTATCTGCTCGCCGTGCGAGCGAGGCTGCGGCAGGATCTACCGCAGCCTTTTCACCTCCGCTGAGCGCCGCGTTCAGCTCTTCGCCGGCAGCAGAGCGAGCTGCTGGGGCGTCAACGCCCGCTTCAGCGTGTTGAAGGCGTTGTTCTCGATCTGACGGATACGCTCGGCCGACACCTTGTACTTGCCGGCAAGCTCGTGGAGCGTCTGCTTGGGCTCGGTCAGCCAGCGGCTCGCGATGATGTCGCGGCTGCGTTCGTCGAGCGTGGCGAGCGCGTGGGCCAGTTGCTCGGCGCCGCCCGTCGCCTCCTCGTAGGCCTCGAGCTGCTCGCTCGGTTCGAAGCGCGTGTCGGCGAGATAACTCGCCGGCGCCAGATCTTCGTCGCCGTCCTCGATCGACACGTCGAAGGCCTGATCGTGCGCGTTCATGCGCTCTTCCATCAGCAGCACCGTCTTGGCGTCGACGCCGAGATCCTGCGCGACCGCATCGACTTCCTGCGCGTTCATCCAGCCGAGCCGCTGCTTGGCGCTGCGCAGATTGAAGAAGAGCTTGCGCTGCGCCTTGGTCGTCGCCACCTTCACGATGCGCCAGTTGCGCAGGATGTATTCGTGGATCTCGGCGCGTATCCAGTGCACGGCAAAGGACACGAGGCGCACCCCGACCGCCGGATCGAAACGCTTCACGGCCTTCATCAGGCCGATATTGCCCTCCTGGATCAGATCGCCGTGCGGCAGACCGTAGCCCAGATAGCCGCGCGCGACCCGCACGACGAAGCGCAGATGCGCCATCACCAGCTCTCGGGCCGCATCGAGATCCTGGCTGTCGCGGTAGCGGCGCGCGAGCTCGCGTTCGTCTTCTTCGGACAGCATCGGGATGCGTTGCACAGCGCTGATGTAAGACTCCAGCGAGCCGGTAGGCAGCGGCAAATTCAGGGTGTTGGTCATGCAAGACCCTCCGGAAAATTCGATTAAACTGGATATTAGCACTCGCGAAATTGGAGTGCTAAGGCAGCGGCAGGTTCCCTAAAATCTTTACATAACGACAGAAATTCGGGGCGTCGGCCGGCCCCCTCGAAAAGTGTCGGCCGCGGCCGGCTCGTCGAAATAAATCGACGTCAATTCAACCGCTTGCGCCGTTACCCTCGGCTTCCGGCCCGGTGCCGAGCAGCGCATCGACGAAGCTGCCGGCGGCGAACACCTGGAGATCCTCCGGCTGCTCGCCGACGCCGATGAAGCGCAGCGGCAGCGGCAGCGCATCGGCGACCGCGAACACCACCCCACCCTTTGCCGTGCCGTCGAGCTTGGTCAGGGCGAGACCCGTCAGCGGCGCCGCCGCGTTGAAGAGCTTCGCCTGCTGGACCGCGTTCTGGCCCATCGTCGCGTCGAGCACGAGCAGCGTCTCCTGGGGGGCTTCCGGGTGCTGCTTCGTCAGCACCCGGCGGATCTTCGCCAGCTCCCCCATCAGCGCGCCCTGGGTATGCAGGCGGCCCGCGGTGTCCGCGATCAGCACGTCGCAGCCGCGGGCGGCGGCGGCGGAATAGGCGTCGAAGATCACCGAGGCCGGATCGGCGCCCGTGCCCTGGGCAATGACGGGGATCCCGAGCCGCTCGCCCCAGGCCTTCAACTGCTCGACCGCGGCGGCTCGGAAAGTGTCCCCGGCGGCGAACATCACCTGGTGGCCGGCCTGCTGCAGATGGCGGCCCAGCTTGGCGATGGTGGTCGTCTTGCCGACGCCGTTGACGCCGACGACGAGGATCACGAAGGGCGCATTGCGGCCGGCGGAGATCTGGAGCGGCGCCTCGACGCCGGCGAGCGCCTTCGTCATCTCCTCGCGCAGGATATCGATGAGCGGCGCGCCCTCGCGGCCCGCCCGCTTCTCCACCGCGGCCATGATGCGCTCGGTGACGGCGACACCGGTGTCGGCCATCAGCAGCGCGCTCTCGAGCGCCTCCAGCGAGGAGGCGTCGATGGGTTCGCGACGGCCGAGCAGGCGGCCGAGCTTGTTCAATAGGCCATCGCGCGTGCGGGCGATGCCTTCTCGCAGACGTTTGAACATCGGGACTTCTGAATGCGATTGACGACGGGACGACGAAGCGGCGCGGTGCGCCGCCTCCGCGCTCTTCGGCTATGCTACCACCCCGGCGGCGGCGCACGCGCCACCGCGCCGTCGTCACCCACAGGAAGCCGCCGCTTGTCGCGTTCCCGTTCGCTCTTCGCCGCCGTCCTCGCTGCCAGCCTGTCCGCCATCGCCGCGACGCCGTCTCTCGCGCGTACGCACGAATACACGCTGGCCAACGGCCTGAAGCTCATCGTCCAGGAAGATCATCGCGCCCCGGTCGCGGTGGTGCAGATCTGGTACAAGGTCGGCGCGTCCTACGAGCAGGACGGTGCGACCGGCGTGTCGCACGCGCTCGAGCACATGATGTTCAAGCGTACGCAGCACCTCGCGACGGGCGAATTCTCGCGTCTGATCGCCGAGCGCGGCGGTCGCGAAAACGCGTTCACCTCGCTCGACTACACGGCCTATTTCCAGCAGTGGTCCAAGGACGACGTGGCCGAAAGCTTCCGGCTCGAAGCCGAACGCATGCAGCACCTCGTGCTCGACGCGCAGGAATTCGCGACCGAGAAAAAAGTCGTCGCCGAGGAACGGCGGCTGCGCACCGACGACGATCCGCAGGCGCTCGCCGCCGAGGTGGCGAGTGCGGTCGCCTGGCAGACGAGCCCCTACCGCCAGCCCGTGATCGGCTGGGCCGCGGACATCGACTCGATGCAGCTCGCGGATCTGCGCGCTTGGTACGAGCGCTGGTATACGCCGTCGAACGCGACGCTCGTCGTCGTCGGCGACGTCGAGCCCGAGGCGGTGAAGGCGCTCGCGCAAACGCATTTCGGGGCCATCCCGGCGCGGGACGTGGAGGCGCCGCGCCCGCGCCCCGAGGTCGCGCAGCACGGCGAGAAACGCGTGACGATACGCAACGAGAAAGTCCGCCTGCCGCACCTGATGCTGATGTACAAGGCGCCGACCCTGACGCAGGTCGGCGAATCCGGGCTCGACGGCAAGCCGGTCGAGGCCTGGGAGATCTATGCGCTCGACGTGCTCGCCGCCGTGCTCGACGGCGGCGACAGCGCGCGTTTCGCGCGCGAGCTCGTGCGCGGGCGCGAGCTCGCGGCGCAGATCGGCGTCGACTATCAGTCGGTGTCGCGCCTGCCCGATCTCTTCGGCATCGAGGCGACGCCGCGCGAGGGCGTCGCGCTCGACGCGCTCGAGGCCGCGATCGTCGAACAGCTCGAGGCGATCAAGCAGGCGCCGCCGAACGCGGAGGAGCTCGCGCGCGTGAAGACCCGCGTCGTCGCCGACACCGTCTATCAGCAGGACTCGATGTTCTACCAGGCGATGCTGATCGGCAGCCTGGAGTCCGCAGGCCTGTCCTGGCGCGTAAAGGACGAGTACGACGCCCGGATCCGCGCCGTCACCGCCGAGCAGGTGCAGGCCGTCGCGCGCCGCTATCTGACATCGGAACATGTCACCGTCGCGCGGCTCGTGCCGGCCGCGGAGAGTCCCTGAGATGCGCGCGCGCCATTTCGCGCTGTTGCTGTTGGCCTGCGGCGCCGCGCTGAGCGGCGCGCTGGCGCAGGCCAGTCCCGACATCCAACGGTGGACGACGCCGAACGGCAGCGCCGTGTATTTCGTCGCCGCGCCCGAGATCCCGATGCTCGATCTGCGCCTGGTCTTCGCCGCCGGCAGCGCGCGCGACGGTGCGCGCTCGGGCGTCGCGGCGCTGACCAACGCGCTGCTCGATGAAGGCAGCGCCGAACACACGGCGGACGATTTCCATGCGCGGCTGGATACCACCGGCGCGCTGCTCGGCACGGGCGTCATGCGCGACATGGCCTGGATCTCGCTGCGCAGCCTGAGCGCCGAGCCCCAGCGTACGGACGCGCTGGATCTCCTCGCCGAGCTGCTGCGCGGGCCGCGCCTGACGGAGGAAAGCTTCACGCGCCAGCGCGCCCAGGCGCTCGCCGCGCTGAAGCAGGCCGAGGAATCGCCGAGCACGATCGGCGGCCGCGCCTTCTTTCGCGCACTCTACGGCGATCACCCCTACGGCGCGCCCACCGACGGCACACCGGCCAGCGTCGCCGAGCTCGCGCTCGACGACGTCGTGCGCTTTTTCCGCCAGTACTACGTCGCGCGCAACATGACGATCGCGCTCGTCGGCGCGCTGTCGCGCGCCGAGGCCGAAGCGCTCGCGACGCGGCTCGCCGCCGAGCTCGCTCCCGGCGAGCCCGCCCCGGCGCTGCCGCCGCTGCCGCCCTATGCGCCCAAGACCGAGCATCTCGAGTTCGCGTCGGCGCAGAGCCACGTCTACGTCGGCCAGCGCGGGATCGCGCGCGAAGATCCCGACTACTTTCCGCTGGTCGTCGCCAACCACGTGCTCGGCGGCAACGGCGTCGTGTCGCTCCTGTTCGAGGAGATCCGCGAGAAGCGCGGGCTGTCGTACAGCGTCGAGAGCCACTTCGAGCCGATGGCGCTGCCGGGCCCGTACATGGCGACGCTGCAGACCAGCAACGAACAGCTCGACGCCGCCGTGCGCTTGCTGCGCGATCAGATTGCGCAGTACGTCGCGAAGGGACCGAGCGACGCGGACTTCGAAGCGGCCAAACGCAATCTGATCGGCGGCTTCCCGCTGCGCATCGACAACAATTCGAAGATCGTCGAGAACCTCGCCGTGATCGGTTTCTACCGCCTGCCGCTCGACTGGCTCGACACTTATACGCAGAAAGTGCAGGCGGTGACCAAGGCGCAGGCGATGGAGGCCGCGCAGCGGCGGCTGGATCCGGCCCGCATGGTGCAGATCACCGTGGGGCATCGCGCCGCGAGCTCGGCGACGCCCGCGACGCCATGAAGCGCGGCACGCGCCGGGCCGGCGCGCGGCCGGCCGGCGGCAGCTCCGCTCGCGCCGGCGGATTGGGCAGCGTGCGCATCGTCGGTGGCCGCTGGCGCGGTCGCCGTCTTCCCGTGCCGGCGGCCGAGGTGCGTCCCAGCGCCGATCGCGTCCGCGAAACCCTCTTCAACTGGCTGGCCCCGCGGCTGCCCGGTGCGCGCTGTCTCGATCTCTTCGCCGGGACCGGCGTACTCGGCTTCGAGGCGCTCTCGCGCGGCGCGCGCGCGGTCTCCTTCGTCGAGCGCGATCCCGCCGTCGTCGCCCATCTGCACGAGATGCGCGCGCGCCTCGAGGCTGAAGCGGCGGAGATCCTCCGCTATGATGCGCTCGCGTGGCTGGCCGCGACGCCGCCGATGCCTTATGACGTCGTCTTCGTCGACCCGCCTTTCGGCACCGATCTCGCGCCGAAGGTGCTCGCGGCGCTGAGCGCCGGCTGGCTCGCGGACGGCGGAGTCGTCTATGTCGAAGCGCCCGTCGCGCCCGCGCTGCCGCCCGGCTGGGAACGGCTGCGCGAAGGGCGCACGCGACAAGTGGTCTACGCGCTGGTCGCGCCGCACTCGGCGGACACGCATCGAACGAGTGGAGAAATCTGAGTGGGCAACAGGGCGATCTATCCGGGCACTTTCGACCCCATCACCAAGGGCCACATCGACATCGTCGCCCGCGCCGCCGGGATCTTCGATCAGGTGATCGTCGCGGTCGCCGCGAGCACGGCGAAGAACACGGCCTTTTCCACCGATGAACGCGTCGAGCTCGCACGCCAGACCTTGAGCGACTATGCGAACGTCGAGGTCCAGCGCTTCGAAGGCCTGCTCGCGAACTTCGTGCGCCAGTGGGGTGCGAACGTCGTGCTGCGCGGCCTGCGCGCGGTGTCGGATTTCGAGTACGAGTTCCAGCTCGCCGGCATGAACAAACATCTCGTGCCCGAGGCCGACACCATATTCATGCCGACGCGCGAGAATTACTCCTACATCTCCTCGTCGCTGATCCGCGAGATCGCCTCCCTCGGCGGCGACGTCTCCGAGTTCGTGCACCCGATCGTGCGCGACGCGCTGACCGAACGCTTCGCGGGTCGCGCCAAGAAGTAAGTTCGCATGGCGCTGCGCATCACCGAGCTGTGCGTCAATTGCGACGTCTGCGCACCGGAATGCCCGAACCAGGCGATCTTCGAAGGCCCCGAGCACTACGAAATCGATCCCGCGCGCTGCACCGAGTGCGTCGGCCATCACGACGCGCCGCAGTGCGTAGAGGTGTGTCCCGTCGACTGCATCCCGCAGGATCCCGCACATCCCGAGGATGAAGCGGCGCTGTGGGCGAAGTACCATCGGCTGCAGCAGACCGAGCCCGCCAGTGAGATCTGATCGTTTGCCGCCTCGCGCCCGCTCCGCGCGCGTGCTGCTCGGCGCGTGGCTGTGCGTCTTCTTCGTCTTCGCCGCGCCCGCGCGCGAACCGGCGAGCGCGCCGCCGGCCGCCGCCGTCGCGTCCGCGCATCCGCTCGCGACCGCCGCCGGCCGCGAGATCCTCGAGGCCGGCGGCAATGCCTTCGATGCCGCGATCGCCGTGGCCGCCGCGCTCGCGGTCGTCGAGCCGTATTCCTCCGGCATCGGCGGCGGCGGCTTTTTCCTGCTCCATCGCGCAGCCGACGGTCGCGATCTCATGATCGATGCGCGCGAAATGGCGCCCGGCGCCGCGAGCCGCGACATGTATCTCGACGAGCAAGGCGAGGTCGTACCGGGCCGCTCGATGAACGGCGCGCTCGCGGCCGGCATTCCGGGCACGCCGGCCGGCCTCGTGCATCTCGCCGAGCATTACGGCCGCTTGCCGCTGTCGATTTCGCTCGCGCCGGCGATCCGCCATGCGCGTGAGGGCTTCGCCGTCACGCCGCACTACCGGATCATGGCGGGCTTTCGCGCCGAGGCGATGAAGGCGAACGCCGAGACGGCGCGTATCTTTCTCGCCGACGGGGCGCCGCCCGCGGACGGCACGATCCTGAAGCAGCCGGATCTCGCCGCGACGCTCGCGCGGCTCGCCGCCGAGGGCCGCGACGGTTTCTATGCGGGCCCGCTTGCCGCCCGCCTCGTCGACGGCGTGCGCGCCGGCGGCGGGATTTGGCAGCTCGAGGATCTCGCGCGCTACCGCGTGCTGGAGCGCGCGCCCGTGGTCGGCGAGTACCGCGGCATTCGTATCGTATCGGCGCCGCCGCCGTCCTCGGGCGGCATCGTGCTGATCGAGGCGCTGAACATCCTGGAAGGCGCGGACCTCGCAGGATCCGATGCCGCGCAGCGTACGCACTACGTGATCGAGGCGATGCGCCGCGCCTATCGCGACCGCGCCGAATATCTCGGCGATCCCGATTTCAGCGAGGTGCCGGTCGCGCGTCTGATCTCGAAGGCGCACGCGCGGGCCATCGCCGCCGATCTCGCGCCCGAGCGCGCGACGCCGAGCAGCGCGCTCGCGCCGGTCGCGCCGCCGGCCCAGGGCGATCACACGACGCATTTCTCGGTGCTCGATGTCGAGGGCAACCGCGTCGCCGCGACCTTGAGCGTGAACTTTCCCTTCGGCTGCGCGTTCACGCCGCCCGGCACGGGCGTGCTGCTCAACAATGAGATGGACGACTTCTCGTCGAAGGCGATGACGCCGAACGGCTACGGCCTCGTCGGCGTCGACGCGAACGCGATCGCGCCGTACAAGCGCCCGCTGTCGTCGATGACGCCGACTTTCCTCGACACCCCGGCGCGTCTGGGCATTCTCGGCACGCCGGGCGGTAGCCGCATCATCTCGATGGTGCTGCTCGGCACGCTGTCCTATGCGGCCGGTGAACCGGTCGAGCGTTGGGTCGCGACGCCGCGCTACCACCATCAATACCTGCCGGACGAAGTGCTGTTCGAAGCGCAGGCCTTCGACGAGCCGCTGCGCGCGGCCCTCGAGGCCCGCGGTCACACGCTGCGGCTGTCGAACCGCGACTACGGCAACATGCAGGCGATCCTGTGGGACCGCAGGACCGGCGAAGTCACCGCCGCCGCGGATCCGCGCGGCGAAGGCACGGCCGAAGTCTGGACGCCGGCGGCGCCTATCGCCACGCCTGTCCCATAGCCCGGGCGGCGCGCAGGCCGGGATCGGGCTTATCGGCTCGTCGAAGATCCCGGGTGCTTTGCGCGCGATCCAAACGACTGCTCCGTGAAATCTTCGTAGGTTGCCGTGGAAGAGCGTCGCGGCCGTGGTAGCCCCCAATGAAAGGCATGGCATCGATCTCGGGAGTAACGACTAGCGCGGAATCCGGGAGCCGAGCTCACCACGCCTCTTTCATGATTGGGGGGTGACGCGGCCGTCATGACCGTTGGGCTTCCTTCGTCAGCCCAAGCTACGGGCCGCTAGATCGGCCTCCTCCATTCGGGGTCGTCGTCGCGACACGCGAGGAGGGAGGATGCCGGCGCATGAAGTGCGCTCCGTTCATCGCCTCTGCCGGTTCGGCCCGCGGCGGCTGCGCATGAAGGCTGCGCGGGCGGATCGTGAAGTGCTGAGGCGCATCGAAGCGGCGTTCGCGGAGATCGCGCGTCCGCCGCACTTTACCGATCACACGCACTGTGCGGAATGCGCCGAGCACGAGCAGCGACTGCAGGCCTGTGCCGCACGCGGTCGCGGGCTCGAAGACCTTGCCCATGCGGTTTGGGATCCGTTCTGCGTCGCGCTGCCGGCGAGTTTCATGTATTTCTTTCCGTCGCTCGCGCGTCTCGCGCTCGCAAGCCCGGACGCCGAGCACGGCTGGTACGGCGCGCAGCTCCTGTTCCACCTGCACGAGACCCGGCGCGCCAATGGCTTCCATGCCCTGTGCACGCGGCCGCAGCGCGCGGCCGTCGCCGCGCTGCTGCGCCATTTACTGGAAACGCGCGCTGCGCTGATCGACGACCCCCGCGACGCGGACGCCTTCGTCGACTGCTACTGCTTTTGGGCCGACGCAGGCGGGCGTCTGAACTGAAGGTCCACGGCCTCGTTTCAGTCCGCGTGCGGTGGACCTTTCAGCTCCACCGTGTTGCCTTCGGGATCGCGCAGATAGATCGAGGGCCCATAGCCGTCCGCGCCGTAGCGCGTCGCCACTTCCTCGACCGCGACACCGTGACGCACGAGATGCGCGCGCAGCGCCGCGACGTCGAAGGGTTCGATGCGCAGGCAGAAGTGATCGACGTTGCGTCCCGTCGCGCCCGGCGCGGCACCGCCGGCCCGGCCGAGCGGGCCGTCAATCGTCACGAGGTCGATCAGCGCCGCGCCCGCGCGTAGCTGGACGAGCCCATAGTCCCCCATCCGCCGCTCCTCTTGCGCGCCGAGCACGTCGCGGTAGAAGGCGAGCATGCGCGCCTCGTCGACGATGCGCAGCACCAGGTGATCGAGCCCGCGGAGCTGGAACGGAACCGTGTCGGTCATGCGGCCAGCGTAGTGCCGTCAGCGGATTTTTCGTAGCCCGCATCGGCACGCGACGCTCGGCATCGCGCAGTTCCAGGCTCAAATCGTCCGACACGAGGCGACGAATACGCCGCAGCCAGGCGCCGATTCCCGGATTCGCTGGCGCTCATCCGGGCTACACGTGCATGCGCCGTCGTTCAGGCCACCGCCTGCAGCGGCGCCTCCTGTCGCGCCGCCAGCGTGTCCAGCGTCTCGGGCACGAGCGGCGACAGCGTGGCTGCGGTCCCGGTGTCCGCCGCCTTCGTGGCAGCCGCCTGCGTCACGACCGACTGGAAGATGCGCAGCTTCAGCGACAGCTCGAGCGAGGCGCCGGACGCGGTACCGGGCGCCGGGGCGGACAGCTTCTCCAGCAACTGCGTGAGGAAGCCGCGGATCGCCTCCTGCGCCGAGGGCGTTTGCGTCGGCGCGTCCGCGTCCGCGGTCGCTGCGCTCGGCGCTTGCTCCGGCGCGGCGGGCGCGGACGCCGCCGGAGTCGGAGTCGATTCAGTCGCGATCTCGGCCGGCGCCGTATTCGCCGCCGAAGTGGCGATCGAAGCCGCAGCGACGGGCGCAGCGGACGGGCTTGGGCTCGCCGCCGGCGCGGGGCTCGCCGCCGGCAGCGGGATCACGTTCGCCGGCAGTCCCTTCGAGGTATAGGTCATCTGCTCGCGCAGACTCAGCTCGAGGCCGACGCTCGCGAGCTGCGAGGCGTCGATTTTCAGCGCCGCCGCGGCGTCGAAGGCGCCGGCGACATCGTCGCCGAAGAACTGCTGCGCGAGCTGGCCGATCTGATCGAGCACGCCGTCGATGGCGGCCCTTTCCTCTTCGTTCAATTCACCGTCGACTTCGAAGGAGACGCGCACGCCGAGCTTGGAGGTCTGGTCCACCGCGGTGCTCGTCTGCTCGCCGTCCTGCTTCTGCGTGGCGGTGAGCGAAGTCGACTGGCGCACGGCGATCTTCAGCTCCACCGTATCGCCTTCGCGGGTCTCGATGAACAGCGAAGTCCCTTCGCTGCGGCGATAGCTCAGCTTGGCCGAGGCTTCCGCTTCGTTGTTTGCCGATGTTTTCTGTGGCCGGTCGCAGCGATGGTGATCGCTGCGCGGCCGGCGCACGTCCTGACCGCGCTGTGCGCACTGGCCTTCGGCGGCACGATTCGATGGGAACGATGAAAACGAGCGGGCGAGCATGCCCGACAGGCGCTGGGGGGTGATCGCGTCCATATCCTCCGGTCCCTCGTCGAAGCGTGATGTCGATCAAGGTTGTCGACCGGTCGCAGGCGCGGGTTTAGCGCGATGGAGACGAATCGTCTCCGATGCCTTTCATTCGGGTATCTCCGCCTCGACGAGTCGTGCGAGCTGCGCGAGCGATTCCTGCCAGCCGAGATAGCACTGCTCGACCGGAATCGCTTCCGGTATCCCGGCCTGCACGATGTCGACTTCGACGCCGCAGGACACTTCGCGCAGCGTGACGGTGACTTCCATCTGGCCGGGCAGACCGGGATCGTCGAAGCGGTCGACGTAGCGGATCTTCGTGAACGGCACGAGCTCGAGATATTCGCCGCCGAACGCATGGCCGTTGCCGCTGCCGAAGTGGCGGAAGCTCATGCGGAAGCGGCCGCCGACCGCGGCTTCCATCTGATGGACCGTGCAGGTGTAGCCGTTCGGCGGCAGCCACTTGGCCAGCGCGTCGGCTTCTATGAAGGCGCGATAGACGCGCGCCGCGGGCGCGCGCAGGACGCGATGCAGGTGGACGGTACCGGTGCTCATGACGAGCCTCCTTGCGAAACGTTGAATTTGGCGGGATTTCCCGCAGCGACCTATGCTGCCAGCCTGTCTGGGCCGCAATAGAACAAAGGCTATCCGAAGCTGCAGTCCGCGCTGCGCGCGATCGAGTCGGACACCTCGACTCGATCGTTCGCCCTTGCGGCAGATGAAACGAAGCTCGCGGAGCGAGCCGCTGCTACACCGCCGGAGCGGCAATGCCCCTCCCCCTACGTCGCTCGATGCTCGTGATCGTCGCTCTCCAGACTCTTGGTCGTGAACAGATATTCCTTGAGCTGGAACGAGAAGCGCTCGTCGCGCCGGCGGATCCATTCGAGCACCATGGCCGCGTGCTCCATCTCCTCATCGCGGTTGTGTATGAGGATCTTTTTCAGCGTCGCGTCCTTGCAGGCGTACGCGCGCTGGTTGTACCAGTCGATGGCCTCGAGCTCCTCCATCAGGGATACGACGGCGCGGTGCATGTCGCGCACCTCGTCCGACAGCTCTTCGACCGGTTCGTGAAAGCCGACGCTAGCCATGGAGCCTCCTGACAAAATTGACATCCCGGCGTAACGTCATGGCGTCGGACGCGCGCCGGCCACCGATCATTCGCCGATCCCGGCGCCCGCTGTCGATTCGCCGTCCGGCCATTCTCGTGTCGGCGATCCGAGGGCCACCGCCGACGGACGCGCGGGCGCGACGCCGGATGGGTGCTCCGGCGCGGCGTTCGCCGCCGGATGCTCGGGCCCACCGGCGACGGAGCCGCCGCCTCATTGAGTTCGATCAACGCCGCGCGCCCGCCGCCCCACTAAGTTTTTCTCTGCCGGCGAGCGGCCGGCCGCATCGGCAGGAGGTTTCGATGAACTACAAGCAGGTGACGTTTCGGTCGCAGGCGCGCGAGAAGATCCTGCGCGGCGCCGGCCAGCTTGCCGACGCCGTGCGCATCACGCTCGGCCCGAAATCGAAGTCCGTCCTGATCCAGAAGAAGTTCGGGGCGCCGGTGGTCTGCAACGACGGCGTCACGATCGCGAAGGAGTTCGCGCTGAAGGATCCGGAAGAGAACCTGGGCGCGCAAATGCTGCGGCAGGCCGCCGAGAAGACCGGCGATCTGGTCGGCGACGGCACCAGCACCTCGACCGTGCTCGCGCACGCGATCCTTGCCGACGGCGTGCGCAACGTCGTCGCCGGCGCGAGCGCGATCGATCTCAAACGCGGACTCGATCGCGCGCTGAAGGCCGTAGTGGCTGCGCTGCACGCGCAGGCGAGCAAGCTGACGACGCCGCGCGAGATGGCGCAGGTGGCGACGATCGCGGCGCACAACGATCCGGAGATCGGCGAGCTTGTCGCCCGCGCGATGGAGAAGGTCGGCCGCGACGGCGTGATCACGGTCGACGAATCGAAGACCACCGAGACCCTGCTCGACGTCGTCGAAGGCATGCAGTTCGATCGCGGCTACATCTCGCCGTACTTCGTCACCGACACCGAGAAGATGGAGGCGGTGCTCGAGGACGCGCTGGTGCTGATGACGGACCGCAAGATCAGCGCGATGAAGGATTTGCTGCCGCTGCTCGAAGAAATCGCCAAGGCCGGCCGCCCGCTGCTGATGATCGGCGAGGACGTCGAAGGCGAGGCGCTGGCGACGCTGATCGTCAACCAGTTGCGCGGCGTGCTGAAGAGCGCCGCGGTGAAAGCGCCCGGCTTCGGCGATCGCCGCAAGGCGATGCTGCAGGATCTCGCCATCCTCAGCGGCGGCCAGGTGGTGTCGGAGGAGCTGGGCCTGCGGCTCGAGGACGTGCAGATCGCTCATCTCGGTCGCGCGCGGCGCGTGGTGATCGACAAGGACACGACGACCGTCATCGGCGGCGCCGGCGAGCGCGCGGCGATCGACGGCCGCGTCGCCCAGATCCGCCGCGAGATCGAGAAGACCACCAGCGACTACGATCGCGAGAAGCTGCAGGAGCGGCTCGCGAAGCTGACCGGCGGGGTCGCGGTGATCCGGGTCGGTGCGCCGTCGGAATCCGAGATGAAGGCGAAGAAGGACGCCCTCGACGACGCGATCAGCGCGACCAAGGCCGCGGCCGAAGAAGGCATCGTCGCCGGCGGCGGCTTTGCGCTGCTGAAGACCCTGCCCGCGCTTGCCGCCGAAGAGGCGCGCTGCGAAGGCGACGAGCTGACCGGCGTGCGCATCCTGCGCCGCGCGCTCGAAGCGCCCGCGCGCCAGATCGCCGAGAATTCGGCCGTCGACGGCGGCGTCGTGGTCGATCGCATGCTGCAGGCGACGGGCAACGTCGGCTTCGACGCGTCGCGCAACGCCTACGTGGATCTGCTCGAAGCGGGCATCGTCGATCCGACCAAGGTCGTGCGCATCGCGCTCGAGAACGCCGTGTCTGTCGCCAGCATCCTGCTGCTGACCGAGGCGACGATGACCGAGATCGAAGAGCCCGCGCCGGCGCACGGACCGATGGGCGGCGAAGGGCCGATGTAGATCATCGTAGTTCGATGCAGCTTTATCGAGAACACGGACGGGTCGTCAACGCCCATGACGGCGATACGTGGATTTCTGCTCGCCGAAGCGATGCGCTTCATCCGTGCCGCACGCGAGCCCGACGGCGTCACGCGCATCGCCTTCGTCGGCTCCATCCTGACCGACAAGCCCGACCCGAAGGACATCGACCTGCTCGTCACGATTACCGACGCGGTCGATGTCCGGACGCTCGCACGACTCGGCCGCCGCCTCAAGGGCACGGCGCAGACGCGCAACCACGGCGCCGACATCTTCCTGGCCAGTCCCGATCGTCGCTACCTCGGTCGCACCTGCAGCTACCGCGAATGTCACCCTCGCAGCGCCTGTCAGGGCACGCGCTGCGACGGCGGCTTCGTGAACACCGATCTTCATATCGTCGAGCTGGCGACGACGCTGGTCGCCCGGCCCGGTCTCATCGTCTGGCCGCGGTTCGAGGCGCACGTGCCGCTGCCTGCCGATGTGGAGGACGCGTTGCGGCAAGGTCTGGGCGCCGACGCGGTTCGAGTGCCGCGGGCCAAAAGGCGTGCTGCTCGGTCAGCGCGACCGTCATGTGACGACGAAGGTGCTACGCAAACACGAGACGCTGAGGATGCAAGCGCTGACATTGAACGTCGGCTGACATGACGGCAGTACGCCTTCTCTCGGAAGCGGAGGAGGAATTGCGAGCGGCCGCCGAGTTCTACGTGGCCTGTGCCGACAAAGCAGCGCCTCCTCAGATCTCGCTTTCACCGAAAGCATCCGATGCGGCGGCAGTGGCGGGCTGGGTGGCTGTCCGGCCGCAGCGATCGAGGCCGATATCGAATCGCTCTGACTCGAACCGGAGGCAGCCGGCGGCAGCGCGCACTTCTTCGGTTATCGATACTGTCGAAAGGACGTTCATCCATCGAAGAAGGAGCTGCAGAATGCCGAAGTTCATTACCATCGGTTACGGTGACCAAGCGGGTTACGACCGCACTCCTCGAGCCGTTCGCGACGCCGCTCACGCACACGACGAGCGGCTGCGCCAGCGTGGAGCCTCGATGGGGATTGCGGGCACGCCCGTGCAGGTCCGCAATCACGAGGCTGCGAAGCTCGAGACCGAGGACGGCCCTTATCTGATGTCGCAACTCCCCGTCGCTGGCTTTGCCCTCATCGAGGCGTCTAGCATGGCCGAGGCCATCAGCCTGGTGTCGCAGACGCCGTGTGCCGTCGCGCACGGCGTCGTCGAGGTGTGGCCGCTCGAGCAGCCGCATTGAACGAGTGGGGACGGCCCCACTGCACCGATCTCCAGCGGGGACGACCCCGGCATTCGTGAAAAGGACAAGCCATGGCCTGGGTCATACTCATCATCGCGGGGCTGTTCGAAGTCGGCTGGGCGATCGGTTTGAAGTACACGGAGGGCTACACTCGCTTGTGGCCCACGCTCGGCACCGCCGCGGCGATGATCCTCAGCCTGTGGTTGCTGGGCATTGCGATGAAGTCGATCCCCGTCGGCACCGCGTACAGCGTTTGGGTCGGAGTCGGGGTCGTCGGCACCGTGGCGCTGGGCATCGTGCTGTTCGGCGAGCCCGCCAACGCCGCGCGGCTCGTCAGCGTCGGCTTGATCGTCGTCGGAATCGTCGGGCTCAAGCTGGCGGCGCCGGTCCGATGAGCTCGTCGACGGCGTCTCGGCGGCTCCTCCCATGCAGACGCAAAAACTGGCTTCGGGCCGAACGCTTTGGCTATGCTGACGGCGTCACGGAAAAGACGCCTGCGACCACGAGACGCCCGCGCGCTGCGGATGAAGCTCGCGCTCGGCCGGTGCGCCTCCACGTGCCAATTCGGATGCAGCCATGAGCACTCCAGTCGAATCGTCCAGTCTCGGGGATGCGATCGCGCGCTACCGCTACGCCTATCTGATGACGACGAACGCCCAGGGCGCGCCGCACGCGGTGGCGGTTTCCGCGGTCCTGCAAGACGGCGCGCTGATCGTGGACGGCCTCGGCCGTCGTACGCGCGAGAACGCGCTGGCGCGGCCCGCGGTCGGTCTGGTGTGGCCGCCGGCGTCGCCGGCCGATTACTCGCTGATCGTCGACGGGCAGGCGGAAGTCGTCGGCGATCGAATGCGGATCGTGCCGACGCGCGCAGTGCTGCATCGTTCGGCGCCGTCTCCTCGGCCGAAAGCGTCGGGAGCCTGCGGATCGGACTGCGTGGAGCTCGGCTTGCCCGAGGAGGCGAGCAATCGCTGATGCGAAAACACCGGCGCGAGCGAGCTGCCCGAGCGTCTCGAAAGTGTGGGTGCACCTTTGAGTGGGCTTCGCCGCAGAGGAAGGAGACCGGCGCAGCCCCGTACGCGGACCGCGCCGGTGTGCAAGGACTACGCGCGGCGCCGCCGCCAGGCCAAGGCGCCCAGCGCGCTGCCCAGCAGCCAGCCGGCCGCCGGCACGGGAACCGGCGCCGGGGACGTCAGGAAGCCGCGGATCTCACCGGCCGGGTACACGTCGGTGTGGATGTTGAAGTACGCGGTGCCGGCCTCCAGCCCCGCGAGCAAGGCGTTCAGCGCGTCGCCGAGATTGCCGCCCTGAGCGGTGACGAACTGCGGGTTGTAGCTGGCCGCATCGCTCAGATCGAAGGTCGCATCGAAAGTGCCCGTCGTCACGCCCAGCGGAAAGCCCGGAAAGCTCGGCACGGTAGTCGCGACACCCGCGGGGCCGGTGCCGGGAGCCGCAGTACAGCAGTGGATGTGGGCGGCGGTCGTCGAGCCTTCGAGGCCGGCGAAGATCGACTGCACGCGCATGGTCAGGAGATCGAGATCGATGGTCACGATGGCCGCCCCGAAGCCCGGCGAGTCGTTGGCCAGCACTTCGTCGGCGCCCCTGAGCGTCGCGCCGTAGAGTAAGGTGTGCGCCGAAGCGGCGAGGCTGGCACACAGCAGCATCGCGCAGGACGAGAGTCGCAGTGTCGTCGACATGGTGATTCTCCCTGAGTGTAGTGATGAGGTTCCGACACGGTGCCGCCCTTGCAGCCGCACCATCGCCTCTGTTCCGGCGAGCATCGGCCCGGTTGCCGGCGTGGGCTTCGTGCTTCACTCGCGGCCGTGTCGGTGCCGCTCACCCGTCGCTCGCGGCGCCGCACCGAGGAATCGACGGCGTGCAGGCCACGTGGCGGCGAGCGTGTAAGCGATCCGCTTGCTCGTCGCGCCGTGGCCCGTTCGGTGAACGGCGGCCCGCGCGGCGCTCGCCCGCGTCGTTGTCGGTGCTCGAGGCCTGTGCTAGCGTCCAACGCACTGCGGCAGTCTCGCCGTATGCCAGCGGAGGAAGTCCCGTGGCTCATCTCGATCCCATCCCGTTCGACGAGATTCCGCCCTATCTGCGCGAGGTCATGCATGCGTATGACGAAGAGCTCGGCGGCTCGGGTTTCGTGCAGGTGCTCGCGCATGCGCCCGAGGTGTTCAAGCGCTTCATCGACTTCTACTTCGATCTCGAGCTGCAGACGCGCGGTGCCGTCGACGGTCAGATCACCGAGCTCGCGCGCCTGATGGTCGCGCGGCAGAACAACTGCGGTCTTTGAATCAACGCCCGCCTCGCGGTCGCGCGGCAGGACGGTTTGACGGAAGAGAAGATCGCGGAGATTCCGCACTACCGCACGAGCACCAAGCTCAGCGAGCGGGAAAAGGCGGCGATCCACTACGCGGAGGTATTGGCCGGCAATCATCACAGCGCGGATCGGGCGCTGTTCGATGAGCTCCGACGGCATTTCACGGCAAGTGAGATCATCGATCTCGGCATCCGGATCATGACCTTCATCGGTTACGGGCGCCTGATCTATGTCCTCGGTCTCGAGATCGGGGGTACCTGCCCGATGCCGCCGCCCAAAACGGCGAAGTGAGATCCGGCGAGCGCGCTCGCCGGATCCCCTTCGCTGCGATGACGAATGCGGCAATCTTCGTAGCCCGGAAGCGCAGCGAATCCGGGGCTCGGCATGCCCGGTGCGCAAGCGTGCGGACCATGCCGCCGCTCACGGTGGCGGGCTTGCTCAAATGCCCGAGCGCTGGAAGGCGCCGGATCCCGGATTCGCTGCGCTCATCCGGGCTACGAATTCGACGAACTCGCATCGGCGCGCCGATTGCGCCGCGCGCGGCGGCGATCGATGCTGGCTGCGCGCAACAGCGCAGGCAGAGGAGCGAAGGTCATGCCGCCATCCGTACAGACCGTGAAGGCCATCCGCCCCGAGCACGCGGTGACGACGACTCAGCAGCTACCGTACTTCGTCGGTATTTCCGGCCGCACGGCGAATGCGAGGGGTTTGTCGATGCATCTCGTCGTCATCCCGCCCGGGGCCTGCGCGCGGCCGCATCGCCATCTCGGCTACGAGACCGGGATCTACGTGCTCGCCGGGCGCGTGCTGACGCGCTGGGGCGAGCGCCTCGAGCACGAGACGGTCAGCGAGGCCGGCGATTTCTTGTTCGTGCCGCCGGGGATCCCGCACGAAGCGATCAATCTCAGCGACAGCGAGCCGGCGCGCGCCGTCGTCGCACGCAATCATCCGGCCGAGCAGGATCTCGTCGAAGCCTACATGCCGCCCGCATGAAGGCGTCGCTCCGCCATCGCCTCGCGCGGCGCGAGGATCTCGCGGCCCTGCGCGCGCTGATGGAGCGCGCGATCGGCGAGCTGCAGCAGCCCTTCCTGTCGGCCGCGCAGATCGCGGCGAGCCGGGACTTGATGGGACTGGACACGCAGCTCATCGACGATGGCACCTATTTCATCGTCGAGATCGGCGCTGCGCTCGCCGGCTGCGGCGGTTGGAGCCGGCGCGCGACGCTCTACGGCGGCGATCAGACGCCGGGTCGCAGCGCCGCGCTGCTCGATCCCGCCCGCGACGCCGCCCGCGTGCGCGCGATGTACACGCATCCCGACTACGTGCGTCGCGGCGTCGGCCGGCTCATCCTCGAACTCTGCGAGCAGGCCGCGCGCGCCGAGGGTTATGGGCGCATCGAGCTGATGGCGACGCTGGCCGGCGAAGCGCTCTATCGCGCGGCCGGTTACACGCTCGTCGAGGCGGTGGTCGACGCGCGCGGCGGTGCTGCCGTGCCGCTGCGCTTGATGGCGAAGCCGCTCGTCTGAGCGCCGGGCGCTACACTGAGCGCGTCGCCTTCCGGAGTCTGCCATGTCCGCCGCCGACCCGCTCGTCGCCCTCGTCGCCGCGGAAGCTGCGCCGCGCACGAAGCCATCGAACTATCCCGAGCCCTTTGCGTCGCAGATGGCCGGCCGCATCAAGCGTCCGCTCGGCGACTCGTTCGGGCTCACGAACTTCGGCGTCAATCTCGTCACGCTGCCGCCCGGCGCGGTGTCGGCGCTGCGCCACGCGCATACGCGGCAGGACGAGTTCGTCTACGTGATCGCGGGCCATCCGAGCCTGCATACCGACGAAGGCGTGACGCGCCTCGCGCCCGGCATGTGCGCGGGCTTTCGCGCCGGCAGCGGCAACGCGCATCGGCTGTTCAACGACACCGACGCCGAGGCCGTGTATCTCGAGATCGGCGATCGTACGCCGGGCGATGCGGCGAGCTATCCCGACGATGATCTGCGCGCCGAGCGCGTCGGCGACGGCTGGCGCTTCGTGCACGTCGACGGCAGCCCGTACTGAGTCGCTACATAAATTGCAGGCCTTCATCGTGTACGAAGCGCGTCATCAGCAACCGGTCTCGCGCGCGCGTTTCCTACGCCGGCTGCTCCAGCATTTCGGGTTCGCGCTCGGCCTGCTCGCCGTGTCGCTTGCCGGCGGCATGCTCGGTTACGTGCTCTGCGAAGGCCTGTCGCTTGCCGATGCCTTTCTGAACGCCGCGATGCTGCTCGGCGGCATGGGCCCGGTGAATCCGCCGCAGACGCTCGCCGGCAAGATTTTCGCCGGCTGTTACGCCCTGTATGCGGGCCTGGTCTTCATCGTCACCGCCGCGCTGCTGTTCACGCCGGTCTTGCATCGCGTGCTGCATCGTTTGCACTGGCGAGAGGAAGTTTGAGCGACGCCGGTGTTCCCCGCGCCGGGCCGTTTCGGGCATCATGCGGCCATGACGAATCCTCCGCATGCCGAGCTGATTGCGCGTCTGGCGCGCATCGACACCACGCATCTCGCCGATGCCGACAAGCGCCTGCGCACCTGCGATCCCGGGCTCGTCCCCGTGCGTTCCGGGCTGAAGCTCATCGGCACCGCCCACACCCTGCGCTGCTGCGAGGATTTCCTCACCGTCATCGCCGGCCTCGCCGCCGCGACGCCCGGCGAGGTGCTCGTGATCGACACTCAGGGCGGCCGCCGCGCCGTGCTCGGCGAGCTGTTCTCGCTCGAGGCCTTGCGCAAGGGCCTTGCCGGCATCGTCGTCGACGGTCTGGTGCGCGACACCAGCACGCTGCGCACGCTGGATCTGCCCGTGTACGCGCGCGGGAGCTGTCCGCAGGCGGGCACGGTCAGCCGCTATTTCGAGACCCAGGTGCCCGTCGCGATCGGCGGTGTCGTCGTGCACCCGGGCGATCTGGTGTTCGGCGACGACGACGGTCTCATCGTCGCGACGCCGGCCGAGGCCGCTGCCGCGCTGGCGCAGGCCGAGACGATCGCATCGCGCGAAGCCGTCCTCATCGCGCGCCTGCGCGCGGGCACGGCCCTCGGCGACATGGTCAATGCCGCCGAGCACCTCGAGAACGTGAAAGCCGGACGCCCCAGCGCACTGCGCTTCGAGCTCTGATTAGGAGATTCCATGAGCACGCTTTCCTTTGCCGGCACCTGGCGCCTCGTCGACGCCTTCGCGCTGACCGCCGAGGGCAAGCGCCTGCCTTCGCCGCTCGGCGAGAAGGTGCTCGGCCAGATCATGTACGACGAGCAGGGCAATATGTCCGCGCAGTTGATGGCCGAGGGCAGGCCCCTGTTCTCCGCGCGCAGCATGGACCAAGTCCCGGCCGAGGAAGTGAAGCAGGCCTTCCTGAGCTATACGAGCTACTGGGGCACTTATCGCATCGATGCCGCCGCCGGCACCGTCACCCACCACGTGATCGGCGCCAACGCCCCGAGCTGGCCGGGCGGTGATCAGGTGCGCTACTTCGAGCTGAACGGCAATCGCCTCACCTTGAAGACCCCGCCGATCCGCGGCCGCGACGGCGTCAAACTGGTGCAGCAGTTGATCTGGGAACGCGTATGAGCCGCGTCCAATCGTAGCCGGCGCCGCGATTCGATAGAGATCCCGGGTTCCGCTACGCTTCACCCGGGCTACGAAGATCCGCCGGCGGCATCGCGGCCGCGTTGCCGATTGACGCGCCGAAGAGCCCTCGCAATGCTCGCGGCCTTCGCTCTCTCGAGCCCAGGAGCCCGCCATGGCCGTCGATCCCGACAAGCTCAATGCCACCCTGTTGCGCATGATCGGCGACGTTGCGGCGGCGGCGTCGGGGTCGCTGATCGTGCTCGGCGAGCGTCTGGGCCTGTTCAAGGCCCTGGCCGAGTCCGGGCCGCTCACCTCGGAGGCGCTCGCCGCCAAGCTGAAGCTCACCGAGCGCTATGTCCGCGAGTGGCTGCACGCGATGGTCGCCGGCGAATACGTGCAATACGACGGCGCGCGCGAGACTTACTCAATGAGCCCCGAGCAGATCGCCTGCCTTGCCGATCCCGACAGCCCGGCGATGATCGCGGGCGGCTACTACGGCATCATGTCGCTCTACCTCGACGAGCCGAAGATCGAAGACGCGTTCAAGACCGGCAAGGGCGTCGGCTGGGGCGAGCACCACCGGTGCCTCTTCTGCGGCGCCGAGAAGTTCTTCGGCCCCGGCTACAAGGCGAATCTGATCGATCACTGGCTGCCGCAGCTCGACGGCGTGGTCGACAAACTGCAGCGCGGTGCGCGCGTCGCCGACGTCGGCTGCGGACACGCGCTGTCGACGCGCCTGATGGCCCGCGCGTTCCCCAACTCGGAATTCGTCGGCATCGACTCCCACGCGCCGTCGATCGCGCATGCGACCGAGCTCGCCGCAAACTGGGGCCTGTCGAACGTCCGCTTCAGCACCGCCAGCTCCAGCGAGTTCGATGGCAGCTACGATCTCGTCGCCTTCTTCGACTGCCTGCATGACATGGGCGATCCGACCGCCATTGCGCGGCACGTCCGCCAGCATCTCGCACCCGGCGGCACTTGGATGGTGGTCGAGCCCGCCGCCGCCGATGAGCTCGCGCACAACATCAATCCCGTATCGCGCGCGTTCTACGCCTTCTCGACGATGGTCTGCGTGCCGGTGTCGCTGAGCCAGCCCGGGCGCGTCGGTCTCGGCGCCCAGGCCGGTGCCAAACGCCTCACCGAAGTCATCACCGCCGGCGGCTTCGGGAACGTCCGCCTCGCCGCGAGCTCGCCGACCAACCTCGTGCTGGAAGCGCGAATCTAGCCGCTCGGTGCGCCGAAGCCGCTCTTCGTAGCCCGAGTGGAGCGCGCAGCGCGTAACCCGGGATCTTCGAGCACTTCACCTCGGATCCCGGGTTTCGCTGCGCTCCACCCGGGCTACGAAGAACGGCCACGACGCGGAGAAAGATTCAGATCGTCTTCAACACCACCCTGAAGCGCGCCTTGCCGCTCATCATCCGCTGGTAAGCGGCTTGCGCTTCTTCGAGCGGGAAGATTTCGTTCATCGAATGGATTTCGTGGAGCTTGCAGAAGGCGAGCGTGTCTTCGGAGTCGACGGCCGTGCCCGAATACCAACCTCTGACGGCCGCGCGCTTGCCCAGCAAATCCAGCGTGTCGACTTCGAACGCGCCGACCGCCCCGATCACCATCAAGGTCCCGTTCGGTCCCAGGCCGCCGACGATGGCCTTCATCGCGTCCGCGCTGGTCACCGTCGCGATGATCGCCTTGGCGCCGCCGCGCGCCTGCAGCGCCGCGGCGACATCGCCCGCTTCGCTGTCGAGGTAATCGTGCGCGCCCAGGGAGCGCGCCAGCGTTTCCTTCTCCCGGCCGCGATTGACGGCGACGGTCCGGAAGCCCAGGCGTCTCGCGAACTGGATGCCGAGGTGCCCCAAGCCTCCCACGCCGTGGATCGCCACGAGCTCACCGGGCCCGGCACCGCTGTTGCGCAGCGCGTTGAAGGTAGTGATGCCGGCGCACAGCATCGGTGCGGCTTCTACTGCGTCGAGCTCCGCCGGCACGTGCGCCGCGGCCGCCGCCTCGGCGAGCATGTGAGTCGCGTAGCCGCCGTCGCGCGTGCCGCCGGTGATGCCCGCGCCGCTCGTACAAGCGAACTGCTCGCCGCGGCGGCAGTGGACACAATGACCGCAAGACCCGCCGAACCAGCCGACGCCCGCGCGATCCCCCACGCGCCAGCCGCGGACATGCGAGCCGACCGCTGCGACGACGCCGATGACCTCGTGGCCCGGGATGCGCGGATACTGAAGCCCGGGCCAGTGGCCGTTGACGACCATGGCGTCGCTGTGACAAACGCCGCACGCGTGGACCCGGATCAGGAGCTCTCCGGCGCCGGGCACGGGAAGCTCACGTTCGACCCGTTCGAATCGGGCGCCCGGCCGAGGCACGGCCATTGCAATCATCGTCATGGGAGACCTGCCTTCGCTTTAATTTCGCCGTCACGGGCGGGCGAATGTAGCCGTGCCGCGCGCCGCGGGCTACCGGACTCTCGCCCATCGTCGTCCTCCAGCCGACGACGGTCCTGGCCGCAGAGACGAGCACGGTCGCCGCTGCTGCTCTCACGAACAACCGGTATCCCGGCGTTCCGCGACTTCGGCCGGCCGCGCGCCGGGCACGGGACAGGCGTTCTCCCGGGCCGCGCGCGCCAGTCCCGCAAAAACCCGCCGCTATACTGAGCGTCATGGATGCGCCAACCCTCGTCGCCGGCATCACCGACCTCGCGTCGCTGCCGGGGGCGTGCCTGCGCGTGATGGCGCTGGCAGACGATCCGAAGGCCTCCGCGGGCGATCTCGCCGAAGTCATCGCGCACGATCCCGGCCTCGCCGCGCGTCTGCTCAAGCTCGTCAACAGTGCCTATTACGGCCTGCGTGAGCCGGTCGACAGCCTCGACGTCGCCGTGCGAGTCTGCGGCACCGAGGCCCTGCGCTCGCTCGCGCTCGCGACCGGCGCCGTGTCGGCCTTCAAGGACATCCCGAACGATCTCGTCGACATGGGCGCGTTCTGGAACGCGAGCGTGCACTGCGGCTTGCTCGCGCGCGCGCTCGGGCGCATCGCGCGGCTGACGCAGCCCGAGCGCCTGTTCGCCGCCGGTTTGCTGCACGCGGTAGGGCAGATCGTCATGTACAACCGGCTGCCGACGGAATCGCGCGCCGTGCTCGACGTTCTGCGCCGGGATCTGCACGCGCGCAGCGAGGCCGAACGCCGCGTCTTCGGCTACACCTATGCCGAGGTCAGCGCCGCGCTGCTCGCGAGCTGGGGTCTGCCGCCGAGCCTGGTCGAGCCCGTCGCCTGCCATCTCGCCCCCGCTGCCGCCGCCGAGTTCGGTCGCGACGCGGCGCTGCTCCACATCGCGCGCGAAGTCACTTTGCTGGTCGAGCCCGGTATCAAGACCGAGGCGCGCGAGCCGCGGCCCTCGCCGGCCATCGACACCGCGGTATGGACGCAGGCGCAGCTCGTGCCGGCCGTGCTGCCGAGCGCGCTCGAGCAGGTCGACGCGCAGTGGTTCGAAGTGATCGACATCCTCAATCCCGGTGGCAGCCTCGCGTACTGACATGCCGCGACGGGCGTCGCCATCGTCGTAGCCGATGGCGGCGCGCTACACTGCGCGTCTCGTCCCCGGCCCCAGCCCCTGAGTCGCATTCCGAGAGCCCGCCATGCCCCATGTTTCCACGGACGACGTCCGCGTCGTCGGCACCACCGAAGTCATCGCACCCAGTGTGCTCCTGCGCGACATTCCCGTCAGCGACGCCGCGGCCGAGACCGTCACCGCCGCGCGTCAGGTCGTGCGCCGCATCGTGCACGGCGAGGATCCGCGCCTGCTGGTCGTCGTCGGACCATGCTCGGTGCACGATCCGGCCGCCGCGCTCGATTACGCGCGGCGTCTGCACGACTTCGCCGCGACGGTCAGCGACAGTCTCTTCATCGTCATGCGCACCTATTTCGAGAAGCCGCGCACGACGGTCGGCTGGAAGGGGCTCGTCAACGATCCGGGGCTGGACGGCAGCTTCCGCATCAACGACGGCCTGCACATCGCGCGCCGCCTGCTGCTCGCGCTGAACGAGATGGGCATGCCGGTCGGCACCGAGTTCCTCGATCCGATCAGCCCGCAGTACATCGCCGATCTGATCGCCTGGGGCGCCATCGGCGCGCGCACCACCGAGAGCCAGGTCCATCGCGAGCTGGCCTCGGGCCTGTCCTGCCCGATCGGCTTCAAGAACGGCACCGAGGGCAGTGTGCAGGTCGCCGTCGACGCGGTGCTCGCGGCGAGCCATCCGCATCACTTCCTCGGCGTGACGAAGGCCGGCGGCGTCGCCGTGATCGCGACGGCCGGCAATCCCGACTGCCACGTGATCCTGCGCGGCGGCCGGCAGCCGAACTACGACGCGGCGACGATCGACGACACCGCGGCGCGCATGATCAAGGCCGAGGTCGCGCCCGCGATCGTCGTGGATCTGAGTCACGGCAACAGCAGCAAGCAGCATGCGAAGCAGGTCGACGTCGGCCGTGATCTCGCCGCCCGGCTCGAAGCGGGCGAGCGCCGCATCGTCGGCGTGATGATCGAGAGCTTCATCGAAGCCGGCCGCCAGGACGCGAAGCCCGGCAAGCCGCTGACCTACGGCCAGAGCATCACGGATGCCTGCCTCGGCTGGCCGGATACGCTCGCGCTGCTGCAGCGCCTGGCGGAGGCCACACGCAAGCGCCGCGCGCCGCTGGCGGCGCACTGAGCGTCCCGTGCTGCGCTCCGCGCCCGCCGCATGAGCGACGCGAGCCCGAAGCGCGAGCTGCCCATCCCGCCCGCGGCCACCGCCCTCGCGCGGGAGACCGCACGGCTCGCAAGCTTCCCGGCGGTGTGGCTCGCGCTGCGCGAGGCGATCGAGGATCCCGGCAGCTCCCTGGATGAGGTCTGCGCGATCCTGAAGCGCGATCCCGCGCTGGTCGCGGGCCTGCTGCGCATCGCGAACAGCGCCTGGTTCGGCCACGGCCGGCAGGTCGCTTCGCTGCCGCAGGCGGCGTCGCTGCTCGGCATGTTTCGCATCCACGACTTCGTGCTCGCGACCAGCGTGATCCGCGCTTTCCCGCGCGTGCCGGCCGAGCTCTTCGACATGAGCCGCTTCTGGCGCGCGAGCCTGCTCGCGGCGACGGCCGCGCGGCGCCTCGCCGACGCGGAGCAGATCGTCGACAGCGATCGCGTGTTCCTGCACGGGCTGCTCGCGCAGATCGGCCGTCTCGTCGCGCTGCTGCGCCGACCGGACGACTGCCGCGCCCTGCTCGCGGCGACCGGTGGTCGCCTGCGCGGACTCGCTGCGCTCGAACGGCAGCGCTGGGGCTACGACTACGCGGATCTCGGCGCGGCCTTGATCGACGCCTGGGGCCTGCCGAGCGAATTCGCGCTGCCGGTGTTCGCGCATCTCGCGCCGGGCCGGCGTATCGCGGCGTCGCCGGTCGTCGGCCTCACGCATGTCGCCGTCGCCGTCGCGGTCGGCATCGACGCGGAGGACGACGTCGCCGACATCGCGGCCGCGGTCGAATTCGGAGCCTGGGAGTACTTCGGATTGACGCCGGCGTCCTTCACCGCGCTGGTCGATTTCACGCGCACCGAGACCGCAAAGCTCGCGAGCCTGTTCGTCGCGGCGTGAGCGTCGCGCCACCGGCCGCGTAAAAGCAATCGATCATTTCGGACTCGAGTCGACCATGGCGCTGGACGCATCGGCGCCGCGGCGTGCCTGCTCGCTGTCGCGTAGCGCGCGCTCGAGCGCCGTGATCCGCTCGCGCAAGACCTGTTCGACACTGGCCGGCGGCGGCACGCTCGGCGCGGCCGGGCCCGCTGCGGCGTGGGCCGCGGCTTCCGGCCAGGTCGCGACGCGATTGCGGCCGCTCTCCTTCGCGAAGTACAGCGCGCGATCGGCCTGGTTGCAGAGCTCGAGCGGCTCGGCGGCGCCGTGCCGCGTGCTCGACACGCCGAAGCTCGCGGTGATCTTCAGCGGCGTGCTGAATTTCACACCGACGCCGTCCTGAATCGCGAGCCGGAAGCGTTCGGCGACTTCGCGCGCTTCGTCCAGCGAGGTCCGCGGCAGCAGCACGCAGAATTCCTCGCCGCCGTAGCGGCCGACGAGATCGGTGGCGCGCGCGGTGTCGCCCAGCACCTCGGCGATTCTCTTGATCACCTTGTCGCCGACGCCGTGGCCGTAGCGATCGTTGACCGACTTGAAGCGATCGATGTCGACCATGATGCAGCTCAGCTCGGTGCCGGCGACGCGCGCCTCGTCGAACAGCGTCGCGAAAGCCTCGAACAGCGCGCGCCGGTTCAAGACCGAGGTCAGCGCATCGCGCGTCGCGAGCACCAGCAGCTCCTGGTTCTGCCGTGCGAGGTCGCGCTGCATGCCCTCGATTTTCCGCAGCGCGCGGCGCAGCTCGCCGTTGGCCTGCTCGACTGCGGTCAGATCGTCGAAAATCACGACCGCGCCGTGCCGCGCGCCTTCGTCGTCGACGATCGCGACCGCGTGCACGGCATAGCGGGAGGCCTGGCGTCCCGCGGTCTCACTGCGCAGCTCGCCGCGGACATCGGTCCCGTGTCCGGCCAGCACCCCGCGCCAGGGCAGCGGCGGCAGTGCCGTGCAGCCTTCGGGCGGCAGCCAGGCGAGTGCGGCCAGCGAGCGGCCGAGGAGCTGCGCGGCAGGCTGGCCGATGCGGGTCGCGAACGCGGTGTTCGCGAGCAGGATGCGCTCCTGCGCGTCGATCACCACCAGGCCTTCCGCCAGCGCGTCCAGCGCGTTGCGCACGCCCTGCGGGATCACGGCGCCGGGATCGAGCGCAGCGGGGGCACGGCGCAAGCGCAGGAGAAGGACGGCGCCGCCGGCCAGCGCGAAGAAGCCGAGGATCATCGCGAGCGATCGCGGCACGTCGCCGGGCATGAGCTCCCGCGGCAGCGCGCCGCAGCTCAGCAGCAAGACGGCTGGCGCGAGGCGGGCGATCGGCGATGGCGGGTAGCGGAATTTCATGGATGTGGGGTGCGCCGCTTCTCGAGCTTCGACCCGCTCGTCCCGGCTGTGCGCGGCCGCGGGCCGGCAAGGCAGAGCTCTCACGGACGATCGGCGGCGCTGCGCACTGTGCAGGCCGCGTGTGCGGCATGGCACCTGGTCGAAGTAGCGGCCGCCATGGCGGCGCCTTGATGGGGGATGGCGCGGATTGAGCGGGAATCTTCCCGATCCGGATCCTGTCGACACGCGCAGGGCGAGGTCCATGCCGGCCGCCGCGTTGTAACGACCGAACTTGCCCGAGGGCCGTTCGCCAAAGCCTCTTTTCGCGCCTGCCCCGATCGTCGATGCTCGGCGTCGACCCCGCCGCAGATAAGGGACACTGGAGGTCAGATGCAGCTCACTTCCACGCAGCTCGCGCAGTAACCGCGCCGGGGTCCCGGCACAAGCGGCGCCATGTCGTCCTCAAGCAGATCGAGGGCCGTGTCTAAAGCTTGCTCAAACTCGAGCCCAAGTCCCGGCCCCTCCCGGTCATACCAAAAGGCGGCTGCAATTGCTTCATCGGACGCCTCTTCGAGAATCCGAACGCGTCGCACCTTCAAGCCCCGAAACGACTCCGCATCCGACGTCCGAGTTCATCCCAGTCAATCATCCTGGCCGAGCCCGCCTCGACCTCACCGATGCGCCTTACAATTTCCTTGTCCCACGCATCTTGAGCATCCGAATCCGGGACTCCATCCAAACTCGTAACGAGCGCATGGGCAAGTTCTGCACGCTCCGACTCAGATAGATTAAGGACCTCTGAGCGAAGCCGATCCAACGCTACACTGGGCATGGCCCATCTCCGATCACCTGTCGTTCCCACGTTAAATCTCGAGAGCGCATCCAACTAGCCGTTGGAGCGGACGCGCGGCGCAGCTTAATTTAGACGTTAGCATCGAGGCATGCATATTTAGCTAATACGGATTCGAATACCGTGGCCGTTACTGACCAGTGGCAGGCTGTGGCTCGAGTGACGCAGGAAGCCCCACCCACCTCGCCTTCGCATCGCAGCCACCATACAGGCACTCAATCGCGCCGATAAGAAATCGGAACTTCCCCGCCGCCGGCCACGCTTCTAGCCTCCTCGCACGCACGCATCGCTGCGCTGAACGAGGAGAATCGCACATGAGCCATCCCGGCAAGCCGGAAGGCCTCACCACCGCGGCGGGCATTCCCGTCGTCGACAACCAGAATTCGATCACTGCGGGTCCGCGCGGCCCGGTGCTGCTGCAGGACTTTCATCTGATCGAGAAGTTGCAGCACTTCAACCGCGAGCGCGTGCCCGAGCGCGTGGTGCACGCGAAGGGTTCGGGCGCCTACGGCAGCTTCACGATCACGCACGACATCTCGCAGTACACCAAGGCCAGGCTTTTCGATCGGATCGGCAAGACCACCGAAACCTTCGTGCGCTTCTCGACCGTCGGCGGCGAGCGCGGCTCGGCCGATACCGAGCGCGATCCGCGCGGCTTCGCGCTGCGCTTCTATACCGAGGACGGCAACTGGGATCTCACCGGCAACAACACGCCGATGTTTTTCATCAAGGATCCGATCAAGTTCCCTGACTTCATCCACACGCAGAAGCGCTGCCCGCACACGAATCTGAAGTCGCCGACGATGATGTGGGATTTCTGGTCGAAGGCGCCGGAGTCGCTGCATCAGGTGACGATGCTGTTCTCCGATCGCGGCACGCCGGACGGCTATCGCCACATGGACGGCTTCGGCAGCCATACCTTCAGCCTGATCGACGCGCGGGGCGAGCGCGTGTGGGAGAAGTGGCATCTGAAGACGCGGCAGGGCATCCGCAATCTGTCGGCGGCGGACGCGGTGCGACTTGCCGGCGAGGATCCGGATTACGCGCAGCGCGATCTCCAGGGCGCCATTGCGCGCGGCGATTTCCCGCGCTGGGACGTCTACGTGCAGATCATGCGTGAAGAAGCGCGCGCGCCGTGGGAAGCGCGCACGGGCTGGAGCGCCTTCGATCTGACCAAGGTGTGGCCGCATGCGGATTTCCCGCGCATCCCGGTCGGCGTGCTGGAGCTGAACCGCAATCCGGACAACTATCACGCCGAGGTCGAGCAGGTCGCGTTCTCGCCGGCGAACGTCGTGCCCGGCATGGGCTACTCGCCGGACAAGATGCTGCAGGGCCGGCTCTTCGCCTATCACGACGCGCAGCTCTATCGCGTGGGCACCAACCACCAGCAGCTTCCCGTGAACCGGCCGCGCTGCCCCTTGCATCACCAGCAGCGTGACGGCAGCATGGCCTTCGACAACGGCGGCAGCGCGCAGAACTACGCGAACGTCGACGTCGCGCGGCCGGTCGCGCGGGGCTTCGGTCACGGCGATGCGGGCTGGCCGCTGGAGGGCGTCGCGGGTCGCTACGATCCCCGCATCGAGGACGACGACTACACGCAGGCCGGCAACCTGTTCCGCCTGCTGACGGCGGACGCGCAGGAGCGGCTCGCGACGAACATCGCGAACTCGCTGCGCCAGGTCTCGGCGGAGATAAAAGAGCGCCAGCTCGAGCATTTCCGCCGCGCCGATCGGCGCTACGCCGAGCTCGTCGCGGCGCGGCTGTAGCGTGTGAAATCCGGATTGCGGTGTTAGGCGCGCCGCAATCCGGACGGCCCTTGCCGTTTGGATATCGTCATCCCCGCGCAGCCGGGGATTCAGTTCGTAGGTTGGGCTGACGAAGGAAGCCCAACAGAGGGTAGGCGTCAAAGAGGCGTGGTGAGCCCCCTTCCCCGGATTCCGCGCCGCTCCTTCCGGGCTACAAGAAAAGGGCCTTCGTAGGATCCGGCGCCTCGCCAGATCTCGTAGCCCGGGCGGAGCGCGCAGCGCGTAACCCGGGATCCGCGCCCGCTGTTATCTTATGCATTCGGGAAGACCCGGCGGTGCGCGCCGAGCGAGGCCGAAAGCCCTTGCGTATCGGGCATGCCCGATCCCGGGTTCCGCTATGCTGCACCCGGGCTACAAGAACGGGGCATGCTCTTTCACGGCCCGATCAGATGCGCGCATGACGCCGTGCCGCGCTCACACTTCGAGCAGGCCGCGGAATCCTCTCGTCGCGTAGTACGACTGCGCGCCGTTGTGATACACGAACACCCTGCCATAGCGGCGGTCGCAGAAGAGCGCTCCGCCGAGTGCGCGAATTTCGGGCGGTGTCTCGATCCAACTGGAGGTCTTGGTATCGAACTCGCCGAGCGTCTGCAGCGCCCGATATTGCGCCTCCGTCAGCAGCGCGATTCCCATCGCAGCAGCCATCTCGACGGCGCTGCCGCCCGGCTTGTGCTCCTTGCGCGAGTCCAACGCTACGCGGTCGTAGCAGACGCTCCGGCGACCCATGGGACTCTCCGCCGAACAATCGCAGAACGTGAAGCGATCCGACTGGCGATCGTAGCCAATCACGTCCGGCTCGCCGCCGCTCGATTCCATCTCGAACAGCGAGCTCAACGCAGCAGGATTGCCGTCGAGCCTGGCCTGCACGTCGGCCCACGCAAGCCCTTTGTGCCGGTGCATGTGCTTTTCGAAGCGAGCCTTCAGTGCCTGCAGCAATTTATTTCGTTCTTCCGCTTTCACGATTCTTGCAGCCTATTCAGATGCGGCAGGCGCGATATCTCCCTGAGGTATGTTCGCGCGGATTATCCCGACGCACGTTGCGTCATATACCTTGCGTCGGCTTAGCCGCCGCGCCCTCGCCGCAGGTTTACTCGCCGGCTCGCCGGCCGCTCGCCCGATCCCAGTACGGCAGCGTGTCGATCCGGGCGGCCATGAAGTCGACGAAGGCCCGTACCTTCGGCAGCAGGTGCCGCCGCTCCGGATAGACGACGTAGATCGACACTTCGAGCGTCTGATGGCCCGCGAGCAGGCGCACGAGCCGCTTCTTGCGGAGATCGTCGTGCACCACGAAGGTCGGCATGCGCGCGATGCCCACGCCGTGCAGCACGGCCTCACGCAGCGCGAGGCTGTTGTTCATCCGCATCGAGCCGCCGACCGGAACGGCGACAGACTTGCCGTCCGGGGCAAGAAAATGCCACTCGTCGGCGGAGGTCTGATAGCTGAACGAGACGATGTTGTGGGCGCGCAGGTCCTCGGGCGTCCGCGGCGTGCCGTGCCGCTCGAGATAGGCCCGGTTCGCGACGATCGCGTGGCGGCAGGGCGCCAGGCGGCGGGAGATCAGCGAGGAATCGGGCATCTCGGTGATGCGCACCGAGACGTCGAAGCCTTCCTCGATGACGTCGACCTTGCGGTCGTCGAGATTCATCTCGACCGTGATCCCGGGATAGCGCGCGAGGAATTCCGGCAATGCGGGCGCGATGTGCAGGATGCCGAAGGACATCGGCGCGTTGACGCGCAGCACGCCGCGCGGCGTTTCGCGCAGCCGCGACACCTCCGCTTCGGCGTCCTCGATGTCCTGCAGGCCGCGGCGGCTGCGCTCGTAGAAGATCCGTCCCGCTTCGGTGAGGCTCAGGCGCCGGGTCGTCCGATTGAGCAGGCGTGCCCCCAGTCGCCCTTCGAGGCGCGTGAGGTACTTGCTGACGACGGACCGGGACAGGCGCAGCCGCGCGGCCGCCTTGGTGAAGCTGCCGTCGCTGACCACCTGGACGAACACCGCGACGTCGGTCAAGGAATCCAAGCCGTGCGCCTCGATTAGTCAATGTTCGTGCACAGTATGATTCAAGAAGCGGTGATTATCGACGGCCGGACAACCAGTACCGTGCGCCTACGGCGGCGCCTCGAACCCCCCGCTCCGGAGGTCTCGCGATGCAAACACGCATGATCGACAAGCAATGGTCGCGGAAATACCCCGATGTCGGCACCGGGCCGGTCGCGACCGAGCCGTGCATCTCACCCGCCTATTTCGAGCTGGAGCGCGACCGCATCTTCCGCCGACATTGGCTGAACGTCGGTCGCGTCGACGACATCCCCGGCAACGGCGACTACTTCGTGCGCGAGCTGGCCGTCTGCAAGGTGTCGCTGCTCGTCGTGCGCGGCAACGACGGCCGCGTGCGCGCGTTTCACAACGTGTGCCCGCATCGCGGCAACACGCTGGTGTTGAACGACGCCGGCAAATGCCCGGGACGCTTCGGCTGCGGCTTCCATAGCTGGGCCTTCACGCCGGAAGGCGAGCTCGCGCACGTGCCCGACGAAGACAACTTCTTCGACTTCGACAAGAAGAAGCACGGACTCACGCCGGTGCACTGCGACGTGTGGGAGGGCTTCGTCTTCGTGAATCTCTCGGCCCAGCCGGCCGAAAGCCTGCGCGACTTTCTGGGCGGGGTCGCGACGCAGCTCGACGGCTGTCCGTTCGATCGGATGAAGCTCGTGCGCACCTACAAGGTCGAGGAGCAGGCCAACTGGAAAACCGGCCTGGACGCGCAGAACGAGCTCTACCACCTGCCGTTCCAGCATCGCTTCACCTTGGGCGACAACTTCCTGCTCAAGGACAACAAGTATTGCCGCTTCCTGAACGTCAACCTCTACAACTATCACAGCGTCTGGTCGTGCGAGTTCAATCCGAATCACCAGCCGCTGCCGACCGAGGCCTTGCTGAGGCGCCTCGGCAGTGGGAGCGGCGGTGCGCGCATGAACCAGCGCATCGGCGACTTCGATTGGTACCTGATCTTCCCGAACATGGCGCTGCTGTTGTTCGCCGGCGGCGCCGGGGATTGGTACGTCACGTACAACTTCTGGCCGCTGGCCGTCGACCGCTGCATCTGGGAAATGCGTTACTACATGCCGCCCGCCGAGAACGCGGGCCAGCGCCTCGCCCAGGAGTGGACGATCATGGCGCTGCGAGACACGCTGATGGAGGATGCGTTCCAGCACGAGAAGATCCAGAAAGGCCTGGCCGCTCGCGCCAGGCCCGACATGGTGATGCAAGACGAGGAGATCGCGATCCGCTACTTCCATCAGGTGCTCGAGCGCGAGGTGGCGCGCCCATGAATGCCGCGCTGCTGCCCGCGCACTTTCGAGAGCTGGAAGCGTTTCTGGACTGGTCGTTGCCGACGGAACGCGAGCGCATGGCCAAGCGCCAGCACACGCCGATGGCGGACATCGCCGAGTTCTACGCCGGCATGTCCTCGCAGCTCGAGGAGATCATCACGTATCTCAACCGGTATCCCCACGATGAGATGCCGGCAGACGCGAGACGGCTGTGCGACATGGCGCTCGCGTTCGTCGAGATCTGCAATGTGATTGAGATGTACAAGAATCCGGCGCTGCTGAAGATGATGGAGCCCGAGCGCTTCGTCCCGTATGAGTGAAGGCGCGGTGAAATGACGCAGCCCTTGCTCGGCAAGACCGCGCTCGTGACGGGCGCCGGCTCCGGAATCGGCCGCGCCACGGCGCTCGCTTTCGCGCGCGCCGGCGCGAACGTCGTCATCGCCGACGTCGATGCGAGTGCCGGCGCGGAAACGGCGGCGCTCGCCGGCACTCTGCCCGGGGATACCCTGTTCGTGCGCGCGGACGTATCGCGTGCCGCAGACGTCGCGGCGCTGGTCGCCGCGGCGGTGAAGCGTTTCGGCCGTCTGGACTGCGCATTCAACAACGCCGGGATCCAGGGCGAGCTAAGTCCGACGGCGTCGTGCAGCGAGGAGAACTGGGATCGCATCACCGGCATCAACCTGAAAGGCGTGTGGCTGTCGATGAAGTACGAGATCGTGCAGATGCTCGAGCAGGGCGGCGGCGGCGCGATCGTGAACAATGCGTCCAACTTCGGCCTCGTCGGCTCGGTCGGCATGCCGGCTTATTCCGCCAGCAAGCACGGCGTGATCGGGCTGACCAAGACTGCGGCCGTCGAGTATGCGGCGAGCGGGATCCGCATCAACGCCGTATGCCCGGGTCCCGTGCACACGCCGCTCGTCGATGCGATCGTCGCACGACAACCCGAGATCATCGACGCGATCACCGCGCGCGAACCCATCGGCCGCATGGGCCGGCCGGAGGAAATCGCGGGCGCGGTGGTGTGGCTGTGTTCCGCGGAGGCATCGTTCGCGGTGGGCTCGATACTGTCGCTCGACGGCGGATACGTCGCTCAGTAGCCAGCGCAGGAGGCTCCGATGATCGTACAGAGCGCGCCGCACGGCGGGCCGCACTTCGTAATCACCATGGCCCAGCACACCGAGCTGGCGGCGAGCTTCGCGGCCCATTTCGGCAACGCGGAGTTCGCCGCCGTCAAGCCGCGCGAGATCATGCTGTACGTCATCGGCCATCACGATGCCGGCTGGCGTGAGCTCGACGCCGCCGCGCTGCGCGATCCGGCGACGGGCCTGCCGTACAACCTGGTGCAGACACCGTTCGAGCGGATCGTCGCGACGAGCTCGGCCTCGCCGGATTTCAACGGCCGGCACCATCCTTACGGCGGCCTCCTTTCGAGCATGCATAGCTGGGGCCTCTACAACGGCCGTTACGGCATGTCGAACAAGGTGCTGCTGGACGGGCTCGCGGCCGAGAACCGCGCGCTCGCCCAACGCATGCTGGACGTGGAGCTGAGCCGCCAGGAAGCGCTCAAGGCGAGCCTGCGTCAGGATCCCGCGACCGCGGCCTGGGTCGAGGAGGCGCATCTGTTCCAGAACTACAAGCAACTGCAGTTCTTCGACACGCTGGCGCTGTACTTCAACTGCACGCACGAGGACGAGCGCGCCGCGACGAGCTTCCCGCACGTGCCCATCGATGCCCGGCGCGATGTCGAGGTCAGCTTGACGCCGGAGGGCGGCGGCACGTACACGTTCACGCCCTACCCGTTCGACAGCGACGATCTGGAGCTCAGGTTCCGCGGACGTTACCTGGCGCCCGTCGCCGAAGGCCGGGACGTCCGCGCGCAGCTCGACGCGGCGCCCGAGTGCACGCAGACCATTCGCCTGCGCGCCGGCCGCTGAAAGAAAAAGGGTCCCGCATCCGCCTCCGCCATGTTCGATCCGTCGGCCCGAACAGGCGGTTATATGGCGCAAAAGCGCTGCACTAAATAACCGTTCCGTGAAATCGAACGAGATTGTGGGCCGCCGCGAAAGAGGTCCGAATGCCGCGGCAGGGCAGCGCCGCCGTCATGCCCGCGCAGGCGGGCATCCAGGATCGAAGCCTCGGCGAGCCAGTCTCGGTCGAGCGCAGGAGGGAAACGGCGCCCCGCCAACTGAATGCGCAGCGCTCTTCGAACCGCCCGCCTGAATGCCCGCCTGCGCGGCGTGAAGAGCAAATCCGTATGCCTCTTTCGTCTCCTTTGCGTGTGTGCCATGGTGTCGTGTCTGTGCCGTCGCTTGTGCTCGGTGATTGCCACCGAGAACACCGAGAACACAGAGGGCAGAAAAATCATTGGACAGCCTCGATATCGATACCGCCAGCAGGGGCGATTGCGTTTCGGAGGCTCCTCATCAATCTCTGTTCTTCCTCATTGGGGGCGGCGCGCGTCACCCGCAATCATGAAAGAGGCGTGGTGAGCCCACTTTCCGGGTCCCGCGCCGCTGCGCCTCGCTCCTTCCGGGCGACAAAACGACGATCTTCGTAGCCCGGGTGGAGCGCGCAGCGCGTAACCCGGGATCGGCGCCCACCGTCCTTTCTCGCATTCCAGAAAGTCCGACACGGCGCGCGCCGAGCGGGGCCGAAGCACTTGCGTATCGAACATGCCCGATCCAGGGTTTCGCTACGCTGCACCCGGGCTACGAAAACGGGCGCCGTCTTTCACGGCAACCTACGGTTCCTGGCACGGCTTCCCGCTAATGATCGGCGCCCGGCCTTCGACGCGTCGCGCTCACGCCTTTCGCGGCCATCGCTGTCGCCGCTATCCGAAGAACGCTCCCCATTTGTCTTCTTCCATCACTTTTACGAGTGCGGCAATACGCTTCGCGACGCTGACGTCCGGATCGTAGGGGTGCCACTTCAAATCTCGACGCATCCAGTACAGTTGCCACGTGCGACGCGATTTCCAGTATCGAAAGCGGGCGACGCCCATCTTGGTCGTCTTTTTAGGATCATTCCAGGCTGGCCGCTCTTCCCAGAGCGTGACCGCGTTTCCTTTGACTTCGCAAGGGTATTGGATCCCGTGCATTGGACTCAGAAACTGTACTGCCGAGGGTTTCGGCCACTCTTCGCTATCACGCGCGGATACCTTGCCCTCTTATTGAGCACGCCCGCTACGCTGGTGCATGTGATCTCGAACATCCAGCCATGCCCGAAATCGAACCAATAATAGAGCTTTTGCCCCTTTTCCAGAGGAAATATTGTCGATAGGGCAATGTCGTCATACGAACCGGGGTCCTCGGGAGTGGCCCCCTCTCCGATTTCCGCTACGCGCTTGTTCCAGCGCGTTCCTATGTAGAACTCATACATGTGGTCGTCATCGAAATTGATGACTTCTTGGATCGTGCAATGGACGTCGTAGAGCGTATAGCCGTCGAGCATCTCTATGACTCTAATCCACTCGCGGTCGGTCGCTCGCCGCCCGGTCAATTTGACTTTTAATGTGTAGACCTTCGCTTCCGCTTTAGGGATTTCGGCGTTCATAGCTGAGAACTAAGTTTTCTGCGGACGGGGCCGTTGGGGCCATGAATATCCGGTCGTAATGCCATGAGTAAATGCCATTCGGATCTACTGCCTTAATTCTGCGTCGTGCTAGTTCCAGACGCCAGATGGTTCACCGTTGGCAGTTTCCAAGAGTAGCGCCTTCGTTGGTCCGTCGATTCGATCAGAGGGGATGTGTGCCAGTACATGTTGGGCAAACGCGGGCAAACCAGTAAGCATGGCAGAGATTCTGATGGTGCAGCCCGATTCCGCGCGAAGCCCGAACCACTTCATCACAGACGCGTACTCGTGTGCCACGACTCACCGGGACTCGACGATTGTTCGAAAGGCGACGCTATCCATGAAGGCGTCTCGCTCATGAGGCCCAACGTACCGTTGAACGGCGCCGGAGCGCGCGGCGCCGACGCGTTCGCTCCAACGGCTGGTTAGCGCTCAATGACTAATGGGCTCTGCTGTCAGCCTGACACCCAAGGCCTTTGCCACCTTTACGACCGTATCGAATCTCGGCTTCGCTCCCGGCGTAAGTGCCTTATAGAGGGGAAGATATAGCGCCGGGGTCCAGGCTTCGCCATGGCTGTGACACCTGACGCGCGGTTAAGCCGCGCGCTCGCACCGGGGCGCGGTGGGTGGTCTACCTGCCGCACCACAAGCGGTCCGGTGCGAGCACGTCAGCTTGAACTACATGTTAGAACGCTTATACCGACGCCATTGTCTATTGCGCCTTCACGAAGATGGCTTTGCCTTGAACAGTTTTGGCGTACCCACCAAAAACATCTATTTTGGTATTGTCAGTCGAGACGACGAGTACTCCATTGGCACCTAGCTTCGCAGCCTGCTTCTTTAGCTCTTCACTAGCAAAGTCCACAGAAGCCTGTTCGGTCAAGCCAGCATCGCTCGATGCGCTGATTAGGCCAATCACCTCGAACTCGGCTGGCGGCTCAAGATAGAGCTGGACTTGCGCCGACGCTATTGGCGCTCTCGTGACGCCTGTCACGATAGAAGACCCAGAAGCACACGCCGCGATCGTCAAAGCGGCGAGGGCGATAAGAGGGAGCCTGGCTCTCTGTACGTTCATATGCCTTCTAACTTTGAGTTGGGCGACAAACCTGTCGCAATATTTCAGCGCATTCGTGTCGCATAACACAGAGGCTAAGCTGCAAGATCCTGAAAAGACTATAGTCAGTGCCCGCTAATGCATCAATGAAGCCGGGGAGGATTGCGACATGGACGTCGCACCGAGGCCGCGCCTGTTCGACGCGGTGCGAACTGTGCTCAGGCGTCATCACTACAGCTTCAGGACCGAGAAGACTTATCTGTTCTGGATTCGGGACTTCATTCGTTTCAACGATCGCATTCACTCGCGGGAACTGGGGCCCGAAGCGGACGAGCGCTATCTCGGCTGGCTGGCGACCGAGCGTCGGGTGTCGGCGTCCACGCGGAATCAGGCGCTGAGCGCGCTGCCGTTTCTTTATCAACGTGTGCTCGATATGGCGTTGCCGCGCTTGGAGGGCTATGTCCGAGCGAAGGCGTCGAGGCGTCTACCGACCGTGCTGACGTGCTAAGAGCGCGTGCAGTGTTTGCTCATCTCGATGCAACACTATTGTTCGTGGCGCATCTGCTGTATAGCGCGGGGCAGCGTCCGATGGAGGCCCTCCGCTTGCGCGTGAAGGACGTAGACTTCGCGGCACATGGACAGATATTGGTGCGGGACGGCAAGGGCGCGAAGGACCGCGTGACGATGCTGCCGAGGGCCGTGACGCCCTCGCTCGAGCTGCACTTGGCGCGCGTATGCAGCTTGCATGAGAGCGATGTCGCGCGCAGCTTCGGCGAAGTGTGGCGGCCTTTTGCGCCGGCGCGCAAATATCAGCGCGCGCCAGCAAAGCCCCGCCTCGACGCCCGCCCCGCCGCACCCCTACACTCGGCGCATGACCGCCACGACCTACAGCGCGCCCGCGCCGCGGACGCTCGCGCTCACACAGCCGTTCGACTGGCTCGCCGCGGGCTGGCGGGATTTCAGGCGCGCACCGCTCATCGGTGCCGCGCACGGGCTCGCGCTCGCGGTGTTCGGTGGCCTGCTGTTGGCCCTCGCGCGCCATCACTTCTGGTTTCTCGCCGGCGCGTTTTCCGGCTTTCTGCTGATCGCGCCCGTGCTCGCCGTCGGGCTCTACGCGGTGAGCCGTGCCTTCGAGCGCGGCGAGCCCGTCAGCTTCGGGCTGATCTGGCGCACCTGGCTGAGCTGGCGCGGGCGCGAACACCACGACTGGCGGCTCGTGCGCTTCGGGCTCCTGCTCGCGCTGGCCGGCACCGGCTGGGTGCTGACCTCGGCTTCACTGATTACGCTTTACGCCCCGGCGCCGATTGCAACGCCGCGCGATTTCATCGAGCACGTCGTGCTCGCGCGCGAGGGTCACTTGTTCGAAATTTGGCTCGCGCTCGGCGGCGTGCTCGCGGCCCCGGTCTTCGCGTCCAGCGTGATCACCTTGCCGCTCCTGCTCGATCGCCGCATCGGCGTGCTCGACGCAGTGCTCACGAGCTGGCGCGCCGTGCTCCTCAATCCCGCGCCGCTCGCGCTGTGGGCGGCCGTGATCATGGGCCTCACGCTGTGCGGTTTCCTGCCCGCGCTGCTGGGCCTCGCGGTGGTCGTGCCCTGGCTCGGCCACGCGAGCTGGCACGCCTACCGCGACACGGTGGACGCCTCGGCCTTCCCGCCGCGCGAGGCCGACCGCCCGGCATGAACGGCACGATCCTCGGCTACACCGAGCAGGAGATCGCGCGCTTCGGCCTCACGTTCGGCCTCGCCGCGTTCATGCTCTACATGCTGTTCATCATCGGTCAGCTCGCATGGGAGTCCAAGGCCGGCAAGTTCGGCACCTTCGTGCTCTTCCTCGGTCTCGCCTTCGGCATGGTCGGCTTCGTCGCCAAGTACATCATCCAATGGCTCATCGAAAGGTGAGAATGGTGGCTTCGTTTTGGCATGAGTGAATCCAGGCACGGAGGACGCAGTGCTCGGACGAGAGTGAAAGACAGCGCGGCGCTCGCTCTCCGTTGGGCTTCCTTCGTCGGCCAACGGTGATGAGGCGCGCGCATCACCCCGGTCATGAAAGAGACATAGTCTTCCAACGTGAACGGTGCTTTCGTAGCCCGGGTGGAGCGCGCAGCGCGTAACCCGGGATCCGCGCCCGCCGTCCTCTCATGCATTCGAGAAGATCCGGCGGTGCGCGCCGAGCATGGCCGAAAGCTCTTTGCGTATCGGGCATGCCCGATCCCGGGTTCCGCTACGCTGCACCCGGGCTACGAGAAATCACTCTCCGTTGGGCTTCCTTCGTCAGCCCAACCTACGGCCGCCGCGGCCAGATTTAAGAACGCGCCACGACCGGCACGACTCACATGCGCGCCGCGCCCCTCCTCCGATCGGCGCCGCCATCGCGCATTCGAAGTGCTATAAGAAGCAACGGCACGACAAGGACGCATCAGGGAGGGGGCCATGGCGAAACGGGCGCTGTGCATTGGGGTCAATGACTATCCCGGCACCGGCATGGATCTGCGCGGCTGCGTCAACGATGCGAAGGACTGGGCCGCCGCGCTGGAAGCGCGCGGCTACACGGTCACGCAGTTGCTCGATCGGCGCGCGACGAAGGCCGCGATGACGGCCGCTTTCCGTCGGCTCGTGAAGAGCGCGCAGGGCGGCGACAGCCTGGTCATCACCTTCTCCGGCCACGGCACTTATCAGCCCGATACGGACAACGACGAGGCCGACGGCTACGACGAAGGCCTGTGCCCCTGGGATCTGACGACGCGCGGCGCGCTGACCGACGACGCGATCCGCACGCTGTTCGCGCCGCTCCACCGCGAAGCCAGACTCGTGCTGATCAGCGATAGCTGTCATTCGGGCACGGCCACGCGCGCGGCGCCGGCCGATGCGGACGCCGAGGGCCCGCGCCCGCGTTTCATGCCGATGGGCAACTGGCTGCCGGAGGCCGCGCTGCCGCGCACGCACGGCGGTCGCGCCGCACGCGTCGTGACGCCGCCCGGTGAGCTGTCGGCTTTCAAGGGCGCCGTCGCCGGCCGCCCTCAAGATCTGCTGCTCGCCGGCTGTCGCGAAGGCCCCAACAACTACAGCTACGACGCGAGCTTCCGCGGCCGGCCCAACGGTGCCTTCACGTATTACGCGCTGAAGACCTTGAAGGCGCTGCCCGCGAGCGCGAGCTATGCGGACTGGCACCGCCAGATCTGCGAGCACCTGCCCTCGGCGAGCTTCCCGCAGAGCCCGCAGCTCGTCGGCAGCGCGGCGGTGAAGAAGCGCAAGGTGCTCGCATGAGCGAGACGCTCCGCCGCCTGCGCGGCCAGCCGCGCGCTGCGCCGGCGCATCCTTGGCTCGCACAGATCGCGAGCAGCCATCCCGGCCTGCGGCACGAAGCGCTGGTCGCGAGCGGCGCGCGCGACGCGACGACGGCAATCACGGTGCGCGACGACGACGTCGTGCGCGTCGAGCTCGAAAACGGTTTCGTGCTGTGGACGCGCGCGGACGATCTGCTGCGCGAGCACGGCCAGCGCGCGACCGCGCGCGACGGCAGCGAGGTGTGGGCCGTCGACAGCCTGCTCGCACCCGCCGGCACCGTCGTGCCGGCCGAGCGCGGCGCCGTCGCGATCGCGATCCGAACGCTCGAGTTCTTCGGCTACGACCTCACCGCGCGCAGCGCGAAGGCGCTGTGCCAGGCCGTCGAGGAACGGACCTTCGCGAAGAGCGGGATCGCGGGCGAAGGACTCCATCGCTGTTCACTGACCCAATTGACGGCGCCGCTAGTGCCCGTCACCACCGTGCCGGCCGGCGACGCGCCGGTGCTCGTCCTCATCCACGGCACCTTCTCCAGCCTCGCCGGCGGCTTCGGCGCGCTGTGGGCGCACGACAACCCGGAGGCGGCCGCGGTGCGCGCGAGCCTCGCGCAGCAGTATGGCGATCGCGTCTACGCCTACGAGCACCGCACGCTGACCGCGAGCCCGATCGAGAACGCGGCGGCGCTCGCCGCGGTCCTGCCGACCGGCACGCCGATCCATCTCCTCACGCATTCGCGCGGCGGGCTGATCGGCGAGCTGCTGTGTCTCGGCGCCGTCGAGGGCGCCGCGGACATTCTCGACGAGGCGACGCTGGAGAAGCTCTTCGGCGAAGATCGCAGCATCGCCCCGCAGCTCGGCCTGCCGCCGCTGGCCAAGGAAGACGAGCGCGCGCGGCGCGAGGCCTATGCGCGCGATCGCGCGGCGCTCGCGTCCCTGCTCGCGCGGCGCCTCGAGATCCGGCGCTTCGTGCGCGTCGCGGCGCCGGCGCGCGGCACCACACTCGCGAGCGGGCGGCTCGATCGCTGGCTGTCGGTGCTGAACGATCTGAGCAGCCGGCTGCTGCCGCTGCCGCTGTTCGACGACGCGATGGACTTCGTCTTCGCCGTGGTCAAGGAGCGCACCGATCCGCGCACGTTGCCGGGACTCGAAGCGATGATGCCGGGCTCGGCGCTGACGCGGCTGCTGAACAATCCCGCGCTCGTCGCCGATGCCGATCTGAGCGCGATCGGTGGGGACATCGAAGGCGAGACGCTGTGGCAGCGCTTCAAGGTGCTGATGGCGGACTGGTTCTACGGTGCCGAGCACGATCTCGTCGTCAACACCTCGTCGATGACGGGCGGCCTCGCGCGCAAGCCCGGGCAGGCGCGCTGGCTCTGCGATCGGGGCCCGGACGTCGATCATTTCCACTACTTCAGGAACGCGCGCAGCCTGCGCTGGCTGCATGCGGGGCTCACGCGCCGCGACGGCGATGCCGCGGGCTACGCGCCGATCGCCGAAGCGCCGAGCGCCGAGCCGAAATGGCGCGCCGCCGTCGCCCGCAGCCGCGCGCCGGACGAGCGGCGGCCGCTCGCGGTCGTGATCCCGGGCATGATGGGCAGCCACCTGCAGATCGCCCATCGCCACATCTGGCTGCACTACGCGGCGCTGATGAAGGGCGGCCTCGCCGATCTCGGCTGGGGCGCGACGGACGTCGATGCCTTTGCCGCGATCGACGACTTCTACGGCCCGCTGATCGAGTTCCTCGCGCGCACGCATCGCCTCGAAATCTTTCCCTACGACTGGCGCCAGTCCGTGCAGGAGAACGGACGCCGGCTCGTATGCTTGCTCGCTGAGGCGCTGCCGCGCGCCGAGCTCGAGCGGCAGGCGGTGCATCTCGTCGCGCATTCGATGGGCGGGCTCGTGGTGCGCGCGATGCTCGCGCAGCCGGCCGGCAGCGCGCTGTGGGATCGCATCGAGGCGCTGCCGAACAGCCGCTTCCTGATGCTCGGCACGCCGAACCGCGGCTCGCTGGAGGCGATGCGCTGGCTGGTCGGTCTGAACCCGACGCAGGGCAAGCTCGCGCTGATCGACTTCGTGCACGACATCGACGAGATCATCGACATCGTGCGCCGCTATCCCGGCGTGCTCGAGCTGCTGCCCTTCGGTGCCGACGATGCCGACTATGCCGATCCGCAGCTATGGAAGCAGTTGAAGCGCGAGCTCGGTGCGAGCTGGCCGCTCGCCGAGGCCACGGCGCTGCGCGATGCGCGCGCGACCTGGAAGCTGCTGACGGCGCAGGCCGTCGAGCCGGCGCTGATGCGCTACGTCGCGGGCTGCCAGCCGGCGACCGTCGCGGCCTACGAGGTGGTGACGGTCGATCCGCCGCTGCTGCCGCCGGTGAAGAAGCTCGCGTTCAAGGCGATCGGCGAAGGCGACGGCACCGTGACCTGGAAGTCGGGCCGCCTGCCCGAGGTGCCGACCTGGTACGTCGAGGACACCGCGCACGATAACCTCTGCACGCAGACGCGCGCCTTCGTCGGCTATCTCGATCTGTTGATGACAGGCACGACGAACCGTCTGCCGGCCTCACCGCCGGCGACGCGTCGCGACGCCCGGGCCGACACCGAGCTGTTCCCGATGCCGCTGGACGCCGTGATCGACTACGTGCCGGATGCGCGCGAGGCGGCGCGCCTCGGCTTCGGCGGCGCGCGCCGACCGGCACGGGCGCCCGAGGCGGGGCCCGCGCAGACCATCGAAGTCGCCGTGCGACACGGCGATCTGAGCTACGCGCGCCATCCCGTCGTCGTCGGCCATTATCTCGGCGACACCATCGTCAGCGCCGAGCGCGTGCTCGATCGCCAACTGCAGCGGGCGCTGACGCGGCGGCTGGAGCTCGGCATCTATCCCGGCCGTCTCGGCAGCCACGCGGTCTTCTTCAACGACTCGGCCGGCGCGCGCCCGAAAGGCGCCGTCGTGATCGGGCTCGGCGAAGTCGGCGAGCTCTCGCCGAGTCTGCTCGAGACCGGTGCGACGGCCGCGCTGCTCGAGTTCGCGCTGCAGGTCGCGCAGTGGCCCGACGGCCGCTTCGGCGCCGACGGCGTCGTGCGCTCGGCCGCGGTGTCCTGCCTGTTCGTCGGCTCCGGCGCGGCGGGGCTGTCGATCCGCGACTCGATCGAGTCGCTGCTGCGCGGCGCGATCGCGGCCAACGAGCGCCTGATCGCCGCCGAGCTCAATCATCGCGCCGTCATCGATCGCATCGAGTTCGTCGAGCTCTACCAGGACATCGCGATCGCGGCCTGCGACGCGCTGCGCGAGGCGCTCGCCGACGGGCCGCTCGCGGCGAGCGTGCGCTGGGACGGCAAGCTCGGCCAGGGCCGCGCCGCACGCCGCCGCATCCGCTTCGACGATGCGCCCGAATGGTGGCAGCGCCTCGAGATCGTCGAGGACGCCGCGCCGACGCGCGCGCTGCGCTTCGTGTTCGCGACCGATCGCGCGCGCGCCGAGGAGACGATGGCGACGGGCCAGCTCGCGCTCGCCGAGCGCTTCATCGCGCAGGTGTCGGCGAGCCCGGCCGGCAACGTCGAGGCCGCGCGCACGCTGTTCGAGATGCTGCTGCCGCTGCGCCTGCGCGAGATGGCGCCGAAGCAGCAGAACGTGGTGCTGCTGCTCGACGCTTATTCGGCGCGCTTCCCCTGGGAGCTGCTCGACAATCGCTGGAGCCCGCACGGACGCCCGCCGGCCGTGCAGGGCGGCATGTTGCGCCAGCTCAAGGCGCAGCGCTTCCGCGAGCAGCCGGCGCACGCCGATGCGCCGACCGCGCTCGTGATCGGCAATCCCGATCTCGCCGGCAGCCCGATCTATGCCGATCTGCCGGGCGCGCGCGAGGAAGCGCAGAAGGTCGCGCACCAGCTCGCGGCGCTCGACTTCGAGGTGCTCGATTCGATCGACGAGCAGAAGGATTCGATCCTCTACAAGCTCCATCGCCGCGCCTGGCGCATCCTGCATCTCGCCGGCCACGGCGTGCACGACGAAGTTCTCGTGCCGGGCGCGCCGCCGGTGTCCGGCATGGTGATCGGGCCGCAGGACTACCTCACGCCGGGCGACGCGCAGCAGCTACGCTGGGTGCCCGAGCTCGTGTTCGTCAACTGCTGCCATCTCGGCCGTACCTTGTCGCCGCGCGCCTTCGATCGCCCGGGCTTCGCCGCCAACATCGGCGTCGAGTTCATCCACATGGGCGCGCGCGCCGTGCTCGTCGCCGGCTGGGCGGTCGACGACGCTGCCGCCCACACCTTCGCCGAGGTGTTCTACGCGCGCATGCTGGCCGGCCAGTATTTCGGCGACGCCGTGCGTCTCGCGCGCGAGGAAACATATCGGCGCCATCCCTCGGTGAATACCTGGGGCGCCTACCAGTGCTACGGCGATCCGAACTACGTGCTCGTGCGCGGTGGCCAGATCGAACACGCGGCGCCGCCGCCGTTCGCGACGCCGGCCGAGCTCGTCGTCGCGCTCGAGAACTGCGCGAGCGGCTTGAAGGCCGGCGACGACGAGCGCGATCCGCGCCAGCAGATCGAGGCGATCCTCGCGCGCGCGGCACCGGCCGACGCGGCGTGGCTCGCGCGCGGCGACGTCGCCGCCGCGCTGGGCTTCTGCTACGGCGAAGCGCGCTGCTGGGCCGAAGCCGTCGCTGCGCTGGACGCCGCGCTGTGCGCGGAGCACGGCGAGGCCTCGCTCGCCGTGATCGAGCAGCGCGCTAACTATCGCGTGCGCCTCGCCGCAATGGGCTTCGCGCAGCTCGGCGCGCCGAAGGTGAAGAACCCGGAAGCCAAGGCGCGGCCGCTCGCGAAGAGCATCCGCGAAGCGATCGCCGAGCTCGAGCATTTGCGCGCGCTGGGCGACACCACCGAACGCCTGCTGCTGCTCGGCGGCGCGTACAAGCGCCTCGCGCTGCTGCACGCGCTGCTCGGCGAACAGCGCGAATGCATCGTCGCGCTCGAGGCAATGGCCAAGCACTGTCGTGCGGCCTTGGAGAAGTCGCTGGCGCTGGGCGATCGCTCGCCGAGCTATGCCTATACGAACTGGGCGACCGCGACGCTGCTCGCCGGCATTCGCCGCAGAAAACCGCTGGGGTCGCGCGCGATCGATCTCGACGGTCGCGGCGCCACGCTGCTCGCCGCCGCGCGCCTCGATTCGGACGAGGAGCCCGACTTCTGGGAAAGTCTCGCCGCGGCCGACTTTCACACGCTGCGCCTGCTCGCCGAGGCGCCGCGCCTCGCGGCCGACGGCAAGGCGCTGGCGAGCCTGATGAACGAAGCGGCGCGCGCGTATCGCGACGCGATCGCGCGCGGCGCGAGCCCGCGCCAGGTGTCGTCCGTACGCGAGCAGCTCGAGTTCGTGATCGGCGTGCTGCGCGGGCGCGGCCGGCCGGCGCCGCGCATCGCGAAAATTGCCGACTGCCTCGCGAGCATACTCGAGATCCTCGATCGACCCGCCGGCTGAGGCGGGAAAGGAGCACGCCCATGGCGACGAAAAAGCCGAGTCCGAAGAAGACGCCGCCGAGCAAGGCCGCCGCGCGCGGGGCCGCGGCCAAGAAGCCGGCCGCCCGCCGCCGCGCGACGCCCGCCGTGACCTTGAAGAAAGCGACGCGCGCGGCAAAGCCCGCCCGTCCGTTCAAGGCCAGCAAGGCGAGCGCACGAGCGTTCGTCGTCGCGGTGCGCCTGCCGGCCGCGCCCAAGGTCGCGCGATACCGCGACATCGCGCCGGCGCAGTTCGCCGACGCACGCGCGCAGGCCGCCGTCGTCGGCGCGGGTCTCGTGTCCTTCACCGCCGGCGTGCCGGCGCCGCGGCGCGAGGATCTCTGCAATGCGACTCTGCTCGCGCAGCTCGCGGCCAATCGCAAGGTGCCCGATCGCGCGCAGGTGCTTGCCTGGTTCGATGCCTATGTCGCGGCGCTGATGAACCTCGGCTGGGTCGTGCAGCAGACGGGCTTCCGGGAATATGACGGCGAGTTCGACGGCCTCGAGACCCACGAGGCCGTGCGCCAGGCCGCGGCCGCGCTGCTCGTGCCGAACCCCGCCGCGCTCGCGGTGCTCGCAGCGACCTTGGACGCCGTGCAGGCCATGGAGCGCGACAGCCCGTGGATCACGCTCTTCGAGCGCGCGAGCCGCGACACGAAAACCTCGCAGTTCCAGATCGCGCTCGCCGATCAACTGCCGAACGGCGGCCTCGTGATGCATCTCCTCGCCTTCGCGATCCAGGCCAACGCGAAGATCACGCAGGTGCTGTTCTTCAAGCTGAAGAAGAAGCGCGTGAAGCTGCAGCAGAACACGGGCCAGGCGATCGTCGACGTCGGCGTGCTGACGAGCATCCGCGGCGCGCTGAAGACCAAGCTCGCCGAGCGCGTGACGGAGTTCATCGCGACGGTCGACATTTGATCCCGTCGCCCGCGGCGGCGCAGCGGAATCCGTCGTAGGTTGGGCTGACGAAGGAAGCCCAACATCGGGCGCCGAACTGCGCGCTCCACCCGGGCTGTTGAATCTAGCCACGGAGGACACGGAGGGCACGGAGAAAAGAAAAGGATGATAGGAGTCTCCGCCACGTCTGCGCCCAGATCGTTACGGGGCTGCCGATCCAATCAATCTCTTTCTCCGTGCCCTCCGTGTCCTCCGTGGCTAGATTAAAAAAAACACTCCGCAGCCCACCGCCGCATCCGAAGACCGCCGAACCAAGCATTTCCTTACGAACTGCCTCTTGTCATGCCGCCGATCGCGGGCGCTATAATCGCGACCGATTTTTCGGCAGGAGATGCGGACAGCCGCAACGACGAACTCCTTTTCCAAGACGACACGTAGGCGAACTATCGGGCCCGGTGGCAGATGTGCAGGGGCGCCAGACCAGCCATACGCGACGACTTCCAGCGCTGAACGGGGCAACGCATGCGCGTGCTCCGTGCGCGCGTCGCGCCTGTGCGCCGTGAGGCGGCATCCTTCTTCCATCGCGTTCGATCCGACTGCGGACCCTGCGGTTCGCGGCACGGGCGTTCGCGTGCCTGTCGCTTTCCGGCGAAGCGACGAATCGGCGGCCACTGCGTTTCCCGGCGCCTGCGGGCGTCCGCCTTTGGATACACGATCCTCACTCAAGGAGATATCGCCATGGCTCTCATCCAGGTCGCCATCGACCATCTGGACCACGCTGCCGCCGTCGCGCTCGCCGAGCAGGTGGCGCCGCACGTCGACATCCTCGAAATCGGCACGCCGTGCATCAAGCACAACGGCATCGCGCTGCTGCACGAGCTGCGTCGCCGCTTTCCGGGCAATCGCATCCTCGTCGATCTGAAGACCATGGATGCCGGCGAGTACGAGACGACGCCGTTCTACGCCGCGGGCGCCGATCTCTGCACCGTGCTCGGCACGGCCGACGACGGCACGATACGCGGCGCCGTCCAGGCCGCGACGCGCTTCGGCAAGCAGTGCCAGGTCGATCTGATCAACGTGCCCGACAAGTGCGCGCGCGCGGCCGAGGTCGCGGCGCTGGGCGCGCACGTGATCGGCGTGCATACGGGTCTCGATCAGCAGGCCTCGGGACAGACGCCTTTTGCCGATCTCACGGCAATCCGCGGCCTCGGCCTCGATCTCGTGATCTCCGTCGCCGGTGGGATCAAGCGCGAGACCGTCGCGCGCGCGCTCGACGCGGGCGCGGGCATCATCGTCGCCGGCGCCGCGATCTACGCGGCGGAAGATCCGGTGAGCGCCGCGATCGCGATCGCCGAAGCGGCGCGCGCGCCGCGGCAGCGGGCGGCCTGAAACGCTGCCCCGGCCGGTCCGCCGGCCGGGGAGCGGACGGACGAGAAGGAGGACCCGATGTCTTACAGAGAAATTCTCGACCGCGTCGACGCCGTGCTCGCCGGCGCCGAGGCCGGCGACGTGCGCCGCCTCATCGAGGCGCTGGACGGCGCGCCGCGCATCTTCGTCAGCGGCGCCGGCCGCTCGGCGCTCGCGGCGCGCTTCTTTGCGATGCGCCTGATGCACTGTGGCTACACGGTGTTCGTCGTCGGCGAGATCGTCACGCCCTCGGTCGCCGCCGGCGATCTGCTGCTCGTATTGTCCGGCTCCGGCGCGACCGAGACGCTGCTGCCGATCGCGCGCAAGGCGCGCGCCGCCGGCGCCCGCGTCGCGCTGCTGACGTCCAAACCCGCCTCGCCGCTCGCCGAGCTCGCGCATGAGCTCGTCGCGCTCGGCGCAGACGGCAGCGCGCAGCCGCGGCCGGGCCTGCCGATGGGCACGGTGTTCGAGCTCTCGGCGCTGGTCTTTTTCGAGTCGGTGATCTACGAGCTCGTCACCGCGAAAGGACTGTGCGAGGAAGAGCTGCGCGCGCGGCACGCGAATCTCGAGTGAGATGCGCGAGGGGAGAGTCTTCGTAGCCCGGAAGGAGCGCAGCGGAATCCGGGAGCGGCAGTCGTCGGGCGCAGGCGCCAAAGTCAACGCCCCATCCCGGGTTTCGCTACGCTGCACCCGGGCTACAAGATGCACATGCAAAAAAAAGCGCCCCGCACGGGGCGGGGCGTGAATCCGGAAAGTGGAAGGAGTTGAGGGTGCAGGCCCTGCGCGCTACACCACGTCAGGCAGGGAACGCGCGGGACCGCAGTCATCAGCTCAGACCGCCGTCGCGCGCGCGGGTTCCGTGCCGCCGCTGCCTCAGGCCACGATCACGTGGCCGGGGGCGCCGAGCTCGAAGGCGGTCGCGCGGTCGGTCGGCGGGTAGATCCACTTCGTGTTGATGTCACGCTTCAGGGCCTTGGCCTCGGCGCCACGTAGCTGGACCTCGCGGTCCCAGCCTTCGGTGAGCACCGCTCCCCAGGGCCCGAGATCGAGGCAGGTCACGTACTTCGGCTGCCGATAGGCGTGCAGCGGCAGGCCCAGCAGATCGGCCGCCGCGTTGTAGCCGGCGACCCGCCCCAGTGACAGCGCGTGCTGACAGGACATCAGCGCCTCGTGCCCCGCGTCGTCGGCGGCCGCGCGGGCGAGATCGCCGGTGACGAACACCGTCGGCGCCTGCGGCGCGCGAAGATGCGCATCGACCGCGATCCGGCCGTAGCGATCGTGCTCGCCCGGTAGCTGGGCGGCGAGCGGGTGCGCGCGAGCCCCGGCCGTCCACACCACCGTCGCCGCCGCGATGCGCCGGCCGTCCGTGAGCGTGACGCCGTCCGCGTCGATCGCGGCGACACCCACCCCGGTGAGGGCCTCGACGCCGCAGGCCGCGAGCGCTTCGAGGATCACAGGTCGCGGGCCGGGGCCCAGATCCGGTCCGACCGCCGGCGCCTGCTCGACCATCACCACCCGGACCTCGGCCCGCTCGCCGAGCACCGCGCGCAGGCGCGCCGGCAGCTCGCAGGCGGCTTCGATGCCGGTGAAGCCGCCGCCGGCGACGACCACGGTGTCGCGCGCCGCGGACGCGGGCCGCGCGGCGAGCGACTTCAGATGCGCGTCGAGACGCTGCGCATGCGCGAGCTGATCGACGTCGAAGGCGTGGGCCGCGAGGCCCGGCACGTCCGGCTTGAATAGCACGCTGCCGGTCGCGAGCACGAGGCGATCCCAATGCAGGCGCGAACGCGCCCCCCGCGCGTCGCTGAGCTCCAGCGCGCGCGCCTGCGCGTCCAGGCTCTCGACTCGCGCGGCCACGTGCGTGACCTCGAGCTCGCGGAACAGCGCGTCGAGGTCCGGCGCCATGCCTTCGAGGCTCGCTTCGTAGAAGCGCGGCCTGATGTGCAGCTCGGGCGCCGGTGAAACCACCGTGATCGCGAGCGCTGCCTCACGCGCGGCAAGCGCGCGCGCGCGGGCGGCGGCAATGGCGGCCCAAGTGCCGGCGAAGCCCGAGCCGGCGATGACGAGTCGATCGGTCATGCGATGTCTCCCTTGCGTGCCGCGCGCCTGCGCGGGCTGCGTTGCGTACCGCGCGCGGCGTTGCGCGCTCCCAGCCAGCCGCGGACCTCACGTTCGAAAGCGGCCGGCGCCTTGTGCTCCACCGTGCGCGCGATGTCGGCGAGCGTCGACGCCGCGAGCGAGTCGCGCATGGCCTGCTCGGCCTTGAGCATCGCCGCGTGGATCGCGCACACGCCCTGGGTGGCCCAGCGCGGCGGCTTGCCGTCGAACAGCGCGCAGCGCTCGCGGATTTCCTGGCAGTCGAACAGCGGCTTTTCGCCCTCGATCGCGTCCACGATCTCGAGCAGCGAAATCTGCGCAGCGGGCTTCGCGAGCCGGTAGCCGCCGCGCAGGCCGCTGCTGGCGACGACGACGCCCGCCTTCTCGAGCTTCGGAAAGATCTTCGCGACGAAAGCCGGCGACACGCCCTGCAGCTCGGCGAGCTCGCGGCTGCTGAGCGCGGCGTCGTCCGCCACCGCGAGCCACAGCAGGCAGTGGATGCCGTATTCGACGCTCGCGGTGAGATGTGCCATGAACGCAGACTAAATCAGTCCGTATTCTATAGCAAGCACGCCGCCTCTGGCCCGCAGGCAGCGCCTGCGCGAGGATAGGCTCACAGCCTGCAGGAACCCGGAGTGCCATCCGATGAACGACGCAACCGCTCGTCCGCCCCTGCCCCCGTTCACTCGCGAGAGCGCGCGCGAAAAAGTGCGCCTCGCCGAAGATGCCTGGAACTCGCGCGATCCCGCGCGCGTGGTGCTCGGCTATACGATCGACAGCCGCTGGCGCAATCGCGCGGAGTTCCCGGTCGGGCGCGAGGCCATACACGCCTTCCTCGCGCGCAAATGGGCGCGCGAGCTCGACTATCGCCTCGTCAAAGAGCTGTGGGCCTGCGACGGCGATCGCATCGGCGTGCGCTTCGCCTATGAATGGCACGACGACGCGGGCCAGTGGTATCGCTCCTACGGCAACGAGAACTGGGCCTTCGACGCGCAGGGCCTGATGCGCGAGCGCCATGCGAGCATCAACGATCTGCCGATCCGCGAAGTGGATCGCCTGCTGCGCTGGCCGCTCGGCCGGCGACCGGACGAGCATCCCGGCCTCACCGAGCTCGGCCTGTGAAACAACCGCGCGATCTCGCGCTCGACGCGCGCTGGCGGGTGCGGCGCCAGGACGACAACGGCAACGTCTTCGAGGTCGCGCGCGAGCTCACGCGCGCCGCCGCCGAACGGCTCGCCGCGACGCTGAGCGCGGGCGGGCACAAGCAGCTCTATTGGGTCGAGCGCAACTCGTAGGTTGGGCTGACGAAGGAAGCCCAACGTTCGGCGCCCGATGTTGGGCTTCCTTCGTCAGCCCAACCTACGAGTCTTCGTAGCCGGGAAGGAACGCAGCGGAATCCGGGATTCGGCGCATCCGGTAGCACTCCGCTCAAGGATCCCTCAGCGCACGCAGATCGATCAGCGTGATCTCGCGCGTGTAGCGCCGCGCATCCTCGATCATGCCGGCGGTGCCGCCGGCTTCGTCGCCGGGATCGTGGTCCCACAGCGCGACGACGCACAGCCGCGCCAGGCCGTAGGCGCGCGCGGTGTCGAGCAGCCAGTGGTTGCAGCGACGATAGGGATCGCCGCAGTCGTCGACGGCGCGTCCGAGCACGGCCGGCATTGCCCGCGGCGGCTGCTCCAGGGCCGGACGCAGGCGCGCATAGAGATCCAGCCAATGCGCGCCGCCGCGCGCGACCGAGTCCGCGATGAAGGCCTCCTCGTGCGCGGGCTGCAGCCAGCGCAGCGCGACGCCGCGCTCGATGCACAGCGCGGAGAACAATAAATCGCCGCCGCAGGCACCCTGCGTCAGGGCGAGATCGCCCGCCGCGAGCGCCTGCTTCGTCAGTGCCGCGGCGAGCGCGCGGCGTACGCGCGCGATCGTTGCCGCGTCGTTCGGAAAGCGCGGCGGCGCGCGTCCCGTCTCGTCGACGAGATGGCCGCTGAACAGGAACACGCGGCGGGGGATCGCGATCATCGATGAACGCAGGCGCGTCGGCGCGCCGATCCCGGGTTGCGCGCTGCGCGTTCCACCCGGGCTAGGAAGCGCGCCGTCACCCTCGCGCGTCCTGCGCGCAGCGGAAGCCGATGTCCGGGGCGCGGGTATCGGGCTCGGCGTAGTAGCGACGCGTGAGGATCAGATTGCCGGCGTCGTCGTAGCGGCCGCCGCCGCGCAGCTCGCGTCGGGAGCCCTGGTCCGGCCCGTGCGGATTGCGCGTGTCGCCGCGCCGATAGCTTTCGCCGTACCAGTCGGCGACCCATTCGCCGGCGTTGCCCGCCATGTCCTCGACCTCGTAGACGCTCGCGCCCAGCGGATGCGAACCGACCGCGGACAGGCCTTCATAAGTGCCGGGCGACGCGTTGGTGAAATTGGCGAGCTCCAGCGTCGGCGACTGCGCGCCCCAGGGATAGGGGCGCCGGTCGGTGCCGCGCGCCGCCTTTTCCCATTCGGCGGCGCTCGGCAGGCGGCGGCGCGCCCAGCGGCAGTAGGCGTCGGCATCGTGCCAGTCGACGAGCACCACCGGCTTCTCGCCGTGCCGGCGCCTGTCGATCTCGGCGAAGCCCTCGGGCGCGTTCGCGATGCCCGTCGCCGCGAGGAAGGCCGCGTAGCGATCCACGCTCACCTCGTAGCGATCGATGCGAAAGGCGTCGACGTAGACTTCGCGCAGCGGCGCGTATTCGCCGTCTCCCATCGTGAACGGCCCGGCCGGCACGTACTGCAGCGGCATGCCGTCGCGCCCCACCGCCGCCCCGCCGCGCGAGCTCTGCCACGCGTAGAGCGCGCCGGCGAGCGACGCGAGCAAACCGAGGCCGAGGGCCGCACGCTGCAGGCGCCGGTGCCGGTGCGCGCGAGCCAGCGCGTGCACGGCATCGGCCGCTGCGGCAATCACGTCGCCGGCCGGCTGCAGGACGGTCACCGCGCGCAGTGCGAGCGGCAGCCGTTCGATGGGCAAGGTCGCGAGCATCACCGGCAGCACGCGCCCGGACAGGCGCTTCCAGGCCCGCTCGACGATGCCGAGCTCGGACAGCGCATAGCTGCCGGCGGCGAGCGCGTGATCGCTGACGAGGAACACGAACAGATCGGAGTCTTCGATCGCGCGGCGGATGCGCACGTGGAATTCCTCGCCCACGGGCAGATCCTCGCGATCGAAGAACACGTCGTGACCCTGTTCGAGCAGCGCGCGATTGAGCGCCGCGGCCGTCGTGCGATCCTCCGAGGCGTAGCTCAGAAACACCTTCATGTAGTCGACTGCGCTTCAGTGCCTGCGCGCGGCCGCGCTCGCCGCCCGCGTCGACGCCAGCCTGCCGTAGAGGCGCAGTTCGTTGATGTAGACGGCGCGGCCGCCGGCGTGATTCGACAGCGCCGTCAGCTTGACGTAGCGCGCGGTGACGGGAGAGAAATCGAAGGACTGCCAGGGGTCGCGCATCACGCGCAGGTTCTGCGTCGTGAAACGGCCGATCGAGGTGAAGGGGCCCGCCGGCGCGTCGTTGCCGGCGAAGAGCTCGAACTCGCGCACGTTGTTGTCGCCCGTCATGCCGATGAACACCGCGACGCCGTCGATCGTCGCCGGCCGTTCGTCGCGGAACGCAAACACGCCGGCACCGCTGTCCGCCCAGCCGTAGGTGTCGGTGTTGCCGTCGATCAGCTTGTCCCAGGCTTCGGACGAGGCGACGACGAGATGGCCACCGGCCTCGGCGGCGAGCAGATCGATGCGTTCCGCGCCGGCCTTCGCGGGCGCGGACGCTGCTGCCGGAGGCGAGCCGCTGGCGGCGGACGGCGGAAGCTGTGCGGCGAGCGGCGGCGAGCGATCCTCGCTCGGCGGCGACGAGCGATGCTCGCGCATCCAGCCGAACCAGGCCAGCGCGACGACGGTAAGCGTGGTCGCCGCACCGATACCGAACGCGCGCAGACCGCCGGCACGACGCGCCTCCGGCGCTTTCTCGCGCGCGAGCGGCGCGGACTGCGCTTCTCCGCGCACGAGGCGCGCGATCGCCTGTTCGAGCTGACGGTACTGCGGATCGTCCGTGTTGCCTTCCCAGCGCGAGAGATTCGCGGCCTGGATGCGCTTGAACTCGATCGGCGGCGCGACGTTCTCGATCAGCACCGGCAGCAGGCGCTGGCGCGCCGCGCCTTCGGCGGCCTCGGTCTTGACCCAGTTCGATTTCACCGACTGCGCGGACCACAGCACGACCATGCAGCGCGCAGCCTCGATCGCTTCCTGGATCACCTCGTCGAACACGCGCCCGGGCGGAATCGTGCGATCCCACCACACGGTGTAGCCCGCGCGGGCCAGCGTGCCGGCGAGGCGGGCCGCGTGCTCGCGATCGGCGCTGGCATAGCTGATGAAGACGTCCATGCGCGCTCATTCGTCCATGACACGAAAGCTGGACGGAGTATAGACCGCGCGCCGCGGAGCGACGCGGGCCGCGCTAGGGCGGCCTGCGCAGATGCGCCGCGCGTTCGCGCGCGAGCCGGGCGCGGAAGCGCGCATACCGGCGCGGCGTATCGGCATCGAAGCAGACACTGAGATCGTCGTGATGACAGGGGAAGGCGGCGGCGAGGGCCGCGTCGCGAAACACGCGCCAGGCCTCGTGCGCCCGCGTCAGCGCGGCGAGCGCGTTTGGATCGGCGGCGTGACGCGCGCGGGCTGCGGCGAGCGCGGCCTCGAGCTCGCGTTCCGCATGCTCGGCGGCTAGCGTCGCGCAGAAATTGCGCTCGAACTGACTGCCGTCCGGCCTGCACTCCACGCCCGACGCCGGCGCGGCCGCGAGCATGCATGCCAGCGCGAGCAGCGATCGCCACGACAGGCGAGAGTGCGGCGCCCGTGGCCGGACGCCGCGTAGGGGCCCTTTCACGCAGCGCGTGCCGGACGCGCGCTCGCGACGCGCCGACGCCGCGCCGCGAGCGGCAGCACGGCGGCCGCGAACAGCGGCAGGGCCGGCGGCAGCGGCACCAGCGCGGGCGTCAGCCGGTGCAGCGTCGCCTGCTCGTAGTCGAAGGCATAGCCGAGCAGCTCCGCTTCCGACCACAGCTTGCCGACGAACATCACGCCGAACGGCGAGCCGTCCTCGTAATAGCCGCCGGACACCGTGACGCCGGGCAAGCCGACGATGTTGATCTCGCTGACCGTCGTCGCGCCGATCCCCGTCGTGCTGTCCAGATCCGGGATCGGACGCACGGCCTGCGGAAAGAACAGGCCGTCGAGGTCGTAGGCGTCGAGCACGCTGTCGAACAGCGAGACCAGCGCCGCCCGCGCCGCGAAGAAGTCCGAGATGTCGGGCGGCGTGTCCGGATCGGCGAATTCCAGCGGGAACTGCGTCGGCGTCGTCGCGAAGGATTCACCGGGCGCGAACGGCGAGATGCCGAGCAGATCGAGCGCCGCGATCGAGCTGATCCCGTTCTCCGCCGCAACCTGGTTCGCGACCATGCTCGGGCCCATGCGCTCGAGCCAGTTCTCGAAGTAGTAAGGATTGGATTTCGCCGCGTTCGGGATCGCCGCGCGCAGCGCGCTGAAGTCGGTGCCGGCAAAGGGATCCGCGACCAAGATCGCGCCTTCCGCTTCCATCTCCGCGATCGCCTGCTCATACATCGTCTGCGTCAGCGGATCGAGCTCGATGCCCGCGCGCCAACCCTCGCCGAGCAGGCCGAAGCGCTTGCCCTGCAGCGCCGTCGTCGACAGCAGGCTGGTGTAGCCGGCTTCCGGCACGTGGCCGACCGAGGCCATCGTCTTCTCGTCCGCGAGCGAGTAGCCCGCCATCGCGTCGAGCATCACGGCCGCGTCGTGCACGCTGCGCGCGTGCGGGCCGACGACGTCGCGCGTCGCGCCGGACAGCGGAGCGACGCCCGCGTTCGGCACCAGGCCGAACGTCGTCTTCACGCCGACCAGGCTGTGCGCGGCGGCGGGATTCTGGATCGAGCCGCCGGTTTCCTCGGCCGTGCCGATCACGGCGAAGCTGCCGGCGACCGCCATCGCCGTCCCCGCGCTGCTGCCGCCGGGCATGATCGTGCGATCGTAGGCATTGTAGGTCGGGCCGTCCCAGCTCGTATTCGCGGTATTGCCGCTGCGGCTGAACTCCGGGATGTTGGTCTTGCCGATGATGAGGGCGCCGGCATCGCGCAGACGCTGCACGACGGGCGCGTCGGTCTGCGGGATCAGATCGATGCCGCCGGCGAGGCTGCTGAAGCCGGCGTAGCCGGCCGTCGACGGCAGGCCTTTCACGTCCATCGCTTCCTTGATCACGATCGGCACGCCGTGCAGCGGCGAACGCGGTCCGGTCGTCTTCAGCTCGAGATCGAGGGCCTCCGCTTCGGCCAGCGCCGTCGGGTTGAAGAAAGTGAACGCGTTGTACTGCGCTTCATACGCGTCGATGCGCGCCTTGTGCGCCTGATACAGCTCGACGACCGAGAACGTGCCGGCGGCGAGCCCCGCCTGGATTTCCTCGATCGTGATGTCGACGATGTCGAGCGCCTGCGCGCCGCTCGCGCAGGCGAGCGAGAGACCGAGCGCGAAGGCGCGCACCGCCGATAGCCGCAATCGCGCGCGTCTTGCGCGCGTCGCTAGTCCGCTTCGTTCGTTCTTCGTATGCATGTCACCCTCCACGAGCGCGAGCGGAAGCGCACGACGCACCAAGCTGGCGCCGCCTTCCACTCGCGCTTCCATTCGCAAGAAAGATCGGATGGCTCGTCGCGTCGCGACGATCGGCGGAGAGAAGTGCAGAAAGCGATCCAGCTTCGCGCTTGGAATCCGATCAAGCACTTGAGGACGAGCACCGCATTGCGCGAGTCGCGCGCGAACGATGCCGGTGCGTGCGTCGCGTGCCGCTGCACGAGGATGCATCGCGCCGGCACCGCACCTCGTCGTCCTCGGCGCGTCGTGCGCATGGCGCGCGACGGCGCGGCGCGAGGCCGCTGCGCGATCGCGCGGCGTCGTGCACCACGCCCTGCGCCAAATCCGGGCGCGCCTGCGCAATGCGCTTCGTCCAGGTCTTGCGCCGACGGCGCGCGCGCCGCCGCGCGTGCTACCGTGGCGGCCCGTCCGCCGGAGGCCCAACGATGCTCGAGCTGCGACCGAACTGCGAATGCTGTGATCGCGATCTGCCGCCAGACTCGCCGCTTGCGCGCATCTGCTCATTCGAGTGCACGTTCTGCGCGCGCTGCGCAGAGCTGCTCGGCGAGCGCTGTCCGAATTGCGGCGGCGAGCTCGTGCCGCGGCCGCGGCGGCCGGCCGCGAGCTTGCAGCAACATCCGGCGTCGACGACGCGCGTGTCGAAACCCGCGGGCTGTCCGCCGCTCGCGGCCGCATTCGATCCTCTTCGGCAGTGAGCCCGCCGCTGCGCGGGCTGCCGCCGATCGAGAACCCGTCGGCGCGCGTGCTGGTACTCGGCAGCATGCCCGGTGCGGCTTCGCTGGCCGCCGGCCAGTACTATGCGCATCCGCGCAATCTCTTCTGGCCGCTGATGGGCGAGCTGCTCGGTTTCGATCCGGCGCTGCCCTATGCGCAGCGCGTCGCCGCGCTGAAGCGCGCGCGCATCGCGCTGTGGGACGTGATCGGCTTCTGCCGGCGCACCGGCAGTCTGGATGCGCGCATCGCGCGCGACAGCGTCGTCGTCAACGACTTCACCGGCTTCCTCGCCCGTCACCGCGCGCTGAGGCTGATCTGCTTCAACGGGACCACCGCTGCGGCGAGCTGGCGGCGCCACGTGCAGGCGGCGGTGGCCGAGCGCGCCCCGCGCTGCGTCACATTGCCTTCGTCGAGTCCTGCCAATGCCTCGATCGCACTGGCGGCCAAGCGCACGGCCTGGCGCGTCGTGCGCGAGGCCGCGGCCGACGAGCGCGGCGCCGCCTGTTCATAGTTTTCGGGCTACGAAGAAGGGGGAGGGACGGGAGGCTCGGTGTCTTGCGGGAATTTTTCTTGGCGGCGGAGCGGGGCGTCGCTGCGTGTCACAAAAGTTTTACGCATCGTCCTCTAGCGTTTCGCCGTTTGAAGCGAATTACGTGATTTAGCGCAACGCGCAGGCATCGCCGTGCCCAGATTCGACGGCTACACTCCGCCTGCGCCGTGGCCGTACAGAAAACCTCTATACGCTCGGACACGTTCGGCACGCGAAACGGTGCAGGGGTTGCGCCGGTGGAGGCCAGGGCAGGGCCGTCGACCATCGCCCGCCTAGCTCCTCTTCCGGCGTAGAGAGAAAAAACATCGGGGGCAGATCCGGCCAACGCCGGATACTGCGGCAGGGGATCGGGGCTTGACCCAGAACATTTCTTCCGGCGCGCGTGCCGTGGCAAGCGCGCTGCGCGCATGCGCGAGTCTCGCCGTCCTCCTCGTCCTCGTCCGGATCCCGGACGCCGCCGCGGCGATCGCCGTCTCCAAGAGCATCGACAACACCGTCCAGGCCTACCCGAGCACGATCGTGCCGGGCGACATCACGGCCTTCCGCATCACGCTGACGAACGACAACACCGCTTCGGCGGTGAACAACGTCGCGTTCGCCGACGACATGACGGCGGCCAACATCGTCGTCGCCGGCGCCGGCGTCGTCGCCAACACCTGCGGCGGCAGCGTCACCGCCGTCGTCGGCGCCAGCAGCTTCGATCTCGCCGGCGGCACGATCCCGCAGGCCCCCGGCGGCGGCGTGCTCGGTAGCTGCGACATCGTCGTCGAGGTCACCTCGACCGCCGGCGGCACCGCGCCGACCAATACGATCCCGGCCGGTGCCGTCACCGGTAACGACGGCGCGCCGCAGACCAACGGCTCGGCCGCCGCGCAGAGCTTCACGGTGCTGACGCTGCAGCGCCCGACGATCGCCAAGCGCTTCACGCCCGGCACGGTCGTGCAGAACGATCAGACCTCGCGCCTGCGCCTGACGATCGACAACCCGAACTCGACGGCGAACCTGCCGCTGACGACCGTCACCGACGCGCTGCCGGCCGGCATGGAAGTGGCGGCTGCGCCGAACGCGAGCGTCGCCTGCACGGGCACGGGCGCCGCGAACGGCAGTTTCACGCCGAACGCGGGCGATACCAGCTTGAGCCTCACCGGCGGCGCGATCGGCCGCTCGGGAAGCTGCGTCGTCGAAGTCGACGTCATCGGCACCGCGAGCGGGTCGACCGGCAGCCAGAGCCTCAACAACACGCTGAACGCGGCCGACGTCGGCAACACGCGCGGCCTGGTGCCGACCGCGAACGCGAGCGCCACGCTGACCGTGAACTCGCCGCTGCGCGTCGCCAAGCAGTTCGCGCCGAATCCCGTGCGCGCCGGCCAGAGCGCGACATTGACGATCACGCTGTTCAACGACAGCCCGACGGACGCGATCACGCTGACGAACTTCAGCGACGATCCGATCGGTGCGCCGGCCGGCCTCGCCGTGACGGGCGCGCCGTCGACCACCTGCGGCGGCGCCGCGGCCGCGACGGCCGGCAACAGCGGCGTAACCCTGACCGGCGGCTCGATCGCGGCGAGCGCGAGCTGCACGATCACCGTGCCGTATACCGCGACGCTGCCCGTCGCCGGCACGCCGCAGGTCTTCAACAACACGATCGCGGCCGGTGACGTCGGCAATACCGACGGCTACGTGAGCCGCCCGGCCTCGGCCTCGGTGACGGTCAACGATCAGCTCACCGTCGCCAAGACGGTCAGCCCGGCGACGATCGCGCCGGGCAATCTCGTCACCTACACGGTGACGGTGCGCAATTTCACCGGCGGTGCGCTGTCGGGCGTGTCGTTCACCGACGATCTGCCGGGCGGGATCAGTGCGGTGGCGAGCCCGGCGCCGTCGATCAGCGCGGGCTGCGGCGCCTTCGGCAGCAATCTGTCGATACCGACCGATCCGGTGTTCAGCTTCGACATGCCCGCCGGCACGGCCGGCAATCCGGGCGTCTGCACGCTGACGTTCGCCGGCCAGGTGCCGACCACGGCGGTGCCCGGCACCGCGCTCGGCAATGTGCTGCCGACGGGCTCGGTGAAGACGGCCGGCGCTTGCGGCGCCGGCGCCGTCTGCAACACCGGCCCGTCCGGCACGGCGACGACGACCGTGATCCACACCGCGCCGATCGCGAAGGCCTTCAGCCCGAGCTCGCTGTCCGAGGGCGGCATCTCGCAGCTCACGATCACGCTCAGCAACAACTCGGCGAACGCGCTGAGCGGCGTCGATCTCACCGACACCCTGCCGAGCCTCGCCGGGCCGCCGGCGACGCAAGTGGTGATCGCGAGCCCCGCGAATGCGTCGACCACCTGCGGCGGCGGGCCGACGATCACGGCGACGCCGGGCGCGTCCAGCGTGCGCATCCAGAACGCGACGATTCCGGCGCGCGCCGGCGGCGGCACCGGCGCCGCGGGAAGCTGCGTGCTGCGCGTGAACGTCAGCGGGCCGGCCGGCGTGTACACCAACACGATCCCGGCGAACTCGCTGATCGCGACCGAGACGCTGCCCGATGCGACGACGCGCGCGGTGAGCTTCCCCAATCCGGCGAGCGCACCGATCACCTATACGCCGGCGCTGACCGCGAGCAAGGCCTTCACGCCGGCGACGGTGCAGGCCGGCGGCGTCTCGCGTCTCGCCGTGCGCCTCGGCAACACCGGCAGCGGCACGCTCGCCAACGTGTCCTTCACCGATCCGCTGCCGGCGGACATGACGATCGCCACGCCGCCGAACGCGTCGACGACCTGCGCCGGCGCGCCGGTGCTCGGCGCGACCGCGGGCGCGAGCAGCTTCACGCTCTCCGGCGTGCAGATCCCGCCGGGCGGCCAGTGCGAGGCGCTGGTCGACGTGCGCGCGACCAGCGGCGCGAACTCGGTCAACACGATCCCGCCCGGCAACGTCACCGCCAACGGCGGCGTGCAGAACACGACGCCCGTCAGCGCGACGCTCGCGAAGTCGAGCGGCGGCGTGGTCGTCAACAAGAGCATCAACCCGAACTCGATCACGGCGCCGGGCCAGGCGGCGACGGCGACCTTGAGCCTGCTGAACACCGGCGGCCTCGCGCTCACCGGGCTCGCGCTGACCGACTTCTTCACCGTCGACGGCCTCGCGACCGGCACGCTGAACGGCATGCGCGTCGCCGCGACGCCGGCGGCGACGACGACCTGCCCCGGCGGCGTCGTCAGCGCCGGCGCGAACGGCACGCAGTTCAGCCTGAGCGGGGCCCAGCTCGCCGCCAGCGGCAGTCCCGGCGATAGCTGCACCGTCAGCGTCGACGTGACGACGACGGTCGTCGGCACGATCCAGAACACGATCCCGGCCAACGCCGTGACGACGACGCAGGGCGTCACCAATACGCTAGCGACGGTCAGCAGCCTCGCCACGCTCGCGCGGCTCGGTGCGCAGAAGAGCTTCATCCCGCCGACGATCGCGCCGGGCCAGCGCTCGCGTCTGCGGCTGCGCTTCATCAATCCGCTGGCGACGCCGGTGACGGCGCTGAGCGTCACCGACAACCTGCCGGCGGGCCTCGTCGTGCCGCCGGGCGCGAACCCGAGCACGACCTGCGCCGGCGGCGCGATCACCGCGCCGACGACGAGCTCGGTGCGCTTCAGCGGCGGCAGCCTGCCGCCGGCGCCGAGCGGCGGCACGGTGAGCTGCGAGGCCGAGATCGACGTCTTCGCCGCCGCCGCCGGCACCTACGAGAACGTGATTGCGGCGGGCACCATCACCGCGCTCGCCGGCGGCGTGCCGATCACCAACGATCCGCCCGACGTCACCGCGACGCTCGAAGTGCGTTCGGCCGCCGGCATCGCGAAGACGCTGGTGCCCGCGGTCGTCGCGCCGGGCGCACCGTCGACGCTGACGATCACGCTCAGCAACCCGAACAGCGTGCCGCTGACCATGGCGAGCCTCACCGACGAGCTGCCGGCCGGCCTCGCGGTGGCGTTGACGCCGAACGCCTCGACGAGCTGCGCCGGCGGCACGGTCGTCGCGCCGGCCTCGGCGACGCGCGTGTCCGTCGCCGGCGGCACGATCCCGGCCGGCGGCGCCTGCCAGGTGCTGGTCGACACCGTCGGCAACACGCCGGGCCGCTACGTCAACACGATCCCCGCCTCCGCGCTGCGGACCGCGGAGGGCGTGACGAACGACGAACCGGCGAGCGACGACGTGACGGTGTCCGCGCCGCCGACGATCGCGAAGACCTTCACGCCGCCGTCGATCAACGCCGGCGGCCGCTCGCGCCTGCGCCTCGAGCTCGGCAACGACAACGCGACGGCGCTGACGCTCAGCGCCAACCTCGACGACACGCTGCCCGTCGCGCCCGGCAACGTCGTCGTCGCCGCGCCGCCCGCGCTGGGCGGCACCTGCACGCTGGGCAGCGTCACCGCGACCGCGGGCAGCGGCTTCGTGCGCTATGCGAGCGGCGCGCAGATCCCCGCCGGCGGTTGCTCGATCGAGGTCGACGTCACCGCCAACGTCAACGGCACGCACGCGAACTTCATCGCCGCCAATGCGCTGCAGACCGACGGCGGCAGCAACCCGCTGCCGGCGACCGCGAACCTCGTCGTCAGCCCGCTCGGCTTCATCGCCGGCAGCGTGTTCAAGGACAACGACCTCACCCCGAACGGCGTTTTCGACAGCGCCACCGACGAGCCGATCGCAGGCCACACGATCACATTGACGGGCACCGACTCCGCGCCCGACGGCGTCGCGGGCGGCGGCGACGACGTCGCCGTGTCGCGCAGCACCGTGACGGATGCGCTCGGCAACTACGCGTTCACGGAGCTCAACGCCGGCAGCTACACCGTCAGCGAGCCCGCGCAGCCGGCCGGCACGCAGAACGGGATCACGACCGCCGGCCCCGTCAACGGTCCCGCCGGCGGCAGCGCGGGCAGCGCGAGCGCGATCGGCAGCACGCCGAGCGAGATCGCGAACATCGTGTTGAACCGCGACGGCAGCGGTCTGGTCAGCAGCTCGCCCGACAACGACTTCGCGGAGGTCGCGAGCTCGAGCATCGCCGGCACGGTGTTCCTCGATCAGAACAACAACGGCGTGCGCAACGGTGCCGACAGCGTGATCGCGAACGTGACGATCGAACTGCTCGACAATGCCGGCACCGTCATCGCGACGACCGTCACCGACGCGAGCGGCAACTATCGCTTCGACAATCTCGCGCCGGGCACCTACTCGGTGCGCGAGCCGACCCAGCCGCCGCAGACTTCGAACGGTCTGAGCATCGCCGGCGCGGTGCCGAACGGCGGCACGCCGGGCACGCCCAGCGCCGTCGCGGTGACGCCGAGCCGGATCAGCAACATCGTGCTGCCGCCGAACACGGCGTCGACCGGCAACAACTTCGCCGAGATCCCGAACGGCCGCGTGATCTCCGGCCGCGTGTTCCTCGATCTCGACGACGACGGTGCGCTGAACGGCCCCGATCACGGGATCACGGGCCAGACCGTTACGCTGTCCGGCACCGACGTCAACGGCAATCCCGTGACGGCGACGACGACGACCGGCGCCGACGGCAGCTATGCGTTCACCGGCCTGCCGCCCGGCACCTACACCGTGACGCAGCCCGCGCAGCCCGCGGGCACCCACAACGGCCAGACCTTGCCCGGCTCGATCGGCGGCGCCGGCACGGCCGTCGGCGTCACGCCCAGCGCGATCGGCGCGATCGATCTGAGCGGCGCGAACACGGTATCGGCGAACAACGACTTCGCCGAGACGCTCGGCAATGCCGTCGATCTGACGATCGCCAAGAGCAACACGCCGACGCAGTTCGCGTCGAACAGCAATCTCGGCAACTACGCGCTGATCGTCAGCAACATCGGATCCCTGCCGAGCAGCGGCGCGATCACCGTCGTCGATACGCTGCCGATCGGGATCACTGCGGTGTCCGCGCCGACCGATTCGCCGTGGAGCTGCAGCCTCAGTGGCGATCGCCGCACCGTGACCTGCACGACCGGCGCCGCGGCGGCCGCGCACGGCGGCGCGCTCGCGCCGATCAATCTGCGCGTCGCGATCGCGGCCGGGCTCGAGGGTCTGTCGCTGATCAACGTCGCGACGGTCAGCGGCGGCGGCGAGGCGGCCGGCCTCGACGCGAACAACACGGCGAACAATCCCGTGCAGCTCCAGGCGGGCGCGACGATCGCGGGCAAGGTTTGGCACAACACGATCGCGCGCGACACGACGCGCCAGCCCGGTGAGCCCGGTCTCGAAGGCTGGATCGTCGAAGCGCTGCGCGGCGGTGTCGTCGTCGCCACGGCGACGACGGACGCGAACGGCCACTACACCTTGACGGGCCTGCCGCCGACGACCAACCCGGGCGAGGTCTACGAGCTCGTGTTCCGTCACCCGGTCAGCCGCGTGCAGTACGGCAGCCCGGTGTCGAACGAGCCCGGCGTCGATCTGAGCCGGCACACGATCGCGAACCTGACGCTGAACCCGGGTCAGAACATCGTCGAGCAGAACCTGCCGCTCGATCCGAGCGGCGTGGTCTACGACTCGGTGACGCGGCTGCCGGTCAGCGGCGCGAGCGTGACTTTCGTCGGCCCGCCGGGCTTCGATCCGGCGGCGCATCTGCTCGGCGGCAACGCGAACGTGACGCAGGTGACGGACGGGCGGCTACCTGCCGACACCGTCGGGCAGCCTGCCGCCGCAGCCGGGCGCGCAGACCGTCGGCCCGCTGCCGAACCCGTTCCTCGTCTCGCCCTCGGGCGCGCCGCCGCCGGTCGGATCGCCCGCGGTGTACTTCTTCTCCTTCGTGCTGTCGGGCGCGTCGGCGGACGTGTTGAACAACCACATCCCGCTCGATCCGATCCTGTCCGGCGCGCTGGTGATCTCGAAGACGACACCGCTCGTCAACGTCACGCGCGGCGATCTCGTGCCCTACACGATCACGGCGCGCAACACGCTGTCCTCGCCGCTGACTAACATCGACCTGCGCGATCGGATCCCGCCGGGCTTCAAGTACCGTCTGGGCTCCAGCTCGGTCAACGGCGTGCCGCTGGAGCCGCTGGTCGAGGGCCGGCTGCTGAACTGGCGCGACCAGAGCTACGCGGCCGGCGAGACCAAGATCTACAAGCTGCTGCTCGTCGTCGGTGTCGGCGTCGGCGAAGGCGAGTACGTCAACCAGGCCTTCGGCATCAACACGCTCGCGAACTCGCAGATCTCCAATCTCGCGACGGCGACGGTGCGCGTGGTGCCCGATCCGACCTTCGACTGCTCGGATCTGATCGGCAAGGTCTTCGACGATCTCAACGTCAACGGCTACCAGGACGAGGGTGAGCCCGGCATCGCGAACGTGCGCCTCGCGACGGTCAACGGCCTGCTCGTCACCACCGACGACCAGGGCCGCTTCCACGTCGCCTGCGCCGCGATCCCGCAGTCCGATCGCGGCTCGAACTTCGTGATGAAGCTCGACACGCGCACCCTGCCGAGCGGCTATCGCGTGACGACCGAGAATCCGCGCGACGTGCGGCTGACGCGCGGCAAGATGACGAAGCTGAATTTCGGCGCGGCGCTGCATCGCGTCGTGCGCATCGAAGTAACGGCCGCGGCCTTCGGCGACGACGGCAAGACGCTGGCGCCGGAGTGGAGCGCGCAGCTCGATACGCTGCTCGATCGGATCGAGGACAGGCCGAGCCTCATCCGCATCGCGCATCGCGCGGCGGACGCCGCGCAGGCCGCGCGGCTCGCCGAAGACATCCGCCGGCGCTGGGAGGCGCACGGCGGCTATCCGCTCAGCGTGGAGCTCGAAGTGTGGGGGGCGCTGCCATGAAGCGCTGCACGCTGAAGGCGCTCTGCGCTGCGCTGAGCCTCGCGCTCGTCGGTGTCGCGGCCGCGAACTCGCAGATCCGCGGCAAGCGTCTCGACAACGCCTCGACCTATCTGCACGGGCGCGCGCCGAACACCGAAGATCGCGCCGCGCCCGACGGCGCCGCGCCGCCGTTCCGGATCAGCATCGACGGCCTGCCCGTCGACGGGCCGGTGACGGGCGAGCATTTCGACAGCCTGCCGGACGCGCAGCGCAGGAGCGACGTCGCGCTCGGCCAGGCCGACATCCGCATCAAGTTCGATCCGCTGCAGGTGAAGCCGGCGCTGAACGCGTGGGCGTGGCCGGCGACGGCCGTGCGCGGCCAGCCGGTCGAATTCCTCGCCTATACCAACTACGCGTGGTTCGTGGCGAAGGCCGAGATCCGTCTGTTCGAGCGCGACGAGGGTCGCGCGCAGGCGCCGCTCGCGGTGCTGCCGCTAGACGTGCGCGCGGGCGGCGTGCAGTGGACCGTACCAGGCGATGCGCCCGACGAGCTGCGCTTCGTGCTGCGCGTCTACGACGCGCAGGGCCGCTACGACGAAACGGTGGTGAAGCCGCTGACGCTGGTCGATCGTGCGCGGCCCGCGCCGGACGCGGACGATCCCGCGCGCGAACGCCTGGTCGGCTGGGGCGAGAATTCGCTCGCGGTGTCGAACATCGCCGTGCGCGGCGGCACCGTCACCGTCGACGGCGAGCACGTGCCGGCCGGCGCGCCCGTCACCGCGCTGGATCTGCCGGTGCCGGTCGATCGCAACGGCCGCTTCGCGCTGCGCCAGATCCTGCCGCCGGGACCGCACGAAGTCGCCGTCGCGGTCGGCCGCGAGGACGGCTCGGTCGCGCGCTACTCGCGCGATCTGTCGATCGCCGACGACTCCTGGTTCTACGTCGCGATGGCCGATCTGACGCTCGGCAACAACAGCACGACCGGGCCGATCGAGATCGTGACCTCGGATCTCGATCAGTACGACGGCTCGAGCTTCGCCTACGGCCGCACGGCCTTCTACGTGAAGGGCAAGATCAAGGGCAAGTATCTGCTGACCGCGAGCGCGGACACGCGCGAGCAGCCGCTCGAGCATCTGTTCAGCAACTTCAGCGACAAGATCCGCGCTATCTCCTGCGCCGCATCGATCCCGATCGCTACTACCCCGTCTACGGCGACGACAGCACGACCGTCGACGACGCGCCGACGCAGGGCAAGTTCTACATCCGCCTCGATCGCGGCGACTCGCACGTGATGTGGGGCAACTTCCGCACGCAGTGGGGCGGCAGCGAGCTGCTGCAGTACGCGCGCTCGCTGTACGGCGCGAATGCGCTCTATCGCAGCGAGAAGACCACATCCTTCGGCGAGCGCAGCGTCGAGCTCAACGCCTTCGGCGCCGAGCCCGGCACCGCGCAGTCGCGCGAGGACTTCCGCGGCACCGGCGGCTCGCTGTACTACCTGCGCCACCGCGACATCACGCAGGGCTCGGAGCGCGTGTGGATCGAGGAGCGCGATCGCGACTCCGGTCTCGTGCTGCAGCGGCGCGAGCTGCTGCCGGCGCAGGACTACGACATGAACTACCTGCAGGGCCGCGTGATGCTGCAGCGGCCGCTGCCCTCGACCGCCGACGGCAACACGCTGGTGCAGACCAGCGCGCTGAACGGCAATCCGCTGTTCCTCGTCGTCAACTACGAGTACGTGCCGGGCCTGACCGCGCTCGACGACCTCGCCTACGGCGTGCACACGCACGACTGGGTCAACGACCACCTCGGCGTCGGCTTCGCGGGCTACCGGCAGGAGCTCGGCGACGAGAAGCAGCTCCTCGGCAGTGTGGACGTCACCTTGCGCTACAAGCCCGGCACCTACGTGCGGGCCGAGCTCGCGAAATCGAACGGCGCGGGCGAGGACGAGCTCAGCTCGCTGAACGGCGGCTTCGACTTCGCCGCGCAGCGCTCCAGCGGCCGCAACGCCGACGCGCAGCGCATCGACGCGCTGGTCGACTTCAGCGAGATCTGGGACGCGCAGCGCGGCCAGGCCGCGTTCTACTGGCAGAACCGCGATCGCGGCTATTCGGCGCCGGGCATGATCACGCAGAACGAGGCGATCGAGCAGCTCGGCGGGCGGCTCACCGTGCCCGTCGCCGCGCGCCTGGACGTCGACGTCAAGGGCGATCGCTGGGACGCCGAGACCCAGGACCGCACCGCCGTCGAGGCCGATCTGAGCTACGACCTCTCGGTGCGCTGGGCGGCGAGTGTCGGCCTGCGCAACGATGATCGCAATACGCGCATCCCGAACGCGAGCGAGATCCTGTCCGAGGACGGCGGCCGGCTCGACGGCGTGCTGCGCCTCGACTACCTGCCGCACCGGCGCGACTACTCGCCCTACGATCCGCTGCTCGAAGCGCACAAGGGCGAATGGAACGCCTACGGCTTTGCGCAGGCGACGATCCACCGCGACGGCAACCGCCGCGACAACGATCGCGTCGGTCTCGGCATGGGCTGGCAGTACAACGATCGCCTGCACCTGCTGTCCGAGGTCTCGGGCGGCGACGGCGGCGTCGGCGGCAAGTTCGGCGGCGACTACCGCATCGACGATCGCAGCAACGCTTATCTCACCTACACGATGGAGACCGAGCGCGAGGACGTGAACTACCGCGGCCGCCAGGGCGTGATGACGACGGGCTCGCGCTACCGCGTGACGGACGAAATGGCGGTGTTCGGCGAGACGCGCGCGACCGGCGGCGCCGGGCCGCAGAGCCTGATCCACGCCTACGGCCTCGACTACGCGCCGAACGATCGCTGGAGCTACGGCGTGAAGGCCGAGGTCGGCACGGTGTCCGATCCGTACAGCGGCGATCTCGAGCGCCACGCGGTCGGCACCAATGTCGCCTACTACCACGACGACACCAAGCTCGCCTCGGCGCTCGAGTACCGCGACGAATCCGGCAATCTGCTCGGCGATCGCCAGACCTGGCTGATGCGCAACACCTTCGGCCGCCGGATGAACGCGAGCTGGCGCCTGCTCGGCAAGCTAAACTTCTCGCTGTCGGATTCCGACGGCGGCGAGTTCTTCGACGCCGACTACGCCGAAGCGGTGACGGGCATGGCCTGGCGCCCGGTAAGCAACGACCGGCTCAACGCGCTGTTCAAGTACACCTGGTTCTACGAGCTGCCCTCGCCGGGCCAGCTCGCACCGGGCTCGGATCTCATCGCCGATTTCGCGCAGGCGAGCCACGTCCTGTCCGTCGACACGATCTACGATCTCGTGCCCTGGCTGTCGGTCGGTGCGAAGTACGGCCTGCGCATCGGCCGGCTCAAGGACACGCGCCTCGACGGCCGCTGGTTCGACAGCCGCGCCCAGCTCGTGGTGCTGCGCGCCGACTTCCACCTCGTCAAGGAGTGGGACGCCGTCGTCGAGGGCCGCACGCTCAGCGCGAGCGAAGCGGACGATCGCCGCACCGGCGCGCTCGTCGGCCTCTATCGCCACGTCGGCGAGCGCTTCAAGGTCGGCGTCGGCTACAACTTCACCGACTACTCCGACGATCTCACCGACGTCTCCTACGAGAACCGCGGCTGGTTCTTCAACATCATCGGCGAGATGTAGGCAACTCAGTCTCCGGTTGTAGCCCGGATGAGCGCAGCGAATCCGGGGTTCGGCATGCGAGCGCCCGGAATCTTGCCACGCGGCGCACGAGGCACGCTCGAACGAAGCTGCGATGGCAGGTGTCCGATCCCGGATTCGCTGCGCTCATCTGATGGGCTACGAAGAGCGCGCCGCGCAGCGGCGCGGAATCCGGGATTGAACCTGTCACACGCGGCATCGTTTCGGGCTGCTGATCCCGCGGCTTCGTCATGGACGAAACGGATTCTCGATCGTGAGCGCGCCGAATCGCCGGCCGTGCTGCAAATCTTCGCTGAACAGGACTTCGCAAGCCGCATCCTGCGCGGCGGACACGATGAGCCCGCCGTAGAACGACAGTGTGTGGTCGCGAGCGATTTCGACAGCGTGGCGATAGATTGCGAGCGTCAGCGGCAGTGCCGGACCAAGCAGCTCGTCGATGACGGCAAGTGCCGATTCAATTCGATCCCATTGCCACTGAAGCTTACGCCGCGTGACGTTGGTGAACTCGTTGAGAACCTGGACGCCGACGACACCGCCTTCAGCGAGCAGCTCTTCGGCACGGATACTTCGTGGATCATCGGCCGCGAAAGCGTAGAGCAGCACATTGGTATCGAAGAACCGCTCAGCGCTCATTCGCCTCGTCCCGATCGAAGCGGAAGCCCTTGGGCAGCGGTTGGCGGAGCGCGCGCAGCCGAGCCAGTGCATGCTCGCGGCTGTTGTCGCGTTCGACCCGAAATTCGCGATCGCCCGTCACGACGATCTCTATTTCATCGCCGGCCTTCAGATGCAGCGCCTTCACGACCGCTTCCGGCAACCTGACCGCAAGGCTGTTTCCCCATTTCGCGACGCGCATGATTTGCTCCTTGATGATATACGCAGAATAAGTATATCTTCACTCGGCATCCCGACGCACGACATGCTCTCGAAGGTTGCTGGTTCTTCAACATCATCGGCGAGATGTAGACAACTCAGCTTCCGGTTGTAGCCCGGGTGCAGCGTAGCGGAACCCGGGATCGGGCATGCCGGATACGCGGCAGCCTTCTTCTCGGATGCATGAGCGGACGGCGGGCGCGGATCCCGGGTTACGCGCTGCGTGCTCCACCCGGGCGACGAGATCTGGCGAGGCGCCGAACCCGGATTCCGCTGCGCTCCTTCCGGGCTACGAAGATCGTTCTCTTGTAGCCCGGAAGGAGCGCAGCGCAGCGGCGCGGAATCCGGGAGCTGAGCTCACCACGCCTCTTTCATGATCGCGGGTGACGCGGGCGTCATGACCGTTGGGCTGACGAAGGAAGCCCAACGTCCGGCCTCACGACGAAGACCTTGGGCTTCCTTTATCGACCCTACGCGATTCCTCCCACCACCGTGAACGCCCCCGCACACGCGCCGCTGATGTCGCGCGCCACCGCGGTGACGATCGATCCATAGGGCGCGCGCCAGCGGCTGTGCAGCGCTTGATGCAGCGAGGACGGCAGTGTCAGCTCGGCGGTGAACGAGGTGCCGATGCGCTTGACCGCCACCGCCGTGCCGTTCACGAACAGCGCAATCTGATCGATTCCACCGGCTGCCGTCGCGGTGCCGCTCACGTTGAGGGTCACATTGCCGTCGGGCGCGACGGGCGAGAGCGTGGCGTTCAGGCTGATTCGCGGCCCTTCGAGCGCGCGGGCGGACGGCGCGATCGGGCGCGCATGCGCGGCGACGGTGAAGGCTTCGCCGGGGAGGGCCGGCGTGCGCGGCGGCGGCCGGCGTCGTGCACCCGAGATCTCGAACGCATAGGCGTAGCGCAGCAGCTTGTCGTCGTCGTAGGGCTTGCCGACGAAGCTCAGGCCGACCGGCATGCCCGTGTCCTCCATCAGCCCCATCGTCACCGTCACCGTCGGCAAGCCGAAGTGGCGCAGGGTCTGGTTGCCGTTGGCGATCCAGGTGCCGTTGCGCCAGGCGAGCTCGTTCGAGATCGGGTTGTACTCGAGATCGGCGGGCGCGACGTCGGCGACGGCGGGGAAGACCAGGCCGTCGAGGCGCTGCGCGTCCAGCCACGCATCGAAGTCCCGGCGACGAGTCTCGTCGAGACCGCGCAGGCCCTCGGCGAGATGCGGAATCTCGGCCGGCGGCAGCACGCCCTCGCGCGCGGCGCTCGCGTACTGCGTCCAGTCCGGAATGCCTTCGTAGCGATCGGGCAGCGCGCCGGGAAGACGCGGGAAGATGAGCTTGCCGTCGACGTCGCCGAGCGTCGGCAATGCCGGATCGCCGTTGGCGCGCAGGAAGTCGTCCCAGCCGAACATCACGAGCTGCCACAGCTCGGCGTGCGCGAACTCGGGCGGCACCAGTCCGCGCTCGACCATCGACAGCGCGCCGGGCCGATCGCGCTCGTAGTTCGAGAGCAGCGGAAAATCAACTTCGATCACTTCGGCGCCCAGCGCCGCGAGATCGCGCGCCGCCCGCTCCCACAGCGCGATCACCGAAGGCCGCGTCGCGATCGGACGGTTCGCGTCCGGATCCCGGTTGAGGTACATGCGCGGCACGCCGAGGCGCGCGCCGGCGAGTGCCTTGGGCGCGCGCAGATCGCGATAGTCGCGCGGGCGCACTGCGGACGCCTTGGGGATCGCGACGGCCTCCTGCACGCGCCAGAAGTCGCCGCGCGGATTGGGGTCGTCCGCCACCAGCACGTTCAGGATCTCGAGCAAGTCCTCCACGCTGCGCGCCATCGGCACGACCACGTCCATGCTCGGGATCAGCGGCCAGTTGCCGCGCATCGAAATGAGGCCGCGCGAGGGCGTATAGGCGGCGAGCCCGCCGTTGGAGGCCGGCGCGCGCCCCGATGACCAGGTCTCCTCACCGAGGCCGAAGGCGGTGAAGCTCGCCGCGGTCGCGGTGCCGGCGCCGTTCGAGGAGCCCGAGGCATAAGCCGCGGCGAGGAAGCTCGCGTTGTACGGGCTCTCGGCCCGGCCGTAGACGCCGCGCTGCATGCCGCCTGCCGCCATCGGCGGCATATTGGTCAGCCCGATCGGGATCGCGCCCGCGGCGCGCAGACGGGCGATGGTGTAAGCGTCCTCGCCCGCGACGAGCTGCTCGAAGGCGGGCGAGCCGCTCGCCACCGTGAGGCCTCGGACCGCGTAGCTGTCCTTCGCGGTATACGGAATGCCGTCGAGAGGACCCAGCGTTTCCCCGCGGCTGCGCCGCCGATCGGCGGCGCGCGCCTGCTCGAACATGGCGGGATCGAGCACCGGTACGGCGTTCAGGCGGATCCCGTGCCGATCGTAGTAAGCGATGCGGTTCAGACAGGCCGCGACCAGCTCGACACTGCTGACGATGCCGGTGTCCAGCGCCGCGCGCAGCTCGGCGATGCGGGCCTCCACGATGCGAAAGTGAGTGAGAGCCACGGCAACGGGGGATAGGTTTTTTTCGGATTGTAGTCGCGTGGGCGGTCTCGCGCCTCGGATCGGCAAAGCGCCTCTCGTAGTTACGCTGCTTCTTGCAGGGTTTCCTTAGAACCGGTCTCGAGCGTCACGCATCTCTCCCGCTACGCCGTCTTTGCGCTGTATCAAGCAAGCGCGATCGATCGCGATCGAGACTGTCCCCCTCGTGCAGTCACGTGCGGATGCGGGCAGGAAACGATTTCGTTTCGATGCCGCAAGGATTTCGGGAGGCGCTGGTCCCTGTCGTGGCCTGGTCGACTCCATGCCTACGGGGGAAGCGTCTATGAGATTTTCGCAGTCGACAACTGCCACTGGGACCGTCTGCGCGCGGCGTCCGCCGATCGGTACGCGCATCGTCTGCGCGACCGTCGCGCTTCTGGCCAGCGCCGCGGCCGTCGCCGCCGATCGGAGCGAGGCGTCTGCCGCCCCGCGCGAAGACGTCGTGGTGACCGCCCGGCGCAACGTGATCGAGCGATTGCCGGCCATCGACGGCGTGCACATATTTTCCGGCAAGAAATCCGAAGTGATCGATCTGACGACGCTCGATGCCAACGTGACGCAGAAGAACGCGCGAGAAATCTTCGCGAAGGTGCCCGGCGTCTTCGTCTACGACATGGACGGTACCGGCAATCAGGTGAACATCTCGACCCGCGGTCTCGATCCTCATCGAGGCTGGGAGTTCAACATCCGCAAGGACGGCTTCATCACCAACTCGGACATGTACGGCTATCCGGCCAGTCATTTCAGCATTCCGATGGAAGCGGTGGAGCGGATCGAGCTGGTGCGCGGCACGGGCGCTCTGCAGTACGGCGCGCAGTTCGGCGGGATGCTGAACTATGTGACGAAGCGGCCGGGGCCGGAGGAAGGACTGAGCTTCGAGACCATCAATTCGGTCGGCTCGTTCGGCACGCTCAGCACCTACAACGCGCTCGGCGGTCGCTACGGCGCGGCCGATTTCTACGCGTACTACAGCAAGCGCGACTCCGACGGTTACCGCGACAACGCCGACACCGATGCCGAATACGCCGGTGTGACGGGCAATCTCGGGCTCGGCGATAACGTCCAGGTGACCGCGGGATTCAATTGGTCGGAATATCTGATTCAGCTCGCCGGGCCGCTGACGGACGCGATGTTCAACGCCAACCCGAAACAGGCCACGCGCGCCAGAAACTACTACAGCCCGGACATCTACGTGCCATCGCTGGGCGTGACGTGGACGCCGACGGACAAGACCACCCTGTCCTGGACCGGCTCGGCGGTTCTGGGCGGCCGCCCCACCGCGCGGTTCGATCGCCCCCCCCCCGGCGCGGCGGCGGGACATCCCGCCACCGCCCCACACACCCATCGTCAGGTCGACATAGACGATTACCACAGCTACACGACCGCCCTGAAGGGGCTGCAGCGCTACACGCTGTGGGGACGTGAACACGCGTTTACGGCCGGCGTGGAGCTGATGGACAACGACACGCGTCGCCGGCAGCAAGGCGTGGGCACCACCGGCACCGACTATACCTTGGCCCTGGTCAAGCCGGGCTATGGCCGGGATCTGCACTTGAAGTCCACGAACGTCGCCGTGTTCGTGGAGAACAGATTCTCCCTGACCGAGCGCTGGTCGATAAACCCCGGCGTGCGCTTCGAGTCCGGGAAGTCGGAGTTCGTCGGCACCGTCGTCGGCTATCCGCCGGGCGAGCTGCCGAACGAGATCGAGCACGATTTCACGATGCTCGGCATCAGCTCGGAGTATCAGCTCTCGGCGCAAAGCAGCTTCTACGGCGGATATTCCGAGGCGTATCGGCCCGTGCTTTTCAAAGACATCATTCCCGGGTCGGCGCTGGAGCGGGTCGACAAGAATCTGAAGGACGGCCGGGGGCATACGCTGGAAGCGGGCTTTCGCGGCAGCCGGGGCGCCCTGAGCTGGGATCTGAGCGCATTCGATCTCGTCTACGAGAACCGCATGGGCACCTCGGCGCAGTTCGATGCAACGGGCTTCTACAACCTGCGCACCAATATCGGCGACTCCGAAACCTACGGCCTGGAAGTGTTCCTGCAATACGGATTCGCGATCGCCGACGACGCCGACCTCACCGTATTCACTTCCACCTCGTGGATGGAGAGCAGCTACGACGACGGCGCGAGAGTCAGGGTCGGGCAGCGAAACGTGTCGGTGGCCGGCAACGAGGTGCAGTCCGTGCCCAGCGTGATTTCCCGCAACGGCTTGACCCTGACCTGCGCGCGCGTGACGGCGACGCTGCTGTACAGCTACACCGCCGAAAGCTACGCCGATGCGCTCAATACGGTGATCCCGTCGGCCAACGGTGCCGTCGGCCTGGTGCCCGGTTACGGCCTATTGGATCTCTCGGCTTCTTATCGGATCAACGAGCATCTCAAACTGCGCGGCAGCATCAACAATCTCAGCGACGAGCAGTACTTCACCAAGCGGCCGGAGTTCTACCCGGGCCCGGGCGTGTGGCCGTCCGACGGGCGCTCCGTGCTCGTCTCGCTGGGCATTGCGTTCTGAGAGGAGGAATGAGCCCAACCTACGGCTTTCCCGCTGGGGGATGCTTTTTTTGCCACAGAGAACACCGAGAACACAGAGGAAGATGAGAATGGGCCGTGCCGACTCTCGACTTCCTGCCCGGCTGGAAAGCCGCGGAATTGGCACGTCGTGCTGCCGCGGAGCTCAGAGACCGTCGAGGGCAACGAAGCAAATAAACATGGGCTCCGCCTCAATGGAGCACCGGCCCACTCTGATCTTCCTCTGTGTTCTCGGTGTTCTCTGTGGCAAAAACCACCCCCCAAGCCGGCACGATGCCGGTCCGCGCGCGCGATAATGGAAGCTTATCCACAGCAGCGAGGACGCGATGAAATCCTTCCGTCGGGAACTGTGGTTCGAGATCTCTGCCCGCGTCGGTTTCCGCAACATCACGGCCGAGGTCGAACGCTGCGTGCGTGACAGCGGCGTGCGCGAGGGGCTGGTGCTCGTCAATGCAATGCACATCACCGCCTCGGTGTTCATCAACGACGACGAGCGCGGCCTGCACGAAGACTTCACGCGCTGGCTCGAGGAGCTCGCGCCGCATGCGCCGATCGCGCGCTACCGCCACAACGACACCGGCGAGGACAACGGCGATGCCCATCTGAAACGCCAGGTGATGGGCCGCGAGGTCGTCGTCGCGATCACCGAGGGCAAGCTCGACTTCGGGCCCTGGGAGCAGATCTTCTACGGCGAGTTCGACGGCCGGCGGCGCAAGCGGGCACTGGTCAAGATCATCGGCGAATGAGCGCGCGCAGCGCGTAACCCGGGGACGGCTGTCGGTGTACGTCCAAGATCCCGGGTTCCGCTTCGCTGCACCCGGGCTACGAACGCCACGAAAGCGCCGGCGATGGAAACGTGATCTCACTCACGATCATTCCGCCAAGCCCGGCGGAGCCGCCGAATTCGATTAAAGCTCAAGCCGCCCTGGCCGCTGATTCGGACGTCACCTGCCCCATGCGCCGGGTGATCTCCTCCATCAGCCGGTCGCCGCCATGAACCAGCCCCTCACCGCCCTCCACGCGTCCACCAAGCCCCTGATTCTCATCGTCGACGACAACTCGGCGAATCTGCTGATGCTGGGCGATCTCCTCGAAGGCGCTTATCGCGTACGGCTCGCCAAGTCGGGCGAGCAGGCCTTGTCCGCCGCGCAGCTCGAGCCGCGGCCGGATCTCATCCTGCTCGACATCATGATGCCGGACATGGACGGCTACGCGGTGATACGGCGCCTGCGCGAGCAGGCCGTGACGGCGGACATCCCCGTCATCTACGTCACCGCCAAGGGCGCCGGCGAAGACGAAGCCTACGGCCTCAATCTCGGCGCCGCCGACTACATCGCGAAGCCGATCAATCCCGACGTGATGCTCGCGCGCGTGCAGACCCACGTCGCCGTGAAGCGCATGCGCGATGCGCTGACCGCGCAGAATCTCTGGCTCGAGAACGAAGTCATGCGGCGCGTGAAGGAGACCTCGCTGGTGCAGGAAGCCTGCATGCGAGCGCTGGCCGCCCTCGGCGACACGCGCGACAACGAGACCGGCGATCACATCCGGCGCACGCAGCTCTATGTCGGCGTGCTCGGCCGGCGGCTCGCCGCATACCCGCAGTATCGCGAGCAGCTCAACCCGACGCGTCTCGACACCATCATCAAGGCCGCCGCGCTGCACGACATCGGCAAGATCGGCATCCCGGACGCCATCCTGCTCAAGCCCGGCCGGCTCACGCCCGAAGAGTTCGAGGTGATGAAGCGGCACGCCGAGATCGGCGGTCAGGCCATCGACCGCGCGCTGCGCGAGCTCGCCGCCGACAATGCCTTCGGGCGCTCGATGCTCGCGGCCTGCGCGCATCCGAACGCGCAGGGCGGTCCGCTGGATTTCCTCATCGTGGCGCGCGAGATCGCGGCGCTCCATCACGAGCGCTGGGACGGCAGCGGCTATCCGAACGGGCTCGCGGGCGAGGTGATTCCGCTGCCGGCGCGCCTGATGGCGCTCGCCGACGTCTTCGACGCGCTGATCAGCCGCCGCGTCTACAAGGAGCCGCTGCCACTGGAGGAAGTCACGTGCATCCTCGTCGCGGAGCGCGGGCGTCAGTTCGATCCCGACATCGTCGATGTCTACCTCGAATGCAAAGAGGAGCTCGATGCCATCGCGCAGCGCTATCCCGAACGCGTAGACGAACGCGCGAGCGCGGCCGCCGCGGCATGAACCGGCGCGAGTGGCTCGCGCGCGCCTTGAGCGGCGCGGGCGCCGCCGCGCTCGCCGCCTGCGCGGGGCCGATCGAGCAGGCGCTGAGCGTCGGCATCCATCCCTTTCCGGGTTATGAAATGCTCTCCCTCGCGCGGCAGCTCGGTGTCTTCGACGAGGGCGCCGTGCGCCTGATCGAGACGCCCTCGGCGAGCGCGAGCCTGCGCGCGCTCGCCTCGGCCGTGATGGAAGGCGCGGGCCTGACGCTCGACGAAGTGCTGACGGCGCGGTCGCAGGGCCTGGATCTGGTGGTGGTCTGCGTCGTCGATCGCTCGCTCGGCGCCGACGCCGTCCTCGGCGGCCCCGCGCTGCGCACGCTCGCCGATCTCGCCGGCTGCAGGATCGGCGTCGAACGCTCGGCGACGGGCGCGGTGATGCTCGATGCGGCGCTGGCCGCGGCCGGCCTCGCGCCCGGCGAAGTGCGCCTGCTGTCGATCGCGAGCGACGAGCACGTCGCATACTTCGCCGCCGGCAAGATCGACGCGCTCGTCACTTACGATCCCCTGCGCACGCGGCTGCTGGCCAGCGGCGCGCACGAGCTCTTCAGCAGCCGCGCGATCCCGGATCGCATCGTGGACACGCTCGCTTTGCGCCGCGAGGCGCTCGCCGCAAAGCCGCGCGCGGTGCGGGCGCTGGTCGATGCGCATTTCGCCGCCCGCGACGCGTGGCTGGCGGCACCGGCAGCGCGGGCAGCCGCGATCGCACCGCGTCTCGGCCTCGGCGCGGCCCAGGTGCCGGCGGCCTTTGCCGGCCTCGAGCTCCCGGATCGCGGTTTCAATCGCGCGCTCTTCGCGGCGGACGCAGCCAAGCTCGAAGCCCTCGCGCGCGAGCTGGGCGCGGTGATGCTGCGCGCCGGCCTGCTCGGCGCGCGGCCCGATCTGCGCGGGCTCTTCGATGGCCGCTTCGTGTGAGCCCATGGCCGCGACGATGAGACGCTGCGCTCGGCACACGAGACCGCTGCGGCTGGTCGTCGCCGCGTGGACGCTGCTCGCGCTGATGGCCGGCGTCGGCCTGTCGGTACTGATGATCGTGCGCGACAACGGCCAGCGCGCCTGGGAACAGTCCCGCGCGCACGGCGCGAACGAACTCGCGCGCCTCGCCGTGATCGTCGAACGCACGATCGACGTGACGCCGGGCCTCGTCGCCGAGCTGCTCGCGCACACCGCCGTCCAGCAGGGGCTCGAGCTCGCGGTGGTCGTGGATCCGGCGAGCCGCGTCGTGGCCGCGACCTCGCAGGCGGCGGTCGGCCGCCGGCTCGCCGACGCCTATCCGGCGCTCGCGCGCTGGTCGGAGCTCACGACGGCCCCGCTCGGTCCCCGCATCTACGAACGCCGCAGGGGATCCCGCCTCACGCTGGCGCGCACGCTGGTGTGGCCGGCGCCGGCCGGCGTGCTGCGCGGGCAGGGCCAGGGACGGCTCTATCTGAAGATCGACACGCAGCACGTCGCCCGCGCGCTGGCGGCCGATACGCTGCGCGGCCACGCGCTGGATCTGGCGATCTTCGCCGCGGTCCTCGTGCTGGTGATGCTCGCGGTCGATCGTGTGGTGCTGCGTCCGATCGCGGTGCTGCGACACGCCAGCGCGCGGCTGGCCGCCGGCGAGCTCGACTATCGCATCCCGGTGCCCGGCACTCACATCCGCGAGCTGAGGCTGCTCGCCGAGGATCTCAATGCGATGGCGAGCGCGGTGGCCTCGACCGTGCAGCGCCTGTCCGACAGCGAGCGCGGCTTCCGCACCCTGCTCGCCGCGGCGCCGGAGGCGATCGTCGCCGTCGATGCCCAGGGACGCATCAGGCACTACAACTGCGCGGCCGAGCGCCTCTTCGGCTGGTCTGCCGAGGAGATGCTCGGTGCGACGCTCGAGCGCCTGATACCGGCGATGGCGCGGGAGACCCACGCCGCCTGCTTCAAGCGCCTCGCCGGCCGCAACGGCGGCGAGGCGCGGCGCATCTTCAGCAGCCGGCAGGTCACGGGCCTGCATCGCGACGGGCGCGAGCTGCGGCTCGAGCTCGGCCTGTCGCGCAGCGCCGTCGAAGGCGTGGCGCTGTTCACGACCCTGATTCGCGACGTCACCGAGCGCGTCGCGATCGAACGCGAGCTGGAAGATCATCGCAACAATCTCGAAGCGCTGGTGCGCGAGCGCACCGCGGAAGTCGTGCGCCAGCGCGATCGCGCCGAGGCCGCGACGCGCGCGAAATCCGAATTCCTGGCCAATATGAGCCACGAGATCCGCACGCCGATGAACGCGATCATCGGCCTCGCGTGGCTCGCACGGCGCGAGGCGAGCCGCGAGCAGATCGCGCATCTCGATCGCATGACGGCCGCGGCCCGCCACTTGCTCGCGATCCTGAACGACATCCTCGACTTCTCGAAGCTCGAGGCCGGCAAGCTCGAGCTCGCGCCGCGCGACACCGCGCTCGCCGAGCTGCTGGAGCAGGTCACGCAGTTGTTCACGAGCCCGGCCGCCGAGAAAGGGCTCGAGCTGATCGCCTGGCACGCCGCCGATCTGCCGGCGATCGTCGCGCTCGACGATCTGCGCGTGCGTCAGGTCTTGATGAATCTGCTCGGCAACGCGGTGAAGTTCACGACGCGCGGCCAGGTCTGTCTGCGCACGCAGGTGCTCGCGCGCGACGGCGATCGCGTGCGCCTGCGCTGCGAGGTCAGCGACACCGGGCCCGGCATCGATGCCGACACGCGCGCGCGCCTGTGCCGGCCCTTCGAGCAAGGGGACGCATCGCTGACGCGCCGCCACGGCGGCACCGGGCTTGGCCTCGCGATCTGTCAGCGCCTGCTGACGATGATGGGCAGCTCGCTCGAAATCGACAGCACGCCCGGTGGCGGCAGCCGTTTCGCGTTCGAGCTGGAGGCACAGGTCCGCGCCGAGGCACCGCCCGCCGGCGGCAGCACGCTCGCCGTCGACGATGCCGTCCCGGCGACGGCCGAGGCCTTCGACGGCGCCCTGCGGCGGCTTTCGGGCCAGCGCGGGCGGCGCGTGCTGGTCGTCGAGGACATCGCCCTGAATCGGGAAGTGTTCCGCGAGCTCCTCGAGGAAGCCGGCTTCGTCGTCACGATCGCGGCCGACGGCGTGGAAGCCCTCGCCGCGCTCGCCGGCGATGCGCCCTGCGATCTCGTGCTGATGGACATGCAGATGCCGCAGATGGACGGCCTCGAAGCAACGCGCCGCATCCGCGCGCTGGCGCATCGCGCGGGGCTGCCGATCGTCGCGCTCACCGCCAACGCGCAGCCGCGCGATCGCGAGCGCTGTCGCGCCGCGGGCATGGACGATTTTCTCGGCAAGCCGATCGACTTCGAAGCGTTCTCGCGCGTGCTATCGCGTTGGCTGCCGACCGCGCCGCGCGCAGCAGCGGCGCCGCCGCCTGCAAGCCCGCCGGACCGGCCGCGGATCGAAGGGCTCGATGCGGCGATCGGGCTCGCCACGACGCGCGGCGACATCGCGGCCTGGCGCCGCCTGCTGGCACGCTTCGCGGACGCGCACCGCGCGGATCCCGCGCGCCTGCGCACGGCGACGCCCGAAGAATTGCGCGCGCTCGTGCACGGCCTGAAGGGAACGGCCGGCGCCGTCGGCGCCGTGAACGTCTGTGCGGCGCTCGCGCGCGCCGAAGCCACGCCCGGCGAGGCCGCGACGATGGCGCTGGCCGACGCGCTCGAAGCGACGCTGGCCGCCATCGGCGCCGCGCGCGCGACCGAGGACGCGACGCCGCCGGCGACGAGCGCCTCACCCGCACTGCCCGAGCTGCGGGACGCGCTGCGCGAACGGCTCGTCCAGCGCGACCTCAGTGCGCTGCGCTACGCGCAAGTCCACGGCACGGCGATACGCGCCGCCTTCGGCCGCGATGCCGAGGCCTTGATCGCACAGATCGAGAACTTCGAATTCGATGCCGCGCTGGCATCGCTGGACGCGTCCACGCACGACGCCCCGTAGCCCGGGAGGAGCGCCGCACAGCGGCGCGGAATCCGCGCAACGCGGGCGAGGGATCTCGAGCGCCGCGGCGATCGATACGCCGCTGCGCCGAGCTGAAACGCCGAAACCCGGGTTACGCGCTGCGCGCTCCACCCGGGCGACGACACGTCGTGGCCGACATCACGGATGATAGCGACGCGCGCTCAGAACTCCGCCCACATCTCGTCGTCGCCACCGGCGGCGGCCGCGGGCTGCGGCGCGGGCGCCGGGGTCTTGCGCGTCGCCGGTTTGGCGGACCAGGGGCGGTCGGGACCGCGGCGCTCCAGCGCCGCCGGCATCGCGCCGCCTTCCGCTTCCTCGTGCTTGAAGAAGCCGACCACTTCGAGCAGCGCGCGCGATTCCTGATCCATGGATTCGCTGGCCGCGGCCGCTTGCTCGACCAGCGCCGCGTTCTGCTGCGTCATCTGGTCCATCTGCGTGACCGCCATGTTGACCTGCGAAATGCCCGAGGCCTGCTCGTCGGAGGCGAGCGCGATATCGGCGACGAGATCGCTGACCCGCTTCACCGAGCTGACGATTTCGCTCAGCGTATGGCCGGATTCATCGACCAGATGCGAGCCTTCGGCGACCTTGCGCGCCGAGTCGTTGATCAGCGCCTTGATCTCCTTGGCCGCGCTTGCGCTGCGCTGGGCGAGGTTGCGCACCTCGCTCGCGACCACCGCGAAGCCGCGGCCTTGCTCGCCGGCGCGCGCCGCTTCGACGGCGGCGTTCAGCGCGAGCAGATTGGTCTGGAACGCGATTTCGTCGATCACGCCGATGATGTCGGCAATCTTGCGGCTCGACTCGTTGATCGCGGACATCGCCTGCACCGCGCGGCTCACCACCTTGCCGCCCTCGCTCGCCTGCTCGCGCGCGGAGGCGGCGAGCTCGTTGGCCTTGCGCGAGTGTTCGGCGTTCTGCTGCACGCTGGAGGTCATCTGCTCCATGCTCGCCGCGGTCTGTTCCAGCGACGAGGCCTGCGCCTCGGTGCGCGCCGAGAGATCGTTGTTGCCCCGGGACACCTCGATCGCGGCCGAGTTGATCGTGCGCGCGCCGTCGCGGATCTTGGCGACGACCTCGCGGAGCTGCTCGATAGTGCCGTTGACGGCCGCTTGCAGCGCGGCGAACTCGCCGTCGTGCTCGCCGTTCATCCCGACGTCCAGCCGGCCCTGGCGCACTTCGCGCATCACCTCGGCCGTCTGGTGCAGGATTTCGGTCACCCGCATCTCGTAGCCCTTCTGCGCGCTCACGTCGGTCGCGATCATGACGAGCTTGGTGACGCGGCCCATTTCGTCTTTGACGGGCGCGTAGGTCGCCTGCAGGTAAATCTTGTGTCCGGCTTGCGACTCGAGCTCGCCGAGCCCGGTGTGCGGCTTGCCGGCGAGGAGATCCGTCCACAGCGCGCGGTAGGCCTCGGACTCGCTCTGCGCGGCAGCGACGAACATCCGATGATGACGGCCGATGACGTCTTCGCGCCGATAGCCCGTCAGCGTGAGGAAATTGGCGTTGGCGGAGCTCACGTTGCCGTTCAAATCGAATTCGACGTAGCAGAAGGATTCGTCGATCGCATCGAGCACGCCGCGCGCGTTCAAGCGCTCGGTTTCCTGCGCCGTGATGTCGTAGCGCACGCCGAGGTATTTCTTCGGCTTGCCGTTGTCGCCGAGGATCGGGGCGATCACCGCGTCGACGTAGTAGGGCGTGCCGTCCTTCGCGCGGTTTTTGACGACCCCGCGGAAGATCTTGCCGTGACCGATGGTGTTCCACATCTCCTTGAACACCGCCTTCGGCATGTCCGGGTGTCGCGTGATGTTGTGGCCCTGGCCGATCAGCTCGTGGCGCGCGTACTTCGATATCTCGGAGTACTTGTCGTTGCAGCTCAGGATGTCACCCTTCTTGTCCCCTTCGGAGACGATGCTGGTGAGGTTCATGATGTCCTGACGCACCTTGAGCTCCACGCGCGTGTCTTCCAGCTCCGCGCGCAGCGCGCTGAGATCGGTCGCGAAGCACAGCACCTCGCTGACTCCGCCGTCGTCGCCGACGACCGGCGTCGCCGCGATCCGCAGCCAGCGTTTGCCGTTCTTCCCCGTGCACTGGAAGTCGCCGTGCAGGGCTTGGCCGCGGCCGAGAGACGCCCAGGCCTCGTGCCAGGCCGGTGCGCTCGTCCCGTCGATCAGCGCGGCGATGGAAGTGGCGGCCAACGCCGCGGGCGCGTCCTCAAGCAGCGCGGCGAAGGCCTCGCTGACGGCGCGGAAGCCGCCGTCCGGTGCGCACACGGCGAATGCCTGTGTGCGCAGCAGGGCCTCGTGCGCGCGCCGCAGATGATTCAGTTCGCTGCCGGCCTGAGCCGCGGCCGCATCGACGGTGGATTTCTTTCTGCCGAACATGGGGGTTGCTGTCCCGTCTTCGCTGGCCTGCCGCGGCGGCCATGGTGGTCGAATCCGTGCCGGGGGGCGGTCGACCCGGTGGGACGAGACAGGCCCGCGCCGCCCGCGCGCCTTCGCGCGGCGCTGGAGCGCAGGCAGGATTTCCGGGTACTCGTCGCGGAATTCATCGGCCCGAAAGCCGCGTGACTTTAGGACGGCCGCGGCCGATTTCCCGCCCAATCACGCGCTAAAGCCTCACGCCGCTGCGCCGATGAGTGCGCACACGGCCGTCAATGGGAATGAAGCTCGACATTACAAACAGATGCGCGGGTGGGTCCGCGCGTGACGACGGCCCCCAAGCCCGGAGTTCCAAGCCACCATGTTCTTCCGCAAATCGCCGACCCCGATCCCGAACACCATCGCCGTCGCGCCCGAACGCCTCGCCGATCTCGAAGGACAACTCGCCGCGATCGACAAGGCCCAGGCCGTCGTCGAATTCGCGCTGGACGGCACCATCCTGCGCGCGAACGCCAATTTCTGCGCGGTGATGGGTTACAGCGAGGACGAGCTGAAGGGACGTCATCATTCGATGTTCGTCCGCAAGCCCGATCTCGACGAGCGCTACCGGCAGTTCTGGGCCAAGCTGGGCCGCGGCGAGTACGACGCCGGGCAGTATCTGCGCCTTGGCCAAGGCGGCCGCGAGGTCTGGATCCAGGCGAGCTACAACCCGGTCTGCCACGCCGACGGCACGCCGTTCAAGGTCGTGAAGTACGCCACCGACATCACCGAGCAGGTGAAGCTGCGCGAGACCGCGGCGACCCTGTCGCTGGTCGCGCATGAGACCGACAATTCGGTGGTGATCACCGATGCGCGCGGCCAGATCGAATACGTCAACGCCGGCTTCACGCGACGCACGGGCTATGCGCTGGAAGAAGTACGCGGCCGCAAGCCGGGCGAGTTCCTGCAGGGCGAAGGCACGCGCCCGGAGGATCGCGAGCGCGTGCGGGCGAAAGTGCATGCACAGCAGCCCTTCTGCGACGAAATCCTGAACTACACCAAGGACGGCAAGCCGTTCTGGACGCTGCTCGTGATCAATCCCGTGCGCGACGCCGCCGGCCGTCTGGTCCGCTACGTCTCGATCCAGACCGACATCACGGAGATGAAGGAACGGCAGATCGATCTCAACACCCGGCTCGATGCGATCTCGCGCAGCACCGCCATCATCGAATTCACCGCCGACGGCCACGTCCTGTTCGCCAACGAGAACTTCTGCCGCGCGATGGGCTATACGCTCGATGAGATCGTCGGCCGTCACCATCGCATGTTCGTCACCCCCGAATACGCGGAGAGCGCCGACTACGGCCGTTTCTGGGCCAAGCTCGGCTCCGGTCAGTTCGACGCCGGCAAGTACCATCGCGTCGCGCGCGGCGGGCGCGATCTGTGGCTGCAGGCGACTTACAACCCCGTGCTCGATCACCGCGGCAAGGTCACCAAGGTGATCAAGTTCGCGAACGACATCACCGATGCGCAGCTCGCGGCGATGGAGCGCGAACGCGTGGTCGCGGAGGCGGCGCACGTGATGGCCTCGCTCGCCAACGGCAGCCTGCTCGAAGTCATGCAGGGTCAGTACGAGGGCGATCTCGCGACCTTGAAGGACTCGATCAATAGCTGCGTGCTGAATCTGCGCGACATGGTTCATCGCATCGACGACGCCGCGCGCGCGATCGGTTCGTCGGCCTCGCAAATCGCGGTCGGCAACCAGGATCTGAGCCGGCGCACCGAGTCGCAGGCGTCCAGCCTCGAAGAGACGGCGTCCTCGATGGAGGAGCTGGCCGGGACCGTGGCGCAGAACGCGCAGAATGCGCAGCGCGCGAACGAGCTCGCCTCCGCCGCGCGCGTGCAGGCCGAGCGCGGCGGCAGCGTCGTCGCCACGGCGATCGCGGCGATGGGCGAGATCAACTGCTCGTCGAAGAAGATCGCCGAGATCATCGGCGTGATCGACGAGATCGCGTTCCAGACCAATCTGCTCGCGCTCAACGCCGCCGTCGAAGCGGCCCGTGCCGGCGATCAGGGCCGCGGTTTCGCGGTCGTCGCGAGCGAGGTGCGCAGTCTCGCCCAGCGCTCGGCGGGCGCGGCGAAAGAGATCAAGTCGCTGATCCTCGACTCGGGCGAGAAGGTCGAGTCCGGCTCGCGCTTCGTCAACGAGACGGGGGCGGCGCTGGAGGAGATCGTCGCCTCGACCAAGGCGGTGTCGACGGTGATCGCCGAGATCGCGATGGCTTCGGAGCGCCAGTCGGAAGGCATCGATCAGGTCAACCAGGCCGTGACGCAGATGGAGCAGGTGGTGCAGCAGAACGCGGCGCTGGTCGAAGAGGCCGCGGCGGCGAGCGAGGCGATGGACGATCAGTCGCGCAAGCTCGCCGAGCTGATGCGCTTCTTCAAGCTCGCCGACACCGCCGAGGCGCAGACCGCGCCCGCGGGCCCGCCTGCAGGCGTCGAGCGGCGCAGCGCGAAGCGGCCGTGGTCGAAACCGGCGACGCCGGCCGCGCCGGCCGCCACGCTCGATCGCGCGGCCGGCGACGACATCGAGTGGAGCGACTTCTGAGCGAGCCGACCCCGCGCGGCCGTGCCGCCGCGCGGGGTCCCGCGGCAAGGGGAATTGCCCGACTCCCTGCCGCGGACCGATTCGCTTAGCATCAAAGGCTCCGTACGAGGGCCTGGGCATGAACGACGAGCACATCGATTGGACCGAAGTCCTGCGCCGCGCGCGCGAAGGTAATCCCGCGCCGTCGCACACCGTCGAGCGATCCGAGGCCGAGTGGCGCGCCCGCCTGTCGCCGGAGCAATACGGCGTCACGCGCCAGGCCGTCACCGAGCGGCCGTTCAGCTCCGCGCTCTGTCACAAGTTCGAGCCGGGCCGCTATCACTGCGTGGGCTGCGGCGAGCTGCTGTTCGACGCCGGCACGAAGTTCGATTCCGGCACGGGCTGGCCCTCCTTCGGCCAGCCGGCCAGCGATGCCGCCGTCGCCTACGTGCTCGACGAGTCGCACGGCATGCGCCGCATCGAAGCGGTCTGCAACGTCTGTAAATCCCATCTCGGCCACGTCTTCCCCGACGGCCCGCCGCCCAGCGGCCTGCGCTACTGCATGAACGCGCTGGCCTTGGACAGGAAAGAGGCCTGAACACCGGATCGGCCGGCGGAGCGACATAAAGGAGGACGCGAAGCTCGTTGGGCTCTCGTAGGTTGTCGCGAAAGAGGGGCGCCCGTTTTCGTAGCCCGGGTGCAGCGGAGCGGAACCCGGGATTGGGCGTGCCCGATGCGCAGAGGCTTTCGGCCACGTCGGCGCGCACCGCGCCGGATTTTCTCGACTGCATGAGAGAACGGCGAGCGCGGATCCCGGGTTACGAAAGCGCCGTCCACGTCCGAAGCCGGTAGGTTGGGCTTCCTTCGTCAGCCCAACCTACGGCCTTGTAGCCCGGATGAGCAACGCGAATCCGGGATCGGCGTTTCCGAAGCCGCGAAGATCGCGGGGTTCTACTCCGCTGCACCCGGGCTACGAGCGCGGCGCTTCGCCGCTGTGCGGCTATCCCCTGCGCACTTCGATTTCCACCGCCGCCAGCAGCGCGTCGATGTCGGCATGCGTGTGCGCGGTGCTCAAGAAGCCGAGGCGGCCCGCGTAGAAGTACAGGCCGTGCGCGAGCAGCGCCTGGTGTAGGCGGCGGACGCGATCCGCGTCCGCGGCTTCCGCGTCCCGCGCGCTGTGAACCGCGCGCAGGCCGAAGTGCAGGTGGAACAGCGAACCGATGCCGGTGACGACGGCTTCGACCGCGTGTGCGTCGAGCACGCGCCGCAGCCCGGCGCGCGCGTACTCGCCGAGCGCGACCAACTCCGCGGCGCCGCCGTCCTGCTCGAGCACACGCAAGGTGGCGAGCCCGGCGGCGAGGCTCAGCGGCAATGCGCTGTAGGTGCCGGACTGGAAGACGTAGTCGTGCGGATGCTTGTCCTGTGACAACCAGTCCATCAGCTCGGCGCGGCCGCCGAAGGCCGCGAGCGGCATGCCGCCGCCGATCGCCTTGCCGAGGATCGTCAGATCGGGCGTCACGCCGTAGTAGCCCTGGCCGCCGCCGAGGCCGAGACGAAAGCCGGTGATGACTTCGTCGAAGGCGAGCACGATGCCGTGCTGCGCGGTCAGCGCGCGCAGCCCGTGCAGGAACTCGCGCTCGGCCGGGATCGCGCCGGCGAAGCCGAGCATCGGCTCGATGAGGACGATCGCGACGTCCTGCGCGTGGCGCTCGAGGATCGCGCCGGTGCGCGCGAGATCGTTGTACGGCAGCACCAGGGTGAGATTCCGGATCTCCTCCGGCAGCGCGCAGTGATAGGGCACGGCCTGCGGCGCGTCGAGGCTGCCGCATTGCTCTGCCGGAACGGCCACCGACACCATCACGTTATCGGCCTGGCCGTGATACGCGCCTTCGAACTTGGCGACGAGCCTGCGCCCCGTCGCGCGGCGCGCGACGCGGATCGCGGCCTGCACCGCTTCCGTGCCCGTCGGCAGAAAGCGCAGGCGCTGCATGCTCGGCACGTGCCGCTGCACCGTCTCCGCCAGCTCGATCTGCGCCTCGGTGACGGCGATGTTCGGCAGTCCCGTCGCGAGCGCGCGCTCGACCGCCTCGACGATCGCGGGATGACGATGGCCGAGGATCGCCGGTCCCGCGCCGAGCATGTAGTCGACATAGGCGTGGCCGTCGACGTCGTAGAGCCGCGCGCCTTCGGCGCGCGCGAGATACAGCGGATGCGGCGCGCGTAGCTGCGAGTGCGCGCCGACGCCGTCCGGAAAGACCTTGCTGGCGCGAGCATGCAGCGCGCGTGAGCCGGCGAGCGCGTCGCCGGCGGCGAGTGATTCGGGTTTGTTCATGCGTCGTCCTCCGCGGCGAGCCGCCGGCTCAGGGGTGAGGTCAAAGGAAGGATCACGTCGCGATCTGCCGCTCGCCCGCGAGCACAGCCGCGAACGCGCGGCAGGTCGGTGAATCGGTCAAGTTCATGCTTGCGCGCCTTCCGCCGCCGCGACGAGGGCCCGCAGGCCGCGCAGATCGCGCAGCTTGACCGCGCGGGCGGCCTCGGCGTCGCCGCGCGCGAGCGCGTCGACCAGAGCGTCGTGGTTTGCCCAGCATTCGTCGAAATAGGCCGGTCGATCGCGCAGCATGCGGCGGATTGCGGTCGTGCAGTGGGGCACGCTCTTCATGCGCAGCACCTCGATGAGCTGCAGCGCGATCGGCCCGCGTGCGGCTTCGTAGATCGCGAACTGGAAAGCGCTGTTCGCTTCCAGCACCCCGTGCAGCGCGCCGGCGCGGCCGTGGGCCTCGACGGCGTCCCGCAGCGTGCGGATGCGGGCGAGCTCCGCCGCCGTCACGTGCCGCGCCGCCTCGGCGCAGGCCTCGCCTTCGAGCAGCTCGCGCAGCCGCCACAGTTCGGCCGCGGTCGCCGCGTCCAGAGTCGGCACCTTGATGCCGCGGTTCGGCAGCACGACCAGCGCGTTCTCGGCCGACAGCCGCGTCACCGCCTCGCGCACGGGCATCATACTGGTGCCGAGCTGGGCCGCCAGCTCGCGCAGGGTCAGCGCCGTGCCCGGCTCGAGGCGGCCGGACAGCAACGCGTGCTTCAGTCGCGAATAAGCGAGCTCGTTCAGCGTGATCCGGGCGAGGGGCTCGAGCGCGAGAGGACGTTCCGCCATCAGGGACTCCGTGGCACCGCGGCTGCCGAGATTCGGCTTTGGCTTTTGACATCTGTGATCACGGCTGACTATAGTCGAGCCGGCGGCGTTCTGCACCGGGGGCGGTGACGATGGCAGATTCGAAGCAGATCGGCGGCTGGCGCATCAGTGTCGACACCGGCGGCACCTTCACCGACGTCGTCGTCGCCGACGACGCCGGCCGCTTCACGATCGGCAAGGCGCTGAGCACGCCGGACCGCATCTTCAACGGACTGTCCGCCGCGCTCGCGAACGCCGCCGGCAGTCTGGGTCTCGGCCTCGCCGAGGTGCTCGGCCGCAGTGGCATCCTGATCTACGGCACGACGCGCGCGACGAACGCGATCGTCACCGGCAACATCGCGAAGACGGCTTTCCTCACCACCGCCGGCTTTCCGGACGTGCTGGTGCTGCGCGAGGGCGGCAAGTTCAATCCGCACGATTTCTCCACGCCCTATCCGGCGCCCTATCTGCCGCGCCGTCACACTTTCGAGATCACCGAGCGCATCGACTCGCGCGGCCGCGTGCTGCTGCCGCTGGACGAGGCCGCGGCGCGCGCGACCTTGCACACGCTGCGCAAGCGCCGCTTCGAGGCCATCGCCGTGTCCCTGCTGTGGTCGATCGCCAATCCCGTGCACGAGCAGCGGCTGGGCGCGCTGATCGAGGAGGCGCTTCCGGGCCTGCCCTATACGCTGGGTCACGCGCTGAACCCGATCCTGCGCGAGTACCGCCGCGCCTCGTCGACCGCGATCGACGCCTCGATCAAGCCGCTGATGCAGGTGCACCTGCGCGATCTGCAGGCCGATCTGCGCGAGGCCGGCTATCGCGGCGAGATCCTCGTCAGCACCACGATGGGCGGCTGTCTCGATGTCGACAGCGTGATCCCGCGCCCGATCCACACGGTGCGCTCGGGCCCGGCGATGGCGCCCGTCGCCGGCCGCCGCTACGCCGCGCTCGAGGAGCAGCAGGAATCGGTGCTGGTCGTCGACACCGGCGGCACGACCTTCGACGTCAGCCTCATCCGCGACGGCCGCATCTCGATCGCGCAGGACACCTGGCTGGGCGGGCAGTTCACGGGCCACATGCTCGGCATCCCGGCGGTGGACGCGCGCAGCGTCGGCGCCGGCGGCGGCTCGATCGCGTGGCTCGATCCGGCCGGGCTGCTGCGCGTCGGGCCGCGCAGCGCGGGCGCGAAGCCCGGGCCCGCGTGCTACCGGCTCGGCGGCCGGCTGCCGACGGTGACGGACGCGGCGCTGGTGCTCGGCTATATCGATCCCGACTATTTCCTCGGCGGCCGCATGCGGCTCGACGTGGCCGCGGCGCGCGCCGCGATCGAGGCCGTCGGCGCGCCGCTCGGCTTGAGCGTCGAGGCCGCCGCGTATTCGATCTTCGCGGTGTCGAACGAAACCATGATCAACGCGATCAAGGACATCACCGTCAGCGAAGGCATCGATCCCGGCGAGGCCGCGATCGTCGCCGGCGGTGGCGCGGCCGGCTTCGGCATCCTGCCGATCGCGCGCGAGCTGCGCTGCCGGCGCGTGATCGTGCCGCGCACGGCGAGCGTGCTGTCGGCCTGCGGCATGCAGTTCTCGGACATCCAGCTCGAATGCAGCGCGAGCGTGCCGACGCGCTCGACGAATTTCGATCGCGCGCGAGTCAACGCCGCGCTGACCGGCATCGACGTCCAGCTCGACGCGTTCGCGGCGCGGCTCGCGGCGCGCGGCTTCGGTGAGCGGCGCACGGCGTATCGCGTCGATGCGCATTACGCCGCGCAGGTCTGGGACATCGGCGTCGAGCTGCCCGCGCCGCGCTTCGCGCAGGACGCCGAAGTCGCCGCGCTGATCGAGGCTTTCCACGCCAATCACCGCCGCATCTTCAGCGTCGAGGATCCGGCGAGCCCGATCGAGTTTCTGAACTGGACCGGCCGCGTGTCGGTGAGCCTGCCGCAGCAGGCCGCGGCGCGTCTCGTGCCGGAGGGGCCGCCGACCGGCGCGGTCGGCACGCGGCGCGCGCTGTTCGACGAGCACGAGCCGCGCGACGCCGCCGTGTATCGCGGCGATCGGATCCGCGTCGGCGACGAGATCGCGGGCCCCGCGATCGTCGAGGAGGCGACGACGACGCTCGTGCTGCCGCCGGGCACGCGGGCGCGGCTGATGCCTACGGGCAGCTACCTGGTCGAGATCGATTTCTGAAGGAGGCCTGCGATGAATCAGCCGGAGACGTTTGCGAAAGACACGGACAGCCTGTCGCCGATGCTGCTCGCGGTGCTCGCGAACCGCTTCGACGGCGTCGTGCGCGAGATGACGAACACGATGCTGCGCACCGGCCGCTCGGCGGTGATCAACAGCGCGCGCGATTTCTCCTGCGGGATCACGACGGCCGACAACGAGCTGTTCGCGACGGCCGAGGGCCTGCCGGCGCACACCTATGGCCTCAACCTGCAGACGGCCGCGATGTGCGCCTACCACGACGACATCGCCGAGGGCGACGCCTATCTCCACAACGATCCTTACAGCGGCAATTCGCATCCGGCCGATCACACGCTGATCGTGCCCGTGTTCTGGGACGGCGAGCATCTGTTCAACGTCTGCGCCAAGGCGCACCAGGCCGACATCGGCAACAGCCTGCCGACGACCTATCACGCGGCCGCGCGCGACCTCTACGAAGAAGGGGCGCTGATCTTTCCGGCCGTGCGCGTGCAGCGCGCGCACGTCACGAACATGGACATCATCCGCATGTGCCAGCGCCGCATCCGCGTGCCGGACTACTGGTACGGCGACTTCCTCGCGATGCTCGGCGCCGTGCGCACCGGCGAGAAGCGCCTGCATGACATCTTTCGCAAATACGGCAAGGCCACGCTGCGGCGCTTCGTCACGCAGTGGTTCGACTACAGCGAGCAGCGCATGCGCCAGGCGATCCGCGCGCTGCCGGCGGCGACGATCGAGCGCGAGAGCTTCCACGATCCGATCCCGCCCTTCATGCTCGACGGCATTCCGGTGCGCACGAAGATCACCGTCGATCCCGCCGCCGGCGTCGTCGAGCTCGATCTGACGGCGAACGTCGACTGCATGGACAACGGCCTCAATCTCTCCGAGGCCTGCGCGATCAGCAACTCCGTCGCCGGTGTCTACAACTGCCTGCCGAGCGACATCCCGCGCAACGGCGGTTCCTATCGCTGCATCCGCATGAAGCTGCGCGAGGGCGCGGCCATCGGCAAACCGCGCTTTCCGCACAGTTGCTCGGTGGCGACGACCAATGTCTCCGAGCGCCTGCTCAACAACGTGCAGGCGGCGCTGGCCGATCTCGGGGACGGCCACGGGCTCGCCGAAGGCGGCATCGGCATGGGTGCGGGCTTCTCCGTCATTTCGGGCCTGGACGCGCGCCATGCCGATCATCCCTACGTGAATCAGCTCATCATCGGCAACAACGGCGGGCCCGCGTCGCCGAGCTGCGACGGCTGGATCACCTACGGGATCCCGGTCGTCGCCGGGCTGATGTACCGCGACAGCGTCGAGATCAGCGAGCTCGGCTATCCGATCCACTACCGCGAGATGCGGCTGTGCCGCGACACCATGGGTGCGGGCCGCACGCGCGGCGCGCCCGGTCTCTCGATGACCTACGGACCGAGCGAGCACCCGATGACCGTGGTCTTCGCCGCCGACGGCCAGCACAACCCCGCGCGCGGCGTGCGCGGCGGCGGCGACGGCAACGTCGGGCGCATCGAGCTGATCGACGCCGACGGCACGGCGACGCAGATGCCGAACGTCGGCCAGTTCGTACTGAAGAAGGGACAATGGCTGCGCGGTCTCGACACCGCGGGCGGCGGCTACGGCGATCCGCTGGCGCGCGATCCGGCGCGCGTGCGCGAGGACGTGCTCGAAGGCTATGCGAGCGCGGCGCATGCGCGCGAAGTCTACGGCGTCGTCTTCACCGGCAGCGTCGAGAATGAGACGCTCGCGGTGGACGAGGCGGCCACGGCCGCGCGGCGCGCCGAGCTGCGCGCGGCGCGTGAGGCCGGAGCACGGTCGTGACGGGCACACCGTCGAAGCGGATCCACGACGGCGACGAGCGGCTGCCGCTGCTGCTCGGCTTCCAGCAGGTCGCCCACAACACCGCGCGTCGCACGCGCTTCATGGACCACGGCCGCGGCATCTACGTCTACGACACGGACGGCCGCGAATACATCGAGGCGACGGCTTCGTTCTACGTCGCCGGCCTCGGCTATCAGCACGAGGAGCTGATCGAGGCGATCCACGCGCAGTACCGCGAGCTGCCGTTCTTCGTCTCGGCGCTCAATCGCAGCAGCCGCGTCGCGCTCGAGCTCGCCGAGCAGCTCGTCGCGCGCGTGCCGATTCCGCACGCGCATCTGCTGTTCGCCGCGACGGGCTCGGAGGCGATCGACTTTCTCGTCAAGCTCCTGTGGTTCCAGGCCGTCGCGCGCGGCACGCCGGCGCGCCGGACGATCGTCGGCCGCCACGGCAGCTATCACGGCGCGACGCTCGGCTCGGCGAGCCTGACCGGCGCCCACCACGAAGAGTTCGGCCTGCCGCTGCCGGGCTTCCGCCACGTGTCGCAGCCCGACTATCACGGCCATCGCCAGCCGGGCGAGACGAGCGCCGAGTATTCGCAGCGCCTCGCGCAGGAACTCGAAGCGCTGATCGAGCGCGAGCCGCGCGACAGCATCGCGGCCTTCATCACCGAGCCGCTGAGCTTCTCCGCCGGCTTTCGCGTGCCGCCGCCCGAGTATTTTCCGGCGCTCGCGCGCGTGCTCGACGCACACGGCATCGACTTCGTTGCCGACGAGGTCGTCACCGGCTTCGGCCGCACGGGCCAGTGGTTCGGCGTGCAGACCTTCGCTCTGCGGCCCGCGCACATGACGCTCGCGAAAGGCATCACGAGCGGCTATTTCCCGCTGTCGGCAGTCGCGATCGGGCCCGAGCTCTATGCCGATCTCGAGCGCGGCTCGGCCGCCGTCGGCACGCTCGCGCATGCGGGCACTTATGCCGCGCATCCGGTCGGTGCCGCCGCGGCCCTGAAGACGCTCGAGATCATCGAGCGCGACGGCCTCGTGCCGCACGCCGCGCGCATGGGCGAGCGGCTGGGCCAGGGCCTGCGCGCCTATGCCGATCATCCGCTCGTCGGCGAGGTGCGTAGCCTCGGCCTCGCCGGCTGTCTCGATTTCCTCACACGCGATGCCGAGGATCGCCGCGTCAACGACGACGCCGCGGCCGACGCCACGTGTCTGCGGGTCTACGAAGCCCTGCTCGACGCCGGCGTCGTCGCCCGCCCCGCCGGCCGCAGCCTGATCCTCGCCCCACCGCTGATCGTGCAGCCCGCGGAAATCGACGAGATCTGCCGCCGCGTCGGCCGCGCGCTGGACGGGGCGCTCGCCTCGGCCGCCTGACGTCCCCGCAGCCTGGAAAAAGCACGGCGGAATCGGGTAGCGAGTAGCGCCGGACAGGCCGCTCAATCTAGCCACGGAGGACACGGAGGGAAGAAAGGAATTGATGGGGAGTCTCCATCGCGCTGATGCCGGTAGCCGTGATCGCGTTACGGGGGCGCAGATCAATCAATTTCTTTTCCGTGTCCTCCGTGGCTAGCTCCCGTAGGTTGGGCTGACGAAGGAAGCCCAACGTTCGGCGCCTGATGTTGGGCTTCCTTCGTCAGCCCAACCTACGATCCTGATGCCGGTGGCCGCGATCGCCTCACGGGGGCATAGATTCAATGAATTTCTTCTCCGTGTCCTCTGTGTCCTCCGTGGCTAGATTCATTCGGCGCATGAGCTGGCGCAGAGCCGAATTCCGCCGCGCTTCTTCCAAGTTACGGAGAAAAGCTTGGCAGCGTTCGAGGCTTCGCTGTACAAGGCGGCTTCGAATGCCGGGGGATGCGATGCCGAAGATGAACATGAGTCTCGCCACCAACCTCGTCGCGCTGGGAGTGGCGGTCGCGGGCTATTTCCTGCCCAAGTACGGCGCGATCGTGACCACGACGGGCGCCTTCGCGCTGTCCGGCGCGGCGACGAACTGGATCGCGATCTACATGCTGTTCGAGCGTGTGCCCGGGCTCTACGGCTCGGGCGTCATTCCGCTGCGCTTCGAGGAGTTCAAGGCCGGGATCAAGCGGCTCATCGTGCAGGAGTTCTTCTCGCGCGAGCACATCGAGCGCTTCTTCGCGCAGCACAGCGCGACGACTGCCGAGGCGGTCAACGCGCGAATCGACTTCGAGCGCGTGTTCGAGCATCTGAGCGATGCGATCGTCGAGTCGCCGATGGGCGGCATGCTCAACATGCTCGGCGGCCGCAAAGTGCTCGCGCCGCTGAAGGAGCCGATCATCGACAAGCTGAAGGGCGTGGTCGCCGAGCTCGCGAGCGGCGACGCGGCCGCCGGCGGCGGGGATCTGAGCGCCGGTCTCGTGCGCCAGGTCGAGCAGATCATCGATAATCGCCTCGCCGAGCTCACGCCGCAGAAGGTGAAAGAGATCGTCGAGGACATGATCCGCAAGCATCTCGGCTGGCTGGTGGTGTGGGGCGGCGTGTTCGGCGGCCTAATCGGCTTCGTCGTCGAGCTCTTGAAGCTCGCCTGAGCCGAGCTAAAGGACCGTAGGTTGGGCTTCCTTCGTCAGCCCAACCTACGTCGGCTACGGTGATGAGGCGCGCGCATTACCTCAATCATGAAAGAGACATGGTCCTTCAAACGCGAACGGCGGTTTCGTAGCCCGGGTGGAGCGCGCAGCGCGTAACCCGGGATCGGCGCCCGCCATCCTCTCCTGCATTCGAGAAGACTCGGCGCGGTGCGCGCCGGGCAGAGCCGAAAGCCTTTGCGTATCGGGCATGCCGGATCCCGGGTTCCGCTACGCTGCACCCGGGCTACGAGAAACGGGAGCGCCGCGTTGGGCTTCCTTCGTCAGCCCAACCTACGAGCTGTTCGTAACCCGGGATCGGTGCGCGCCGGGCAGGGCCGAAAGCCTTTGCGTATCGGGCATGCTGGATCCCGGGTTCCGCTCCGCTGCACCCGGGCTACGAAACGGGGGCGCCGTCGTTGCAGAGTTTCCCTCGATTTTTTCGAAGCCTCCGCGCGCTCGCTGCCCGCCTCGCCGGGTTTGTGCTCGTATTCAAAGCTGTTATGGTCGAAGCGCCCCACAGCGAATGCGTCGCGCAGCGCGGACGCAGTGGCCGAGGAGAGAAGGCGATGCAGCGATTCAAGAACATTCTTTGCGTGGTGACCACGCACGAGCAGGGCGGCCCGGCGCTCGTGCGCGCGCTGACCGCGGCCGAGAGCAGCCAGGCCCGCCTGACCGTCGTCAAGGTGCTGCCGGAGCTGCGCGTCGGCCGGCCCGAGCAGCAGGCCATACTGATCGAGCGCGTGCGCACCGCGCTCGCCGCGATGACCGCGGAGTACGGCGGCGGCGTCGAAATCGAGCACGAGGTGCTGGTCGGCACGGCGTTTCTGGAAGTGATCCGGGCGGTGCTGGCGCGGCGCTTCGATCTCGTGATCAAGACGGCCGAACAGCCTTCTTTTCTCGAGCGGCTGTTCGGCAGCGACGACATGCATCTGCTGCGCAAATGCCCGTGTCCGGTGTGGCTGACCCACCCGGAGGAAAAAGCGAACTACGAGTCGATCCTCGCTGCCGTCGACATCGCCGAGGAGGCGGCGGGCGCGGACGTCGGCGATCTCAATCGGCAGATCCTCCATCTCGCGAGCGCGCTGGCGCTGTCCGATCCCGCGGATTTGCACGTGCTGCACGTATGGGACGCCGCGCTCGAGCAGGCCGTGCGTAGCTGGAGTACGAACCCCGACATCGAAGCGGCGAGCTACGTGCAGCACGAGCGCGAGCTGCACGAGCGCGGGATGAAGGCGGTGGAAGCGCATTTGCGCGCGCAGCTCGGCAAGGAGGCCTTCGAGTACCTCGCCCCGGATTTCCACCTGCAGCGCGGCGCGCCCGCCACGCAGATTCCGAAGGCCGCGCAGCAGCTCGGCGCGGATCTCGTGGTGATGGGCACGGTGGCGCGGACCGGTATCGCGGGGCTGTTCATCGGCAATACGGCAGAAGCGGTGCTCGAGCAACTCCACTGCTCGGTGCTGGCCGTGAAGCCCGAAGGTTTCGTCTCGCCGGTGACGCTGCCCGCGACCTGAGGCCGCGGCGAGCGGCTCAGGCGCGCATGCCGATCAGCAGCGCGAGATAGGCGAAGTAGATCGCGAGGAACAGCGCGCCCTCCGGCCGCGACACGGCCCTGCCGGTGACGAACACGGGCACGCACAGCAGCGCGACGCCCGCCATCATCGGGATGTCGACGACGAGCAGCTCGCGTTCGATCCTCAGCGTGCGCGTCGACGCGACGCAGGTCAGGCCGAGGATCACGAGGATGTTGTAGATGCTGCTGCCGAGCAGATTGCCGATCGCGACGTCGCGATCGCCCTTGAGCGTCGACAGCACGGTCGTGACGAGCTCGGGCGCGGAAGTTCCGATCGCGACGATCGTCAGGCCGATCACCGCTTCCGACACCTCGAGGCTGCGCGCGATCGACACCGCGCCGTCGACCAGCCAGTCCGCGCCCAGCAGCGTCAAGCCGATGCCGGCGGCGAGCACGAGCCCCGCCAGCGCGCGTACGTAGGCCGTGTCGGGCGCACGCGGCACGCCGTAGAGCTCGCGGAACTCGCGCCTCACCGCATGATTCTCGCGGCGCGCGACGCGGATCAGCGCCGTCGTGTACAGAATCGCCGTGCAGAACAAGAGCGCGCCATCCAGGCGATCGAGCTCGCCGTCCCAGGCGAGGGCGCCCATCGCCACCGCCGCGCAGAGCATCACCGGCAGATCCAGACGCAGCACCCGTAGCTGCAGCGACAGCGGCTTGAGCAGCGCGCTCAGGCCGAGGATGAACAGGATGTTGAACACGTTCGTGCCCGCGATGTTGCCGACCGCGAGCGAGCCGCTGCCCTGACTCGCAGCCGTGATGCCGACCGCGAGCTCGGGCATGCTCGTGCCGATCGCGATCACCGTCAGGCCGAGCATCATCGGCGACACGCCTAGCGAGGCGGCGAGACGCGAGGCGCTGCGGATGAGCAGCTCGGCGCCGACGCCGACCAGCGCCAGTCCCGCGAACAGCCCCAGTACGCCGTGGAGAACGGCGGCCTCGATGGCTCAGCTCCCCGCGCGCGGCACGACGAGCACGTCGACCGGCACGCGATCGAGCACGCGCTGCGCCACGCTGCCGAGCACCATGCCGGCGAGCCCCTTGCGTCCCTCCGTGCCGACGATGACGAGATCCACGTCGCGCGCCTCCACGAGATCGCCGAGCAGCGCCGCCGGCTCGCCGTGCTCGCAGTAGGTCGTCGCATAGCGGCCGCCCGTGCTCTCGGCCGCGAAACGCTGGCACTCCTCGGCGGCGCGCTGCCGCGCCCGTTCGATCGTGGGCCGCTTGTCCTGCAGCAGGCCTTCGAAGGGCAGGGCGAAGGCGTGGAAGAGATCGACCTGCGCATTCGGCCACCACGCGAGCGCGGTATCGCCCGCCAGCTTCGAGCCGGGCGTGAAGTCGCTGGCGACGACGAGGTGACGATAGTCGCCGTGCGGACGGCGCTTCACGACCAGCAACGGCGCCGGGAGCTGCTTCAAGAGCGCCTCCACCGTGGAGCCGAGCAGCAGGCGGCCCAGCGTCTCGTCGCGCGCGACGCCGCTGAGGATCAGATCGACCTGGTGGCGCGCCGCGAGCGCGGCGATCACGCTGCCGGGATCGCCGCGCTCGACGATCACTTCCAGGGCGAGATCGTCCGTAACCCCGAGATCGCGATGGATGCGCCGCCGCGCCAGGGCCACCGGATCGCCGATGCGCCGCCACGACGGCGCGTCCTCGGGCGAGCCCGGCGCTTTCAGGGCGTGGACGACCAGCAGGCGAGCCCGCCACGCACGGGCGAGGGCGGCCGCGCGATCGAGGGCGCGGTCGGAGCGATGACCGAGATCCGTGGCGAGCAAGAGGGTATGAGGCATGGGGAATCTCCTGTTGGCTCGGGGCCGGCCGCGAGGCCTACAGCCCGGTGGGCCGGCGCGGCGGCGCAGCCGCATCTATTGCTCGGTCTCGCTCAGGGCGAAGAATACCGTTCCCGGGGCGAGCAGCAGTCCTTCGAGGATCGCTACCGGCCGACTGTCGAAGACCCGGTGGGCGCGCAGAGCTCGTGCGCGCGCCGTGCATGGGCAGCGCTGCAAGCGTCGCCGTCGGGCATCGTGCGTGCTCCGGCGGCGGGCGGACGGCGACGCCTCGCCGCGAGGCCGGGACAGCCGTGTCGACCGGAAGTTTCGGGAAAGCGTCGCGGACGATCCATTCGGTTCGCCGGAGGATGCCGGGGACGATATTCGAGCCAGACGCGTTCGGCCATTCCACCGGCCGCGGCGCCCGCATACCATGACGCCCCCGAGGCGGCGACGCCAGCCGCCGCCGGCCCGATCGTTCCGACGCGGAGTCCTCATCTTGGCCGGTTCCAGCCTGCTCGCGCTCATCGACGACATCGCGACCCTGCTCGATGACATCTCCGTCCTCACCAAGCTCGCGACCAAGAAGACCGCCGGCGTGCTCGGCGACGATCTCGCGCTCAATGCGCAGCAGGTCACGGGCCTCGCCGCCGAGCGCGAGCTGCCGGTGGTATGGGCCGTGGCGCTGGGCTCGCTGCGCAACAAGGCGATCCTCGTCCCGGCGGCGCTCGCGATCAGCGCGTTCATCCCCTGGGCGGTACTGCCGCTGTTGATGGTCGGCGGCGCCTTTCTGTGCTTCGAGGGCGCGGAAAAGCTCGTGCACAAGTTTCTGCACGGCGCCGCCGAGGAGGACGAGGCGCGCCATGCGGCGCTGACGGAGGCGCTGGTGAACCGCGCGGTCGATCTCGTGGCCTTCGAGCGCGAACGTATCCAGGGCGCGGTGCGCACGGACTTCATCCTGTCTGCCGAGATCATCGCCATCACGCTCGGTACCGTGGCCGCGGCCGAGTTCCCGACGCAGGTCGGGGTGCTGACCGGCATCGCCGTCCTGATGACGATCGGCGTCTACGGGCTCGTCGCCGGCATCGTCAAGCTCGACGACGCGGGCCTGTGGCTGAGCCGGCGGGCCGGCGCCTTCGCGCGGACGCTAGGCCGCGGCATCCTCGGCGCCGCGCCGTGGATGATGAAGTCGCTGTCGGTGCTCGGCACCGCGGCGATGTTCCTCGTCGGCGGCGGCATCCTCGCGCACGGCCTGCCCTTCATGCACGGCTTCATCGAGCGCTCCGCGGACGCCTCGGGCCACCTACCCGCGCTCGGCAATCTCGCCGAAGCGCTGACGCCGATGCTGCTCGACGGCCTGCTCGGCGTCGCCGCCGGGGTGCTGCTCGTCGCGATCGTGAGCGGCGTGAAGAAGCTGCGCGGCCAGGCGCATTGAGCCGAATCCGCGGGTGTTTTCACCAGGATTACGCGCTACGAAGATTGAAAGGGCATTTCGTAGCCCGGGTGGAGCGTAGCGGAACCCGGGATTTCCGCGAGCTCGCACGCCGATCCCGGGTTACGCGCTGCGCGCTCCACCCGGGCTACGAAGATGGGAAGGGCGTTTCGTAGCCCATCAGGTGGAGCGTAGCGGAACCCGGGACCTCCGCGAGCTCACACGCCGATCCCGGGTTACGCGCTGCGCGCTCCACCCGGGCTACGAAGATGGGAAGGGCGTTTCGTAGCCCATCAGGTGGAGTGCAGCGGCACCCGGGATCTCCGCGAGCTCACACGCCCGGTCCCGGGTTACGCGCTGCGCACTCCACCCGGGCTACGAAGATGGGAAGGTCGATTCGTGGTTCGGAAGGCGCGGCGGAATCCGGGCTACTCGCTATGCGTCGCAACACGCGGCTTGCCGGATTCGACCCGTCCCACCGCGCTCGCTATAGTCCCGTCTCCACCGCCAAGCCGGAGCAGTACCATGGCCAGCCCGCAAGCCGCCGCGATCGATCGCCTGTTCGACAGCTTCATCGCGGCCATCAACGCCAATCCGCAGATGTCGATCGAGGAGCTGCGCGATCTGCTCGAGCAGTGCGGCGATCTCGCGCGCGATCCGGGCGGCGTCGACTACTTCGACGTCGATGCCGCGGGCACGCCCTGCCTGTGGGCCGTGCCGCACGGCTGTCGCGAGGATCGCGTGCTGCTCGCGCTGCACGGTGGCGGCTGCGTCACGGGCTCGCGCTTCTCGCATCGCAAGCTTTTCGCGCACGTCGCGAAGGCCGTCGGCTGCCAGGCGCTGATCGTCGACTATGCGCGCGCGCCCGAGCACCAGCATCCCTCGCAGGTCGACGAATGCCTGAAGGTCTACGAGTGGCTGCTGAATCGCGGTATCAAGCCGAACCACATCGCGACCATCGGCGACTCGGCCGGCGGCAATCTGTGCACGACGGTCGTGCTCGCCGCCAAGGCCAAGGGCCTGCCGCTGCCGGCGGCCGTGATGCCGCTCTCGCCGTGGTACGACATGGAGGCGACGGCGCCGAGCTTCGAGAAGAACGCGAAAGTCGATCGCCTGATCTCGCGCGAGCTGTCGCTGAACATGTCGCAGATCTTCCTCGGCAGCGCGTCGCCCAGGGATCCGCTCGCCAATCCGCTGCACGCGGATTTCACGGGCTATCCGCCGCTGTACATCCAGGTCGGCGGCTTCGAGACGATCATGGACGACGCGACGCGCGTCGCCGAGCGCGCGAAGCAGGCCGGCGTCGAGGTCGAGTGCGAGATCTGGCCGGAGATGCAGCACGTCTGGCACTTCATGGCCGGCAAGGCGCCGGAAGCGGACGCGGCGATCGCGAAGCTCGCGGCCTGGGTGCGGCCCAAGCTCGAGCTCTGAGGCCCCGCGCTTCCACGCCATGGCGCGCTTCATCGCCGACCTTCCCACGATCCCGCGCCGCGCGCGCGCCTGACCTTCCCTTAAGACCCGGAGTACCCGCATGAGCAAGGACACCGTGATGGATCTCGATCTGGCGAGCGTGGATCACGTGCTGACGACGACGCGCAGCGTGCGCCAGCGCCTGGATCTCGACCGCCCCGTGCCGCCCGAGCTGATCGAAGAGGCGCTGCAGATCGCCCTGCAGGCGCCGACCGGCGCAAACACCCAGACCTGGCGCTTCGTGATCGTCACGGACGCGGCCGACAAGGCGAAGATCGCCGACTACTATCGGCTCGGCGCAGCCGCCTACGTCGAGGGCAGGACCGGCCTGTCGCGCACCGGCGTGACGATGATGCGCGAATATGCGACCGACGATCTGCGCCAGCAGCAGCGCGAGGCGGTGATTCGCTCCGGCGGCTATCTGATGGAGCAGCTCCAGCGCGTGCCGGTGATGATCGTTCCGTGCATCGAAGGCCGTTTCGAGCACGAGGACGTCTTCGTGCAGGCCTCGATGTGGGGCTCGATCCTGCCCGCGACCTGGTCGCTGATGCTCGCGCTGCGTTCGCGACGCCTCGCTTCGGCGTGGACCACGCTGCATCTGCAGTACGAGAAAGAAGTGGCGGAGCTGCTCGGCATTCCGCCGCACTACACGCAGGCGGCGCTGCTGCCGGTCGCGTGGCTCACGGGCGGGGATCTGAAGCCCGCGAAGCGGCTGCCGGTCGAAGAGGTGACCGCGTGGGGACGCTGGGGACAGTATCGCGAATGAGGCGTCGATGGAGTGCCTGTTGTCTCGCCGTCCTCGCCGCCGCGGCGGCCGCCGCGGACGATGTGCCGCCGATGACGCGCGAGGAGCTCGCCGCCTGCCTCGCCGACGAGCGCCGGCTGCATGCGACGCACGAAGCGCTCACGGCGCGGCGGACGGCGCTGAACGCCGAGCTCGCGGCGCTCAAGGCATTGGAAGCGCGGATCGAGTCGGAGAAGACGACGCTCGACGACACCGACGCCGCGGCCGTCGCCGCCTACAACGCGCTGATCGACGAGCACCAGGCGAAGGCCGAAGCCTTCAACGCCAAGCTGCCGGCCATCAACGCCGACATCGCCGCGCTGAACACCGCGCGCGACGCCTTCGACACGCGCTGCGCGCACCGCGCCTACGAGCAGCGCGATCTCGAAGCCCTGCAACGGCCGTGAGCCGGCTCGGTCTTTCGTAACCCGGGATCGGCGTGCGGGGCCCGCAGAAGATCCCGGGTTCCGCTACGCTGCACCCGGGCTACGGCCGGCCGCGCTGACTTGGCCGCTATTTGAGGCCCAGGCGCCGCGCCAGTTTGTGCAGATTGCTCGGATCGACGGCGAGCGCGCGGGCGGCGGCGGCCCAGTTGTGCCGATGGAGCAGCAGCGCCTGGCGTATCGCCTCGCGCTGGCTGGCCGCGACGATTTCCTGCAGCGGCGCGATCGCGGCCGCGCTGACGGCACCGCGCGCCGGCGGCGCGCCGTGGCTCACGGCCGTGGCTTCGGCGTCGAGATCGAGCATGTCCGCTTCCAGCGTCACGATGTCGCGGCGATCCGCGCCGCGGCTGACGGCCTTCAGCGCCGCGCGGCTCAGCACGTGTTCGAGCTCGCGCACGTTGCCGGGCCAGCGATAGCGGCGCAGCGCGCTCTCCGCCGCGCTCGACAGCCGCAGGCTGCGCAGGCCGAGCCGCGCGCGGTTCAGCTCGAGGAAACGGCCTGCGAGCAGCAGCACGTCGTTGCCGCGCTCGCGCAGCGGCGGGATCGGGATCGGATAGACGGAAAGTCGGTGGTAGAGATCGGCGCGGAAAGCGCCTTCGCGCACGAGATCGCGCAACTGGCGATTGGTCGCCGCGATCACGCGCACGTCGACGCGTCGCGGCTGATCGGCGCCGAGGCGCTGGATCTCGCCGTTCTGCAGCGTGCGCAGCAGCTTGGCCTGGATCGCGAGCGGCAGCTCGCCGACCTCGTCGAGGAACAGCGTGCCGCCGTCCGCGGCTTCGAAGCGTCCCGGTCGATCGCTGACCGCGCCGGAAAAGGCGCCCCTGGCGTGGCCGAACAGCTCGGACTCGGCCAGCGATTCGGGCAGCGCGGCGCAATTGACGTGCACCAGCGGCTTCGCGGCGCGGCGCGAGAGCTGATGCAGCCGCCGCGCGAAGAGCTCCTTGCCGACGCCGGTTTCGCCGAGCAGCAGCGCCGGCAGCTCGGAGTCGGCGACGACCTGCAGCTCGTGCAGCAGATGCACGATCAGCTCGCTCTGGCCGACGATGTCGCCGTCTTCGCCGCGCGCCGCGACGGAGACGGCGCCAGCCCCTCCCCCCGCGCTGCGCAGCGCGCGTATCTCGGCTTCCATGCGCGTGATGCGCACGGCCGCCTCGATGGTGCAGGCGAGCGCCGCGAGCTCGCGCTGGGCCTCGGCGTCGAAGCGGCCGACGTCCAGCGCGTCGAGCGTGACGACGCCCCAGCGTTCGCCCTCGAGCTCGAGCGCCATGCCCATGCAGTCGTGCACGGGCAGCGACTTGCCGGCATGGCCTTCGACCAGGCCGTCGTAGGGATCGGGCAGGCTGCTGTCGTGGTGGAAGCAGGTCACGCCGCGGCGGGCGAGGATCGTCGCCAGCCGCGGATGATCCTTGACGGCGAAGCGGCGGCCCAGCGCGTCGCCGGTCAGGCCGTCGACCGCGAGCGGCCGCAGGTGGTCTTGATCCAGGCGCAGCAGGGCCACCGCGCCGCAGTCGAAGTGTGCGCGCAGGCTCGCGACCAGACGTTGCAGGCGCACGGCGGCCGGCAGATCGGCGACCAGATCGGTCGCCAGCAGGCGGTGGATCGCGTCCATGGTCGAAAACACCGTATCGGGTGAACGATACCCTACCTCGGCCGGGTCGCTTTTACCCGATCATTTTTCAAGCGCCTGAGCAGCCGAAGAAATTTTTGTGGCACGCCGCTCGCACTGAGGACCGCGACCATGTGCCGTCCGTCCCATCCCGTTCACCAAGGAGAAGTCATGGATTTGATCGACCAGTCGCTGGGCCAGCTAGCCCGCTCGATACCGGGCGCCACGCGCGTTTTCGACGCCCACCGCTTCGATTTCTGCTGTGCCGGCAATCGCACGTTGCGCACCGCGGCGGCCGCCGCCGGCCTCGATCCCGCCGCCATTGCCGCCGAGCTGCAGGCGCTCACGGCGCGCGGCCTGACCGGCGATGCGCCGGACTGGAGCGAGGTCGAGGACCGCGCGCTGGTCGACCATCTGCTCACGCGTTTCCACGAGGTGCATCGCGAGCAGCTCCCCGAGCTGATCCGTCTGGCGCGCCGGGTGGAACAGGTGCACGGCGATCGCGAGGACTGCCCGCACGGCCTCGCCGATCACCTGACGGCGATGGCGCAGGAGCTCGACAGCCACATGCGCAAGGAAGAGATGGTGCTGTTCCCGATGATCGTCAACGGCCAGGGCGCGATGGTCGGCATGCCGATCGGCGTGATGCGCGGCGAGCACGACGAACACGGCGCGGCGCTGCGCCATCTGCAGGAGCTGGCGCACGATCTGGTGCTGCCGGCCGACGCCTGCAACACCTGGACCGCGCTCTACACCGGCCTGCGCGCCTTCCGCGACGATCTCATCACGCACATCCATCTCGAGAACAACATCCTGTTCGAGCGCTACGCGCCCGCGCCCGTGCATTGAGCGAGAAAGGGCGAGCGAGCGGCAGACTCGCTCGCCCACCGCGCTCAGGCGGGCTGCAGCACGAAGCCCTCGTAGCCTTTGGCGACGACCTCTTCGCAGATCCGGCGATAGGTGCCGACGCCGCCGGCATAGGGCGTGAACAGCCGCGGTTTGCCGGGGATGTTGGCGCCCGTGTACCAGGACTGCGCCTGCGGATAGAGCGTCGTATGACCGACCTCGTGGACCGTGCGCCCCCAGCGCTCCTCGGCCCCCGCACTGGGCTCGATGGTGGCAATGCCGCGCGACTGCATCATCGCGATGCAGTCGGCCATGAAGTCGACGTGCTGCTCGATCGACATCAGCATATTGCTCAGCACGCTCGGGCTGCCCGGCCCCGTGATCATGAAGAAGTTCGGAAAGCCGGCGCTCGCGAGGCCGAGATAGGTGCGCGGACCGTCCGCCCACTTCTCGCGTAAGGCCAGGCCGCCGCGGCCGCGGACGTCGAGCTTCATCAGCGGGCCCGTGATCGCGTCGAAGCCCGTCGCGAAGACGATCGTGTCCAGCGCGTAGTCCGCGTCCGCGGTGCGGATGCCGGTCGGCGTGATGCGCTCGATCGGCGCGCTGCGGATGTCGACCAGCGTCACGTTGTCGCGGTTGAAGGTCTCGTAGTAGCCGGTGTCCACGCACAGGCGCTTGGTGCCCAGCGGATGATCGGTCGGGATCAGAAGCTCCGCGATCTTCGGATCCCGCACTTTCTCGCGAATCTTGCGCGCGACGAACTCGGCGGCCGTCCGGTTCGATTCGAGATCGGTCAGGAGGTCGGGATAGGCCATCACGAAGTTGAAGCCGCCCTCGGCCCAGGCCGCCTCGTATTCACGCTCGCGCTGGTCCGGCGGCACGGACTTCGCCGACTGGCCGTTGCTGTCGAAGGGAATGCCGATCTGCGCGTAGCGCGAACGCGCCCGCCACTCGGCGTAGTTCGCCTTCAGCTCGCGGGTGGCCTCCGGATCGAGCGGGCCGTTCCACGCCGGGATGCTGTAGTTCGGCGTGCGCTGGAACACGGTGAGGTGCTGTGCCTGCGGCGCGATCGCGATCGTCGACTGCACGCCGGAGGAGCCGGTGCCGACGATGCCGACGCGCTTGCCGGTGAAGGACACGGGCTCGTGCGGCCAGCGGCCCGTGTGGTACCACTCGCCGCGGAAGTCCGCGAGCCCCGGATACTCGGGCAGCGCGGCGGCGGACAGGCAGCCGACGGCGGAGACGAGAAAGCGGGCGGACACGGTATTGCCGCGCTCGTCCGTGACGAGCCAGCGGCCCGCGGCTTCATCGTAGTGCGCGCTCGCGATGCCGGTCTCGAACCGGATGTCGCGCTTCAGATCGAAGCGCTCGGCGACGTGATTCGCATACGCGAGTATCTCCGCCTGCGGCGCATAGCGTTCGCTCCACTCCCATTCCTGCTGCAGCTTGTCGGAGAACGAGAACGAATAGGTCATGCTCTCGGTGTCGCAGCGCGCGCCGGGATAGCGGTTCCAGTACCAGGTGCCGCCGACGCCGTCGCCGCGCTCGAAGACGCGCACCGTGAGGCCGAGCTGGCGCAGGCGATGGAGCATGTAGAGGCCGGCGAAGCCGGCGCCGATGACGACCGCGTCGTAGTGCGCGGCCGGCGTGATCGTTTCCTTCATGCGGCGCGTCCCCTCAGGCCTGCACGCGCCGCGGGCGCTGGACGTCCTTGGCGAGGATGAGCGGCGTCACTTCCTCGTAGACCGGCGCGAACAGCGTGCTCATGTCGATCGCCTCGGTCATCACCATGTCCGCGGTGCCGGCGCGGGCGACGATTTCCTTCAGCGAGGATTCGATGTCGTCGGTTTCGATTTCATAGAGCGCGAGGTAGCGGTAGGCCGGCGTCACCGTGTTGAACTCGAACTGCGTGGCGGCGAGACGGAAACGCCGCGCGGAGACGAAGCCCGGGCAGTTGATGACGTCCTTCAGATGATGTTCCTCGTACCACTGGTTGTACTCGTCTTCCTTGCCCGGCGTCGGGTTGGTGAAAGCGAGAAAAGTGTATTTCTTTGGCATTGCAGCATTCCTTCGTACGATCGTTGTGAGGTGTCGATGGCAGCGCCTAGCGTAACGGGCCGCCGCCTCGCGAGCTTCCTCCTATCGGAGGAGCGGCGCTCGCGTCACGTAGTCCGGAAGTGCTGCGGAATCCGGAGCGGCGTGCCGGCTCGTGCGCCGAATGAATCCAGCCACGGAGGACACGGAGAGCACGGAGAAGGAAATGAAGGGGCAGTGCCTCGGTACGGGCGTTGCGGTGGAAGTCCATCGATCTCGTTCGAATGCCGAGAAGGCAAAGTCACCGCTGGTCGTTCGGGACGAGGCGATCGGGGCTTCCGTCCTGCGCTGGCAAGCTTCGCTGCTGCCTATAATCGGCTTCCGTTCTCGAGGAGACATCGCATGCCGCACGCCATCCGCATCCATGAAACCGGCGGACCCGAAGTCCTGCGCTGGGAAGCCGTCGAGGTCGGCGCGCCGGGGCGCGGCGAAATCCGCGTGCGGCACACGCGCGTGGGCCTGAACTACATCGACATCTACTACCGCACGGGGCTCTATGCGACGACTACGCCCTTCGTCCCCGGCTTCGAGGCCGCGGGCGTCGTCGAGGCGGTCGGTGCGGACGTGACGGACTTGGAGCCCGGCGATCGCGTCGCCTATGCGGGCGGGCCGCTGGGCGCCTATGCGGAAGCGCGGCTGATGCCGGCCGAGCGCGCAGTAAAGCTGCCGGCGTCGATTGACGACGATCGGGCCGCGGCGATGATGCTCCAGGGCATGACCGCACAGTACCTGCTTCGCCGCACCTATCGCGTGCAGCCGGGCGACACGATCCTCGTGCATGCGGCCGCCGGCGGCGTCGGCCTCATCGCCTGCCAATGGGCGAAGCATCTCGGCGCGACGGTGATCGGCACCGTCAGCAGCGAGGAGAAGGCCGCGCTGGCGCGCGCCCACGGCTGCGATCATCCGGTCGTCTATACGCGCGAAGATTTCCACGCGCGCGTGATGGAGCTCACCGGCGGCCGCAAGCTGCCCGTGGTCTACGACTCGGTCGGTCGCGACACCTTCATGAAGTCGCTCGACTGCCTCGCGCCGCTCGGCACCATGGTGCTGTTCGGCCAGTCCTCGGGCCCGGTGCCGCCGCTCGATCTCGGCCTGCTCGCGCAGAAGGGCTCGCTGTTCATCACGCGCCCCACGCTCTTCAGCTACACCGCGCAGCGCGCGGATCTGCTCGCGACCGCGCAGGATCTCTTCGAGGTCGTCGGCAGCGGCGCGGTGAAGATCGCCGTCAACCAGACTTATCCCCTGCGCGACGCCGCGCAGGCGCAAGCCGATCTCGCGGCCCGGCGCACGACGGGCTCGACGGTGCTCACGGTTTAGCGCCTACGCCTGGTTCGATGTTTGGATTTGCCACAGAGAACACCGAGAACACAGAGAAAAAAGTAGAGAAACAGTTGCATCGATGCCGCGCCCCCGCAGAGACCGTAGAGTCATGGGCGCATCCGCCCATTTTGAATTTCTCTGTGTTCTCGGTGTTCTCTGTGGCAAAACAGGACGCAAAAATCAGAAGCGCCGTTCATCCAGCGGCGGCGGTGAATACTGGTAGAACCAGGTTTCGGTCAGCGGCGTGCCGTCGACGGCGAGGGCGGCGGTGAGGTTGATCGGTTCGAGGCTGTCGTCGGGGACGAGATCGAAGATCGCGCGGTAGCCCTTGATGGCCTCCAGCGGGCGCGCCGAAGGAATTTCCAGGCGGCCGCGGCTCGTCGTCGCGACGAGCTCGAGTTTCGCGTCGCGCGGCAGCAGCGGCAGGCGGCCGCCGGCGAAGTCGATCGCGAAGCGCCATGAAAAATATTCGCGCTTGCGGCCGACCACGCCGCCGAGGCCCGTGCGCGTGGCGACGACGATGGCGAGCGAGGGCGCAACCGGCGTGTCCCGCCCCCAGTGCAGGCGATAGGCATAGAGCAGCTCCTGGCCCGCCTGCGGCGTGTCCTTCGGCTGCCAGAACGCGACGATGTTGTCGAAGGTCTCGTCGGCGGTCGACAGCTCGACGAGCACGACGCCCCCTTCGCCCCACTCGCTTTTCGGCTCGACCCACACGCTAGGCCGCCGGTCATAGAACACGCCGTCGTCCTGGTAGTGATCGAAGTCGCGATCGCGCTGCAGGAGGCCGAAGCCGCGCGGATTGCGATCGGCGTAGTGGTTGAAGCGCAGCGCGCGCGGGTTCTCGAGCGGACGCCAGATCCACTGGCCGCTGCCGGTCCACATCGCGAGCCCGTCGGAGTCATGGATCTCGGGGCGGAAATCGGTGGCCACCCGCCGGTCGTTCTCGCCGGTCTGGTACATGCTCGTCAGCGGCGCGATGCCGAGCCGCGCGATCGGCTTGCGCGGATAGAGTGCGACGTCGATGTCCATCATGAGACGGGCCGCGGGCGTGAGCTCGATGCGATATGCGCCGCTCACGCTCGGCGAATCGAGCAGCGCATAGATCGCCAGACTCGTCGCGCCGGGCGCCGGCCGCTCGAACCAGAAGTGGGTATAGCGCGGAAACTCTTCCGGATGTTCCATGCCCGTGTCGATCGCAAGCCCGCGCGCGGACAGCCCGTACTGCTTGTCGGCGCCGACGGCGCGGAAATAGCTCGCGCCGAGAAAGGCCGCGATGTCGATCTCCGGATTGGTGCGATCGACGACGCGAAAGCCCGCGTAGCCGAGCGAGGGCGGCAGCTTGCTGCCGTCGACGCCCGCCTGCGTGAGATCGAAGCGCGCGGGATCGTAGACGATGGGCCGTGCCTCGCCGTCGACGATCTCGGCGAGCTGCACCGGCTCGCGGAACAGGAAGCCCGGATGAAAGAAGCGCAGCTCGACGCCGCGTCCCTCGCCGTGCCACAGGCCATGCTCGGGCAGGTAGTGGATGCGCTGGTAATGGTCATAGTCGAGCGCCGCGAGCATCGGCGGCAGCGTGTGCGCCGGCGGCACGTAGTCCTTCGCCGCGAGCGCCCGCGCGGCGCCCTTCAAGGCCGCATAGTCGAAAGGACCGCTGGCGAGCACGGGCGTGGCCGGGGCGGCGGCGCGCGCGCCTTGCGGCGCGACGACGGCGGCACACAGCGTTTGCAACAGACGTCGGCGAGAGAGAACGAATGGCATCGGATGCGAGCGCCTCGGCTTCAAGACAGCGCACAGACTAAACGGCTTTGCGGCGAATGGGATTGGGGCTCGTGCGCGCAATCGGATCCTTTGGTTTAGCCTGGAAGCCGCGAAGCGGAATCCGGGATCTGCGTTTCCGGCGTTCATGCGTTCGAGCCGGTGCGGTGTCGCGAGTGGCGAGCATGATCGAGACATGGTGCGAATCGGGTATGTCGGATCCCGGATTCGCTGCGCTCATCCGGGCTACAAGGCAGCCATCGATGGCGCCATCCAGACTTCTCTCTGTGTTCTCGGTGTTCTCTGTGGCAAAACCGCGCCGACCGTGGGCACGCAGCCCCGGTTCGGCGCATGCGTACAGGAGGGAGGAAAAGGACCGGCGACGGACGCCGCCGGTCCGGAAGCAGCTCAGAGCTGCGCGAACACCGACTTCATCTGGGTGTAGAGCTCGATCGACTCCTTGCCGTACTCGCGACCCCAGCCCGACTGCTTGTAGCCGCCGAAGGGCATGTTGGTGTCGAGCATGCCGTGGGTGTTGATCCACACCGTACCGGCCTTCAGCGCGGCGGCCATCTTGTGGGCCTTGCTGATGTCGCGAGTCCACACGCTGGCGGCGAGACCGTAGGGCGAGTCGTTGGCGACGCGCGCGACTTCCTCGATGCTGTCGATCGGCTGCGCGACGAGCACGGGCCCGAAGATCTCTTCACGCACGACGCGCATGTTCTCCTTGACGTCGACGAGCACCGTCGGCTCGATGAAGTAGCCTTCGCTGCCCAGGCGCTTGCCGCCGGTCGCGACCTTCGCGCCTTCGGCGATGCCGGACTCGATCATCTTGCTGACGCGCTCGAACTGCGTCGTCGACACCACCGGGCCCATCTGCGTGCCCGCTTCCATGCCGGAGCCGACCTTGATCTTCTTCGCGACCTCGGACACGCCTTCGACGACCTTGTCGAAAACTTTCTTTTCGGCATAGAGACGCGAGCCGGCGACGCAGACCTGGCCGCAGTTCCAGAAGATCGCGTTTGCCGAGCCGGCGACGGCGGCCTCGAGATCGGCGTCGGCGAAGACGATGTTCGGCGACTTGCCGCCGAGCTCGAGCGACACCTTCTTCAGATTGCCCGACGCGGCCTGCACGATCAGCTTGCCGACTTCGGTCGAGCCGGTGAAGGCGATCTTGTCGACGTCCTCGTGGCCGGACAGCGCGGCGCCCGCGGTGTGGCCGAAGCCCGGCACGACGTTGAACACGCCTTCCGGCACGCCGGCCTCGAGCATCAGCTCGGCGAGGCGCAGCGCGGTCAGCGGGGTTTCCTCGGCGGGCTTCAGGATCGACACGTTGCCCGTCGCGAGGCAGGGCGCGACTTTCCACGAAGCCATCAGCAGCGGGAAGTTCCACGGCACGATCTGGCCGCACACGCCGACCGGCTCGCGCAGCGAGTAGGCGTGCATGTTCGGCAGATTGGTCTGCGTGGTCGAGCCTTCGAGCTTGTCGCACCAGCCCGCGTAGTAGCGGAAGGTCTGCGCGGCGAGCGCGACGTCGACGGCCTTCGCTTCGGCGAGCGGCTTGCCGTTGTCGAGGGTTTCGAGCAGGGCGAGCTCTTCGGCGTTCTTGTCGATCAGCTCGGCGATCTTCCACAGGATCATCGAACGCGCGGCCGGCGGCAGCTTGGCCCAGGCCGGGAAGGCGCTGCGCGCCGCTTTCACGGCCAGATCGATGTCGGCCTTGTCACCCTCGGCGACCTTCGCGAGCACCTTGCCCGTGGCCGGGTTGAAGACGTCGAAGGTCTTGCCGGACTGAGCCTCGACCCATTTGCCGCCAATCAGCATCTTGCGCGACTGTTTCAGGTACTGCTCGACCGAGGCGAGCTTGCCAGTTGGTGCGTTCATCCTCTTCTCCTCTGGTTGTAACCCCCCGGTCTCCGGGCGGGCGGCCGTGGGCACGGCCTGTGCGAACTCGTTCTCGTCGACCCCATTCAGTCCGCGGGCGTCCCCGCGGACTCGCGGCGCGCGGGCAGGGTCAGGCCCGCCACCGCGGCGCGCACGCGCGGCGTCAGCTCCTCTGCGCCGTGGCGTGCGACGTATTCGATCAGCTTGCGCCGCATCCGCGGCTCCCAGAAGCGCTGGATGTGCGTGCGAATGCCGGGGACGGCGACACTCTCGTCGCGCTCCACTTCGAAATAGGCGCCGATGTCGTTCGCCATCTCGACCAGTCGTTCAATGTTCACGCCGCGGCTCCTGAGCGCGATGCGGAATCGCACGAGCATCGTCGACGACCCGCTCCGGATGCGTGTAGACGGTGTGCCGGCCGTCGCGGACGAAGCCTAACAGAGTCAGGCCCGCGCTGTCGGCCAGGGTGACGGCCAGTGCCGTAGGCGCCGACACGGCCGCGAGCAGGCCGATCCCGGCGCGCGCCGCCTTCTGCACCATCTCGACGCTCGCGCGGCTGGTGAGGACGACAAAGCCGCGACGGGGATCGAGGCCGGCGGCGACGAGCGCGCCGACCAGCTTGTCGAGCGCGTTGTGACGGCCGACGTCCTCGCGCACGCACAGCACCTCGCCGGCCTCGTTCGCGAAGCCCGCGGCGTGCGTCGCGCCGGTGGCGAGGAACATCGGCTGGCGCGCGCGCAGGCCGGCGAGCGCGAGGTGCAGCGCACGGCCGCTCACCCTCACGCTCGAGTCGACGGCGCCCGGCCACTGCACGGCGTCCTCGAGCGTGCGGATGCCGCACAAGCCGCAGGCGCTGACGCCGGGCAGGCGGCGGGCGTCCGGCGCCAGCGCCGCCGCCCGCGCCGCCGGGATCCGGATCGCGCATTCGATCCCGGCGAGCTCCGGCCGGATCTCGATCGCCTCGATCTCGGCCGCCGCGGCGACGATGCCCTGCGTCAGCGTGAAGCCGCGCGCGAAGTCCTCGAGATCGCAGGGCGTGGCGAGCATCACCGCGTGCGCCTCGCCGTTGTAGACGAAGGCGATCGGCACTTCCTCGGCCAGGGTTTCCGCCGTCGCCGGCGCGTCGCGGGCATAGGGCAGGGCGTCGAGCGCCGGCTCGCCGAGGCGGCGCATCGCACGCCGCGTGGTGCCGGCGAGCCGCGCGGGCTTGTGCACGCGCGGCGTGCTCACGAGGTGCTGTCCGCGTGGCGGCGCGAGGCGAGCAGGCGCGCCTGCTCCTCGCTGAAGCGACGGTGACGCTGCTGCCAGTCCGAGGGCTGCGACACCTTGATCACCTGCACGGCCGTCACCTTGTACTCGGGGCAGTTCGTCGCCCAGTCCGACTGCTCGGTGGTGACGACGTTCGCGCCGGACTCGGGGAAGTGGAAGGTCGTGTAGACGACGCCCGGCTGCACGCGCTCGGTGACCTTCGCGCGCAGCACCGTCTCGCCGACGCGGCTCGCGATCCCGACCCAGTCGCCGTCGCGGATACCGCGCGTGTCGGCGTCGTGCGGATGGATCTCGAGGCGATCCTCGGCGTACCACAGCGAGTTCGGCGTGCGGCGCGTCTGCGCGCCGACGTTGTACTGCGTGAGGATGCGCCCCGTCGTCAGCAGCAGCGGATAGGTGCGCGAAGTGCGCTCGCGGGTCGGCACGTAGCCCGTCAGCAGGAAGCGGCCCTTGCCGCGCACGAACTCCTCGACGTGCATCGTCGGCGTGCCGTCCGGCTGCGCGTCGTTGCACGGCCACTGGATGCTGCCCAGCCGCTCGAGCTTCTCGTAGCTGACGCCGGCGAAGGTCGGCGTCAGCCGCGCGATCTCGTCCATGATCTCGGACGGATGCCCGTAGCGCATCGGATAGCCCAGCGCTTCCGACAGCATGCAGGTGATTTCCCAGTCGGCCTTGCCGCCGAGCGGACGCATCACCTTGCGCACGCGCGAGATGCGCCGCTCCGAGTTGGTGAACGTGCCGTCCTTCTCGAGGAAGGACGAGCCCGGCAGGAAGACGTGCGCGAACTTCGCGGTTTCGTTCAAGAAGATGTCCTGAATGATGATGCATTCCATCGCCTCGAGCGCGGCCGCCACGTGCTGTGTGTTCGGATCGGACTGCACGATGTCCTCGCCCTGCACGTACAGCGCCTTGAACTCGCCTTCCAGCGCGGCTTCGAACATGTTCGGGATGCGCAGTCCCGGCTCGGGGTCCAGCGTCGCCTGCCACGCGGACTCGAACTGCGCGCGCGTCGCCGCGTCCGCGATGTGGCGGTAGCCCGGCAGCTCGTGCGGGAAGGAGCCCATGTCGCAGGATCCCTGCACATTGTTCTGCCCGCGCAGCGGGTTCACGCCGACGCCTTCGCGGCCGAGGTTGCCGGTCGCCATCGCGAGGTTGGCGATGCCGATCACCATCGTCGAGCCCTGGCTGTGCTCCGTGACGCCGAGGCCGTAGTAGATCGCGGCCTTGCCGCCGGTCGCGTAGAGCCGCGCGGCTTTACGCAGCTCTGCGGCCGGCACGCCGGTGATCGCCTCGGTCGCCTCCGGCGCGTGCGCGGGATCGGCGATGAACTCGCGCCAGCGCGCGAAGCTGTCCGCCTCGCAGCGCTGGGCGACGAACGCCTCGTCGACGAGACCCTCGGTGACGACCACGTGCGCGAGCGAATTGATCAGCGCGACGTTGGTGCCGGGCCGCAGCTTCAGATGCACGTCGGCGGCGATGTGCGGCGCGCGCACGAGGCCGATGCTGCGCGGATCGGCGACGATCAGCTTGGCGCCCGCGCGCAGGCGCTGCTTGATGCGCGAGGCGAACACGGGGTGGCCGTCGGTCGGGTTCGCGCCGATGACGAAGATGACGTCGGCCTGCATCACCGAATCGAAGGCCTGCGTGCCGGCGGATTCGCCGAGCGTCTGCTTCAGGCCGTAGCCCGTCGGCGAATGACAGACGCGCGCGCAGGTGTCGACGTTGTTGGTGCCGAGCGCGGCGCGGACCAGCTTCTGCACCAGATAGGTCTCCTCGTTGGTGCAGCGCGAAGAGGTGATGCCGCCGACCGCGTCCTTGCCGTAGGCCGCGGCCACGCGCTTGAGCTCCGCGGCGGCGTAGGCGATGGCCTCGTCCCACGACACTTCCTTCCAGGGCTCGCGGATCGATTTGCGGATCATCGGCTTCGTGAGCCGATCCGGATGCGTCGCATAGCCGAAGGCAAAGCGGCCCTTGACGCAGGAATGGCCGTGGTTCGCATGGCCGTCGAGGTTCGGCACCATGCGCACGACCTGCTCGCCCTTCATCTCCGCCTTGAACGAGCAGCCGACGCCGCAGTAGGCGCAGGTCGTCGTCACGGTGTGCTCGGCCTGGCCCAGCTCGATGATCGATTTCTCGGTCAGCGTCGCGGTCGGGCAGGCCTGGACGCAGGCGCCGCAGGACACGCATTCGGAGTCCATGAACGGCACGCCTTCGCTGGCCGCGACGCGCGAGTCGAAGCCGCGGCCGGCGATCGTCAGCGCGAACGTGCCCTGGACTTCGTCGCAGGCGCGCACGCAGCGCGAGCAGACGATGCACTTGCTGCTGTCGAAGGTGAAATAGGGATTGCTCTCGTCCTTGGGCAGTGAACAGTGGTTCTCGCCGTCGTGGCCGTAGCGCACTTCGCGCAGGCCCACTGCGCCCGCCATGTCCTGCAGCTCGCAGTGACCGTTGGCCGGGCAGGTCAGGCAGTCGAGCGGATGATCGGAGATGTAGAGCTCCATCGTGTTGCGGCGGAGCTTGGCGAGCGCCGGAGTCTGCGTGCGCACGTCCATGCCGGCGGCGACCGGCGTGGTGCACGAGGCCGGATAACCGCGCATGCCGTCGACTTCGACGAGACACAGCCGGCAGGAGCCGAAGGGCTCGAGCATCTCGGTCGCGCACAGCTTCGGGATGTTGATGCCGGCCTCGGCCGCGGCGCGCAGCACCGAGGTGCCGGCCGGCACGGTGACGCTGCGACCGTCGATCGCCAGCGTGACGGTTTCTTCGGTGGTACGGGCTGGCGTACCGAGATCGCGATCAGTGATAGACAACATCGGCGTAGTCCTCGCATGAGGGGGCGTCAGTGCTCGCTTGTAGCGCCTCCAGCCACATCAGGCGCTCTTCGCAAGACCGTTTAAGCTCGAAGACCGAAGTCCTCCGGATAATGTTTGAGCGCGCTCTGCACCGGCAGCGGCGTCAAGCCGCCGAGGGCGCACAGCGAGCCGTGCTGCATGGTTTCGCAGAGATCGTTCAGCAGCGCGAGGTCGCGCTCGCGCGTCTTGCCGGCGCGCAGGCGATCGATGACCTCGACGCCGCGCGTCGAGCCGATGCGGCAGGGCGTGCACTTGCCGCAGGACTCGATCGCGCAGAATTCCATTGCGTAGCGCGCGTAGTCCGCCATGTCCGCGGTGTCGTCGACCGCGACGATGCCGCCGTGGCCGAGCATCGCGCCGACCGCCGCGAAGGCCTCGTAGTCGATCTTGGTGCCGAACTGCGCGGGCGGCATCCAGGCGCCGAGCGGGCCGCCGACCTGCGCGCCCTTCAGCGGCCGGCCGCTCGCGCTGCCGCCGCCGTAGTCGTACAGCAACGCTTGCAGCGACACGCCGAAGGCTTTCTCCACGAGGCCGCCGCGCGCGAGATTGCCGGCGAGCTGCAGCGGCAAGGTGCCGCGCGAGCGCCCCATGCCGAAGTCGCGGTAATACTCGGCGCCGCGGGCGAGAATGATCGGCACGGTCGCGAGCGAGATCACGTTGTTGATCACCGTCGGCATGTCGAACAGGCCCTTCACCGCCGGCAGCGGCGGCTTGAAGCGGATCTCGCCGCGCTTGCCTTCCAGGCTCTCGAGCAGCGAGGTCTCCTCGCCGCAGATGTAGGCGCCGGCGCCGCGCCGCACTTCGAGGTCGAAGCGGCGGCCGCTGCCCATCAAATCCGCGCCGAGCAGGCCGGCCTCGTAGGCGAGCCGGATCGCCTCGTTCAGCACTCGCCAGGCATCCGGATATTCGATGCGCAGGTAGATGTAGCCGCGCGTCGCGCCGACCGCGAGGCCGGCGATCGTCATGCCCTCGATCAGCGTGTAGGGATCGCCCTCCATGATCATGCGATCGGAGAAGGTGCCCGAATCGCCTTCGTCGGCGTTGCAGACGATGTACTTCTGCGGCGCCGCCGTGTCGAGCACGGTGCGCCACTTGATGCCGGTCGGGAAGGCCGCGCCGCCGCGGCCGCGCAGGCCCGACTGCGTGACTGTCTCGACCAGATCGGCCGGGCCCCGCTCCAGCGCCCGCGCCAGCCCGACATAGCCTTCATGGGCGCGGTAGTCGGCGAGCGACAGCGGATCGATCGCGCCGACGCGCGCGAAGGTCAGGCGCTCCTGCGCCTTGAGATATTCGATGTCCTGCGTCGGCCCGAGGCGCCGCGGATGCGCGCCGCCGTGCAGGAAATCGGCGTCGAAGAGACCGCGCACTTCGGCGGCCTCGATCGGGCCGTAAGCGATGCGCCTGCCGCCGACCGCGACTTCGACCAGGGGCTCGAGCCAGAAGAGTCCCCAGGAGCCGTTGCGGACGAGCTTCACCTCGGCACCGCGCGCCGCGGCCTCGCGCGCGATCGCGGCGGCGACCGCATCGGCGCCGACGGCGCGGGCGCTGGCGTCGCGCGGGACGTAGACGGTGATCATGTGCCGGTCTCCGCGGCGAGCAGCGCGTCGAGACGCGCGGGGCTCATGCGGCCGTGGAGCTGCCCGTCGAGCATCACCGACGGCGCGCAGGCGCAGTTGCCGAGACAGAACACGGGCTCCAGCGACAGCGCGCCGTCGGCCGTGGTCGCGTGGAAGTCGACGCCCAGCCGCTCGCGCGCATGCGCGACCAGGGCGTTCGCACCCATCGCCTGGCAGGCTTCGGCGCGGCAGATCCGCAGCGTGTGCCGGCCCGGCGGCGTGTCGCGGAACCAGTCGTAGAAGCTGATGACGCCGTGCACCTCGGCGCGCGAGAGATTGAAGACATCCGCGATGACGGCGATCGCCGCGGGCGGGACGTAGCCGTAGCGATCCTGCAGCGCGTGCAGCGCCGGCAAGGTCGCGCCCGGGGTGCCGACGAGCGGCGCGAGCAGGGCGCGCGCGTCGATCTCGTTCCAGGGCGGGAACGCGGAGCTCGGTGGGAAGGTGGCGTCTGGCATCGGTGTTGGCCGCTGCTCATGCGAGCGCGGCGACCTCCTCGTCGGTGAACAGGCGGCTGCGCGTCAGGAAGCGCAGCCCTTCGGGGCCTTCGAGCGAGAACATGCCGCCGCGGCCCGGGACGACGTCGATGATGAGCTGGGTGTGCTTCCAGTACTCGAACTGCGCGGCACTCATGTAGAACGGCACGCCGCCGATCTCGCCGAGCTTGACGTCCGCGGCGCCGACGCGGAACTCGCCGGCGGGATAGCACATCGGCGCGCTGCCGTCGCAGCAGCCGCCGGACTGATGGAACATCAGCGGGCCGTGCTGGCGCTCGAGCGTAGCGATAAGCCGGAGCGCGGCGTCGGTGGCGAGAACCCGCTGGACCTCCGTCATCGCCGCGTCCTCAGAAGAAGCCCAGCGCCTTCGGGCTGTAGCTGACCAGCAGGTTCTTCGTCTGCTGGTAGTGCGAGAGCATCATCAGATGCGTCTCGCGTCCAATCCCTGAGCTCTTGTAGCCGCCGAAGGCCGCGTGCGCGGGATAGGCGTGGTAGCAGTTGGTCCATACCCGGCCGGCCTGACAGCCGCGGCCGAAGCGATAGGCCGTGGTGCCGTCGCGCGACCACACGCCGGCGCCGAGGCCGTAGAGCGTGTCGTTGGCGATCGACAGCGCATCGTCGAAGTCCTTGAACTTCGTCACCGCGACCACGGGCCCGAAGATCTCCTCCTGGAACACGCGCATCTTGTTGTGACCTTCGAAGATCGTCGGCTGCATGTAGTAGCCGCCCTTGAGCTCCGCCGGCAGCGCGTTGTTGCGCTCGCCGCCGACGCGGCATTTCGCGCCTTCCTGCTGGCCGATGTTCACATAGCTCAGGATCTTCTCCATCTGCTCGCTGGACGCCTGCGCGCCGATCATCGTCGCCGTGTCGAGCGGATTGCCCTGCTTGATCTTCTTGACCCGCGCGGTCGCCTTGTCGAGGAACTGCTCGTAGATCGACTCGTGGATCAGCGCGCGCGAAGGGCAGGTGCAGACTTCGCCCTGGTTCAACGCGAACATCGTGAAGCCTTCGAGCGTCTTGTCGGCAAAGTCGTCGTCCTTGGCGAAGACGTCCGCGAAGAACACGTTCGGCGACTTGCCGCCGAGCTCGAGCGTGACGGGAATGAGATTCTCGGATGCGTACTGCATGATGAGACGGCCGGTCGTCGTCTCGCCGGTGAACGCGACCTTGGCGATGCGCGGGCTCTGCGCGAGCGGCTTGCCGGCCTCGACGCCGAAGCCGTTGACGATGTTGACGACGCCGGGCGGGATCAGATCGCCGATGACTTCCATCAGCTTCAGGATCGACGCCGGGGTCTGCTCCGCGGGCTTCATCACCACGCAGTTGCCGGCCGCGAGCGCGGGCGCGAGCTTCCACACCGCCATCAGCAGCGGGAAGTTCCACGGGATGATCTGGCCGACCACGCCCAGCGGCTCGTGGAAATGGTAGGCGACGGTGTCGTGATCGATTTCGGACAGCTTGCCTTCCTGCGCGCGGATCGCGGCCGCGAAGTAGCGGAAGTGATCCACGGCGAGCGGCAGATCGGCGGCGAGGCTTTCACGGATCGGCTTGCCGTTGTCCCAGGTCTCGGCGAGCGCGAGCATCTCGAGATTGGCCTCGACGCGATCGGCGATCTTCAGCAGCAGCGTCGAGCGCTCGACCGGCGAGCTGCGGTTCCAGGCGGCCTTGGCCGCGTGCGCGGCGTCCAGCGCGAGCTCGATGTCGGCGGCCTTGGAGCGCGGGATCTCGCAGAAGATCTTGCCCGTCACCGGCGTCACGTTTTCGAAATACTCGCCACCGACCGGCGGCACCCACTTGCCCCCGATGTAGTTGGCATAGCGCTGTTTGAACTCCACCTTCGCGCCGGGGCTGCCGGGTTGCGCGTATTCCATGTCGACCTCCAGAGTTTCCGTTGTGTGTCGTGCGTGACGCGGACGATCATCGGACCGCGTCCGGGCTGCGACGTTCGGGCGCCGGATGCCGGAACGTTCGCAGCCGCCTTCCCGGATCGTCCGCGCGAACCGGGGCGTAGCGCTGCTCGTCGGCCGGGTGGAAACGATGACGGGCGGGTGAGGCGGCCGGCGCCGCAGGAGAGGCCCTGCATGCGCCGCCTGCGAGCTGAGGCGGGCGTTTCAGTCAGCCGGGCGTCGAGCCGCCCGAGCCCTTGCGGCAGCGGTGGCTCGAGGGCTGCGGGGATGAATCGCGCGTGCGATTCCGAGCCCTGCAGCATCACCGGCATCGCGAACGTTCCGTCGCGCCGTGGTCCCCGTCCGTCACGCCCTCGCGTCGACGATGCGTGGCCTGATGCAAGGCCACGCCATCTAGGATTTTCGTCGGGCAGTATAGACTCCGCGCGAAACCCAGATAAATAGGCGAACCGCGGGTGATTCTTCGGTGTTCGGGCGGTGGGCTCGCGCGCCGCGGGACGCGCTCAGGAACGCAGCGCGCCGGACAGGAGCGGCGCGTCGTGGGCCGCGAGCATGGCTTCGGCGTGCTCGAGCACGAAGTAGCGAAAGGCCTCCGCGGCCGGCGACAGCACCTTCGACTGCAGATGGACGAGGTTCCAGGTGCGCACGATCGGCGTGCCCGGCAGATCGAGCAGGCGCAGCAGGCCGGACTGCAGCTCGAGGCCCAGCGTGTGCAAGGACAGAAAGCTCACGCCCATGCCCGCCATCACCGCCTGCTTGATCGTCTCGTTGCTCGACATCTCCATCGTCACCCGCGGCGCGAGCTGCTGCTGGCGGAAATAGTCTTCCATCGCGCGCCGCGTGCCCGAGCCCGGCTCGCGGACGATGAAAGGCTGTGCTTCGAGCTCGGCGAGCGGCGGCCGCTCGTCCTTCAGCAGCAGTTGCCCGGGCGGCGCGACGAACACCAGCGGGTGGGCGGCGAAGGGCTCGGCGCGGGTCGCGAGCTCCTTCGGCGGCCGGCCCATGATCGCCAGATCGATGGTGTTTTCCTGCAGGGCGACCACGAGCTGCTCGCGATTGCCGCTGACCGTCAGCCGCGCCTCGATGCCCGGATGCTCGCGCCGGAATTCGGCGAGCAGCCGCGGCACGAAGTATTTCGCGGTGCTGACCAGCCCGATCGCGAGCACGCCGACCTCGGTGCGCCGCAGCCGCGCCATCGCGTCCTCGGCGTCCTTCAGCGTCGACAGCACGCGCTTGGCATAGACGAGGAAGTACTCGCCCGCTGTCGTCAGCGACACGCTGCGGCCGCGGCGATCGAACAGCGGCAGCTCGACCGCTGCCTCCAACTCCTTGATTTGCATGCTGACCGCCGGCGGCGTCAGGTGCATGGCCTCGGCCGCGCGCACGAAGCTCTGCCGCTTCGCGACTTCGACGAAGAGCTGGAGCTGGCGCATCGAGACGCTGCGGATCGTCATGATTAAGAATTTCTTAATTCAGAACGAACAAAATTTGAATTTACCTTAAGCATACTCGAGCCTAGCTTTCCCCGGCACACCCAAGAGCAAGCCGAGGAGAGCAGCGTGAACTCACAGGCCGAAGCCGGGGCCCTCAAGGACGCGAAGGAACGCTATCGCGCCGGGGTTCTGAAGTACCGCCAGATGGGCTACTGGGACGCCGACTATGCGCCCAAGGACAGCGACGTCGTCTGTCTCTTCCGGATCACGCCCCAGGACGGCGTCGATCCGATCGAGGCGGCGGCCGCCGTCGCCGGCGAGTCGAGCACCGCGACCTGGACCGTGGTGTGGACCGATCGCCTGACCGCCTGCGAGCGCTATCGCGCCAAGGCCTACAGGGTCGAGCCCGTGCCGGGCCGTCCCGGCCAGTTCTTCGCGTGGGTCGCCTACGATCTCGTGCTGTTCGAGGAGGGCTCGATCGCGAACATGACCGCGAGCCTGATCGGCAACGTGTTCTCGTTCAAGCCGCTCGCCGCCTGCCGGCTCGAGGATATCCGCCTCCCCGTCGCCTACGTGAAGACCTTCAAGGGGCCGCCGACCGGCCTCGTCGTCGAGCGCGAGCGCCTCGACAAGTTCGGCCGCCCGCTGCTCGGCGCGACGACCAAGCCCAAGCTCGGCCTCTCCGGCCGCAACTACGGCCGCGTGATCTACGAGGGGCTCAAGGGCGGGCTGGACTTCATGAAGGACGACGAGAACATCAACTCGCAGCCCTTCATGCACTGGCGCGATCGCTTCCTGTACGTGATGGACGGCGTCAACAAGGCGGCGGCCGCGACCGGCGAGATCAAGGGCAGCTACCTCAACGTCACCGCGGCGACGATGGAGGACATCTACGAGCGCGCCGAGTTCGCGAAAGAGCTGGGCTCGGTGATCGTCATGGTCGACCTCGTCGTCGGCTGGAGCGCGATCCAGAGCCTGTCGAACTGGGCGCGCCGCCACGACATGATCCTGCACATGCACCGCGCCGGCCACGGCACCTACACCCGGCAGCGCAATCACGGCGTCAGCTTCCGCGTGATCGCGAAGTGGCTGCGCCTCGCCGGCGTCGATCATCTGCACGCGGGCACGGCGGTCGGCAAGCTCGAGGGCGATCCGATGACGGTGCAGGGCTACTACGCCGTCTGTCGCGACGCCTACACGCGGCAGGATCTGCCGCGCGGCCTGTTCTTCGATCAGGACTGGGCGGACATCAAGAAGGTGATGCCGGTCGCGAGCGGCGGCATCCACGCCGGCCAGATGCACCAGTTGCTCGATCTCTTCGGCGACGACGTGGTGCTGCAGTTCGGCGGCGGCACCATCGGTCACCCGGCCGGCATCCAGGCCGGCGCCGTCGCCAACCGCGTCGCGCTGGAGGCGATGGTGAAGGCGCGCAACGAGGGACGCGACCTCCAGCGCGAAGGGCCGGACATCCTGCAGCAGGCCGCGCGCTTCTGCACGCCGCTGAAGCAGGCGCTCGACACCTGGAAGGACGTCAGCTTCGACTACACCTCGACCGACACCAGCGACTACGCCGTGACGCCGGCGCTCGCGTGATGAGCGCCCACCCGATCGGTGCTCCGAGATACGTCGAACACAGCAGAAGGAAGATTCCACGATGATGACCAACCCGACCGGACGGATCACGCAGGGCCAGTTCAGCTTCCTGCCGGATCTCGGCGACGAGGAGATCCGCCTGCAGATCGAGTACGGCCTCTCGCGCGGCTATGCGTGGAGCGTCGAGTACACCGACGATCCGCATCCGCGCAACACCTACTGGGAGATGTACGGCATGCCGATGTTCGATCTCCTCGACGCCGCCGGCGTCCTGCACGAGCTGCATGCCTGCCGCAGCGCCTTTCCGCGCCACTACATCCGCCTGCAGGCTTTCGACGCGACCAGCGGCATCGAGAGCATCGCGATGAGCTTCATCGTGAACCGGCCGCCGCAGGAGCCGGGCTTCATGCTCGAGCGCAGCGAGGACGCAGGCCGCACGCTGCGCTATCGCCTGCGCGGCTATGCGGCGAACGCGCCCGAAGGCGAGCGCTACGCGCCCTGAGGCGCCGCGCGGCACGGGCATGAGCGCTCCGCAGTATTCGATCCCGGGGACAAAGGCGGTGGATTCCGCGCCGGCCGCCGACGCGGCTGCCGACGCGCCGCCGCCGGGCCCGGCGCCGCGCACCGTCAACGAGGTGCTGGCGGCGAGCCGCGTGGAGGACGTGTTCGAAGAGCTCGAACGCGATCTCGTCGGCCTCGCGCCGGTCAAGCAGCGCGTGCGCGACATCGCGGCCCTGCTCGTCATCGATCGCCTGCGCCGGCAGCTCGGCCTCGCGGCCCGGGCGCCGTCGCTGCACATGTGCTTCACCGGCAATCCCGGCACCGGCAAGACCACCGTCGCGCTGCGCATGGCGCAGATCCTCCATCGCCTGGGCTATGTGCGCAAAGGGCATCTCGTCGCCGTCACGCGCGAGGATCTGGTCGGCCAGTACATCGGCCACACGGCGCCGAAGACCAAGGCCGTGCTCGATCGCGCGATGGGCGGCGTGCTGTTCATCGACGAGGCCTACTATCTCTACCGCCCCGAGAACGAGCGCGACTACGGCCAGGAAGCGATCGAGATCCTGCTGCAGGTG
>DAOKZI010000002.1:0-117689 GCA_035325705.1 Gammaproteobacteria bacterium
TCCCCCACGGCGCGGACTTCCACCGCGCTGATGGTGCGCCCTCACGGGCGCACGGGTTACGCTACGCTGCACCCGGGCTACGAAAACTGGGCGCTCAGCCGACGCTCTTCAGCGTGCGCTCGCCGATCGCCCGTTCAAGGTGACGGCGCACCGCGACTTCGACCTGCTCGGCGGTGAGGCCGGCTTCGCGCAGCATGTCCTCGCGCGCGCCGTGCTGCAGGAAGCAGTCCGGGAGACCGAGGTGCAACACGTGGCAGGCCATGCCGTTGGCGGCCAGCGTTTCCGTTACCGCGCCCCCGGCACCGCCCTGGATCGTGTTCTCGTCCAGCGTGACGAGCAGATCGTGCGTCTGTGCGAGATCGAGGACCAGCGCCTCGTCCAGCGGCTTGATGAAGCGCATGTTGACGACCGTCGCATCGAGCTTGTCGCCGACTTCCTGCGCCAGCGGCACGAGGCTGCCGAAGGCGAGCAGCGCGACGCGGCGCCCCTGCCGCCTGATCTCGGCCTTGCCGAGCGGCAGGGCCGTCATCTCTTTCTCGATCGGAACCCCGGGACCGTTGCCGCGCGGGTAGCGCACGACGGCCGGGCCGTCGTGCATGAAGCCCGTGTAGAGCATCTGCCGGCATTCGTTCTCGTCGGCCGGCGCCATCAGCACGATGTTCGGCAGGCAGCGCAGGAAGGAGACGTCGAAGCTGCCGTTGTGCGTCGGACCGTCGGCGCCGACGCAGCCGGCGCGGTCCAGCGCGAAGAGCACGGGCAGGTTCTGGGTCACGACGTCGTGCACCACTTGATCGTAGCCGCGCTGCAGGAAAGTCGAGTAGATCGCGACTACCGGCTTCAGGCCGTCGCAAGCCATGCCGGCCGCGACCGTCACTGCATGCTGCTCGGCGATCGCGACGTCGAAGTAGCGATCGGGATGCTCGCGCTCGAAGCGTACGAGGCCGGAGCCTTCGCGCATCGCCGGCGTGATCCCGATCAGGCGCTTGTCGAGCTTCGCCATGTCGCAGATCCAGTCGCCGAAGATGTCGCTGTAACTCGGCTTGGCCGGCTTGCTCGACGGCTGGATGCCGACCCGGGGATCGAAGGGCGACACGCCGTGGTACTTGACCGGATCTTCCTCGGCCGGCGCATAGCCCTTGCCCTTGCGCGTGATGATGTGCAGGAACTGCGGGCCGTTGAGCTCGCGCAGATTGCGCAGCGTCGACAGCAGCGTCGGCAGATGATGGCCGTCGATCGGGCCGATGTAGTTGAAGCCGAATTCTTCGAACAGCGTACCGGGCATGACCAGGCCCTTGACGTGTTCCTCGGCGCGACGCGCGAGCTCCCATACGTTGGGCATCTGCGACAGCACTTTCTTGCTGCCCTCGCGCACGGTCGTGTACAGCTTGCCCGACAAGAGCTGCGCAAAGCGGTTGGACAGGGCGCCGACGTTCGGCGAGATCGACATGTTGTTGTCGTTGAGGATGACGAGCAGATCGGCACCGATGTCGCCGGCGTGGTTCAGGGCTTCGAAGGCGAGGCCCGCGGTCAAGCCGCCGTCGCCGATGACGGCGACCGCCCGCCGCCGACTGCCGGTCTGGCGGGCCGCGATCGCCATGCCGAGCGCGGCGCTGATCGAAGTGCTGGAATGGCCGACGCCGAAGGTGTCATAGACGCTCTCTTCCCGCTTGGGGAAGGGCGCGAGCCCCTGATACTGGCGGATGGTCTGCATGCGATCGCGGCGACCGGTGAGGATCTTGTGCGGGTAAGCCTGGTGGCCGACGTCCCACACGATGCGGTCTTCGGGCGTGTTGTACAGATAATGCAGGGCGACCGTGAGCTCCACGGTGCCGAGGCCCGCCGCGAAGTGGCCGCCGCTCTGGCTGACCGACTCGAGGAGGAAGGCCCGCACTTCCCTGGCGACCTGCTCGAGCTGCGCTTCGGGTAGCTGCCGCAGGTCCCGCGGCGTGTCGATCCGCGCGAGGAGGGGATACTGTTTTTGATCGCTCATGTATTAAACGCGCGGCCGGCGGACCGGGGCGGCGCGTATGGGTATTTCGGGCGTTGGATTATGGATTTCGAGCATGGGGCTTGCAAGCTTCCCGCCCTTCCTGTTGCCTGAACAATGGCGTAAGATGCGACGCCGGCCGGATCGGCAATCCCTTGATACAAAAGTGGTTTCCACTGTCACCCAGAGGGCTCGCAAGGCATGAGTGTTCCTTTGATACAACAGTATCGCGTCGCTCGGTACATCATCAGCAACAAGCTTCGCGGCGTGAAGAAATATCCTCTGGTGCTGATGCTCGAACCCCTCTTCCGCTGCAATCTGGCCTGCTCGGGCTGCGGCAAGATCGACTATCCGGACGAGATCCTCGACAAGCGCCTGTCCTATGAGGACTGCATGCGCGCCGCCGAGGAGTGCGGCGCACCCGTGGTCTCGATGGCCGGCGGCGAGCCGCTGATCCACAAGGAAATGCCCCAGATCGTTCGCGGCTTCGTCGAACGCAAGAAGTTCGTCTATCTGTGCACCAACGCGCTCCTGCTCGAGCGCAAGATGGACGACTACACCCCCTCTCCCTACCTGACCTTCTCGATCCACCTCGACGGCAACAAGCATCGTCACGACGCCTCGGTGTGCCGCGAGGGCGTGTATGAGAAGTGCGTGAAGGTGATCCGCCAGGCCCGCGAGCGCGGCTTCCGCGTGACCGTGAACTGCACGCTGTTCCAGGGCGAGACGGCGCCGGAGATCGCCGAGTTCATGGACGAGATGATGAAGCTCGACGTCGAGGCCGTCACCGTCGCACCGGGCTACAGCTACGAGCGCGCGCCGCGCCAGGACGTGTTCCTGAAGCGCGGCGCCAGCAAGCAGTTGTTCCGCGATCTGTTCAAGCTCGGCAAGGGCAAGCAGTGGCGCTTCAATCAGTCACCGCTGTACCTCGACTTCCTGGCCGGCAACCAGACCTATCACTGCACGCCCTGGGGCGCGGTCACGCGCAACGTGTTCGGCTGGCAGAAGCCCTGCTATCTGCTGGTCGGCGAAGGCTATGCGCCGAGCTTCAAGTCGCTGATGGAAGACACGGACTGGTCGAAGTACGGCACCGGCGTCAATCCCAAGTGCGCGAACTGCATGATGCATTGCGGCTACGAGATGACGGCCGTCGAGGACACCTTCCGGCATCCGCTGAAGGCCGCGAAGGTGGCGCTCTACGGTCCCCGCCTCGAGGGCCCGATGGCCCCCGAAGTGCCCTTCCTCTACGACGAGCCGGCGACCACCAAGCCGCAGCTCTCGGCCAGCCAGGCGGCGCCGGCCGCTGCCTGCAACAAGCAACGCGTCGCCTGAGGCAGGCGACGCGCCGCCGCGCTACGCCCGCGTCGGTCCCGCCCGCGTCTCGATGTTCTGGTGGGTACTCGCGGCGGCGCTGATCTGGCTCGCGATCCTTGCGCTGCCCTGGCGTCCCTGGGACACCCGGGAACACGTCGCGGCCCGCGCCGCGGACGCCGGGCGCGAGGAGCTGAGCCGCATCACCGCGCTGATCCCGGCGCGTAACGAAGCCGCCACGATTGCCGACACCCTGCGCCGCGTCGCCGCCCAGGGTCCGCTCGCGCGCATCGTGCTCGTCGACGACGAGAGCGAGGACGGGACCGGCGACATCGCGCGCGGTCTCGGTCTCCCGCCGCTGCGCGTGCTCGCCGGCCGGCGTCCGCCGCCCGGCTGGTCCGGCAAGCTGTGGGCCCTGCATCAGGGGCTCGCGGAAGTCGACACCGAGTTCGTCCTGCTGCTCGACGCCGACATCGCGCTCGAGCCCGGCATACTCGCGACGCTCGCGGCGAAGCTGATCGACGAAGAACGGGACATGGTGTCGGTGATGGCCGCGCTGTCCATGCACACGCCGTGGGAGAAGCTGCTGATCCCGGCCTTCATCTATTTCTTCAAGATGCTCTACCCGTTCGCGCTGGCGAACTCCAAGCACCGCCTGGTGGCGGCGGCCGCCGGCGGCTGCATCCTGATCCGCAGCGCGCGCCTGCGCGCGATCGGCGGCTTCGAGGCGCTGCGCACCGCGTTGATCGACGACTGCACGCTCGCCCGCATCGTCAAGAACGCCGGTGGCCGGATCTGGCTGGGCCTGTCGCACGACGTGCGCGCCTCGCGCCCCTACGACTCGCTCGCGGCGATCTGGAACATGGTCGCGCGCACCGCGTACACGCAGCTACGCTATTCGCCCGCCCTGCTCGCGCTGTGCACCTTCCTGCTCGTGCTCGTCTTCGTGGTCCCGGTGCTGGGCCTCGTCGCCGCGGACGCGGCCGTGCGCGCCTGCGCGGGGATCGCGCTGCTCGCGATGATGGCGAGCTATCTGCCGGTGCTGCGCTACTATGACCGGCATTGGGCGTGGGCGCTCAGCCTGCCGCTCGCCGCGGCGCTGTACCTCGCGATGACCTGGACTTCGGCGTGGCGCTATCTGCGCGGTGAACGCTCGCGCTGGAAAAATCGCGTCTACGATGTGTGACGATGCCCTGCGCCATCCCCGTGCCGAAAGGATCCCCATGAGCCAGCCGTTTCGCCCTGCCCATCGATGGACCGTCTTCATCCGCTCCTGCGCGCTGCTGCTCTGTGGCGCGCTCGCGAACGCCGCCGTCGCCGCCGATGCGCCTGCGCCGACCGCGGTCGTCGAGAAACTGCACGGCACGCTGCTGACGATGATGAAGGATGCCGCGACGCTCGGTTACGAAGGCCGCGTGAACATGGTCGCGCCGGTGCTGGACGGCACCTTCGACTTCGAGACCATCGGCCGCGTCGTCACCGGGCGCTACTGGAAAGACTTCATCGCGGACACCCGCGACCGCTTCGTCGCGACCTTCGCCCGCCTCAGCGCCGCGACCTATGCCGACAATTTCGACGGCTATGCGGGCGAGACCTTCGAGACGCTCAGCGAAGAGGTCAAGAAAGGCGCGGCGCTGGTGAAGACGCGGATCGTCAAGCGCGACGGCAAGCCCGTCTCGCTGAACTACGTGCTGAACCAGCGGGACGGGGAATGGCGCATCGTCAACGTGATCGCCGACGGTGTTTCCGATCTCGCGCTCAAGCGATCCGAATACGGCGCCGTTATAGCGAAAGAGGGCATCGACGCTCTTATTGCTAAACTGAACGCAAAAATTGCATCATACGCGGCGGCCAAGACCTGATCGGCGAGCTTCGCAATGGAGTCGACGGGTCGGGCCGCACACGGACCGTTGCGACACATCCTTCATGAGCCGTTTCGCCAGCAAGCCGGGTAACAGCACCATGTCACGAGCCCCCCACATCGAGATCACGCGGGGGCTGCTGGCCCTCGGCTGCATCGCCCTCCTCTCGGGCTGTGCCAGTTCCAGCGCCACCCGGGATCCCTCGGATCCCTGGGAACCCATGAACCGTCCGTTCTACAACTTCAACGATGCGATCGATCGCAACTTCTTCACGCCTATCGCCAAGGGCTATGTGAAGGTGACCCCGCAGCCGGTGCGTTCGGGCGTCACGAAGTTCTTCGACAACGTCGGCTATCTCAACGTCATCGCCAACGATCTGCTGCAGGGCAAGGTCGGCGACTTCGCGTCCGATACCGGCCGCTTCGTCGTCAACAGCACGGTCGGCATCGGCGGCCTGTTCGATCCCGCGACCGGTCTCGGCATGCCGGCGCACGACGAGGACTTCGGCCAGACCCTCGGCAAATGGGGCGCCGGCGAAGGCCGCTACATGGTGCTGCCACTGATGGGGCCGAACTCGCTGCGCGATCTGCCCGGCATCGGGACTTCGATGGCGCTCAATCCGCTGACCTATCTGAATCCCGTGGTGACGATTCCGCTCGGCGCGATCAACGCGATCAACGCGCGCGCGAATCTGCTCGAAGCGAGCAACATCCGCGATCAGGCCGCGCTCGATCCCTATACCTTCGTGCGTGAAGCCTATCGCCAGCAGCGCGAGTTCAAGATCTACGACGGCAATCCGCCGACCGACGACTTCGACGACTACATCGATCAGGGCGAGGCCGAGAGCGCGGCCGACGATGCGGCGGTGCTGAAGGTCTACTGAGACCGCTCGCTGCCCCGAACGAACGCCCGCCTCGTGCGGGCGTTTTCGTGTCTGCCGGCCGCGAACATCGATCGCGGCGCACGCGAGGAGATCGTCACTCGAAGCGCGGCGGCGCGTCGCCCGCACTCTGCAGGCGATCGACGATTTCCAGCCAGTGCCGCACGGGCAGCGCGGTCGCGGCCTCGAGATGCAGCAGGCAGCCGATGTTCGACGTCGCGATCGCGGCCGGATCGCCGGCGCCGAGATGTTCGAGCTTGCGCTGCCGCAGCGCCGCCGACAGCGCCGGCTGCAGCAGCGAATAGCTGCCGGCCGATCCGCAGCAGAGATGCGCTTCGGCCGGCGTCTGCACGCGGCAGCCCGCGGCGCTCAACGCGGCTTCGAGCCTGCCCGCGCCTCGCAAGCCGTGCTGCAGCGAGCACGGCGCCTGTACCGCGACGCGCGTGTCCGCCGCGCCGGCCAGCGCGAGCTCGGCGATGAACTCGGTGGAGTCGCGCACCTGCGCGGCCACGCGCTGCGCGCGGGCGGCGTAGTCGGGATCGTCGGCGAGCAGACGCCCGTAATCCTTCAACATCGTCGAGCAGCCGCTGGAGGCGCAGAAGATGCCGGCGGCGCCGGCGTCCAGCGCCGGCGTCCACGCATCGACGTTGCGCCGGGCACAGGCCAGCGCCTCGTCGTGCGCGCCGAGATGATGGGCGAGCGCGCCACAGCAGCCCCCGCTCCGCGCGCGCAGCAGCGACAGGCCGGCACGATCGAAGACCCGCGCGGCCGCCGCATTGATCGAGGGCCGCGCCGCCTCCTGCACGCAACCGTCGAAGGCGAGCCAGCGCGACGCGTGACGCGGCGCCGGCCACGCGCCCGCCGCGCGCGCGGCCGGCACGTGGGCCGCGAGTGCGGCCGGCAGTACGCCGCGCACGGCGCGCGCGGCGGCGAGCAGCGGCGCGAAGAGCGGCGAGGGCACGAGCTTGCGCAGCAGCCAGCGCGCGAGGCGCGCGCGCGGCGGCCGCGGTACCGCCTCCTCGATCAGGGGCCGCGCGTAGTCGAGGAGTCGCCCGTACTGCACGCCGGACGGACAGGTCGTCTCGCAGGCCCGGCAGGTGAGGCAGCGATCCAGATGCGTCGCAGTCTCGGTCGTGACGGGCAAGCCTTCGAGCAGCGACTTGATCTGATATATGCGGCCGCGCGGCCCGTCGCGCTCGTCGCCGAGCAGTTGGTAGGTCGGGCAGGTCGCATTGCAGAAGCCGCAGTGGACGCAGCTACGCAGGATCGCCTCCGCTTCGCGGCCTTCGCGCGTCGCGAGCACTTCCCGGCGCAGGCGGGCGCGCATGCTAGCCGGCGACGCGGCTGCAGCCGCGATTGAAGATCAGACCGGGATCGAAAGCGGCCCGCAGGCGCGCCTGCAGCGCGCGCTGCGCAGCCGAGAGCGGCGGCTGCTCGGCGAACGTGGCCGCGAACATCGGCACGGCGTAGCCCTGCGCGCCGACCGCGGCCCGCACGTGCGCGTGGATCTCCGCGGCGGACAGCGCGTCCCCGCACCACCAGCGCTGCGCACCGCCCCAGTCGACGATTTCGCGCAGCGCTCCCGCATCGATCGCCGCCGCCGGCGGCGTCGATATCCGCCACGGCCGGCGCGCGGGCTCGAAGCCCGCGAGGCGCAGGTCGCGCAGCGCCTGCCACCACGTCTCCTCTTCGTCGATCCCGGCAGGGTCGAGACGTGCCAGCGCCTCGTCGATCGCGGCCGCCGCGCCGGCGAGGCGCAGGCGCAGGCGCTCGCCGTCGTAAGCGAGGCCGGCGAGCGGCCAGGCGTCGCGCGCGAGCGCGCGCATGCGGCGCCTAGCCTCCTCCGCGGGCAGCGACCAGATGAGCGTGAGACAGCGTTCCGGACGCGGCGCGACGCGCAGCGCGACGGTCGCAATCGGCCCGAGCGTGCCCCAGGCGCCGCAGACGAGACGCGAGACGTCGTAGCCGGCGACGTTCTTCATCACGCGGCCGCCGAAGCGCAGCAGCTCGCCGGCCGGCGACAGCAGCCGGATCCCGAGCACGTGATCGCGCAGCGCGCCGGCCCAGGGCCGCGCCGGGCCGGAGAAACCGGCGGCGACGACGCCGCCGATCGTCGATCCGAGGCCGCAGCGCGGCGGCTCACAGGCGAGCCGCTGGCCGTGCGCGGCGAGCAGGGCCTCGAGCTCGGCGAACGGCGTACCGGCCCGCGCCTCGATCACGAGCTCGGCCGGCTCGTAGGCGAGCACGCCGCGATAGTCGCTCATCGCGAGCGGCGCGCCCGCGAGGGGTTCGAGCAGGGAAGCCTTGGTGCCGCCGCCGCGGATCGCGAGCGGGCTGCCGGCGGCGGCGCTGGCGCGAACGCGCTCCGCGAGCTCGCGCAGCACCGCCGATGCGCCTGCATCGCCGGCAGGATCGACGGGCGCCGTCCGGCCCACCGTCAGGAGCGGCGTGCGATGTCCGGCAGGCCGGGCCGGACGTCCGCGTTCTGTGCGCGATGGCGCAGGGCGTGATCCATCAGCACCAGCGCGAGCATGGCTTCGGCGATCGGCGTCGCGCGGATACCGACGCAGGGATCGTGGCGCCCCAGCGTCACGAGCTCGCTCGCGGCGCCGTGGCTGTCGATCGTGCGGCCGGGCAGTCGGATGCTCGAGGTCGGCTTCAGCGCGATGCCGACGACGATGTCCTGCCCCGTCGACAGGCCGCCGAGGATGCCGCCGGCATGGTTCGAGGTGAAGCCCGCGGGCGTCAGCTCGTCGCGATGCTCGGTGCCGAGTTGGCCCGCGGCGCGAAAGCCGTCGCCGATCTCCACGCCCTTGACCGCGTTGATGCCCATCATCGCCTTCGCGATGTCGGCATCGAGCCGATCGAACACCGGCTCGCCCCAGCCCGGCGGCGCACCGCTCGCGATCACCGTGACGCGGGCGCCGACCGAGTCCCCCGACTTGCGCAGCGCGTCCATATAGGCTTCGAGCTCGGGCACGCGCGCGGAATCGGCGCAGAAGAAGGGGTTGGCGTCGACGGCGTCGAGATCGACGCAGTCGAGTACATGCGGCCCGAGCTGCGCGAGATAGCCGCGCACGACGACGCCGTAGCGTTCGCGCAGCCACTTCTTCGCGATGCCGGCCGCGGCGACGCGCACGCAGGTTTCGCGCGCCGAGGCGCGGCCGCCGCCGCGGTGATCGCGCAGGCCGTACTTGTGCAGATAGGTGTAGTCGGCGTGGCCGGGACGGAACGCGTCCTGGATCGCGGCATAGTCCTTCGATTTCTGATCGGTGTTCTCGATCACGAAGCCGATCGGCGTGCCCGTGGTGCGGCCCTCGAACACGCCCGAGACGATGCGCACCGCATCGGCCTCGCGCCGCTGCGTCGTGTGCCGCGACTGGCCGGGCTTGCGGCGATCGAGATCGCGCTGCAGATCGGCCTCGCAGAGCGCGAGTCCGGGCGGGCAGCCGTCGACGATGCCGAGGTAAGCGGCGCCGTGGCTTTCGCCGGCGCTGGTGACGGTGAAGAGCGTTCCGAAGGTGTTCCCTGACATGGCGCGCACAGTGTAGTGCGAGGCCGTGCCCCTTCGCACGCGCGCGGGATCAGCCGCCCGTCAGCTCGCGCCTGGTCAGCACCGAGATGCCGTCGCCGCCGTGCTCGAGCTCGACCCAGGTGAAGGGCAGCCGCGGGAAGGCGGCGGTGAGCGCGTCCGAGCTCGCGCCGGTGTCGAGCACGAGCACCGAGTCTTCGCTCATGCGCGCGGGCAGGCCGGCGAGCAGGCGTCGCACGAGCTCGAGCCCGTCTTCACCGGCGACCAGCGCCGCGGCCGGCTCGTGCAAATACTCCTCGGGCAGCTCGTCGTATTCCGCCTGCGGCACGTACGGCGGGTTCGCGAGCACGAGATCCCAGGGGCCGCCGGTTTCGGGAAAGAGGTCCGCGAGATGGAAGCGCACGCGATCGGCGACGCCGAGCCGCGCCGCGTTGTCGCGCGCGTTGGTCAAGGCGGCGGCCGACACGTCGGTCGCGTCGACGCTACAGTGCGGCAGCGCCAGCGCGGTCGCGATCGCGATGCAGCCGCTGCCGGTGCCGACGTCGAGCACGCGGCGGACGCGCGCCGGATCGACCCAGGGCGCGAAGCGCTCGCCGATCAGCTCGCCGATCGGCGAGCGCGGGATCAAGACCTGCTCGTCGACGCGGAACTCGTGTCCGGCGAACCACATGCGGCCCGTCAGATAAGCCGCCGGCCTGCGCGTCTCGATGCGCGCGGCGATCAAGGCCTCGACGCGCGCCGCGGCGTCCGCGGCGAGCGGCCGATCGAGCGTCGCGTCGTCGACGTCGAAGGGCAGATCGAGGGCATGGAAGACGAGGAACACCGCCTCGTCGCGCGCATTGTCCGTGCCGTGGCCGAAATGCAGGCGCGCCCGCTTGAAGCGCCGCTCGGCATCGAGCACGAGGCGGCGCGCGCTCGCGATCCGCGGCGGCACGCTCAGGCCGCAGCGCCGACGAGCAGGCGATTCACGCGGCCGACGAAAGCGGCCGGATCCTCGAGCCGCCCGCCTTCGGCGAGCACGGCCTGCTCGAACAGCACGAGCGCGAGCTCGGCGAAGCGATCCTCGTCCTGCTCCGCTTCGAGCCGCTGCAGCAGCGGATGCTGCAGGTTGACCTCCAGCACCCGCTTGTCCGGCGGTACTTCCTGGCCGGCCGCGCGCAGGATGCGCTGGAGGTTCGCGCTCATGCCGAACTCCTCGCCGACCAGGCAGGCCGGCGAATCGGTGAGGCGCGTCGATCTGCGCACCGAGGCCGCCTTGCCGGCCAGCGCCTTCGCCAGCCGCTCGATCAGCGGATGCCGGTCTTGCGCTGCCTCGTCGTTCTGCGCCTCGTCACCGGGCAGCTCGAGCTTGCCGGCGCTGACCGACTTCAGCGGCTTGCCGTCGAACTCGGTCAGGTGCGTGACGACCCACTCGTCGACGGGATCCGACAGCAGCAGCACCTCGATGCCGCGTGCGCGGAAGACCTCGAGGTGCGGGCTCGACTTGGCCGTCGCGTGGCTGTCGGCCGTGAGATAGTAGATTGCCTTCTGCTCTTCCTTCATGCGCGCGACGTAGGCCTCGAGCGAGACCGTCGGCGTCGCCGACTCCTCGTGCGTGCTCGCGAAGCGCAGCAGCTTCGCGATGCGCTCGCGGTTCGCCGCGTCCTCGATGATGCCTTCCTTCAGCACGCGCCCGAACGGCGTCCAGAACTTCGCATAGTCCTCGCCGGCGGCGAGCGTCTCGATGAGGCCGAGGATCTTCTTCACCGAGGCCGCGCGGATGGTGTCGATCGCCTTGTTCCGCTGCAGCAGCTCGCGCGAGACGTTCAGCGGCAGATCGCGCGTATCGACGACGCCGCGCACGAAGCGCAGATAGCGCGGCAGGAGCTGCTCGCTGTCCTCCATGATGAACACGCGCTGCACGTAGAGCTGGACGCCGCGCTTGGACTCGCGCTCGAAGAGATCGAAAGGCGCCCGCGACGGAATGTAGAACAGCGTCGTGTATTCGAGCTTGCCCTCGGCCTTGGTGTGGACCCAGGTCAGCGGATCGTCGAAATCGTGCGCGATGTGCTTGTAGAAACCCTTGTAGTCGTCGTCGCTGATGTCCTGCTTCGCGCGCAGCCACAGCGCGGTCGCCGAGTTGACCGTCTCGCGCTCCTTTTCTTCGCCGCCTTCCTTCGGCAGCCGGATCGGCGTGGAGATGTGATCGGAGTACTTCTTGATCAGCGCGCGGAGACGCCAGCCGTCGGCGTATTCCTTCGCGTCCTCCTTCAGGTGCAGCACGATCTCGGTGCCGCGCGCCGGGCGCTGCCAGTTCTCGACCGTGAACTCGCCGCGACCGGTCGACTCCCAGCGCACGCCGGCTTCGGGCGGCGCGCCGGCCTTGCGCGAGTACACGGTGACCTTGTCGGCGACGATGAACGCGGCATAGAAGCCGACGCCGAACTGGCCGATCAACTGCGAGTCCTGCCGCGCATCGCCGGACAGCGCGCCGAAGAATTCCTTGGTGCCCGACTTCGCGATCGTTCCGAGATGCGTGACGGTGTCCTCGCGCGTCATGCCGATGCCGTTGTCGCGTATGCTCAGCGTACCGGCGTCGCGATCGAAATCGATGTCGATGAGCATCTCGGCGTCGCCGTCGTACAGCGCCTCGTTCGACAGCGCCGCGAAGCGCAGCTTCTCGATGGCGTCGGAGGCGTTGGAGATCAGCTCGCGCAGAAAGATGTCGCGATTGCTGTACAGGGAGTTGATGACGAGATCGAGAAGCTGCTTGACCTCGGACTGGAAGCCGAGCGTTTCCTGCTGGGTCGACGTGCTCATGACTGTGGACTCTGTGTATGGATGATCGGGTCGGCCGCGCGCCCGCCGGCCGCGGCGCGCGCGTGTCGAATTGCCCGACGTGGGGACGCCGCTGCGCGCTTTCAAGCGCCCCACCCGCCGTCGAGCGGCTGCTATATTGGCCGCCCCGGCCCCGGATGACCATCGCCGCCCATGCCCGCGCCGCCGCTCGCGCCATTTCGCCTCGCTCGCCCCGCGTGCCTCGCACTGGCCTTGCTTGCCGCCGCGACGCTCGCCGCCTGCGCGCATCGCGATCCCGGATCCGCGACGCCGGCCGCGGCGGCACCCGTCAGCGCCGAGGCGGCGCTGGCGCGCGGCGAAGAGGCCTATGCAAAGGAGGACTGGGCCGGCGCCGAGACGGCCTTTCTCGCCGCGGCGCAGGCGGCGCGCGGCGATCCCGAAGCCTGGTTCAAGCTCGGCAACGTCTACTTTCGCACCGGGCGCTACGACTTCGCGGCCCAGGCCTACGAGCAGTGTCTGCGCCGCGCGCCCGGCCATGCGAAGGCCTGGCACAACCTCGGCGTGGTTCGCCTGCACCAGGCCGATCAGAGCTTCGAGCGCGTCAGCAAGGGCTCGGAGCCGCACGACGCCGCGCTCGACGATCGCGCGCGCCGCCTGCGCGACATTCTCGACGACGCGATCGATCCCGAGCCCGCCGCGCCGTGAACGAGCGCCCGCCGCGGGAAGCCGGCACCGGCGCCGTGCGCCATACGCCGTCGATGCTGCAATACCTCGGCATCAAGGCCGACTATCCCGATCGCCTGCTGTTCTATCGCATGGGCGATTTCTACGAGCTGTTCTTCGACGACGCGAAACGCGCCGCCCGGCTGCTCGACATCACGCTGACGAGCCGCGGCGAGAGCGGCGGCGAGCGCATTCCGATGGCGGGCGTGCCGGCGCATGCGGTCGAATCCTATCTCGCGCGCTTGCTGAAGCTCGGCGAGTCGGTGGTGATCTGCGAGCAGATCGGCGATCCGGCGACCTCGAAGGGCCCGGTCGAGCGCCGCGTGACGCGCATCCTGACGCCCGGGACCGTCACCGACGATGCGCTGCTCGCCGAGCGCAGCGAGACCCTGCTCGCCGCGCTCTGCGTCGACGACGACGGCCGCTCGCCGCGCATCGGGCTCGCCTGGCTCGATGCCGCCAGCGGCCGCTGTCGCGGCATGGATCTGCGCGAGGAGACCGCGCTCGCCGCGCAGCTCGCGCGCCTGCGGCCGGCCGAGCTGCTCCTCAGCAGCGAGGACGCGGGCGGCGATCGCGACGTGACGCGCGTGCAGCGCCGGCCGCCCTGGCATTTCGAGCGCAGGGCAGCGGCGCGCCGCGTGCTCGAGTACTTCGGCGTCGCCAGCGCCGGCGCCCTCGGCCTCGACGCCGACGGGCCGCTGCTCGCGGCGCTCGGTGCGCTGCTGCTCTACTGTGAGGAGACCCACTGCGGCCGGCCGCCGCATCTGCAGCGCTTCCGGCTCGAGCATGCAGAGGCCTGCATCGGGCTCGATCCGGCGACGCGCCGGCATCTCGAGCTCGCGATCGGTCCGGACGGCGACGAACGGCATACGCTGGTCGAGCTGATGGACACGACGGCGACCGCGATGGGCGGCCGCCTGCTGCGCCGCTGGCTGGGGCAGCCGCGGCGCGATCACGCGGAGCTGCGACTGCGCGTGCAGGCCGTCGACACGCTGATCGGCAGCACCACGCTGGATGCGCTGCGCATGCGGCTGAAGGAAGTCTGCGATCTCGAGCGCATCGCGACGCGCATCGCGCTGGGCAGCGCGCGGCCGCGCGAGCTCGCGCAGCTCCGCCACACGCTCGGCCTGATCCCCGCGCTGTGCGCCCTGCTCGAGCCTCTCGACAGCCCCAGGCTGCAGGACCTGCGCGCGCAGTGCGGCGAGCACGAGGCGGCGCACGCGCTGCTGCGGCGGGCGCTGGCCGAGTCGCCGCCGGCGCTGCTGCGGGACGGCGGGACGATCGCGCCCGGCCATGATGCCGAGCTCGACGAGCTGCGGCGCATGGCCGAGGACGCCGACAGCTTCCTCGTCGAGCTCGAGCAGCGCGAACGCGCGCGCGCCGGCATCCCGAGCCTGAAGGTCGGCTACAACCGCGTGCACGGCTACTACATCGAGCTCGGCCGCAGCCGCGGCGACGCGGTGCCGGCCGACTACGTAAGGCGCCAGACGCTGAAGAGCGCGGAGCGCTACGTCACGCCGGAGCTCAAGGCCTTCGAGACCAAGATCCTGCGCGCGCACGAAGAAGCCGGGCTGCGCGAACGCCAGCTCTACGAGGCCTTGCTCGCCGCGCTCGCCGGCCGGCTGCAGGCGCTGCAGGACGCGGCGAGCGCGCTCGCCGAAATCGACGTGCTCGCGGCCTTCGCGGAACGCGCCGAGACCCTGCAGTTCCAGGCGCCCTCCTTCGTTGCCGAGCCGGGCATCGAGATCCGGCAGGGCCGGCATCCGGTCGTCGAGCGCATCGTCGAGACGCCCTTCGTCGCCAACGATCTCGTGCTCGACGACGCGCGGCGCATGCTCGTGATCACGGGCCCGAACATGGGCGGCAAGTCGACCTACATGCGGCAGACCGCTCTGATCGCGATCCTCGCGCACGTCGGCAGCTTCGTGCCCGCGGCCCGCGCCTGCTTCGGCCCGCTGGACGTGATCTTCTCGCGCATCGGCGCCTCGGATCGGCTCAGCCGCGGTCAGAGCACCTTCATGGTCGAGATGACGGAGACGGCCGCGATCCTGCGCAACGCGACGCCCGCGAGCCTCGTGCTGATCGACGAGATCGGACGCGGCACCAGCACCTTCGACGGCATGTCGCTGGCGTGGGCCGCGGCCGAGCACCTCGCGCGCGTCAACCGTTCCTTCACGCTGTTCGCGACGCATTACTTCGAGCTCACGGCGCTGGCGCAGGAGCTGCCGGCAGTCGCGAACGTGCGCATGGATGCCGTCGAGCACGATGAGCGCGTGGTGTTCCTGCATGCGGTGCGCGAAGGCCCCGCCAATCAGAGCTTCGGCCTCGCGGTCGCCCTGCTCGCCGGCGTGCCGCGCGAGGTGGTCGCGCGGGCGCGCGAGCGTCTCGCCGAGCTCTCGGCCCGCCACGCCGGCGGGCACTGCCCGGCGCAGGCCGCGCTGCCGCTCCTCACGCCGCCCTCGCCGCCGCACGCCGCGCTCACGCTGCTCGAGCAGACCGATCCCGACGCGCTGTCGCCGCGCGCGGCCCTGGATCTCGTCTATCGACTGAAGCGCCTGCTGGAAGACTGAAACGGCCGCCATCGGCGTCCCGGAACGGCCCTTTCCATACGGCAGAGTATGTTGGGAGTCCCGCACTCTCATGGCTATAATGACGCCTCCCGCAATTCACGACGCCTACTCCCATGACTTTCGTAGTGACCGAAAACTGCATCAAGTGCAAATACACCGACTGTGTCGAGGTGTGCCCGGTGGATTGCTTCCACGAAGGCCCGAACATGTTGGTCATCGATCCGGACGAGTGCATCGACTGCACGCTGTGCGAACCGGAATGTCCGGCCGAGGCCATCAAATCGGAAGACGATCTGGCGGACAACGAACAGGTGTTCTTGCAGTTGAATGCCGAGCTCGCGAAGGACTGGCCCGTCATCAACGAGATGAAGGAACCGCCGCCCGACGCCGAGGAATGGAAAGGGCAGCCCGACAAGCTCAAGCTGCTGGAGCGCTGATCGCGCGCTTTCCGCATGAATGGGCGCCGGCGGCCGCTTCCTGCAACCGCCGGCGCCGGTGGTACCGCCCTAGAGCCTTCCGTGGCCTGTCCGCGATGCGGTACCCGGGCCCGATGAGAACTGCCGTCCTGGCGGCCGCATCGGCCGGCCCGACCTCCCTGTCGAGCGCGGGAACAGCCTAGCGCTCCGCGCGATCGGATCCCAAATCTGCCGCGCGGATCGCGCCTGCGGCTGCGCCTCGCCGCGCGATCAAGCGTTTGCTCGCGTACGCCGGCGTACGGCGGATGCGCCCCGGACACGATCCGCTGCGCGTCGGGACGCATTCCCTCTCCGCCCCCCGCCTGTTGCTCGACGCTGTCCATCATCGCGCCGCCTTCACTGCAGCGGGTGGGTTGCGGCGCGCCGCTGGCCGGTCCGGATTGCCACTTCTATACTCCGGAAAAACGCGGGCGGCGTCCCGTTCGATGGTTCGATGATGGACCCGACTCACGTTCCCTACTTGCCGCGCGCCCTGCTCGCGTTCGCGCTGGGTCTCGCACCCGCGATGGCCATCGCGGCGGAGGTCTACAAATGGACCGGCGCCGACGGCGAGGTGCATTTCGGCGATCATCCGCCGAGCGCCGGCGCCGAGCAGATCGTCGTGCGCGGCGGCAGCGGCACGGCCGATCCCGGGCGACAGGAGCGCACGCGTCGCCTGCTCCAGGAGTTCGAGACCGAGCGCGCCGAGCAGGCCGAACGAGAGGCTGCCCTCGCGCGCGAGGAAGACGAGCGCGCCGCGGCCTGCGCGCAGGCGCGCAATCGCAACTTCGAGTACCAGAACTCCGGCTATCTCTACGAATGGAGCGCCGATGGCCAGAAGCGAGTGCTGAGCGAGGCCGAGCATCGACGGGCCCGTGCAGAAGCGCGCGCAGACGTCGATAAATGGTGTGACTGAGGCCCGTCGCGGGGCCTGGAAAGCGCCGAGAACTCGGCTACTCTCCTGAAGTTATTCAAGTTACTATTGCCGTAACCTAGAACTTACTATAAGCGCGCGGCCGGGGCATGAAAGAAGCATTCTGGAAATCCGACCGGTTCGTCGGGCTCGTCGTCTCGCTCGTCTTTCTCGTGCTGTGGCTGGGCGGCAGCCGCTTGCTCGAAAGCCTCGAAGGCGAGATCTACGACCTCGGCGTGCGCCTCTCTTCTCACCAGGACGCCGGGCGCAAGGACGACATCGCGGTCATCGCGATCGACGATCAGAGCATCCGCAACATCGGCCGCTGGCCGTGGCCGCGCGACGTGCACGCGACGATGATCGAAAAGCTCGCCGCGGCCGGCGCCAAGACCGTCGCCTCCACGGTGTTCTTCTCCGAACCGCAGGCCGATCCCGGCCTCCCGTGGATCAACCGCCTGCGCGATCAGCTCGCCGCCGCCGGCCTCGCGCCGGACAAGGCGGCAGAGATCAAGGGCACGATCGACGCGGCGCTCAAGGCCCTGGACACCGACTCGATCCTCGGCGGCACTCTCGGTACGGCCGCGAACACGGTGCTCGGCATGCAGTTCGATCCCGGCCAGCCGCTCGGCAACCCCGACGCGCCGCTGCCCGACTACGTCAGCCGCTATGCGATACCCGAGGACAACGTCAGCGATCCCGGCGGCACCAACGAGCTCTTCCCGTTCTCGACCGTCAAGGCCGCGCCGCCGATCGACGTCATCGGCAGCAAGGCGGCCGGCATCGGCTCGCTGATCAACCCGCTGGATCTGGACGGCGTCCTGCGCCGCGAGCCGCTCATCGTCCGCTACTACGATCAGTACTTCCCGTCGCTGGCGCTGATGACCGCGGCGAGAAGCCTCAATCTGGGCGTGGAAGACATCCGCGTCGCGCGCGGCGACAGCGTGAAGCTCGGCAATCTCGAGATCCGGACCAGCGCCGACTCGATGATGAACACCTTCTTCTATCCCAGCCTCGGCAAGGACAGCAACGGCGAGCCGCTGCCGGCGTTTCCGGTCTATTCGTTCTACAACGTGATCCAGGGCGAGACGCCCGTGGAGAACTTCAAAAACAAGATCGTGCTAATCGGCGCCACGGCCTTCGGCGTCGGCTCCGATCTCGTCACGCCGATCGGCGAGACGCGCGGGCCGGTGATGATCCTCGCCCATACCGTCGCCAGCATCCTGAACCAGGATTTCTTCGTCCAACCGAGCTGGGGCTTCTGGGTCGAATTCCTCGCCCTGCTGCTGATCGCGGCCTACCTGACGATCGCGCTGCCGAAGCTCAACGCCGGCCCCGCGGCGATCGCGACGGCGGTGCTGTTCGTCGTGCTGCTGAGCGTGGAGCTCGGGCTGATGGTGGCGCAGGCGAGCTGGCTGAAGCTCGTGACGGCCGCGACGCTCTTGCTCGTCGGCCACGCGCTGCTGACGACCAAGCGCTACCTCGCGACCGAGCGCGTGTCGATCGACAGCAGCCTCAAGGCCGCGATGTCCAATCGCCAGCTCGCGCTGACCTTCCAGCAGAAGGGCGAGCTCGACAACGCCTTCGAATACTTCCGGCGCTGCCCGGTCGACGACGAGCTGCTCGAAGCCCTCTACGGCCTCGCCACGGACTACATGGTCAAGCGCCAGCCGCAGAAGGCGATGCTGGTCTACGAGTACATCCACGCCAAGAATCCGAAGTTCCGCGACATCGCAACCAAGATCGCGCAGACCAAGCACGCGACGGACACGCAGATGATGTTTCCGTCCGGCGCCCCGGGCGGCGGGCCGGCGGGCACGATCCTCCTCGGCCCCGGCATGCCGAAGACCATGCTCGGCCGCTACGAGGTGGAACGCGAGCTCGGCAAGGGTGCGATGGGCGTCGTGTACCTGGGCCGCGATCCGAAGATCAACCGCGTCGTCGCGATCAAGACCATGGCGCTGGCCCAGGAGTTCGAAGCGGACGAGGTCGAAGAGGTCAAGCAGCGCTTCTTCCGCGAGGCCGAGACCGCGGGCCGGCTGGTGCACCCGAACATCGTGACGATCTACGACTGCGGCGAGGAGCACGATCTGGCGTACATCGCGATGGAGTTCCTCGAGGGCCACGACCTCACGCGCTATACGAAGCCCGACACGCTGCTGCCGCTGCCGATCGTCATGGGCATCGTGTTCAAGGCCGCGCTCGCGCTGGACGCCGCGCACAAGCAGAACATCGTCCACCGCGACATCAAGCCCGCGAACGTGATGTACGAGCCGAACAAGAAGACGGTCAAGCTGACCGACTTCGGCATCGCGCGCATCACGGACTCGAGCAAGACCAAGACCGGCATGGTGCTCGGCACGCCTTCGTACATGTCGCCGGAACAACTGTCCGGGCGCAAGATCGACGGCCGTTCCGACCTCTTTTCGCTGGGCGTGATGCTGTATCAGATGGTCACCGGCAAGCTGCCGTTCCAGGGCGAATCGATGGCGACGCTGATGTACAGGATCGCCAACGAGCCCCATCAGGACATCGCCGAGCTGAAACCCGAGCTCGCGAAGCAGCGCCCCTGCCTGTCCGCGATCATCAACAAGGCGCTGCAGAAGGACGTCAACAAGCGCTACCAGACGGGCGCGGAGCTGGCCAGAGACATCCAGGCTTGTGCCAAGCAAGTCGGCGGCTGAAACCAGACGCCGCCTCCATGCCGCCGCTCGACATCGAATTCGCCAACGTCTCGGACAAGGGCCGCAAGCGGCCCCACAACGAAGACAGCTCGGTCACCGACACCGGCGTGTGCCTTGCGCTCGTCGCCGACGGCATGGGCGGTTACAAGGCCGGGGAGGTCGCGAGCGCGATCGCCGCCAAGGCCGTGCTCGACGGCATGCGGGAAAAAGGCGGCAAGGCCGGTCCCCGCCGCGCGGCGGCCGACGGCCAGGCCTCATCGGCCGAGGCGCAGATGATCCGCGACTGCATCCAGGTCGCCAACCGCCACATCTTCGAGACCGCGCATGCGATCCCGCAGTGCCACGGCATGGGCACGACCATCGTCGCCGCGGTGTTCTCGGAAGGCCGAGTCACGCTCGCGCACGTCGGCGACTCCCGCATCTACCGCTTCCGCGGCGAGGAGTTGAAGCAGGTGACCAGCGATCATTCGCTGGTCCAGGAATTGATCGACCGGGGCTTCTTCACTCCCGAGGAAGCGCAGGCGAATACGCCCAAGAACCTGGTGACGCGGGCGCTGGGGATAGACGAGCACGTCGAGGTGGACGTCCAGGAGATGGAAACCCTGCCCGGGGACATCTTCCTCCTGTGCTCGGACGGCCTGAATGATATGGTAAATGATGAAGAAATTCGCTTAACCCTAAGTAAATATAGTGCTAATCTTTCGCAAGCGGCCCATGAGCTGGTGCGTCTGGCGAACGAGGGCGGAGGCAAGGACAACATATCCGTCGTCCTCGCCCGGCCTCGGAGCGGCGCGCCGGGGTCAGCGGGATTGCTCGCGAAAGTGACGGGGCTTTTTACGAGGGGAAGCTGACAGGACATCACAATGGGCAAACTCGTACTCAGCTTGAATGGGGCGGTGCAGGGCGAATTCCAGCTCAACAAGGAGCGGATGACCGTTGGCCGCAAGCCCGACAACGACATCCAGATCGACAATCTGGCCGTCAGCGGCAAGCACGCGCTCGTCATCACCATCCTCGACGATTCCTTTCTCGAGGATCTCGGCAGCACCAATGGCACCTACGTCAACGGCAAGCTGATCAAGAAGCACGCGCTGCGCGACGGCGACGTGATCGGCATCGGCAAGCACGAGCTCAAATACGTCAACGAGCACGCGACGGCCGACGACGAGGAGTTCGAGAAGACCATGATCATCCGGCCGGGCTCGGCGAGCGCGGCCGTCGCGGCGGCGAAAGCCGCCGAGAGTGCGCAGACGCCGCCGCCCCCGCCCGTCGCGCCGGCGCCGGCCCCGGCGGCCGCCGCCGCCGCCCCCGCCGCCGGCTCCGGCTCCGGCATGCCGCTCGGCAAGCTGCACGTCTTGAACGGCCCGATCGCCGGCAAGGAACTCGAGCTCACGAAGGCCCTCATCACGCTCGGCAAGCCCGGCGTCCAGGTCGCGGTGATTTCCCGCCGCCCGCACGGCTATTTCCTCACGCACATCGAGGGCGACGGCAAGAACGCCAACTTCCCCGTCGTCAACGGCTCGCCGATCGGCCCGCAGGCCTACGCGATGAAGAGCGGCGACATCATCGAGCTCGCCGGCATCAAGATGGAGTTCACCTTGACGCGCTGAGCGTCCGCACTCGGAACGGTAAGAGAAGCGCCCCTTCGAGGGGCGTTTTTTGTAGGGAAACCTTCTTGTAGCCCGGACGAGCGAAGCGAATCCGGGATCGAGCGCCCGCCGAGGCGGGTTCGTTCGAACGTGCGTCGTGAATCGCACCTGGAAAATTCCTCGGATCTGACGCGCCGGACCCCGGATTCGCTGCGCTTCCGGGCTACGAAGAAATCCGTAGCCCGAAGACATTCGTAGCCCGGGTGCAGCGTAGCGGAACCCGGGATCTTCACTATCGATGCGCCCATCCCGGGTTACGCGCTGCGCGCTCCACCCGGGCTACGGGAGCGCCTCTATTTCGTCAGATGCGTGTAGACCCCGTCCCAGTCCCCGCGCGGCGGCTGCTGGCGATACTGCGCGATGCGTTCGACGTAGACGCGGTAGAGCTCGGGCGAGCGCGAGGAACGGGACAGATTGAGAAAATTCATCTCCGCCATGTCCCACTCGCGGGCGCGATACAGACGCAGAGCTTCGCGGTAGAGCTTGAGTTCGTCCTTCCATTTGCCGTCGAGCCGATCGCGCCGGCACAGCGGCTCGTAGATCGTGATCGGCTTGTCCTTGCCCTTGACGCGCACGCGGTCGATTTCGCGATAGGCGTATTCCGGCACCGCTTCGCGCGTCGCTTCGCTGACGATCAGCGACACCCCGTAGCCCTTGGTCAAGCCTTCGAGGCGCGAGCCCAGATTCACCGCGTCGCCGAGCACGGTATAGGCGATGCGGAACTCCGAGCCCATGTTGCCGACGCTCATCGGCCCGGTGTTGATGCCGACGCCGATCTGGATCGGCGGCCAGCCGCGCTGCGCGAATTCCTTGTTGATCTGCTCGACCCGGGCGAGCATGCCGAGCCCGGCCTGCACGGCATGGCGCGCATGCTCGGGATCCGGCAGCGGCGCGCCCCAGAACGCCATCACCGCATCGCCCATGTACTTGTCGATGGTGCCGCGATGCTCGTGGATCACCTGCGTCATCGGCGTCAGGAACTGGTTCATCAGCGAGGCCAGATCCTTGGGCGCGAGCCCTTCCGAAATCGTCGTGAAGCCGCGCACGTCGGAGAACAGCACCGTCATCTCGCGGCTTTCGGCCTCCAGCGAATAAGCCTCCGGATGCTTCGCCATCTCGTCGACGAGCTCGGGCGGCACGTAGTGGCCGAACAGGCCGGTCAACTGGCGCTTGCCGCGGGTCTCGACGAAATAGCCGTAGGTCATGTTGACCATGAACATCGCGAGCAGCATCAGCACGCCGGAGGCGACCGGCAGCACGAGCTGCGCGGCCGTCCACACCGCGAGATTGAACAGCACGTACGCGGACAGGAGCCCGCCCGCCGTCAGGGTCGCGGCGAGCGGGCTCAACAGCGGTGCGACCAGCGCCATCGTCAACCCGAACAGGACGAGCAGCACGACCTCGGCGCCCAGCGTGTACTCGGGGAGCTGCAGGATGCGGCCGTCGAGGATGCCGGCGATGAGATTCGCGTGGACCTCGACGCCGGGAAACGCCTCGCCGACCGGCGTCGCGCGCAGATCGAGCAGGCCCGGCGCCGTGGTGCCGACCAGCACGATCGCGCCTTCGAGCAGGCGCTTGTCCGCCTTGCCGTTCAGGATGTCGGTCGCCGACACGTAGGGGAAGCTGCCTTTGCGACCGCGATAGGGCACCAGCGTCTGCACGTGACGGTCGACCGGCACGGCGTAGCGTCCGATGTCCAGCCATTCGAGGCCCGCATACGACGAAGCCGAGAACAGCGGGCGCTCGAAGCGCGGTTTCACCTCGAGCGAGCCGAGCGCGTGCCGCGCCATCTCCAGCGACAGCGAGCCGTAATAGGCACCGCCGTATTCGATCAGCATCGGCACGCGGCGGACGACGCCGTCGGAGTCGGGCTGCGGATTGAAATGACCGCCGGCGAGCGCCTTGGCCTGCAGGGCTTCCAGGTTCGCACCGTAACCGTCGGCGCTGCGGAAGCTGACGTGCTTGCCGGTGAAGATGCCCTTCACGAAGGTCGGCGGCGGCAGCGCGCCGATGCGCGCGATCTCCTCGCCTTCCGTGGCCGTGAAATTGAAGTAGTAGCCGAGAACGACCGGGAAGCGCCCGATCGTCTCGGCGAACAGCGCATCGTAGTTCAGCGCCGGACGCAGCCGCTCCAGCGTCGCGCGATAGTTCGGATCGTCGCTGAAGGCGCTGTCGGCGAGGGTTTCGAGCACGTTGAGCCCGGAGCTCGTGTCGGGCTCGGCGAACACGATGTCGAAGCCGAGCAGCCCGATCTTGTAGTCCTCGAAGGCGCGGCGGACCAGCGCGGCGAGCTTGTCGCGACCCCAGGGCCAGCGGCCCTCGGCGCTCAGGCTCCGCTCGTCGATGTCGATGATGACGATGCGCTTCTCCTGCGTGTTCGGCATCGTCAACAGCAGGCGCTGGTCGTAGAGCATGTTCTCGATCTGATCGATGAAGCCGATCCTGGCCCAGCCCGCGGCGTGCACGATGAAGACGAACAGCACCGCGATGCACAGCCCGATGCGCACGCCGTGCTCGCGTATCCGCGCCAAGAGATTCCCCATGCCCGCTCCCCGCTCGCCTTCGCGCTTCACGTCCTCCATTCGCCGCGGCCACGGGCCAGCGCCACCGCGCCTTCAGGGCGCGGCGAGCGCTGCACGTGTGTCCGTGACGAAGCGACGATGGATCGCCGCCAGTGCCGTGGCAGCGGCCGTCGCCATGCCCCCTGCGTCGTTGTCGGCCGCGGGCTGCCGCTCTTCATAGCGGCGGCTGAGCCGCACCTCCCGCGTCCCAGTGTCCACCACTTCGAGCTCGAGCGCGAGGCGCGCGGTCGAGGTCTCGCCCGCCACCAGGCGATCGAAAGCGAGCACCCGGCCGCGCACTTCGAGCGTCGTACCGGCATCGGCGGCGGCGACGACGCGCGTGCCGACGTGTGCCGCCCGCAGCGCCTCGAGCAGCGCGTCCCGACACAGCGCGGCCGGGCTGTCGAGCCAAAATTGATAGGGATGCTGACGCAAGGTCACGCCGCCGTCCTCGGAATACACGACCGCGCGCTCGCGATAAGGGCCGGCCGCCGCGAAAGGCGCGACCCGCCACACGCCGCTTGCCTCGGCGATCGGCGCCGGCGCTGCGACCGGCGGCAGCGGCACGTGCACTTCGGCGGGCAGCGGATCGACGCCGGCGCAACCGACGAGCACGAGGCCGAGCAAACCGACGAGCGCGCCGCGCGTCACGGCGGCACGGCCGCCGCCGGCGCGGCGCTGCCGCGCAGGAGCCGCGAGGGATTCTGGCGCAGCGCGCGCGTCAATTCATGCGTCTGCTGGGCGCTGCCTTCGAGGTGGTACATCACGCTGCCGATCCGTTCGTCGACGGCGCCGAGCGAGGACTCGAGCTTGACGAGCGCCGCACGCGCATGCGTGACCGTCTCGTCGATCGCCCGATCGTTGCGGGCGACGAGCGCATCGAGCTCGTGCAGGACGCCGTTCATCTGCTGCCGGGTCTGTTCGACGCGCTGGACGAGGCTCGCGAGCTCGATCGCGACGGCATCGAAGTGCACGAGCATCTCGCCGACGCGCCGTTCATTGTCCGCTCCGAGGATGCGCTCGAGCCGCGCCGCGCTCGCCTCCAGGCTCGCCAAGGTGCGCGCGGCCTGCGGTACGAGCTCGCCGTTCACGTGCCGATCCAGTCCCTGCACCAGCGGACTCAGATCGCGGCGCCGAAAATCGACGATTTCGTCGGCCACCTGCGTGATGCGCGCATCGAGATTGCGCAGCACCGGCGCGACCCCGGTCTGCGACAGATCGTTGATGCCGCTCGCCGCCGCCGACAGCGCCGAGAACAGATCGCGCTGCTCGCTGCCGCGGATCTCGGCGCCCGGCGCCAGGATCTGCTCGCTCTTGCCCTGTCGGATCTGGATCTGCACCTGGGAGATGAGACCTGAAGCGACGACCTCGGCCACGCTGTCGGCCGGAATGCGCCAGCCCTCCTCGACGCTCAGCTCGAGCTTGTAGCGCACGCCGCGCTCGAGCTGCACCGGCGTGATGCGCTCGACCTGCCCGACCTGATAACCCTCGTAGAAGACGCCGGTGCCGAACTTCAGGCCCGTGACGTTGGCGTAGTGCACGTAGTAGCGATCCGTGGCGCCGCCGTGGCCCGTGATCCGGAACATCAGCACGAGAAAGGCGGCGAAGATCGCCAGCACGAAGATCCCGACCAGCGCGTAGTTGACGTTGTCGCGTTTCATCGGCGACGAGCGGCGGCCGCGCGCCGCGTACGAGCGGAGATCGAGCGGCGGATCATTCGCCGGCCAGCCGGCTGAGATAGGCGTCGGCGGACAGGTGCACCGGCCGCGAACGCCGGTGCAGCAGGTCCTGGATACGCTCCGAATCGGCGTTGCGCACGTCGTCGACCGTTCCGCTGATCAAGACCTTGCCATGATCCAATACGGTGATGCGATCCGCAATCTTGAAGGCGCTCTCGAGCTCGTGCGTGACGACGACGATGGTCATGCCGAGGGCATCGCGCAGCTTGAGGATGAGGTCGTCGAGCTCGGAGGAGACGACCGGGTCGAGGCCCGCCGAGGGCTCGTCGAAGAACAGGAGCTTCGGATCCATCGCGAGCGCCCGCGCCAGCGCGGCGCGCTTGATCATGCCGCCGGAGAGCTGCGCGGGCATCATGTGCTCGAAGCCGCCGAGGTTGACGACCTCGAGCTTGACTCGCGCCATCACCGCGATCGTCTCATCGGCGAGGCGCGTGTGCTCGCGCAGCGGCAGGGCGACGTTCTCGCCGATGCTCAGCGAGCTGAGCAGCGCGCCGCCCTGGAAGGACACGCCGATGTTCTTCTGCAGCTCGATGCGCTCTTCGGCCGTGAGGCTCGCCGTGTCCTGGCCGAGCAGCCGGATCGTGCCGCTGCTCGGGCGATCGAGACCGAGCAGATTGCGCAGCAGCGTGCTCTTGCCCGAGCCGCTGCCGCCCATGACGATCATGATTTCGCCGGTGTCCACCCGCATCGATACGTCGTGCAGGATGCGCCGGTGGCCGTAGCCGGCAACCAGGTGCTCGACCTCGATGGCGGGGATCTGCGCGCTCATCGGTTCAGGAAGTAGGTGAACAGCATGTCGGCGATCACGAGATAGCTGATCGACAGCACCACGGCGCGCGTCGTCGCCCGCCCCACGCCCTCGGCGCCACCGCTGACGGCGAAGCCGTTCGCGATGCCGACGAGCGCGACGATGAGGCCGAAGACGACGCTCTTGAAGAGCCCCTGGCTGACGTCGTCGACGGTGATGAAGGACAGCGCTTCGTCCCAGAACGCGACCTGGCTCATGCCGAGCTCGAGGCTGCAGAAAATGGCCCCACCGAACAGCGCCGTCAGATCGGCGAAGACGGTCAGCAGCGGCACCATCACCACCAGCGCGACGACGGCCGGCGCGGCGAGGAAGCGCACGGGATTGATGCCCATCACGCGCAGCGCGTCGATCTCCTGGTTGACCTGCATCGAGCCGATGCGCGCGGCGAGCGCCGAGCCGGAGCGCCCCGCGACGAGCACGCCCGTGATCAAGGGGCCGAACTCGCGCGTCACCGACAGCGCGATGCCGAGTACGACCTGCGTTTCGGCGCCGAACTGCTCCAGCGTGTGAATGCCCTGGATCGCGAGCATCACGCCGATCGCGAAGGACAGCATGAAGACGATCGGCGCGGCAGCGACGCCGACCTCGCGCATCTGCGCGACGGTCGCGGCCAGCCGCACGGGCCGGCCGCGCGCGAGACCGAACAGCAGCCAGTAGAGGGACTCGATCGTCAGCGCGACGTAGTAGCCGAATTCCTCGACCAGTCCCGTCGCCGCGCGCCCGATGCCGGAGGCCAGTTGCCGCACGGCGCGCGCCGCCGCTACTTCACGCGATCGGCGACCGAGGCGTGGATCGGAAAGACCTTGTCGAGGCGGGCGAGCTCGAGCACGCTCATCGCGGGCTCGCTGACCGCGAGCAGCCCGAACTGCAGGTTCTTCTTGCGCGCCGTCTGGTAGCCCTCGACGAGACTCGCGATCCCCGAGCTGTCGATGTAGGTGACGCCGGAGAGATCGACCAGCGTGTGCTTGCCGGCGGCGAGGTGCTCGAGGATCAGCTTGCGCGCCTCCGGCGAGCAGGACAGATCGATGTCGCCGGTCAGGTGGACGATCGCGTAGCCGCTGTCGGTCGTGACCTTGTAGCTCATGGACGGGTTTCCGTGCTCGTGGCCGCCGTTAGTGTCGTGTCCCGCAGATATCTTGCTCTTCTGCCACCCGCTGCAGGCGCCTCGCCGCGTTGCCGTCGCTCTCCATACGCCCGGTATGGCTTCGCGCCGGCGCCTTGCGATCCGTCTGCAGCGGGTGGCAGAAGAGCAAGATATTGGCGGGACGCGACACTCGGCTCATTGCACGATGCGCTTGGTCATGCGCACGTAGTTGCCGTTGCATGCGCCGAGATTGCCGTAAGTGCAATCGTCCATCGCAGCGCGGATGAAAAAAGTGCCGAGCCCGCCGGGACGCAGCTCCTCGAGCGGCCGCGGCTTGATGTCGTCGGGGTCGACCACCGGCGCGTGATCGCGCAGCCATACTTCGAGCGCCTCGCCGTCGCGGCGCATCTCGACGTCGATGGTGCCCGCGGGATCGCCCTTGTAGGCGTGCTGGATGATGTTCATGCACGCCTCGTTGACGGCCATGACGATGTCGGCCACGCACTTCGCGCCGCAGCCGGCGGCCTCGGCCGCTTCCTGCACGATCGTGCGAATCTGCGCGAGCTCGCGCGGATCGGCCGCGATGCGCAGGGACAGCAGCGGTGGTTCGAGTTCGATCAGCAGCATCGTGATGTCGTCGTTGAAACGCCGGCCGGCCGCCTCGAGCTCGGTGACGACCGCCAGCAGACGCAAATCCGCCGGCGTTTCCGCCACCTCGTCGAGCAGTCGCCTGAGACCCGCCAGCCCCAACTGGCGCCCCTCCCCGTCCAGCGACTCGGTCAGCCCGTCGGTGAAAAGATAAACGCAGCCGCCATCGAGTACCAGCGTGTCGGTCGGATAGGCCAGGCCGGCGACGATGCCGAGCGGCGGCATCTGCGGCGGCAGCTCCGTATAGCGCCCGCTTTTCGCGCGCTGGAGCGGCGGCAAATGGCCGCCGTTGGCGAGCGCGATCCGGCGCGTGCGCGGGTCGAGAAAGCCGGCGACGATGGTAACGAACATGCCGAGCGAGGCCGTCTCGCAGATTTCGTCGTTGACGCGCGAGAGCAGCTCGCCGGGGTCGTCGACGCGCTTGGCGAGGCAGCGCAGGAGGCTCGTCGTCTTCGCCATCAGCAGCGCCGCGTTCATGCCCTTGCCGGCGACGTCGGCGATGCTGAAGTAGAGCCGGCCGTCGGGCAGCCGAAAGTAGTCGTAGAAATCGCCGGACACCTCGCGCGCCGGCAGGTTGACGCCGCGTATCGGCAGGCCGGCATCGAGGCCCGCCGGCAGCAGGCTCAACTGGATCTCGCGCGCGAGCTCGAGCTCCTTGCGCACGCGCTCCTGCTCGACCAGCGCGGCCGCCATGCGCGCGTTATGGATGGCGAGCGCGGCGGCCGCGGCCACCGTGGTCGCGAGATGCAGGTCCGCGCCGGCGAAGAGCCCGTCGCCGCTGCGCTTGTTCATCAGCTCCAGCGCGCCGATCGTCTCGCCGCGCACGGTCAGCGGCGCGCAGAGGATCGAGCGCGTGACGAAGCCCGTGCCCTCGTCGACGCCGGCGGCGAAGCTCGCGTGCTCGGAGACGTCGCGCACGATCTGCACGCGGCCCGTGCGCACGGACTCGCCGACGATGCCCTCGTTCCGCTGCAGGCGCAGGCCCGTGATGTCGACCGGCCCCGCGCACTTGCGGCAGACCAGCGCGCGGCGCGCGTCGTCGAGCAGGAAGATCGACGCGGCTTCCGCATGCAGGTGGCGGATGATCTGATCGACCGCGTGCTGCAGCGTTTCCTCCACGTCCAGCGAGCTCGCAAAATCCTGCGTGAGCTCCGCGAGCATCGCGGCGAGCTCGCCCTCGGTGTAGCCGTCGGCGCCGCCGCCGGCCGCGAGGCTCACGCGATCCGCTCCAGCGCCGCGAGATAGGCCTGCTCGTCGGGCATGCGGCCGCTCTTCTGGGCCTGCCACAGCACCTCGGCGAGGCATTCGATCATGCGATGCTCGGCGGCATGCGCGTCGCTCCGGGCGCAGAGCCGGGCATGGATGGCGCGCACGCCGGGCGGCCGATCGGCGCCGATCTGCTCGGCAAGGGCGACGTGCAGGCCGAGGTGCAGGAAGGGATTGTGCGCGGGCTCGTCGCCGCCGAAGCCCTGACTCAGCGCGCGTTCGCCTTCGCGCAGCAGCGCGTGGTACTCGGGATGTCGCTCGATCACCTGCGCGATCGTCGCCTCCAGCGGCGACAGCGGCGCGTGCTCGACGAGCTTGCGCCAGACCTCGAGGAAGTAGCGGCGTGCGCCCTCGCGCGAGTCGACGAACATGGCTGAATGGCTATGCGCAAATATCGGTCAGTGGGGCCGAGGCGCTCGTCATGCCCGCGCCGGCGAGAATTCGGTCAGCCCTTCGTGCGCCACGCGCGGATTTATCGCCGGCGTCGGATCCTCGCCTGCATGGGGAAGACGACACGGTGGCTGTCGTGCCCGGGGTCTCATGCGTGCGTGGTCGAACATACTCGCGCTCACCCGTTCAGTCCCCGTGGCGCCCCCGCGTCGGCCGCGGCGCCACGGCAGCATAGCGAGATTTTTCCGGCCATTCACACAGATCCGCAATCGGGCAGGCGCCGCAGCGCGGGTTGCGCGCGGTGCAGGTATAGCGGCCGTGCAGGATCAGCCAGTGGTGCGCGTGCTGCAGATAGCGCGGCGGGATCACGGCGAGCAGGCCGCGCTCGACCGCGAGCGGCGTGCGCCCCGGCGCGAGCCCGGTGCGGTTCGCGACGCGGAAGATGTGGGTGTCCACGGCGAGCGTCGGCTCGCCGAAGGCGACGTTGAGCACGACGCTCGCCGTCTTGCGCCCGACGCCCGGCAGCGCCTCGAGCGCGGCGCGCTCGCGCGGCACTTCGCCGCCGTGGCGCTCGATCAGCGCGCTGCAGGTCGCGAGGATGTGGCGCGCCTTCGCATTGAACAGGCCGATGGTCTTGATGTAGTCCTTCAAGCCGGCCTCGCCGAGGGCGAGCATGCGCGCGGGCGTCGGCGCCGCGCGGAACAGCGCGGCCGTCGCCCTGTTGACGCTGGCGTCCGTCGCCTGCGCCGAGAGGATCACGGCGATCAGCAGCTCGAAGGGCGTGCGATAGACGAGTTCGGTCCGCGGCGCCGGATTGCGCTCGGCGAGCCGCTTGAAGATCGCGCCCGCGCGGCGCCGGTTCATGCGCCGCGCCGCGCGCGTGCCCGCGCCAGCGCTGCGGCGACGCCGGCCGCGGCGTCCGCCCGGTCGGGCGGCGGCGCGACCAGCGCGACGCTGTGCGCGACGGGACTCGCCGCGCGCCGCTGCGCAGCCGCGCGCTGGCGCTCCGCCGCGTGCGCGGCGCGCGTCGCGGCCGCCGCGTCGGCAAGGGCGAGCGTCTTGCCGTGCGTGAAATGCGCCGCCAGCGGAATGCGCGGAGGACACGCGGCGTCGCAGGCCGCGCACTCCGTACAGCGCGCGAGTCCGAGCGCCTGCGCCGACTCGAGATCCAGCGCGCGCAGCGCCTGCGCGAGGCGCCGCGGATCGAGGCCTTCCGGACACGCAGGAGCGCACTGCCCGCAGGCCGTACACGCCGTGATCTCGGGCCCGTAGGCGAGCGCCTCGCGCACGGCGGGAGGCGTCGCCGCCGGCGCATCGTCGCCTTCCTCGAGCTCGATGCAGTCGACCGGGCACGGCGGCAAACACAGGCCGCAGCCCGTGCAGTCCGCCTCGAGCACGCCGTGCAGTTGGCGGCGCGCGCCGAGGATCGCATCCGTCGGACAGGGCGCCAGGCACCGGGTGCAGCCGATGCAGTCGGCGGCGCGGATGCGGGCGAGCTGCGGCGTCGGCAGCGGTGCGAGGAACTCGGCGAGCGTCGGCGCTCGCGGCCGATCGAGCAGGCGGCGCAGGCGCTGGGCGAGCAGCGCGCCGCCCGGCGTGCAGGCTTCGGGCGACGCGGAGCCAGCGGCAAGCGCCGCGGCATAGGGCGCGCAGCCCGGCTGCCCGCAGGCGCCGCACTCGGTGTGCGGCAGCAGCGCGAGGATGCGCGCGCGCAGCGCGTCGGCCGCCGTCGTCGCCTGCATGGGCGCGCTTACTTCACCCGCATGCCGGGCGCGGCGCCGTCGTCGGCGTCGAGCAGGAAGATGCCCGGGCCCTCGCCGCTGGCGGCCAGCACCATGCCCTCCGACACGCCGAACCGCATCTTGCGCGGCGCGAGGTTGGCGACGCAGACGACCAGACGGCCGATCAGCGCCGACGGCGCGTAGGCCGCCTTGATGCCGGCGAAGACCTGCCGCCGCGAGTCGCCGAGATCGAGCTCGAGCCGCACCAACTTATCGGCGCCCTCGACCGGCTGCGCATCGATCACGCGCGCGATGCGCAGATCGATGCGCGCGAAGTCGTCGATGGAAATCGTATCCGCGGCGACGGGCGCAGCGGCGGGCGCGCCCGATGCCGGCGCGCTCGCGGCCTCGGCCGCCGCCTTCGTCGAATCAATCATGGCTTGCACCTTGGCGGGATCGATACGGGTGAGGAGCGGCTGGTAGGGCTCGATCCCGGCGTCGCCCCAGCGCTCGTCGACGGCGGCCCAGCTCAGCGGCGCGCTGCGCAGGAAGCGCTCGGCGGCGGCGACCAGCGCCGGCAGCACGGGCTTCAGGTAGATCATCAGCAGCCGGAACGCGCGCAGGCCAGTCGCGCAGACGCGAGCGAGCGCTTCGCTCGCCGCCGGATCCTTGGCGAGCACCCAGGGCTTGCGGCGATCGACGTACTGATTGACGAGATCGGCGAGCGCCATGATCTCGCGCATCGCGCGCGCGTAGTCGCGCGCCTCGTAGGCGGCCGCGATCGCCTCGGACTCGCCGCGCACGCGCGCGAGCAGCGCGGGCTCGTCGTCGTCGGCCGCGACGCGACCGCCGAACTGCTTGCTCACGAAGCCCGCGCAGCGGCTCGCGATGTTGACGACCTTGCCGACGAGATCCGCGTTCACGCGGAGCTGGAAGTCCTCGAGATTCAGATCGATGTCGTCGATCGCAGGCCCCAGCTTCGCCGCGAAGTAATAGCGCAGGTACTCCGGGTTCAGATGATCGAGATAGGTGCGCGCGGTGACGAAGGTGCCGCGCGACTTTGACATCTTCTGCCCGTCGACGGTCAGGAAGCCATGCACGAAGACGTTGGTCGGGAGGCGGAAGCCCGCGCCCTGCAGCATCGCCGGCCAGAACAGCGTGTGGAAATACATGATGTCCTTGCCGATGAAGTGATACATCTCGGCCGTGCTGTCGGGACCGACGAAGGCGTCGAAGTCGAGGCCGATGCGATCGCAGAGATGGCGGAAGCTCGCGAAGTAGCCGATCGGCGCGTCCAGCCACACGTAGAAATACTTGTGCGCGAAGCCCGGGATCTCGAAGCCGAAATACGGCGCGTCGCGCGAGATGTCCCAGTCCTGCAGGCCCGCGGCGAACCATTCCTCGAGCTTGTTGACGACGCCGGGCTGCAGATCGTGGCGCGTGAGCCAGCCGCGCAGCACGTCTTCGAAGTCACCGAGCTTGAAGAACACGTGCTCGCTCTCGCGCTGCTCCGGCGGCACGCCGGTCAGCGCCGACACGGCGTCGATCAGATCGGTGGGCGCGTAGGTCGCGCCGCAGTGCTCGCAGCTATCGCCGTACTGATCCGGGGTCTTGCAGCGCGGGCAAGTTCCCTTGATGAAGCGATCGGGCAGGAACATGCCCTTGACGGGATCGTAGGCCTGCCGGATGGCGCGCACGCGCGTGTATCCGGCGTCGCGCAGCCGCGTATAGATCAGCGAAGAAATCGCGCGATTCTCCGCCGAATGCGTCGTGTGATAGTTGTCGAAGCCGATCCCGAAGGCGGCGAAATCGGCCGTGTGCTGCTGCCAGACTCGCGCGATCAGCTCCTCCGGCGCCACCCCTTCCTGTTCGGCCTTCAGCATGATCGGCGTGCCGTGGGCATCGTCGGCGCAGACGTACCAGCATTCGTGACCGCGCATCTTCTGGAAGCGGACCCAGATATCGGTCTGGACGTATTCGACGAGATGGCCGAGATGGATCGGCCCGTTGGCGTAGGGCAAAGCGCTCGTGACGAGGATGCGGCGCGGTCGGGTCATGTCGGCTCCGGGGCGGCTCACTGGCGGCTGTACAGGATTCCGTCATCCCCGGCGCCAGAGGCACGATCGAAGGCCGCGCCGGCCCGCCGGCCGCGACGGGGCATTCACGCAGGGACGACGCGGGAAATCGGGCCGCCAAGGTAGCATCTCGGCCTTGCGGTGTCATGAACGCGGCCGCGGCCCTGGACGGCTCGCACTGCGCACGCGTGCGTCCGGACTCGTCCGCGCTTCCTCGGGTACAATCGGCTCGTTCCACGCCTCGAGGACGCCCATACTCATGACGGTCAGCTCCGCAGACATCGAACAGGCCCTCCGGGGATACGTCGATCCCTATCTCCGCTGCGATCCGGTGCAGGCCGGCATGATCAAACGCATCGACGTGTCCCCCGCGCGCGTGAGCGTCAGCGTCGAAGCCGGCTTTCCGCTCGCACGTTACGGCGCGGCGCTGAGCCAGGCGCTGGCGGCCGCGATCGCCACGGTCCCCGGCGCGCCGCCGGCCGAAATCGAGCTGCAGACGAAGATCATCGCCCACGCCGTGCAGAAAGGCGTGAAGCCGCTGGCCGGCGTGCGCAACACGATCGCGGTCGCCTCCGGCAAGGGCGGCGTCGGCAAGTCGACGACGGCCGTCAACCTCGCCCTCGCGCTCCATCGCGAAGGCGGGCACGTCGGCCTGCTCGACGCAGACGTCTACGGCCCGAGCCTGCCGCGCATGCTCGGCTGCCCGGGCCGTCCCGAATCGCGCGACGGCAAATCGATGGAGCCGAAGGAGGGCTACGGCATCCAGTGCATCTCGATCGGCCACCTCGTCGAAGAGGACACGCCGATGATCTGGCGCGGCCCGATGGCGACCAGCGCGCTCGAACAACTGCTGCGCGAGACCAACTGGCGCGATCTCGACTACCTCGTGATCGATCTGCCGCCCGGCACCGGCGACATCCAGCTCACGCTGTGCCAGAAAATCCCGGTCAGCGGCGCGGTGATCGTCACGACGCCGCAGGACATCGCGCTGCTCGATGCGCGCAAGGGCCTCAAGATGTTCGAGAAGGTCGACGTCCCGGTGCTCGGCATCGTCGAAAACATGAGCCTGCACCAGTGCTCGAAGTGCGGCCACGTCGAGCACATCTTCGGCGCCGGCGGCGGCGCCGCAATGGCGCAGCAGTACGGCGTCGATCTGCTGGGCGCGCTGCCGCTCGACATCCGGATCCGCGAAGGCGTCGACAGCGGTCGGCCGACGGTCGCCGTCGATCCCGACTCGGCGGCCGCGCTCGAATACGGCGAGATTGCGCGCAAGGTCGCGGCGAAGCTCGCGCTGCGGGCGAAGGACTACTCGAGCCGCTTCCCGAACATCGTGATCAAGAATAGCTGAACGCCGCGCCGCGGCCGGGACCTGCAATGCCGATCAAATCCGACCGCTGGATCCGCCGCATGGCGCGCGAGCACGGGCTCATCGAGCCCTTCGAGCCGGGACAGGTGCGCGAAGTCGCGGGCCGCCGCGTCATCTCCTACGGCACCTCGAGCTACGGCTACGACATCCGCTGTGCGCCCGAATTCAAGGTATTCACGAACGTCTACTCCGCGGTCGTCGATCCCAAGGCTTTCGATCCGCGAAGCTTCGTCGACATCGACGCCGACGTCTGCATCGTGCCGCCGAATTCCTTCGCTCTCGCGCGCACGGTCGAATACTTCCGCATTCCCCGCAACGTGCTGACGATCTGCCTCGGCAAGTCGACCTATGCGCGCTGCGGGATCATCGTCAACGTGACGCCGCTCGAGCCGGAGTGGGAAGGCCACGTGACGCTCGAGTTTTCCAATACCACGCCGCTGCCGGCGAAGATCTACGCCAACGAAGGCGTCGCGCAGGTGCTGTTCCTGGAATCGGACGAAGCCTGCGAAACGTCCTATCGTGATCGCGGCGGCAAGTACCAGGGGCAGAGGGGCGTCACCTTGCCCAAAGCCTGAGGGCGCCTCGTGGACGCAATCGCGCGTTCCGCGCTACGACGCGTTCTTCGTAGCCCGGGCGCGGCGTCGCGGAACCCGGGCTACGAATGGCCGTGCGGGCGCATGAGCTCGAAACGCAGGGCGCCATCGGGCTCGCGCGCGACGTTCAGCGCGTAGCCCGCGCGCGCGGCGAGCGTACGGATGTCGGCCTCGCTGTCGGGATCGGTCGCGAGCAGCACGTAGGCGGCGGCGCCGGGCCGGGTCGCGAGCAGCTTCTTCAGCTTGAGCAGCGGCAGCGGGCAGTTGAGGCCGCGCGCGTCGACGAGCGGCGGAAGAGACTGATCCACGATCTCGTTCAAGGTTTCGACCTCTTGCTGCCGATATACGCTGTGGGAACGCTGCATCGAAATCCTGGCCCGCGCTCGAGCGGGAGCGGCTATCCCTTTGAAATGCCCGTTGAAATGGCAGTCGAAACGCTTGTCATTGCCGGGCGCGGCGCTATGATGCCGCGACGGGTTCGCCAGCGGCGGCCGATCGCGGGACGGCAGGCGCGCCCACTGCGTGTAGGGAGGCCGGTTTGAGGATAGCACTGCTCGAAGACGACCAGGACCAGGCGGTCCTGTTCATGGAATGGCTGAAGGCGGCCGGGCATAGCTGCGAGCATTTCAAGTCCGGCAAGATCTTCGTCCGCAACATCAAGCGCGACAGCTTCGACGCGCTGCTGCTCGACTGGATGATCCCCGACATGGACGGCTACGAAGTGCTGGGCTGGGTGCGCCAGAACTTCGACTGGCCGATCCCCGTGGTCTTCGTCACCGCCAAGGACGACGAGGACGACATCGTGCGCGCACTGGAACAGGGCGCGGACGACTACATCGTCAAGCCGGCCAAGCAGCGCGAGCTGGTGGCCCGGATCAGCGCCGTCGCGCGCCGCGTGTCGCCCGTCGACGAAGGACAGACGGCGATCGACTTCGAGCCCTTCCACATCGATCTCGCGAACCACGAGGTGAGGAAGGACGGCCAGCGCATCGACGTCACACAAAAGGAATACGAGCTCATCGTGTTCCTGTTCCGGAACATCGGCCGCGTGCTGTCGCGCGCCCACATCCTCGAGAGCGTGTGGGGCCGCAATCCCGACATCAACACGCGCACCGTCGACACTCATGTCAGCCGCATACGCACCAAGCTCGCGCTGGCCGCGGAAATGGGCTGGAAGCTGTCGTCGATCTACCAGCACGGCTACCGGCTCGAACGCCTGAACCACGCCTGAGCCGGCGTCCCGCGTTCTCTTCCCCGCACACCGTCGCTGTCGCGGGCTTGGGCGGAATGCCGCGCTGGGCTAGAATCCGCGCGGCGCCCGCACGCGCGCCGCGGCCGAAATTCCGCGCGAATCGCGGGCATTTCACGATCGCATCCCGGCTCGGCCAGCCGGCAGCATCCCCCGGCAGAGCGCGATGACATATTCGATACACCAGCGTCGACCGAGCGTCGGCGTGCGCGTCGGTTCCCTCATCATCGGCGGCGGCCACCCGGTCGTCGTGCAATCGATGACGAACACGGACACCGCGGACGCGGCCGCGACTGCGAAGCAGGTCCAGCAGCTCGCCGCCGCGGGCTCCGAGCTCGTGCGCATCACCGTCAACACCGAGGAAGCCGCGGCCGCCGTGCCGCGCATCCGCGAGATGCTCGACGCCGTCGGCTGCCGCGTGCCGCTGATCGGGGATTTCCACTACAACGGCCATCAGCTCCTGACGAAGTACCCGGGCTGCGCCGAAGGGCTGGGCAAGTACCGCATCAATCCCGGCAACGTCGGCTTCGGCCGCAAGCGCGACGCGCAGTTTGCGACGATGATCGAGGCCGCGCTGCACTACGACAAGCCCGTGCGCATCGGCGTCAACTGGGGCAGTCTCGATCCCGCGCTCGTGGTGCAGATGATGGACGACAACGCGAAGCTCGCGGAGCCGAAGAGCGCCGCCGAAGTGACGCGCGAAGCCCTGATCCGGTCCGCGCTGATCAGCGCCGCGAAGGCCGAGGAAATCGGCCTGCCGCGCGATCGCATCGTGCTGTCGTGCAAGGTCAGCGGCGTGCAGGATCTGATTGCGGTGTATTCGGAGCTCGCCGCGCGCTGCGACTACGCGCTGCACCTCGGCCTCACCGAGGCCGGCATGGGCTCGAAGGGCATCGTCGCTTCGGCGGCGAGCATGGGCATCCTGCTGCAGCAGGGGATCGGCGACACGATCCGCGTCTCGCTGACGCCCGAGCCGGGCGGCGATCGCACGAAAGAGGTCGTCGTCGCGCAGGAAATCCTGCAGACCATGGGCATCCGCTCGTTCACGCCGCTGGTCACCGCCTGCCCCGGCTGCGGCCGCACCACGAGCACGGTGTTCCAGGAGCTGGCGGAGGACATCCAGGCCTATGTCCGCACGCAGATGCCGATCTGGCGCGAGCAGTATCCCGGCGTCGAGAACATGAGCCTCGCGGTGATGGGCTGCGTCGTCAACGGCCCGGGCGAGAGCAAGCATGCGAACATCGGGATCAGCCTGCCCGGCACCGGCGAGGCACCGTCGGCCCCGGTCTTCATCGACGGCGAGAAAGTGATGACGCTGCGCGGTGAACGCATCGCCGAGGAATTCAAGGTGCTGGTCGACGACTACGTCCGGTCGCACTACGGGGCCAAGGCCTGCGCCGACGCCAGCGCCTGAGCGGGCGTCGAGCTTGAATCTCCACGTCGCCGGGATCTGCGGCACTTTCATGGCCGGGCTCGCGCAGCTCGCGCGCGCGGCCGGCCACCTCGTCACGGGATCGGATCAGGATGTCTATCCCCCGATGAGCGACTTCCTGCGCGAGGCCGGCATCCACGTGCACGAAGGCTGGGATCCGGCGGCGCTGGCGGCGGACACCGAGCTCGTCGTCATCGGCAATGCGCTGAGCCGCGGCAACTCGCTAGTCGAAGCGGTGCTCGATCGCGGGCTGCGCTACACCTCGGGCGCGCAGTGGGTCGCCGAGCACGTGCTGCACGGTCGCGAAGTGATCGCCGTCGCCGGCACGCACGGCAAGACGACGACGACGGCGATGATCGCCTGGATCCTCGACTGCGCCGGACTCGCGCCGGGCTTCCTCGTCGGCGGCCTGCCGCAGGACTTCGCGGTGCCGGCGCGCCTCGGCGCGGGCCGGCACTTCGTGATCGAGGCCGACGAGTACGACACCGCCTTCTTCGACAAGCGCTCGAAGTTCGTCCATTACCGGCCGACGCTCGCGCTGCTGAACAATCTCGAATACGACCACGCCGACATCTTTCCCGATCTCGCGGCGATACAGACGCAGTTCCATCACCTGCTGCGCACGGTGCCCGGCCGCGGCACGGTGCTGTGGCAGGCGGACGATGCGAAGCTCGCGGCGGTCGTCGAGCGCGGCTGCTGGAGCCGGCAGCTCCGCTTCGGGGAGGAGGCGGGAGACTGGCGGCTCGTCGAGCGCAGCGACGGCAGCTTCGCGGTCCGGCCGCCGGACGGCGAGGCGCGGACGCTGCGCCTCTCGCTCGCCGGCCGGCACAACGCGCTCAATGCCGTCGCCGCGCTCGCGGCGACGGCGATCGCCGGCGTACCGCTCACAACCGGGCTCGACGCGCTGGCCCGCTTCGGCGGCGTCAAGCGACGCCTCGAGCTGCGCGGCAGCGTCGCGGGCATCGCGGTCTACGACGACTTCGCGCACCATCCCACCGCAGTCGCCGCCACCATCGCCGCGCTGAAGCGCGGCCTGCGCGGCGGGCGCGTGATCGCGGTGCTCGAGCCGCGCTCGAACACGATGCGCGCCGGCGTCCATCGCGCAGCGCTGGGCGCGTCGCTGGCCGCGGCCGACGTCGTCTGGCTGTACGAGCCGCCGAAGCTCGGCTGGCGAGTCGGCGAGGCGATTGCCGAGCTCGGCGGGCGCGCGCACGTCGCGACCAGCGTCGCGGCGATGGTCGAGGCCCTCGCCGCCTCGCTGGTGCCCGGCGATCACGTGCTCGTGATGAGCAACGGCGGCTTCGAGCAAGTCCACGCGCGACTGCTCGCAGCGCTCGCGGCCCGCCATCGGGCTGCCTTGCCATGAACGACGGCGACGCGCGTCACTCGCTGCGGCTCTTTCCGCTGCACACGGTGCTGTATCCCGGCGGGCGCCTGCCTCTGCGCATCTTCGAGCCGCGCTACGTCGGGCTGGTTCGCGACTGCATGCGCGAGGGCCGCGGCTTCGGCGTGACGCCGATCCGCCGCGGCGGCGAAGCCGGCGCGCCGGCCGAGCCTTGGCCGCTCGGCACCTGCGCGGAGATCGTGGATTTCGATCAGGGACGTGACGGGCTCCTGCACATCCTCGTCGAAGGCACGTGGCGTTTTCGACTGCGCACGTATCACGCGGCGCCGGACGGCCTGCTGCGCGGGGAGGTCGAGCGGATCGAGGACGAGGCCGCCGCGTCCTTACCTCCGGAATTCGACCAGTTGAAAACCGTACTTCAGAAAGTGCTTGAGCTGGAGGCGGACGCCGGCGGTGCTCGCGAGCAGCTTCCGATCGAGGCACCGATGATCGTCTATCGCCTGCTCGAACGACTGGCATTTCCGCTCGCTGTCAAGCTCGAAATGCTCGAGAGCCCGCGCCTCGCGGATCGGATCGAGCGCTGCCATCGGGCCCTGCTGCAGATGATGCAGACGCGCGAGCGCTGAATCTTGCTCGCGCTTGCGCACGGCGCTCGCCGCGCTTCGGCGAAGTTCGCGGTCGCGGGTTGAAGCCCTTCGGCCTGTGTGCGATTTTAGCCGCACGCTGGATCGCTCCCGCGCGGGCGGGCTCATGTTTCTAACGATAATCTCCGTACTCATCCTTTCGCTCGTCAGCGGATCCGTCGTTGCCGCCAACCGTCGCTCCGTCGAAGAGTACTGGTGGCTGTGTCCGGTCGATCGCAGCATGCCGATCCGTCCCGAATTCAGCAGCGACGCGCTCGCCCCGGGCAGCACCGAAGTGCGTGCGGAATCGACCCACGTCGCCGAACAGGGCGTCACCGAGTTCAGCGGCGAGGTCGAGCTCGTGCAGGAGGGTCGCGCCCTCAGCGCCGACGACGTCACCTACGATCAGCCCAACGAGACGATGACCGCCGTCGGGCAAACCAAGATCTGGGACGAGTCGCTGCTGTGGTCCGGCTATCGGGCGATGTTCAATCTGCGCGACAACCGTCATCGGCTCGAACGCGGCAACTACTGGCTGATCGATCGCCAGGGGCGGGGATACGCCGAGCTCATCCGCACCGACAATCTCACCCATGTGTCGCGCCTCGAGCGCGTCGATTACACGACCTGCCCGGCCGGCGCGGAGACCTGGAAGTTCTCGGCGTCGAAAATCAAGCTCGATCACGCCGAAGAGCGCGGCTACGCAACGAATGCGCTGCTCAAGGTGCGCGGTGTGCCGGTATTCTGGGTGCCGTACATCAATTTTCCGCTGAGCGACAAGCGCAAATCGGGCTTTTTGACGCCGACGCTAGGCACCTCGAACGAACGCGGCATCGACGCCGAAGTCCCCTACTACATCGACATCGCGCCGAACATGGACGCGACGGTGGCGCCGCGCTGGATTTCTGAGCGCGGCACGATGCTGAAGGGCGAGTACCGCTACATGGGCCGCCGCTTCGAGAGCGAGCTCGACGTCGAATACCTGCCGAGCGACAAGCTCACCGACGAAGATCGCAGCTATGTGCGGCTGGAGCACGAGCAACGATTTGGTCAAGAAGATCGAGGCTACATGTATGCATTGCTGCAGAACGCTTCGGACGCGCAGTATTTCGAGGATTTTGGGGGCGGTCTCGCGATCACGAGTCAACGCTTTCTCGACCGCCGTATCCAGACTACTTATTTCGCAGATCGTTACCAGTTCTGGGGCACGATGCAGGCCTATCAAAACATCGACGATTCGATACCCGATCGTTTCGGTCCCTATCGACGATTACCGAACGTGCTGGCGCAGACCGTATTTCCGCAGTATCACTTGAAACCGCATTTCTACGGTCTTGCGGATGTTACTTACTTCGATCGGGCTGATAGCGTTACGGGTGCCCGCGTCTATCTACAACCGACATTGACGCTGCCGTTTATCAAGCCCTGGACGTACATCAGGCCATCCATTGGCCTGCGGCAGACGAACTACCTTCTGACCGAAGCGCAGGACTTTGATAGTACGATCGCCCATGCCGTACCGTTCTTCAGTACCGACGTGCAATTTTTCCTCGAACGTCGCTTGCGTCTGTGGGACACACCGCTGCTGCAGACGCTCGAACCGCGCGCCTACTACGTGCTGATACCGAAAGTCGATCAGAGCGACACTCCGATCTTCGACACCGGTCTCTACGATTTGACCTTTCTGCAGTTGTTCAACCCTAACCGCTTTTCTGGCCGCGACCGCGTCGGCGACACCAACCAGCTTGCGCTGGCGATGACCTCGAGATTCCTGAGCCTCGAGTCCGGGCGCGAGCTGTTTCGCACAAGCCTCGGCCAGATCTACTACTTCAGGGATCGCGAGATCGCGCTGCCGAGCGGGAGCATCAACGACGACAGCAGCTCGGAGTTCATCGGCGAGATCGCGGCGAGCCCGGTCGAGTCCTGGTCCGCGCGGGCGACCGTGCAGTGGGATCCGCACGAGAATCAAACCGAAAAGTCGGCATTGTCCCTGCGCTATGCGCCGCCGGACGGCACCGTGATCAACGCGGCCTACCGCCTGCGCCGTGCGATCACCGACGTCGAGCAGACGGATCTGTCCTGGCGCATCCCGCTGACCGAGAACCTGAGCATGGTGGGGCGCTGGAACTACTCCCTGCAGAGCAAGCAGTCGCTGGAACTCGTCGGCGGTCTGGAGCTCGAAACCTGCTGCTGGGGCATCCGCCTGTTGAGCCGCCGCTTCATCCGCAACGTGGAAGGCGAGTTCGACAACGCGATCTTCGTGCAGGCGGAATTCAAGGGCCTGGGCGGTTTCGGGCGCTCGGCAGCGTCCTTCCTGCGCAAGAGCATTCCCGGCTACGAGCCCATTTTCTGAGCGGACGAGGGGCTTGACCTGGGTCAGGAGGCGCGCCTTCGCCGCCTCGTCGCCCTGATATCCCGGGCCGTTTCGGTTAAACTCCGCGCCCACACCACGGCAACTCGAACGCGGCGGCGCGCACAGGTTCAGACAGCGACACTCGATGCAAAGACCGATTTCGAAAAGCGGGCGCGCCGCATTCTTGTGGCTGCTCGCATGCCTCGCGGGCCCGGCGGCCGCCGTCGGCTTCGAGCTCGATCGCATCATCGCAATCGTCGACGACGACGTGGTGATGCAGAGCGAGCTCGATCAGCAGATCGACCGCGTGCGCGACGAGCTGCGCCGCCAGGGCACCGAAGCGCCGCCGCTGAACGTCCTCCGCCGCCAGGTCATGGAACGGCTGATCCTGCAGAAGATCCAGCTCCAGCTCGCGGAAAAAACCGGCGTCAACGTCACCGAGGATGCGCTCGATCGCGCAATCGACGACATCGCGAAGAAAAACAATCTCTCCGCGGAGCAGTTCCGCGAGATTCTCGCCTCCGAAGGCTACGACTACGCCGTCTTTCGCGAAGACATCCGCCAGGAAATCATTCTGGCCCGACTGCGCCGCGAGGAGGTCGACAAGCGCCTGCAGGTCAGCGAGCGCGAAATCGATAATTACCTGCTGAACGAGCAGGGCGGCGCCGGCGCCGGCGAGGAGTTCGACGTTGCGCACATCCTCATCTCCATCCCCGCCGGCGCCACCGACGAGGAGCGCCGCGAGGCGCGCGATCGCGCCGAAGAGGCAAAACACCGGCTCGATGCCGGCGAGAGCTTCGACAGCGTCGCGGTCGCGATGTCCGACGGCCAGGACGCGCTCGACGGCGGCGCCCTCGGCTGGCGCAAGCTGAGCGAGATCCCGACGCTGTTCGCCGACGTCGTCAAGAACTTCGACGTCGACCAGACGAGCAACATCATCACCAGCCCGAGCGGCTATCACATCGTCAAGCTCAAGGGCAAACGCAGCGGCGAGACCGTGATGCTGGAGCAGACGAAAGTGCGCCACATCCTCATCTCGCCGAGCGAGCTGCTGAGCGAAAAGGAAGCGCTCGCCCGACTGCAGCAGCTACGACTGCGTCTGGAGAACGGCGACGATTTCGCGCAGATCGCGCGCACGAATTCCGATGACCGCGGCTCGGCGCTGCAGGGCGGCGATCTCGGTTGGGTCAGCCCGGGCCAGATGGTGCCGCAGTTCGAAGAAGTCATGAACGAAAGCCCGGTCGGCGAAATCAGCGAACCCTTCCGCACCGAGTTCGGCTGGCACATCCTGCAGGTGCTGGACAAGCGCCAGTACGACGGCACGGACGAGGTCAGGCGCGCGAAGGCGCGCGAGGCCATCATGGAGCGCAAGCGCGAGGAAGCGCATCGGGACTGGCTGCGACGTCTGCGCGACGAGGCCTATGTCGAACTCCGCCTCGACGAGGAATAAGGGCCAGCGTCCCACCATCGCCATCACGCCCGGCGAGCCGGCCGGCATCGGCCCGGATCTCGCCCTCACCCTTGCCGACCGCGCAGCGCCGGCGCGGCTGGTCTTCATCGCCGATCCGGCTCTGCTCAGCGCGCGCGCAGCGCTGCTGGGACACGCTTTTCCTTACATCGACTACGATCCCGCGCGTGAGCCGCCGCCCGGCAGCAGCGAAGTGCTGCGCCGTCCGCTCGCCGCGCCCGTGACGCCCGGCGAGCTTTCGACCGCCAACGCGCGCTACGTGCTCGACTGCCTCGACTGCGCCGCGCAGGGCTGTCTCGACGGCCGCTTCGACGCGATGGTCACGGGCCCGGTGCACAAGGGCATCGTCAACGACGCGGGCATTCCGTTCACCGGTCACACCGAATATCTCGCCGCGCGGGCGCGGGCCGAGCCGGTGATGATGCTGGCGGCGGACCGGCTCCGCGTCGCGCTGGTGACCACGCATCTCGCGCTGCGCGCGGTGCCGGACGCGATCACGCGCGAAGCCGTGCGCTACACGCTCGAGACCGTGCAGCGCGAGCTCAACGGCAAGTTCGGCATCGAGGCACCGCGCATCGCCGTGTGCGGCCTCAATCCCCACGCCGGTGAAGGCGGCCATCTCGGTCGCGAGGAAATCGAGATCATCGCGCCCGTCATCGCCGACTGCATCGCCGCGGGCATCGACGCACGCGGCCCACTGCCGGCCGACACCGTGTTCACGCCGAGCGTTCTCGACGGCGTCGATGCCGTCGTCGCGATGTATCACGATCAGGGCCTGACGGCGCTGAAGGCGCTCGGCTTCGGCCGCGCGATCAACATCACCCTGGGACTGCCGTTCATTCGCACCTCGGTCGATCACGGCACGGCGCTCGATCTCGCGGGTACGGGACGCGCCAGCGCCGAGAGCTTCGAAGCCGCCCTCGCGCTCGCCGTCGAGCTCGCCGCGCTGCGCCGTGCGCGCTCGGCATGAGCGCGCGCCACGAATCCCTCGAGGGCCACCGCGCGCGCAAGCAGTTCGGCCAGAATTTCCTGGTCGACGAGCGCATCGTGCGCGAGATCCTCGCCATCACCGATCCGCGGCCCGGCCAGCGCATCGTCGAAATCGGCGCCGGCCTCGGCGCGCTGACGGCCGGCCTGCTCGCCGGCGGCGCCGAGCTCATCGCGATCGAGATCGACCGCGATCTGCTGCCGCGCCTGCGACATCGCTTCGGCGCCGAGCCGCGCTTCTCGCTGCTCGCGCGGGACGCGCTGCAGGTCGATCTGCACGCGCTCGCCGCCGGCGGCCGGCTGCGCGTCGTCGGCAACCTGCCCTACAACATCTCCTCGCCGCTGCTGTTCCATCTGCTGGCCGCAATGGACGTGCTCGACGACGCCACGGTGATGCTTCAGCACGAGGTCGCGGCGCGGCTCGCCGCCGCGCCGCGCTGCGCCGACTACGGCCGGCTGAGCGTCGCGGCCCAGGCCTGCTGCCGCGTCGATCTCGTGCTCGCCGTCCCGCCGGAAAGCTTCGAGCCGAGGCCCAAGGTCGACTCGAGCGTGGTGCGGCTGACCCCGCACGCGGCGCTGCCCTCCCCCGCCCTGCGCCTGGCGCTGGGCAGGATCACGCAGCAGGCCTTTTCCCTCCGCCGCAAGATGGTCCGCCACAGCCTCGGCCGCCTGTTCGGCGAGGCCGAGCTCGCGGCCTGCGGCGTGGATCCGCGCCAGCGGCCCGAGGAAATCGGCGTGGCGCAGTACTTGGCGCTGGCGGGCCTGATCGAAGCGCAGGCCGAGGTGGTGAAATCGCCTTCGTAGCCCGGGCGCAGCGGCGCCGGGGCAGTGACCGCTTCCGCCTCTGCCCCGATTTACTAACAGATTTTGTGGATAAGTCTGTGCAGAACGGCTGGGACGCGTGACTTCCGCCTGAATTGCCGGCGCCTGCAGCCAAATCGGTCAAAGATTGCGCAAATCTCCGACCCTCTTTTTAGATCAGCAAGTTAAAGAAAGTTTCTTCGAACGAATCTGGTAACAAAACCTAAGCCGCGGTCGCTTTTGCCTAAACGCGCAGACGTGTGCATAAAGTGACCGGCGTCTACCGGATCAGAGACGCCGACGCAAGGCCTCGATCACCGGCAGCGTCGCGGGCTCGAGGCCGTGCCAGCGTGCAAAGGCCGCCGCCGCCTGTTCCACCAGCATGCCCAGGCCGTCGATGCGCAGCTTCACGCCCTGCTCGCGGGCCCAGCGCAGGAAAGGAGTTTCACCGCTGCCGTAGACGAGGTCATGGCACGCCGTGCCGGCACCGAGAGCACCGGCCGGCACGGGCGGCGGCGCCGCCGAAGTGAGGCCGGCCGAGGTCGAGTTGATGACGAGATCGACCGGCTCCGGACAGCGAGCGGCCAGCGCGAGCGTCTTGACGCGGCCCGGAGTCGCGAACGCGGCCGCGAGGGCGGCGGCCTTGTCCGGCGTGCGATTGGCGATGAAGAGCCGCGCGACGCCGGCCTCGAGCAGCGCCGGCACGATGCCCCGCGCCGCGCCGCCGGCGCCGAGCAGCAGCACGCGCCGCCCGGCCAGCGTCACGCCGTGGTGCGCGAGGTCGCGCACCAGGCCGAGACCGTCGGTATTGTCCGCCTCGATGGCTGCGTCGGGCTCGAAGCTCAGCACGTTCGCCGCGCCGGCCGCGGCGGCCCGCGGGCTGCGCCGCGTCGCGAGCGCCCAGGCTTCTTCCTTCAGCGGAATCGTCACGTTGATCCCGCGCAGCCCATCGCCGATCAGCTCGGCGACGACGCCGGCGAGCGCACCGGGGCCGACCTCGCGCTTGTCGTAGCGCAAGGCGAGACCGAACTGCTCGGCGAAGAGGCGATGGATGAAAGGAGACCGGCTGTGCCGGATCGGCGCGCCGACGACGCAGCAGCGGACGACGCGCATCGTCGGCATCAAGGCGCGCGGCGCCGCGCGCTCAAGACTGACTGCCCGCCAGCCCGCCCTTCAGCACGTAGACCTGGAAGCCGCGCTCGCTCAGCAGGAAGGCCGCCGCGGAGCTGCGCCGGCCCGTGTCGCAGTACACGACATAGACGAGCTTGGGATCGAGCGCATCGGCCTTGAGCCTGAGCATGAACAGCGGGATGTTGATGCTGCCCGGCAGACCGGTGTTCGCATGCTCGCTCTCGAGGCGCACGTCGAGGAATTTTGCGCCCTGGCGCACTTTCGCCTGCGCGTCCTCGAGCGAAATCCAGTTCAGCATCGGCTCCTTCAGCAAGGCGTTGAAGTCGTCCTTCGACAGGCGCATCAACACGCCGTCGGTTTCCATGCTGACCGTCGCATTGCGCTTCGCTTCGGACAGCAGCGCTTCCTCGCCGAAGGCGTCACCGTCTTTGAGCGTCGCGAGCGTCAGCTCGGCGCCCGTCTTCGACGCGCGCGTCACCTTCGCCTTGCCGGACTTGATGATGTAGTAATAGTCGCCGTCGCCGCCCTGCTTGATCACTTCCTCGCCGGCACGCATCGGCACTTCCTGCATGCGCATGAACATGGCCTGGATGTTGGCCGGCGGGATCTGCAGAAAGGCCTGGGACTGCAGGATGCGCGTCATCCAGTCGCCTTCGTCGTCGCCATCGGCGACCTGGATCTCGCTGACTTCGATGCCGGAGAGCTGGTCCCAGGTCAGCAGGATGTCGAGCAGATCGCTGTCGAAGCGCGTGATCTTGCAGTCGGTGCGGGCGCGCGCCGTCTGCTGGCGCGGCTGCTGGTTGGCGAGCGGATGCTTCGCGATGTCGCTGCCGCCCGTGACCGTGGTGGCGCGCCCGTTCGCCTCCGTCAGCGTCACCTGCCCTTCGAGCAGGTAGATGGCCTTGCGATCGAGCTCACCGGCCTTGAACAGCGTCTTGCCGGCCGGCACTTCTTCCACGAAGGCCTTGCCGGCCAGCTCCTGGAAGTTCTCCGCATTGAGCGCATTGGCGGGCACCAGGGACTTCAGGACCGCCCTATCGACGAGTTTCTCAGACATGGTCAGTGTGTGCGCCGCCCGTACTTGATCCGCCCGCGGCGGATCGGTGAATCGAAACGCGATCGGACCATCGCACCGCCGCGCGCTTGTGGCCACAGTACCGCGTAACTATTGTATGCACGTCTCTTCAAGCTTTTGAAGAAGATAGCTCGACGCAGAATGACTTACGACGACGGAGGTTGCGATGGACCAGCCCGCCTGCCCGCAGAAAGCCCCCATCAAGCTCGAGCTCGCCGCCGGCCGCTACTGGTGGTGCGCCTGCGGCCTGTCTGCAAAACAGCCGTTCTGCGACGGCTCACACCAGGGCACTGCGTTCACGCCCAAGCCGCTCGAGCTCGAACAACCGCAGACGCTGTGGCTATGCGCCTGCAAGGCGACGCGCAAGGCCCCCTACTGCGATGGCACGCACAAGACGCTCTGACGGCACTGAGGAATAGCGGCGGCACGCACGGCGACTTGATGCCGTCGCGCCGGTGATCGAGCGGTGAGGCTCAGAGCGTGTAGGCGCGCTCGCCGTGATCGCAGAGATCGAGACCCTCGGTCTCCTCTTCCGCGCTCACGCGCAGGCCGCAGGCGGCTGCGATCGCTTTGAGGATCGCGAAAGAGGCGAGGCCCGACCATGCGCCGCTCGCGAGCACGGCCAAGGCCTGCACGCCGAGCTGCGAGCCCATCGACATGCCCGACGCATAGCCGACGCCTCCCAGATCGGCCGCGACGAACACGCCCGTCGACAGCGTGCCGAGGATGCCGCCGACCCCGTGCACGGGGAAGACGTCCAGCGAGTCGTCGATGCGCAGCACGCGCTTGACGTACTGAGTGGCGAAATAGCAAGCGATGCCGGCGGTGAACCCGATCAGCACGGCGGCCGCCGGCCCGACGTAGCCCGAGGCGGGCGTGATGGTCCCCAGCCCCGCGACCATGCCGGTGACGATGCCGAGCACGCTGGGCTTGCCGTAGCGCAGCCACTCCACGCTCATCCAGGCGAGCGAGCCCGCAGCGGCCGACAGATGCGTGACGAGCATCGCCATGCCCGCGTTGCCGTTCGCGGCCAGCGCGCTGCCGGCGTTGAAGCCGAACCAGCCCACCCACAGCATCGACGCGCCGGCCACGGTCAGCGTCATGTTGTGCGGCGTCATCGCCGTGTCGGGGAATCCGCGCCGGCGGCCGAGCACGAGCGCCGCGACCAGCGCGGCCACGCCGGCGTTGATGTGCACCACGGTGCCGCCGGCATAGTCGAGGACGCCGAGCCGCGCGAGCCAGCCGCCGCCCCACACCCAGTGGCAGACCGGCACGTAGACGACGAGCGACCACAGCGCGGCAAACAGCAGCACGGCGGAGAACTTCATGCGCTCGGCGAAGGCGCCGACGATCAGCGCCGGCGTGATGATCGCGAAGCTCATCTGGAACATCGCGAACACGGTCTCGGGCACGGTGCCGCTGAGGCTGTCGCGCGTCACGCCCGAGAACCACGCTTTGCCGCCGCCGATCCAGGCTTGGAGCGCACCGCCGTCGCCGAAGGCGAGCCCATAGCCGCAGGCGAACCACAGCAGCGAAGCGAGGCAGGTGATCGCGAAACACTGCATCAGCAGCGAGAGGACGTTCTTGGTGCGCACGAGCCCGCCATAGAAGAAGGCGAGGCCCGGCAAGGTCATGAACAGCACCAGGGCCGTCGACACCAGCAGCCACGCCGAGTCCCCGTTGTTCAAGTCCGCGGCGTACACCGGTGGCGTCGAGAACGCGCCGAGTAGACCGTAGCTCGCCGTCATCCGCCGTCGAATCGCGTGCTGCATGCTCGCCCCCCGGCATCATCGTTCGTCGCGCTCGAAGACGATCTTGCACCGGATCCGATCGAGCTCGGATCGCACGGCGAGATCGCGAGGCAGCGCCTGCCCCGTATCGAGGCAGCAGCATCCATGCCAGTGCGCGCGTTTCCTCGTTTGAGCGCGAAAAAGCGCAGCCTACGAGCGGACGAGCCGGCTCGCGCGCGACGCGCTTGCACTGCTCGGGTGCGGATCGGGGGACTACGGCCCCATGTCGGGGCGGAACACGGCCTGCAGCGCCCGGCGCCTGGGACACCGAAAGGCGGCGCGCGGCCCGCGAGGCGCGGACGCGCGGACCGGCTCGGCGGCGGGCCGTTTTACAAAGCGTCGACGCCGGTCTCGCCGGTGCGGATGCGCATCACGTTGACCAGCTCGGTGACGAAGATCTTGCCGTCCCCGATCTTGCCGGTGTTGGTGGCCTTGGCGATGGCTTCGATCACTTCGTCCACCTTGTCGTCCGCCACCGCGACCTCGAGCTTGGACTTGGGCAGAAAATCCACGACGTACTCGGCGCCGCGATAGAGCTCCGTATGACCTTTCTGACGCCCGAAACCCTTCACTTCGGTCACCGTCAGTCCCTGCACGCCGATCTCCGACAGCGCCTCGCGAGCGTCGTCGAGCTTGAAGGGTTTGATGATTGCAGTCACAAGCTTCATGGTCTCACTCCGGTTCTGGTCTGTCGTTTGCCGCCTGGACGCAGCACATGGCCCACACCGTGGACATTCCCTAATCGTCGCGCCGTCGGTCGCGTCCGGCCATCGCAAGCTGCGATCACCGTGGCACCGGTGCCATCGGCGCCGCTAATATAGCAAGCGGTCGATGACGGCTGGCGCGGTGCCCGGCGCAGAGTCGCCGCGACGTGGACGAAGATCTGGCAGGGATAGCAAAGCAGCTAGCGTGCCAGACCTCGCGTTCGAGGGCACCGGCGAAGGAATCGCCGCCGGCATCGCATGCACGCATCGCTCGGCCATGCACGGCGGCTTGCGAGCGCGGCGATTGCCGCGCACTGCGCCCCAAATCGATGCACGGCGCGATCGGAATGAGGCGAGGACGCACCCGGCGCAGCAGCCGGCAAGGACGGGAGTTGCCAGCATGAAACCAGCCACTGCCACCATCGAAAAAGTGCTCGAGCAGATCGCGACCCTGGTGCCCGGCACCGCCGCGGCCCGCGATGAGCTGCGCGCCCTGCTCAGCGCCTCGTTCAACGGCATGCTGAGCCGCATGAATCTCGTGTCGCGCGAGGAGTTCGATGCGCAGGCCGCGCTCCTCGCCCGCGCGCGCGAGAAACTGGAGGCGCTGGAAGCCCGCCTCGCGGCGCTGGAGGCGGAATCCTTCGACGACGGCCGCTGAGGCGGCTACGTAGCGCGAACGAGGCCCGCGGCATGGACGCGGCGGGCCGGCACCGACAGAAGCGCCGGTGCGAAGAACGGAGGCAAGGAGTGCCGCATGTCGATTGCGATTGCCTACAGCCGGGCGCTGCTCGGCGTGTCCGCGCCGCCGGTCGCGGTCGAGACCCATCTTTCCGCCGGCCTGCCGGCCTTCAATCTCGTCGGCCTGCCCGAGACGACGGTGCGCGAAAGCAAGGAGCGCGTGCGCTCGGCGCTGCTGAACGCGGGCTACGAGTTTCCACTGCGCCGGATCACCGTCAATCTGGCCCCCGCCGATCTGCCGAAGGAAGGCACGCGCTACGACGCCGCGATCGCGCTCAGCATCCTCGCCGCGTCGGGCCAGCTCCCGGTCGAGGCGCTCGCGCAGGTCGAGGTCATCGCCGAGCTCGCCTTGAACGGCGATCTGCGCGGCGTACGCGGCATCATGCCCGCGGCGCTGGCCGCCGCGGCCGCCGGCCGCGCGCTGCTGGTCGCGCCCGCGAATCGCGACGAGGCGGCCCTGGTCGCGGGTCTCGCCGTACACGCCGCGCCCTCGCTGCACGCGCTGACGCGCCATCTGGCGGGCAGCGAGCCCATCCCCGCCTGGCGCGGCGACGGTGCGCCGCGCATCAGTCCGCGCACGCTGCCCGATCTGGCCGACGTCCAGGGCCAACACTTCGTCAAGCGCGCGCTCGAAGTCGCCGCGGCCGGCGGCCACAACCTGCTGATGTGCGGACCGCCGGGCACCGGCAAGACCATGCTCGCGACGCGCCTGCCCGGCGTGCTGCCGCCGCTGCGCGACGACGAAGCCTTCGAGGTCGCGATCGTCTGCTCGGTCAGCGGACAGCCGCGCGCGCCCGAAGACTGGCGCGTGCGCCCGTTCCGCGCCCCCCATCACACGAGCTCGGCCGCGGCGATCGTCGGCGGCGGCAACGTGCCGCGACCGGGCGAAGTCTCGCTCGCGCATCACGGCGTGCTGTTTCTCGACGAGCTGCCCGAGTTCGCCCGCCGCACCCTCGAAGTGCTGCGCGAGCCGCTGGAGACCGGCCGCGTCACCATCGCACGCGCGGCGGCGACGCTGTCCTACCCGGCGAGCTTCCAGCTCGTCGCGACGATGAATCCCTGCCCCTGCGGCTATGCCGGCGATCCTGCCGGCGTCTGCCAGTGCGGCGCCGAGCAGATTCGCCAGTACCGCGCGCGCCTGTCCGGCCCGCTGCTCGATCGCATCGATCTCCAGACCGAGGTGCCGCGCGAGCACGACTGGCTGCGCGCCAAGGGCGATCGGCGCGCCGAATCCTCGGCCGTCGTCGCTGCGCGCGTCGCCGCCGCGCAGGCCCGCCAGATCGCGCGCCAGGGCAAGCTCAATGCCCGCCTCGACGTGCGCGAGCTCGGCGTACACGCCGCGCTCGCCGATCCCGAGCGCGAATTCCTGGCCCAGGCCTTCGAGCATTTCCGGCTGACCGCACGCAGCTATCACCGCGTGATCAAGATCGCGCGGACGGTCGCCGATCTCGCCGAGCGGGCGCAGATCCTGCGCAGCGATCTGGGCGAGGCGCTGCAACTCCGGCGCATGGATCGCAAACACGGCTCGCCGTAGGCGCACCGCTCTTTACCCTCGTCCGGGCAGCCCGCAGAATTCGTGCTCCGACAGCGGGCTCGACAGGACGGACGACGTGAGCGACAGGCGCTACGGCATTAGAGTTTCTTCGCGCGCGGCCTGGCTGGACGCGCAGTCCGAGCCCGAGCGCAATCGCTATGCCTTCTCCTACACGATCACGATCGAGAACCACGGCACCGCGACCGCGCAGCTATTGAGACGGCATTGGATCATCACCGACGCGCACGGCAAGGTGCAGGAGGTACGCGGCGAGGGCGTGGTCGGCGAACAGCCCGTACTGGCGCCGGGCACGAGCTACCGCTACACGAGCGGCGCCGTGATCGACACGCCGGTCGGCACCATGCAGGGCAGCTACAGCATGATCGCCGACGACGGCCACGGCTTCGACGCGGAGATTCCGACCTTCCGGCTCGCCGTGCCGAACGTGCTGAACTGAAGCGCCTCGGGGTCGGCATGGCCACCTGGGCAATCGGCGATCTGCAGGGCTGTCACGCCGAGCTGCGCGCCTTGCTCGATTTGATCGACTTCGATCCGGGCCGCGACCTCGCGTGGTTCACCGGCGATCTCGTCAATCGCGGCGCCGATTCGCTGGGCGCGCTGCGCGCGGTGCGCGCGCTCGGCGACAGCGCCGTCACGGTCCTCGGCAATCACGATCTGCATCTGCTCGCCTGCCGTTACGTCGACGGGCGCAAGCTGCGTCCCGGCGACACGCTGGACGACGTGCTCGCGGCGCCGGACTGCGACGAGCTGCTCGACTGGCTGCGCCGGCGCCCGCTGATCCATCACGACGCCGCGCGCAACACTTTGCTCGTGCACGCGGGCCTGCCCCCGCAGTGGTCCATCGCCGAGGCGCTCGCGCTGGCCGGTGAAGTCTCCGCCAAGCTCGCCGGTCCGGATTTCGTCGCCGAGCTCGCGCAGATGTACGGCAATCTGCCGGACCGCTGGGACGATGCGCTGCGCGGCGCGCAGCGCTTCCGTTTCATCATCAACGGCCTCACGCGCCTGCGCTACGTCACCCGCGACGGACGTCTCGATCTGAAGGCAAAGGGAGCTCCGGGCTCGCAGGGCGCGAAGCTCGTGCCCTGGTATGCCGCAAAGGAGCGGCGCAGCCGCGACACGCGCATCGTGTTCGGCCACTGGTCGACCCTGCGCCTGACGCGCGAGGAAGAACGCGCTTACGACGTCCTGCCGCTCGACACCGGCGCGGTGTGGGGCGGCGCGCTGAGCGCGGTCAATCTCGACGATGGTACGCGGCGCAGCGTGCCCGCGATCAATCCCGTGGCGCCGGACGGGGAGTGAGCGATGATCGTGCCTTCATGCGGCAATTCGAAACAGCAGCCGCAACGCTTGCCAGTAGCCTGTGAGCCACCGGGTGCTCGCAGCGTGCACGCCAAGCTCCAGTTCATCGAGCCAGAAACGCGACCAGGCGCGCCGACGCCACGCGGCGTAGCGCAGCCCTGGCTGCGGCCCGTACGAACCGCCGGGAAACGGCAAACCAAGGGCATCGCCGGACACGAAAAGCGTCTCCGCCTCAGCACCTGCGACGAGGCACTGCACCCAGTGCGTTCCGCCAGTGGGTCGATGATGATAGGCGGCGGCGGCGACGATCGAACCGCCGTCCAGGATCTCCGCGTCAGTCGGGAAAACGGCGATCGTCCAGTCGTCGCCCAGTGCAGTGACCAGCCGCGGTACTTCAGTCAGCCGGAATCCCCCGCGCCGCGCGTAGGCCGTTTCGATCCGCCAGGCCGGACTGGCACGAATCGCCGTGACCGCAGGATCGGTCTCATCCCCGGGCCGCGAATCGCTGCCGTCCGCCGGTCCCGTCTCTACGCGTAGCGGCATGCCGTCATCGCCTGCGAAGAACGGGCTTCCCCAGCGGCAGGCGGCGCAGCGCTCGCAGAAGTACAGACGCACGAGCGACCAGCCATACCGAGCGCGCCAGCGCTGGCTCGCCGCATCCGGTCCCAGCCGCCGACGCTCGCGTACATGGGCGTCCCAGATCGCCATCTTGTGATAGAGCAGGCGCCGAGTGGCGCTAACGCCGTTCTCCCCGACCTGCGCGCGAGGCTGCGCCATCGGACCGCCGACGTGCTTCAGCAGTGGATTGGCCTCGGGACTGGCGTATACGGGATGGGCATACAGCGTCCGCTCGCTCGCGACGTCATAGAGCAGGACGATGGCGACGACGGTCCCCGACTCGATGCGATCGACCTGCCCCGTCACGGAGAAGAACAGCCGCAGGTAACCACCAGGCAGCGCTTTCCAGAGCATCGGATCGTGCGCGATGCGCCGGCCCACGCGTTCGAGCGCACGATGCAGCAGACCGACCGCCTCACTTGCCAGCGCGTGCGCGCAGTGTGCGGCGAGCTCGGTGCCTGGTTCGGGTAGCAGCGGTATTCGGCAGGCTTGCCACGGCGCGCGCTCGGTGGGCGCCGCCGCGCGGGCCGGATCGTCGGCATGGTGACTGATGAAGGCATCCGCGCGTGACGTGGGTGCCGCGGCGCTGACCAACCGCGCCGGGGGCAAACCGTGGTCGGTAGCCAGACGCTCCGCCAAAGCCCGACCCCGGGCGTATCGCCGCCGATAGTTCGGCTCGGCTTCCAACACGCGAAGGGCAGCGACGAGTTCGGCGTAACCGTTGCCGCGGATGATTTGCTCGGCCATGCCGAACAGGCAATGCTCTTCCTTGTCGATATGCCGGCGCAGTACCGCGGCGAGTTCTGCGCCACTGTCGAGCAGCCTGCTCAATGCCGTGCGGTCACCGGCCTCCGCCGGTGCGGCATGGATCGCGATGTCTCGCGCGAGCGCGCGCAATCGCTCGTGCTCCATGGCGAGTTGCATGACCGGGCTGCCCGCCGTAGCGGCGTTTGCCCGCGCCAGCGTCGCGAAGAGCAGCTCCTCCTCCTTGCGGTGATGGCAGCCATCAGCAAACTCGCGCAGAAATTCCGCGAATGCCGCGCACTGGCCGGGAGCCGCGGCGCCGGCCTCGCGCCACTGGCCGAGTGCGATTTCGAGACTGTCGAGCACGCGCAGGATCAATCTGTGTTCGTCACGAAGCGACAGGGTCGCGTGCACGATATTCACGTTCCGATGCCCGTGAGATGACTTCGTGTTCCCGAACAGCGGGCCCGAGCTGGTTCTGGTTCTATATAGCTGAGCATAAATGCGCTCCATTACCGTTCGGATATCGTCATCGCCGCGCAGGCGAGGATCCAGAGAGGGTGATCGAGCGATTCGTACCACGTGAAAAGCTGACTGGATTCCCGTCTGCGCGGGAATGACGCACGCCGAATAGTCGGTGGAGCGCATTTGCGCTCAGCTATACAAAGTCTAGCGCGAGAGTCTGCGTGGAGCAATTGTAAACGAGGCGTGTCGGATACACTCGACACTCGGAGCCCGACGAAGTCCCCGGAATTCACTGCGCTACTCGCGAACGATGCGTTCGAGGGTGACGAAGCTGTAGTCGAACTCGCCTTCGCCGCGATGCGGTTCGCGCGCGGTCTCGCGCCAGGCGCTGCGATCGAAGTCGGGGAAGCGCACGTCGCCGTCGACGGCGGCGTGGACCTCGGTCAGGAACAGTCTCGCGGCGCGCGGCAGCGCGGCCGCGTAGACGGCGGCGCCGCCGACGATCATCACTTCCGGCACCTCACCGGCCGCGGCGAGCGCGGCGTCGAGATCGCGCACCACTACGGCGCCCGCGGCGCCGGCGCCCGGGTCGCGCGAGATCACGATGTTGAGCCGCCCCGGCAGTACGCGCCCGATCGAGGCGTGCGTGCGCCGGCCCATCACGATCGGGTGTCCCCAGGTGATCTCGCGAAAACGTTTCAGATCGCCCGGCAGATGCCAAGGCAGCCCGCCGTCGCGGCCGATCACGCCGTTGGCGGCGAGCGCGACGACGATGTTCACGCGTGCCGCCATCGCGAGCGCCTCAGACCGCGATCGGCGCGGCGATCGACGGATGCGGATCGTAGCCCTCGATCGTGAAATCCTCGTAGCGGAAGTCGAAGATCGACTGCACCTCGGGATTGAGCACGAGGCGCGGCAGCGCGCGCGGCTCGCGCGTCAACTGCAGGCGCGCCTGCTCGAGATGATTGAGATAGAGATGCGCATCGCCCAGCGTGTGCACGAACTCGCCCGGCGCATAGCCGCAGACCTGGGCGATCATGTGCGTCAGCAGCGCGTAGGAGGCGATGTTGAACGGCACGCCGAGGAAGACGTCGGCGCTGCGCTGATAAAGCTGGCAGGACAGCCGGCCGTCGGCGACGTAGAACTGGAACATCACGTGGCAGGGGGCGAGCGCCATCGCGTCGATCTCGCCGACGTTCCACGCGCTGACGAGGTGGCGGCGCGAATCCGGATCGCGCTTCAGGCCCGCGACGAGCTCCGCGATCTGATCGATGACGCGGCCGTCGCAGGTTTTCCAGCGCCGCCACTGCACGCCGTAGACCGGGCCCAGCTCGCCGTGCGCATCGGCCCACTCGTCCCAGATCGTCACGCCATGCTCGCGCAGATAGCGGACGTTCGATTCGCCGCGCAGGAACCACAGCAGCTCGTGGACGATCGAGCGCAGATGCAGCTTCTTCGTCGTCACCAGCGGCAGGCCTGCGCCGAGATCGAAGCGCATCTGGTAACCGAACACGCTGAACGTGCCGGTGCCCGTGCGATCCGCCTTGCGGTGGCCGCGATCGAGGACGTGTTGCATCAAGTCGAGGTAGGTGCGCATACGGTTTCCGTCAGGCAGGGGTCGCGGCCCGCGTCGCACGCGTCGCGAGCACGAGAATCGCGAGCCCGCCGAGTATCATCGGCAACGACAGCAGTTGTCCCATCGTCAGCCAACCCTGCCACAGATAGCCGAGCTGCGCGTCGGGTTCGCGCACGAACTCGACCGCAAAGCGGCACAGTCCGTAGAGGATGAGAAAGCTCGCGGCGACGACGCCGCGGCGCGGCTGCCGCGCCTGCAGCCAGTTCAGTACGAGGAACAGCAGCAGCCCTTCGAGCAGGGCTTCGTAGATCTGCGAGGGGTGGCGCGGCACGCCGCCCGCGGCCGGCGCCGTGAACAGCACGGCCCAGGGCACGGTGCTCGGCGCACCCCACAGCTCCTGGTTGACGAAGTTCGCGAGACGGCCGAGCAAGAGCCCGATCGGGACGGCCGGCAGCACGAAGTCGGCGACCGCGAGGAAGGACTTGCCGCTGCGCCACGCGAACAGCGCGATCGCGACGATCACGCCGAGCGTACCGCCGTGGAAAGACATGCCGCCGCGCCACACCGCGAGCAGCTCGGCCGGATCCGCGAGATAGGCGTGGAAGTTGTAGAAGAGCCCGTAGCCGATGCGGCCGCCGAGCACGGCCCCGAGCGCGCCGTAGAAAACGATGTCCGAGACCTGCGCCGGGGTCCAGTCGCGCGCCGCGCCGTGTCCCGCGCGCCGGTGCAGCAGCCGCCAGGCGAGCCCGATGCCGACGACATAGGCGAGGCCGTACCAGCGCACCGCGAGCGGTCCGATCTCGAAGGCGATCGGGTCGATGGCGGGGAAGCGAATCATCGGCGCAGTCTAGCACGCGCTCCGCGGCCGCCCTGCCGCAGGGCGGCGGGCCACGGTATAGTCCGGGCCCGAAGCGGCCCTGCCCGCCATCCCAGCGACGGAGCGTGTCTATCATGCGTGTGACCCAGGCCCTGCTGCGCAATGCCCAGCAACGCCCGCGCGCCCTCGCGACCGCCTGCGCCGGGCGCCATCGGCGCTGGGGCGAGTTCACGGAGCGCGTCGCGCGCTGTGCGCAGGTGCTGCGCGGGCTCGGCCTCGGCGACGGCGATCGCCTCGGCATCGTCGCACTGAACTCGGATCACTATCTCGAGCTCTTCTATGCCGTGCCCTGGGCCGGCGGCATCATCGTGCCGCTCAACACGCGCTGGTCGCAGCCCGAGATCGCCTATGCACTGGCCGACGCGGGCGTGCGCGTTCTCGTCGTCGACGAACACTTCCTCGCGCTCGGCCGTGCGCTGGTCGCCGGCAGCGGCATGCGGCTCGCGCTCCTCGGCGAGGCGCGCGGCGACGGCGCCGTCGCGCTCGATCCGCTGATCGAGGCCGCGACGCCGCTCGCCGAAGCGGGTCGCGGCGGTGACGAGGTCTCGGGCATCTTCTACACCGGCGGCACCACCGGCCGCGCGAAGGGCGTGATGCTGACGCACGCGAACCACGTGACCAACAGCCTGCAGCTTGCCGCGATGATCCGCGCGCCGGAAGCGCTGTCCTATCTGCACGCCGCGCCGATGTTCCACATCGCCGACGCGCTGTGCGTGTACATGGTGACGGCGCTCGGCGGCGCGCACCACGTGATCCCGCGCTTCGAGCCCGCGGCCTGCGCGGCCGCGCTGCAAGCGCAGCGTGTGACGGACGTTCTGCTGGTGCCGACGATGATCCAGATGCTGCTCGATCACCTCGCCGAGCAGCCCTACGACTTGAAGAGTCTCGCGCGCCTCTACTACGGCGCTTCGCCGATTCCGGAGGCGACGCTGCTGCGGCTCTTCGACGCGCTGCCCGACTGCGCCCCGGTGCAGCTCTACGGCCAGACCGAGGCCGCGCCGATGCTCACGGTGCTCGAGGGCAAGTACCACGTGAAGGAAGGACCGCATGCCGGGCGGCTCAGGGCCGCGGGCCGCGCGATTCCGTGCATCGAGCTGAAGATCGTCGACGCGCACGACGTCGAGGTGCCGCGCGGCACCGTCGGCGAGATCCTCGCGCGCGGACCGAACGTCATGAAGGGCTACTGGCGACTGCCGGAACAAACGGCGCAGGCCCTGCGCGGCGGCTGGCTGCACACCGGCGACGCCGCGTACATGGACGAGGACGGCTTCATCTACATCAGCGATCGCCTGAAGGACATGATCGTCAGCGGCGGCGAGAACGTCTATTCGGCGGAGGTCGAGAACGCGCTCTACCAGCATCCCGCGGTCGCGCAGTGCGCGGTCATCGGCGTGCCGGACGCGCGCTGGGGTGAACGCGTGCACGCAGTCGTGGTGCCGAAAGCGGGCGCCGCGCGCGATGCCGAGGCGCTCATCGCCCACTGCCGCGCGCTGATCGCGGACTTCAAATGCCCGCGCTCGGTGGACTTCCGCGACGAGCCGCTGCCGCTGTCCGGGGCCGGGAAGATCCTGAAGACCGAGCTGCGCAAGCCCTACTGGGAAGGCATGGCGCGCGCCGTCAACTGAAGGCCTTCGGCGGCGCCGGGCGGGGACTCGGGTCCACGCGCGGCGCGTCGACGGCGCGCGACGCCGCTGCCGATTGCCGCGGCGCTGCGGGCGCCGGCGCGGTCTCCAGCAGCTCCGAGACCACGCGCAGCATGGTCGGCGCTTCGACCGGCTTGCGCAGGAAGCGGCGCACGCCGAGCGCGCGCGCGCCGCGCAGATCGATCGTGTCGCTGAAGCCCGTGCACAGCACGGCCGGCAAATCCGCGCGCAGCGCGCGCAGGGCCTTGACGAGGCCGACGCCCGAGAGCTTCGGCATGGTCTGATCGGTGATCACGAGATCGAAATCCCGCGGCCGCTCGCGCAGCCGCGCGAGCGCGGCCTGGCCGTCATGGGCGACGGTGACTTCGTGGCCCTGGCTCTCGAGCAGCTCGCGCAGATAGCCCGCGATCGGCGCTTCGTCGTCGACGACGAGGATGCGCCCGCTGCGCGCCGGCGCGCGGCGCGGGATCGGATCCGCAGACGCGCGCACCTGCGTATCGTCCGCTCGCGCGAGCGCGGGCGGCAGCAGCAAGCGGAAGGCGGTGCCGACACCCGGGGTCGACTCGACGCGAAGGTGGCCGCCGGCCCGATGCACGATGCCGTGCACGACCGCGAGCCCCATGCCCGTGCCCTTGCCGACTTCCTTGGTGGTGAAAAAGGGCTCGAAGACGCGCTTCAGCAGCGCCTCGTCCATGCCCGAGCCCGTGTCGCGACAGACGATCTCGACGCAGTCGCCGTCGATGAGCTCATGGCAGGTCGAACACACTTCGCGGCCGCAGCGCACGGCCGCGACCGTGATGTCGAGACGGCCCGACTCGCCCATCGCGTCGCGCGCATTGACGGCGAGATTGACCAGCACCTGGTGCAGATCCGTCGCGCCGAGCTGGACGCGCGGCACCTCGGCGGCGACGTCTACCGCGATCGTGATGCTCGAAGGGATCACGGAGGCGAGCAAGGTCGCGACCTCGCGCACCAGCGCCGCGACGTCCATCGAGCTGCCGCTTTCGCGCGGCGTGTCGCGGCTGAAGACCAGCATCTTCGCAATCAGATCGCGCGCCCGCTCGCCGGCCGCGATCACGGCGGCCAGATATTCCGCGAGCTTGAGGTTGTCGCCGGCGTAGCGGCCGTGCGCCAGCGACGCATAGCCGAGGATGCTGGCGAGAATGTTGTTGAAGTCGTGCGCAATGCCGCCGGTCAACTGCCCCAGCGCTTCCATTTTCTGCGCCTGCTGGAGCTGGGCCTGCAGGCGATCGCGTTCCAGCGCCGCGACGTGACGTTCGGTGACGTCGAAATGGATGCCCGCCATGCGCACGGCGCGGCCTTGCGCGTCGCGCCGCGCGATCCGGCCGCGCGAGAGCACCCACATCCACTGGCCGTGCTTGCCGCGCAGGCGCACTTCGGCCGAGAAGAAGGGGCTGCGTCCCTGCAGGTGCGCGCGCGTCGCCTCGTTCAGCAGCGCCGCGTCGTCCGGGTGCGCGAGCGCGGCGAGGCTGGCTTGCGTCTGCAGCTCGCCGGGCTCGTAGCCCAGCATCTGCGCGAGCCGCCCGTTCGATTCGACTCGTCCCGTGGTCATGTCCCAGTCCCAGATCCCCAGCGCCGCGCAGTCGACGACGAGCCGCAGGCGTTCCTCCTGCTCGCGAATGCGCTCTTCGGCGCGGCGCTGTTCGTCGATGTCGATGTGCACGCCCATCATGCGCAGCGCACGGCCGCCGGCGTCGCGCGCCGTCACCTGCGACTGGGTGCGCAGCCAGACCCAGCCGCGCGCGGTGCGCCAGCGCGCGATCTGGCGAAAGCTCGCCTCGCGTCCATCGAGACAGGCGCGCGCGGCCTGGGCGAATTCTTCGCGGTCCTCGGGATGGATCAGCGCGAACCACTCGCGCATCGTGCGGAATCCGCTGGCGAGGGCTCCGAACAAGGCCTGCACCACGTCGTTGGTGTCGACCGTTCCGCGCTTCACGTCCCAGTCCCAGAAGCCGATGCGGCCGGCGCGCAGCACCAGCTCCAGGCGGGAGCGTTCGGCAGCGAGCGCCTGCTCTGCGCGCTTGCGCTTGGTGATGTCGAGGTGGATGCCGGTCGCGCGCAGCGGCCGGCCCGCGGCGTCGCGGCGGGTGACGCGGCCGCTGTCGAGTATCCAGACCCACTGGCCGTCGCGGCCGCGCAGCCTGAGCTCGGCGCTGAAGGCCGGCGTTTCCCCGTCGAGATGCCGCTGCAGCGCCGTCTCCACCTGCGCCAGATCCTCCGGATGCACCAGCCGCCGCCAGTCGTCGAGGCGCTTGGGCGCGCCGGCGGCGTCCCGGCCGAGCAGCGCCGCCCAGCGCTCGTCGACGCGGACGCGATCGCCGGGGATCTCCCAGTCCCAGACCGCGAGCCCGGCGCCCTCGATCACCAGCTCCAGCCGCTTGTCCTTGTCGCGCAGCTCGCCTTCGATGCCGATTGCATGCCTGTCCAGCGCCTCGAGCAGCGCCGCACTGCGCTGCTGCAGCTCGCGCTCGAGCTTCGCCATCGTCGAGTTGAAGGCTTCGGCGATCGCATCCCAGGCCGGCTCGCCCGAGGCCTCGAGCCGCACGTCGAGCTCGCCCTTTTCCGCGCGCTGCAGCGCCGAGCGCAGCCGGCGGACGCGCTGCCCGAGCGTCCGTCGCGACAGGCCCCAGCCCGCGGCGAGCAGCGCCGCGACGCCGAGCAGCAGCGGCTCGACGGGCGGCTGGCCCAGATATCCGTAGGCGAAGGCGAGCAGGACGACCATGGCCAGAGCGGCCCCGCCGGCGCCGCGGATCGCGTAGTCCCGCGGCGCGTGGTGCCGGCCTGCGGCGCGCGGCGGGTCCACCGTCCGACCGCTCTGCCGCTCAGCCGGCGGCCATCGCGCCGAGGGAGGTGTCGGCCAGATCCGCCGTGCGGCGGATGTCTTCGAACAGGGTCTGGCCGAGATCCCGATCCGTCCCCGGCGGCTCGCAGCTCGCGGGATCGCGTTCGAGCATGGCGAGGAAGATCCGCATCAATTCGGGATCGCGCCAGCCGCGCGCCGCCTCTGCGCGCAGGATGTGCAGCACTTCCGCGCGCGGCAGGCCCGGCTTGTACGAGCGCGGATGGCTCAAGGCGTCGAAGATGTCGCAGATCTGGAACACGCGCGCGAGCAGCGGAATGTCGTTGCCGGCGAGCGCATCGGGATAGCCCGAGCCGTCCCAGCGCTCGTGATGGGAGCGGATGATCTGGACCGTGAGCCGGAAGCTCTTCAGCGCGCTGCACAGCCGTTCGCCGATCACGGTATGCGAGCGCATGATCGCCCACTCGGCCTCGTCCAGGGCGCCGGGCTTGAGGAGGATGCGATCCGGGATGCCGAGCTTGCCGATGTCGTGCAGCACCCCGCCGCGGCGTAGCGCCAGCAGTTGCTCGGCATCGAGACCGAGCTCGTGACCGAAGCGCAGCGCCAGATGCGCGAGCCGCGTGCAGTGATCGCCGGTGCCACCGTCCTTGGCCTCGACCATCCGCGCGAGCGCGAACAGCACGGCTTCCGCGCTGTCGAGCTGATCGGTGAGGCGCTTGCGATTGATCGCCGCGTCGACGCGTGCGATGAACTCCTCGGCGTTGTAGGGCTTGCGAATGAAGTCCGTCGCGCCGGCCCTCAGTCCGGCCGGCAGGATCTCACTGGTGCTACTGCCGGTGACCATGATGATCGGCAGCATCGCTTCGCCGAGATCCTCGCGGATGCGGCGGATCACTTCCTCGCCATCCATGCCCGGCATGCGCTTGTCCAGCACCACGGCGTCGAAGTCGTACCGCGCGATCAGCTCCAGCGCCTCCATGCCGTTGCTCGCCTCCACGGTCTGGTAGCGCGGCGGCTCGAGGATCTCGCGTTCCAGCGCGCGCTGCGCGGGCTCGTCGTCGACGATCAGCACGCGGAACGGGGCGGCGGCGTTGTATCGCGGTGAGTTCGCTATCAGTGGCATGGCTAGGATCTCGTCGTCGGCACTGCGGCTGGGGGCCCGTCGCCGCCGCGGGCCTGCGGCCCGCGATGAGCCGGGGAGACGGGGTGGACCGGCCGGATGTCGGCTGCACCATAGCCCATCCGCGTTTATCAGCGAATATAGCGTTACAGTTGGTCACAACTTGATGCCGCGGGCAGGGACGCATGGGGAGTATCGAAAGACGCAGCGGCGATGCCGCAGACACGGCCTCGCGCCGACGGACGCGCAGCGGCGGCGAGTTCGGGCCCGCGCGCGCCGCCGTTGACGTGGCGCGGGACAGGCCGGACCATCGCGCCGGCATGTCCCTGTTGAGTACTTACCGCAATGCGCTGCCCGTCGGCGCCCGCGTCCTCTGGTATCGCATCGAACGCGTGCTCGGCCAGGGCGCGTTCGGGATCACCTATCTCGCGCACGACGACAATCTGCATCGCGCCGTCGCGATCAAGGAATATCTGCCGGGCCACCTCGCGCGGCGCGAGGCCGATCTCACGATCCAGCCGCTGACGGCGCAACTGGAGGCCGAGTACACCACCGGCCTGCAGCGTTTCCTCAGCGAGGCGCGCACCCTCGCCCGCTTCGAGCACCCGAACATCGTGCGCGTCCACAACGTGTTCGAGCACAATCGCACGGCCTACATGGTGATGCAGTACGAGGAGGGCGAAGGCCTCGATCGCGTGCTGCGCCGGATCGGCCGCCTCGACGAGGCGCAGCTCCTGAGCTGGCTCGCGGGCCTGCTCGACGGCCTTGAGATCATCCATGCCCAGGGCTACGTGCACCGGGACATCAAGCCCGCCAACGTGCTGATCCGCGCGAGCGGCGAGCCCGTGCTGCTCGATTTCGGCTCGGCGCGCCACGCGACGCCCGAGGAAGCGAAGACGCTGACGAATTTCGTCTCCCCCGGCTATGCGCCGATCGAGCAGTACGCGGGCAAGAGCGATCAGCAGGGTCCGTGGACCGACATCTACGGCCTCGGTGCGACGCTCTACCGCGCGATGTCCGGCCAGCCGCCGCCGGACGCAGTCGAACGCAGCCACGCGCTGGCCCAGCAGGAAAGCGACACCTACCAGCCGGCAGAGCTCGCGTTCCGCGCCGACTACAGCCCCGGCTTCGTCGCCGCCATCGACCACGCGCTGCGCTTCCGCATCCAGGATCGCCCGCAGTCCATCGCGCAGTGGCGGCGCGAATTCCAGCTCCCGGAATCGCCGGCGACCGCCCTCACGCGGGTGGCGCCCGTCCCGAGCCTCGGCCCGCTCCCCGCCGACGAGGAGCCGACGCGGCCGGCCGTGACCGCGGCTCCCGCCGCTTCGCCACCGACTTCGCCCGGCACCGTCCTCGTCCCGCGCCGCTCGCTGTTCGCCGGCGGCGTGCTGCTGGTGGTATTGACGGCAGTCGTGGTCCTGCTCGCGCGGCAGCTTCCGGAGCCGGTGCGCGCGCCGCTGACGCCCGCGGCATCGAGCCCGAGCTCGGACACCGACAGGCAGCCGCTGGACAACGCGGCCTTGACGCTCGCCGCCCGCGTCGAAGATTTGCTGGCGCGCGCCGCGGTCGACATCGAAGCCGCGCGCTACACCGAGCCGGCCGGCGCGAATGCCTACGAGAAATATCGCGACGTGCTCGCCCTGGACCCGTCCAACGAGGCCGCGCGCGAGGGCATCGCGCACCTCGCGCGGCGCTATCTCGAGCTCGCCCGCCGCGACATCGACGGCGGCCGGCTCGCGCGCGCCGAGCACTACCTCGCACGGGCCGAGGCCCTGGATCCCGGCCGGCTCGAGACGATCGCCGCGCGCGAGGCGCTGACGCGGCGTCAGGCCGGCATCGCGCCGGAACCGGCATCGAAGAGCGCCGGTCCAAGCCCAAACCTCGCGCCGCCGGCAGCGGTCCCGGCCGAAGCCCGGCCGGCGCCGATCGAGGAGCGCGCGCCGCCGCCGCGCTAGCCGGTACGTCGAGGCTCCCTTTCCGCCTTCGGCAAGGAGTCACCATGCGCACACTCGCCCTGCTGCTCGCGATCCTCGGTATCGGTGTGTCCGCGCCGGCGCAGGCCGTGCGCTACGTCGCACCGCCCAGCGGCCGTCTGATGCTGAACGCGGTGCTGCCGGCCGGCGTGACGAGCGGCGTCGCGCTGCCGCTCTACCTCGAGAAGACCGGACGCTACTACGCCGAGCTCTACCTCGAGGGCGCGGACGCAAAGCCCGTCGCGGTCACGGCGTCGACGCCGCTGTCCTTGCGCTTCGTCTTCAAGCGGCGCGACGCGGTGCTGCACGAGGAGCGCGTCGAGACCGTGCTCGCGCCCGGCGAACATCACAAGACCCTGTTCTGGATCGAAGCGCCGGGCGTGCTGCCGCCGCGGCAGGAGCTCGCGCTCGAAGTGAGTCTGCGCGAGGCGCCGCCGGCGCTCGCCGGCAAGGCGCTGCGCCTGCAGATCACGCGCAAGTTCGAGATGCGACCGCTGGTGCCGCCGTGACGGGACGCACGTAGCGAGCGGCGAGCACGAGCGCACTCATGGGGCTTTCCCCGCGGATGCGGTCCGTTACGATACCGCAGCGACCCCAGCCGGGGTTTGAGCCCGCGATGGAGATCACATGCCCTTGTCGAGCAGCCTGGTCGGCACGGCCACGAAGCCCGCCGAACATCATGTAGATGCGCGCTGGTGGATGGCCTATGCCGCGGGGCTCGGCGAAACCGACGCGCGCTACTACGACACGACCGCCCGGCTCGCGATGCACCCGGTGTTCCCGGTCTGCGTCGAATGGGATTCGATCCTCGAGCTGCGCCTGGGCCCCGGCGCGGCCGGCATGTCGGCCGCCGAGCAGGCGCGCGCGGTCCACGCCGATCACGATCTGCATCTGCTGTCCCCGCTCGAAGGGGACACGGTGCTGTACACGACGGCGACCGCGGTCGCCGTCGAGCGACGCAAGCCGGGCGCCTACCTGTTGAAGCGCCTCGACAGCGTCGATGCGCGCGGGCGGCTCGTCTTCCGCACCTGGCAGGGCACGCTCTACCGCGGCGTCGAGGTCGCAGGCCCGGACCGACGGCTCGAGCCCCCACCGGCCTGGCCGGCGGCGCCGGTAGCGGCGCCGGCGGCGAGCGAAGCCGAGCAGATCGCCGTGCCCCTGCAGGCCGCGCACGTCTATACCGAGTGCGCGCGGATCTGGAATCCCATCCATACCGATCTCGCCCACGCCCGCGCGGCCGGGCTGCCCGCCCTCATCCTGCACGGGACGGCCACGCTCGCGCTGGCGGTGTCGCGCCTCGTGCAAGGGCGGCTAGGCGGCGACCCCGGCCGCGTGCGGCGCCTCGGCGGCCGCTTCAGCGGTATGGTCGAGATGCCGACGAGCTTGCGCTTGAGCAGCGTCGATCCCTCGCCCGGCCTTCTCACGTGGAGCGTGTCGACGCCGGACGGACACCCGGTTATCAGCCGCGCCTATCTGGAATACGCGCCATGAGCGCGCGGCTCGGCTTCGGCCTGTGGTATTCGCTGCGCAACCCGGCGCGCTGGGCGCGCCCGATCACCGAGATTTACGCCCAGACGCTGCGCCAGATCGCCTGGGCCGAGACCATCGGCTATGACGACGTCTGGCTCACCGAGCACCACTTCTGCGACGACGGCCACGCGCCGTCGATCTTGCCGCTCGCGGCCGCGGTCGCCGCGCGCACCGCGCGCATCCGGATCGGCACCAGCGTACTGCTGCTGCCGCTGCATCACCCCGTGCGCGTCGCCGAGGACGCCGCGACGATCGACATCCTCTCGCACGGCCGCTTCGAGCTCGGCGTCGGCGTCGGTTATCGGCCGCAGGAATTCTCGGGCCTCGGACTGTCGGTCCGGGATCGCGGCGGCCGCATGGACGAAGGCCTGGACATCATCCGCGCGCTGTGGCGCGGCGAGACCGTCGACTATCGCGGGCGTCATTTCACGATCGAAGGCGCGAAGCTCGCGCCGCTGCCGGTGCAGTCGCCGCCGCCGCTGTGGATCGGCGGTTTCGCGCCCGTCTCCGCGCGGCGCGCCGCGCGCATCGGCGACGGCTATCTCGGCACCGGGGAAATGGGCAAGCTGCTGAAGATCTATCGCGAGGAGCGCGCCCGCCTCGGCCATGCGGGCCCGGGCCGCGCGATCGGCGGGCACTTCTGGCTGATCGTGTCCAAAGATCCGAAGCGCACGCTCGCCGCGCTCGGTCCCCACGTGCTCTACCAGATCGAGGTCTACAACCGCTGGCTCGCCGAGGCCGGGCAGGCGCTGTTTCCGCCGGTGTCCTCACCGGCCGATCTGGTCGATCGAGGCATCCTGCAGATCCTGCGGCCGGCGCAGGCGGTCGACGTCATCGGCGCCTATGCCGAGGCGACCGGCATCGAGCGCTATTACACCTGGACCGTGCCGCCGGGCTATCCCGAAGAGCAGATGGACGAGCATCTGCAGCGCTTCGCCGAAGACGTGATCCCGCAGTTTCGCTGACGAGGCCCCGATGAACGCGCCGACCACCGCCCGCGTCCACGCGCCGCCCCCGCCCGGCCCCGGCTTCTGGCAAAGCCTCGCCGGCTATCGCCGCAATCCGGCGACCTATTTCACGGCGCTGGCGCGCCGCTACGGCGACGTGCTGCGCTGGCGCGGGCCGATGGACATCTATCTGCTGAACGATCCGGACGACGTGCGCCGCGTGATGACGCAGGCCTGGCCGCAGTTCACCAAGGACAACATCGACTACCGCGTGCTGCGGCTGACGATGGGCAATGGGCTGGTCACCAGCGACGGTCTCGACTGGGCCAGGCAGCGGCGGCTGATGCAGCCGATGTTCCACAATCGCATCGTCAATGCCTTCGACGCGGCGATCAACGCGTGTACCGAAACGCTGGTCGCGCGCTGGCGGGCGCGCGGCGCCGACGAGGCCTTCGCGCTCGATCGCGAGCTCAGCCGGCTCACCTTCCAGGTCGTCGGCGCGACGCTGTTCGGCGCCGACATCGACGCACACGCCGATCAGGTGGCGGCGATGCTCGAGGTGATGAACGTCAATCCGAAAACGATCCGCGCCCTGCTCACGCAGTGGCCGTGGATCCCGACGAGCGGCAATCGCCGGTTCGTCCGGCATCTCGCGCTGCTCGATCGCATCGTCTACGGTCTCGTCGAGCGCCGGCGCGCGAGCGGCGAAACGCGCGGCGATCTGCTGGGGCTGCTGCTCGCCGCGCGCGACGCCAATACCGGCGAGGCGATGGCGGAAACGCAGATCCGCGATGAAGTCGTCACGCTGATGCTGGCCGGGCACGAGACCTCCGCGACCGCCCTCGGCTGGACTTTCCATCTGCTCGCGCAGCATCCGGAGATCGAAGCGACGCTGGTCGAGGAACTGCGCCGCGAGCTCGGCGGCCGCCCCGCGCAGGCGGCCGATCTCGCGCGGCTGCCCTTTCTCAAGCAGGTGGTGCAGGAATCGATGCGGGTGTTTCCGCCGGTGTGGGGTATCTCGCGCGCGCTCGCCGAGGACTGCGAGTTCGGCGGCTATCGCGTCCCGCGCGGCGCCTACGTCGCGATCCTGCCCTATGCGCTGCATCGCCATCCCGCGCACTGGAGCGATCCCGAGCGCTTCGATCCGTCGCGCTTCAGTCCCAAGCGCAGCGAGTCGCGCCATTCCTACTGCTATCTGCCCTTCGCCGCCGGCCCGCGCACCTGCATCGGCGCCGGCATGGCGATGCTCGAAATCCAGCTCGTCCTCGCCCGCCTGCTGCCGCTGTTCCGCGTCCGCCCCGTGCCGGGCCATCCCGTCGTCCCCCTCGCCTCCGTCACCTACCGCCCGCGCTACGGGATCCGCGCGACGGTTGTGCCGCGAGCTTGAGCCGGAGAATCTGGCCACGGAGGGCACGGAGGAGATGGATTGATGAAGCCTCCGTAACGCTGTCGCCGATGGATATCGATGAGCTGCGGAGGCGCAGTTCGTAGCTTGGGCTGACGAAGGAAGCCCAACGGTCATGATGCGCGCGTCACCCGCCATCATGAAAGAGGCGTGGTCGCCCCCTTCCCGGATTCCGCGCCGCTGCGCGGCGCTCCTTCCGGGCTACAAGAGAACCGTCTTCGTAGCCCGGAAGGAGCGCAGCGGAATCCGGGTTCGGCGCCCGCCGTCCTCTCCTGCATTCGAGAAGACCCGGCGGTGCGCGGCGAGCAGGGCCGAAAGCCCTTGCGTAGCGGACATGCCCGATCCCGGGTTCCGCTACGCTGCACCCGGGCTACGAGAATGTGGGGGCGTCCTCTTTCACGGCAACCTACGCCATCCATCTCACCTCCGTGTTCTCTGTGTTCTCGGTGGCAAAAAGCAGTCCATCAGGCAGCACTCCCGCCTCACCGGCGAGGCGGGATGCCCGGCGCTTCGTCCTGCACGAGGACGGTGTCGTCGCGCATCACGTCCGCGAGCAGATGACGGCTTTCGTCTCGCGCGTAGCGATGGCTCGCCATCGCTTCGGCGATCGCGAGATCGTCGTCGCGCCCGCGCTCGCGCAGGGCGTCCTGCACCCGCGTGCGCTCGTCGCGGCCGCGATTCTGGCTCAAGCGGAACTTGGCCTGCAGGAGATCGATCTCCAGCGTGAACGGCGCGATGGCCGGCAGCAGAGAGCGCACATAGTCCGCGGGCACTTCGTCGATCGTGAACGGATCGCCGTAGGGGGCTTCGTGGAGTGCGACCAGCTCCTGCAGATGCGCCATGATCGCGTCGGGATCCTCGATCGGTGTCGGTACGCCGTAGGCGTGGACGATCATGCAGTTGTAGGTCGGCAAGCCGGGGCGGAGATAGAAACGCGGTCTCACGTAGCTCATCGGTCCCTGGAACACCACCAGCATGCGCGTGCCGAACTGGCGCCAGATCGGATCGGCGCGCGGCGCATGCGCGACCAGCGTGCCGAGCGGCCCTTCGTTGCGATGGAGCACGAAGGGAATGTGCGTCGCATGCGGGCCGACCGAAGACACCAGCATGCCGACGCGCACCCGCTCGATCAGATCGTGCGCGGGCCCGGGTTCCTCTATTCTGAAATGCGGGTTCACGTACATACCGCTGCTCCTCCGACGAAAAACCATGCACCGAACGGCGCCACGAGGCTGCGTGAGCATAGCGCAGCCCGGGGATGGCGCGGCGCAGATCGGCGACTTTCTTGCGCACGCGGCCGCGCAGGCTGTAAACCCGCGGCGCCACTCTCTACACTGCGCGGCCATGCTGTCTTTTCGCGATGTGAGCCTGCGGCGCGGCGGGCAGGTGTTGTTCTCGGGCGTCGATTTCACCGTGCACGCCGGCCAGAAGCTCGGGCTGACGGGCGCAAACGGATCGGGCAAGTCGAGTTTGTTCGCGCTCATCCGCGGCGAGCTGTCGCCCGACACCGGCGCGGTCGAGCTGCCGGCCGGGATCACGCTCGCGCACGTCGCGCAGGACACGCCGGCCGATCCGCGGCCCGCGCTGGCCTATGTGCTCGACGGCGATAGTGAGCTGCGCGCGCTGGAAGCCGCGATCGCGCGCGAGGAAGCGCGGGACGGCACGGCGCTCGGCGAGCTGCACCTGCGCATGGCCTCGATCGACGGCTATGCGGCACCGGCGCGCGCCGCGCGCCTGCTCGTCGGGCTCGGCTTCGCGCCGGGCGACGAAGAGAAGCCCGTCGCCTCTTTCTCCGGCGGCTGGCGCATGCGCCTGAATCTGGCGCGCGCGCTGATGTGCCGCTCGGATCTGCTGCTGCTCGACGAGCCCACCAATCATCTCGATCTCGACGCCGTCATCTGGCTCGAGCAGTGGCTCCTGTCCTATCCCGGCACGTTGATCCTGATTTCCCACGATCGCGACTTTCTCGACCGCGTCGTCGGCATCATCGCCCACATCGAGCGCGGCGGCCTGCGTCTGTATACCGGCAACTACAGCGCCTTCGAACGCGCCCGCGCCGAACGGCTCGCGGGCCAGCAGGCGGCCTACGAGAAGCAGCAGCGCGAGATGGCCCATATGCACGCCTTCGTCGAGCGCTTTCGCTACAAGGCGAGCAAGGCGCGGCAGGCGCAGAGCCGGCTGAAGGCGCTCGAACGCCTCGAGCTGATCGCGCCGGCCCACGTCGACTCGCCGTTCAGCTTCGCCTTCCGGCCGCCGGTGAAGCTGCCGCAGCCGCTGCTCGCGCTCGACGGCGTCGCCGCCGGCTACGGCGAGCGCCGCGTGCTCGAGGATCTGCGCTTGACGATCGCTCCGGGCGATCGCATCGCCCTGCTCGGTGCGAACGGCGCCGGCAAGTCGACGCTGATCAAGCTGCTCGCCGGCGCGCTCGCCCCGCAGGCCGGCGAAGTGCGCGGCGCGAAGGATCTCGCCGTCGGCTATTTCGCGCAGCACCAGCTCGAGCAGCTCGACGCCGAGGCCACTGCCCTCGCGGAGCTGCAGCGCGCGGACCCGAAGGGCCGTGAGCAGGACCAGCGCAATTTCCTCGGCAGCTTCGCGTTCGACGGCGACATGCTCGCGCGGCCGGTCGGCAGCTTTTCGGGCGGCGAGAAAGCGCGGCTCGTGCTCGCGCTGCTGATGCACGCGCGGCCCAACCTGCTGCTCCTCGACGAGCCGACCAATCATCTGGATCTCGAGATGCGTCACGCGCTGACGCTCGCGCTGCAGGACTACGCCGGCGCGCTGATCGTCGTCGCGCACGATCGCCACCTGCTGCGCACGACGGCCGATCGGCTGCTGCTCGTCGACGGCGGCAAGCTCACGCCCTGGGACGGCGATCTCGATGACTACGCGCGCTGGCTCGCCGCCGGCCGTCGCGATCCGGGCGCGAGCGCAGCCGCGGCGACGCCCGAGCGGGCCAGCGAAAAGCAGCGGCGCCAGCAGAGCGCGCAGATCCGCACGCAGCTCAAGCCGCTGCGCGAGGCCTTGAGGCAGGCGGAAGCCGCGCTGGCCGACATCCAAGGGCGGCGCGCGAGGCTCGCCGGCCGACTGGCGGATCCGGCGCTCTACGAAGCGGCAAAAAAGGACGAGTTGCAGCGCGTGCTCGGCGACGAGGCGCGACTCGAGCAGGCGCAGGCCGCCGCGGAGGCCGCCTGGCTCGAGCACGCCGCTGCGCTCGAGCAGGCGGAACGCGACGCCGCGTCGTGACGCGCTTGCGACCGCGTTCGCGCCGGCACGCGAGCGAGCGGTCTCAGGTCTGCGCGTCGGCCTCGAGCGGCAGCTCGACGCCGACGGCGAGCCCGCCTAGCGCGGCGTCGCGCGCGAAGTCCAGCCGGCCGCCGTAGGCCGCGACGATGTCGGCGACGATGCCGAGACCGAGGCCGTGGCCCGTGCGGGTCTCGTCGAGCCGCGCGCCGCGCGCGAGCGCGAGGGCCACCGACTCGTCCGCGATGCCGGGCCCGTCGTCGGCGACCAGGATGCGCAGCGCCGCGTCGGAGGCGATTTCCACGCGCACGCGGCGCGTCGCCCATTTGCAGGCATTGTCGAGCAGATTGCCGAGCAGCTCGTGCAGATCTTCGCGATCGCCGTAAGCGGCGATCTGCCCGCGACGCAGGACCTCGATCTGCCGGTCGCGGTGGAGCTGGCGCATCGTCGCGCAGAGATCGTCGAGATCTTCGTCGAAACGGAAGCGCGCGGCGTTGATGCCGGCACCGGCGAGACGCGCGCGGCGCAGCTCGCGCTCGACGAGCGCGCCGATCCGCGCCGTCTGCTCGCGCGCGTCGCGCACCTGCTCGCCCGCGGGGAGCTGCGCGAGATCGTCGCCGAGGATCTGCAGCGGGGTTTTCAGCGCGTGCGCGAGATCGCCGAGCGCATGGCGCGAATGCGCGAGCCGCCGCGTGAGCGTCGCGAGCAGCCGGTTCACCTCGCGCACCAGCGGCAGGATTTCGCCCGGCACCTGCTCGTTCAGCCGCGCGGCGCTGCCGTTTTCCAAGGCCTGCAGCGCCGCGCGCACGCGCGCCAGCGGCCGCAGCGACACGCGCAGCACGAGATGCTGGGCGAGCGCGAGCGCGACGATCAGCGCCGCCGTGTAGCCCAGCATCAGCGCGGTGAGCCGCTGTCGATAGGTCTCGACGGATCCGAGATCGGCCGCAACCGCGATCTCGACCCGCCGTTCCTGCTTGACGTAGGCTGCGCTGCGCAGGAGCAGCGGCTGTCCCTGCGGGCCGCTACGCTGCGTGAAGACGACGCGCCCGACCGCCGGCGGCGCGAAGGCGAGGCTCTCGTCCCACAGCGAACGCGACACGAATTCCTGGCCGCCCACGCGCACGATGAAATAGTGACCGGAAAACGGCGTGTCGTACTCCGGCGCGATGCGGCCCAGGACGGGGCGCCCTTCGGCGTCGACTTCGAGCACTGCGAGCAGCGCGGCCGCCGCATCGTCGAGCTGCGCCGCGACGAGGTCGCGCGCCAGCGCATCGAGCAGGCGATTGCCCGCGAACCACAGCACCAGCGAGAAGCCGAGCAGGCACACGCCGAGCGCGGCGTACAGACGGCCGCGCAGCGTGCTCATCGCGCGGCCGGCACGAAGACATAGCCGTGACCGCGCCGCGTCGCGATCCGCGCCTCACCGATGCGCTCGCGCAGACGGCGCACGTAGACCTCGATCAGATTGCTGTCGCGATCGAAGTCCTGATCGTAGACGTGCTCGGTGAGAAAGCTCTTCGACAGCACCTTGTCGGGGTTCAGCATGAAGCAGCGCAGGAGGCGAAACTCGGTCGCGGTCAGCGACTGCGGGGCAGCGCCGGCGACGCTGACCGTGCGCTGGTCTTCGTCGAGCACGAGATCGCCGACCGTGAGCTGCGGCGCGGCCTCGCCGTGCGCGCGGCGCAGGATCGCCTGCAGGCGCGCGATCAGCTCTTCGACATGAAAGGGCTTGCCGAGATAGTCGTCGGCACCGGCCTTGAGGCCGACCACACGCTCCTGCCAGCCGTCGCGGGCGGTGAGGATGAGGACCGGCGCCCGCATGCCCTGCGCGCGCCAGTGCGCGAGGACTTCGAGCCCCGGCCGCCCCGGCAGGCCGAGATCGAGGACGATGAGGTCATAGTCGACTTCGAGGCCCTGGAACTCGGCGTCGATGCCGTCGCTCGCGACGTCGACGGCATAGCCCTGCGCGCTGAGCTGCTCGCGTAGCCGCGCGGCGAGCCGCGGTTCGTCCTCGACCAGCAGCAGGCGCACTAACGTTCTCGTTCGAAGCCGAGTCGCCGGCCGTTGCCCGCGTCGTATTCGAATTCGTAGACGTGACCGTCGTCGCCGAGCAGCTCGATCTCGTAGATGTAGCGGCCGCCGTCGTTGCGCTCGAGCTCGGTCTCGATCACGCGGCCCGGCCAGCGGGCATTGATCTCGACGACGATGTCACCGAGTGGGACGATCTTGCCTTCGCGTTTCAGGCGACGCGCCGCGTCCTGTCCGATGTCGGTGGCCAACGCCGCAGCGGCCAGACTCAGCAGTCCGCAGACGATCACACCACGCAGATACTTCGTCATGTGACCGTCCGCGGGCCGCCGTGCGCGCTCAGTCGTCCTGCTGCTGACCGATCACTTCACCGGTCTTCGCATCGAGCTCGAGATCCCATTCCTGGAACTGGGCATCCCGCACTTCGACTTCGTAGACGAGGCGACCGAAATCACGGTCGAGCTCGAGATCGGTGATCTCGCCAGGACGCGCCGCGTTGACCAGTTCGACGATCTTCGCCTGCGGCAACACTTCACCTGCGGCGCGCAGCTTTTCGGCCTGCGAATAACCGATTTCAGCGACGGCCGGCGCCGACAAGCCCAGCGCGGCTGCGGCCAGAACGAGGCGATTGAGGATGGGGGTGTGGAATTTCATGACGTACTCCTTGTGACTGTTCATCGTTGCTGCCGGCGCCTCGACGCAGGGTCTTCGGCTTCCGGCTTGACGAGCAGTGTGCGGGAGCATGCCTTAAAGCAAACTGAAAGCGCGCCGCGGTTTGACCGCGGCGCGCGCTTCGTCACAGATACTTGACGAAGAAGTCGCGCGCGGCGGCGCTGGTCTCGGCAAATTTCTCGATGTAGGCGGCGTAGTGATCGGCCTTGATCACCAAGAGCTCCTTCGGCCCCTGCACCTTGTCGTAGCAGGCGAGCGCGATGTCGGTCGGCGTCGTGGTGTCGTAGTCGGACACGATCATCAGCAGCGGCGTCGGGCTGATGTATTCCATGTAGCCCATCACGTCGTACTCCATCATGTACTCGATCGAGCGCAGCGTGACCCGGTTCTCCCAAGCGCAGTTCGGATCCGAGTCGACGAAATGATGGATGAAGTTGTAGGTCGCCGTGCCGGGAAACACGTGCGGCTCGCTCGGATCCAGCGAGCACATCTTCATGTAGGCCGAAGGCTCGCCCTTCAGGCGCCGCAGGCGATCCTCGTCGAGCATCTTGCGGAAGGCCTCGACGCCCGTGATCGGCAGAAACTGCTGGAGGTTGTGATGCCCGCGCATGAACGGCACCTGGCTGACCACGGCCTTCACGCGCCGGTCGATCGCGGCCACCGCGCACACCGTGCCGCCCGTATAGCTCGTGCCCCAGATGCCGATGCGAGCCGGATCGACCTCGGGCAAAGTCTGCGCATAGGTGATCGCGGTGCGATAGTCGCGCCGCTGCCAGCTCGGATCGATTTCCGAGCGCGGCTCGCCGCCGGATGCACCGAGACAGCGATTGTCGTACACGAGCACCGCGAGGCCGGCGCCCGCGAAGGCTTCGGCGAACTTGTCGAGCGTCATCTCCTTCACGCCGGAGAAGCCGTGCGCCATCACCACGCAGGCGAAAGGCCCCTTGCCCTGATCGGGCGTATAGAACCAGCCGCGCAGCGTGACGCCGTCGGCATTGAATGCGATGTCTCTTCTCATCCTTACCTCCCTCTTGCCGTTCTTCGTTCATGCACCGGCTCAGCCGCCGGCGGCGATCTCCTGGGCCATCGCGCGCAGCTTCGCGCGCTGGATCTTCGTGCCGTTCGCGCTCGCGGTGGTCGGGAACTCCGTGACGGCGACGAAGCGCCGCGGCAGCTTGTAGCCCGCGAGCCGCGTGCGACACCACTCGCGCAGGCCGTTTTCATCGACACCGGCGCCGGCCGTCGGCACCACGAAGGCGACCGCCGCGGGCTCGCGCCCGAAGTTCACGCCGACGACCTGCGCGCCCTGCACGGCCGGATGCTCCTCGAGCACGGCCTCGATTTCCTGCGGGCTCGTCAGGAAGCCGCCGAGACGCAGCACATCGCCGATGCGCGTGACGTAGCAGAAGCGCCGCGGACCGTCGAGATAGCCGAGATCCCCGGTGCGGAACCAGCCGTCGTGGAAAGCCTCGCGCGTCGCCTCCGGGTTGCCGTAGTACTCGCGCAGCAGGCTCGGTCCTTTCAATTCGATTTCACCGTGCGCGCCGGGCGGCAGCTCGGCGCCGGTGTCCGGATCGCAGATGCGCACCTCGGCCTGCGGCGATACCAGCACGCCGCCGCCCTTCGCGCGCTCGGGCGCCGGCAGCGTCGCCGGCTGCAGCGCATAGAGCGCATGCACCTCGCTCATGCCGTAGAGACCGCAGGCCAGCACGCCGCGCGCTTCGGCGCGCGTGACGATGTCGTCCAGCGCCGGATTGAACTTCGCATAGCCGTAGAACTTCAGCGCGGGGAAGGGCTGCGCCTCCGCGCTTGCCGCGAGCAGGCGATCGAGCATGTCGTCACCGCCGTTCGCATGCGTGATCGCTTCCTCGCGCATCACGCGCGCACACTCCTCGGCCTCGAACAGCGGCAGCACGTGCATCGGCGCACCGCCGGCCAGTGCGCCCAGCGCCTGCGTGAAACCGAACACGCCGCACAGCGGCAGCACCTGCAGCACGCGCGCGCCGGGCGCGTCGAGACCGAAGCCGCGTGCGACGTCGCGCGCATGATGCACGACGCCGGCCTGGGCATGACAGACGAACTTCGGCGCCTTGGTCGTGCCCGAGGTCGTGAAGATCACGCAGCGCGCCTCGGCGTCCGCCGCGGGCGCGGTGTCTTCCGGGGCATCGCGCAGCCGCGCATACGGCGTGACGCGCTTGCCGGGCAGCTCGAAGGCGGCTTCCTCCCCTTCGCCGTAGACGACGACCTCGGCGAGCGCCGTGAGCGCCGCCGGCTGCACCTCGCCCAGGATGCCGCGGAAGTCGATGCCCTTGAAGCCCGGCCACAGCACCAGCGCGCGACAGCCCGCGCGGCCGAGGATGTCTTCGACTTCGTGGGCGCGGAAGCGCGTATTGACCGACACCGCGATCGCGCCGAGACGCGCGCAGGCAAAAAAGCATTCGAGCCAAGCGGGCACGTTGGGCAGCCACAGCGCCACGCGATCCCCGGGCCCGACGCCGAGATCGCGCAGGCCGCGCGCGATCCGCCGGCTCGCCGCCACCAGCTCCCCGGCCGTGGCCGTCGTCGCGCCATAGGCCATCGCCACGCGCGTCTGCGGCAATGCATCGAGGAAATCGGTCAGACTGTCGGCCACGGCATCCCCCGGCGTCGATGTCTCCGGACTCTACCAGCCCGGGGTGCCATTTTGAACGGGACGTGGCGGTGCTTCGGCGGCGACGAAGAATGGCCACAGAGAACACCGAGAACACAGAGAAAGACGAAGTGGCATGGCACCACAGACGCCGCCGAGCAGGTCCTGCTCGCCAGTGTCGCCGATAGGCCTTTTCTCATCCCCTCGGTGTTCTCTGTGGCAATCACTGCATCAGGATGCAAATAGGACCTCGGGGTAAAGTGAAGGCATGAACGGATTTTCGTTGACGGCGCTGTCGGGCCTGCTGCCGAGTTTTGCCGCGGCGCTGGGGGCGGGTTTGCTGATCGGCATCGAGCGCGAGCGGCGCAAGGGGCGCGGCGCCGGGCGGCAGCTCGCGGGCGTGCGCACTTTCACGCTCGCGGCGTTGATGGGGGCGGTCGCGCACAGCCTCGAGGAAGCGTGGATGGTGCTGCTCGGCGGCGTGCTGATCCTCGCGCTGACCGCGATCCGCTATGCGCACGATCGTTCCGACGATCCGGGGATCACGACCGAGCTCGCGCTGTTCGTCACCTATCTGCTCGGCGTGCATGCGATCGAGCATCCGCGCTTCGCGGCCGGTGCAGCCGTGATCGTCGCGGCGCTGCTCTACGCGCGGCAGGGGCTGCACCGCTTCTCGACCGAGCTCCTGAGCCCGACGGAGCTGCGTGACGCCCTGTTGCTCGCCGGCGCGGCGCTGGTCGTGCTGCCGCTGATCCCGGCCACGCCGCTCGCCTGGCTCGGCGGCCTCGATCCGCGCCGGCTGTGGGCGCTGGCGGTGCTGTTCATGACCTTGCAGGGTGCCGGCCACATCGCGCTGCGCATCTTCGGGCCGCGCCTAGGGCTCGCACTGGGCGGCCTGATGTCGGGCTTCGTATCGAGCGCCGCGACGACGGGCGCACTCGGCCTGCGCGCGCGCAAGGAGCCGGCCCTGCTCGCGAGCTGCGTCGCCGGGGCCTGGTTCTCCACCGTGGCGACGGCGGCGCAGCTCGCGATCGTCGTCCTTGCGATCCATCCGCCGGGGTTCGAGGCGCTGCGCGCGCCGCTGCTGGCGATGCTCGCCTCTGCGCTCGTGCTCGCCGTCGTCGCGATGCGCTTCCAGCACGACGCCGCGCAGGGCACGCGCGACGGCCACGCCTTCCACCTCGGGGCCTCGCTGGGCTTTGCCGCGCTGCTCGCCGGGGTGACGGCGGCGGTCGGCTGGATCGAGCGCGAGTTCGGCGTCGCCGGCGCGGCCATCGGCATCGCATTCGCCGGTTTCGCCGACGCGCACTCCGCCGCGACCTCGGCACTGTCGCTCGCGCACGCGGGCGCATTGGACGACGCGGCGCTCGCGCGCTGCGTGTTCCTCGCGGTGACGACGAACACCGTGAGCAAGATGCTGCTCGCGGCCGTCAACGGCGGGTGGCGCTACGGTAGCCGGACCTCCGCCGGCCTCGCCGCGATCCTCGCCGCCGCATGGACGACGCTGGGGCTCTCGTAGCCCGGGCGCAGCGTAGCGGAACCCGGGTTCGGGCATGCCCGATACGCAAAGATTTTCGGCCCTGCGCGGCGCGCACCGCGCCGAGTCTTCTCAAATGTATGAGAGGACGGCGGGCGCCGGATCCCGGGTTACGCGCTGCGCGCTCCACCCGGGCTACGAGAGTCCGGGCTACGAGAGTCCGACATTTGCGTTTGGAACGTTCCTCGCCTTCCGCCCTCTGTGTTCTCTGTGGCAAAAACCGACTCGTTAGGCGGCGCACACGCTTCAAGCGCTACACGCGATCGCCGCGCAGGGCTCGCGTCAGCACGGTGTCGAGCTTGGCGGCGAAGGCGCGTTTGTCGGCGTGGCCGAAGGGCGGCGGGCCGCCGGCGGCGAGACCGAGGCCGCGCAGCTCGTCCAGGAGATCGCGACGGCTCAAGTGCTCGCCGATGTTCTCGGCGGTGTAGAGCTCGCCGCGCGGGTTGAGCGCGAGGCCGCCCTTCTTCACCACCGCCGCGGCGAGCGGGACGTCGGCGGTGACGACGAGATCGCCGGCTTCGCTCGCGTCCGCGATGTAGCGATCGGCGACGTCGAAGCCGGCGGGCACGCGCAAGCTGCGGATGTGCGGCGAGGGCGGCACTTTCAGCAACCGGTTGGCCACCAGCACCAGCTCGACGCCGACGCGTTCCGCCGCCCGGTAGAGCATCTCCTTGACGACGACGGGACAGGCGTCGGCATCGACCCAGATCCGCATCAGTCGCGCAGCTTCCCGAGCTGCGCGACCAGCTCGTCGCGCGTGCTCTTGAACTGCGGCGACACCATCACCTCCGTGCCGAGGCGCTCGAGCGGCTCGTCACAGGTGAACGAGGGCCGGTGCGAGACCGTCGCCTCGAACAGCGCGCCGCCCGGCGTGCGCACATAGATGGAGTCGAAGTAGCCGCGATCCTTGACGTCCGAGGTATCGGTGTAGCCGAGCCCCTCCAGCCCGAGCTTGATCGCGGTCTGCTCTTCATGCGTCGCGACCTGGAAGGCCATGTGGTGGATCGCGCCGCCGGCGAGCGTCCAGCTCCCCTGCTTGCGCTCGGGCTCGGCGACGAAGTCGACGAGCGCGCCGCTGCCGCCCGCGCCGATCGCATAGCGCGCATGCGCGCCGTCGCGCGCGAGCTCGCGGCCGCCCCAGCCGAGCTGCATGAACTCCTCCATGCCTTCCAGTTCGCGCACGCTGACCGCGATCGAATGCGTCCCGCGCAGCATCGACTCGGCGGGCACGGAGCCTTTGGTGTGCGGCGTTCGCGTATCGTGCGCGACCTCGACGATCGAATACTCGATGCCGCAGGGATGGCGGAAGTCGAGGCAGCGCTCGCCGTAACGCTCCGTCGGATGGACCTCGATGCCGTGCTCCTGCAATCGCCGTTGCCAGTACGGCAGCGAGTCCGGCGGCGCGGACAGCAGCAGCCGCGAGATCTGGCCCGAGCCCGGCCGCGCCCGCAAGCCCGTATGCCCCATCGGAAAGCTCGTCACCAGCGAGCTCTCCTCGCCGCGATCGTTGCCGTAGTAGAGGTGATAGATCGGCACCTGGCCATCGTAGAGCAGTGTCTTCTTCACGCACTTGAAGCCGAGCAGCTTGGTGTGGAAGTCGTAGTCTTCCTGCGCGTCGCCGGTGCAGAGCGTGATGTGGTGATGGCGGCTGATCGCCGCGCCGGGAGAAGTCTGGGGCATGAGGGCACTCCTGAACTTCGAAGGGGGCTGGCACGCTAGCACAGCGGCCGCGGCCGTCCCATCGGCGCCCCGCCGATCGGCGACGCGGGCGCGAGGAGACGTGGAGGCCTTCAGCCCTTGCCGGCGGCCGAGCGCTTCACCTGACCAGCGAGCCAGGCGAGCGCTTCGTCGTAATCACCGAATACGCGCACGTTCCAACCGCGATTGCGGCAGGTGTTCTCGAAGAATTCGAGATCGCGGGCCTGGGCCGTCGCGTCGTCCACGACCATCGCGAGCGCACTGCCACGGTGCACGGAGGCGTGTTCCCACATCGCCGGCACGGTGTAGATGTCGCCGACGCCGAGCGCGCACGACGCCTGCCGCGCGTCGACGAGGACGCCCTCGGCGCGACCGGGATCGAGCCGCGCCAGCGTCTCGCGCGTGGCCCTGACGCAGTCCTGCCGCGAGAGCTCGCCCTCGAAGTCGAGGACGATCCAGCCGTCTGCGGGTTCTCGCCTCAGATGCCACGTCACGTCCCCGCTCCCTCCGAATGACAGTAGGCGCCGCGCACTCGCGCCCTTGCGCACGACGTCCCGAGCTTCCATCCGGGATGCGCGCAACGCAAGCGCCGATTTCCCGCGCCGGCGGGAACCGCCGCCCGCTTCGGCGCGATTTCACAGATCGACACAATCGATATCACGCGGGCCTCAATCGGCGCCGCCCGGCGCGGCGACGAGCGCGCCGAGATATTCCGCATAGGCGAGCTCCGCGATCGGACGGTGGACCGCGCTCGCCACGTGCGCGACGACGCTGCGGTCGTGTACCGCGATGTGCTGGCTGAGCCAGCGATTGAGGAAATAGAGCAGATCCTCGGGAAACTCGCTGCGCTCCGTGATCCGCTGGATCCAGGCCTTGAGCTCCGCGAGCAGCTCGCCGTGCACCTTCGCATGCATCGCGAGATCCGGATACGCGGTCTCGCGCATCAGGTTTTCTTCGCTGACGAAATGGAACTCCACGCAGCGCACGAGCTCGCGGATGATGTGGCGGAGCACGGGTTCCGGCTGCTGCGTCTTGATCGCGACGTCGAGCTTGCGGAACAGCAGCACGAGCAGCCGGTGCTCGGCGTCGACGAGCGGGTGATCGGTTTCGAGCGAGCGGTCCCAGTGGATGTACATGCGTCGTGGCCGAAGAGCCCGGATCGTATGCCGGCAGCATAGCCGGCAGTCTGCGCGACCGACAGTCGGCGCGCGGCCGACCGCGCCCGTCCCGCGCTTCAGCCGTGTCCGCGCAGCGCGCCTCGCGTATCGACGCGCGTGCGCAAAACATCGAGCTCGCGCGCGGCCGGTGCCGGCGTCACCGGCACCTCGGCGGGGAGCACGAGCTCGAAGCCGGTCTGCGCGCGGACCTCGTCGACCGTGACGCCGGGATGCACCGACTTCAGGCGCAGGCGCTTCTCGTCCTCGGTGAAATCGAGGATGCACAGCGGCGTCACGACGTATTGGGGGCCGCCGCCGGGCAAGCCCAGCCGCCGTCGCGCGTCCGCCCCGCCCTGCCCCCAGCCGACGGTGCTCACGTAGTCGCAGCGCGGGACGAAGAGACGCGGCGTGTGGCTGTTCAGCACGATGTAGTAGCGCCCGACGTGCGTCGTCAGGCTCGGCGTGCCGACCGAGCCCGGTCCGCGAAACTTCAGGCGCCGATGATCCGGCCCGACGCCGATGAGGTTGGTGTTGCCGTAGGGATCGACCTGCAGGCCACCGACGAAGAACACGCGGCGATGCCAGTCCTTGACCTGATCGAAGCGATGGCCGCGATCGCTGTAGGATTCGGTCCAGCGCACGACGCGATTGTCCCAGCCGAAGGCGGGCAGCGGAATCTCGGTCAGATGATGCACGTTCATGCGCGCGCCGAGAAAAATGAGCTCCATGTTCGGCCCGTGCAGCAGATGCGCGAGGCGCACCGCGGCTTCCGGGATCGGCAGCGCGATGCCGACCTGCAGCTCCTCGCCGTCGTTCAGATCGCGCGCGAGAAAGCAGGCGAGCAGTTCCGCGATCGAGCAATCGGCGGCCATGCTCAGTACTCGTGCAGCGCGAGCAGGCGCCTGAGACCCACGCGCTCGAGATAGTCGAGATGCGTGGCCGGCTCGCGGCACCAGCGATCGAGCCAGGCTTCGAGCGCGGCACGCTCGCCGCGCTCGGCGGCGCGCGTCGCGAGCTCGACATAGTCGTGGAGAAAAGCGCTGTCCTGCACGTAGGCGCCGCGGCTGTACCAGGGGTGCGCGCCCCAGGGCAGGCGCACGACGGCATCGGCGCGCCCGATCGTCGTCGCCCACGGATCGGCGCGAATGGTTTCATTCGACACGATGCGCTCGACCTGCACGATGCAGGTCGCCGCCGCGCGCTGCAGGAACAGATCGATCCAGCCCGGCCCGCCGTGATGCTGGACGTTGCCGTAGGCATCGGACTGCGCGGCGTGCAGCAGCGTGACGTCGGGCCTGATCGCGGGCACTGCGAGCAGCGTCTCGCCGGCGATCGGATCCTCGATCACTTTCAGATCGGGATTGACCTCCGGCAGCGAAGTGCCGACGCCGCCGCGCCACGGCAGATAGGGTAGGCCCTTGCCCGCCGCTTCGAGACCGCTGGTGAGGATGCCCTCGTCGCACTCCCAGACTTCAATCTCGCCGCGCTCGGCCGCGCGCCGGAAGCTCGGCGCGACGGCTACGCCGATGCCGCCTCCGGCGTAGTAGCTGAGGGTCTTGCGCACGCAGCCGGCGGCGACGAGGACATCGAGGGCGAGACCGCTGGCGATCACCGTCAGATCGCGCAGCCCGCGGCGCACGATGTGACGCAAGAGCGCCATCGGCGTCGGCTCGCCGATGGCGATCGTCATGCCACTCTCTAGCCGCGCCGCCGCGTCGAGCTCCTCGAGCAGACGGGGAGTACGGCCCGCATTCATGCGCGAATGGCCGCCGGCAGGCGCAGCGCTTGATTCATGCCTCGCTTATGCCACAGGCCTGACGTGGCTGCCAGCGTGGGCGGGTGTCGTTTGCCACAAAGCCCACCGAGAACACAGTCTTCGTAGCCCGGAAGGAGCGCCGCGCAGCGGCGCGGAATCCGGGTCGCCGTCGATTCGGACGCGCCGCGCCCGGATTCCGCTGCGCTCCTTCCGGGCTACGAGAGGCCAAGGCTCTCACGCTGCGCTTCCTTCGTCGGCCAAGCTACGGCCGCCTGGAAGCGCCGTATTCACCACCCCAGCCCGCGCAGCGTCGCCGCGATGCGGCGGCGGAGCGCGGGGGTCGCGAACGGGAAGGCGCGCAGGAAATCCTCGCCGCTCAGATCGGGACGGCGCTCGCGCACGACGCGGGCCCAGTGTGCCGCGCGCGGCGCATCGTCGGCGAGCGCGTGGCACAGCGCCGCGATCATCGCGATCAGCGGGTGCGCGCCGGGGGAGCGCGCGGCGCGCTCGGCGTGGCGCGCGGCCTCGGCGTAGTCGCCGAGCGCCACCAGCGATAGCGCGCGCGTGCCGAGCATCGCATAGGCGAGGGGATCGAGCGGACTCAAGGCAAGCGCCAGATCGGCGCTGGCGCGCCCGGCCGTCGGCTCACCCGCCAGCGTCTGCGCCCAGCCCCGCGCATAGTGACCCTGCGCATAGCTCGGTGCGAGCATCGTCGCGCGCTCGAGCCAGACGAGGCTGCCGTCGAGATCGCCGGCCAGCCACAGGCTGCGGCCGAGCGTGAAATTCGCGAACGGATCGGCGGCGTCGAGCGCGACGGCCCGTTCGGCCGCCTCCCGTGCAGCCAAGGCGGCGGCGGCCGTATCGGACGAATAGCGCAGGAACGCGTCCTGGAAGCTCGTGAACGAAAGACCGGCGTGGGCGCGCGCGAACTGCGGATCGCGCTGCAAAGCCTGCGCGAAACAGGCGGCGGCGAGCGCGTTGTCGTGACGGTTGAAGCGCCAGGCGTGCTGCAGGCCGAGATGATAACTGGCCCAGGCATCGACGTTCGCGGGATCGACGAGCCGGGCCTGCCGCGCCTCGTGCAGCGGGATCCGAAACTCCAGCGCGTTGACGATGCGCGTGACCAGCCGCTCGCGCAGCGCCGGCAGTGCGTCGAGCGTCGCGCTGAAGCCTTCGCTCCAGAGCAGGCCGCCGTCGCGCGTGTCCGCAAGCTCGCTGGTCACGCGCACGCCGCGCGCCTCGATCTCGACCGTGCCGCTGAGGATGTAGCGCACGCGCAGCGCGCGGCCGATGGCGGGGATGTCGGGATCGCGATCGCGGAAACGGAAGCTCGAGCCGCGCGCGATGACGAACAGCCAGCGCAGGCAGGCGAGCGCGGCGATCAGCTCCTGCGGCAGCGCCTCCGCGAGCACGGCGTAGGGAGCGGCGTGCGACGCCTGCGCGCCCAGCGACGTGAACGGCAGCACCGCGATCGACGGCCGGCCCGCGCGCGCGGCCTCCTGTAGCGCGTCGGCGTCGCCCTGCGCGTCGGCATCGCGTGCGTCGACGCCGCTCGTCACCGGGGCGACGAAGCGCAGGCCGCGGCCGTGCACCGTGCGCAGGTAACGCTGCGTGCGGCCGTCGTCGCCGAGCGCGCGGCGCTCGGATTTCACGCAGGTCGCGATCGCGGCATCGGACACGATTCGTCCGTCCCAGATCTTCTCGATCAGCTCCTCGCGCGAGATCAGCCGCTCGCGCTGCTCGACGAGCAGGCACAGCAGCGCGTAGACGCGCGGCTCGAGCGGCACCGCGGCGCCATCGCTGCGCAGCTCGCCGCGCGTGACATCGAGCTCGTGCCGATCGAAGCGGTAGCGCATCGCCACGCCGTCCCCACGAAAGCCTCATGGATTGCTCAAGCATGGCGCGGCCGCAGCGGTTTCACTAGCGGCGAACGACTTCTCGCCCCAGGAGGCCCCATGCAAGCCATCATCGAAGGAGACGCCGGCGCGGCGCTCGCCGCGGTCAAGGCGCGGCAGCGCGAGACCTGGAAGGCCGGCGACTACGCCGCCATCGGCACGACCCTGCAGATCGTCGGCGAACAGCTTTGCGAGACGCTCGATCTGCGCGCCGGCAGCCGCGTGCTCGACGTCGCCGCCGGCAACGGCAACGCCACGCTGGCCGCGGCCCGGCGCTTCTGCGCAGTGACCTCGACCGACTACGTGCCGGATCTACTCGAGCGCGGCGCGGCGCGAGCGCGCGCCGAAGGGCTCGAGATCCGTTTCCTCGAGGCCGACGCCGAGGCCCTGCCCTTCGCCGACGACGACTTCGACGTCGTGCTGTCGACCTTCGGCGTGATGTTCACCCCCGATCAGCCGCGCGCTGCGGCCGAGCTGCTGCGCGTATGCCGGCCGGGCGGCAGGATCGGCCTGTCGAACTGGACGCCGGAGGGCTTCATCGGCCAGGTCTTCGCCTTGCTCGCGCGCTACTTGCCGCCGGCACCCGGCATGCACCCGCCGTCGCGCTGGGCCACGCGCGAGGCCCTCGAAACGTGGTTCGGCCCGGGTGCGCAAGCGATCGCGCTGCATGCGCGGCGCTTCGTGTTCCGCTATCCGTCGCCGCGTCACTTCGTGGCGTGGTTCCGCGATCATTACGGCCCGATCCACCGCGCCTATGCCGCCCTCGGCGAGCGCTCGAAGGCGCTGGAGGCCGAGCTGCTCGACCTGCTCGATGCGCGCAATCTCGCCGGCGACGGCACGCTGGTATTGCCCGCGGACTATGTCGACGTCGTGATCACGAAGGCCGCCGCGCGCTGACGGCGAGCATCCCCGCGGCAAGAACGGCGAAGACGGCGCCGGCGCCGAAGGTGGCGGCAGCGCCGTAGCCGTCCCACAGCAGGCCGGCGACGAGGCTCGCGAGCAGCAGCGCGACGCCGCTGACGAGGTTGAACACCCCGTAGGCGCTGCCGAGCAGGCGCGCCGGCGCGGCGTCGGCGACGAGCTTGGACAGGAGTCCCTGCGTGAGCCCGAGGTGCACGCCCCACAGCGCCGTGCCGAGCAGCACGGCGGCCGGCCCCGCGGCGCGGGCGAGCACGAGATCGGCGGCGACCAGCACCAGAAGGCCGGCGACGAGGATCCTGCGCGGCCGCCCGCGATCGGCCCACAGCCCGGCCGGATACGCGGACAGCGCGTACGTCGCCGCCATCACCACCATCACGAGCGGGGCGAACGCGGCCTGCAGGCCGCGCTGCGCGCCGTGCAGGATCAGGAAAGCCTCGCTGAAGCGGGCGAGCGTGAAGACCGCGCCGACCGCGACGATCGTCCAGTACGGCGCGGTGAGCTCGCGCGCATCGCGCCAGTGCAGCCGGCGCGCGCTCGCGAGCGGTGCCGCCGCCGGCTCGCGCACGCCGAAGACGAGCACGGCCACCGCCAGCACGGCCGGCACGACCGCCGCCCACAGCACCGCGCGCACCTCGCCGTCCCAGGCGAGCATCAGGGCCATCGCGAGCAGCGGGCCGAGAAAGGCGCCGACCGAATCCAGCGACTGGCGCAGGCCGAAGGCGGCGCCGCGCTGCGCGGGCGGGGTCAACTCCGCGAGCAGCGCGTCACGCGGTGCGCCGCGGATCCCCTTGCCGACGCGATCGATGAAACGCGCGGCGAACACCAGCGGCAGCGAATGCGCGAGCGGGAAAGCCGGCTTGCTCAGCGCGGCGAGCGCATAGCCGAGCACGACCAGCGGCTTGCGCCGCCCCACGCGATCGCTCAGCACGCCGGAGAAGACTTTGACGATCGCGGCCGTGGCCTCCGCGATCCCTTCGAGCAGGCCCAGCATCGCCGCGCTCGCGCCTAGCGTGCCGGTCACGTAGAGCGGCAGCAGCGCGTGCACGAGCTCGGACGAAGCGTCCATGCACAGCGACACCAAGCCCAGCGCCCACACGCCCGCGGGCAGCGCCATGCGCGCGGTCGCGCGCGTCATCGCGGATCCCGGCGCGCAGCGGCGAAGACGAAGAAACGCAGCGGCCGCTCGCGATTGAGAACGAAGGCCGCGAACACGAGAACCGCGATCATCGGCATCGCGAGCGTACATTCGATGGACACGGCTAGCTTCTCTCTCATCGTTCGCGCGCTCCGCATAGCGCAGCGCAACATTGCCGAAATCCGCTCTGGCGCCTCGCGGCCTCGTCGATATACTCCGGCCATCGCCTCACCCAGGGAGAACCCGACATGAAGCCGGCGGCGGTCGACAAGCAGCTCCAGACCTATGCGCTGTTCCACGCGCAACTGAAGGACGAGATCAAGGCGCTGATCGGCCCCGAGCTGATCGAGGAGCACCGGCGCAAACCGCTCGGCCGCCACAGCGACGCGCTCGAGCGCGTGCTGAACTTCTTCCGCCGGCCGCCGGCCTACGCGCTGTACTCGCGCGTCGCCTTCCGTGAGTGGCAGCTCATTCGCCTGCCGATCGATCCGACGGCGCCGCCGACGCCGATCGAGGATACCGTGTATCGCAGTGAAAACGAGGCGTATCACGCGCTGTTCCTGCGCAATGTCGACGACCTGATGGCGAGCTGAGGAACGGAAGATGAGCACCGCATTGATTACCGGCTATGTCGATCGGATCAGCGTACAGCCCGGCGACACCCTGCGTTTCATGATCAGCGCCGAAGGCGTCGGCGAGGCCGAGCTCGCGATCGTGCGTCTCGTCCACGGCGATGAGAATCCGGCGGGCCCGGGCTTCATCGAGCGTGAGGTCGCGCGCCCGCTGCCCGGGCCGATCGAGCTCAGGCGCCAGTACACGCAGATGGGCAGCTATGTCGAGATCCCGGATCCGCAGGCCCGTGTGCTGCCGGACGGCAGCTTCACCGTCCACGCCTTCATCTGGCCGACGCTGCCGGCGAAAGGACGTCAAGGCGTCCTCACGCAGTGGTCGGCGGCGGACAAGCGCGGTTTCGCGCTGGTCCTGAACGAGGCCGGCCGCCTCGCGCTGTGGCTGGGCGACGGCAAGGAAGTCGCCGAAGTCGCCGCGGACAAGCCGCTCGCGGCCCGCGATTGGTATTTCGTCGCCGCGAGCTATGACGCCGCGACGCGCAGCGTCACGCTGTACCAAGAGCCCGTGATCAATCCCTACAACAGCCGTCTGTCGCCGATCGCCCCGCGCGACGACAGCAGCCACGTCACCGCGACGGTGAGCGTCGCGCCGGCCCGCCTCGCGCGCCCGGCGCTGTTCGCCGGCATCCACGATCGCGCGGCGTCGCGCGGCGACTTCGTCGGCGCGGTGTTCAACGGCAAGATCGATCGCGCCGGCATCCAGGCGCGCGTGCTGTCGCGACGCGAGCTCGACGAGCTGAAGAGCGGCGCCGAGCCGCCGCGCGAGGATCTCGTCGCGCGCTGGGACACGAGCGCGGGCTACACGGATCGAGGCATCGGCGATCGCGTCGTCGATACCGGGCCGCACGGCCTGCACGGCATAGGCCGCAATCGGCCGATCCGCGCGATGACGGGCTACAACTGGCGCGGTCGCGACGACTGCTTCCGGCTCGCGCCCTCGCAGTACGGCGGGATCATGTTCCACGACGACGCGCTGATCGACAGCGGCTGGGAGCCGACATTCGAGTGGCAGATCCCGGCCGATCTGAAGAGCGGCGTCTATGCCGCGCGCTTGCGCGGCGGCGGCGCCGAAGATCACATCAGCTTCTTCGTCCGGCCGCGCACGCCGCAGGCGAAGATCGCGATGCTGATGCCGCTCGCGAGCTATCTCGCCTATGCGAACGAGCGCTTCGTGATCGACACGCCGGGCGTCGAGCTCATCACCGGCCATCCGCTGATATTGAACGACTACGATTTCGCGCTCGCCGCGCATCCCGAGTGGGGCCGCTCGACCTACGATCACTACGCCGACGGCGACGGTGTGTGCTACTCGTCCTACCGGCGGCCCGTGATGGGCCTGCGGCCCAAGCATCGCATGGCCGCGACCGGCATCCCGTGGCAGTTTCCCGCCGACCTGTCGATCGTCTGCTGGCTCGAGCAGCAGGGCTATGACTACGACGTGATCACGGACGAAGATCTGCACCGCGAGGGGGTCGCCTGCCTGAAGCCCTACAACGTGGTGCTGAACGGCACGCATTCGGAGTACTACTCCGAGCGCATGATGGACGCGACCGAAGAGTATCTCGCCGCCGGCGGCCGCGTGATGTATCTCGGCGCGAACGGCTACTACTGGGTCGTCGCCTTCCGCGACGAAGAGCCGTGGTGCATGGAGGTGCGCAAGCTCGACGCGGGCTCGCGCGCGTGGCAGGCAGCGCCGGGCGAGTACTATCTCGCGACGACCGGCGAGAAGAGCGGCCTGTGGCGCATCCGCGGCCGCACGCCGCAGAAGCTCACCGGCGTCGGCTTCACCAGCGAAGGCATGGATCGATCGCTGCCCTATCGCCGGCTGCCGGACAGCCACGATCCGGCGGTGTCCTGGGTATTCGACGGGGTGCACAACGAGGTCTTCGGCGATTTCGGCCTCGGCGGCAACGGCGCCGCGGGCATCGAGATCGATCGCTACGATCTCGGCCTCGGCACGCCGCCGGACACCTGGCTGCTCGCGACGAGCTTCGGTTTCTCCGACGCCTATCCGCACGTCGTCGAGGAAGTGATGTTCAACTACCCCGGCCTCGGCGGCACGCAGGATTTCCAGGTACGCGCCGACGTGACGCTGTGCGCGACGACCAACGGCGGCGCGGTGTTCTCGACCGGCAGCATCGCCTGGGGACAGGCGCTGCCCTGCGCGAACGGCGACAACGACGTGTCGCGGATCACGGCGAACGTGATCGAGCGGTTCATGCGGGACGGGCCGATCGAGCTCTGAGCGGCGCGGCCGCGGGCTCGTCGATCGCCATGCGGTTTCCGGGGCGGCCTAGGACACGCCGCGCCCGGATTCGCTGCGCGCCTTCCGGGCTACAAGAGCCGATTCTTTGTAGCCCGGATGAGCAACGCGAATCCGGGGTCGAACGCAGGCCGACGCACGCTCGTTCGAGTGTGCTTCGTGCGTCTGCATGGACGCCGAACCCCGGATTCGCTGCGCTCATCCGGGCTACGAAGGCAAAGAGCCCGCGTCATTCGTAGCCCGGAAGGCGCGCAGCGGAATCCGGGTCACCGTCGATTCGGACGCGCCGCGCCCGGACGAGCGCAGCGCATCCGGCCCCTCACTTCGTCCCCAGCACGTCCGTCGCCGTCCCGGCGAACTGCGCGTACTCGATGATCGTGCCGTCCGGATCCTTGAAGCACAGGAATCTGGCTTCGACGCCGTGCGGCCGCACACCGAAGGCCGTTTCGTACGGCGTCACGGGCCCGACGAACTCGACCCCGTTGCGCGCGAGGGTCGCCGCCGCGGCGTCGATGTCCGCGACTTCGAAGCACAGGCGGCAGATCCCGACGTTGTGCAGCGTCGGGTAGGGGGCGCCCGCGGTCGGTGGATCGAGGAACTGGATGATGTCGAGAAACGGCACCGGCCGCTCGCCCGGGATCTTCATGAAGACGGCACGGAAGCGGCGCCCTTCGGGCAACCCTAGCCCCTGCCAGGTCCGCGCGCCCTCGCCGAAGATCTGATCGTCGAACACCTCGAAGCCGAGCATCTCGTAGAACGGGATGGTCTTGTCGAGATCCCGTACGCAGATGTTGGCGTGCACCATCTGCCGTATCGTCACTGCGTTGCTGCTCACTGTCGTTCTCCTGCTCGATGAGATGGATGGATCCATGGCACTACGCCGATCCCGGATTCCGCGGCGCTTTTTCCGGGCTACGAGAGCTGGCGCTTCGGCATCGCGGGCGGGCCGCGCCGGCGGCTGGCGCCCGGCGTGACGCCGTACCAGCGCCGGTAAGCGCGTACGAAGCTCGCGGGATTGCCGAAGCCGAGCTCGCCCGCGATGGCGTCTATCCCCTGCCGGCCCGTGCCGAGCAGATGCGCGGCGCGCGCCTTGCGCGCGTCGTCGACGAGCTGCTGATAACCGACCTGCGCGGCGCTGAGGCGCCGGTGCAGCGTGCGCACGGAAAGATTCAGCCGCTGCGCCATGTCCTCGAGCGTCGGCGGTGTGCGATGGCCCCACGCGTGATCGAAGGCGTCGCGCAGCTCGCGCATCACGCAGGTCACGATCTCGAGGCCGCCGGTGACGACCGAGGTCTCTTCGCAGCGCCGCACCGCCGTCTTCCAGATCACGGCATCGAAGCCGGGATTCGGCGTCGCGCGCCACTTGGCCGGAAAGCCGAGCTGGTTCACGCCCTGCTCGAAGCGGAACTCGGCCCGAAAGCGCGCGCGATAGTCCTCGCTCGCGACCACCGGCGCATGCGCGAGACGCACCACGACGCCGGGTGCGATGCCGGCGCGCATCGTCTGCACATAGCGCAGCAGTACGAGCATCGGCAGCTCGATCAGGGCCGCCGTCAGATCCCCGAGATCCATCAGCGTGCGCACGGCCACGACGTAGCGATCGCCGCTGCGCGCCGCCTGCCAGGCCAGATAGGGCGCCCGATCGGGGATGAAGCGCACAAAGATGTCGATGCCGTCGCCCAGGGTCGGCGCGGTCAGCCAGGCGGCGGTCAGCGGCCCGTGGAAATGCTCGCCGAAGGCTTCCGCCCAGCGGTGATGGAAGTCCGGCCGGCCCGTCCCGCCCGGCAGGTTGCGCAGGCAGCGCAGCGCGTCCCGCACGGTGATGGGCGCGTCCGAGCCCAGCACCTCCTCCAGGGACAGATTCGTGCCCTTCACCAGCTCCGCCGGATCGTCGACGGCCAGGGCCATCAGGCGCAGATAGGCGTTCGGAACCGGCAGATCCTCTATTGCTGACATACGGGCCTGAGATATGGCAGGAAAAGCAAAATTATTGACAGCTTTGACGCAAGTCAAGCCGGGTGCGATTCGTAGAATCAGAGAGGTCAAACAGCCGCAGGCGCCGGGCAGGTACCCGCCGCCGCATCAACTTGGAGAATGTTATGCACGTCGGAATGGCAGCCATCTTTCAGAACCCGGATCGCGACAACGGTCACAGCGACTACGCCGTCTACCAGAAAGACATGAAGCTCGCGCTGATGGCCGAGTCGCAGGGTTTCGATTCAGTGTGGGGCATCGAGCACCACTTCACCGACTACACGATGATGCCGGACGTCGTCGATTTTCTCGCCTTCGTCGGCGGCGCCTGCCGCAAGGTCAAGCTCGGCACGATGGTCGTCGTGCTGCCGTGGAACGATCCGATGCGCGTCGCCGAAAAGATGTCGATGCTCGACTGCATGAGCGACGGCCGCGCGATCTTCGGCATCGGCCGCGGCCTTGCCCGCGTGGAGTTCGAAGGCTTTCGCGTCAACATGGGCGACTCGCGCGAGCGCTTCGTCGAGTCCGCCGAAATGGTGCTGCAGGGTCTGGAGCAGGGCTACTGCGAATACGACGGCAAGCACATCAAGCAGCCGCGCGCGCGCATCCGGCCCGAACCGTTCAAGTCCTTCAAGAACCGCACCTATGCGGCCGCGGTGTCGGCCGAGTCGTCCCAGATCATGGCGAAGCTCGGCATCGGCATCCTCGTCATCCCGCAGAAGCCCTGGGAAGTGCACGCGCAGGAGCTGAAGGAGTACAACGAGCTGTTCCTGCAGATGCACGGCCGCCCCGCGCCGAATCCGATCGTCGCCGGCTGGGTGATGTGCGACAAGGACGCGGGCAAGGCCGAGGCGCTCGCGCGCCAGTACATCTCGGGCTACTGGCGCTCGGTGGTCAAGCACTATGAGATGAACAGCAACCACTTCGCGACGACCAAGGGCTACGAGTACTACTCGCGCCTCAACGAGACCATCGAGCAGATGGGCATCGACGGCATGGCCGACTTCTTCATGAACCTGCAGGTGTGGGGCACGCCCGAGCAGTGCTACGAGAAGATCAAGGACATCCACTCGCGCACCGACTGCTGCGGCTTCACGGGCGTCTTCAGCTACGCCGGCATGCCGCTGGAGCTCGGACGTGCGAATCAAAGCCTGTTCGCGAAGGAAGTGCTGCCGGAGCTGAAGAAGCTCGGCAAGCGCCCCGCCTTCGAGCTCGAAGAAGACACCGCGCCGGCCTTCCTGCGCGCGGTCGGTTGAGCTTCGCGCGGGTCCGTCTCCCGCGCTTCCCCCTGCGCCCGGCGTCGCACCGGGCGCTCCTTTTTATCGAAGAAGCGCCGCTACCGGCCGCCGGAGATCGATCCCGGATTCGCGCTGCCGATCGTCTCTCGTAGCCCGGAAGCAGCGCCGCGCAGCGGCGCGGAATCCGGGTCGCCGTCGATCCGGACGCGCCGCGCCCGGATTCCGCTGCGCTCCTTCCGGGCTACAAGAGACGCATTCCTTGCCTTCGTGGCCGGACGAGCGCCCCGACTCCGGGATCCCACCCGGCGATAGCCTTGAAGAGGCGCCGCCGCCTAAAGCGCGGCTCGTGTCCGGCCGACATTCAGCGCATGACCGATCGCCGCTCGAAGGAACTGCCGTGAGTACGCCCGCGCAAGCCTTACCGAATCTCTCGCCCGCGGCGCGGATCGCGCAGGCCCTGATCGACGATCTATCGCCGATCGTCTCACCGCCGGACGTGGTGCTGAAAATCAACGATCTGCTGCGCGACGAGCGCGCGTCCATCGAAGACTTCGCGGCCGTCGTCATCCGCGATCCGGGTCTGACGGCGCGGCTGCTGCGGCTGGTCAACAGTCCCTACTACGGCATGCCGCAGCGCATCGACACGGTATCGCGCGCGGTGATGCTGATCGGCATGACCGAGCTGCAGAAGCTCGTCTGCTCGATCTGCGCGGTCCAGACCTTTTCCCGGCTGTCGAGCGCGGTCACGAACATGAATTCGTTCTGGCGCCACGGCGTGTACACCGGACTGATGAGCCAGGCGATCGCGAAGCGCCTGCGCGTGCTGCATCCCGAGCGCCTGTTCGTCGCCGGGCTGCTGCACGACATCGGCACGCTGCTCGTCAACCGCCGCTATCCCGAAATCGCCGAAGAAACCATTCGCGCCTCGCGCGGCGACGAACACCTGCTGCATGCGCTCGAACGCCAGGAGCTCGGCTTCGATCATGCGCAGCTCGGCGGGCTGATGCTGAACAACTGGCGTCTGCCGCCGACGATTGCCGACGCGATCGGCTTCCACCATGCGCCGCAGGAAGCGCAGCTCGCCCCGGTCGACGCCGCGATCCTGCACGTCGCCGAGACCATTGCGAACTTCTCGGGCACCGGCAGCTTCTGCGAGATGGTGGCGCCGATCGGCGATTTCGATCGCCAGGCCTTGAGCGCGCTGGGCCTGCCCGTCGACTTCGACGCCGACGAGCTGATGGACGAGGTCGATCGACAGTTCGTCGAAACGATCTACCTGCTCGTGACCTGAAGCCTCACTGCGCGCCGGTCTCCTCCGTCGCGCACTCCGCGGCCGGCACGAGCCGGTACTTCGTATGACACTGCACGCAGTGGCCGGACACCTTCGACAGGGCCGCCATCAGCGTCTCGTCCCGGCCGCCCTCGGCGACGAGGGTCGCGAGATCGTCGAACGCCGCGTGCGTGGAGCGCCCGAGCTTGACGAACTCGTGCGGCAGCCCGGCGTGATGATTCGCTGCGTCCTTCTCCACCTGCGCCACCAGCGCGGAGCCCACGCCGGCGGCGCGTTCGCTCACGGCCTCGAAGTCGCGCTCGGCGAGCGCCGCATGTATGCCGTGCAGTGCGCCGAGCAGCTTGCGCATCTCCACGTGCAGGCGCTGGCGCATGTCCTCGGTGAGACAGAGGCCGATGGTGTCGTTCGCGGCGCAGGGCGCCGCCGCGATCAGGCTCGCCAGGCATGCCGCGGCCAGGCGCGCGAGCGTCCGGCTCATGCCTCCATGCCCAGCTTCAGCGGCAGCGCCGGATCCGCGACCCATTCCCACATCGAGCCGTCGTAGACCGCGACGTCGCGATGCCCGCAGAGCGTCAGCGCGAGCGCGTCCATCGTCGCCGAGATGCCGCCGCCGCAGTAGCAGATGACGCGCGGCTTCGCGAAGGCGCCGACCGCTTCGAACAGCGGCTTCAGCCGCGCGGGCGGCAGAAAAGTGCCGTCGTTCGCATCGATCAGCGTGTCATAGAAGACGTTGAGGCTGCCGGGGATGTGTCCCGCGCGGCCATAGGTGTTCTTCTCGCCGGCATAGACGGCCGGTGCCAGCGCGTTGATCGTGCATACGCCGCTGTCGTTCATCGCCGCGCGCACGGCTTCGCGATCGGCCCACAGCGCGGGCCGCGGCCGCGGCGTCAGCGTCGCCGGCACGGGCGGCGTGGTCTGCGTGCTGAGCGGGCGCCCTTCACGCCGCCACTTCGCGAGCCCGCCGTCGAGCACGGCGACGTCTTCGCAGCCGGCCGAGCGGAACATCCACCACAAGCGCGTCGCCCACATCGGGCTGCCGCTGCTGTAGACGACGACGCGGCGGCCGTCGCCGACGCCGAGCGCGCCGGCGAGCGCGCAGAAGCGCGCGACCGGCGGCATCATGAACTTCACTTCGGTGGTCTGATCGGAGAAGGTCTCGATCAGATCGACGAACTGCGCGCCGGGCACGTGGCCCGCGTCGAACTTCGCGCGTCCGCTCTCGGTCGCATAGCCATAGCCGTCGGGGTTCGGGTGCAGGAACACCGTGGCATCCAGGATCGACAGATCGTCCGCGCCGAGCTCGCGCGCGAGCCAGTCCGTGCCGACCAGAAAACCGGGCATCTTCATTCGTAATCCTCCCTCACCGCCCAATGCCCCTCGTGCGAGGCCGGACGCGTTCGTCGTTCGCTTCGTATGTCCAGCGCCATACAAACCCAATCGATGCGTCCGTGCAAGGGCGTCCGGCCCCGGGAAGGTGCCCGCGCCCGGAGTTCGACCGCACCGTGCATCACTACGTGCTCAAAGAGCCCGTAGCTTGGGCTGACGAAGGAAGCAGCCCAGCGGTCATGACGCACGAAACAGGCGTGGCGAGCCTACCTCCCGGATTCCGCGCCGCTGCGCGGCGCTCCTTCCGGGCTACAAGAGAACGATCTTCGTAGCCCGGGTGGAGCGCGCAGCGCGCAACCCGGGATCCGCGTCCGCGGTCCTATCATGCATCCGAGAAGAAGGCTGTCGCGTATCGGGCATGCCCGATCCCGGGTTTCGCTACGCTGCACCCGGGCTACGAGAACGGGGCGCCCTCTTTCACGGCAACCTACGAGCTTTTCCTCCGTGGCTGGATACCGGGCTCAGGTCCAGCACGGCGCTTCAGGTAGGCCTGTGCTTCGCCAGCCAGCGGAATACATAGGCATCCGGAAATTCCGCGCCGGACTCGACGTATTCGAGCACGTTCGCGGCGCCGAGCACCCATTCCATCGTCGACGCCGTGCCGAGCGGGCCGCAGAACAGCAGCCTGTCGCCGACGGCGAGCGCGGTGCGCGCCTCGGGCAGGCAGATCAGCGCGCCGTCGCGCAGCAGGGCGAGCGGCAGCACGGGCAGGCGCTGCTCGCGCGCACGCGGTTCGCGCAATAGATGATCGAGCTCGAGCCGGCGGCCCGCGGCGAGCGCGTCGACGACCGCGGGCGCGTCCTCGCGATCGAGCCGCACTTCCCAGGTATCGGGCGTGCGGCCGTCGCAGTCCGCACGCACGCGCTCGTACAGCGCGGCCGACCAGGCTTCCGACTGCGCGCAGACGTGCTCGAGAAAACGCCGCAGCAGCGGGTTCGTCAGGTCGGCGAAGATGCGATTCACGAGCAGGCGGCTGGTCTCGACCGTGAGATCGATCGGCGCGGCGAGGAACAGCGGATGATTCTTGTCACGATTCTCGCGGGCGACGATGAAGATGCGCTCGTTGGTCGCGCGCGCCGTCATCGCGATCGCGAGATTGCTGGTGTCGGTGTCGGTGCCGGCGATGAGCCCGACGGCCTCGCGACAGCCGGCGGCGATCAGGGCCTCGCGGCTGGTGCCCGCGCCGACGATCGCATCCGCCGGTGCGACGCTCGGCTTCGGCTCGATGATGCGCGTCGTGATGCCTTCGGCCTGCAAGTGGCGGGCGACCGTGGAGCCGAAGCGGCCGTAGCCGCAGATCAGCCATAGGCCGCGCGGCGGCGCTTGCCGCGCGGGCAGCGGCTGTCCCGGCAGGCTGCCCAGCGCCTCGTGCAGGGCATGCGCGCTCGGCTTGTTGAGCGCGAGCGCGAGCTGGGTCGCGAAGATCTCGAAGGGATCGACGATCTCGTCCGCGGTGAACGACGGCAGCTTCGCGCGCGCGGCTTCGCTCTGCGCGCGGCAGACGATCTGCAGCCTGGGATTCAGCAGGCGCGCGGCGAGCGCAGCCTCGACGTTCGCCTCGTCGTCGCGCGACAGCGGCACGACGCCGCGGCAGCGCGGATGGCGCAGGCCCCCGAGCAGCAGCCGATTCGGATCGCGGAAATCGCCCGCCAGCGCCGGCAGATCGGCGCCCCACTCCATCAGCTCGAGCGCGGCGACGCGATCGGGATCGCGATCGATCGCGACGACGCGCAGCTTCTGCCGCATCAGCATCCGCGTGATCATCTCGCCGGTCTCGCCAAAGCCGCAGACGAGGTAGAAGGGCTCGCTCATGCGCGCGACGGCGCGGCCGAAGCGCTGCTCGGCGATGGCGCGCCGGAAGGCCGGATCCTGCAGCAGCGCGAGGATCGCGCCGAAGGCATAGAGCCAACCGATCACCGTGAGATAGATCGACACCGTCGTCCACATCCGCTGCGCCGGCGTGAAGGCGTAGGGCACTTCGCCGAAGCCGATCGTCGACGCGGTGTAGGTGATGAAGTAGAAGGCGTGGAAAAAATCGAAGCGCCACGGCCTGCCGTCGGCGTCGACGCCCGGAACGAGCACGAGGCCGCCGATCGCAATCGCGTAGACCACGACCAGCAGCAGGAGCGGCGTCCGCATGCGCCGCAGGAACAGGAAGAAGACGGGATTCATGCGCCGGCCGTGTCGCGGCCCCCGCGGCTCAGCGCCGCAGGTTCACCGTTTCGGCGATCAGGAGCACCACCGAGGCCGTGTTCGCGAGCAGCGCACCGGCCGCGAGCGACACCACCGAGATCACGGCCTCCTGCGAATCCGCATCGCCATGCACCTGGCTGTAGACGCCCCAGGTGACGGCTGCCGCGATCAGGTGCAAGTCGGCGACGAGGCTGGTCGCGAGCAGCACGGCGCCCATGTGGGTGCGATCGCCGAGCTTGAGCAGCGTCGCGATCAGGCTCACCACCAGCGCCGCGAACAGCTCGTAGGCCGGATGATGGATCGCGATGTCGCTGTCGCCCCATACGAAGCTCACGTTGAGCGCCGCGGCGAGCAGGATGAAGAAGGCGAAGACGACCTTTTCGAAGTTCATGGAGGATCTCGGCGCCGGCGCTCACGCGCCGATCACGTCCGGCGCGGGCAGGCCGCGCGCGGCGCATTCGCGGCGGTAGATCTTCAGGATCTTGCCGGCATCGAGCACGCTCTCGACCTTGCCGTCCGGCGTCAAATTGAGATTCGCGCCGCGAATCGCAAACCACACCTCGGTATCGCCGGTGTTGTCGGCGAGCGCCGTCAAGGTGTGGATCGAGCCCGCGGGCTCGTACAGGTAGGAGCCGGCGCGGTTGATCTCGGGATATTCGAGATATTTCCACGCGCCGCACAGCGTGAACGCATACACCTCACCGGTGTGCTTGTGCCGCTGCACGACGACACCGGGCTCGAAGCGTGTCTTCAACACCCACAGCCCCGCCTCGACGTCCGCCTGCAGCAGTTGAAAGCTGACGCCTTCGGCAAGCGAGACCCAGGGCAGATCGTCCTTGCCGCGATGGAGGGCCGCCGGCACACCGGGCACGGCCGCGAGCTGTTCGTTCATCGATTCATCTCCCGTTCAGTGGCCGCAGGCCGGCGCGCAGCGCGTGCGTCGGCGCGCGGCGCCGATTGTCACATTTTGTGACCCGGCTCACACCACCTTCCTTCATTGCGCAGGCACCATGCGGGCCATCGGGCTTTCGAGCACCCGCTGCGAGGAGGATGGACACGCATGACGAATACGCATACACCGCGCTCGACTGCACGTTCCATGGTGATCGCCGTCGCTGCGATCGCGCTTGCGGCCTGCGGCAGCATGCCGGAGGAACGAGCGGTCAGCGGCGCGGGCATCGGCGCCGGCGCGGGTGCCGCGCTCGGCGCGGTGACGGGCATGTCGGTGGCGACGGGCGCCTTGATCGGTGCGGCCGCCGGCGGTCTCACCGGCGCGCTGACGAACGACCGTCAGGTCAATCTCGGTCAGCCGGCGTGGAAGCAGAGCCAGCAAGCACAGGCCGCGGCAGCACCGGCCGGCTATCCGCAGCAGCCCGCGTACGACAACGTGATCGCGACGATCCAGACCGATCTGAACCGGCTCGGCTATGACGCCGGTACGGCGGACGGTGTGCTCGGACCGCGCACCAGCGAGGCGATCCGCCGCTACCAGCGCGATCACAGTCTGCTGGTCGATGGCCGCGCGACGCCGGAGCTCGCGAATCACATTCACAGCCAGGGCCGTCCGCTCGCGCGGAACCCCGGCTGAACGCACGAAGGAAGCGCCGCGTCAGGGAAAAGACGCGGCAGCCGGCACCGGGACGTGCCGCCGCGACGTCACGATCAGCACAGAGGCGAACCGTGGCACCGCGCGAGGGGACAGCGTTTCGCCGTCCGGCGATGCGCCGCTGCCAGGAGGGAAACGCGGGACATCGTGTCGATCACTCCTCCGCCGCGCAGGGATAGCGACGGCGGAGGATCTCTTCGACGGCCGCGGGCGCCGCCCGCGCCGGATCCATTTCCGCCAAATCTTCGACGACCTGCGCCGCGAGCGTCGCTGCCGACGTGCCGTCCGGTACGCACCACGCGCGCGGCGGCGGACCGTCCTTGCCGCAGACGCCGCAGGGCGCGACATACCAGTCGCACATCGCAGCGCGCTCACCGGCATAGCCCGCGGCGAGCGCCTGCGTACAGGTCTCGTGCAGCTCGGCTACCGTCGGCGCGGCGAATGCGGCGGGCGCGATGCAGACGGCGAGCCCAAAGAAGCCCGCGACCTTGCTCATCACCGCGTGCGCCGGGCTCTCAGGCTTCGCCGTTCTGCAGCTTCTCCATGTACTGCTCGAGCGTGAGCTCGCCGCCCTCCTGCGCCGGCCGGCCGACATCCTTGGGCGGCAGCACGTCCTGCACGCTGTCGAGCCGTTTCCACACCGCGAGCGGCGTATGGCAATCGGCGCGCGGCACGTAGCGCGACGAAGCGACGCGCTGATAACGATGGATGTAGCGCGGGCAGTTGATCCACAGCTTCGTGATCTGCACGCGCACCACGAGCTCGGCGCCGGTATAGCTCGCGAGCAGCGGATCGTCGATGTCGATCGAGGCCTCGCCGTGCACGCGCAGGCGATGCGGCTTCTCGAAATCCATGAACAGCATGCCGACCTTGCGGTTCGTCGCGATGTTGCCCATCGAGAAGAACATGCCGTTGCCGTCGTAGCTCGGAAAGGCCAGCGTGCCGTCGTCGAGCGCGCGCACGAAGCCGGGATCGCCGCCCTTGTGGGAAGTGGTCGGAAAGCCGTGCTGATCGACGGTGGAGAGGAAGAAGAAATCGCGACTCTGGACGAAAGCCTTGTCCATGTCGTCCAGCGTGGACTTGACGATCATCTCCTCGAGTCGATCGGCCATCTTGCGCGTGGCAAAGCGATCCTGCAGCGCGCGGTGCTGTTCGTTGTAGATCTTGCTCATGATGTACTCCCCGTGGCGCCCCACGGGGCGCGCGCTTCGCGTATGGGAATCCGGAAACCCGTGCGTTCGCCCAAGGCCCGGCCGCCGCGCGCTGCCTCGTCGCTCCGAGCCTAGCGGCGCGCCGGTTCGGGCGTCAATGCCGGCCTGAGTGCCACCGAGGTGATCGGGAATTGCCTGGATTGTCGTGAAAATGCGTTGCGGTCGTGGTAGCCCCTATGAGAGGCCTGGCATCGACCCCGGGGGGTAAGGACCGGGGAGGAGCCGAACCGGATTCCGCTGCGCGGAATACGGGAGGGGGGCTCACCACGCCTCTTTCATGATGGCGGGTGACGCAGGCCGTTGGGCCGACGAAGGAAGCCAAGGTTGGCGCCCGATGTTGGGCTTCCTTCGTCAGCCCAACCTACATCGGCTACGATGATGAGGCGCGCGCATCATTTCCAATCATGAAAGAGACATAGTCTTCCGACGTGAACGGCGCTTCGTAGCCCGGGTGGAGCGCGCAGCGCGTAACCCGGGATCGGCGTTCGTCGTCTCTCATGCATTCGAGAAGACTCGGCGCGGTGCGCGCCGCGCGCAGGGCCGAAAGCCTTTGCGTATCGGGCATGCCGGATCCCGGGTTCCGCTACGCTGCACCCGGGCTACGAAAACGGGGCGCCGAGCGCTCGCGTAGCTTGGGCTGACGAGGAAGCCCAACATCGGGCGCTTCAAGGTGAATGGCGCTTCGTAGCCCGGGTGGAGCGCGCAGCGCGTAACCCGGGATTCGGCGGCCATCATCTCTCATGCATTCGAGAAGACCCTGCACGGTGCGCACCGCGCAGGGCGGAAAGCCTTTGCGTATCGGACATGCCGGATCCCGGGTTCCGCTACGCTGCACCCGGGCTACGGGAACGAGGCGCCCTCTTTCACGGCAGCCTACGAATCTTCTTCCGGATGAGCGCTTTCAATCGAGCAGCCGCCGATCCGGCGCTCGTTTCTCCAGAAAGGCGCTCATGATTTCGCGCGCGGCGGGCGTCGTCAGCAGCTCGCCGAAGCGTTCGATTTCGATCTCGATGCGCTCGGCGACGGGCTCCTCGGCGCGCTTCAACAGCGCTTTCGTCGCGCGCAGGGCCTGACGCGGCTTGGCGGCCAGCTTGGCAGCGGTGGCGAGGGCTCGCGCTTCGACGTCTTCGCTCGCGCAGATCCCGTGCACGAGACCGAGCCGAGCGGCTTCCTCGGCGTCGAAGGCCTCGCCGAGCAGCAGGAGACGCGCGGCGTGCTGATAGCCGGCGAGACGCGGCAGCAACAGCGACGAGCCCGCCTCGGGACAGAGACCGAGATTGATGAAGGGCAAGGAGAACTTCGCGACCGGCGTGGCAAAGACGAAGTCGCAGTGGAGCAGCATCGTCGTGCCGATGCCGATGGCGACGCCGTCGACGGCCGCGACCAGCGGCACGGTGGCGGCCGCCAGCGCGCGGATCAGGCCGTGCGCCGGCCGCGGGACGCCCGCCTCGCCGCTCGCGACGAAGCTTTCGAGATCGTTGCCGGCGGAGAACGCGCCGGGCACGCCGCAGACGAGCACGCAGCGCACGGCGGCATCGTCTTCGGCGCGCAGCAGCGCGGCGGTGAAAGCCTCGTACATGTCGCCGGTCAGCGCGTTTCTCTTCGCCGGGCGATTCATGCGCACGGTGAGGATGCCGTCGGCGAAGCCGGTGACCAGCGTGGCGGTGGAAGACTGGGACATTGCGGGCCCTCCTCGGCCTGTCCAGGACCGGCCCGGGCCGGCGGACGGCCAGCATAATGCGCCGTGGGCGCGGCGGCGACTGGCCCGTAACGCGGCGCGCCGCTATAGTCCCGCCCAGCTTTCTGCCTCTCGGACATCCATGCGCTTCCCGGACAGAATCGCGCTCGTCACCGGCGCGAGCCGCGGCATTGGCCGCGACGTCGCCTTGGCCCTGGCGCGCGAAGGCGCGGCCGTCGCGGTCACGGCGACGACGCGCGACGGCGCCGAAGCGACGGCCGCGGCGATACGCGCGCTCGGCCGTCCCGCGCTGGCGCTCGCCTGCCGCGTCGAGCGCGCCGACGAGGTCGCAGCCGCCTTCGCCGCGATCAAGGAGGCCCTCGGTCCCGTCGATCTGCTCGTCAACAACGCGGGCATCAGCGCGCCGGTCCCGCTGCTCGAGATGAGCGAGGAAAACTGGGATCTGCACATGGACGTCAATGCGAAATCGGTGTTCCTGTGCAGCCAGGCCGCGGTGCGCCACATGCGCGAAGCCGAGCGCGGCGGCAGCATCGTCAACATCGGCTCGATCGTCGGCCAGAACGCGATCCCGCAGACGCTCGGCTACTGCGCGTCGAAGGCTGCGGTCGATCACATGACGCGCGTGCTCGCGATCGAGCTCGCGCGGCATCGCATCCGCGTCAACTGCGTCGCGCCCGGCTACATCCGCACCGAGATGATCGACAGCCTCGTGCACGAGGGCAAATTCAGCCTCGAAGCCATCGAGCGCCGCACGCCGCAGCGCCGGCTCGGCAGCGGCGAAGACGTCGCGCGCGCGGTGTGCTACGTCGCGAGCGACGAGGCCGCGTTCATGACCGGGCAGGTCGTCACCGTCGACGGCGGCTGGACCGCCTACGGATATCTCTGAGCATGGGCATGCCCGAAGCGCGGGAACCGCCGGCCGGCTTCGCGCCGATGCCGCAGGCGAGCCCGGCGCTGGACACGCTGGGCCCCCTCTACACGCAGGGCGGCGGCGAATCGCGCCGCTTCGGCATGTACGTCCTCTACAAACACTGCAACGTGCGGCGGAACGTGCACGGCGGCCTGCTCGCCGCGCTCGCCGACGTCGCGCTCGGCTTCACGCTGGGCTATCTCACGCAACCGGCGTCCGGCTACGTCACGGTGTCGCTGAACGTCGACTATGCGGGCAACGCGATCGAGGGCGACTGGCTCGAGACGACGACCGACGTCCAGCGCCGCGGCCGCACGCTCACCTTCGCCAACTGCTACATCTGGCGCGGCGACACGCGCATCGTGCGCGCGAGCGGCGTGTTCATGGCGACCGGCCAACCGGTGCCGGGGGCCTGAGATGCCGCAGGTCCGAGGCGCGCTGCCCGCATTCCTGGCGGGCCTCTGCGCCATCGCTTCGCCTGCCGTCGCGGCGGCCGCGCCGCTGCTGCGGCATTTCGATCGCGCGACGACGGAGGCGCTGGGCCGCGCGATGTACGAACAGGATCGCCGCGCCTCGATCGCCGCGGATCTCGTGCGCGACAACTTCGATCCGGAAGAGGAGCGGCTGGTCGGCTACATCACCAGCGGCACGCCGCCGCGGCTGCGCGTGCGCTTCGTGCGCGCGACCGAGAGCGGCTTCGAGGCCGCCATCGACGCCGAGTTCGAGGATCTGCTGCTGCCGTCACTGCAGCGCGCCGCGGATCCGAAACTGTCCGCATCGGAACGGGCGCAGATCGCGGCGCGCCTCGCCGCCGCGCGCGATTCGGCGACGCGCTGCGACGGGCGCTACAACACGCTCGCGCTGCCCGATCCCGACGGCGACGGCTGGCTGGTGTATGCGCTGGCGGCAAGCGACGAGCCGGACACGATCATGATCGGCGGCCACGTGCGCTATACGATCAGCGCCGACGGCGGCCGCATCGAGCAGACAGAACCGCTGGCGACGTCCTGCGCAAAGGCGCCGCGCGCCGAGCTCGAGCGCGCGGCCGCGACGCAGGGCAGCGAAGGTCTCGCACTGCGCACCTCGCTTGCCGCGATGCCGCTGGAGACGCACGTATTCCTGAGCCTGACGCAGGAGCTGCCGCTGTTCGTCGTCGTTTCGGATCTGAAAATGTGGAAAGTCGACGCGGGCCACATGCAGGTGGTGCGCGAGAAACCGGGACCGGCCACGCCATGAATCGCTACTGGAACGATGTCGTCCGCGGTCTCTCGCCCTATGTGCCCGGCGAGCAGCCGAAGATCGACAGGCTCGTGAAGCTGAACACCAACGAAAACCCGTATCCGCCGGCGCCCGGCGTGCTCGCCGCGATCCGCGAGGAGACGGGCGACGCGCTGCGGCGCTATCCCGATCCGAACGCCGATCGGCTGAAGGACGCGATCGCGGCGCACTTCGGTCTCGCGCCGGCCCAGGTCTTCGTCGGCAACGGCTCGGACGAAGTGCTCGCGCACGCCTTTCACGGCCTGCTGAAGCAGCAGGCGCCGCTGCGCTTCCCCGACATCACCTACAGCTTCTATCCGGTCTACTGCCGTCTCTACGGCATCGACTACGAAGCGGTGCCGCTGGCCGACGATTTCAGCGTCGATCTCGCCGGCTATGCGGGCCGCTGCGGCGGGGTGATCCTGCCGAACCCCAATGCGCCGACGGGCCGTGCGCTGCCGCTCGCGGCGATCGAAACCCTGCTGCGGCTGCAGCCCGACGTGGTGGTGGTGATCGACGAAGCCTATGTGGATTTCGGCGCCGACAGCGCCGTCGCGCTGATCGAGCGCCATCCCAATCTGCTCGTCACGCAGACCTTGTCGAAGTCGCGCTCGCTGGCGGGCCTGCGCGTCGGCTATGCGCTGGGCGACGCCGGCCTCGTCGAAGGCCTGGAGCGCATCAAGAACAGCTTCAATTCCTATCCCCTCGATCGGCTCGCGATCGCCGGCGCCGTCGCGGCCTTCGAAGATCGCGATTATTTCGAGGCGACGCGCCGGAAGATCATCGCCAGCCGCGAGCGGCTCGACGCTGCGCTGGCGGCGCTGGGCTTCGAGGTGCTGCCGTCCGGCGCGAACTTCGTGTTCGCCCGCCACGCGACCCGCGATGCGGCCGAGCTGCAGCGCGAGCTGCGCGAGCGTCGCATCGTCGTCCGCCGCTTCGCGCAGCCGCGCATCGAGCAGTTCCTGCGCATCACCGTCGGCACCGACGAGGAGTGCGAGGCGCTGGCCGCCGCACTGGCCGAGATACTCGCCGCGCCGTAAGCCTGCGCGCGACGGCGGCTCCGGATCCCGGATTCGCTGCGCTCATCCGGGCTACGAGGACGGAAGGACTTACGGGTTTTCGTAGCCCGGGTGGAGCGCGCAGCGCGTAACCCGGGATCTTCGCAGACGCTAAACGCTCGCTTCCGAGATATCGACCCCTTCCACCACGAGCGCCGTTGCGCCGAGCATCGCGAGCAGCTCGCGCATGCGCGCGACGGAGCCGGTGGTGAGCACACGCGTGCGCGGATCGCTGTCGCCGTCAATCAACCGTGCACGCTCGAGGCGCCGGCGCAGCTCGCGTGCGACCGCGGGTGCCGGATCGATCACGCGCATCGCGGGCCCCGCCGCCGCCTCGATGGTCGCGCGGATCAGCGGGAAATGCGTGCAGCCGAGCACGAGCACGTCGGCGCCCGCCTCGCGCAGCGGGGCGACGTGCCGCTCGACCAGGGCGCGCGTCGCGGGCCCGTCGAAGTCGCCGGCCTCGATGCGTTCGACCAGCCCCGTCGCCGCGCGCGCGAGGATGGAAACGTCGCGCCCGTGCGCATCGCGCAGGCGCGCGAGCCGCTCGCTGCCCACCGTCCGCCGCGTCGCGAGCACGCCGACGACGCCCGTCCTCGTCATCGCCGCCGCCGGCTTCACCGCCGGCTCCATCGCGACGATCGGCACCGCGAAGCGCGCGCGCAGCGCCGCGGCGGCTGCCGCCGTCGCCGTATTGCACGCAATCACCAGCGATTTGGCGCCCGCTTCGACGAGATGCCGCGCGATCGCCTGCGCGCGCGCCGCGACTTCGGCCTCGCTGCGTTCACCGTAAGGGGCATAGGCGGAATCGGCGACGTACAGCAGAGCTTCCTGCGGCAGCTCCCGCCGAATTTCGCGCAGCACCGACCAACCGCCGATACCGGAATCGAAGATACCTATCGGAGCTCGAAGCTGCGCGCGCATGAATGGCGCAAGAGGATAGACTTGCGAGGCGAGGAAATGAACTGCGACGCCGGCCGATCCCGCGGCAACCCGCACGATCGCCGCGCCGGTATCGTCATCGCCAAGCAGTGGCCCGTGCTCGCGTGTGACCCGAGGCCCGCTCGCGGCGCGCGCCGCCCCTCCAGACGCCTCCGGCGCCTGGATACGCCGCGCGGCACCGCGGGTGCACGGTGCGAACGTTCGTGATCGAGGGGACGATGATGAAGGCGCCGACTCGAATGGCGATGCCCGCAGCCGCTGTCGCGCTCGTCTGCGCGGGTCTCGCCTGCCGTTTCGAACAGTTCCGGCTGAGCCGCGGCTTCTGGCTCGACGAAGCCTGGTTGGCGACGGCGCTGGCGAGCTTCGACCCGGCGGCACCGGCACGTCCGTTGGATTTCCACCAGGCCGCGCCGCTCGCCTTCCTGTTTCTCACGCGCGGCGCGGTGCAGGCACTGGGCACGTCGGAGTGGGTCTTCCGCCTGCTGCCTTTCGTCGCGGGCTGCCTGCTGCTCGTGCTGTGGCTGCCGCTGCTGCGGGCTGCGCTGCCGCGGCCCGCGCTGCTGGCCTCCCTCGTCCTCGTCGCCTTCAGCAGCCCGCTCTTGCACTATGCCTCGGAGTTCAAGCCCTATGGCGTCGATGCCTGCGTGACGCTGGTTCTGCTCGGCCTCACGCTGCGCTCGCTCGATCCGGCGCGCCGCGACTCCATCGGCGACGCGACGCTGGTCGCGCTACGCCGAGGAGCTAGCCGTGCTCGTCGGCCGCGAGCGCGTGTGGATACTGCTCGATCAGTACATCAACGACGCGCACATTGACGAAGCGTGGTTCCTGGGCCGCCTCGATGCCCTCGGCCGGCGGCTGCATTCCTACCAGGCGCCCCGCGCAAGCCTGCATTTGTATGATCTGAGCGCGAGCGCGCAGACCACCGCGTCGTCGCGCCACGATCAGGCACAGGATGCGCCTTGAGCCTTGCGCGCTCTGCTCATTTCGAGCGCTCGCGCTGGGCCGATTTCCCGCAGCCGGATGAGCGCGGAGATCTCGATCGAAGCCGAAGCCGTCACACACGGCAGCGCGCTGCGCCAAGGTCTCGTAGCCCGGATGAGCGCAGCGAATCCGGGGTTCGGCGACTCAGTGGAAGCAAGCGCGAGGCTTGGCGTCAGATCCCGGATTCGCTGCGCTCATCCGGGCTACGAAGAGGGAGGTGCGGCGGCATGCGAAGCCGAACGTCGGGCTTCCTTCGTCAGCTCAACGATGATGAGGCGCGCGCATCATTCCCCGATCATGAAAGAGACATGGTCCTCCAGCGTGAATGGCGGTGTCGTAACCCGGGATCCTGCGCTACGTCGAACGCCGCTGATGCAGGCCGAGGCCGACGAGGCCGGTGCCGAGCAGCGCGAGCGCCGGCGGCAGCGGGACGGGCGTGATTTCGACGGCGAAGAGCGGGGTCCGCGCTCTCGCATCGGAGTCGGAGACGTCGCAGAAGCTCGTCACCGCGCATGGACGCTCTTCATCGAGGCTAGGCGTGAAGTTGCCCTGCCCCTGACGCGTGAAGCCGTTCGACAGGGCCGGCCCGACGGCGAAGTTGTCGTACTGGGTCACGGCCAGCGTGTAATCGCCGGGATCGAGCAAGAGGCTGAGGCCGGCGTCAAAGGCGGCGCCGCTCGCGGGATCGATCCGCTCGACTCCGTCGTCGTTTCCGTCCAGCAACTGCCCGGCGGCGTCGAACACGCTGAGGACGATGTCGAAGCCACCGGCCGGCACGACCGTGCCGTCGGACATCGTGCCGCCGGCATAGGACCAGGACTCGAAGCGATATGCGCCGGCCGTGTCGATGTGGATGATGGTGGTGAAAACCTCGTCGTCGGTGGCCAGAGTGCCCGTCACGACGGCGACCGGGGCCGCCTCTACTGGGCTGACAATCGAGGCGAGCGCCAGCAGCAGGCTGCCGGCAGTGCGCATGTCCAGCGTCATGGATCCTCCTGATCGACCCGCTCCCTGCGGGCTGATTCCATTATGCGCAGCCCGGCATCTCGAAAAACCGGTCGCAGTTCGCAGTCGAGCCCGGCGCGCCGATCTGCAACGAAACTTCACAGTTCGCGCACGAGACGTCGCGCGGCGAAGATCGCTTTCGCGAGGCTTTCAGAGAGGGACGGAGCGGAGCAAGGTCGCGCAGCGCCCCGTGGGCCGCTCGTCGGCGTCGATGACGCCGTGCGTCTGCAGCCAGGCGCGAGCGTCGTCGGCGTCCTGCTCGAACCAGTCGCGCGCGTTGCCGAGGCGGAAGCTGTAGCCCCAGGCGTCCATGTCGGCGAACATCCGCGCCCGACCGGCGCCCGGTAGACCGGGCGCGAGCAGCACCTGCAGATAGCAGACGCCGCATTCCTCGTCGACCTCGCCGCCCGCGTCGGTATCCAGCGCCGCCCGTCGCGCGTCGTCCGCGCAGATGTGGTGGCAGGCCTCGTGCAGCGCCGAGTGCAGCGGCGTATCGGCGCGCACGAAGAGCACGGCGCCGACGAGCCCCGCTTCGCACTCGCCCCAGTAGCTGCCCGGGATCGCCTCCGCCGCGACGTGGCGAACTTCGAGACCGTAGCCGCGGAGCAATGCGGCGAGTGCGCGCGACAACTCGCCATCGGCAGCGCCCAGGCGCATCACGTCGTCGTAGCGCTGCGTCAGCATCGGCGCTGCGGCCAGTGCGCGGGATCCGTGCGCCGACAGGCCGGTCCCTTGCGTCGCAGCGACCGCACCTGAACGTCCTCTGCCTCCAGCGGCGCGAGCAACTCTGCCGCCTCGGCGTCGCGGGCCTGCACGATGCGTGTGACCACGCCGTCCACCGCGCGATAGCGCAATTCGAATTCGTTCATCGGCACGCAGCGTAATTCGCGCGGAACTGCGGCGCCAGCGTGCATTCGCCTCAAGGCGCCACCGGCACCACTTTCTGCGTCACCGTCCAGTCGTGGCAGCCGTCGCAGCGGCGCAGCGGGCCGCTGTCATAGCCGGCGTTCGCGACGCGGGCGTGGCAGTCGCGGCAGAGATGATGGAAATCGCGCTGGATCGTCAGCGCGAGCTCGGGGCGCTGCTTGTGGCAGAAGTAGCAGGAGTCGCGACCCGTCTCGTCGAAGAAGTTGTGATGGCAGGTCTTGCAGGACACCGCGGAGTGATCCTGGTGATCGAAGACGATCGCGGTCATCGGCGCGGCGACGATGGCGCGCTGTCGCCACTGCCAGGCGAGCAGCAGCAGCGCGGCGAGGCTGCAGATCAGCGCGGCGATCCGGGGTCGCGTCACAGGCAGCGTCCGCCCGGGCAGGGATAGGGATGCGGCGCGCGCGGCTGCTCGGGCGCCGGGCGCCACGCGAAGAGCGCGACGGCGACGACGACGAGCATGCACAGCGCGCACACGAGGCGCGTGCCGACGGCGCGCCGCAGGCGGTGGGGATGCGGCGCATCGGCGGCGAGACGCGCCGGCGGCCGGTGGTGCCAGAGGAGCGAGAGCAGCGTCGGCACGCCCAGCAGCCAGCCTGCGACCAGCAGCGCGGTCGGCGTCGCGACCCAGTAGGCCGAGCCCCACAGGTGCCAGCCGGTGAGCGCGACCGCCGCCGCCGACATCCCCGCGTGCCAGCGCCGCCAGCTCGGATGCGGCCAGTGCCGGCGCACGCGGCCCTGCGAGCTCGCGATCAGCGCGACGACGAGCAGCAGCGCGGCGAGCCCGGCGAGCAGGTAGCCGGGCGCCGTCGGCAGCAGATAGTCCAGCACGCGCGGTTCGAGCAGCAGCAGGCCGAGCACGTGCGCGAGCAGCAGCGCGACGAGCAGATACGAGAGCTGACGATGCAATACCTGCACGACGCGCAGGCGATCGGCGTCGCGCGTCTGCGCCGCCCACCAGCGCGCCGAGAGGATCGGCAGCAGCGCCAGCGCGCCCATCGCGGCGAGGCCCGTGCCGATCGCGGCGTCCCACCACGGATCCACGGCCGCCGTTCCGCACAGGCGCAGGCCCAGCAGCGGGGCGAGCAGGTAGGCGAAGACGGCGGCGCCCAGCGCCGCTCGCCGGCGCCGCAGCGCGGCCGCGTCGATGTCGGTCGAATGCATCAGGACCCGATTCGCAGGCAGATTCCCGGGCGGCGACACGGGTCGCGCCATTTCGCTTTATGCTGCCGCCTCCACAGCCGCGAGGATAGCCCGATGGAACTGCTCGACGCGATGCAGACGATGAATGCTTGCCGCTACTACAAGCCCGATCCCGTGTCCGACGACCTGCTCGCAAAGGTGCTGAACGCGGCGCGCTGGGCCGCGACCGGCAGCAACAAGCAGCCCGTGAGCCTGATCGCGGTGCGCGACGCGGCCAAACGCCGCGCCATCCACGATCTCTACCAGCCGATCTGGGACGCGGCGATACAGAAATACTCGAGCGGCGAATTCAGGCACGGCTTCACGCCGAGCTTCCTGCAGCACGTCGATCGCTTCGCGCGGCACATCGCCGAGATCCCGGTCCACGTCGTGGTCTGCGTCGAGTGGCGCGAATTGAGCACGATCGACGCGAATCTCGGCCGCACGCTGCTGACGCCGGGCTCCTCGATCTACCCCGCGGTCCAGAACCTGATGCTCGCCGCGCGCAATGAAGGCCTGGGCACGACGCTGACGACGCTGCTCGGCCTCGCCGAACCGCAGATGAAGGCGCTGCTCGAGATCCCGGAGCCGATCGCGACGGCCGCCGTCGTCATGCTGGGCTGGCCGGCGAAGCCCTTTCCGAAGAAGCTGAAGCGCAAGCCGCTCGCAGCCATGGCCTTCCTCGATCGCTACGGCGCGCCCTTGCCGGCAGCGGATCCCTACGTCTGATCGTGAGCTTCGTCGGGCGATGAAACGCTCGCCGTTGCCGCCCGGCGTCTTCTTCCGAACAATAGCCCCTCGCCCGCCATCGCCACGGGCCGAGCAGCACAGGAAACCGCCGTGAACTTCACCGATCTCGCGCGCGAGCGCCACAGCGTTCGCCATTACACGCCGGGCCTGAGCATCGATGACGCGGAGCTCGAAGCGATCTTCGCCGACGTCGTGCTGAGCCCGAGCTCCTTCAATCTGCAGCCGTGGCGCTTCGTCGTCGTGCGCGACGCCGCGCGCAAGCGCGAGCTGCGCGGGCTCGCCTTCGGCCAGCAGCAGGTCGAGGACTGCGCCGCGGCGATCGTCGTCTGCGGCCGCCTCGACGCGCATCGCGACGCGCCGCGGATCTACACCGACGCGCCGGCGCCGATGCGCGAGAAGTTCGTGCCGATGATCGCGGCCGTCTACACCGACCAGCCGGCCCTGCAGCGCGAGGAAGCGATCCGCGGCGGCGCGCTGGCCGCGATGAGCCTGATGTATGCGGCAAAGGCGCGCGGCTGGGACACGGGTCCGATGATCGGCTTCGACGCGAACAAGGTCGCGGCCTTCCTCGAGCTCGATGCGAACGTGATCCCCGTGATGCTCGTCGTGCTCGGCAAGGCGCTGAACGGGGTGCAACCGCCGCGGCTCTACCGGCGGCCGCTGGCCGAAGTCGTGCACTACGAGACCCTGGATGGCCCTACGCCGGCCTGAGCGCAGATGGGGATCCGGGACAGACTGGGCCGCAGGATGCGCCTGTGGCTCGCCGTCGCGGCGCTGGGCTGGTGCGTGTTCGTCGCCTGTCTGTTCGTCGAGCGACCGCCGGCCGCGGTGATGATCGGCGCATTTCTCGCGACCTGCGGCGCGCTGCTCGCGATGCTCGCCTTCGTGCGCTGTCCGCGCTGCGGCGCGCGGCTGTCGCAGATCGGCTTCGCCGCGGCGCTGGCGCCCTCGGCCGCGAGCCGCTACGCGCAGTGTCCGGCCTGCGCGCTGCCCCTCGACTGAAGGCGGCGCCGATGCCTCGCATCCTGATCGTCGAGGACGAGCCGAGCATCGCCGAGCCGCTCGTCTACGTGCTCGCGCGCGACGGCTATGCCGTCGAGACCCTCGCGCTGGGCGCGCAGGCCGCCGCGCGCGCCGGGCAGGCGCCGGCCATCGATCTGATGGTGCTCGACGTCGGCCTGCCCGATCTCGGCGGCTTCGAGGTGTGTCGCGCCGTGCGCCGCGGGTCCGATCTGCCGATCCTCTTCCTCACCGCGCGCGGTGAGGAAATCGACCGCGTCGTCGGCCTCGAGCTCGGCGCCGACGACTATGTCGTCAAGCCGTTCAGCCCGCGCGAAGTCGTCGCGCGCATTCGCAACATCCTGCGCCGTCGCGCGACGCCGACGGGTAAGGCCTCGACCGCCCTTCCCTTCGTGCTCGACCGCGAGCGCGCCCAGGTCCTCTATCACGGCCGCGAGCTCGCGCTGACGCGCTACGAGTACCTGCTCCTCGCGCTGCTCGCCGAGCGCCCCGGCAAGGTTTACACACGGGACGAAATCATGGACGCGCTGTGGCCGCAGGCGAGCGGCTCGATGGACAGGACCGTCGACACGCACGTGAAGACGCTGCGCGCGAAGTTCCGTGAGGTGCGGCCGGAGGCCGATCCGGTGCGCACGCACCGCGGACTCGGCTACAGCTTCACGCCGCCGGCGTGATCGGCCGTCTCTTCCTCGGCTATGTCGCGGTCCTGGCGATCGCGGCGTGGTTTCTCGTCGGCGGCGCGCTCGACGAAATCAAGCCGGCGATGCGTCAATCGGCGGAGGAAACGCTGGTCGACACGGCCAACCTCCTCGCCGAGCTGGTGCGCGACGACGTCGTCGCCGGACGCTTCGACGACAGTCGCCTGGCCCGGGCGCTCGCGCAGTACGCGGCGCGCGACTTCGACGCCGACATCCACGGCGTGCGCAAGCAGCGCGCGAGCCTGCACGTCTACGTGACCGACGCGCGCGGCATCGTGCTGTTCGATTCGCAGGGCAAGGCCGTCGGCGAGGACTACTCGCGCTGGAACGACGTCTACCTGACGCTGCGCGGCCGCTACGGCGCGCGCTCGACAGCCGCCGACCCGCAGGACGAGACCTCGACCGTGATGTACGTCGCCGCGCCGATCCGGCGCGACGAGGCGATCGTCGGCGTGCTGTCGGTCGGCAAGCAGAATCGCGCCGTGCAGCCCTTCATCGAGCGCAGCGAGCGGCGCATCCTCATCGGCGGCCTGGTCACCCTGCTCGGCACGGGGCTGCTCGCGGTCGGGATCTCGTTCTGGCTCAGTCGCGGCGTCGGCAAGCTGGTGCGTTACGCGAAGGAGATCGGTGCGGGCCGGCGCGTCGCGCTGCCGAGGCTCGCCGGCCCCGAGCTGCGCCAGCTCGGCGCTGCGATCGACGGGATGCGCGCCCAGCTCGAAGGCAAGGCCTACGTCGAGCAGTACGCGCAGATCCTCACGCACGAGCTGAAGAGCCCGCTGGCGGCGATACGCGCGTCCGCGGAATTGCTCGAAGACGCGCTGCCGGCCGCCGATCGCCTGCGCTTCGCGCGCAATATCGACGCCGAGGTCGGCCGGCTGCAGCAGATCATCGATCGCCTGCTCGACCTCGCCCAGCTCGAGAACCGGCAGGCGCTGCAGGATCCCGCGCCCGTGTCGCCGCGCGAACTCGTCGATGCGCTGGCCGCGACGCACGCCGCGCTGCTCGCCGAGCGTGCGCTGACGCTCGACAACGCGATCGCGCCCGACTGCACCCTCGTCGCCGAACGCTTCCTGCTGAGCCAGGCGCTCGACAATCTGCTGCTGAACGCCGTCGATTTCACGCCGGCCGGCGGCCGCATCGCATTCGCGGCCGAGGCCCGCGACGGGCAGATCGAGATCGACTGCCGCAATGCGCCGGCGCACATCCCCGACTATGCGTGCGCCCGCGTCGGCGAGCGCTTCTTCTCCCTGCCGCGTCCGACGACCGGCCGCAAGAGCAGCGGGCTGGGCTTGAGCGTGGTGACCCAGGTCGCCGAGCTCCACGGCGGCCGCTTCAGCCTCGACAACGACGGCGACGGCGTGCTGGCGCGCCTCGTCCTGCCGGCTTGAGCCGGCGGCACGAGATCTTCACTGCGATTTCACCGGCGCTTCGAGGAGACTTCACCGCGACGGCGCAGGCTGGGCCCCGGTTCTATCGAATGGAGTCCCTGCGATGCGCACGCTCTTCGCCAACAAGTTCATCGTCTGCGGCCTGCTCGCCGCGCTGATCCTGATCCCGCTCGGCATGATCGGCGGGCTCGTGCAGGAAAGACAGGCGCGCCAGAGCGCAGTCGAGGCCGACATCGCGCGCAGCGGCACCGGGCCGCAGCGGATCGCCGGCCCGGTGCTGGTCCTGCCCTGTACGGAGACCTGGTCCGAATCCGTCGGCAACGGACAGGGCGAGGTCAAGTATGCGACGCAGAAGTCGCGCATCTGCACCCAGCACGTGCTGCCCGATCTGCTCGAGGTCGATGGCGAGGTCGATACGGACACGCGCCGCCGCGGCCTCTACGAAGTGCTCGTCTATGCGGCGAAGCTCGACATCGCCGGGCGCTACGTGCTGCCCGCCGCGCCGGTGGCCGAGCATCCGGCCGGGGTGCTGCGCTTCGATCCGCCGTATCTGAGCCTCGGGCTCGCCGATCCGCGCGGCATCGCCGTTGCGCCGGTCGCCAGCGTCGCCGGCGCCGAGCGCGTCTTCGAGCCCGGCGCGCGCAATGACGCGCTGAGCGCGGGCATTCACGCGCGCCTCCCGGAGCTGCCGCGCAGCGCGAGCACGCTGCCGTTCACGCTGGCGATGCGCGTGAACGGGCTCGGCCAGCTCGATTTCCTGCCGCTCGGCCGCCAGACCCACGTGCGCCTGCATTCGCCGTGGCAGCACCCGAGCTTCGTCGGCGCCTATCTGCCGGCGTCACGACGCGTCGACGACGCGGGCTTCGCGGCGCATTGGGCGACGAGCTTCCTCGCCACCAACATCCTCGAGCAGTACGAGCGCGCCCTCGCCGATCCGGCCCAGCGCGGCACGCTGGAGGCGAACGGCTTCGGCGTGAGGCTCGCCCCGGCGGTCGATGTCTACCTGAAGAGCGAGCGTGCGACGAAGTACGGCATCCTCTTCGTCGGCGTCTCCTTCGTGTCGCTGCTATTGACCGAAGTCCTGAAGAAGCTGCGCATCCACCCCGTGCAGTACGGCATGGTCGCGATCGCGCTGTCGGTGTTCTTCCTGCTGGTGCTCGCGCTGTCCGAGCATTTGGGCTTCCTGCCCGCGTACCTCGTCGCGAGCGTCTGCTGCGTCGGTCTGCTCGGCTTCTACCTCGCTCACCTGCTGCGCGATCGACGCCTCGCCGCGGCCTTTGCCGCCGTGCTCGCCGTGTTCTACGCGCTGCTCTACGGACTGCTGTCCGCGGAAGATTACGCGCTGCTGATGGGCAGCCTGCTCGTCTTCGGCCTGATCGCGACCACGATGGTGCTGACGCGACGCGTCGATTGGTACGCCTTCGGCGCCGACGCCGTCACGGATCGCACCGCGGCCTCGTAGCCCGGGTGCAGCGTAGCGAAGCCCGGGATCTTCGGGGACCCGACGTGCCGCATCCCGGGTTACGCGCTGCGCGCTCCACCCGGGCTACGA
>DAOKZI010000002.1:117789-288712 GCA_035325705.1 Gammaproteobacteria bacterium
GGACCCGACGTGCCGCATCCCGGGTTACGCGCTGCGCGCTCCACCCGGGCTACGAGGCCTCGGGCCCCGGCGCGAATGCCTCCTCGAGCACCGCGAGCAGCGCGTCGCGGGCGACGGGCTTGACGAGCACGGCCGCGAGCCCCAGGACCTGTGCGCGCTGCGCGTCGAGACGCGCGCTGTAGCCGGTGCACAAGACGATCGGCAAGCGGGCGCCGCGGGCGCGCAGCGCGGCGGCGAGCGCGTCACCCGTCAATCCCGGCATCGTCTGATCGCTGAGGATCGCATCGTAAGCGCCCGGATCCGCCTCGTAGGCCGCGAGCGCCGCATTGCCGTCGCCGAACACGCTCACGCGATAGCCGACTTCGCCCAGCACTTCGCGCCAGTACTCGGCGAGCATCAGTTCGTCGTCGACGATCATCACGTGGCGTCCGGGTGCGCGCGCCGCGGCTGTCGCCGCCGGCAGCACCACGGCGCGTTCGTCGGCAGGCGCGGCGAGCGGCAGCAGCACGTCGAAGCGCGCGCCGCGCGCGCCGTTATCGAGAAGGATATGACCGCCGTGACGGTGGACGATGCCGTGCACGACCGACAGACCCAGGCCCGAGCCTTCGCCGACGCCCTTGGTGGTGTAGAACGCCTGGAACACCTGCGCGCGCAGCGCGGGCGGAATGCCCGGGCCGGTGTCTTCGACTCGCAGCACCACGCAGCTCAAGTCGAAGTCCTGACCGCAGGCCGTGCAGCTACCCGTCACCCGTTGCGCCCCGTGCACCTCGATGCGCAGGCAGCCGACGCCGGCCATCGCGTCGCGCGCATTGATCACGAGATTCATGAGGATCTGCTCGATGTCGACGCGTTCGGCCTGCACCGGCGGCAGCTCGGCATCGCACTCGAACTCGATCGCGATGCTCGTCGGAATGGTCGCACGCAGCAGCCGCAGGCCGTCCTCGAGCACGGGCCGCAGCGCCAGCGGCGCCGGCTGCTGTGCGCTCTCCGCCGGACGGCTGCGCGCGAAGCCGAGCATCTTGGCGACGAGGTCGCGGCCGCGTTCGCCGGCGATGCGAATGGCGTTGAGATAGTCCTCGAGCTTGGCGTCGCCGCTCGCGCGCGCCCGGCGCGACGCGAGCTCGCCATAGCCCAGCACGGTCGCGAGCAGGTTGTTGAAGTCGTGGGCGATGCCGCCGGTCAACTGGCCGATCGCTTCGCGCTTCTGCATCTCGATCACCTGCGACTGCAGGCGCAGGCGCTCGACTTCGTCGGCGTGGCGCTTGCGCAGATCGCGCGCGACCGCCATCGCCACGTAGCTGCCGTCCTCGCGCTGATGCACGAGCGTGACCGAGACGTCGATGGGGATGTGCGTGCCGTCGCCGGCCGCGACCTCGAGCTCGACGTGGAGGTGCCCCGCGGAGCGGGTTTGCGCGGTGAGCGCGGCGAGGCGCGCGGCGTCGACGTTCGGCAGCATTTCCGTCACCGTCATCCCGCGCAGCTCCTCGCGCGTGCGCTTGAGCAGGCGCTCGGCGGCGGCATTGGCGTCGATGAAGGGCATCGGTCCGTCCTCGGCCGGCACCGCGAAGGTCGCGATGGGATCGATGCTCTCGTCGAACAGCGCGTGCAGATAGCGCTCGTTCGCGCGCAGCGCTTCCTCGGCGGCCCGCCGCGCGGTGACGTCGCGCGCGACGCCGATGAGCCCGATGCAGCGCCCGGCCTCGTCGTACACCGGCGATTTCTTCACCAGCACCCAGCCGACCTCGCAGTACGGCGTGCGCCAGTACTGTTCACGCTCCAGCACGCCGCCGGAGCCCGTCACCTCGAGATCCTCGGCGTGCCAGCGCGCGGCATCGTCGCGGAAAAAGAGCTCGTTTTCGGTGCGTCCCAAGACCTCGGCGACCGCTCTGCCGGCCACTGCCGCGAAGCGCGAGTTGCAGCTCACATAGCGGCCCTGGAGATCCTTGCGCCAGACGTAGTCGGGAAGCTGCTCGGCGAGAATCCGGTACTCGGCGAGCAGCCGCTGCTGCGACGCGTAGAGCGCCTCCGCGCGCCGCCGCGCGAGATGCAGCGCCTCGCAGACGAGGCTGCCGCCGATCGCGAGCACCACGAACAGGCCGAAGCGCGTCAACTGCGTGGCGACGACCTCGCCCTGCGCGGACATGTCGATCGCCGCGTAATCGGAGATCAGCACGCCCGTTGCCGCGACGGCGGCCGCGGCGAAGCCCGGCCCCGCGCCGCCGAACAGGCCGCCGAGCGTGACCGGGATCAGGAACACGCTCATCACGGTGCGCAGGACGTGCTGCGCAGGCAGCGTCTCGCGGAAGGCGAGCATCACCAGCGTCAGGACGATGGCAACGGCGTAGGCGATGCGCGTGCGCGATCCGCGGCCCGCGCCTGCCGGCGCTTCGGCGGCCGTGCCGCCATCGCGGCCCAGATAGCGCAGCAGCCCGTAGAGCACGAGCGAAGTGACGCCGACGAACACGAGCCCCTTGTAGGTCGAGAGGCGCAGGCGATCGATGGGATCGATGTAACGTTCGATCAGGTGATCGGAGGCGACGATCCACAGCGTGGCGACGAAAGCGTAGACCGCCGCGATGCGCGCAGACAGCGGCCGGTTGCCGAGGAAATCGCTGCCGGCGGCGGTCCTCTCGTTCATGGGAGGAGCATAAACGAGGGCGCCGCCGTCACCAATCGGTTGCGAGTTTCATCTGTGCGTGCGCAGCGCCAGGGTCGCCAGCAGGCCGACCGTGGCGCCGAACATCACGTAGTAGGCGGCCGCGATCGGCTGTCCGGTGACGCCGATCAGCCAGGTGACGAAGAACTGCGCGAAGCCGCCGAACAGCATCACGGCGAGATTGTAGGCGAGCGAGAGCGCGGTGGAGCGCACGCCGGCCGGAAACTGCTCGGCGACCGCCGTCGACAAAGGGCCGTAGAAAATGCCGATCAGCGTGCACAGGCTCGCCTGCGTCGCGATCAGCGTCGGCAGATCCGGCTGCGCATGCAGCCGCTCGAACAGCGGCTGCAGGGCGAGCAGGCAGGCGACGCTGCCGACGATCATCGGCGGCTTGCGCCCGACGCGATCGGACAGCGCGCCGACCGCCGGGATCACGGCGGTCAGGCACAGCAGCGCGATGACCTGGGCCGTGAACGCGTCTTCGAGCGGGATGCCGAGCTGCGTGCCGGCAAAGGTCGGCATGTAGATCAGCACCACGTAGTAGGTGATGGTGCCGCAGATGATCAGTCCGAAGGTCACCAGCACGCTGCGCGCGTGCGATCTCAGCATTGCCGGCAGCGGCAGATCCGTGCCCGTCGCCGCGCGGGCGCGCTCGAACTCTTCGGTCTCTTCGAGATGACGCCGCACCCACATGCCGACCGGTCCGATCAAGAGACCGACGGCAAAGGGCAGACGCCAGCCCCAGCTATCGAGCTGGGCGGGCGTCAGCACCTGCGTGACGAACCAGCCGGCGAGCGCGCCGCCCAGCGCGGCGAGGCTCAGGCCGACCTGCTGCAGCGAGCCGTACAGTCCCTTGCGGCCGGGCGGCGCGACCTCGACGAGGAATGAAGTCGCGATCGCGAACTCGCCGCCGGTCGCGAAGCCCTGCAGCAGGCGCGCCAGCACGACGATCAGCGGCGCCGCGATGCCGATCGCCGCATAGGGCGGCGCGCAGGCGATCATCGCCATCGCGAGCGTCATCAGACCGATGATGAGCTGTAGAGCCGCCTTGCGTCCGTGTCGATCCGCATAGATGCCGAGCACGATGCCGCCGATCGGACGCATGAAGAAGCCGACGCCGAAGGTCGCCGTCGCCTTCAGGATCCGATTGAGCTCCGTGTCTCCCGGAAAGAACAGATTGCCGATGATGACGGTGAGCGCACCGAAGACGACGAAGTCATACCACTCGAGCGCGTTGCCGATGACCGCCGCCGCCACTTGCCGGGCGCGCGGGGCCGCACTTCTTGTTTTCATCGCGCGAGTATAACGGGCTCGGCCGTGATGGAGCCCGGGTGCGGCGCGCAGCGCGGAGCCCGGGGCGAGAAAGATCCCGGGATTCGCTGCGCTACTCCCGGGCTACGGCAGCGGCGTCGCGTTCAAAGGTGCCCCGCGGCCTCGCTGCGGCCCGCGAGCTCGCGGGCTTCGCGCGCGAGCAGTTTCGCGATGCGCTCCGGCGCGAAGCCCAGCGCGTGCAGGCCCACCGCGGAATTCGCGACTTCGCGATAGCTGGCGAGCTTTGCGCCGCGCAGCTCGCAGATCGACACGCCTTCGAACAGCGCGCGCTTGCCGCGCGCAATCGGCAGTTTCGATTCATAGCTGAACACGTAGCGCGCAAAGCCGATGCGGCCGTCGTCGACGACGTCGTGCAGGTCCCAGCGGAAATCGCGCGCGTCGCGATGGAAGTAGTCTTCGACCATCGTCGCGATCGCGGCGCCCTGGAACCGCCCGTAGAAACAGTCGTGATAGACGCCGTCGGGTGTGAAGCAGGCCGCGACCGCCGCGCCGTCGCCGCGGCACGCGGCCTGCGTCATCGCCGTGATGAGCGCGGCGAAGCTCATGCGAGGCGCTCGGTCATGCGTTTCAGCAGCACGTTGACGGCGCTCGCCGCCTCCAGATGAGGCAGATGGCCGGCGCCGTCGATGACATGGACGGCGACATTCGACGGCAGGCCCTCGGCCTGCGCCGGCGGCACGATGCGATCCGCGCTGCCCCACAGTATTTGCACGGGACAGTCGACGGCCTCCAGCGCGGGCCGCAAATCCGCCCGCTGCGCGTCGCCCTCGGCGAAGCCGCTCGCGATCGCGCGCAGCGCCTCGCCGACGCCGTCGAGACGCTTGTACTTCAGCATGTCGTCGATCATCTGGCGATTGACCAGCCCGGCATCGGCGACGAGCTGCTGCAGCACGGGTTTGAGCTCGCGCCGCGATTCCGCCGCGATGAAGCCGCGCAGATAGTCGCCGTTGATCGTCGGGCCGAGGCCGGCCGGCGCAATCAGCGACAGCGCGCGCACGCGCGCAGGAGCCGCGGCGGCGGTCGCCAGCGCGATCGCGCCGCCGAGCGAATGGCCGACGAGATGCACGGCGTCGAGCTCGAGCGCGTCGAGAAAGCCGAGCACCGTGCGCGCCAGCGCCTCGACGCTGCCGTCGGCGATCGCTTTCGACGACTGCCCGTGGCCGGGCAGGTCCGGCGCGTGGACGCGCGCGCCGGCCGCGAGCGCGTCGAGGTTGAACAGCCAGTTGTCGCAGTCGCCGCCGAAGCCGTGGAGCAGCACCACCGCCGGTCCCGCCTCGCCGCGTCGCGCATAGCGCAGGCGCTGGCCGCCGACGTCGACGAACTGATGGCCCGGCCCGTCCTCGCCCTCCTCCGCTGCGGGCGGCACATAGCTGGCCTGGAAGGCCGCGACGTAGGCGTCGACTTCCGCGTCCTCCACTTCGGCCGGCGCGAGCACGCCGAGCAACGCGCCGATCGGCAGCACGTCGTCGACCTGCGCGATCTTCCGGCGCAGCGTGCCGGCATCGAGCGCCTCGAAGGTGTTGGCGATCTTCTCGGTCTCGATGTCCATCACCGGATCGCCGGGCTGCAGCTCGCGTCCCTCGTCGACGAGCCAGCCGACGACCTTGCCCTCGGTCATCGACAGACCCCATTTCGGCATCGTGATCGGGACGATCCTGTCCTTGCTCATCATGCGTACTCCATCACCTTGCGCACGGCCGCTTCGATGCGGGCCGGGCTCGGAATGTACAGATCCTCGAGCACGCCGCTGAACGGCACCGGCGTGTGCGGCGGCGTGACGAGCTCGATCGGCGCCTCCAGCGCGGCGTAGCCCTTGTTCGCGACCAGCGCCGCGATGTCCGCCGCCATGCCACAGCGCGGCGAGGCCTCGTCGACGACGACGAGCCGTCCCGTGTTCTCGACGCTCTCCAGGATCGTGTCCTCGTCGAACGGCGAGGTCGTACGCGGATCGATGATCTCGCACTGGACGCCGTCCTTGGCGAGCGCCGCGGCGGCCTTCTCGGCGAAGCCGACCATGCGCGCGAGCGCGACGATCGTGACGTCGCCGCCTTCGCGCACGACGTTCGCCTCGCCGAAGGGAATGGTGTAGGACTCCTCGGGCACCTCGCCTTCCATCGCGTAGAGCGCCTTGTGCTCGCAGAAGATCACGGGATCGTCGTCGCGGATCGCCTGGATCAGGAGTCCCTTCGCCTCGTAGGGCGAGGACGGGATCACGACCTTCAGCCCCGGGATGTGCGTGAACACCGGGTAGAGGCACTGCGAGTGCTGGGCCGCGGCGCGAAAGCCCGCGCCTATCATCGTGCGGATGACGACGGGCGTCTTCGCCTTGCCGCCGAACATGTAGCGAAACTTCGCGGCCTGGTTGTAGATCTGGTCGAAGCACACCCCGAAGAAATCGATGAACATCAGCTCGCACACCGGCCGCAGCCCGCAGGTCGCCGCGCCGATGGCGGCACCGACGAAAGCGGACTCGGAAATCGGCGTGTCCATGATGCGCTCGCCGTACTTGCCGTAGAGTCCCTTGGTCACGCCGAGCACGCCGCCCCAGGCGTCCATCTCGCCGCTCGCGCCGCTGCCGCCGACGACGTCCTCGCCCATCACGATCACGTTCGAATCGCGCGCCATCTCCTGATCTAGCGCTTCGTTGATGGCCTGCTGGAACAAAATCTTTCGTGCCATGACGGCGCTCCTCAATAGCGGATGTAGACGTCGGTGACGAGATCCTCGGGCAGCGGATCGGGCGCGGCGACGGCCTGCGCCACCGCGTCGTCGATCAGCTTCTGCACCTCGGCGTCGATCGCATCGAGCTCGACCGCGGCGATGGTCGGCGCGACGCGCGCGCGGAAGCGCTGGAGACAGTCTTTCTCGGCGCGGAGGCGCTTCACCTCGTCCGGCGCGCGATAGGCCTGGTTGTCGCCTTCGAAGTGGCCGAAGTAGCGATCGAGCTTGACCTCGATCAGCGAGGGCCCGCCGCCGTGACGCGCGCGATCGACGGCCGCGCGCGCGGCGTCGTAGACGGCGAAGAAATCGTGACCGTCGACCGTGATGCCCGGCATGCCGAAGCCTGCGGCGCGCGTCGAGATGTCCTCGCAGGCGACCGAGAATTTCGCGGCGGTCGCTTCCGCGTAACCGTTGTTCTCGGCGACGAAGATGGCTGGCAGCTTCCACACCGCGGCGAGATTCATCGCCTCGAAGGTCGTGCCCTGGTTCGATGCACCGTCGCCGAAGAACGCGACCGCGACGCCGCCGGTGCGCTTGAGCTTGGCCGCGAGCGCGGCGCCGCAGACCAGCGGCGGGCCGCCGCCGACGATGCCGTTCGCGCCGAGCATGCCGGTGTCGAGATCGGCGATGTGCATCGAGCCGCCCTTGCCGCGGCAGGTGCCGGTGCGCTTGCCGTAGATCTCGGCCATCATGCCGTGCACGTCGACGCCCTTGCCGATGCAGTGACCGTGGCCGCGATGCGTGCTCGCGATCTTGTCCTCGTCCGTGAGGTTCATGCAGACGCCGGCGGCCGAGGCTTCCTCGCCGGCATAAAGGTGGACGAAGCCCGGGATGCCGCCTTTCGCGAATTCGACGTGCACGCGCTCTTCGAATTCGCGAATGGTCTTCATGCGCCGATAGGCTTCGAGCAGATCTTCGCGCGACAAGGCCATGAGCCCCCCTCCTTCTCGATGTTTGCTCGCGGACCGGCCAAGCCTAGCAAATCGCGACGGGCGCGCGGCGATTCGCGAGCTCACGCTGCGTGGATGCTGCGCATGCACATCCGCTTGCGCATAGGCAGCCTCGTCGCGCACCACTAGAATCGGCGGCCGGACAGAGACGGGACGCGACGCATCGGTTCGTGCGTCGGCCGCCCGCTCGTCGGCATCCTCAACCATCAGGAGTACTCGCATGCCGCTGACCGCCGAATCGATGGCAGTCCTCGACATCCTTCAGCAGAAGGGCGTCCATCCGCTCGATCACTTTGCGCCCGCCGAAGGCCGCCCTTATTTCAACGCCGTGTTCGCGACGCCGCCCGAGGATCGCGAGGCCGTCGCGATCCTGCGCGAGCTGAGGATACCGGTCGCCGGCGACACGATCGCCGCGCGGCTCTACGCGCCCAAGGCCGGCCCGCTGCCGACGCTCGTGCACTTCCACGGCGGCGGCTGGGTCTACATGGGTCTCGAGACGCACGACGGCTACTGCCGTCATCTCGCCAACGCCGCGCAGATCGCGGTGATCGCCGTCGAGTACCGCAAGGCGCCCGAGTTCAAGGCGCCGACCGCGGCCGAGGACTGCAATGCCGCGCTGAAATGGGTGCTCGCGAATGCGGGCGATCTCGGCGTCGACGCCGCGCGCGTCGGCCTCATCGGCGACAGCGCCGGTGGCAATCTCGCCGCGGTCGTCGCGCAGCTCGCGCGCGACGCAGGCATCGCGCTCAAATGCCAGGTGCTGACCTATCCCGCCGTCGACGCCACGCTCGCCTCCGCTTCCATCAAGGAAAACGCGACGGCGCCGATCCTCGGCGAAAAGGAAATGCGCTGGTTCTATGACCACTATCTGAACGGCGCGAAAGTGGACGCGAAGGACCCGCTCGTCTCCCCGCTCTATGCGCGCTCGCTCGCCAAGCTCCCGCCCGCCTTCATATCGACCGCCGAATTCGATCCGCTGCGCGACGAAGGCGAGGCCTATGCGAAGCAGCTCGAGGCTGCCGGCGTGCCGGTCGAATGCAAGCGCTACGCCGGCGTCTTCCACGGCTTCCTGCTGATGAGCAAGCTCATCCCGGAAGGCCGTCAGCTCATTCAGGATCAGCTCGCGTTCTTGAAGCGCCATCTTTGAAGGGCACGGAGGGAAGACGGGGATGGACCCAAGAGGGGCGCCCCGGCTTTCGTAGCCCGGGTGCAGCGTAGCGGAACCCGGATCGGGCATGGCCGATACGCGACAGCCTTCTTCTCGGATGCATGGGAGGACGGCGGGCGCGAATCCCGGTTACGCGATCTGGCGAGGCGCCGATCCCGGATTCCGCGGCGCTCCTTCCGGGCTACAAGAGAACGATCTTCGTAGCCCGGAAGGAGCGCCGCGCAGCGGCGCGGAATCCGGGATCCGGCATGCCCGATGGACGAAGCGCGCTCACCGTGCGCTCCGTCCATGAGACCGAGCTCGCTCGAATGCATCAAGCGTTTTTCTTATTCTTCTCCGTGCCCTCCGCGCCCTCCGTGGCTAGATTTCTTTTCTTTCAATGCCGCACCCGCTCTGTTACGCTGCGTTTGCGGTCGATGCTCCCAGTCTCCTGACCGCGGCCATTTCCGGCTCTCGTTCGTTCACTGATTTGCCTGCCCTGTGACTGGCGCCCGGCACCAAGGCCCGCGGCGACAGGCTCAAATCGCGTATTGCTCATTGGAGTTCCATGTCTGATTTCGCTGCCCTCGGCCTGTCCGAGGACCTCGTACGCGCCGTGCACGAGCGCGGTTACACCACTCCCACTCCCGTTCAAGTCCAGGCGATTCCGGTCGTGCTGGACGGTCGCGACCTGATCGCCGGCGCCCAGACCGGCACCGGCAAGACCGCGGCCTTCACCTTGCCGCTGCTCGCGCTGCTGAAGCGCACGCCGCCGGCACCGCGGCGCCTGCCGCGCGCGCTGATCCTGACGCCGACGCGCGAGCTCGCCGCGCAGGTCGAGGAATCCGTGCGCCACTACGGCCGCCACAGCGGCCTGCGCTCGCTGGTGATGTTCGGCGGCGTCGGCATCAACCCGCAGATCGAAGGCCTGAAGCGCGGCGTCGACGTCCTCGTCGCGACACCGGGCCGCCTGCTCGACCACCTGCAGCAGCGCACCGTCGATCTGTCGAAGGTCGAGATGCTCGTGCTCGACGAAGCCGATCGCATGCTCGACATGGGCTTCATCCGCGACATCCGGCGCGTGCTCGCGGTGCTGCCGAAGCAGCGTCAGAACCTGCTGTTCTCCGCGACCTTTCCGCCCGAGATCAAGGAGCTCGCCGCGAGCCTGCTGAAGGATCCGGCGGAAGTCGAGATCGCGCGCCAGGGCACGACCGCGGCGCAGATCGCGCAGGAAGTCCTGCTCGTCGATCGCAATCGCAAGAAGGAGCTGCTGGTCCATCTGTTCGAGACGCGGCGCTGGACGCAGGCGCTGGTCTTCACGCGCACCAAGCATCTCGCGAACCGGCTCGCCGAGCATCTCGACAAGCACGGCATCTCCGCGCTCGCGATCCACGGCAACAAGAGCCAGACCGCGCGCACGCGCGCGCTGTCCGAGTTCAAGAGCGGCAAGCTGCAGGCGCTGGTCGCGACCGACATCGCGGCGCGCGGCATCGACATCAACGAGCTGCCGCAGGTCGTCAACTTCGAGCTGCCGATGGTCGCCGAGGACTACGTGCACCGCATCGGCCGCACGGCGCGCGCGGGCGCGACGGGCTCGGCCTGTTCGCTCGTATGTGTCGACGAGCACCGTCTGCTCGAGAGCATCGAGCGTCTGACTCGCCAACGCTTCGAACGCCGGCGCGTCGCCGGCTACGAGCCGGATCCGAATCAGCGTCCGGAGCCGATCGAGACGGGTCGCGGCCAGCGCGGCGGCGGTCGGCCGCAACAGGGCCAGGCGCGCCAGGGCCAGCCGCAGAGCGGCCACGCGCAGCAGGGCCAGCGCGCGGCGGACGGCAATCGCCGCCAGCCGCATGCGCAGGGTAATGCGCATCCGAACGGCAACCGCCGTCCCGCGCACGGTCACGGCAAGCCCTCGCGCCAGCGTGCGGGCTGAGGCGCGCCATGCTGCTGCAAGATCGGTAGCAGGCACGGTGTTCCGGTAATTCCTCGCAGCCGGCCGCGGCCGGCGTTGAGGCGGCCGCGATCGTCGACCACACTCTGGGAGCGCCGCTGGGACAGCGGCGCCGTCCGGCACTAGCGCCGAACAGAAACATCCAGGGAGGGCTCGATGAAAGCGCAAGCGTTCCTGCCACTATTCGCCTTGACCGGGCTGCTGACGATCAGCGGTTCCGCCAGCGCGCTTGCGACCGCAGGCGTCTTCAGCACCTACGGAATGGTCAACGACAGCGACTCCGGCCCCTTGACGGCCTCGGCCGCCGGTGCGTACGCCAACCGATATCTCGAGGGCTCGGTGTTCGCCGCGGCCGATCTGTCACGCGGCGTGCTGCGCCTCGCCGTCGACGCCTCGCCGGGCGAGCCCTTCACCGGCAACGCCGCCAGCGCGTTCGCCTCCTTTGCGGACACGATCACGATCGTCGGCCCCAGCGCCTCGTCGGTGCCGGTGAGCTTCTTTCTCGACGTGAACGCTCGATTGACGGGCGACGCCCCCGACGACGGGACTTTCCGGCTGGACTTTTCCGCGGAGCTCGACGTGTCCGGCAACCTCGCGCCGAACGGTCCCAGCTTCAGCATCGTTCGCTTCAGGAACCCGGACGAGGACGTCATCCAGTGCGCGGGAAGCTGCAACGCCCTCAATGCACCGTTGACCACGGCGGGGCACGTCGACGCGACCCTGGCCTATACGCAGAATTTGGTGCCGAACCGGCCTTACGACATCGATGCCGTCATGCGGGCGACGGTCCTCGGTGCGCGCGACTCACAGCTCCACGTGGACGCCGGCCATACGGCGCGGCTGAGCGCCGTGCTGCCGGCGGGCTACAGCTTCAGCTCGGCGTCGGGCGGCTTCCTGACCGCGGTGCCGATTCCGGCCGCCGGCTGGCTGTTCGCGTCCGCACTCGGCGGCCTGGCGGCGCTGCGCAGGGCGCGCAGGCACTGACACGCATGCGTCGGACTATCGCCCGGCGCTGCGGGAAGCGGAACTAGGCCCGGTATTCGCCGCGGCGTCGAATTGCATCGATGCCGCGCGCGGTCCACGCTTCCCGTGAGTTCCGCCGTCGCGGGAGCGCTCGGCGATCACTCGCCGGCCAAGAAGGCCGGCGCCCCGCCGCGGCCGCACAGCGGTCACCGGCGAACATCCAAGGACGAGCTGCCGTGTCCGTTCCGACTGCGTTCGGGAGGCGACCCATGCGCTTGCTTCGAGCCGATTTCCTGCACCGCCTGCGGGCGACACCCTTTCTCTTCATTCTTGCCGCGCTGGGCACGGGCCCGGCCCAGGCCGCCATCGCCGTCGCCGGCTTCGACGACGATGCCGCCGGCTGGACCGGCCTCGCCTGTCCGAATCCCGGCGTCTGCGCGCTGGGCAGCGCGCCGCTGACGGTCGAGCATCTCGCCGCGGGCGGCAATCCCGGCGGTTATATCCGCACGCGCGATCCGAGCTCGAGCACGGCCGGGAGAGTCGCGCCGCCCGACGCCTTCGCGAGCCTGCTGGCGGAAGGGCAGACGCTGTCCTTCGACGCGCTGGTCGAGCGCAACGGCGGCGACGGCTTCTACGACAGCGCGACGGCGCCGCTGGTGACGATCGAGACGCCGAGCGGCACGCTCGTCTACGCCACTTCCGATCTACCGATCATCGACGGCGACTGGAAGCACTACGACGTGCCGCTCTTCGAAGATCCCGCCTGGCAGCTCGCGACGAGCTCGGTTCGCGCGCTCGCGCCCGGCGAATTCACCACGCTGTTCGCGACGCGCACGCGGCTGACGATCATCTCCGAGTGGCTCAAGGACTCGGCGGATCTCGACACGGGCGGGCTCGACAACGTCACGCTGTCGGCCGTGCCCCTGCCCGGTGCGCTGCTGCTGATGTCGTCCGCCGTGCTGGCGATCGGACTGCGTCGCCGCCGCGGCTAGGCGCCGGCGCTATTCGGCCTTCGTGATCACCGCCAGCTTGTCGATGCCCGCGCGCTCGATGACCGCCATCACCTTCGCGACCGTGCCGTAGCGCGCCGCGTCGTCGGCCTGCAGGAAGAGCGTCATCGCCGGATCCTGCGCCTTCATGTCTTTCAGCTCGAGCTCCAGCGCGTCGACCGAGGTCTCGCGCTTGTCGAGATAGACCTTGCCTTCGGGATCGACGCTGACGGTGACGGCTTCGGGATCGTCCGGCGCCGAGGTCTCGGCGGTCTCGGGCAGGTTCACCTTGATCGCGTTGGTCAGCAGCGGCGCGGTGACGATGAAGACCACGAGCAGCACCAGCATCACGTCGACGAGCGGCGTGACATTGATCTCGCTCATCGCCTCACTGTCGTCGCCGGTATTGAAAGCCATCAGGGCCGCCCTCCGTTCGCCGGACGCTCCAGGCGCCAGGCCGTCTTCACCGCGAGATTCGCGAAGTCGGTCGCGAAGTCTTCGAGATCCGCGCAGAGGCTCTTGGTCCGGCGCAGGAAGAAGTTGTAGGCGAGCACGGCCGGCACCGCGACCGCGATGCCGATGGCGGTCGCAATCAGGGCGTCGCCGATGGGCCCCGCGACGACATCGAGGCTCGCCGAGCCCGCCTTCGTGATGTCCTTCAGCGCGTGCATGATGCCCCACACCGTGCCGAACAGGCCGACGAAGGGCGCCGTGCTGCCGACGCTGGCGAGGATGGTCAGGCCGCTCTCGAGCGAGCGGCGTTCGCGCTGTAGCTGCTGGCGCAGGCAGCGCTCGAGCAGGTCGCGACGATCGCCGGCGTGCTCCAGATCCTGCGCATCGCCGCCCGCCGGACGCAGCGCGTCGAAGCCGCGGGCGGCGAGACGCGCGGCCGGGCCGTCGGCGGTCTCGAGGGCCGCGGCGGTCGCGAGATTGGGGGCGGCCCAGAACGACCTCGTGTACCGGCGGTTCGACGCCGCGGCATGCAGGTTCTGCCACAGCTTCAGCAGCACCACGGTCCAGGTCGCGACCGAGAATGCGATCAGCGTGTACAGCGTCCACATGACGATTTGATCGTTGGAAAGGCTAGGATTCACGGTCGTTCCCTTCAGTCTTTGAGTTTGAACGTGATGCGGATCGTGTGCTCGGCCGTGACGGGCACACCGTCGCGAGTCGCGGGCTTGAACGGGCGGCGCTTCACCGCGCGTATGGCTTCTTCGTCGAGGATCGAGCGGCCGCTGGATTCGGCGATCTCGACCTTGGTGACCTCGCCCTCGGTGTCGACCTGGAAGCGAACGACCACCGTGCCTTCCCAGCCGCGGCGCCGGGCGAGCAGCGGGAAGTTCGGCTGCACCTTGCCGACCGGCACGGGCGCGACGTACACGGCTTCGCGCGGCGCCGGCGCCGTGGCCGCGGACGGCGCGGCCGGCGCAGCAGATTGCGCCGAGGCCGGTGCCGATGGCGACGGAGTCGGCGCCGCCGGCGCAGATTCGACCGGCGCGGGCGGCGGCTCGGGGGCCGGCTTGGGCACGGGTTTGGGCTTCGGCTTCGGCACCGGCTTGGGCTTGGGTTTCGGTGGCGGCTCGGGTTTCGGCGGCGGCGGAGGGGGCGGCGTCTCGATCACGGGCGGCGGCGGCGCCGGCGCAGGAGGCGCGGGGGGCGTCGGCGGGGTCGGCGCGGGAGGCGTCGGCGCCGCGAGGAGCCTGATCTCGATCTGCGCGGGCTTCGGCAGCTCGACCGTTTCGCGCGGCAGGCTCAGCGCCCGGTACACGGCCGCATGGAGGCTGATGGAAAGCAGCCCGATCAATAGCCAGTGCCGCGTACGGACGTCGCCCGCCTCGCGCATGGACGAGGCGCGCGCGGCGAACGCGACTGGCGGGGCCACGTTCATCCTGCGGCCAGGCGGGGCGTACCGACGGGGATCATGGCCAGCGGCAGACTTTCCTGAAGGGGGCGGCAGATCTAAATGCGAAGCATTCTAACAGTCGGCCTGCGGAATCGCACCGCGGCATCTCGGGCCGTTCCGCGGCGCGCTCACCCGCTGTCCAGGGTGTCGTCGCCGGCCGAGGCGGTCACGGCGCGCGTGACGATCACCTTGTCGATGCGCGGGCCGTCCATGTCGACGATCTCGAACAGGTAGTTGTCGATGCGCAGCCGTTCACCGACCTCGGGCAGTCGTTCCAGGTGCCACAGCAGGAAGCCCGCCACGCTGTCGAAGCTGCGATCGGCCGGCAGGTTCACGAGCCCGAGGTGATCGGCGAGCTCGTCGATCAGCAGATCGCCGTCGACCAGCCACGAATCCTCGCCGCGCACGACGATCGTGCCCTCGTCCTCGCCGCGCGCACCGAAGCCCGGCACGATGGTGTCGAGCACGTCGCTCGCGGTGATGAGGCCGATGACCTCGCCGGCCTCGTCGACGACGAACAGCACGTGCGTACCGTCTATGCGCAGCCGCTCGAGCAGCTCCGTCGCCGGCAGGTCGGGCCCGATCCGCGGCGGCTGGGTCAGCAGCGCGTCGAAGTCGATCGCCTGCTCGCGCGGCGCGTCGAGCAGCCGGGCGAGCAGCGCGCGGGCCTCCAGCAGACCGACGACGCGCGGCGGATCGCCGCGCACGGCGATGACGCGCGTGTGCTCGGCATCGCGTAGCTGCTGCCAGACGCGGGCCGGCGGCGCATCGAGATCCACCGTCACGAACTCCTCGCGCTCGGTCATGATCAGCTCGGCGCGGCGATCCGCGAGGCGCATCACGCCGCTCAGCATTTCGCGCTCGAGATCCTTCAGCACGCCGGCTTTCGCCCCTTCGTGGATGACGGCCTTCACCTCCGCTTCGGTGATGCCCTGCGTCGCGCCGCTGCTGTCGCCGAACAGCGCGAGCAGGTGACGCGACGCGAACTCGAGCACCGCGACCGCGGGCCGCGCGATCCCTAAGAACCAGTGCATCGGGACCGCGACGGCCGCCGCGATCGCCTCCGGCTTGCGCAGCGCGAGCCGTTTCGGCACCAGCTCGCCGACGACGATCGATAGAAACGTGATGCCGACGACGACGATGAACATCGACACCAGCTCGCCGTAGGGAGCGACGAAGGGCAGGCGGTTCAGCGCCGCGGCGAGATGCTCGGACAAGGTCGCGCCGCCGAAGGCGCCGGCGAGCACGCCGACGAGCGTGATGCCGATCTGCACCGTCGAGAGGAAAGGCCCCGGTTCTTCGGCGAGCGCGAGCGCGACGCGCGCACCGCGCGAGCCGCGCTCGGCGAGCAGCTTCAGGCGCGTGCGATTCGACGACACGACCGCCATCTCCGCCATCGCGAGCCCCGCGTTGAAGACGATGAGGAGCAGCACCACGAGCAGCTCGAGCCACATCATGCCGGCTGCCTCCGCAGGCGATGGAGAGCGGCCGGCGCCGCGCGCGCGCAGCAGTACGGCGCGGCATCGTGAGACGAGGCGAGCACCGCGTTCACCGCGCGGCGCGCGCGGCGAGGAGGCTGCGGTTGACGCTCGCGGCGAGCCGGTAGCAAAGCTCGGTCGTCGGCATCGCGACACCGAGGCCGCGCGCCTTGACGAGCGCGTAACCGACCGTCTCCTCGAGCTCCAGCGGCGTGCCGCGCAGCACGTCCTGCAGGCTGGACATGCGGTGCCCGGGCGCCGCGCGCGCGAAGGCCGCGCCCGTCTCCTGCACTGCCTTCAGCGCCGCGCCTTCGAGCCCCGACGCGATCCTCGCGACCGGCAGCGGCGAGCGATCCTCGAGCGGGATGTCGAGCGCCGCGGCGAGCGCGGCCATCTCGCGCGTGATGCGGGCGACGATGAGCGCGCTGTCGGGATCGCAGAGGAAATCGTCGGTCGTGCGTCGCGTCAGCACCGCGGTCAGCATCAGCGCGTTCCAGCCGACGTATTTCGACCAGATCACGCTGCGGATCGCGGCCGAGGCGCGGCATACGATGCCGGCCGCATCGAAACACTGCGCCAGGGCCTCGACCCGCGGCGACAGGCCGCCGGCGAGCTCGCCGAGATGCAGGCACACGTTGCGCGAGAACACGACGCTGCCGTCGGCGCGCAGATCGCCGCTGAAATCGGCCATCGCGCCGAGCACGTGCGGCGCGGTGAAGCGATCTATCAGCTCCTGCTCCTTGACCACGCCGTTCTGCACCGAGAACGCGAGCTCGGCGCGGAAGTCGCCGAGCGCGGCGAGCGCGGTGCGGCTGTCCGCGGTCTTGACGGTGTTGACGAAGAGATCGGCCTCGGGCGGCACCTCGGCCGCCGCGCGAGCCTCGCAGCGCACCGTGAGATCGACGAGACCGCCGATGCGCAGCGGCTCGTTCTTAAGCTGCGCGAGGCGCGCCCCGCGCGCGATGAGCACGACCTCATGGCCGGCCCGCACGAGATGGGCCGCGAGTATGCTGCCTAGCGCGCCGGCGCCGAGGATGACGCAACGCATATCAGTGCGAGAGACCGGCTTCCTGCGCGGCGGTCAGCACCGCGGCCTGCAGCACGCTCGTCAGCGCCGCCCCGACCGCCGTCGCGGCGGGCTCCTCGATCGCGACGACGCCGTCGCTGGCCCAGACGTCCTGCCACAGATCGGGCGGCAGCGCGCCGCTGCGGCAGCCGTCGGCATAACCGATGACGGCGTCGCTCGCCACGTCGTAGGCTTCGACGCGCACGCAGGCATAGGCTTGCGCACCGCCGCCTTCGTGCTGCACGAGACCGTAGCCGACGAGATTCTCGACCGAGCCGCCGACGTAGTCGCGTTCGATCTGGCGATAGACCGACACGACCATGTCGATCTGCTGCGCGCTCGCCAGCGCGCGGATCCGCGCCCGCACGAGCTCCGGATTGGGATAAGCCTGACTGCTGGCGTAGATCGACGCGTAGTCCGCGGGCGCGTAGGTGAAAGGCACGATGCTCAAACCCATGCCCTGCAGGCGCTGCGCGAGATAGGGCTCGATCGCCGAGCGCGCGTCCCAGCCGGCGACGGCGGCCCGGGCGTGCGTGCTCTGCGTCGGCTGCAATGCGATGCGATCGAGCCGCGGCTGCGCATCGATCAATACCATCATTGCCGCGCGGTTCTTCAGTTGCCGATGTTCCGGCGTGACGCGCGGCTGACTGAGATCGAGGCAGCCGGCGAGGCCGCTGCTTGCAGCGGTCAGGGCGAGCGTGAGCAGGGCGCGCCGTTTCATGCGGACCGGGTTTCCTTGGTGGACATAGGGTTGCACTATACCGGACGCGCCACGCGCCGCAGAGTCCGGCCGATTGCCCGCGCTCGGTCGCGCCGCCAGAATGTCGCCTCCCGAGCAGCCCGCGGAGTCCGACGATGGCAGCCGAAGGTCACACAGCCCCTCTCTATCACACCACCTGCCCACACGACTGCCCCTCGACCTGTGCGCTGGTCGTGGAGAAGACCGCAGACGGCAGGCTCGGCCGCGTGCGCGGTGCCGAGACGCACAGCTACACCGCGGGCGTCGTGTGCAGCAAGGTCGCGCGCTACGCCGAGCGCGTGCATCACCCGGAGCGCCTGCTTCATCCGCTGAAGCGCACGGGCCCGAAGGGCTCGCGGCGCTACACGCGCATCGCCTGGGACGAGGCGCTGGACGAGATCGGCGCGCGCCTGTGTGATGCCGAGCGGCGCTACGGCAGCGAGACCGTATGGCCCTATTACTACGCCGGCACGATGGGCCTGGTGATGCGCGACGGCATCAATCGGCTGCGGCACGTGAAGCGCTACTCCGGACAGCACTCGACGATCTGCACGACGCTGGCGTGGAGCGGCTTCCTCGCCGGCACGGGCCGGCTCGCCGGTGCCGATCCGCGCGAGATGGCGCGCGCCGAGGTGGTGACGATCTGGGGCACGAATGCGGCGAGCACGCAAGTCAACGTGATGACGCACGCGCTGCGCGCGCGGCGTGAGCGCGGCGCGAAGCTCGTCGTCGTCGATACCTATCGCAACGCGACCGCCGAGCAGGCCGATCTCTTCCTGTGCGTGAAACCCGGCACCGACGCCGCGCTCGCCTGCGGCGTGATGCACGCGCTGTTTCGCGACGAGCGCGTCGATCGCGAGTACATGGCGCGCTACACGCGCGACGCCGAGGCGCTCGAAGCGCATCTGGCGACGCGCACACCGGCCTGGGCGAGCGCGATCTGCGGCGTGCCCGTTGCCGACATCGAGGCCTATGCGGCGCTGATCGGCGAGCATCGGCGCAGCTTCTTCCGTCTCGGCTACGGCTTCGCGCGCCAGCGCAACGGCGCGGTCGGCATGCACGCGGCGCTGTGCATCCCGACGGTCCTCGGCGCCTGGCAGTACGAGGGCGGCGGCGCCTTCCACACCAACGGCGCGATCTTCCACTGGAACAAGACGCTGATCGAAGGGCTGGATGCGCGCGATCCCGCGGTGCGCGTGCTCGACCAGTCACGCATCGGGCCGGTGCTGACGGGCGATCGGCGCGATCTCGGCGCGGGCCCGCCGGTGACGGCGCTGTTCATTCAGAACACGAACCCGGTGACCGTGGCCCCCGATCTCACGTTCGTGCATCGCGGCTTCGCGCGCGAGGATCTCTTCACCGTCGTGCACGAGCAGTTCATGACCGAGACCGCGGCGATCGCCGACATCGTGCTACCGGCGACGATGTTCCTCGAGCACGACGATCTCTACCAGGGCGGCGGCCACCAGCACATCCAGCTCGGCATGAAGATCCTCGAGCCGCCCGGCGAATGCCGCAGCAATCACGAGGTGCTGTGCGCGATCGCGCAGCGCGTCGGCGCCGTGCACGCGGGCTTCGAGATGAGCTCGCGCGAGATCGTCGACTGGACCTTGCGCGAATCGGGCTGGGGCGATCTCGCGAGCCTCGAGGCCGCGCACTGGCGCGACGTGCAGCCGCCGTTCGCGACCGCGCACTATCTCGAGGGCTTCGCGCACGCCGACCGGCGCTTCCACTTCGCGCCCGACTGGGACGATGCCGTCGGCCGGGCTTTCGGCAGCGACGCGACGCCGCCCGCGCTGCCCGACTACTGGCCCGTGATCGAGGAAACGACCGCCGAATACCCGTTCCGGCTCGTCACCCCGCCGGCCCGCCATTTCCTCAACACGAGCTTCACCGAAACCCCGACGTCGCAACGCCGGCAGCGCCGGCCGATCGTGCTAATCCATCCCGCGGCCGCGGCCGCCCTCGGCGTCGCCGACGGCGATGCGGTCGAGCTCAGGAACGCGCGCGGCGCCGTCATCGTCCACGCCGAGCGCTTCGACGGCGTGCAGCGCGACGTCGTCATCGTCGAAGGCGTCTGGCCCAACGCGAGCTTCCTGCGCGGCATCGGCATCAATGCGCTGATCGGCGCCGATCCCGGCGCCCCGAGCGGCGGCGCCGCCTTCCACGACAACCGCGTCGCCATTGCGCGCGTGGCGGGTGAAGAGTGAAGAGAATCTAGCCACGGAGGGCACGGAGGAAGAATGGGATTGAGGGAGCCGTCCTGTGGACGCTTCTAGCGGCACGTTCGTTTGCGATACCGCCCAATCGACGACTTTCTTCCTCCGTGCCTCCGTAACGCAAACGCACCCAATCTTCGTAGCCCGGAAGGAGCGCCGCGCAGCGGCGCGGAATCCGGGACACGCGAGGCGCAGCGGCACGACCGGCACAAGCCCTTCTTCGTAGCCCGGATGAGCGCAGCGAATCCGGGATCGACGCCCGCCGCGGCGAGCGGCCCTCGATAGGCGCCGCGAAAATTCGCGCCGAACCGAGGCGTGCACGCAGTGAACACAGAACCCCGGATTCGCTGCGCTCATCCGGGCTACGAAAGCGGGCCGCGGAAGACACGAAAGAGATTAAGTGGGCAGGTCCCTCCGAGATCGCTGCGCTTCATTCAACCACCGCATTACAGAGGCTCGATCGATCTCCTTTCTTCCTCCGTGCCCTCCGTGGCTATATAGCTGAGCGTAAATAAACTCCACTGGCTGTTCGATAGCGTATGCCCGTGTAGGAACTTCCTACGTCATGCCCGCGCAAGCGGGCATCCACGCATTACCTCGGCGTTCAGCGCGGAAAAAGAAGAAATCGCTCGACGCAGACCTCCTCGTCAGGCGTGGATTCCCGCTTGCCCGGGAATGACGATAATCAGCACGCAGTGGCGCGTATTTGCGCTCGGCTATATAGATTCTTTCCACGGTTAAATCCAGCCGCACAAGCTCGCAGCGCGGACGCGGCTTGAAAGGCCCTGAGCGCTGCGACACACTCGGGCCATGGAACACGCCGTCCAGATTGCCGTCGCCGCGCGCCTTTTGCAGTACATCGACGAGGGCGGTCTGCAGCTCGGCGAGGCGGTGTACCGCCAGCCGGTCGACGAGTACACGAGCCTCGAGCAGGCGCGGCGCGAACGCGAGCAGTTGTTCCGCCGGCGGCCGCTGTGCGTCGGCTTCAGCGGCGATCTGCCCGAGCGCGGCAGCTACCGCGTCCACGATCTCAGCGGCCTGCCGTTCCTGCTGGTCCGCGATCGGGCCGGCCGCTTCCACGCCTTCCTCAACGTGTGCCGGCATCGCGGCGCGCGCGTCGCCGAAGGCTGCGGCACGGCGCGCGGATTCACCTGTCCCTACCACGCCTGGGTCTACGGTCTCGACGGCAGCCTCATCGCCCGTCCGGAGGAGGCCTGCTTTCCCGGTGTCGATCGCGCGCTGCACGGCCTGCGCGAGCTCGCCGCCGAGGAGCGTCACGGGTTCCTGTGGCTGCAGCCGACACCGGGTGCCGCGCTCGACCTGCCCGCTGCGCTGGGCGCGCTCGAGCCCGAGCTCGCGCACTACGGATTCGGCAATTTTCATCCCTATGCGACGCGCGTGCTGCGACGTCGCATGAACTGGAAGCTCGCGCTCGACACCTTCCTCGAGTCCTACCACTTCTGCGTGCTGCACAAGGACTCGATCTGCGCGATCTTCCATCACAACCTCGCGACCTTCGATAGCTGGGGCGAGCACTTCCGGCTGGTATCGCCGCGGCGTTCGATCGCGCGCCTGCGCGAACAGCCGCGCGAGCACTGGCAGGTATTGCCGCACCTCGTGGTGCTCTACGTGCTGTTCCCGAACACCGTGCTCGTGTGGCAGGGCGAGCAGGTCGAGCTGTGGCAGATCTTCCCGGACGGCGAGGATCCCGCCTCGTCGCGGCTGCAGTTGACGCTGTATTCGCCGGCGCCCGCCGACACCGACAAGGCCAAGCGTCACTGGGATCGCAATCTCGAGCTCGTCCTGCAGGTCGTCGAGAACGAGGACTTTCCCGTCGGGGAGGGCGTCCAGGCGGGCTTCGGCTCGGGCGCGCAGTCCCACCTCGTGTTCGGCCGCAACGAGCCCGCGCTGGCTCACTTCCACCGCGCCGTCACGGCCGCCGCCAGCGGCGGCTGAAATCGGCCGCGCAGCGCCGGGATCTTGACGCCGGCGGCGCGACGCCGCGCCATTCCGCTGCCGTCGCCGGCCCAAAGGCCGCGAAATCGTGCGCGCGCGCACAGTCCGTCCCGGCACGCCGCTTGCACTCCACGATGCATGCAAGTTTTCCGGGCCCAGGCCGCTAGCGTGAGCGGATCGCAGGCCACGAGACCCCGCCCACCCATGTCAACTGCCGATACGCCGCTCGTACTGGTCGTCGACGACGATCCGCTGGTGCGTCTGCTCGTCGGCGAAGCGCTGGCCAACGAAGGCTTCCGCCTGCTCGAGGCCGAGACCGGTGACGCGGCCCTCGCGCTGCTCGCGACGCAGCGGCCCGATCTCGTGCTGCTCGACGTCTTGATGCCCGGCATCGACGGCTTCACCGCCTGCTCGCGGCTGCGCGTGATGCCGCACGGCCAGCACGTGCCGGTGCTGATGATGACGGGCCTCGACGACGTCGCCTCGATCCAGCACGCCTATCAGGTCGGCGCGACGGACTTCGTCACCAAGCCGCTGAACTTCACGCTGCTCGCCTTCCGCCTGCGCTACATGCTGCGTGCGAAAGCGACGGGCGACGAATTGCGCCAGAGCGAAGCCCTGCTCGCGAGCGCACAGCGCCTCGCGCATCTCGGGCATTTCGTGTTCGTGCCCGACGCGGGCTTCATGACTTGGAACCGCCAGACGCACGCCGTGCTCGGGCTGCCCGAGGATTGCTGGGTGAGCTCGCTGGACGACCTGCTGATGCGCATCGAGCCGGGCTCGCGCGATGCCGTGCGGCGCTCGATGACGATCGAGAACGGCCACCTCTCCCCGGCGCCCGTTGAATTCCAGATCGCCGGCGCGGATCAAGTGCTGCGCACGATCGTCCAGCACACCGTGCTCGAAACGAACGAAGAGCGCATCCGCATCGTCGGCACTTTTCAGGACGTCACCGAGCGTCGCCGCGCCGAGCAGAAGATCCATCGGCTCGCCTATTACGATCGCATCACGGGTCTGCCCAATCGCGTGATGATCGAGCAGGTGCTGGGCGATCTGCTCTGCGAAGCGGACGAGACCGGCGACGGCGTCGCGGTCCTGTGCATCGATCTCGATCATTTCCAGCGCGTCAACGACAACTTCGGTCACGACACCGGCAACGACGTGCTGGCCGCGATCGGGCGCCGGCTCGCCGGCTGCGTGCGCGCGAGCGAGGATCGGCCGGGACTGCCCGACCGCCATCCGAGCTGCACCGATCTCGTCGCGCGCAGCGGCGGCGACGAATACTGCATCGTGCTGCCGGGCATCGTCGCGACGGCCGACGTCGAGCAGGTCGCGCAACGCATCCGCGAATCGATGCAGCAGCCGTACACGATCGGCGAACAGGAATTCTTCATCACCAGCAGCATCGGCATGGCGATCCACCCTGCCGACGGCGATACGCCCGACATGCTGCTGCGCCACGCCGAGCTCGCGCTGGCCCACGCCAAGCGCAAGGGTCGCGACTGCGCCGAATTCTACAATCCGCAGCTCAATGCGCGGGCCCAGGCCCGCCTCGCGATGGAGACCAATCTGCGCCAGGCGCTCGGCAGCGATCAGCTCTCCCTGCACTACCAGCCCAAGTTGCGCGTGGACACCGGCGAGCTGGTCGGCATGGAAGCGCTGGTGCGCTGGCAGCATCCGACGCTCGGCCGCATCTCGCCGGCGGAATTCATTCCGATCGCCGAGGAATCCGGCCTGATCCTGCCGCTCGGCGAGTGGATCATGAGCGAGGCCTGCCGGCAGCTCGCCGACTGGCGCCGCCGCGGCCTCGGCAATCTGCGCTGCGCGGTGAACCTGTCCGCCGCGCAGTTCCGCGAACGCAATCTGCCGACGACGATCGCGCGCATCCTGCGCGAAACCGGCGTCGATTCGAGCCAGCTCCAGCTCGAGCTGACCGAAAGCCTGCTGATGGAAGATGCCGGCGCGGCGCAGACCATGCTGCGCAGCCTGCGCGATCTCGGCTTGAGCCTCGCCGTCGACGACTTCGGCACGGGATATTCCTCGCTGAACTATCTCAAGCGCCTGCCGCTCGATGTGCTGAAGATCGACCAGTCCTTCATCCGCGAGCTGCGCGAAGATTCGGACGATGCCGCGATCGTCGAGGCCGTCATCGCGATGGCGCACAGCCTGCGTCTCGGCGTGGTCGCGGAAGGCGTGGAGCTCGATCACCAGCTCGAGTTTCTGCGCGCCCATCACTGCGACGAGGTCCAGGGCTATCTGTTCAGCAAACCGCTGCCGGCCGCCGAGTTCCTCGACTGGGTGCGCAGGCGCCAACTGCGCCGCGTGCCGGCGGCGAGCTGAGCGCGAGCCGCCATGAGCTTGCTCGATCGCCTCGCGACGCTGTGGCGGGAATCGGCCCCGCAGGGCCTGCCCGCGGGCCAGCGCCTGCGCACGGAGTATCTCGACAAGTGGCGCGCGGCGACGATCAACCACCTCGCCGACAGCGGCGTCGCCGGCGCGATCGCCAACGTCGTCGCCAGCATGCTGTTCGCGGTCGTCGTGCGCGCCGATCTGCCAGCGGCGGCCGTAGTGGTGTGGGTGGCGGCGATGCTGCTGCTGAACACCGCGCTGATCGCGCACCTGCGGCGCTGGAAGCGCGCGCCCACCGACGAGCAGAGCTATGCTCGCCATTACCGCACCTTCACGATCATCTACCTGCTGCTCGGCGCCTTCTGGGGCACGGCGGGCACGCTGATGCCGCAACTGAACGACTTCGAGCACCAGCTCTTCGTGCGCATGGTGATCATCGCGCTGGCCGCGACCTGCGTGCCGGGTTTCTCGCTCGCCCTGCGGCCGACCTGGCTGGTGCTGGGCCTGATCGTCCTGCCGACGCTGCCCTCGGCGCTGGTGCACGACCACGTGCTGATGTGGCCGCTGATCGTCGGCACGCTCCTCTACCTGCCCCTGCTCGCGTTCTACGCTCGGCTGACGCATCGCAGCCACGAGATGGCCTACTGGAGCCAGTACGCGAACGAGCAACTGCTGGTCGACGCGGCCGATGCCAAGCGCCTGAGCGATCGTCTCAATCGCCGGCTCGCCGAACAGATCGAGCAGCAGAAGGCGGTCGAAGCGAACCTCGTCGCGGCCAAGGAGCAGGCCGAGCAGGCGGCGGCGGCGAAAGCCGAGTTCCTCGCCAACATGAGCCACGAGATCCGCACGCCGATGAACGGCGTGCTGGGGATGACGGAGCTGCTGCTGAACACCGATCTGAATCGCAAGCAGCGCCACTTCGCGCGCACGATCCATCGCTCCGGCGACGCCCTGCTCGCGATCATCAACGACATCCTCGACTTCTCGAAGATCGAGGCCGGCAAGCTCGAGCTGCAGTCGATGGTCTTCGATCTGCGCCAGCTCATCGAGGACGTCGGCGTGATGTTCGCGGAGCGCGCGCATCGCGCGGAGGTGGACTTCGTCTGCGTGTATCCGCCGGACGCGCATGCGATCTACCGCGGCGATCCGGATCGCCTGCGCCAGGTGCTGACGAATCTGATCGGCAATGCGCTGAAGTTCACGCAGCGCGGCGAAGTCAACGTGCGCGTGACGCCGCTGGCCGGCGAGACGCCGGACGGGCGCCGCCTGCTGCGCTTCGAGATCCGCGACACCGGAATCGGCATCAAGCCCGAGCTGCAGGCGAAGATCTTCGATTCCTTCGCCCAGGCCGACGGCTCGACGACGCGGCAGTTCGGCGGCACGGGCCTCGGGCTCGCGATCAGTCGCCAGCTCACGCGGCTGATGGGCGGCGAGATCGGCGTCGAGAGTCAGCCCGGCAAGGGCTCGGTGTTCTGGTTCACCTGCGCGCTGGGCCAGGCCGAGCCGGCCACGCTCGGCCGCACGCGCGCGGCGATGCGTCTGCTGCTCGGCCGGCGCATCCTCGTCGCCGAGGACAATCGCACCAGCCGCGAGGCGATCGCCACCCAGCTCAGGCTGTGGAAGGCGCAGTGCGCGGCGGTCGACACGCCGGAAGCCGCGCTCGCCGAGCTCGAGCGCGCCGCGGCGCAGGGCGAGGCCTACGAGGCGATGGTGCTCGACAAGAAGATCGCGGGCGACACGCTGCAGTTCGCGATCCAGCTCCGCCGCAATCCGAAGATCCCGCGTCTGAAGCTCGTGATGCTGAGCACCGTCGGCGACTTCGAGGAAACGGGGCAGTGGCTGGACGCGGGCATCGCGGCCTTCCTGACCAAGCCCGTGCGCCAGGTCGAGCTCTACGATGCGCTGGCCGACGCGCTGGACATGACGCGTCCCTTGAGCCGCACGCTGGACGAGCTCGCCGACGCCGGCCTCGGCGACGAGCTGCCGCGCTTCCGCGGCCGCGTGCTGATCGCCGAGGACAATCCCGTCAATCAGGAGCTCGCGCGTACGCTGCTCGAGAATCTCGGCTGCCGCGTCGAGCTCGTCGACAACGGCCAGGCCGCGATCGACGCGATCGTCGATTCGCCGCTCGACAAGCTGCACGATCTCTTCGATCTGATCCTGATGGACGTGCAGATGCCGGAGGTCGACGGCTTCGCGGCCACGGCGGCGATCCGCGCGCACGAGTCGCAGGTCGGTGAGAAGCGGCTGCCGATCATCGCGCTGACCGCGAGCGCGCTCGAGGGCGACCGCGAGCGCTGTCTCGCGGCGCAGATGGACGACTATCTCGCCAAGCCCTTCACGCAGAAGCAGCTCGCGCTGGTGCTCGCGCGCTGGCTGCCGCTGTCGAACACGCCGGCGGCGATCCCGCCGGGCGGTCTCGGCGCACCGGCGCGGCCGACGACGGCGCGCCTCGCGCAGGGCCATGCCGCGATCCTCGATCAGAGCGCGATCGCGCGCATCCGCGCGCTCCAGCGCGACGGCTCGCCGCCCGTGCTCCAGCGCGTGATCGGGATCTATCTCGACGCGGCGCCGAAGCTGATCGCCGAGGTACGCGACGCGGTCGAGAAGCGCGATGCGCTGCGGCTGCAGCGCGCCGCGCACAGCCTGAAGTCGAGCAGCGCGAATCTCGGCGCACAGACTCTGAGCGAGCTGTGCAAGGAGCTCGAGAACATGGGCCGGCTCGGCAAGCTCGAAGGCGCGGCCCACAAGCTCGACGTGCTCGAGTTCGAATTCGAGGCCGTGCGCAACGCGCTCGAGCTGCAGCGCAACGCGGCCTGAGCGCAACACGGCGAGGCCCGGCGCTCCTTGCAATCGTTTTCAATGCCGCGCTTGCCGCCGTGCCCGGCGCTCGCGAGGATGCCCGTCCCGCGCCTCTCCGGATCGCCATGGAAATAGGCCTGTGCATGATCGTCAAGGACGAGGCCGATCGCATCGCCGACTGCCTCGATCCGATCGTCGATCTGATCCCTCACATCGTCATCGTCGATACCGGCTCCAGCGACGGCACGCCCGAGCTGCTCGCGGCGCGCTACGGCATCGAGGTCCTGCGCGGCGCGCTCGACGCCGCGAACTGCAACAGCAAGGCGCCGGCACGCAATCTTGCCCACGCTGCGCAAGCCGCGCCGTGGATCTTGAGTCTCGATGCCGATGAACGCATTGCGCGCGCCGATCTCCAGGCCCTGCTCGCCCTGCCCGACGCCACCGCCGTCGCCGGCTACTTCTTTCCATGGCACACCGTGCGCGGCGCGCAGATCGTCGAGGACTACAAGCTCTGTCTATTCCGGCGCGGCCTGCTGAGCTCGGGCTGCGCGCACGAGAACGTGCAGGTCGATCTGCGCGCGCGCGGGCTCGATGCGGCGTGGATCGGCGAGCGCGTCATCGCGCACTATCCGGATCCCGCCCAAGAGGCCTGGAAGCTCGAGTTCTACACCGCGCGCATGAGCTGCGCGATCGCGCGCGATCCGGGTTGGTACCGCTACCACTGGTTCCTCGGCTACACGCTGTACCAGCAAGGCCATGTCGACGCAGCGATCGGCTGGCTGCGCACGGCCGCGGCCGCGGAGTCGACGCGCTTTCCGGTCGAATGCCTGAACAGCGCGATGCTGCTCACGGCCATCCTCGCCGCCCGCGACGAGCGCACGGCGGCGATGCGCACGCTGCTGCGGGCGCGTGACTTCCACGCGCGCGTGCGCGAGGACTTCGAGGTCCGCATCAATTTCCGCATGCGGCCCTGGCTCGACGCCGCCGGCGCCAGTCTCGAGGCGGGCGAGGACGTGCTCGCGCCCTACTCTTTTGCCTATTGAAGCGCCGGCGCCGAGCTCGCGCGCCGCGGAACTGGCGGCGCAGGCATGCTGGCGTCTGCGTCCGGCCCATGCCGGCGTCGACTGGTTCACGCGCCTCGTCGAGGCCGAGTTCGCGCCACCGGCCGAGCAGGCGGCGCGCGCGACGCAGGCGCTGCAGCGCATCTGGCGCTGGGCCGCGACGGCGGTGCCCTGGTACCGCGCGCGGCTGCCGAGCCTGGGCCGTGACTTCACGCTCGACGATCTACAGCGGCTGCCGATCCTGAGCCGTCTCGATCTGCGCGATCACCGCGAGGCGCTGCGTGCACGGGCCCTGCCGCGCGGCGAGTACCTCACCGGATCGACGCGCACCTCGGGCAGCACCGGCCAGCCCGTCGAGGTCTGGCACACCGCCAACAGCCTCAAGCTGCAGGGGCTGCTGGGGCAACGCCAACTCCGGTGGTTTCGCTTCGATCCGCGCGCGGTCTATGCCGCGATCAAGCTGCCGGGCGCGCTGCCGCGGGCCGCCGGCGGGCAGCCGATCGCCGTCGGCGCGACGCTGCGCCTGCCGGCATGGCCGACGCTCGGCGAGTATTTCGAGACCGGCGAGTACCTCGGCTATGCATCGACGGCGCCGATCGACGATCAGCTCGCGTGGCTGCATGCGCACGCGCCGCGCCATCTCGTCGCGCGCGCCGCCGTGCTCGAACACCTGGCGCTGGCCGCCGAGGAAATCGGCCCGCCTCCTTCGCTGGACGGCGTGTTCGCGATCGCCGATCAGGTGACGCCCGCGCTGCGGCGGCGTCTCGCGCGCGTCTTCGGCGCGCCGCCGCACCAGAACTACGGCCTGAACGAAATGGGACTCGTCGCCGTGCGCTGCGCGGCGGGCGGTCGCTATCACGTGCACATCGAGCACTGCTGGCACGAGATCGTCGACGCCGATGGCCGCGCCTGCGGCCCGGGCGAGCAGGGACGATTGCTGCTGAGCTGCTTCAGCAATCCGGCGATGCCGCTCCTGCGTTACGACACGGGCGATCGCGCGCAGGTCGCGGACGGCCCTTGTCCCTGCGGACGCAGCCTGCCTGCCTTCGCCGAGCTCGTCGGCCGTGAGCTGCATCTCGCGCCGCTGCCCCCGGGCACTTATCCGCGCAAGGAGGCGTTGACGACGATCCTCGAGGCGCTGCCGGCCGCGATGTGGCGCGGCCTGCGTCAATATCAAATCCGGCATCACCGCGACGAGAGCTTCACCGTGCTGCTCGCCGGGCACTCGCCGCCCGTCGCCGAGTTCGAACGCGCGGTGCTCGCGCAGTGGCAGACGATCGGCGCCGGCCATGCGCTGCGCATCGAGTTCCATGCGGACATCCCGCCCGGTCCCGGCGGGAAGTTCCAGGTCTTCGTGTCCGAGTTCGTCGACGATGCATGCTGAGCCTGCGCTCAAGCACCCGCCGCTGCATCGATCTCGCAGAGGAAATCTTCGTACTTGCCGCTCGCGTGGCGCGGGATCGCCGCGACCGGCACGAGCGCGATGTCGAAAGGATGGCCCAGCCGCTCGCGCATCCAGGCGATGAGCGCACGCTCCTCGTCGGCCCGCAGCGCGCGCTCGCAGACCAGCCGCACTTCGAAGCGCGTGAGTGACTTCTGCACGAACTGGTACTGGCGCACCGGCGCGAGCTCGCGATAGCGGCCGTCGCCGGGCAGCGGCCAGCGCTGGCCACCGTCCGGCAGGCGGATCATGTTGCGCACGCGACCCAGCACGCGCGACAGCACCGGCAGGCCGCGCCCGCAGGCGCAGGGCGCGCCGAGCTCGGCGTAGTCGCCGATCGCATAGCGCAGCAGCGGCGTGCGGTACTCGGCGAGCGAAGTGACGACGACGCGCCCGATCTCGCCCGCCGCACAGGGACTGCCGTCGTCCTTCAGCACTTCGACGTAAACGTTTTCGGCCTGCACGTGGTAGTGCTCGTGCAGCGGGCACTGGATCGCGATCGACCCGATCTCCTGTGCGCTGTATTCGTCGATGAGCGGCACGCCGAGCTGCGCGCGGCAGCGGCCGCGGAGCTCAGGGTCGACCATCTCGCCCAGGGTCTTGACGTGCACGAGGCCGGGCCACGGCGCGAGCCCGTGACCGAGCAGCGCCTTCAGGTTCGATGGATAGGTCAGGAAATACGCCGGCGCGACGCGCGCGAGCCAGGCGCACTGATCGGCGAGCGGCACGGCCAGATCGAGCAGCGCGCCGCGACCGCGCGCGTCCAGCATCGCCGTCTCGGCGCCCCAGCCCGCGACCTCGACGCCGGGCAGACGCTGCGCGGCGGGATGCTGTTTGGCGACGCGGATCGCGGCGAAATCGCGATCGAAATTGCGCTCATGCCACAGATGCTCGCGCAGCATCAGCGCCTTGGTCAGCACGCCCGTGTACGCCGTCTTCTCCACTTCGACGGGACGGCCCGTCGAGCCCGAGGAGCGGATGAGCTGCCAGCGCCCATGCGCGCGCGGCGTCGTTTCACTGCGCAGCGCGGTGCCCGCGTCCTGCAGCGTCGCGCGTTCGAGCACGGGCACGTGCGACCAGTCCTCGGCATCGTGTCCGGCCAGGCGCTCGCGATAGTAGGGCACGCTGTCGCGGGCATGGCGCAGCAGCGCGGCGCGCTGCCGCGCCTGCAGCTCGGCGATCGCTTCGGCGGCCAGCCATTCGCCGTGCTGGAGCTGCGCGAGCAGCGCGAAGACGACGGCCGCTTCACCGCTCATCACCGCCGGCCACACGAGGCCGGGCAGCTCGGACTTCGGCCGCAGGATCGAATGCATCCGCGATGATCGCTCGCGCATCACGGCGCGGTGAATGCGGCCATGCGCAGCTCGGCGGTATAGCGCCGGCCGCGGCCGTCGCGCAGCCAGCACTGATCCGGGCCGGGCAGCATCTCGCCGATCGTGAGCGCGCCGTCGTCGAGCCTGCGCGCGACGTCGGCGAACAGATCGCAGTAGACCGGCGAGGCGAGATCGAGATACCAGGGCTTGAGCTCGCCCGGCACGCGATAGAAGCAGTGTCGCGGCAAACCCAGCGTCTGCGCCCAATCGCGCAGCGCGAGCCAGCGCTCGGCGCGATCGCGCAGGCTCACGAAGGCGAGCGCCGCGCGCGGCACGCACCAGCTCTCCCGCTGCAGTACCAGACGGCCCAGCGTCAGCCGCGGCAAGTGCGCGTCGACGGTGAAGGGCTTGAAGCGGCTGATCCCTATCGAGCGTAGCTGCGGGCCGAAGAACTGCGCGAGCGGCCAGCAGCGGCTGCCGTCGCGCAGCGCGAGCACGGGCCCGCCGCCCGCGTCGCGCACGAGCAGATCGGCGATGCGCAGCACGCGCGCGTCGCGCCGCGCCGCGCGGTTCGCGCCGTACTCGATCGTGTAGTCGTGATCGAGCTCGAGGCTGTAGGCGGTGCGCTGGCCGCGCGCCTCGCGCGCGATGGCCGGCAGCAGCTCGGGCTCGGTCTGCACGCGGGCGGTGGCGGCGAGCGCCGCCTCGCGCACGGGACAGAGCTTGCCCGTGACGGTCTGTATCATCAGGTTCGTGCACGGATGGATCTCGCCGAGCACGGCCTGCCACTCGCCGCGCTCGACGGCGTCGAGATCCGCGGCCGCGATCAGCAGATCCGGCGCCTGGAAGCGCGCCCCGGCCCAGGGCGCCGCCGCGAGCGCAAACGCCTCGCGGGCGCGCGCGGCGACGGTTTCGACGTCGAACTCCTGTCGTTTCAATTCCTCGTCCACGTCCAGCACGCTGCGCCAGCGCTCCTGCAGTTGCTCGACGACGTCCGCGCCGATCGCGAGCGCGGTCTCGGTGTCGGCCTGCAGCACCTGCCACAGCGCCGCGAGCGAGATCTCGGCACCGCCCGCGACGTCGCGCCACACGCCGGTGACGTAAGCGAGGTACTGCGTGAGGAGCTGCTGCGTATACCACTGCGCGCTGGCGAGCAGCGGCACGAGCGCGGGTGCGAGCGCCGTGAATACCGCATCGGGCAGGACGAGCTCCATCTCGCGCACGGCGTCGGCATACAGCGGCGTGCGGCCGGCGTAAGCCCTGCCCGCGAGGCGCCGGGCGCCGATGCCGGCCAGCGCTTCGAAGCACGCGTTGAAACGCGCGATGCGCGCCGGCGTCTCGGCGCGCGGGGCGTCCTCGAGGGCCGCGCGCTCGGCGTCCAGCGCGCGCCAGGCGGCGGCGAAGTCTTCGATCCCGGACGCGCGCGCGACGCAGGCATCGAAGGCGCACGAGACCTCCGGCGTCACGGGCAGCGGCAGGCGCCAGTCGATGACCCCGGTCTCGGCGAGCCGTGCGAGCAGCGCATGCATCGCCGCGGCATCGCCGAGCCCCGTGCCCGCGCGGCCCGCATGGCTTTCGATCAGCGCCGCCACGCTGAGGCTGCCGTCGAGCGCGGCGAGGAACTCGCGCTGCGCGGCATCGAGCGGCAGCACCGCGTCCGGCAGCACGAGCCCTCGCGCGTCCAGGCGCACGTCCGGCGACAGGCGCGGCGCGAGGGTTGCGGGCGCGAGGCGGGCCACGCGATCGGCGAGCGCGTCGATGGCCCAGTATTCGAAGTAGACCTGCAGGCGCCGCACCGGCGCCGGCGCGGCGAGGAGGCTCGCGCGCGCGCCGTCGACGAGCCCCCAGCCGCAGGGCCCGAAGAATCCGATCTGCTCGTTCTTCGCGCAGTAGCGCTGGAGATAGCTGGCGACCAGACGCCGGTACTGCCGGCTCGTGCCGTCGTCGCGCGGGGTCTGCGCGGACGCGAAGTGCCGCGTCAACTGCGCGAGCGCGGTCTCGTTCTGCCAGGCGACGGCGGCACGGAAGTCGACGTCGGCAGCAAGCTCGCTGGCGACGGCGGTGAACGCGAGATCGGCGCGCGCATAGGCGGCGCGATAGCGCGCCGACGCGGCGGCGTAGTCGGCAGCCGCCTGCGCGTAGCAGGCCGCGCGCTCGTCCGCTTCGAGATCGTCGGCCGGCACCGTCACCTGCGCGCGGCGTTTCTGCACGGCCTGCAGCGCACGATGCCACGGCCGCCCCGGCCGTGCGGCATCGTCCGGCAGGCGTGCGCGCAGCAGCGCGTGCAGCGCGCTCTTCGCGGTGTCGCAGCGACGCTGGGCCGCGATCACCTGGACCAGGTTCGTTTCGAGCTCTTCGTCGATGAAGCGATCGAGCAGGTCGAGCGGAAATCCCGCCCCCCGGACCGCATACACGCGCCACAGGGACCAGCCGTCTGCCAGCGGCAACGGTCGCCCGAGCGCGGTCTCGAGCCGCGCAATGAACGGTGCCGTGGGCAATGCAGTGTCTGGACGGTCGGGCGCGGGCATGCTGCGAACTTTGGCACACTTTGCGCCAGGCGCGAGCGGCCGCCGGTCACATGTGGTTCGTTCGTAGATCGTGGGGTGCAGGCAAAGTCGCAAAGAGAGGGATGCAGACCTGGGCCGGGCTCGTCGAAGACGAACTGCTCAGGGGCGGAATGCCCACGTGCCGCAATGGCACGCGCACACACGGACCGCGACGTCGTCGCGGTACGCAGGCGCGGGCGCTCGGGCAGCACGCCGCAGACGATCGAGAGGGACTGCGCGACGACAGATCTGAATGGATCGGCCGGAGCTCCGTGCTCCGACCGCGGAAGATCGGTCAGCCGCCAAGCGCACGCCGCCGCATCAGAGCCAGCAGTCCGACCCCGGCGCCCAACATCCAGACTGCACCGGGCAAGGGCACCGGCGCGACGACGGTGCGCACGAACTCCTGACCGGCCGTGGACGCAAGATCGTACGAGGCGGAAACGTTCAGCTCCACGAGTTCGGTCTGCCACACGGGATCGCCGGTGACGGCGTCGAACACGGGCTCCGTCAGCAGCTCACCGGTTTCCGGATCGAAGACCTGATCGCCGTTCTCGTCGAAGACGGGCGCCGTGAGCTGAACGAGGTTGCCTTCTTCATCGCGGAGATAGTGCAGGGCGGTGCCCGTACCGTCGAAGTTCAGGGTCAGGCCCGTAAGCGAAAACGTGTAGACACCGGGCGCGACCGGGCCATCGCTCGGTCGAAAGCTGCCGAAGAGATAATCCCGTGACTCTCCCGGATTCATGACGAACGGAGCGTCGTCGGTATCCGGCAGGAAGTTGAGGGTGTCCGGACCCGTCGTGTTGAACTCGAAATCGTACGGCGGACCCTGGGTGCAGGATCCGAAGGTCGTGTCGCAGCCGAAATACGTGTTGAGAAAAACGTCCGTCAGCGTCGTCAGCATGAAATCGAACGTATCCTCGGCGTCATAGACGGGGGGATAGCTTTCCTGGTACTGATCCGGCGCCGGATGGTTTTCCAGCGGCACGCCGAATGGCGGAGTTCCCTCTGCATCCACTGTCAGCACCAGCGGGTCGGAGGTCTCGTCGAGCGTGAATCTCAACCACACCGGAATTTCGTCCGTCGGGCCGACCGTCCCGGTGGGTTCGATGAATGTCAGCGTACCGGTATAGGCCGCCGCTGCGACGCCGGCATGGAGAACACCTGCGAGGACGATCGCCGCAGGCCCCAATATCCGCCGCAGCCCGGGGGTGGGACGTCGTTGTTCTGCTTTCATTGATGACTCTCCGCTTCTCGATGGTCGTTGGCCAGGCAAACGCTGCGAATTGCGGAGCTTGCTCATTGGATCGCGCATTCGAATATCGCCGCGCTTCAGACAAAAACGGGGTGGACCAGCCACCCCGCAAGCCTGGTCGTCGTTGTCGTTGTTCGCTTAAGCGAGCTTGCCCTTGCGCTGGCGGCGGCTGTGGGCGAGCGCGCCGAGACCGAGGCCCAGCAAGGCGAGACTGCCCGGTTCCGGCACCGTCGACGTGCGGCCGCAGTTGTCGTTGGTCGCGGCGCAGGCGTCTTCGATGACCTGATTGGTCGGGCCCGTCAGCGGGAAGTCGGGATCGCCGGTGCGAACGGGCAGGTCTTCCCAGGAAGCCTGGTACGGCGCGTTGAAGGTGCCGAACGGAGATTCGAAGCCGAAGCCGCCGAGGCCTTCGCCTTCGCGGATCGTGTTGCCGCCGAAGCAGTCGAACCCGCTCTCGCCGCCTTCGCAGAAACCGGTATAGAAATGCAGGACGTGGGTGACGTCGTTGTACGGATTGTTGTCTTCGCCGCCGAAGAGATCGTCGAAGAAGTCTTTCCAGGGATCGCCGTCCTGTTGCCATTCGGCGATCCCCGACCACCCGGTGGATACATTTTCGGGGCCGATTTCTTCGATCGCGAAGCTCCAGCCTTCGGGCACCGTGACGTTTACGATCTTCGAGGGGTCGGTGCCAGCGAGAACCGGATTGCCGCGCTGATCGAATATCGGATTGCCTTCATCGTCCCTGGCATAGTCGACGGTCGATCCGAAGAACGGCAGCTCCCAGTCGCGGATGACTTGACGCGCGTTCTCGCTCGTGATGTCGGAGGTATTGCAGACGACGAACTCGTAGAGGAAGTTGCCGGTGCCGAGATCCGTCACGCTGGACGGCACGGCCGAGGTCTGGAATCCGCCGGAGACCGGTTCGGGACAGCTCAAGGACGAGGAGATGGCATGGGCCGTCGAACTGATACCGAGCGCGCCGAACAAAGCGGCGACCGACACGTGTAGGGTCTTTCTCATTGCGTGCTCCAAATGCGTCGTAATTGTCGGGCTTGGCTTACGGCCTGACGTTTGCTCAGCCGACAGCAAGCTTCACGCCACTGTTGCTATGTGCAGGATTGCGCGACGATTTCGCGGTAAGCGAAGGACGCGGCCGCGGGCTCGTTGTAAAGATGCTGGACAGCTTGCCGCGGGACTTTTCGCCGCTTGCAGCGATTTCCACGCGCAAGTCGCTGTTTTCACTTGCGCGCGGAGGTCTTTGCCGTGTCAAGTCGATTGACATGCAAGGCCGGGCCTGCGGCGCCGGCGCGCTTGCGTGTAGCCTGTCGCGCACGAGGACGAAGCGGAGAGGACGATGCGATGAAATGGCAGACAGGCAGGCGCAGCGAGAACGTCGAGGATCGGCGCGGCATGCGCAGCGCCGGCGTCGGCATCAAGACCGGCGGCGGTCTCGGCATGGTGGTGATGGTGCTGCTCGCCCTCTACTTCGGCGTCGATCCCTCCGTGATCCTGCAGAGCGGTCTGCAGCAGGAAACGGTCGACAGCGGGCCCGCGCAAGCGCCGCCCGCGCCCGGCGAGGACCCGCTCGCCGAATTCGTGGCGGTCGTCCTCGGCGACACCGAAGACACCTGGAACAGCCTGTTTCAGGCCGCGGGCGAGCGCTATGAGGAACCGCGGCTCGTGCTCTTCAGCGACGCCGTGCAATCCGCCTGCGGCTATGCGCAGGCGGCGATGGGGCCGTTCTACTGTCCCTCCGATCGCAAGGTCTACATCGATCTGTCGTTCTATCGCGATCTCCGCGAGCGCCACGCGGCGCCCGGCGATTTCGCGCAGGCCTATGTGATCGCCCACGAGGTCGGACACCACGTGCAGAACCTGCTCGGCATCGCCGATCGAGTCCAGCGCCAGCGCGCGCAGGTCGATCGCGAGGCCGGCAATCGCCTGCAGGTCCGCATGGAGCTGCAGGCGGACTGCTTCGCGGGCCTGTGGGCCCATCACGCCGATCGCGCGCGCGGCATCCTCGAGCAGGGCGACGTCGAAGAGGCGCTGAACGCGGCGACCGCGATCGGCGACGATCGCCTGCAGCGCGAAGCGCAGGGCTATGTGGTGCCCGAATCCTTCACGCACGGCTCCTCGGCGCAGCGCGTGCGCTGGTTCAAGCGCGGGCTCGACAGCGGCGACTTCGAGGCCTGCAACACCTTCGAAGCCCGCGAGCTGTAGCAGATCGCGACAGATTGCCGTCCGCCGCATCGCAATAGATCTGCCGGCGGCGGCCGGCGGTGGACGCCCTTTTCGAGCGCGGTGTAGGCTCCTTGGACTTGGTCAAAACATGAGCAGCCCGCCGGGCATTCCGTCCGATCGAGGCGCCGCAAACGAGGAGTGTGTTATGGAAATTGGCGCGTTCTACCTGCCGTCCGTCGGCACCAAAGAAGATATCCAGAAAGGCATGGCCGGCAAGCGGACCGACCTGTACCAGGCGATGCTCCGCAATCTGACCGAACAGCTCCAGTACATGGACGAAAACGGCTACTACGGCGCCGGCTTCACGGAGCACCATTTCCACATCGAAGGCGAAGAGGTCTCGACCAATCCGGTCATCCTCGATCTCTACTTCGGCATGCAGACGAAGCACATGAAGTTCGGCCAGCTCGGCAACGTGCTGCCGTCGCAAAACCCGATCAACCTCGCCGAGAACATCGCGATGGTGTCGCAGATGCTCGGCGGCCGCGTGTTCGCCGGCTTCGCGCGCGGTTATCAGCCGCGCTGGGTGAACATCCTCGGCCAGCAGGTCGGCCTGCAGGAGCCCGGCGAAGGCGCGGACTACGAAGAGCTGAAGCGCTCCCTGTTCGAGGAGCACTACGAGATCATGATGAAGGCGTGGACGAAGGACACCTTCAGCCACCAGGGCAAGCACTGGCAGATCCCGAGCAAGCCGATCAAATGGGCGGCGCACGAGGTCGCGCGCAAATACGGCCAGGGTCTCAACGACAATAACGAGATCGTCGAGATCGGCATCGCGCCGCCGACCTACAACAAGCAGATCCCGGATCTGTTCATGCCCTTCGCGACCTCCGAGCGTTCGATCGCCTGGGGCATGGAGCGCGGCATCGTGCCCGTCACGATCATGACCCATCCCGAAGTCGTGAAGGGCCACTTCGAGGCCGGCCAGCGGGCGGCCGCGAAGGCCGGTCGCAACCTGAAGTACGGCCAGGGCATGGCGATGAGCCGCGAGATCATCGTCGCCGACACCGACGCCGAGGCCGAAGCGCTCGCGCGTGAAGCCGGCGCTTTCATCTGGAACAATTTCTTCGTGCCCTTCGGCTTCAACGGCGCGATCGCGGGCCCGGGCGAAGGCCCCTTCGATCCGCCGGCGACCTTCGAGGCGCTGTGGGAGCGCGGCCTCGTCATCCACGGCAGCCCGGACACCGTCAACCGCAAGATGGAGAAGCTGCTGAAGGAGCTGCCGGTCGACTACTTCTGGATGTTCATCTACAACCACATGCCGCAGGCCGCGTGCATGAAGAGCCTGAAGCTCCTCACCGAAAAGGTGTGGCCGAACTTCACCGACAAGATCGGCGGCGGCAATCTCGCCCGCCTGCGCGCGAAGGGCTGATCGCCCGCCGCTTACGGGGAGCGCCGCCGGCGCTCCCCGCCTCCTTCCCGGTCCCGGCCGTGCCGGACATCGTCACGCGCCGCGGGCGCCGCTCTGGTCGCACGCGCCCATGCGCGCTACGGTTGGCATCGACGCCGGCGGCGCCGATCCGAAAACGGCGCAAGCCCGCGCGGGCCAAGCGGACAGCGGGGAGCGAGTGATGGGAGTGGACAGCACGTCGATCGCAGAGCGCTCACGCGGCTGCCGCCGGCCGCAGGCCGGCGCGGCGCCGAGGCGGATACGATGACGGCGGCGCGCGGCAGCGACGCGCTCGCGTCCCTCGTCGATGCGCTCGCCGCACAGTTCGCGGCGCGCGGCGACAACATCGAGCGCTTCGAGACCCATATCTCGACGGTGCTCCTCGCCGGCGATTACGCCTACAAATTCAAGAAACCGGTCGACTTCGGCTTCCTCGACTACACCACGCTCGATCGGCGCCGCCACTACTGCGAGCTCGAGCTCGCGCTGAACGCGCGCCATGCGCCCGGCCTCTACCTCGACGTGCTGCCGGTGACGGCGGGACCGACGCTCGGCGGTACCGGTCCCGTCATCGAATGGACGCTGCGCATGCGGCGCTTCGCGACCGATCAGCGGCTCGACGTGGCGCTGGAAGACGGCCGCGTCGACGCCGCGGACGTCGCGGCGATCGCGCGTGCCCTGGCCGAGACGCACGCGCACGCCGCGGGCGCGCCGGCGGCGGGTCGCCACGGCACGCCGCCGCTGGTGCGCAGCCAGCTCCTCGCCGGTCTGGAGGTCCTCGCGTCCTTCGTGCCCGATTTGCCCGCATTCCTGCGCGAGCTCGAAGCGGCCTTCGCGGCAAAGGTCGCCGCCTTCGAGGATCGCCTGCAGGCCGGTCACGTCCGCGACTGTCACGGCGATCTGCATTTGAGCAATCTCGTGCGCTACGAGGGACGCTGGCAGGCCTTCGACTGCATCGAGTTCGACGACGAGCTGCGCTACATCGATACCGCGAGCGATCTCGCCTTCCCGTTGATGGATTTCGACGTGCGCGGACACGAGACGCTCGCCAACGCGCTGCTGAACGACTATCTCGCGAGCGGCGGCGACTACGGCCTGTTCGCGGTGCTCGACTACTACCTTCTCTATCGCAGCGTCGTGCGCGCGAAGGTCGCCTGCCTGTCCAGCGACGGCAGCGGCGATGCCGCGGATCGGGCCGCGCGCACGCGCGCCGCGCGCCATCTCGCGCTCGCGCGGCGCTATCTCGCCCCGCGCGGCGCGCCCGCGCTGTATCTGACGCACGGCGTGTCGGGCAGCGGCAAATCCTGGCTCGCGCGCCGCCTCGCGAGCGCGCGCGGCTTCGTCCACCTGCGTTCCGACGTCGAGCGCAAGCGCCGCGCCGGGCTCGCGGCGACGGCGGCCAGCCACAGCGCGCTGGACGCGGATCTCTACGATCGCGCACACACCGACGCGACCTACGAGCGCCTGCTGCAGCTCGCCGAGCAGCTACTCGGCCACGCTTGCTCGGTGATCGTCGACGCGAGCTTTCTCGCCGCCGCGCGCCGCGCGCCCTTTGCCGCGCTGGCGCGACGCCTCGGCGTCGACTTCGTGATCCTCGACTGCGCGGCGCCGCGCGCGACGCTCGAAGCGCGCATCGCCGCGCGGCAGGCCGCCGGCACGGACGCGTCCGAAGCGACGCTCGCCGTGCTCGCGCGTCAGATCGACGCGCGCGAGCCGCTCAGTGCCCAGGAGCGTCGGCACGTAATTGCCGCCGATGACATCGACGACGCGCGCCTCGAGACCTTGCCCGGGGCGGGGCGCCTCGCGCGCAGCGCCGCGCGATGAAAGCTGCTCGAGACTTCTTCAGACGCGGATGAAGGCCGCGCGCTTGGGATCCGCGCGCAGGGCGGCGAGATCGTCCGCGTTCGGGAGCTGCGGCCGATCGCGCTCGGCGTTGACGAGACACAGGAAGCCGAGCGGCGCATCCGCTGCCGCGCGGAACTGATGCCAGCGCAGCGGCGGCACCTGCACCAGATCGTGCTCGCCGATCGCGAAGACTTCATCGCCGACCAGGCATTCGCCGCGGCCGCGCAGGATCATCACCGCGTGCACGTGGGCGTGGCGCTCGAGCGTCGTGTGGCCGTTCGGGGCGACTTCGAAATAGCGTAGCTGGCAGGCGAGCGCGGGATCCTCGAACAGCACCTGGCGCGTGACCTCGCGAAACGGCGCGCTGCCGTCCTCCTTGTATTCGAGCACGTCCACGTTCTGCCAGCGGCCGGCCGCGCGCCGACTGCGATGCACCTCGTTCATCGGGATTTCTCCTCTTGCGCGCTCGACAAGCGCCGCACCGCGTCGACGAAGGCGCGGCTGCGCGCCGGCAGCTCGGTGCCGGCGGCGAGCAGATTGCCGCCGATCAGCAGGCACACGTCGCGACCGTAGACTTCGAGCATTTCAGCCACCCGCTCGACGCTCATGCCGCCGGCCGGCACCGGCGTGCAGGGACGAAAATCACGCCACGGTGCGCGACCGGCATGAGCAAGGGCTTCGCAGATCGCGCGGCTGTAGCTGAAGCGCCCGCCGTAGTTCGGAAAGATCGTCGCGTCAGCACCGAGCAGACGGAACAGGCGGCCGAACAACAGCGGCGGCGCGATGCGCGAGGCGCCGCCGAGCGCGGGATGGGCGAGCACGGGACAAGGCAGCTCGTCGACGAGCTCGGCGAAGCAGGCCAGGCCCATCAGCATCGGACACGCGAGCACCATGCCGACGCCCTCCTCGCGCACGATGCGCAGTTGCTCGCGAAGCTGCCGCGGACCGCCCGACAGCGAGGGCGCATAGACGCTGCGGCCGCCGGTCGCGGCGTTCGCCCGTCGCACCGCGGCCTGGCAGGCGGCGACGCGCGCGGCGAACGGCGAGTAAGCCTGATTCGCGATGCCGTGATCGTCCTTGATGATGTCGAGGCCGGCGCGCGCGAAGGTCTCGCACAGCGCCGCGAGCTCGGCGGGCGGCAGGCCCTGCGGCTTCAAGGCCGTCATCGTCATCGCGCGGGCCCAGGCACCGACGAGCTCGCGCATGCCCTGCAGACCGAAGCGCGGGCCGCGGAAGCCGGCGAGAAAATCGTCCGGCAAGGCGACATCGACGAGCGTGACGTCGTCCTGCAGCGAGCAATTGCCGAACAGCATGTTCATCGCCTGGCCGATCTCGCCGCCGGCCGTCGCCGTCGCGAGCGAGAGCGTCACTGCGTGTACTCCCGCTGCGATCTCCGCGCAGCCTTCGACCCGCGCGACGATTTCCTCGCGCACGTAGTCGTTCGTGACGGGCGCGAGCGGCATCTCGATGCTCTGCTCCAGCGCGAGCGCCTGCGCGCGCGCATCGACGTCGGCAGCCGCACAGCGGAGATGGTAAACGGCGTGGAATCTGCTCATGTAACGCATTGTAACGCGCGCGGCGTGACGCATGGCGCCGCTCGCGCATCGAGGCGCGGCGTTAAGAGGCGCGGCGTTAATTCGCGGTTAAGTGGCAGCGGCGCAGAGTCGGGACCGTGTCCGACGCAGGACCGCGGCCGAGGTGGCAGCGGACGACGGACGAAACGAACCGAAAGGAATGCGCCATGAAGAATCTCGTCGCTCACACCACGGTGAAGAAGCACGGCCTCCGCCGCGCGCGGGCGGCCGGTGCGGGTCTTCTGTTTCTGTTCGCCGGTTTCGGCGCCGCCGCGGCGCAGGCCAACGATTATCGCTGGCACGGCGGCCCTGCCTACGGCCACGGTTACAGCGACGGTTATCGCGACGGGCGCCACGACGCGCGCCATGCGCAGCGTCACTGGCGCCAGCCTGCGCCCGTCCACTACGCGCCGCCGCCGTTCGTCGTGTATCACCAGCCCCCGCCGGTGGTCGTCGAGCGCGTGATCGAGCAGCCGGTGGTTTATCAGCCGCCGCAGGCCTACGTGCCGGCGCCGTCATATGCCTATGGCGGCAGTTACGGCAGCGGCAACCGCGTGCTGTCGGCCGCGGTGCTGGGCGCAGCGGGCGGCTTCCTGGGCTCCCAGGTCGGTCACGGCAGCGGCCGCGCCGCCGCCACCGCCGCCGGCGCGGTCGCGGGCTGGATGCTCGGCAGCAATCTGGGCCGCTGATCCGCGGCCGCTCGCGGGACTCGGGATCTCCGACGGCATTCGCGCACGGGGGATCCCGGGTTCCGCTACGCTGCACCCGGGCTACGACGCCTTCGCGATCGCTCCTGCCTCTCGTAACCCGGGATCTTCGACGGCGTCCGAGCGCAGGCCGATCCCGAGCGCCGCTAGGCTGCACCCGAACGACGGCGCGTTTGCGATCGACCGGTGGGGCGCGCGGCGTGGCATGAAATGACCAGAAATTGGCAGGCTGGCGCCTCACCGGCGCCGCGGGGCGCTGGCTAAGCTCCCGCGACGAGGCGCGAGGAGCGCCGCGCCCTTTTCCGTCCAAGGAGTGCCGCGATGAAGTTCCACTGGTTCAATCTGATGCCCTGGCCCTATCTGCCCGATGATTTCACGGAGAAACATCGCAGCGTGTGGGTCGACGTCGACTCGCGCCTGTTCGATGCGCGCAAGGCCAACCGCGTCTACAACGACTATCTCGATCTCCTCGAGTTCGCCGAGGACCTCGGTTACGACGGACTCGGCATCAACGAGCATCACCAGAACGCCTACGGCCTGATGCCTTCACCGCAGCTCATGGCGGCGACCCTGGCCCGCCGCACGCGCGAGGCCTCGATTCTGCTGCTCGGCCAATCGCTCGCGCTGTACGACCCGCCGACGCGCGTTGCCGAAGAAATGGCGATGATCGACTGCATTTCCGGCGGCCGGCTGATCGCGGGCTTCCCGGTCGGCAGCTCGATGGACGACAACTATGCCTGCGGCGTGAACCCGGCGACCCTGCGCGAGCAGTATCACGAAGCGCACGACTTGATCCGCCGCGCCTGGTCCGATCCGGACGTCTTCGCGTGGAACGGCAAGCACTACAAGCTGCGCTACGTGAACCTGTGGCCGCGGCCGATCCAGACGCCGCCGCCGATCTGGGTGCCCGGCGGCGGCTCGGTGGAGACCTGGGATTTCTGCGCCCAGCACAACTACAACTACAGCTATCTCTCGTTCAGCGGCTACATCCGCGGCCAGCAGCTCATGGAAGGCTTCTGGCGCCGCATGGAGGAGCTCGGCTGCGCCTTCAACCCGTATCAGGCGGCCTTTGCCCAGCAGATCTGCGTCGCCGAAACCGACGCCGAGGCGAAGCGGCTGTACGAGAAGCACGCGCGCTACTTCTTCTCGCGCTGCCTGCACGTGTATCCGGGCTTCGCCGACGCCCCGGGCTATCGCACCGAGCCGACGATCCGCGCCGGCCTGCAGACGCAGATGGCCGGCCAGTCGTCCGCGCTGAATCAGGCCGCCGCGCTGTCGTGGGAGGAGATGATCGAGAAAGGCTACATCGTCGCCGGCAGTCCGGATTCGGTCTGCGAGCAGATGGAGCGCGTGTCGAAGAACCTCAAGGTCGGCCACATCGTCTGCCTGCTGCACTTCGGCGACATGCCGAACGAGCTCTGCCGCTACTCGACCGAGATGTTCGCGCAGCGCGTGATGCCGCGCGTGCGGCCGATCTGGAACGAGTACGAGGATCACTGGTCGCCGAAGCCGATGCCGCGTGAAGAGCGCGCGGTGCCGCGCCCGGTGACGATGTCGGACCTGCCGGCCGCCGCGCCGGCCCAGGTCGCGAGGGCCCGCTGATGAATCTGCAAACCTTGTCCATCGGACCCGAGCGTCTGAACGTCCACTACTACCGCGCGGGCCAGGGTGAGCCGCTGCTGTATCTGCATCACATGCTGGGGCTGACCGGTTTCGAGCCCGTGCTCGAGGCGCTGGCCGCGCGCTACGAGGTGATCGCGCCCTATGCGCCGGGCTGGGGTCCTGCGAAGGACGATCTGCCGCGCATCGATCCCGGCCCGCTCGACATCACGCTGCACAACGTCGATTTGCTCGACACCCTCGGCATCGATGCGGCGCACGTGGTCGGCGTCAGCATCGGCGCCTGGATGGCGGCGGAGCTCGCCGCGATCCAGCCCGCGCGCGTGAGGAAGCTCGTGCTGGTCAATCCGATCGGGCTGTGGCTCGAGGACGCGGCGGGCGAGGACCCCTTCGCGCAGCATCCGGGCTTCCCCTCGCGCGTGCAGTTCGCCAATCCCAAGGGCCGCGAAGATCTGCTGATCGGGGATCGCGACAAGATGGACGCGCACGTCGAGGAGCTGCTGAACCTGCGCGCGAGCGCGAAGTTCCTGTGGCCGATCCCGGACACGGGCGTGAAGCGCCGGCTCGGCCGCATCAACGCGCCGACGCTCGTTGTCACCAGCAGCGAAGACAAGATCGTGACGGCGGCGCACGGCCCGGCGTGGCAATCGCGGATCGCAGGCGCGAAGCTCGCGCAGCTCGCCGGCGCCGGCCACGGCGTGCAGCTCGAGCAGCCCGCGGCGCTGGCCGCGATGGTGCAGGGCTTTCTGACGACTACGCACTGAGCTCACTCGCTGCACCAGCCCCGTAGCCCGGAAGCGCAGCGAATCCGGGATCTGCGGTTGGCAAGCGCGCCGCGTGTGGGAAGTTCGACCCCGGATTCGCTGCGCTTCATCCGGGCTACGAGAACGGCTGTAGGTTGGGCTGACGAAGGAAGCCCAACATCGGGCGCCGAACGTTGGGCTTCCTTCGTCGGCCCAATCTACGAGCTCGCGCTCGAACGCCCTCGAAGATTCCGGGTTGCGCGCTGCGCGCTCCACCCGGGCTACGAAAGGCCGGTTGCGCCTCGTAGCCCGGGTGCAGCGTAGCGGAACCCGGGATCCTCACGCGCTCACTTCTTTTTGATCCCCTCGATGCCGATCTCGAGATCGAGGCTCGTCGAGGCCGGGCCGAGATCGAAGTCGATGCCGAAATCCTTGCGCGTCATCTTGTAGGTGCCGACGAAGCCCGCGCGATAGCCGCCCCAGGGATCCGGGCCTTCGCCGACTTTCTTCAGATCGATCTCGACCGGCTTCTCGACGCCGTGCACCGTCAGCACGCCGGCGAGCTTGCCGCCGTTCGCGTCGCCCGTGTAGCCGGTGCTCTTGAACGTGGCTTTGGGAAATTTATCGACATCGAGGAAGTCGCCGCTGCGCAGATGCTTGTCGCGCTCGGCGTGGTTGGTGTCGATGGTCTTAGTGTCGACGACGACCTCGGCCGCGCTCTCGCCCGGCTTGTCCGCGTCGTACTCGAAGCTGCCGCTCACGCCGTTGAAGCGGCCGTACATCCAGCTATAGCCGAGATGCTGAATCTTGAATTCGACGAACGAGTGCGTCGGATCGATCGCATACTCGGCCGCCCGTGCCGTCCCCGTCAGCGCCATCGCGATCCCGCCGGCCAGACCCGCCAGCACCGTGCTCTTCACGAACATGTCGTTCTCCTCTTGTTTACGCATTGGACGGGATCGGCGACGTCATCCCACCGCCGATCCCGACTGGAACAGATAAGCGTCCATGGCGATCGCGCCATGCATGAAACCGCAGTGAAGCCGCTGCGCCGACCACGCGACACCGGCCGCGCCGAGCGCGACGAACAAGGGCAGCAGATGCTCGTCGCTGGGATGCGCGCGCGCCGCCTCCGGCGCGAGCTCGCGCCAGGCGAGCAGCGCATCGAGCTCGCGCGCCGCGAGCCGCTGCGCGAACCAGGTGGTGAAGGCTTCGGCGTAAGGCTCGACCGCGTGCTCGACGTCATCGCGGAAGCGGCGAAAGTCCGCGAGGTTGTGCGTCATCGAACCGGAGCCGAGGACGAGCACGCCCTCATCGCGGAGCGGCCGCAGGCTGCGGCCGAGCTGCCAGTGCCAGGCAGACGATTTCGCGGCACCGATCGACAGTTGCAGCACCGGGACGTCGGCCGCGGGATACAGAAGGCTGAGCGGCACCCAAGCGCCGTGGTCATAGCCGCGATCGACATCGAGATGCACCGAATAGCCCGCCGCCTCCAGCAGGCCCGCGATCCGCGCGGCGAGCGCGGGCGCGCCGGGCGCCGGGTAGCGCAGCGCGTACAGCGCCGCGGGAAAGCCGAAGAAGTCGTGCATCGTCGGCGGCGACGGCGCCGCCGTCACGCGGAGCTCGTCCGCTGCCCAGTGCGCCGATATCGCGAGCACGGCCCGCGGCCGGGCCAGACGCGCGCCCAGCCCGGTGAGGAAGCGCCGCGCCGGCCCGTCGTCGAGTGCGAGCGTCGGCGCGCCGTGCGACACGAAGAGGCTAGGCAGCGGACGGGACGCCGCAGGCGCTACGGGGCGGGTTGGCATGGACGCGATTATCGTGAGGCGCCGTATGACCGTACAATCTGCAAAACTTGAAACATCTCGTTTCGGTATTCGAAACAATCGGCCCCATGGACCGCCTGCAAGCGATGCTCGCCTTCCGCGCCGTGGCCGACAGCGGCAGCTTCTCCACCGCGGCGCGTCAGTTGGGGCGCTCGAAGGCCGTCGTCAGCAGGCTGGTCGCCGATCTCGAGAGCCATCTCGGTGCGCGCCTGCTGAACCGCACGACGCGCCGGGTCAGCCTCACCGAGCTCGGCCGCAGCTACCACGCGCGCTGCGTCCAGCTCCTCGCCGATCTCGACGAGCTCGAAGGCAGCGCCCGCGAGGCGCAGGCCGTGCCGCGCGGCAGGCTGCGGCTCGCCGGGCCCCACACTTTCGGCGAGCTGTTCCTGATCCCGGCCCTGCACGCCTTCGGCACGCAGTACCCGGCGATCGAGATCGATCTCACGTTGACCGATCGCTTCGTCGACCTCGTCGAGGACCGCTACGACCTCGCGATCCGCGTCGCCGATCTGCCGGACTCGACGCTCGTCGCGCGGCGCCTCGCCGACATGCGCCTGGTCGTCTGCGCCTGCCCCGATTACCTGGCGCGTCACGGCCAGCCGCGCGAGCCCGGCGATCTCCTGCGCCACGCTTGCATCGTCGACACCAACATGCGGCAGCCGGCGACGTGGCCCTTCGAACTCGGAGGTCGGCGCACGAGCGTGCGCGTGTCGGGACGCTTTGCCGTCAACAGCGCGCGTGCCGCCTGCGATCTCGCGGTGGCCGGCGACGGCATCGCGCTCGCCCCGGATTTCGTCGCCGATGCGCATGTCGCGGCGGGTCGACTGCGGCCGCTGCTGAGCGAATTCGCGACGGCGCCGCGCGGGATCTGGGCGGTGTATCCGCACCGCCGCCACCTCGCGCTCAGGCAGCGCGTCCTGATCGATTTTCTCGCCGCACGCTTCGATCCTCAGCAGCGCGCGAGCAGCGCATCGAAGGACGGATAGTCGCTCGCTTCGATCAGATAGCGCCGCGCGGCATCACCGAGCTTCTCACCGGCCCGCAGGCGGGCGAGCGCGCGGGGCGCATCGAGGATTTCGAGGCCGCCGAGCGCCGCGATGCCGCGACCGAACAGCACCTGCGGCAGCACGCCCGCGGTCGGACCGAGGAGCACCACGCGGCGCGCGTGCCGGCAGTGCTCGAGCATGCCGTCGAGGCTGTCGTTGATCAGCGTCGCGCCGGTCACGATGATCGCATCGCACGAGGCGAGCGCGCTCGGATCGAGCGTGATCGAAAGCCCGTCTTCTTCGCAGCACATCTGCGGTTTGCGTTCGATCACGGTCACGCGCATGCCGGCGGCGCGCGCCCGCCGCACCAGCGGTGAAAAGTTTCCGATCATGCCGAGATGGCCGCCGCGCGTGCAGGCGATGCCGGCCATCGAGTCCTGCGCCGCGGGCGGCAGGTAGCCGGCGCGGCGATGCAGGTGGGTGGTCAGCGCGCCGATCGCGGCGAGCGCGAGCGAACGTTCGGCGTCGTCGTCGCGGGCGAGGCGACGGGCAAGCGCGAGCGGGCTCGTGCCGGCGAAGTCTTCCGCGGCGTAACGGGCCGCCATGCCGGCCTGGCTCGCACCGAGCCAGGCGTAATAGAAGCCGGCGCTGCCCTCGGCCAGGGCGACGAGGCCGAACTCCGCGTCACGATGCGCGGCCGGCTGCGCGTCCGGCACATAAACCTCGGCCACCGGCGGCAGCGCGAGCCGCGACGCCATGCGTTCGATCGCCTCCAGCAGCTCCGCTGCGATGCTCATGCTCGTCCATCGCCTGCGCATCGATGCGCGTATCCACCAGGCCGGCGTCCCGGCCTCGATCGCGAGCCACGCCCGATGCCGCCGACGCTACCGCTGCCACATCCGCGCCCGTCGCTCACATCGGTGAAGCGCCTGTCTTCGCGCAAGAACCGCGGCCGCATCCGCGTCGCGCGGCCGCGCATCTTATAACCTACACCTGACACATTTCGATCCAGAGTGCACCTTGCGATCGGCTCATCGCGGACTAGACTGTGAATCGAACCCAGTGCGATGGGCATATCGCACACGCTGAAGCACGGAGCCGATGGGTGAGCCGAAGCGGGCAGCGTACGATACCCGCAGCGAATTCATCCGAACCGGCAAGCGCCAATGAGCCTTGCGCCATTCGCCCACGGGGCAAGCCGGGTGACGAACACCGCCTCCGTTCTGTGAGTGCCAGGAACCGGCAAACCCCGCCTCGGCGGGGTTTGTCATTTGCGGCGCTCGCCTTGTCGATCGCCGTGTGCCGCTCTCGAAACGAAGGCCGGCATGCGCCGGCCGCTTCGCTACTCCGGCGCTGCGCGGCCTCAGGTCCCGAGTCGCTGCATCGCCTGCACCGTCATGTATTTGTTGATGACGTCGTCGTGCATGTTCCACTGCGACTTCCAACCGCCGGCACAGCTTTCCGCCTGGTGGAAACGCGTGATGCGCTGGGACTGGATGTCGTTGCTGATCACCCAGTTCCAACTCCACGCAATGTCCTTGCCCGCCATCGCGACCTTGTCGCCCTTCTTGTACTGGCTGAAGCCGGGCTCGAAGGACTTCCACAGATCGCCGCGTCGATCGAAGGTCAGCATCTGCGGATAGGTCAGCATGCGGGCGTCGATGTAGACGCGCTTCTTGCTGACCGGCGCGCGCGGATAGCCGGTGGGCTCGGCCTCGAGCACCAGCACTTCCGGAATCAGCGACTTGCCGACGTACATGAAGGTGTTGTTCTTCGGCCCGCCGATCAGCGGATAACCCCAGTTCGGCGCGTCGCCCTGCCACTGTCCGTGCATCGAGCCGAGGAAAGGCTGGCGACCGACGATCTTGTAGTTGCCCCAGGTCAGCATCGGATCGCCCGCGGCCCAGGCATCGGACAGGAATAGGTTGATGCCCGGTACCAGCGGCTCGAAGCGCTGATTGGTCGGGAAACGACGCACGCGTTTGAAGGCCGGGATGTAGCCGAACAGATCGGGATATTCGCGCTGGTCATAGGGCCAGATGTTGACGAAAGCCGTGCCTTTGACGTCGTTCGGCGCGGTGAACCAGGTCGACTGCAGGCGCAGCTTGCCTTCGTAACCCTTCAGATAAGGCCCGTCGGGATTGTCGACGAGACCGGCCGTGTTCTGCTCGGCCCACACGAAGTCGTAGCTGTACAGCACCGTGCCTTCGGCATCGAGCGCGAACATCGGGACCGCGTACATCGCCTGGTCGTGGCGACCCCAGCTCAAGGTGAGGTTCGAGATCAGCTCGAGCCCGTCTTTGGGGTCGGGAAACGGCAGGCCGCCGATCCAAGGCTTGCCGTCCTTGGTCGTGACGTTGCCGGTCTCGTCGAACATCGCCTGGCCCTGGTTGCGGATCGTCGCTTCGAGGAACTTCGGCGGGAACATCGTCGACACGTCCGTGTCGGTCGGCATGATGAAGAACTTGCGTCCGAGCTGCTTCACTTCCTGGTAGAGCATCGGATCGACGATGTCCTTGACCAGATCGATGTTGTCGGCGGTGATCTCGTCACCGACCTTCAGCTTGCCCTTGGTGAACAGCCCGATGTCGAGGAGCTCATCCGGATAGGCCTTGGAAATGTCACCGGACTCGCAGATCAGCGGCCACAGCGACGTCAGCACCCCCGCACCGCCGATGCCGCGCGCCACCTTGTCCATGAAATAGCGCCGGCTGTAGTCGAAATCATACTTCCTGATGTGCATAAGCTCCCCTCTGCTGAGTCCGGTGTGTGCGATCGTGCGTCGCTGCCGATTGACAGATGCGTCGGCTTGCGTTCGACCTTGACCGCACTGTATGCGCCCGCGGAGCGCCAGGCAACGCAAAGATTAAGGAATCTCTGCAAAAGCAGAGTTCCTGCAAACTATGGATGGCCCGCTCGCGAATCATGATTCGCGGAGGCGAGCCGGAACTTGCTTCAGGCTCGCCGTCTCCGAACAAGTCCAGGATGGACTTGTTCGGAGTTTCCTTGAGTATTCAAACCTGAGTCCGGCCGCCTGGCGTCGAAGTTCATGGGGCGCGCCCGGCATGGACAGTTTTGCGACGCCTGCCCGGCGCCGAGCGCAGCGCCGCCATCGCAGCGCCGCATCGGCTTCGTATAATGGCCGGCATCTTCTACGGAGCACTGCACCAATGGCCGGCATCTTCAAGGCTTACGACATCCGCGGCGTCTACGGCGAGACGCTCACCGACGAGCTTGCGACGCGCATCGGGCGCGCCTTCGTCGACTTCCTCGACTGCCGCAAGGTCGTCATCGGCCGCGACATGCGGGCCCATTCGCCGGCGATGTTCGAGGCGCTCGCGCGCGGCGTGACGCAGCAGGGCGCGGACGTCATCGATCTCGGGATCTGCAGCACGCCGATGTGCTACTACGCGAACGGCAGCCTCGGGGCCGACGCAAGCATCATGATCACCGCCTCGCATAACCCCGGCGAATGGAACGGCATGAAGATGTGCCGCGAGCAGGCGATCCCGATCAGCGGGCCGACCGGCATCGAGGCGATCGCGGGGATCGTCACCGCCAATGTCTTCGAGCCGCTCGCCGCGCAGGCCGGCGAGATCACGCAGTACGACATCGCGCCCGCCTACATCGCGCACATCCGCAGTTTCGCGGACATCAAGCGCCCCTTGCGCATCGCCGTCGACTATGCGAACGCGATGGGCATCGTCGAAGCCCGCGCGCTCGAAGGTTTGTTCGCGACGCGCGCGCTGTTCGACACCCTCGACGGCGACTTTCCTAATCACGAGGCGAATCCGCTCGATCACGAGACGCTGGAACCCTTGCGGCATCTGATCGGATCCGAAGGGCCCTTCGATTTCGGCATCGCTTTCGACGGCGACGCCGATCGCGTCGGCTTCGTCGACGAGCGCGGCGAAATCGTGCCCATGGATCTGGTCACCGCGCTGATCGCGCAGACGCTGCTGAAAAAGCAGAAAGGCGTCATTTTCTACGACCTGCGCAGCAGCAAGGCCGTTGCCGAAGCGATCGCCGAGAGCGGCGGCACGCCGATGATGTCGCGCGTCGGTCATGCCTTCATCAAGCGCCAGATGCGCGACGCCGATGCCCTGTTCGCCGGCGAGCTGTCCGGCCATTACTACTTCCGCGAGAATTACTTCACCGAATCCTCCGCGCTCGCGGTGATCTACGTCGCGAATCTCGTCAGCGCCGCGCAGCTTCCGCTGTCCGCGCTGATCGCCCCGCTGCGTCGCTACGCGCCCAGCGGTGAAATCAACTCCAAGGTCGCCGACGTCGACGCCGTCCTCGCTCGCCTGCGCAAGGCCTATGCTGACGCCCGCCTCACCGAGCTCGACGGGCTCACGGTCGAGTATCCGGACTGGTGGTTCAACGTGCGCGCCTCGAACACCGAGCCGCTGGTGCGGCTGAATCTCGAAGCGGCGAACGCCGCCGAGATGGCGCGGCATCGCGACGAAGTCCTCGCCCTGATTCGGGCTTAGTGCCTTCGTTTAGCGGGGAAATGAAGAGAATCTAGCCACGGAGGGCATATCCGTGTTCTCCGTGACCGCGCATAGCGCAAATTCAGTCGCTTTCCAGCCGGGGATGGAACGATCGGAAGGGGCACGCCCCATTCTCTCTTCCTCTGTGTTCTCGGTGCTCTCTGTGGCAAGACAGCCCATCGGATGGCCCCCGACATCCTTCACGCCGCGGCGGCCAGCGCGCGCTGCGCGTCCATCGCGATCTCGAAGGAGCGCAGCCGCGCGCGATGATCGTAGATCGAGGCCGTGATCATCAGCTCGTCGACGCCCGTCAGCGCGATGAAGTCCGCGAGCTTCTCACGCACGGTGTCCGGATCGCCGACGATGGCATAGCGCAGCGTGTGATCGACGGCCGCCTTTTCGGACGGCAGCCAGAAGCCGTCCATGTCCTCGCGCGGCGGCTGTACCTGCAGCGGATGGCCGCGATAGAGATGCGTGAACTGCTGCTGCAGCGAGGTGAACAGCCGCGCCGCTTCCGCCTCGCTGTCGGCCGCGAATACGTTGCAGCCGGCCATGGCATAAGGCGCCGCGAGCTGACGCGAGGGCTGGAACTGCGTGCGGTAGACGTGCAGCGCCTCGCGCAGCGCGTCCGGTGCGAAATGCGAGGCGAAGGCGAAGGGCAGACCCAGCGCCGCGGCGAGCTGTGCGCCGAAGAGGCTGGAGCCGAGGATCCAAAGCGGCACCTCGGTGCCTGCCCCGGGCACCGCGACGATCGCCTGATCGGCCTGCACGGGCCCCAGCAGCGCCTGCAGCTCGAGCACGTCCTGCGGAAAGCGCTCCGCGCCCGCAACGAGATCGCGACGCAGTGCGCGAGCGGTGCGCTGATCGGCGCCGGGCGCGCGACCGAGGCCGAGATCAATGCGGCCGGGATAGAGGCATTCGAGCGTGCCGAACTGCTCGGCGATCACCAGCGGCGAGTGGTTCGGCAGCATGATCCCGCCGGCACCGACGCGAATGTGCTCGGTGCCGCCCGCGACGTGGCCGATCGCCACCGCGGTCGCCGCGCTCGCGATGCCGGGAATGTTGTGATGCTCGGCGAGCCAGTAGCGACGATAGCCCCAGCGCTCGGCGTGCCGCGCGAGGTCCAAGGTATGACGCAAGGCGTCCGCCGCGCTGCTGCCGGCGGCGATCGGGGCGAGATCGAGGATCGAGAAAGGAATCATGCGCGGTCATCCGGGACTGCAGGGGACGTCCATTATGTCGCGTGCCGCGCGCGTTGCCAGCGCGCGTCGCGGAGCCGGGCCAGCGCACCCGACGGCACCGTTCCTGTAGTCCCTGTAGCCCGGATGAGCGCAGCGAATCCGGGATCGGAGCTCGCCGATCTAGATCATCTAAACCTGGTCACTGCGCCTTCGTGTCGCGGTATCGGTTCGGCAAGCACCGCTTCCCCGGATTCGCTGCGCTATCCGGGCGACGAAGAGGCGGGCTCGCGCTAGGGCAGCGCGGCGGCGTCCTCGGTGGCGTGCGCGATCAGCATCTGTTTCACCGTCGCCGCGTCCTGCGTCGGCGGCTGGCAGGCGGCGCCGGTGCACAGATAGACCGTCGCGCGGCCGTCGATCGGCGGCAGCGTGCGCGCGAAGCTCTCGACGCTGCCCTGCGTGCCGAGCACCACGCAGTAGGGGCGATAGACGTCGTGCACGGCGGCGAGCAGCGCCTGGGTGTCCGCCGCCTGCGGATCACCGGCGACGACGACGCGCAGGGTCGGCGTCAAGCTGAACGCGGCCGCCTGCCACAGGCAGGTCATCGCGCGCGGCATCTGCATCATCTGATCTGCGAAGAGGCCGAGCGTGCGCTCGGCGGCCGCCGCGTAGTCGCTGCGATCGGTGATCGCCGCGAGCTTCGCGAGCGCGAGCGTCGCCAATGAGTTGCCGGACGGCTCGGCGCCGTCGTGATCGTCCTTGACGCGCAAGATCAGATCCGAAGCCCCGGCCGCGCTCTGCCAGAATCCCCCGTGCTCGGCGTCGAAGAAGCGCGCGATCAGTCCGTCGGCGATCGCGATCGCGAAGTCGAGCTGCGCCGGCTCCAGCGTCGTCTGGTACAGCTCGACGACGCCGTGCAAAACGCCGGCATAGGCGACGCAGAGCTGCGTTGCATCGCGCTCGCCGCCGCGCCAGCGGTGATGGAGCACGCCGCTCGCCGCGTCCCACAGCCGCTCGCGCAGGAAGTCGTAGTTCGCCGCCGCCGCGGCGCGCCAGGCCGGCTGGTCGAAGCTCGCCGCCGCGCGCGCGAGCGCGCCGAGCATCAGGCCGTTCCACGACGCGAGCACCTTGTCGTCGCGATGCGGGCGCACGCGGCCGCTGCGCGCGCGCAGCAGCTTCGCGCGCACGGCTTCGAGTAATGCCGCCTCGCGCGCGTCGCGCGGCGGCGAGACGACGGCCAGCACGTGCTGGCCGCGCAGCGGCGCGGGATCGCTGTGGTCGAGGAAATTGCCTTCCGCCGTGATGCCGTAGACGCGCTCGGCGAGCTCGAACTCGGCCGGTTCCAGGACTTGCTGCAGCTCCTCGCGCGTCCAGCAGTAGAACTTTCCTTCCTTGCCTTCGCTGTCGGCGTCCTCGGCCGACAGGAAGCCGCCGTCGGCCTGCCTCAGATCACGCAGCACGTAGGCGACGATGTCGCGCGCGACTTCCGCGTGGCGCGGATCGCCGCTGACGAGGTAGCAGTCGAGATAGAGATCGAGCAGCAGCGCGTTGTCGTAGAGCATCTTTTCGAAGTGCGGCACCCGCCAGGCGGCGTCGACGGCGTAGCGCGCGAAGCCGCCGCCGATCTGATCGTGGATGCCGCCGGCGGCCATCTTCGTGCAGGTGTCGAGCACCATGCGCATCGCTTCCATGTCGCCTTCGCGCAGGCCCAGGCGCAGCAGCAGCGACGGATGCGTCGGCAGCGGAAACTTCGGCGCGCCGCCGAACCCGCCGTGCGCCTCGTCGTAATCCTCCTTCAGCGCCGGCAATACGGCGGGGAGACTGGCCGGCGTCAGCACCGGGCCGCCGACGGCCTCACGCGCCGTGAGCTCGGCGAGGCGGGCGTGGATCTCGGCGGCCGAGGCCAGCACGTCCGCGCGGTGATCGCGCCAGGTGTCCGCGATCTGATCGATCACCTGCAGAAAGGACGGGCGCCCGTGACGCGGTTCGGGCGGCCAGTAGGTGCCGGCGAAAAAGGGGCGCCGATCCGGCGTCAGGAAGGCGTTCAGCGGCCAGCCGCCGCCGCGGCTCGTCGCCTGCAGAAAGCTCATGTAGATCTTGTCGACGTCCGGCCGCTCCTCGCGATCGACCTTGATGCAGACGAAATGCGCATTGAGGAAATCGGCGATGCGCGCGTCCTCGAAAGACTCGCGCTCCATGACGTGACACCAGTGACAGGTCGAGTAGCCGATGCTCAGAAACATCGGCTTGTCTTCGCGCAGCGCGCGCGTAAAAGCCTCCTCGCCCCATGGATACCAGTCCACGGGGTTGTAGCGATGCTGCAGTAGATACGGTGACTGCTCGCCGGCGAGGCGATTGGCGCGGCGCGGCGCGGGAACCTGGGACATCGGCTGCTCCGGAAAGTAACGCGGCGCCGGCGCGCGGCCGGCGTGGATAGCAAGGAGCAGTGTACAGGCTGCGCGCGCGGGCCCGCAGCGGACGATGGGCCGCGCCGCTGTCCGTCTACGCGCGCAGCGCGAGGCCGAGCGACCGGGGCTCAGAACGTCTTGCCGATGATTATCCAGCCGCGGCCGCTGCGATCCTTGTCGGCCTGCGCGTCCTCGGGCCCGAGCTTCCACGCCCACGCGGCGCGCACCGCGAAGCCGTGCGATTCGGCGAGATTGAAGCCGACGCCGGCGCCGGACAGGTAGCGCGTCCTGTCGCCCGGCCCGAAAGGATCGTGGATCAGCTTCACGCCGCCGGCGTCGACGAAGGCGAGCACCTGCGGCAGCACGCCGCGCCACACCGGCAAGTTGTAGCGCAGCTCGACGTTGGCGAGGAAGCCGTCGTCGCCGGCCGCCTCGCCCTGCGGATAGGCGCGCACGCCGCTCGCGCCGCCCAGCCAGAACTTCTCCGCGGAGTCGAGATTCTGCGACGCGAACTGGCCGCTGAGACTCGTGTACAGCGACAGCGGCCCGCCCAGCGATTGCAGGCGCAGCAGCGAGTAGCTGTACTTCTGGTAGGCGCCGGCGGCGCGCGCGGTCGCGCGGTCGAAGCGACGCAGCGCGTCGGAGTCGATGTCGAGCTCGCCGGCCTCGATATTGGCCGTGAACGCGCTGACGGCCCCAGCGCCGACGCCGTCGCGCCAGTCGCCGGAAAGCCCGCCGAACACCGACCACAGCGAGCGATCGGCAGAAGTCGGCGGATTGTCGGTATCGTCGCGCAGCGAGGTGTAGTCGGCGCCGCCGCGCACGTAGAGATTCGCGCGCGGCAGACGGATCAGCGGATAGCTCAGCGACACGCTGGGCATCAACGCCGAGCCCTGGGCGCCGAGCGGCGCGAAGTCGTCCTTCAGCTCGTAGTGCACGGCGCTGAAGCTCGTGTGCAGCGTCAGGCCATCGACGCCCAGCGGCACGCGATAACCGAGGCGCCCGCTCTGCAGCTCGTCGCCGGAAGTCAGCACGCGCACATCGAGCAGATCGCCGAGACCCAGCGGGCTCGCGATCTCGGCATAGCCGCCGAGCCGATAGCGCCCGATATAGCGGTTGCCGTAATTGTCGGCCGTGATTTCACCCACTATGCGCGGAGTCCCGGCGACGTCCACGCGCAGCATCGATTCACCGGTGTGCTCGCCGGGCCGCAAAGTGCCGACGACCTCGCTGACGCCGCCGAGATCGCGGATCAGGAGCAGGCGGCGATCGAGCGCGTCGCGTTCGATCACGCGATTGGCCTCGATGCGCGCGAGATGCCGCTCGAGCACCGCGCTCTTCACCAGCGAGGCATTGCCGAGCTCGGGCTTGCCGTAGAGACCCTCGAGCACGGCGATGCGCACGCGGCCGTCGCGTACTTCCTGCGGCGGCACGTAGGCGCGGGCGACGAGATAACCGTGGTCGCGATAGTGGCGCGTGATGGCGAGCGCCGCCGCACGCACGTCCGCGAGCGTCAGCTCGCGCTGCGTGAAGGACGCGACGATCTGCTCGAGCTCGGCAAGCGCGAACACCGTGACGCCCTCGAAGACGTAGCCGTCGACGCGAAAGCGCACATCCGTATCGCCGCCCGCGCGCGCCGCCGGCAGCGGCGCTTCGACGGGCGGCGGCGGCGCGCGCGGCAGCTCGAGATCGCGTGGACGCAGCTCGCGCAGCGTGGTGCCGGCATCGGGCACGAACTGGGCATGCGCGAGAAAAGACGCAAGACTGCCGATCAGCAGCGCGAGCAGGCCGTGCACACGCAGTGTCCTGCGTGCGGCATATATCCGTTCCGAATCCATGGATGCGTTCGCGCGCGAGCGCGCGTTCCTTGTAGGAGTACCCGCGGATTATCGGAAACGAACGCCGACAAGCGCAACCTTCATCACGCTCATCGGCGCATAGAGACGGTGCCGATTGCGCGCGGATGCGCGCGATCGGCGGCCACGAGGCCTGGGAAACTCTGCTTTGCAGAGCTTCCTGCGACATTCGCTCAGCGCGCGACGGCCGTCAGCGCATCGTAGGACGTGCCGGGAGCAGCCTTGTACTCGAGATGAACGACGCCGTCGTCGATGCGCACCGAGTTCGCCTCGATCACGCCCTCCTCGTTCATCGCGCTGGCGTACGGCGCAGGGACGGCGTCCGGCCTCACGATCACCTCGAAGGGCAAGCGCTCTGTGGCCTGCGCCGAAAGCGCGGCGCAGATGAGCGCAAGGCTCAAGGCTCGGCGCAGGATGGAATGGATTTTGGGGACGTACTCGTGCTCGCGGCATGCCATCTCGGCCACCTCCCTATGCGGCTCATGCCGCTGGGAGAAGTAGCGTCGAAGCCCGAGGCCGCCTTGAGCGGGGAACAGCGATCCGAATCACGCATTCGCGCGCCGGACCGAGCGCAGCGCCGGCGCCGAGGATCCCGCCTCGGCGCCCGCGTCCGGTTCAAGGCGTACGCGCTTCCGCCGGCAACAGGATGCCCTCGTCGACGATGTCGAGCCGCGCGAGTCCGGCGATCGTCGGCAGCGGCGGCCGGTTCTGGCGCGCGGCGATGATCGCTTCCGCGCTGCCCTCCTCACCACTCGGCGCGAGCGGCGGCTGCGGCGTCGGCACCCCGTTCGGATCGAAGACCGTCAGCGTGCCGTCGACATAGACGATGCGATAGTTCGTCGCCGTCAGACCCGAGGGCGTGATCGCATAGCGCCCGGCGGGCGAGGCGAGCTCGGCTGCGGTGGTATAGACCAGCGTACCGCCCAGCACCGAGCGATCCTCGCCGAAGGCGAAATTCTCGAAGCTCGCGGCGAAGGGCGGATTCGCGACACCGACGGCGCGCGAGGCGTCCATCGCCCGCACCGTCAGCGGCCGCGGCACGATATCGAAGCTGCCCGGCGTGAAGCTCAGCGCGTAGTTCGGATTGCCGAGCGTGCCCTGCGTCACCGCATAGGCGCCGACGTCTTCGCCCGGGGCGCGTGCGAGACGGCCGGTGAGCGCGCCCTCGGGGATCGCCGCGAGGGAGCCGCCCGTGACCGTGTAGCCGAGCACGGGATCGGGATCCCCGTACTGCTTGCCGTCGCCCGTCACGGCAATCGTCACCGCACGCGGCGTGATGCTCAGGCTGCCGGGCGTGAAGTCGATGGCGTAGTTCGGATTGCCGAGCGTGCCCTGCGTGATCGCATAGCTGCCGACCGTCTCACCGGCGCTGCGCGCGAGCGCGCCCTCCAGCGCGCCGCCTGGAATCGTCGCCAGCGAACCCGCCGTCAGCGTGTAGCCGAGCGCCGGATCGGGATCGCCGAAGATCTTCGCCGCCGGATCGGCCGCGATCGAGATCGGACGCGGTGTGATGTCGAAATGGCCGGGCTGGAACGTGATGGCATAGTTCGGATTCGCGAGCGTGCCTCGATTGATGCCGTAGCTGCCGACATTCTCGCCGGGCGCACGCGCGAGGCTGCCGCGCAGCGCGCCTTCGGCAATCGTCGCGAGCGAGCCGGCGCTGACGGTGTAGCCCAGCGCCGGATCGACGTCGCCGAACACCTTGCCCGCGGCGTTCGCGCTGATGGTGATCGCGCGCGATGCGATCGTGAAGCTCGCCGGCAGCACCGTCACGGCATAGCCGATCGGCGACGGCGCGGGCGTCGCGCCGATCGCATAGGCGCCCACGTTCTCACCCGGTGCGCGCGTCAAGCCGCCGTCGAACACATCGGCGAGCGCGTCGCCGACGAGGAGGCCCGCGCTCGTGTAGCCGAAGCTCGCCGGATCGGCGTCGCCGAAGATCTTGCCGGCGTCCAGCGCCGTGACCGTCAAGGTCGGCCGGAACGAGTAGACGAAATGATTGCCGTCCTCGATCGTCGCCGGCGGCGCCGAATCGATCGTGCGGCCGTAGAAATTCGGCCGCGCGTTGCCCGGCGCGAGGCCGTTCGGCACGTTGCCGGCGGGGCTCGTCGCGTAGACCAGCCAGCGGCCGTTCGGCGCCGAGATCGCGCCCGCGCCGGCGTCGTTGATGAAGTTGCCGTTGCGCGCCGCGAGCACGACGTCGCCGTTCGTGCTCGTCACGCCCGCGCCGGCGGCGATGCGCAGATCGCCGTTGGCCGTCGCCGTGAAAGCGCCGCCGCTGGACGAGCCCGCGAGCAGCAGCGCATTCGCGTCGTTCAGGCGCACGCTGCCTGCGCTCGTGCGCGCGGCGACCGCGCCGACGAAGTCGTTTGCGGAATGATACAGCGCGATCGCGCCCGCGCCGGCGTCGACCTCGGTGCGGCCGCCGATGTGCAGCGCGCCGCTCCCGGTAATGTCGCCGTTCGTCGTGAGCCGCAGATCGCCGTTCACGCGCGCCGCGGACAGCGCGATCGCGCCGCCGCCGCTGACGGCGAGACTCGCGAGCGGCGCGGCCTCGCCGATGGCGCCCTGCAGGCTCACCGGCCCTGCGCCGTTCAGCACCAGCGCGCGCGGCGCGCCGTCGCTGTCGATGGTCGCCGTCGGGCCGAAGTCGATGGTGCCGCCGGCGCCGGGCGTCGCGCCGACGCCCGGCCGGCTCGTGATGGCGACATCGGCAGCGAGCCTGACGGGTCCGTCGATCCTCACCGCGCCGCTCGCACCGCCTGCGCCAGCGAGTCCCCCGCCGCCGCTGGTGAGGATGTCCTGCGTGAGCGTGAGACGCGGATTCGTGCCGGCCGTGCGCAGTGACACCGCACCGCCGGCCCCGCCGGCGCCGCTGCTCGCGGCGGTCGCGCCGCTGGTATCGATCGCGCCGGCCGCGATCGTATTGCCCGCGATCGACACCGCACCGCCGTCGCTGCCGGCCCCGGTCGTGGTCGTGCCGCGCGTCGTGACATTGCCGAGCGTGACGGCGCCGCTCGTGCCCGCATCGATGGTGACGGCGCCGCCGGCCGCGTTCGGCAGGCCCGTCGTCGTGATGTTCCCGGTGGTGACGCCGCCGCCAGCCGCGAGGCTCACGGCGGCCAGCGGCGTCGCGTCGCCGAGCGCGCCGCTCGTGAGCCGGCCGCTGCCGGCCTCGACGGTGAAGGCGCGACGCGCGCCGCTGCTGCTGTCGACCGTCGCCAGCGACACATCGCCTCCCGCACCGGGCGTGCCACCCGCACCGCCGGCGGCGGCGATCGCGACGGCTCCGCCGAGGATCAAGGGATCGGCCGTCGTCAGCGCGCCGCCTGCACCGCCGGCGCCGCTGCCCGTGCCGTCGCCGCCGCGCGCGCTGACATTGCCGTTCAAGACCAATAACGGCATCGCGCGCGTCGAATCGAGCGTGATCGTGCCGGCGCGGCCGCCGACACTATGGCTGCCACCGGCCTTGCCGCCGTCGGCATTGAGACCGCGCGCGCTGACGCTACCGCCGGACAGCGCGATGTCGCCACCGCTGCGACCCGCTCCCGTGGAGCTGCCGCCGGCGGCCGTCAGCGAGGCCGCCGTGACGTTCAGCGCGCCCTGCGGGCTCGCGCCGAGATCGATCGCGCCGCCGTCGCGGCCGGCCGTGCCGGTGGTCGTGAGACTGCCGAGCACGGTGACGTTCTGCCCCGTTGCCGTGATGCTGCCGCCGCCGGTCGTGATCGGCGTGCGCAGCGCGACGTTGCCGATGCCGTTGGCGTCGCTGTCCGCGCGCAGCACCACGTTGAGCCGGCCGACCGCGCTGCCGCCGGTCTGCGCGATCGGTGCGGTGATGCCGATGTCGTTGTGCGCGCTCAAGCTCAGCGTGACGTCGGCGGCGCCGGCGGACTTTTGGATGACGGGGCTGCCGAGCAGCGTGATGTCGCCCGCGCCGCTGCCGCCTGCGCCGGTCGCGATGGTGACGTTCTGGCCGGCGTTCAGGGCCGCGGTGATCAGGTTCGCGCCCAAGGTCGCGCCGCTCGCCGTCGAGGTCCAATTCGGCCCGTTCACGCAGCCGCCGAGACCGACACACTGGTTCGCGTTGGCCGAGATCACGACGTTCAGCGGATCGATGAGCCAGGTGCCCGGCGCGCCCGCCGCGGCCTTGACCAGCGGCGTGGCGGTGAGCTCGAAGCCGCGCTTGCCCGAGGTTTCCACGAAGCCGCCGTCGCCGCCCGCCGCGCCGCCGGTCGCGGCGAGCCGGCCGTGGACGCGCGCACTGTCCTCGGCGTAGACGACGATTTCGCCGCCGTCGCCCTGCGCGCCGGCGCTCGCGTCGAGGCGCGCGTCGCGGCCGATGAACACGGCCTCGCTGTTCGGCAATGGTCCTTGCCCCTGCCGGCTGCCGCCGACGTGGACGGTGCCGCCGCCCGCTTCGCCCGAGGCATCGACCTGCGCCGCGTCGATCAGCGCAATGCGCCGGCCCGTGATCTCGATCGCGCCGCCCGCCTCGCCGGCTTCGTCGCCGCGCGCCGCGAGCGTGCCGCTCACCTGCACCACGCCGCCCTCGCCGCCGCCGAGGCGCACGACGCCGCCGACGCTGCCGACGCTGTTCGCCTCGATCACGCCGTCGTTGTTGACGACGGTGTCGAGCAGCGCGTCGCGCGCATGGGCCGTCAGCAACACCGCGCCGCCGTCGGCGCGGATCGCACCGTGGTTCTCCACGAGCGCATCGAGGGTCGCGCGATCGACGCTGAGCTCGACGAGGCTGGCATCGTCGAGACGCAGGCTGATCTGCTCCCCGGCCGCGAGCGCGACCGTGCCGCGCGGCGCTTCGATGCGGCCCGCGTTCGTGACCTGCCGGCCGAGCAGTGCGACATAGCCGCCTTCGGCCGCGCGCAGCGAGCCTTCGTTGACGACGCGGCCTTCGCCGCCGGTGTCCGTGAAGCGGGCGCTGCCGGCCATGAAGTCCTGCGCCGAGAGAGCGAGCGTCGAGGCGACCAGGCCGCCGACGTCGACCTGCGCGCCCTGGCCGAACAGCACGCCCTGCGGATTGACGAGATACACCTGGCCGTTGGCGAGGATGCGGCCGTGGATCTCCGAGGGTGCGCCGCCGATCACGCGATTCAGTGCCACCGCCGAAGCATCGGGCTGGCGGAATTCGGTGCGTTCGCCGGCGGCGAGCGAGAACGACTGCCAGTCGATCGCGAGCCGCAAGGACTGCTGCGTGATCACTTGATTGCCGGGGCTGCCGCCGATGCTGCCGCGGCCGCCGACTACGACGCCGCCGCTGGGATCGGCGACCGCCGCCTGCGCGGCGAGGCCCAGCGTGAGGGTGAGACGGCGCACGGCGATGCGCCGGCGCGGGCGCTGCTCGACGCGCAGGCGCGCCGGACGAATGACGATCTGAGACATCGACGGTACTTCCCTATGTTTCTGACTTCCCTGCGTGGCGCTCGCCGACTCCCTCACGCGACCGCGCGAGGACTGCTTATGGCGAGCCAGGCGGGCGCCGCGGCGCCCGCTTCGACCCCTTAAAGTGGTGACTATATCGTGAGCGCGATCGCAGCTCTCCGGAATCTTTCCTCATGCGCCTCGCTTGCGGCGCATGAGGAGGAGCGCGAACGCGCTCAGAACCCTAGCGCGCCGCTCAAGAGCTGCGCAGTCGAGGCGCCGCCCTGCTGTTTCACGTAATCGACGATCACGGGCACGAACTTGCCGATCAGCTTCTGTTTCATGCCGAGCTGTTCGAAGGCCGGCGCGAGCTGCTGCAGCGTCGCGAGCTTGCCGCCGACCCCCGCCGCGGCCTCGCCGCCCAGCGCGCTGGTCCCGCCGAGCGCCGTGGCGCCGTCGAGCGCGCCGCTGCCGCCCAGGGCCTTGGCCGCCGCGCTGGCCAGTGCGCCGGTCCCGGAGCTCGGCGCCGCCGTGCCCAGCGCCGGCGCGGCCGCGAGGTAGCTGCTCATGTCCGGGACCGCATTGCTCAGCTTGGCGAAATTGCCGGCCGTCATCTGGTTCTTCGCGAGCTGGAAGATCGAGCCGGCACCGCCGACGGCCTGGGGCTGGCTGACGCCGAGCTTGCCGACGAGCAGCTCGCTCAGGCCCGCGGCCGGGGCGGCCGAAGACCAGAGACCGCCGAGGCCGGCCGAAAGAACGACGAGCAAGGCACGGAGGCGCATGGAGTAGGGTTTGAACATGGATGAACTCCTGTCGATGAAGCGGTGATCCGGCACCGTGGCCCAGTGTACAGATTCCCGCGGCGGTCGGGCCCCGGGCGCATCGGGTGCGCGAGCGTTCGATGCGCGGAGTCAAATCCGGATCGGCGCCGGGCTTGCGAATCCGAACGAATCCGGGCTGCGTTCGCTCAGCGCTTTCTTACACTGCCCGCTGGACCGGACGGGAGCAGCATCGATGGCGATGGATGAACGGGCGCGTAACGGGCGGGATTCTCGGCCTTCAATCCGGCGCAGCCCAACGCCGATATCGAGCTCGATGTCCATTTCTCTTGCCCGCGCGCCGCTGCTCGCCTGCCTGCTGTTCCTCGCGGGCTGCGCCGGCGCACCGGCACCGCGCCCGGACGCGGTGCCGGGCGATTGGGCGGGCAGCCTCGGGCCGGGCGGCGTCGCGCGCTGGCACACGAGCTGTTTCCGCATGCCCTTCGCCGCCGACGGCCGCCCGGTGTGGGGGCGCGATCTGCTGCTCGCCGATCGCGTGCTCGCGCCGCTGCTCGCCGCCCATCGTGGTGACATCGCCCTGTGGCGCTTCCATCGGCGGGCGGCGAACGACGCGGCCGGCCATCAATTCAGCCTGCTGCTGTACACCAGCGACGCGGTCTATGCGGCGATCGTCGCGGCCATCGAGGCCGATCCGATCGTCGCGCGGCTGCGCCAGGAAGCGCAGTTGACGAGCGTGCAATACGATTGTCGCGCGGCCCAGTCGCGACCCGAGCTCGGTGCCACCAGCGATCCCGCCTGGGATCCCGCGATTCAGCGCACTTGGCCGTATTTCATCATGGGCGTCAGCGCGAGCTGGCTCGCGCTCGTGCACGATCTGGCCGCCGCACCGCCGGCGAACGCACCGGCTGCCGAAGCCGATCCCGTCGGCTTCTATACGGCGATCGACGCGCGCATCGCCGAGCTGTGGGCAGGTCAGGGCCAGCACGCCTACCTGCACCACCTGAGCGGCCTGTACGGCTACAAGCCGCTGCGCATCCAGACCTGGATGCAGTTCTGAGCCCCTTTCGTAACCCGGCATTGGCATATCGATGCGCCGAAGATCCCGGGTTGCGCTACGCGCTAAGGTATCCCCCCGGATTGAGGTGGGGCATAAGCAGATTCGCCGGCACTTTCTCGTCATTCCCGCGCAGGCGGGAATCCCCAGAGTGGGCTCGGCGCCGACTGGACTCCCGCCTGCGCGGGAGTGACGGACTTTTAGGATGATTTATCCCTACTTCCGCCTCCTGCGCCGTGGAATTCGGGGGATACTTTAGCGCGCAGCGGAACCCGGGCTACGAAGATCACTGCCACGCGTGATCGGTGCGGCGAGGTCTTTGTCGCTTCAGCGCTCGCGGGCCGCTTCGTGCGTATACCTCAACAGCGGGCTCAGCAGGTATTGCACGACGCGCCGCCGGCCCATCGCGAGCTCGACCGTGGCGCGCATGCCGGGTTCAACGATGAGATCCCGGCCGGGCAGGCGCGTCGAGTCGAGTGCGATCTGCGCGAGGAAATAGGACTCTTCGTCGGGCTGATGCACCGCGTCGTCCGAGAGCCGGGCGACGCGCCCGTTCAGCGTGCCGTAGCGCGTGTAGTCGTAGGCATCGAACTTGACGACCGCGCGCTGGCCGATGTGCACGAAGCCGATGTCGCGCTGCGCGACGCGCGCCTCGACTTCCAGCGGCGAGGCGGCCGGGGCGATCGCCATCAGCGGTTCGACCGGCCCGACGACCCCGCCCTCGGTATGCACGGTGAGCTGCTGCACCGTGCCTGCGATCGGGGCGATCAATCGCGTCAGCTCGAGGCTGCGCGCATTGTTCGTACGCGCTTCGCGACAGCTCGCGAGTCGGCGCACGACGTCTTCGCGTTCGGCGGCCCAGCGCGCGCGGAACTGCGCCGCGCTCGCCGCGCGCCTTTCGGCCAGCGCAGCGAGCGCGGCCGCGAGCGCCCGCGCCTCGTCGCGCCGCGCGGCGAGCTCCTGCTCCGTAGCGATACGTTCGCGCTCGACGGCGAGCCAGTGCACGCGCGCGACGACGCCTTTTTCCGTCAGCGCGCGATGGGCCTCGGCCGACTCCGCGATCAGCGGCAGCGTGCGGACGAGCTGCGCGACGCGCGCGAGCGAGGCCGCGCGTGCCGCCTCCTTTTCGCGCCGCTCGTCGTCGAGGCTGGCGAGCGAGGCGCGGTAGTCCGCGAGCTGCAGGTCGAACTGCTGGGCGGCGCGCGCATGGGCGGGCGATACCGATGCGCGCGCGGCCGCGACGAAGCGCAGATCCGCGGCGGGCATCACGGCCTGCGTCGCCGCCACGAGCTGCGCGAGGCGCTCGGCGTCGAGCGCGAGCGAGGCGCATTCGGCCGCGAGCCGCGCGGCCTCGGCGCGCGCGGCCGTCGCATCGAGCTCGACCAACAGCTCACCGGCCGCGACGCGCTGGCCTTCGCGCACGTGCAACCGCGCGATCACCGCCGTCGCATGCGCCTGCACGAGCTTGGTGCGGCCGGTGGCGACCACGCGGCCAGGCGCGACGCCGACGATGTCCACGCGCCCGATCACGCTCCACGCCGCGGCAATGATGGCGCACAGCACGATGCTCCACAGCAAGCAGCGCGCAGCCGGCAGCGGCGGCGTCTCCACGATCTCTTGCGCGGCAGGCAGAAACTCGAGCTCGGGATCGCGGCGCTTGCTCATGAGCCGATCGGCGTCACCACGGCGCCGTCCGCCTGGTGACGATGCAGGCGCGCATAGACGCCGTTCTTCGCCAGCAGCTCGCGGTGCGTGCCGCACTCGACCAGGCTGCCGCGCTCGATCACGAAGATCGCGTCGGCGTGGCGCACGGCCGAAAGGCGATGCGCGATCACGATCACCGTGCGGCCGGCGACGATGCGGCGCATGTTCGCCTGAATCAAAGCCTCGGATTCGTAGTCCAGCGCGCTGGTCGCCTCATCGAGGATCAGGATGCGCGGCGCGGTGACGAGCGCACGGGCGAGCGCGATGCGCTGGCGTTGCCCGCCCGACAAGCTCGCGCCGAACTCGCCGACCATCGTGTCGTAGCCTTCTGGCAGCTCGACGATGAAGCCATGCGCGCCGGCGAGCGTCGCCGCTTCGATCACCTGTGCGAGCGGCAGCGCCGGATCGCGCAGCGCGATGTTCTCGCGCACCGTGCGATTGAACAACCTGCTCTCCTGCAGCACGACGCCGATCTGGCTGCGCAGCCAGGCCGGATCGACGACGGCGAGATCCTGCCCGTCGATCAGCACGCGCCCGGCCTGGGGCACGTGCAGGCGCTGGATCAACTTGGCGATCGTGCTCTTGCCCGAGCCCGAGGCGCCGACGATGCCGACGAACTGCCCGGGCGCGACCTCGAAGCTCAGATCGCGCAGCACCTCGCTGCGATCGGCGCGATAGCGGAAATCGACGCGCTCGAAGCGGATGCCGCCGCCCAGCGCCGGCGTCCGCGCCCGGCACGGCGCGTGGATCTGCTCGGGCGGCGCGTTCAGCACGTCGCCGATGCGCTCGACCGAGACGCCGGCCTGCTGGTACTCGTGCCATAGCTGCACGAGCTTCAGCAGCGGGCCGGACACGCGCGCGGCGAACAGATTGAAGGCGACGAGCTCGCCGACGCTGAGCTCGCCATCGATCACGAGTCGCGCACCCAGCCACAGCGTCAGCACGGACGCCAACTTCTGCACCGCCGCCGCGGCCTGACCGGCGACGGTCGACAGCGTCTGCGTGTGCAGGCCCGCCGCGGCCGAAGCCGCGAGCAGCTCGTCCCAGCGCGCCGCCTGCCGCGGCTCGACCGCCGCCGCCTTCAGCGTCTCGATGCCGGCGACCGACTCGACGAGAAAGGCCTGGGTCTCGGCCCCGCGCTCGAACTGCTCGTCGAGCCGACGGCGCAGCACCGGTGTCACGACGAAGGCGAGCGCCGCGTAACACGGCAGGCTCGCGACGACGATGAGGGCGAGCGAGGCGCTGTACAGCCACATCGCGGCGATGAACACGAAGACGAAGACGAGATCGATCGCGAGCGTCAGCGCGGCGCCGGTCAGGAAGCGTCGGATCCCGTCGAGCTCGCGCACGCGCGCAACGGTGTCGCCGACGCGCCGCGCTTCGAAGTAGGCGATCGGCAGGCGCAGCAGGTGGCGGAAGGCGCGCGCGCCGAGCGTGACGTCGATGCGCGTGGTCGTGTGCTGCAGCACGTAGCCGCGCAGGCTGGTCAGCACGACTTCGAACAGGGACAGCAGCAGGAGGCCGAAGCACAAGACGTCGAGCGTCGCGAAGCCGCGATGCACCAGCACCTTGTCGACGATCACCTGGAAGCACAGGGGCGCGGCCAGCGCGAAGAGCTGCAGCACGAAAGATGCGACCAGCACTTCGGCGAGCAGGCCGCGATGCGCGAGCAGCGCCGGCACGAACCAGCCGAAGCCGAAGCGCGCGCTCGCGGCGGGTGCAGCCGCGCGTCGCGTGCACAGCACCAGCTCCCCGCTCCAGCGTGCGAGGAAGGCCGCGCGCTCGAGCACTTCGGGCGGCCCACCCGGCGCCTGCACCAGCACATCCTCGACGCGCACGCCGGCGAGCAGCAGCCAGCGGCCGTCGCGCTCGCGCAGCAGGGCCGGCAGCGGCGTGCGGGCGAGCCGCGTCCAGTCGGAGCGCAGCCGGCGTGCCTTCAGGCCCAGCCAACCCGCGGCGCGTACGAGATCGCGCGCGGAAAAGGGCGCGCCATCGGGCGTGAATTCATGACGCAGGCGCGCCGGATCCGCGGGCACGCCCAGCAGCCGGGCAATGCGCACGAGGCAGGCGAGCCCGGAGTCGACGTCCGTGTCGAGGCTCGGCATAGAGGCTTTCGGTCGTCGGCACGATGGTCGTGCCGCGGGCGAGTCTGCCGATGCCTCACACCGAGCGACAGCGGCTCGTCGTCATGCACGAGCGTTGCGGGAAGAACTCCGCGGGGCGGTGCCGCTTCGTGTCAGCACGCGCCGAAATCGCAGGGCACTGTGGGAAAGATATCTCGGATTTCATCGCTCGGGGTGGCGCGCAGCGCCGATCCGTACGAGAACCGAGAATCCTCGTAGCCCGGAAGGAGCGCCGCGCAGCGGCGCGGAATCCGGAGATTTGCGCCAACGATGCAGATGATCGATCGTGGACACACCCACCCCGATTTCGCTGCGCTGTCTACACGCATCGACTGCGGTTCGCGGCCCCGACCGCCAATGGGACAGGTTTATCTGGGCGGGAATAATTCACTTTTAGCGTACCCGGCGGCAGCCCCGCGCCGCCGGGGGCGAGCCATGCGGAATGAGTCCCGCGACGCAGCCGCCGGGACGCGGGAGAGCAATGCGACGAAAGCGCGTGCCGTTCGCCGCGGGCCGCGACTCAGCGCGCGACGGCGGCGCGGCGACGGCGCAAGGCAAGCGCGGCGAGGCCGCTGCCGAACAGCCAGGCGGCGGCCGGCAGCGGTACGGGCGCGAGGCCTCCGAACTGCAGGTGATCGACTTCCCAGTCGGCCGAGCTCGCCATCGTCAGCGAGATCCGCGAGATGCCACCGGCGTCGACGATGCCGAAGAAGCGATCTTCGGCGGTGCCGGCGCTGCCGAGCGCGGTACCGTCGCCGACGACGAACGGGCCGCTGCTGCCCAGCGGGCTGCCGTCGGCGCCGAAGGCTTCGAAGCTGACGCTGTCGACGCCGACGCTGCTGCCGGCCACGTTGCCGATATCGGTCCACACGATGCCGACGTGCGTTGGCAAGCCACCGAGCGCCTGCGGATCGAAGAAGAACGAAATCGTGCCGTTGACGTTGCCGGAGTAGTACGAACCACCGGCCGTGCCCGAGCCGTCGATCGCGCCGTCGTCGGCGTCGACCGAGTCGACGAAGGGATCGGGACCCGCCATCGCGTAGGTGCCCGCATTCGCGCTGACGCCGGGCAGGTTCAGCAGGCCGTCCGAGAAATCTTCGAGCGCGAGGGCCGATCCGAGCAGCGGCTGCAGCGGACTGTCGTCGATCGACAGATACGGCGTCGGCCCGAAGAACTGCGCGGCGGCCGCGCCGGTGAACGGCACGAGGCCCGGAAGCACGAGGCCGAGGGCGCGAAGAAGGACTGCCTTGTTCATCTGAACCTCCCTGACATGCAATGGAAACCCCGTTCGATTGTTACGTAAATCGCGGGCGAACGCCCGAAGCAGAAGCGGGCATGCTTCACAGGTGAAAGCCGGTCGAGAGGGATCCCGGGATGCGCTGCGCTGCTCCCGGGCTACGACGCGCCGAGGTTTCCTTACCGCACGATGACGGGAAGCAGCAGATGCGAGGGCCGCGTCGCGTCGTGCCAGACCGTGTTCCGCGCGACGCGAAAGTCGGCCGCGGACTCGCGGGCGATGAGGCCGCCGGTGTTGCTGTTGCGGTCGAAGCGCGGGAAGTTCGAGCTCGACACCTCGAGCCGCAGGCGATGGCCGGCGCGGAACACGTTCGAGGTCGCGACGAGATCGATCTCGATCCGCACGACCGTACCCGGCACCAGCGGCGTCGGACTCGCATAGCCCTCGCGGTAGCGCGCACGCAGGATGCCGTCGGTCAAGAGCATCGCGCGGCCGTCGGGATGGACGTCGACGAGCTTGCCGGTGAAGTCGGTGTCGAGCGCGTCGCTGGCGACGTGGAGCACCAGCGTGACGGGGCCCGTCACTTCGAGATCGCGCGCGAGCACTTCGCCGGTGTAGACCAGCACGTCGGCGCGCGCCTCGACCGCGCGCTGATCGCGCGGACCGGCGTTGGCGGCGACGAAGAGGCCGGGCAGGAAGGTCGCGCCGCCGACGGTCGGTACGGGATCCCGCGGATCGTAGACATAGCTGTCCGGCGCTTCCTCGCCGGGCATCTGCGTCGACAGCCTGCCGTCGTCCGCGTCGCTCGCGGCCCGCCCGCCGCTGTGCAGGTACCAGCGCTGCCAGTCCGTATCGGGCAAGGGCCAGTCGTCTTCCTCGCGCCACGCGTCCGCGCCCATCACGAAGATCTTCACGGGCTTGTCGTGCGGCACGCCGTTGGCCTCGCCCTTGAGGTGATGATCGAACCAGCGGATCTGCTCGGCCGTGACGTCGGCCACGGCGTCGTGCGCCATCAGGCCGAAGTTGCGCTCGGCGTAGACGCCGCCGTTGTAGCCGTGCACCCAGGGGCCGATCACGAGCTTCTGCCGGCAGCGCGATTTCATCGCACGGTAGTTCGCGAGCGTGCCGCCGAGGAAGAGGTCGTACCAGCCGCCGAAGTTCAGCGCAGGCGCAGTGATCCGGTCGTAGCGTTCGCAGGGCGCGATCGCCTTCCAGTAGTCGTCGTAGTCGGGATGCGCGAGCCAGTCCGCGACATAGGGCGCGCGATCGGCGAGGCCCGGCAGATCGGACAGCGGCGTGTGCCAGTAGCGCGCGGCGACGGCATCGGCGGCCGCAATGGCCTCACCGATGCTCGCCGCGGCGGCCGTGCCGCCGAGCACGCGACGCAGCGCCTCGGCAACGCCGAAAGTCGCCGTCGCCCACTGCAGGATGAAACCGAGCTGGAAGGCGCCGCCCTGGTAGGTCCACTTGTCGTAATACTGATCGGTGGTGATGAACGGCGCCATTGCTTTGAGGGCCGGCGGCGACTCGCCCGCCGCGAGCCACTGCGTCGCGCCGTAATAGGACGCGCCCATCATGCCGACCGCCCCCGTCGACCACGGCTGCGCGGCGGCCCAGGCGATCGTGTCGGCGCCGTCCGCCGCTTCCTGGAAGAACGGCGAGAATTCGCCGCCCGACTGCCAGGTGCCGCGACAGTCCTGCACCACCACCGCGTAGCCGGCGTGCGCGATGCGCAGGATGTCGCCGGCGAGGAACAGCAGCGCCGGCTGCTCCTTGTTGTACGGCAGGCGCAGGAGCACGACGGGATGACGCCCGTCGCCGGCGGGACGGTAGACGTCGGTCGCGAGCCTCACGCCGTCGCGCATCGGGACTTGGAGGTTTTTTTCGATCAGCAGGCTCACGTGTCTCCCCTTGTATCGTTCTCGCCAGCGCCGCGGGTCGCCGCCAATACCAACCGATCCGACCTGGCGCCGCAACTGTTGCGGGGCGAGCCTGCGATGAAGGCGGGGGGTGACATACGCCGAATATCCAGCTCGTAGCTTGCCGTGAAAGAGGGCGCCCCGTTTTCGTAGCCCGGGTGCAGCGTAGCGGAACCCGGGATCGAGCATGCCCGATACGCAAGGGCTTTCGGCCCTGCGCGGCGCGCACCGCGCGGGGTCTTCTCGAAGGCAGGAGAGACGACGAGCGCCGGATCCCGGGTTACGCGCTGCGCGCTCCACCCGGGCTACGACACCGCCGTCCACGTTGAAGGACTATGTCTCTTTCATGATTGTGGGTGATGCGCGCGCCTCATCATCGTTGGGCTGACGAAGGAAGCACGACGTGGGAACCTCAGCGCGGGAAAACGTCAGGTCGTTGCTGAGCGGTGCTGCGACGAGGTGAATGGCGGCATGCAGCGCCAAACCCTGTCGGGCTTCCTTCGTCAGCCCAAGCTACGGCGTACTTCTTCAGCAAGTCCACTGAAGCTCATCCCATATCTGCCGAATACCAGGCCGGCGTCGTTCGCGTCATCCCCATCCTTGAACTGAAACCAGTATAGTGCGGAGCCGCTTGCTGCCTGACCAGCCCTTGGAGTGGACGCCTCCGCGTTACGCGCGCCGGCATCGCTCAACGGCACGTTGGGCCTCATCGCCGCACTTCGCCACGTCAACGGAGAGCCTCATGGCAGATCGCGATCTCACAAAGGCTTATAGCCGCACGCAGTTCGTCGCCAAGCTTCGCCGTCTGGCGGATGCGATCGAGTCGGAACGGGCATTCACCATCCAGGTGGCCGGCGAAAGGCTGCGCATTCCAGCGGAGGCCATATTCAACGTCGAGCATGAGCGCGCCGGGATCCGGCAAGAGTTGGAGTTCCAGCTCATCTGGACGTCGGATGAGATCTGACGATGCAGAAAGTCCCGTAAAAGCTAGCTCGCATCACCCCCCAATCATGAAAGAGACATAGTCTTCCAACGTGGATGGCGGTGCCGTAGCCCGGGTGGAGCGCGCAGCGCGTAACCCGGGATCCGGCGCTCGTCGTCTCTCCTGCATTCGAGAAGACGCGGCGCGGTGCGCGCCGAGCATGAACGCGAGCTTTGCGTATCGGGCATGTCCGACCCCGGGTTCCGCTACGCTGCACCCGGGCTACGAAAACTGCCTTCCTTCGTCGGCCCGGCCTCCGACATCGAGCATCCGCTGAAACGCCATGCACGGACACAGGCAGCGCCGTCCTCGTCCACGTCGAGGAGCGTGTTCTCGCGCTCAGCTACATAGCAAATAGCCGCGAGCACCGCGAAGGGCAGGCACGGGATCGTTATCTCGACCGGTTCAACGAACGAATGATGGCGAACTGCCAGCCGCGAACCTTCGTGGCCAGCGGCGGCACACCGAGTAGCGACGCCAGCGGGCGTGCCACAGAGCGACGCTCTTCAATCGTTCGCCGGGTACCGGCCCGAGCAAGCCGGACCATGAACCGCTACCGCAGCCGACCCAAGATTTCACTTGCCAGCCGCGCGCGATTCCGCTGAGGTATGGCGCAGTCCGAACCGTCTCTGGCTCATGAAGAGCATGCCCGCGCCGCGACGAATCTGGCGCCGCCGCCTCCTGTGGTCATGTCTGGTCGCGGGCCTGCTGTTCGGGGCACTGGGCCTGATCGCGCGACACGGGCTACCGCTGGGCGGCGATGCGGCGCGCGAGTATGCGCAGATGCTCGAGCGCGATCTGCCCGCCGGTCGCGCCGTCGACGACATTCCGCCGAACACCTGGGTCAAGCTGCATCAGCCGTGGCGGCTGGCCTGGCGCAGGCAGAGTCATGCCGGCGCAGCCTATGACGGCAAGCGCGGCCTCCTGCTGCTGTTCGGCTCGAACACGCACGGCCTCGACTGGGACAACGAGGTCCACGTTTTCGATCCGGACGCGCGCCGCTGGTACTCGCCCTATCCCGCCTCGTCGCCGGACAGCTATCGCCTGGACGAGCAGGATCGCGCGATCGCGGGTGAGGACGAGCTCAGGCCGTGGGCGATGCACACTTACGACACGGTCGTCTACGACGCCGGACGCGATGCGCTGGTGGTGCTCGCGCGGCCCGATCACAATCCGAAGACGAAGGAATTCCGCGGCCGCGCGCGCCATTTGTCGTGGCGCTACGATCTGGAAAGCGGGACCTGGGACACTCTGGATACCAACGAGCCGGGCCGCATGCCGCGTTTCTTCGCGATGGCCGCCGCCTACGACGGTCAGCGCGATACCCTCGTCGTCTACGGCGGCGGCGTGTGGGAGATGGGGCCGGCGCGCGACGGCTGGCAGCTCGCCTCGCGCGAATTCCATCACCGGATGCATCACACGCTCGAGTATGACTCGGTGCGCGGCCTGTTCGCCGTATTCGGCGATTACCGCAAGACGAACAAGGTCTGGATCTATCGTCCGGGCCCGCGCGCCGGCGATCCCGGTCGCTGGGAGGAACGCGAGCCGAGCGGTGACGTCCCGCCGCCGAGCCAGACGCTGCCGGTCGCCTACGATCCCGGACATCAAAGCTTCCTGCTGTGCGTCGATCGCGCGAGCCCCCAGGCCGACGGCAGCGACGTCGCGGACACCTATCTCTACGACGTGGACGAGAATCGCTATCGGCGCCTGCCGATGGCGAGCGTCGAGCGCCTCGGCATGAACTACGACATGGTCTTCGATACTCGACGCGGCGTCTTCCTGCTCGTGACCGGCGACTGGCGCACGCCGCCGGTCGTCTGGGCGCTGCGCCTGAATCCCCGCCTGCTGCGCGACTGATCTCGCTCGATGCGTGTCTTTCGGCTGCTGCTATGGACGCTGCCGTGGATCGCGATGCAGGCCGCGAGCGCGGCCATGTCCGATGCAGCGATGAGCGGCGCAGGCTATCGCTGGGACGACGGGCGTTTCGCCGTGCCGCTCGAGATCAAGGACAACGCCGGCGTAGCGCGCCGGCAGTGGCCCGTGCGCTCGGGCGTGCCGCTGCCGCGAGGACTCGTCGACGACGTGCGCAAGCTGCGACTCGTCGACGAGGAGGGCCGCGAGATCGCGAGCCAGATCGGCGTCACCTCGCGCTGGTGGGGACGCGACGACTCCGTGCGCTGGGCGCTGCTCGATTTCGCGATCGATCTGCCCGCGAACGGGCGCCGCCAAGTGTGGCTCAGCAACGATCGGCCGGCCGCCCCCGTTGCCGATCCGATCCGGATCGAAGAAAGCGAGGACGCGATCCTCGTCACCACCGTCGGCCTGCGCGCGACCGTGTCGCGCCGCACCGGCCAGCTCCTTGAAGCGGTCGAGATCGACGGCACGCCGGTGATCGCGGCGCGGCGCGAGGACGGGCCCGTGCTGCGCGTCGGTGCGGTCACGAACTGGGAGCGCTTCAAGGGCTCGGTGTGGAACAACGCGGGCTGGGAGAAGACGCGCACGATCGAACACCATCCGCTCGCGGAGGCGGACTATCTGTCCGGCCCCTTCCGGCCGCGCGGCGTCGAGATCGAGAGCCGCGGGCCGCTGCATGCGGTGATCGCCGTGCACGGCCGGCATCGCCCGATGCGCGAAGGCGAGGACGTCGTCGCCGCCGGGATTTACGACACCACGACGCGCCTGCATTTCTACCGCGGTCAGTCCTTCATCGTCGTCGAGCATACGCTCGCGCATATCGACACCGAGCGCCCGCGCCGGATGTACCTGTACCGCGGCGCCGGCCTCGCGCACACGCTGGCGCTGTCGAGCGCGGTCGAGATCACGATCGGCAGCCGCGACGATCCGGCGCGGGCGCCGGCCGCCACGCGCTTTGCGCTGGCGCCGGGCCAGTCGGCCTGGTTCTACCAGCATGAACGTCCGATCCAGGAGCCGCCCCGCTATGCGTTCGGCACGCGCGGCGCCGCGGGCGGGATCGAGCTCGGTACCGGCGCGATCGGGCGCTACGTCGACGTTTCCGATCCGCGCGCGGGCCTCACCGTCGCGATCCGCAATGCGTGGCGAGACCCGCCAAGCGCCGTCAGCATCGCGCCCGATCGCCTGCAGCTCTGGCTGCACGCCGATGCGGCCGATGCTGCGGATACGCCGGCCGAAGAACGTCCGGCCCACGATCTCGATTTCGGTGAGCGCACTTCGCACGAGGCGCTGCTCTATTTCCACGCCGGCGCGGCCGCAGACGCGCGCGCCGGCGACGTCGTCGAAGCCTTCGAATATCCGCTGTTCGCGCGCGCGGTGCCCTCGTGGTACTCCGACTGCGAAGTGTGGTCCTTCGAGATCGCGCGCGGCGGCTTCGATGCCGATGCCGGCGGCGACGAACACTGGCGGCCGCAGCGCGAGCGCTGGAATCACCGGCTGCGCCGCGTGAACTACAACTCCGGCGGCCACCACGCGAGCCTGTCCTCGAGCTGGCTGCCGTTTTTGCGCCACGGCGCGCTCGCCGATCTCGAGCGCCTGCGGGCGGAAAGCCTGTGGAGCATCACGCACAATCCGGGCTGGGCCTATCGCGAGGCCGAGCTCGACGACGGCGAGGCCGGGCGCCCCAGCGAGGCGCACGACGCGTTCATGCAGCGGTGGAGCGAGCTCACCGGCTTCGGTCCGAAGGATTTCCTGCTATGGCGCGGTGAGGGCGAGCGCGGCGGCCGCAGCTATCTCAACGGCTACAAGATTCTGCCCGACGCCGAGCACTATGCGCTGTTCCAGATCTTCGAGTACTGGCTGCTGAGCGGGGATCGCCGCGCGCTGCCCGCGATCCACGGCTTCGTCGACTGGGCCATCGGCTACCAGCACCTGCACCTCTTCGAGCATGAAATCGCCGGCCTGAACGAGGTCGATCTGTTCGACGACGACCCGGATGCCCTGCGCCGCGGCCACTATTCGCGCATCTACGCGTGGATGCTGTATGCGACCTTGAACGGCTACGATGCGACCGGCAATCGCCAGCATCACGCCTATACGATGTGGCAGCTCCGGCGCATGCTCGGCCTGCTGCGGCATCGCCACGGCCAGTTGACGCGCTGGGACGTCAGGCCCAGCCACTACCTGCCCTTCCTGCGCCGCTCGACGCGGCTCGCGAACCTCGATCGCCCGTTCGAAGGCCACGAGCTCGCAAACTGGGACAGCCGCCTGCGCGCTTTGCTCGGGGTGTTCGGCGAGGTCGATCCGCCGGTGTCGCGCGCGAAGACCTGGATGGAAGCGAAGGGCGTGTTCGCGCTGCATGCGGCCTATCGCACTTACGGCGACGAACGCATCCTCGACGGGATCTGGGGGCTGGCCGACTATCTCTCGCATCACGTGCTGTTCTATCCGAACCTGGGTATGGTCAACCAGCACACGGCGATGCCGAACGATCGGCTCGGCGCCGGCGCGCGCTCGATGGATCCGATACGCCACGATCGGCTGACGCAGGTGTGGCCGCTGGTCTGGCATTACACCGGCTGGGACGCCGTGCGCGAGCGTTACGAAGCCTTCACGCGCGAGCGCAAGAAGGGATTCCTGGCCGAAGTGTTCCAGCAGACGTATTTCTGGGAGACGCAGAATCGGCGCAAGGCGAGCGCGCTGCCGCCCGCTCCGGTCATCGATCTGCGCGTGGAGGCGAGCGGCGCGCGCGGCATCACGCTCGCCTGGACCAGCCCGCCCGACGATGGCCCCAGCGGCCACGCGGCGCGCTATTTCGTCAAATACAGCGACAAGCCGATTCGCGAGTTCGCGCCGACCGACGATCCGGCGCGCGCCGCCGAGAAAGCGCGCCTCGTCGCCGAGTATGAAGCGGCCGTGTCGGACGCCCGGGCGCGGGATGCGCGAGCTCGCGATTTTCGCCAGTACACGGGCGCGGTGCGGGTTCGAACGCCCGAGGCGCCGAGCGGCCCGCGCCGCGCGCCGGACTGGTACGCAGTCGATGCGTTCTGGATGGCCGAGCACGTCGACGGCGAACCGGCGCCGGCGGCGGCCGGCACGACCGAGCATTTCACCGTCACGGCGCTGCGACCCTGGCGCTACCTCGGCGCGCCGGTGCAGCCGGGCCTCGACATCCTCGAGTCGGGCAAGACTTACTATTTCGCGCTGTGTAGCTGGGACGAGGATCGCAATCTGAGCCGTCTGTCGAACGTCGTCGAGCTCACCGCGCCGTGAGCCGGGCGCGCGCTCACCATTCGAGCGGGCTGCGGAATTCGCTCGCGTAGCGCTGCTCGAACTCGGTACGCGTGAAATGGTGGTTCTGCGTGCCGGCGTGCTCGATCTTGATCGCGCCCATCAGCGAGGCGATGCGCCCGGTCACTGCCCAGTCGAGCTTGTGCATCAGGCCGTAGAGCAGGCCGGCGCGATAAGCGTCGCCGCAGCCGGTCGGATCGACGAGCTGCCTGGGCCTGGCGGCCGGGATTTCCAGCGTGCCCTGCCGGCGGTGGATCGTCGAGCCCTCGCCGCCGCGCGTGACGATCAGCGCGTCGACGTGCTGCGCGATCTCGGCCGCCGTCCAGCCGGTGCGCTCCTGCATGAGCTGCGACTCGTAGTCGTTCACCGTCACCCAGGTCGCATCCATGATGAAGTGCTTCAGCTCCTCACCGTCGAACATCGGCATGCCTTGGCCGGGATCGAAAATGAACGGGATGCCGGCCGCGCGGCACTGGCGCGCGTGCTCCAGCATGCCGTCGCGGCCGTCCGGCGCGATGATGCCGATGCTCACGCCGGTGGCATCCGCGACTTTGTTGAGATGCGAATGCCCCATCGCGCCGGGATGGAAGGCCGTGATCTGGTTGTCGTCGAGATCGGTGGTGATGAAGGCCTGCGCGGTCAGCGTGTCTTCGACGATCCGCACGTGCTTGCGCTCGATGTGGTGACGATCCATCCATTGCGCATAGGGCGCGAAGTCGCTGCCGACCGTGCCCATCGGCAGCGGCTGGCCGCCGAGCAGCTTCAGGTTGTAGGCGATGTTGCCGGCGCAGCCGCCGAATTCGCGGCGCAGTCTCGGCACGAGAAAGGACACGTTCAGGATGTGGATCTTGTCCGGCAGGATGTGGTTCTTGAACCTGTCCTGGAAGACCATGATGTTGTCGTAAGCAAAGGAACCGCAGATCAGGGCCGCCATGGCGTCACGTTCCGTCTGATGAAGCGAAGGCGGCCATGGTGCCCGAGCGACGCTCGCCGCGCCAGCCGCCGGCGCGCTGCCGTGGACGGCGGCTGGTCAAGTCCCGGGACCCTGAGGCACCATGCGCCGCGTGGATTTCTTGAGCGCGATGTTCGACGGCCGGGTGCTGATGGCGATGGGCGTCTACGCCCTGCTCGCCGCCACCGAGCCTTTCCTCGAGCGCTGGCTCGAACGCGTCTTCCACGATAATCCGCCGGCGCTGTGGTTCCAGGAGCACCTCGGCATTCCGCTGCTGCGCGCGGCCTGCGTCGTGATCTTCGTCTACCTCGCTTATCCGTCGCTGTTCGGCCTGCGCGAGGCGCCGCCGCTCGGCACGCTGCTCGCCGCGCACACGGGGGCGACGAGCACGCTGCTCGGCATCGCGTTCCTCGTCGCGCTGCTTGCCCCGCTCGTGCCTCCGCTCCACCACCACCCCGAATTCGTGCTGCCGATCCAGGGCATGCTCGCGACGGCGCTCTTGTTCGACTGGCTGACCGAGTGGCTGCACATGAGCTCGGTCTCACCGTGGCCGGGCACCGACGTCATGCTGCTCGCCGGCGGCGGCGCATGGCTGATGCACCGGCTCGCGCGCGGCATCGGCCGCCTGCTCGGCGAATCCGCCGACGCCGCCACCGGCCGCGCCGGCTACGACGTGCTGGCCGTGCACGTGACGACGATGATCGCGCAGCTACCCGTGATCCTGATCTACGGCACGGGGCTCGCGGCGCGGATCGCGATTTGAGCTTGCGTTGCGACCGCGCCGAAAGCCTCTGCGGCTGAAAGGTCGGAATTGGCCACAGAGAACACCGAGAACACAGAGGAATCGAGAGAGGATCTTCGCTACGCGGATCTCGGCAACATGCTCGCGAGTAAAAAGCCCCCTTCCTTCTTCCTCTCTGTGTTCTCGGTGTTCTCTGTGGCCAATCCAGTGCATTTCAGGGGGCACAGACGAGAGGGCTAGCGCTTCGAGGATTTCGCCCGCGCCTTCGGTTTCGCCGGCGGGGCGAGCAAGGGGGCGAGGAACTGGCCGGTGTAGGAGGCGGGGTTGGCGGCGATGTCTTCGGGCGTGCCGACGCCGACGATCGTGCCGCCGCCGTCGCCGCCTTCGGGGCCGAGATCGATCACCCAGTCCGCAGTCTTGATGACGTCGAGATTGTGCTCGATGACGACGATGGTGTTGCCGTGGTCGCGCAGGCGGTGCAGCACCTTCAGGAGCTGCTCGATGTCGTGGAAATGCAGGCCCGTCGTCGGCTCGTCGAGGATGTAGAGCGTCTTGCCGGTGTCGCGTTTGGACAGCTCGCGCGCGAGCTTCACGCGCTGCGCCTCGCCGCCGGACAGCGTCGTCGCGTTCTGGCCGAGCCTGATGTACGAGAGCCCGACGTCCATCAAGGTCTGCAGCTTCGGCGCGATCATCGGCACGGCGGAGAAGAAGCCGTGCGCCTCCTCGACCGTCATCTCCAGCACTTCGCTGATATTCTTGCCCTTGTAGAGAATCTCCAGCGTCTCGCGGTTGTAGCGCTTGCCCTTGCAGACGTCGCAGGCGACGTAGACGTCGGGCAGGAAGTGCATCTCGACCTTGATCACGCCGTCGCCTTCGCAGGCTTCGCAGCGGCCGCCCTTGACGTTGAAGCTGAAACGGCCGGGCTGGTAGCCGCGCGTGCGCGCCTCGGGCACGGCGGCGAAAAGCTCGCGGATCGGCGTGAAGAGCTGCGTATAAGTGGCCGGATTCGAGCGCGGCGTGCGGCCGATCGGGCTTTGATCGATGTCGACGACCTTGTCGAAGAGCTCGAGTCCTTCCACGCGCGTGAACGGCGCGGGCTCGAGGCTCGCACCGTTCAATTCGCGCGCGGCGAGATGGTAGAGCGTGTCGTTGACGAGCGTCGACTTGCCCGAGCCCGATACGCCCGTCACGCAGACCATGAGCCCGATCGGGATCTCGACGTCGATGCCGCGCAGATTGTTGCCGCAGGCACCGACGAGCTTCAGGAGCTTCAGCGGATCGACGGGCGTGCGCCGCGCGGGGATTTCGATCGCGCGCCGCCGCGACAGGTACTGGCCGGTCAGCGACTCGGCGCAACGCGCGACGTCGTCCGGCGTGCCCTGCACGACGACGCGCCCGCCGTGCACGCCGGCGCCGGGCCCCATGTCGACGACGTGATCGGCGAGCCGGATCGCGTCCTCGTCGTGCTCGACGACGATCACGGTGTTGCCGAGATCGCGCAGATGCTGCAGCGTTTCCAGCAGCCGCGCGTTGTCGCGCTGGTGCAGGCCGATCGAGGGCTCGTCGAGGATGTACATCACGCCGACGAGGCCGGCGCCGATCTGGCTCGCGAGCCGGATGCGCTGGGCCTCGCCGCCGGACAGCGTCTCCGCGCTGCGATCCAGCGTCAGGTAGTCGAGGCCCACGTTGACGAGGAACTGCAGCCGCAGGCGCACCTCTTTGACGATCTTCGCCGCGATCTCGCCGCGCTGGCCCGGAAGCTCGAGCTCCTCGAAGAAGCGCTGGCAGGCGCCGATCGGCAGGCGCGTGATTTCCGGCAGCGCGCGGTCGGCGATGAAGACGTGACGCGCCGCGCGATTGAGCCGCATGCCTTTGCATTCGGGACAGGGCTTGGCGCCCAGGAAGCGCGCGAGCTCCTCGCGCACCATCTGCGATTCCGTTTCGCGGTAGCGCCGCTCCATGTTCGGCAGCACGCCTTCGAAAGGATGCTTGCGCGTGTAGCTGCGGCCGCCGGACGTGAGATAAGTGAACGCGATCTCCTCCTTGCCGCTGCCGTGGAGAACCACTTTCTGCACCGCGGCCGGCAGCTTGTCGAAGGGCGTGTCGAGCTCGAATTTGTAGTGCTTCGCGAGCGCCTTGATCAGCTCGAAGTAGTAGGCGTTGCGGCGATCCCAGCCGTGGATCGCGCCGGCCGGCAGCGACAGCGAGGGTCGCGTCAGCACGCGCTCGGGATCGAAGAACTGGATGACGCCGAGCCCGTCGCAGCCGCTGCAGGCGCCGCTCGGGTTGTTGAACGAGAACAGGCGCGGCTCGAGCTCGTTGATGCTGTAACCGCAGCGCGGACAGGCGAAACGCGAGGAAAACAGCAGCTCGGCGCGCTGCGGCTCGTCGATGAACTGCACCTTGGCCACGCCTTCGCCGAGCTTCAGCGCGGTCTCGAAGGACTCGGCGAGGCGCAGCTTGAGATCGCCGCCGATCTTCACGCGATCGACGACGACGTCGATGTCGTGCTTCTTGTTCAGCTCGAGCTTCGGCGGATCGTCGAGCATGACGAGATTGCCGTCGACGACGGCGCGCAGATAGCCCTGGCGCGCGAGCTGCTCGAACACGCCCTGGTGCTCTCCCTTGCGGCTCTTGATCACGGGCGCGACGATCATCAGCCGCATTCCTTCCGGCAGCGCGAGCAACTGATCGACCATCTGCGAGATCGTCTGTGCCTCGAGGATTTCGTCGTGATCGGGACAGCGCGGCTCGCCGACGCGCGCGTACATCAGGCGCAGGTAATCGTAGATCTCGGTGATGGTGCCGACGGTCGAGCGCGGGTTGTGCGAGGTCGATTTCTGCTCGATCGAAATGGCCGGCGACAGCCCTTCGATGTGATCGATGTCGGGCTTCTCCATCATCGACAGGAACTGGCGCGCGTAGGCGGACAGCGATTCGACGTAGCGGCGCTGGCCTTCGGCGTAGATCGTGTCGAAGGCGAGCGAGGACTTGCCGGAGCCCGAGAGACCCGTGATCACGATCAGCCGGTCGCGCGGCAGATCGAGATCGACGTTCTTCAGGTTGTGGGTTCGGGCACCCCGCAGATGTATCTGATCCATCGGCACGCGGCTGGTCTCGCTGGCTAGCCGGAACGGCAAACGGGTAATATACGGGCATTCCAATCCGCCCTACAAAGCCGCTTTTCCCGTGCAAATGCCCGACCGCATGACCCGCGACGAGGTGCGGACCGCCCTCGCGCTGTCCGCCGTTTTCTTCATGCGCATGATGGGCTTGTTCATGGTGCTGCCGGTGCTCGCGCTGTACGTCGAGCACCTGCAGGCGGCGACGCCGCTGCTGATCGGCTGCGCGCTCGGCATCTACGGCCTCACGCAGGCGAGCCTGCAAATTCCCTTCGGCAAGTGGTCCGATCGTGTAGGACGCCGTCCCGTCATCACCGTCGGCCTCGTCGTCTTCGCGCTCGGCGGCCTGGTCGCCGCGGCCTCGACTCACATCTACGCGGTGATCCTCGGTCGCGCGCTGCAGGGCGCGGGCGCGGTTTCCGGCGCGACGCTCGCGCTGGCGGCGGATTTGACGCGCCCGTCCCAGCGCACCAAGACCATGGCGATCATCGGCGTGAGCATCGGCGCGGCCTTCACCACGGCCTTTCTCGTCGGCCCGCTGCTCGACGCCTGGTTCGGTTTGCGCGGCGTATTTCTCGCCGGCGCGGCGCTCGGCCTTGCTGCGCTCCTCCTGCTGTGGATCGCGGTCCCGACGCCGGCGGCCGCCGCAGCGCCCGTGGAGGCGCGCGCCGCGGAGGGCCGCCACACGACGCGCGAGCTGCGCCATCTGCAGACGAGCGTGTTCTTTCTGCACCTGGTGCTCGCGGCGAGCTTCGTGGCGATACCGGTACTGCTCGCCAGCGACCTCGGCTTGCCCAAGGATCGGCATTTCGAGCTCTACATTCCGGTGCTCGCCGCGTCGGTGCTGCTGATCTGGCCGCTCCTGCGCTCGAGCCGCGAACACATGGATCGCCGGCTGTTCGCCGCCGCGATCGCCTGCCTCGGCGTCGGCGAAGCGCTGCTGTGGCTGCTGCCGGCGCGGATCTACCCGATGGCCTTCGCGCTGACGATTTTCTTCACCGGCTTCAACTACCTCGAAGCGCTGCTGCCGAGCTGGATCTCGCGCGCCGCACCGAGCGCGCAGAAAGGCTCCTCGCTAGGCGCGTATGCGACCGGTCAATTCCTCGGCACTTTCGTCGGCGGGCTCGCCGGCGGCGCGCTCGCCGGCTACGTCGGGACGCACGGCGTCTTCGCGGCCGCGGCCCTGGTCTGCGCCGGCTGGCTGGTGTTCAGTCTGCGGGAGACCGGCCGCCGGCCGGCCGATGCGGCGGCCTGAGCAACGGCTGTCACTTCGCCCCGGCGCCGGCCGGAACGAGACGCGCTAGAATCCCGGCATTCGACAAAATCCACGCTCACTCACGGAGATCTCCCCATGGCTCGCGGACTGAACAAGGTCATGCTGATCGGCAACCTCGGCGCGGACCCCGAAGTCCGGTACACCACCGGCAACAGCGCGGTCACCAACATCCGCCTCGCGACCGCCGAATCCTGGCGCGACAAGGACACGGGCGAGCAGCAGGAGCGCACCGAATGGCACCGCGTGGTGTTCTTCGGCCGCCTCGCCGAAATCGCCGGCGAATACCTCAAGAAGGGCAGCCAGGTGTACGTCGAAGGTTCGATCCGCACGCGCAAGTGGACGGACAAGGAAGGCCAGGAACGCTACACCACCGAAATCGTCGCCAATGAAATGCAGATGCTCGGCAGCCGCGCCGGCGGCGGCATGGGCGGCGGCGGTGATTTCGATGGCGGCACGGGCGGCGGCCGCAGCAGCGGCGGCCCGCGCGCGGCCGGCGGCGGCGCTCCGCGCAGCGGCGGCGGCAGCGGTGCCCGCGACCAGGGCGCGCCGCCGGACGATTTCGACGACGACATTCCGTTCTGAGCGCAGCAGCGCCGGCGCATCGACCGCCGCGCGCCCGGCGAAATCTGGTAGCCCGGGTGTAGCGCAGCGAAACCCGGGATCTTGTAGCCCGGACGAGCGCAGCGAATCCGGGATCTTGTAGCCCGGATGAGCGCAGCGAAACCCGGGATCTTGTAGCCCGGATGAGCGCAGCGAATCCGGGATCGTGCGTCGCAGAACTCGATGCCGCGCAACTTCTACGGCTGCACGCGCGTGTCGCAGTCGCCGCGCGGGAAGCGCGGATCCCGGATTCGCTACGCTCATCCGGGCTACAAAACGCGGGAGCCGGGACATCCACTCTACCCGCCCGCACTCTGCGCGACCCGTCCTTCATTCCCGCTTCCTGGCGCACCCCATCCGCCGTGGCGACGCCTTGTCGACGGATTCGAACCGAGCTGCGGATGGCGCGCTAACCGACAGTCAGCGCCGCGCCGGCCCTGTAGGTTCGATGGCGTAGGGGACTTTCAATCGCGCCGTGCCGCCCTGGCCCTCGGCCGACCGAGCGCGCACCGGGGGTGCTCGGGCAGCGCGAGGAGCCAGTGCATGACCGCTTCAAAACCCGCCGCCGAGCTTCCGCTGTCGCTCGAGGCCGTGCTGCGCACCGAGGAATTGATGCGGCGGCCCGCTCGCTCGCCGGATCATCGGGCCGAGAACCGGGCGCTGCTCGTCCTCGCCGAAGACTTGAGCCGCGCGCCCGGCAGCGTGCTGCAGCGGCTGGCGGACGTCGCGCTGGATCTGTGCCGCGCGCACTCCGCCGGCATCAGCCTGCTCGAAGAAGCCGATCCCGGCGCCGGCGGCGATCGGATCCGATGGCATGCGGTGGCAGGACGGTGGAAGCCGCTGCTGTGGACCGCTATACCGCGCGATGCCGGCCCCTGCGGCACGGTGATCGATCGCGACAGCGTCCTGCTCTTTTCCAATGCTCATCTCCACTACACGCAGTTTGCCGACGTCGATCCCCCGTGCGTCGAGGCGCTGCTGCTCCCTTTCCACGTCGCGGGGCAGGCCGTCGGCACCGTGTGGGTCGTGGCCCACGACGACAGCCACAAGTTCGATGCGGAAGACCGGCGTCTGCTCCAGAGCCTGGCCACATTCGCCGCGATGGCCTACCAGGCGCAGGCCATGCTCGCGGCGCAGGCGCGGGCCAACGAGGAACTGCAGGCGGAGAACCGCGAGCGCCGGCGCGCCGAACGCGCGCTGCGCGAAGCGGATCGTCGCAAGAGCGAGTTCCTGGCGATGCTCGCCCATGAGCTGCGCAATCCCCTCGCGCCGATCCGCAACGGCATGGAGATCCTGCGCCGACTGCGCGGCGAGGATCGCCAGGTGAAGCCGGTGACCGATATGATGCAGCGGCAGATCGCCCACATGGAGCGCCTCGTCGACGATCTGCTCGACGTCAGCCGCATCAGCCGGGGCACGATCGAGCTGCGCAGAGAGACGATCGAGCTCGCCGCGGTCATCCATCGGGCCGTCGAGGCGGTCCAGCCTCTCTGCGAGCGCATAGCGCACGAATTGACCGTCACGCTGCCGCCGCAGCCGATCCATTTGCATGCGGATCCGGTCCGGCTCGCGCAGGTCGTCGGCAATCTGCTCAACAACGCCTGCAAGTTCAGCGAGAAGGGCGGTCGCATCCGCCTGAGCGCCGAGCGCGACGGTAAGCAGGTCCTCATCCGCGTGCAGGACAGCGGGATCGGCATCGCCGGTCCGCAGCTAGCCCGCATCTTCGAGATGTTCACGCAGATCGAGACCTCGCTGGAACGCTCGCGCGACGGGCTGGGCCTTGGGCTCACGCTGGTCAAGAGGCTCGTCGAACTGCACGACGGCACGGTCGAAGCCCGCAGCGCGGGGCTCGGTCGGGGCAGCGAGTTCCTGGTGCGCCTGCCGATGCTCGCCGGCGCGCTGTCGCCTCCGCTCAATGATTCCTCGCGCGAAGGGCTCGCGGCGGCCCGGCGCCGCATCCTCGTCGTCGACGACAACCGGGACGCGGCCGACAGCCTCGCCCTACTGCTGAACCTGAGCGGCCACGACGTGCATACGGCTCACGACGGGCTCGAAGCGGTGGCCAGCGCGGCGAAGCTGCCGTTCGACGTCATACTCCTCGATCTCGGCTTGCCCGGGCTCGACGGCTGCGAGGCGGCGCGCCGCATCCGCGAGCAGCAGGGCGAAAAGAGGCCGATGCTGGTGGCGGTGACGGGCTGGGGTCAGGCGGACGATCGGCGGCGCACCAATGATGCGGGTTTCGATGCCCACCTCGTCAAGCCGGTGGATTTCGCCGTGCTGACGAAGCTGCTGTCGGCGCTGGAGGCTGATTAAGGCCGCGCGCGGCGCATCGGCAGCGCGCCGGCGCGCTTTCCATTCGCGTCACGCGTTCGCCGGCGTCTGCGGCCCGCATCCCGCGGCGCGTGTTGCGGGCGACGAGGCAGCGTCGATCGCGTCTTCATGGTCGCCGCCGGTCTTCGACATGGAGCCCGGCAGCACGTTCTCGAGACGCTCTCCGCCGCGGAGGAACACCAGCGCGTTCAGCGCCTCGTTCGCGCCGCCGGCGATACGCGCCCGGGCTCGTCGCGATCGCGGTAGCTCGCTCTGAAAGGCATAGCATCGAGCCCGGGGGCAAGGACTGGCGAGGCGCCGATCCCGGATTCCGCTGCGCGGAATCCGGGAGGGAGGCTCAACACGCCTCTTTCATGATTGCGGGTGACGCGGGCGTCATGACCGTTGGGCTGACGCAGGAAGCGCAACGTGGGACGCTTAGTGCCGAGAAAAAGACGCGAGGCCGCTGAGCGGCTCTCTCGGGCGAGAGTGAAGGGTAGCGCGGCGCCCACTCTTTGTTGGGCTTCCTGCGTCAGCCCAAGCTACGAACTGCCTCCTGGCCATTGCATATGGAAGTCGTGAAGCCGAGTACCGGCGATCGCGATCCCAAGATCGCTGATAAATTGTTGGAGCCGGCGTGCGAGATGCACACGGTCCAATAATCGCGTTAGTCCCCACAGCAGCCACATGCTCTCCGCACTCCAGCCCGTCGTCTACGTCCAGATTTCGCCCGAGCGTCTCACGCTGAAGAACCTCAAGACCGGCGAGATCCTCTCGGAGATACCGGAGCTGGCAATCAGCATGCGGCCCAAGCCCAAAATACTGGCCGTCGGTCCCGGGGCCAGAGTAGCCGCAGCCTCGCAGCAGGCAGAAGTGCTCAATCCGTTTGCGCACCCACGGTCACTGGTGTCCGACTTCACGGTTGCAGAACAACTTCTCAGGCATCAGTTGCGACGAGTCCTGGGCAAGCCGCTACTGCGGTTCGCGCCGTGCGTGGTAATGCACCCGCTCGGTTCCCCGGCAGGCGGCTTTACGCAGGTCGAGCGTCGAGCGTTCCGCAAAATGGCGCTCGGAGCCGGCGCCTCCGAAGTCTTCGTGTGGTCCGGTCGTCCGCTCACGGATCGAGAAGTCCTGGCCAGGCAGCCGCCGGCGAGCGGCGGTGAGTGGGAGTAACAGCCCAGATAGAAGAGCATAAATACGCTCCACTACCCGTTGGGCAGTTCGTAGCCCGGATGAGCGCAGCGAATCCGGGATCCGGCATGTCCAATGCGCGAAGGATTCGGCTCCTGCCGATTATCCGTGGTATCGAGCTTGCTCGAATGCACGAGTGCGATGAGGCGCCGAACCCCGGATTCGCTGCGCTTTCGGGCTACGAAGATCGGACGTTGGATGAGACGCGATGCCGCTGAGCGGTGCTCGGGCGGGAGTGACGGGTAGCGCGGCGCCCACTTTTTGTTGGACTTTCTTCGTCAGCTCAAGCTACGGTCCGCAGGCGAAGGAAGACCCCGGGTTACGCGCTGCGCGCTCCACCCGGGCTACGAGAATCAATCGTTGTTTCTCTGCGTTCTCGGTGTTCTCGGTGGCCATTCGCAGCGTGTCGGTTGGCTCAGGCTCGGGCCACGAAGAGGAGTCGCTCAGGCCTTCACGCCGCGGCGCAGGTCTTCGACCAGCGCCTTGCTGGGGCGGTTGCTGCGTGTCGCGCGTTCCACTGCTTCGCCCAGCCACGGCCAGAGACCGTGGCGCAGGTTCTCCGGCAGCACGTTCTCGAGATACTCGAGCGCGGTGCCGCGCAGCGTCCGGTCGCGGCTCGCCACTGCGCGCAGTGCGAGGCGCAGCGCCTGCCGGTCGAGGACCAGGCCGAGCAGCGTGAAGACGTGCGCCATGCTGACGTTCATGCGCGGGTCGTCGACATCGGCGAGCTCGCGCGCGTCGCCGTGGAGCTCGACTTCGTACTGCAGGGCGCGGGAAGTCCAGGCCCGCTCGTCGACGCCCAGCTCGCGTTCGACCGCTTTGATGACGCGCTCGGCGTCGATGGCGATGCCCGCGTCGCGGGCGTGCATGCGAGCGAGCGCACGCGCGCTGCTGTAACGCACGTTGAACTCTTCGTCCTCGAGCCCGTTCATCAGGGCTTCGACGGCGCGCGGGTTGTGCGTGACCTCGAGCACGCTCGGGATGCGCTGGCGCGCGGCGAGCGGCAGATCGGGATCGAGCAAGGCGTCGCCGAGCGTGCCGATGAGGCGCGGCGCCATCCAGCGCAGCTCCATGCGCACGTCGCCGGCCAAGGTGTCATGGGCGAGCAGCGGGATGAGACAGGGCGCGAGGCGTACGTCCATGAAGCTGCCGGCAAGACAGCGCCGGATGATCTGCTCGTCGCCGGAGCCCAGCGCGGCCACCGCGGCCGCGAGCTGCGGCGTGGCGGGATCGAGCGCGATGCCGGCGTCGTGTGCGCTACGCTCGGGCAAGCCCTCGCCGCCCGCGCGCTGCTGCTTCATCTGGCGGATCTTCGCGGCCAGCAGCTCTCGCTCGCTCGCCGCGGTGAGCTCGGCGAGCGTGTGGCGCGTCGTCGCGTCGATCACTTCTTCCGCGGCGAGCGAGATCGCGCCGTCGCGCAGGCTGGTCGCGAGCTGATCGACGTAGCCGCGGTGCAGGCGCAGGCTCGCGAGCAGCGCGAGCAACGCGACGACGACCGCGACGATCACCACCGCGGCCGAGCTCAGCGTAGGCACCATCGCGAGCAGGGCGAGCAGGATGCCGCTGCCGACGACGTCGCCGAAGCGATCCGAGGCGACGTCGATGATGGCCTTCGTCGGCCGCTTCGTCAGCGGCGGCAGCGGCGTGTACAAGAGCTCGAAGGCCGAGCGGAACAGCGAGTTGACGGTCACCATCTGCACGGCCCGGATCGCGGTCGTCGCCCACAGCCGGCCGACGCCCGCGCCGAGCAGACCGGCGAACACGGTGAGGCCCGGCATCAGCGCGAGCACCGGGCCGATGCCAAAGCGCTTCAGCAGCCGCGGGGCGAGCAGCCACTGCACGAGAAAGGTCGCGACCCCGACGAAGGCGTAGAACTGCCCGAAGAAGCCGACCAGATCCTCGCTTTCGGTATAGCGCAGACTCGCCTGCGCCTTCATCGCGTAATCGAGCAGCGCGGCGAGCACGGCGCCCAGCACCATCAGCGCGCCCATCCACTGCAGGTAGCGCTGCTGCCGCAGCAACTGCAGGCCCGGCAGCAGCCCCAGATCCGCGACGACGCCGGCCGGCCGCCGGCCTTCGCCGATCGCCCGCACGCCGATGCCGCACAGCGCGTGCAGGAAGGCGAGCACGAGCAGCATCGCGCGAATGTCGACCGCATCCGCGACGCGCCCGGCGAGCACGCCGCCGAGCAGACCACCGAGCGTCGCCGCCGCGCCGATGCGCGCAATCGTCTGCTTCGCCGTATAAGGATCGAAGCGCTCGTTGACGACCGACCAGAAGCCGCTGATCAGCACCGCGCCGAACATGCCCATCTGCAGATACAGCACGATGCTCACGATGCCCGGCGATACCGCGTAGAGCCCCCAGCTCGCGCAGAAGAGCAGCGCCGACAATGCGAAGGCGCTCGGCATCACACGGGTAGGCCCGAACTGCGCGAGCAGGCGGGCGATGAGGATAACCGCGAGCATCGACAGCACGGCGGAGGCCATCACCATCTTCGGCAGCGCCGTGACGTCGAACTGCGACAGGAACAGCGCGTCGCGCGTCGCCTTGCCGGCGACCTGGTGCGCGATCATCAGCGTCGCCGCGCCGATCGCCCAGGACGCAGCGGGCAGCCGCCTGCGGCCTTCGCTCATGCGCGTGCGAGCACCGCGCGATAGGCGATGGCGACCTGGGCCACCGTCAAGGCCCACACCGTGCAGATCGCGATCGTGAGCCAGGCGAGATCGACGGCGACGCTCGCGGCCGGCAAGAGCTTCAGCGCGAGCAGAATGAGCCCGGAGCCTATGCCCTTGAAGAGCCGATAGCCCACCATGTCGATCCACGCCTTCGCCTGGTAGGTCAGCACGGGATCGACCGGGATGTAGAGCAGCTCCTTCGACGCCCGGTTGATCGAGTACGACAGTCCTCGATCGCCGATCTTCATCGCGCCCGCGGTCCACAGCGACGGCGACAGCCAGAACAGCCCGCTGCTCGCCGCGAGCACCAGCGGCTGCAGCAGCAGCCCGCCGATCGCGCCGAACAGACGGTGGACCAGCGGCGTGACGACCACGTTGACGGCGATCGACACGAGGCCGAGCAGGCTCAGGAACTGGCTGATGAAGGCCGTGCGGGGATCGAGCGCCACGTACTCGCGCTCGGCCATGTCGAGGAACTGGTATTCGACGACGGGCTGCGCGAGCTGCGAACAGCACAGGAGCAGCGCGATCAGCACGAGGTAGCGATTGCGGAACATCACGCGCCAGTCGCCCGCCTCGCGTATGGGCGCCTCGTGCACCTCGGCATAGACGCCGGCGCGATACATCGCATAGTTCAGCGCCCACACGACGAGCAGCAGCGCGGCGCAGACATAGAGCAGATCGGGCGTATGGAAGGGCATATCGGGCTGCACGAGCCGGCTCGCGAGCAGCCCGCCGAGCACGCCGCCGACCAGCCCGCCGGTGCCGACGAACCAGAAACTGCGACGGCCTTCCTCGCTGCTGCTGACCGAGTCGGTGAGACTCCAGAACTGCTCGACCAGCACCACGCTGAAGAGATCGACGAACACGTAGAAAGCCGTCGCGCTGCTCAGATCGCGCGGCGTGAACACCGTGCGGAACAGCACGAGCAGGCCGGCGAAGACCAGCAGCGAGCCGAGCACCACGCGCACGCGCTCGAATTTGGCGACGATCACGTGATAGCCGGCGATCGCGACGACGAGTGTCAGCGCCGAGTAGACCCAGGCGTAAGGCAAGGCCTCGGCGCCGCCGTATTCGATCAGCAGCGAGCGCGAGGCGGCCTTGACCTGGTAATAGGCGAGAATGATGAAAAAGAAGTTCGCGAACAGCGCGAGCGCGCGGCCGAGAGCCTGCGGACGCTCCGGTCCGGCGGCGAGTACTACTGTGTCTGCGCGCATGCCTAGTCGCGTGGTCGCGGTCGGACTCGTTGCCGACGGGTTGCGGGCCGCGGAGACGCGATGTTAGAGTCCGGCCCGCTATGGGGGGCTACCGTAACACATTTGTCCGCAGGCTCGCCCGCACCGCGGCTGCGGCCCTGCTGTGCGGCCTCTTCTGCGCGGGCGCCGTCGCCGACGGCGAGGTGGCCGGCGGCGATCCCCTGCGTGAAGCCTACGATCCGGATCTGCAGTATGGTCTCGAGGCCACTCTCGAGCGCCTCGCGCTCGACGACGACGCGGCCCGCGAAAAGCTCTGCATCGCCCTCGTCGACATCACCGACATCCGTCACCCGCGCGTCGCCGAGGTCAACGGCGATCACATGATGTATGCGGCGAGCCTGCCGAAGATCGCCATCCTGCTCGGCGCCTTCGTCGAAATCGAGCGCGGCCGCCTGAGCCTGTCGCAGGCGAACGTCGAGTCGATGACGCGCATGATCCGCGTGTCCTCGAACACCGATGCGACGCGCATGCTGAACCTCGTCGGCAAGCGCCGCGTCAACCGCATCCTGCAGTCCGAGCGCTTCCGGCTCTACGACCCGATAGTCAACGGCGGCCTGTGGGTCGGCAAGGAATATGCGCAGGGCGCCGCCTTCGAGCGCGATCCGCTGCACCATCTCTCGCACGGCGCGACGGCGATGCAGACCGCGCGCTTCTACTACCTGCTCGAAGCCGGTGAGCTCGTCAATCCGCGGCTCACCAAGCTGATGAAGACGATGCTGTCGGAGCCCGGCATCAAGCACAAGTTCGTCAAAGGCCTCGCGGGCATCCCCGGCCTGCGCATCTACCGCAAGTCCGGGACCTGGCAGCATTGGCACGCCGACAGCGCGCTGGTCGAGGGTCAGGGCCGCAAGTACATTCTCGTCGGTCTCGCCGACGACGCGCGCGGCGGCGAATGGCTGGCCGCCCTCGCCCCCGAGCTGCATCGGCTCGTCAACCCGACCCGTCTCGCCTCCGCTCGCGCGCGCTGAGTGCGCGTCGCGCCGCTCGTGCGGCTTCATACCGTCATCAGCGTGACGGTCGGCGTATTGAGCTCCGGCGCGGCGTGAAAGCCGCGCACCAGCACGATGTACTGCCCCGGCTCCGCGAGCCCGAGCTTCAGCACCACGCGGCGCGCGATCGCGTTCGGATTGTCGGTGCCCGCGCCGGGGTCGGCGACGGGCAAGGTGCCCCACAGCAGGTTCATGCGCCGGCACACGGCGGCCTCGCGCGACACCGCGACGATCGGCGCATCCGGACGCGCGGCGCTAATCGTCGTCGCCGTCATGCCCTGCATCGAGAGCACGACGACGGCGCTGGCCGCGGTGTCGGCGACGAGCTGGGCGACGGCATTGGCGATCGCATCGCCGAAGGACACGTGGCCCGGATCGCCCGTCGCATGCGCGCGGCCGCCCGCCGGCCGCATGTGGTACTGATAGGCTTCGGTCTGGCGCGCGACGCGGCTCATCATCGCGACCGCCTCGATCGGGAATTCGCCGATCGCCGTCTCGCCCGACAGCATCACCGCGTCCGCCCCGCTCGCCACGGCGTCCGATACGTCGGTGACCTCGGCGCGCGTCGGTCGCGCGTTCGTGATCATCGATTCGAGCATCTGGGTCGCGACGATCACGGGCCTGTCGCGACGACGCGCGAGGCGGATCAACTGATGCTGGGCGAGCGGCACCTGCTCGGGCTGCAGCTCGACGCCCAGATCGCCGCGCGCGACCATGATCGCGTCGGCGGCGTCGATGATCTCGAGGCTGTTCTCCAGCGCTTCGGGTTTCTCGATCTTCGCGACGATCGCGGGCCGCACGGGATGGCGCGCGAGGATCGCGCGCAACTGCGCTACGTCTTCGGGCCGGCGCACGAAGGACAGCGCGATGAAGTCGACTTCCTGCGCCAGCGCGAAGTGCGCGTCCTGGATGTCTTTCTCGGTCAACGACGGCGCCGACACCTCGACGCCGGGCAGATTGATGCCCTTGTGATCGCCGATCGGCCCACCGCTGACGACGGCGCAGCGCACCTCGCTGCCTTCGACGCCGAGGACGCGCAGCTCGACGGCCCCGTCGTTGAGCAGTACGCGATCGCCCGCGCGCACGTCGCCGGCGAGACCCGCGTACTGCGAAGGGATCAGCGTCTCGTCGCCGACGACCTCGCGCATCGTGACCGTCACCTCGCGCCCGGCCGTCAGCGTCAGCGGACTGCGCACGAAGCGCCCGGTGCGGATCTTCGGGCCGCAGAGATCGACGAGGATGGCGGTATGGCGCTCCAGTGCCGCCGCGTGAGTCCGGATGTGCGCAATGACCGCGGCGTGCTCGGCATGGTTGCCGTGCGACATGTTGAGGCGGAACACGTCCACCCCGGCCGCGACCAGCGCGCGGATGCTGTCGGCATCGCGCGTACGCGGCCCGAGCGTCGCGACGATCTTGCTGCGCCGATGTTTCAGGAGATCGAAGCTCGTTACAATCGACATCGCGACTCCCGTCGTCGAGCAAGTCCCGGCAGGACGATGGCTCGGACAGCGGCGTCCGGTCCGAAACCTTGAGGCGCCCTGCCCTCGCGGAGCAGCATGAGCCAGTTCGATCTCCTCGCCACGCGGCGCTTCCTTCCGCTGTTCGTCGCGCAGTTCCTCGGCGCGCTGAACGACAACATCTTCCGCTTCGCGCTCGTCATCTTCATCACCTTCACGCTCGCCGAGCGCTCGCCGCTGCCGGCCGGCATGCTGGTCGTTGCCAGCGGCGGCATCTTCATCCTGCCGTTCTTTCTATTCTCGGCCTTCGCCGGCCAGCTCGCGGACAAGCTCGAGAAGGCGCGGCTCATCCGCCTCATCAAGCTCACCGAAATCGCCATCATGGCGCTGGGGGCGATCGGCTTCTGGCTGCAGCACGCGGGCTTCCTGCTCGGCGTGCTGTTTCTGATGGGCACGCACTCGGCGTTCTTCGGGCCGCTGAAGTACGGCATTCTGCCGCAACACCTGCGCGAGCACGAGCTGACCGGCGGCAATGCGCTGATTCAGATGGCGACCTACATCGCCATCCTGCTCGGCGCGATGATCGGCGGCTTCATCGCCAGCCTGCGCGGGCACGGCGCCCTGCCGATCATCGTCTGCGTCACGGCGGTCGCCTGCGTCGGCTGGCTCGCGGCGCTGCGCATCCCGGATGCGCCCTCGTCGGCGCCGGGACTCGCGCTCGACTGGCGGCTCGGGCGCGCGACCTGGCGGCTGCTGCGCGAAGCGGCGGCCGAGCGCGGCACGCTCGTGCTGACCTGGCTCATCTCGTGGTTCTGGTTCGAGGGCGCGACCTTTCTCAGCATGGTGCCGATCTTCGGCAAGGAAGCGCTGGGAGGAAACGAGCAGGCGGTGACGCTGCTCAATGCGGCCTTCACGATCGGCATCGGCCTCGGCTCGCTCGCCTGCGAATCGCTGTCGCGACGGCGGATCGAAATCGGTCTGTCGCCGTGGGCCGCGCTCGGCCTCTCGGCCTTCGCGCTCGATCTCTATCTGCAGCCGGCCGTCGCGGCGAGCGCCGGCAGCCTCACGCTGACGAACTTCTTCACGGTCCCGGCGGCGGTGCGCGTATTCGTCGATCTGATCGGGATCGGCGCCTGCGGCGCGCTCTACATCGTGCCGCTGAACGCCGCGCTGCAGGCCACCGCCGCCGTCGAGCGGCGCTCGCGCGTGATCGCGGCGCTGAACGTGTGGAACGCACTGTTCATGGTCGGCTCGGCGGTGTTCACGCTGATCCTGTTCAAGCTCGGCGTCACGATTCCGCAGGTATTCGCGCTGGTCGCCGCAATGAACGTGGTCGCCATCGCCGCCGCCCTGAGCGTCTTGCCGGCGCTGCGCGGACGCGCAGTCGCCGTGTGGAGACGCGCACCTTCCCCGTAGCCCGGGTGCAGCGTAGCGGAACCCGGGATCTTCGTCGCGAGATGACACGCCGATCCTGGGTTGCGCGCTGCGCGCTCCACCCGGGCTACGAAGACACGCGTCCCTAGGTGTTCGCGCTGGTCGCCGTGTGGAGGCGCGCGCCTTCCCGTAGCCCGGGTGCAGCGAAGCGGAACCCGGGATCTTCGTCGAGATGACACGCCGACCCCGGGTTACGAAGGCACGCGTCCCTATCCCTGAGGCTGGCGCCTGCTCCGCGGCCGCTTGAACGCCAGCGCGACGACGTCGCGGAAGTGGCCGACGAAGTGGACCTTGATGCCTTTGCGGATGTAGGCCGGCAGCTCTTCATAATCGCCGCGGTTGGCTTCCGGCAGCAGCACTTCCTTGATGCCGACGCGCTTGGCCGCGATCAGCTTTTCGCGCACGCCGCCGATCGGCAGCACGCGGCCGGTCAAGGTCAATTCGCCCGTCATCGCGAGCGGGCGCGCGAGCTCTTCGTTGCGGGCGAGTGAGAGCAGCGCCGTCGCCATCGTGATCCCGGCGCTGGGCCCGTCCTTCGGCGTCGCGCCCTCGGGCACGTGCAAGTGCACGAAGGCTTCGTCGAAGAAAGTCGGATCGCCGTCGTAGTCGGCGAGATGCGAGGACACGTAGCTGTAGGCGATCTCGGCCGACTCGCGCATGACCTCGCCGAGCTGGCCGGTCAGCTTGAAGCCGCGGTTCTTGGTGTGCACGCGCGTGGCCTCGATGTCGAGCGTCGCGCCGCCCATCGCCGTCCACGCGAGGCCGCTGACCACGCCGACGCCGCGCTGCGCCTCCTCGGGCCGAAACAGCGGCTTGCCGAGGAAGTCGGGCAGATTCGCCGGCTCGACCTTGACGACGGCGTTGCGATCGCGCAGCACTTTCAGCGCGGCCTTGCGCGCGATGCGATTCAACTGCTTTTCGAGATTGCGCACGCCGGCCTCGCGCGCATAGCCGTCGATGATTCCGCGCAGCGCCGGATCCGTGATCACCAGTCGATCGGCGGACAAGCCCGCCCGCTTGCGCTGCTTCGGCAGCAAGTGACGCTTCGCGATCGCGAGCTTCTCTTCGGCGACGTAGCCGGCGAGGCGGATCACCTCCATGCGATCGAGCAGCGGCCGCGGGATCGTGTCGAGCTGGTTCGCGGTGCACACGAACAGCACGCGCGAGAGGTCGAAGCGCACGTCGAGATAGTGATCGAGGAAGCCGACGTTCTGCTCGGGGTCCAGCACCTCGAGCAAGGCCGAGGCCGGATCGCCCTGGTAGGAACTGCCGATCTTGTCGATCTCGTCGAGCAGGATGACCGGGTTCGCGCTCTGCACCTCGCGCAGCGCCTGGATGAACTTGCCCGGCATCGCGCCGATGTAGGTGCGCCGGTGGCCCTTGATCTCGGCTTCGTCGCGCATGCCGCCGACGCTGAAGCGGTAGAACTTGCGGCCCAGCGCATCCGCGATCGAGCGCCCGATCGAGGTCTTGCCGACGCCGGGCGGGCCCACCAGCAGCATGATCGAGCCCGCGATCTCGCCGGTCAGCGCGCCGACACCGAGGAACTCGACGATGCGATCCTTCACATCGGACAGGCCTTCGTGATCGCGATCGAGCTGGCGGCGCGCGGCGTCGACGTCGAGATCGTCCGCGGTGTAGCGGCCCCAGGGCAGCGAGGTCAGCGTGTCGAGATAATTGCGCGTGCCGGCGTACTCCGGCGAGCCGGTCTCGAGCATCGAGAATTTCTGGAACTCCTCGTCGATGCGAGCCTGCACCTCGGCGGGCACGACCGCGCCCTCGAGCCGCGCGCGGAAGCGCTCGGTCTCGACGGTCTTGTCGTCCTTCTGGATGCCGAGCTCCTTCTGGATTTCCTTCAACTGCTCGCGCAGGAAGAACTCGCGCTGGCGCTCGCTGACGCGCTCCTCGACCTTCTGCCGAATCTCGCTCTGCAGGCCTGCGACCTCGACTTCGCGCTGGATGAGCAGCATCACCTTCTCGAGCCGGCGCAGCAGCGGAATCGTCTCGAGCACTTCCTGCAATTCGGCGCCGCTCGCACTGGTCAGCGCGGCGGCGAAGTCGCCGAGCGGCGCGGCGTCGTCGGCGCTGAAACGCTCCAGATAGGCGCGCACGTTCTCCTTGTAGAACGGATTGTGGGGCAACAGCTCCTTGATCTTGCCGATGATCGCGAGCGCGTAGGCGCGGATTTCCTGCGCGTTCTCCTCAGGGACTACGGGGTATTCGACCTGCGCGACATAGGGCGCCCGGCGCGACAGCCAGCTCGCGATCCGGAAGCGCTGCAGGCCTTCGGCGATGAACTGGATGCGGCCTTCGCCGCGTACGGGATTGTGCATGCGCGCGACGGTGCCGACGGCCGAGAACTGCTCGGGATCCGGCAGATCCTTGCCGCCGTTCGGCGCATAGACCAGCCCGACCATCTGGTGCGGCGTCTTGCCGATACGCTCGACGGTTTCCAGCCACAGGCTTTCCGGCAGCACCAGCGGCATGGTTTGGGCGGGAAAAAACGGTCGCGCCGGCAGCGGCAGCAATAGCAGCTTGCCGGGCAGACTGTCCTTCAGTAGGGCCGGGACGCTCGCCGCGGTGCCCGCAGCGCTGGTGCGATCGTTCTTGCTGTTCATGAGTCCCCGTGAATCCTGCGCGCAGCGCGCGCGTTCCTCGGGAGATGCGGCTCGCGCCGGCCGAATTCAAGCGGGCGCGCTGTCGTCGGACGCGGGGCGTCAGCGCGCCGGCGGCTGGGCGCGGACGATGCTGCGCACGGCGTCGATCAAGTCGTCGGCGGAGGCGAAGCGCTGCGCGGGGTCCTTGGCGAGCAGGATGTCGATGATCGGCTGGAAGTGATGCACGGGCGCCGGCAGTTGCGGAAGGTCCGCATGCACGTGCTGATAGACGAGGGCCGCCGCGCTCTCGGCCCGATACGGCTTACGGCCGCTCAGCAGCTCGTAGAAGATGACGCCGGCGCTGTAGAGATCCGAGCGCTGATCCACCTTCTGGCCCAGCGCCTGCTCGGGGCTGATGTAGTTCGGCGTGCCGAGCACGCTGCCCGCGCGCGTCAGCTCGCTGGTTTCGTCCAGGCGCTTGGAGATGCCGAAGTCGGCGAGCGCGAGGCTGTCGTCGGAGCGGAACATGATGTTGCCGGGCTTCAGATCGCGGTGGACGATGCCGACGGCGTGGATCGCGCGCAGCCCGTAGGCGATGTGCAGCAGGTAGTTCACCGCATCGCCGACCGAGACCCCGTGCTCGATGCGCTGCTTCAGATCGCCGCGCGTGAAGAACTCCATCGCGATATAGCCGTAGTCCTCGGTAAAGCCGTGCTCGAGGAATTTCACGACGTAGGGGCTGTCGACGGCCGATACGAGTTCGGCTTCGCGCACGAAGCGCTGCAGGACCTGCGGCTCCTTGATGCAGGCGACGTCGATGACTTTCAAGACCAGCGTCTGGCGATCGCCGCCGCGCTCCGCGAGATAGACGCGCGAGGTCGCCCCCTGGCCGATCAGGCGCACGAAGCGATAGCCGATGCGCCGCCCGTCCGGCGTGCGCGCGTCCTGCGGCAGCCGCATCTCGCGCACGATGAAGGCGTCTTTTTGCAGCTTGAGATTCGGCCGCGTGGCCTCGCCGTCGGCGCGGCGCGCCTCGCGCTCGCGCAGCGCATCGCGCACGAGCGCGACGAGGCGCGTCGCATCGAGATCGGCCTTCTTGACGAAATCGTGGGCGCCGGCCTTGATCGCCCGCGCGCCGACGTATTCGTCGCCGGTCGCCGTCATCAGGATGGCCGGCGGAAAGCCGTTGCAGCCGCGGTAGCGCGCGAGCCAGTCGAGGCCCGTGGTGCCGCCGCCGAGCTGATAGTCGAGCAGCAGCACATCGTAGATCGACCAGTCGAACTCGGCCGCGGGCTCGCCCTGCTGTTCCGGATCGTATTCGGTCACCTCCACGTCCGGCCACTCGCGCGCGAGCAGGCGCCGCACCAGCGTCGTGTACTCGCGCGAGTCGTCGACGATGATGATCTTCATGCCCGTGGACGCTGCGGTCCCGGACAGGAAAGTGACGGTGCTCGAGTGCTCGTCGCCGCCGGTCACGGAGGCGGCAGCGAGGGCCGGTGTCGCGCTGAGAGCTTCTTCCATCATTCGATAATCGATAAAAACCGACTCCGGCCGCCTCGCCACCGAACGAAGTCGGGCGGCGGGCCGGCACCGGATCTCGATGCGATACGAGGTCTACCCCTCGCTATGTCGGCCGATACGTGAAAAACATGGCATAAACTGCTGACCCCGACTGCAAGGATCGACGTTTTGCGACGGACCACACATCTGCGCCGGCTCGTGCTCGGCCTGGTCTTGGCCGGCGGCGCGCCTTCGTTCGCCGCGACGGCTGCCGACAATCCCGCGGGCCGCGCCGCGATCGAGGCGATGAAGGCCGACCCGCGCGGCCCCTTCGACCAGATCCGCTGGTTCTGCAAGGACGGCGCCGTGCTGATGCCGACTCCCGGCGCCTGCAAGCCCCACGGCGGCGGCCACCAGCACGGCCAGTGGTCGGCGCGCACGCGCGAGCTGCGGGCCCAGGGCTACCGGATCGCGAATTTCTTCGCCGATCTGGACCTCGAGGCCCTGCTCGCGGCCGATCGCAGCGATGCCCCGCTTGCGCAGATGCTCGTCGAGCGCTTCCTCGTCGAGGCCGACGACGGCTGGATCCTGCGCCGGGCGCGCTACTACCGCGGCGCTTTCCAGGAGGAAGACGAGCGGCGCGGCGCGCGCGAGCTGCTGCTGAGCCTCGCCGGCCGCGCGGAATGGCTGGACTTCCGCTATCTCCCGCTGCGCACGGCCGCCGGCCTCCTGCCGCACGGTCCGGAGACGGCGTCGATCAAGGAAGTGCGCCAGCTCGCCGCGACGCTGTCGGATCGCGATCCCGCGTTCAAGTTTCTGCGCAACAAGATCCACGGCCGCCTTGCGCGCGCCGATGCCGAAGCGGTCGAGGACTATGCGGCGAACCTGCCCGAGGCGCGACGCGCCGATTACCTCGGGCTCGCGGCGCAGATCAGAGCGCTGTTCGACGAGGATCTCGGCGCCGGTCTCGAAGCGGCGCTGCGGGCGGCCGCTAAATCGCCCGAGGTCGAGGCCTCCTTGCAGGCGCTCGATCGCGACTGGCGCGCGGCGGCCGACGACGGCGCGCGGCTCGAAGTCGCAGCGCGCACGCTGAAGACGCTGCGCGATCTCCTCGCGGCGCCGGCCGGTGCGCCGCTGCGGCTCGCGCTGCTCGACACGAGCCTGCTCGCCGAGTCGAGCTATTTCACGCTCGCGGCCGCTCGGCGCACGGCGCCGGACCCGGGCACGCGCCGCATGCGGCTCGCACGTATCGGCACGGGCCTCGATGCGCTGTACGGCACGGGCCTGCTGTCGCAGCGGCAGTATGCGGCGATGCGCGCCGAGCTCGCGCAGCTCGACGGTCCCGCGCCTAGGCCCGCGCTGTACAAGCAGGTGCTCGACTATCTCGCGCTCGCGCCGCACTGGGCGAGCCAAAACTACCGGCTGCACTTCGGCAGCGCGATGGACAAGCTCGCCGAGATCGAGCCGAAGGCAGCGCTGTTCATCCAGGATCAGCTACGCGGCAGCGCGCTGCTCGCGCACGCCGAGCTCGTCGACGGGCTCGTGCGCGACGCGAACGCGCTGAACGGGATCGGCAACGAGCTGTTCGGCGCGGACGTCGGCGGCGGCCTGCGCGCGCTGAATCCCGGCCTCGCGCAGGGCGTCCTGTCCTTCGCGCTCGACGGCGAAGTCGCAGGGCTCGAACGCGATCACATCTACGTGCTGCCCGAGACGGTGTCCGATCTGCCGCCGGTCGCGGGCATCCTCACCGCCGGCGAAGGCAATCCGCTGTCGCACGTGCAACTGCTCGCGCGCAATCTCGGCATTCCGAACATCGCCTTCGACCAGCGCCTGCTGGAGCGGCTGCGCGCGCACGCGGGCGAGCGCATCGTGCTCGCCGTGAGCCCCGGCGGCGCGGTGCGCGTCGTGCCGGCGAGCGCCGACACCGAGGCGCTGTTCGCACAGGCCGCGAATGCGGCGGACGAGACGGAGATCACCGTCGATCTCGCCAAGCTCGATCTCGCCGCGCGCGACTTCATCGATCTGCGAGCGCTGCGCGCGTCCGACTCCGGACGCACCGTCGGGCCCAAGGCGGCCAAGCTCGGCGAGCTGAAAGCGCACTACCCGGACGCCGTCGCCGACGGCCTCGCGATCCCTTTCGGCCGCTTCCGCGCGCTGCTCGAGCAGCCGATGGCGGGCGAGACGGGCAGCGTCTTCGCCTGGATGAAGCGCCACTACGCCGAGCTCGCCGCGCTGCCGGCCGACAGCCCCGCGCGCCGCGAGGCGACGGAGCGCTTCCGCGCGCGGCTCGAGCAGTGGGTCGCGACGGCCGATCCGGGCGAGGACTTCCGCCGCGAGCTCGGCGCGCGCATGCGCACACTGTTCGGCGCCGACGGCAGCTACGGCGTGTTCGTGCGCAGCGACACCAACGTCGAGGATCTGCCCGGCTTCACCGGCGCCGGGCTCAACCTCACTTTGCCCAACGTCGTCGGCGAGACCGCGATCTTCGCGGCGATCGCGAAAGTCTGGGCCTCGCCGTTCACCGCGCGCTCCTTCGCCTGGCGCCAGTCGCTGATGAGCGAGCCCGAGCACGTGTATCCCGCGGTGCTGCTGCTGAAGAGCGTCGACAACGACAAGTCCGGCGTGCTCGTCACGCGCGAGATCGACACCGGCAGCGCCGACTGGCTATCGGTCGCCGTCAACGAAGGCGTCGGCGGCGCCGTCGACGGCCAGTCGGCGGAGTCGCTGCGCATCCACGTCCCGACCGGCCGCGTGCGCCTGCTCGCGCAGGCGACGACGCCGGTACGCCGCCAGCTCGCGCCCGAGGGCGGGATCCGCGAGCTGCCCGTCACGGGCAGCGAGAGCGTGCTGAAGCCCGCAGAGATCGAGCGCCTCATCGCGTTCTCGCGCGAGCTGCCGACGCGCTTCCCCGCGATCGTCGACGCCGCCGGCCAGCCCGCGCCGGCCGACGTCGAGTTCGGCTTCCAGCACGGCACGCTGCGCCTGTTCCAGATCAGGCCCTTCCTCGACAACGCGCGCACGCGCGGCCTCGCTTATCTGCAGTCGCTGGACGCGAAGCCGGCCGGCAGCACCGCCGTCACCGTCGATCTCGATGCCGCACCCGGCGGAGTCGACATTTCTCACGGAGACCCCGTCCCATGAGCGTGCCGAACGCATGGCGCAGCCTCGCCTGCGCCGCTCTCTTCGTCGTGGCCGGCGCCGCAGCGGCCTATCCGATGGATGCCTACGAGACGACGGGTATCGGCCGGCTCGAGGAAGCGCGCCGCGTGCAGGCAGGCGAGCTGCCCGGCGTCAAACAGCCGCGCGGCGCGCTGCTGACGCGCGAGGAAGTGGATCTGCGCCTCACCGGTTTGCCGCAGGAACTGACCTTGCCCGCGATCGATCCCGAGTTCACCGCGCAGATGCGCGAGCTGCTCGGCGGCAATGCGAGCGCCTATGCGGTGTCGATCCTCGATCTGAGCGATCCGGCACAGCCGCGCTACGCGGAGATCAACGGCGAGGTGCTGCGCAATCCGGGCAGCGTCGGCAAGCTGATGGTGGCTCTCGCCTTCTTCCAGGCGCTCGCCGATGTCTACCCCGACGACGAGCGGAAACGCTTCGAGCTGCTGAAGCACACCGTCGTCACCGCCGACGAGTTCGTGCTCAGCGATTCGCACACCGTGAGGCGCTGGGATCGCGAGCACGAGCGCCTGATCCGCCGGCCGCTGGCGCCGGGCGACCGCGGCACGCTGTTCGAATTCCTGGACTGGATGATCTCGGCGAGCTCGAACTCCGCGGCCGCGGCGGTGATGAAGGAAGGCATGCTGCTGAAGCATTTCGGCGCCCGCTATCCCGTGCCCCTGGAGGAAGGCCGGCGTTATTTCACGGCCACGCCGCGCGCCGAGCTGACGAAGGCGCTGGCCGAGTTCATCGAAGCGCCCGTCACGCGCAACGGCCTCGATCTCGCGCAGCTACGCCAGGGTTCCTTCTTCACGGCGACGGGCAAGCGCAAGGTGCAAGGCACCTCGAGCCACGCCTCGACGCGCGAGCTGATGAAGTACATGCTGAAGCTCGAGCAGGGCCGGCTCGTCGACGCGTTCTCCTCGCGCGAGATCAAGCGGCTGATGTACAGCACCGAGCGTCGCATCCGCTATGCCTCGTCACCGGCGCTGTTCAATTCGGCGGTCTACTTCAAGAGCGGCTCCTGGTTCGGCTGCAAGCCGGAGCCGGGCTTCGTGTGCCGGCCCTATGCCGGCAACGTGCGCAACTTCATGAACTCGGTGGCGACGATCGAGCACCCGGCCAAGCCCCGGCGCATCCACTACGTGGTGACCTTGATGTCGAACGTGCTGCGGCGGAATTCGGCGGTCGATCACCAGTCGCTCGCGACGCGCATCCAGCGGCTGATGGAGAAACGGCATCCGGTGCCGTGAAGAGAATCCAGCCACGGAGAACACGGAGGGCACGGAGGAGAAAAGGGATTGATGCGGCGGCCGCGACTGGATGCCTGCCGGTTCTCGTAGCCCGGATTCGCTGCGCTTCATCCGGGCTACAAGAGTAGAAACGTAGCTTGGGCTGACGAAGGAAGCCCAACATCGGGCGCCGAACGTTGGGCTTCCTTCGTCAGCCCAAGCTACGCGTTACCTTCGCCGGATGCACAAAAAAAGGGCTGCCGAGAGGCAGCCCCAATACGCTGGTGACAGGTTGCCCTGTCTTACTCACCCACGGAGGTCGTTGAACGTGCTCGCCCGCGCGAGGAGGGCCCGGCCCTTGCGGGTCACGTAGCCTTCCTCACTGACGAATCCGCCGGCGATCGCGGCCTGCAGCAGGTCGCGGTTTGCGTGTCGCGGCTCGTACACGATGCCGTCGCCGTAGCGACGGTCGAGCAGTTTCGCGATCGCCGATTCGAACTGATTCAAGACTTACACCCTTTTGCTCTTGAGCCGGCGTCGAGCTTTGCGCTCAATTGGCCTAACTATTAGGACGTTAGAATAGTCAACTTAAATTTCTTGTCAAGTAACGAAATTAAGTTTTTGTTTCTCAAGAATAGCTTCAGTCGGAGCGGTGTGGCCGGGCGAGGTATTCGTGGGACTGCATTTCGGCCAGACGACTGATCGTGCGGCGAAAAATCGCCGCCAGCCGCCGTCCGCCGTAGAGCCCTGCAGGCTCGGCCGCGGCGCTGACGAGCAGGTTCACGTTGCGGTCGTACAGCTCGTCGAGCAGGTTGACGAAGCGCCGGGCGGCGTCGTTCTGCTCCTCGCCCATCACCGGCACCCCGCTCAGCATCAAGGTGTGGAAGCAGCGCCCCAGCTCGATGTAGTCGAGCGTGCCGCGCGGGCTGCCGCACAGGGCCTCGAACTCGCACCACAGGACGCCGTCCGCATTGCCGAGCACGCCGAGCGGCCGCTCGTCGAGATCGATCGTGCCGGCGACGGGCGTCTGCAAGGTGAGGGCTTCGAACTGCGCGCGCAGCGCGGCGCGCGCGCGCGCGTCGTCGGGCACGTAGTAGACGGCCGCCTGCGCCAGCGTGCGCAGCCGGTAGTCCGTCGCGCCCGCGACTTCGAGCACGGTGAGATGCGCCTTCAACAGCGCGATCGCGGGCAGGAAGCGTTCGCGCTGCAGGCCGCCGCGATAGAGCTCGTCCGGAGCCTCGTTCGAGGTCGTCACGAGCACGACGCCGCAGTCGAACAGCGTCTCGAGCAAGCGTGCGAGCAGCATCGCATCGGTGATGTCGGTGACGTGGAATTCGTCGAGGCAGAGCACCTTGAAGCCGCGCGCCCATTTCTTCGCGATCGCCGGCAGGGGATCCTGAACCTGCTTCATCTGCCTGAGCTCTGCGTGCACGTCCCGCATGAAGCTGTGGAAGTGCTGGCGCCGCCGGATCGCGACGGGGAGGCAGTCGTAGAACAGATCGACGAGCAGCGTCTTGCCGCAGCCGACGGTGCCCCATAGATAAAGGCCTTTCGGCCTCGGCGGCTCCTCGCGCGTGCCACCGAAAGGCCACCAGCGACGGCCAGGGGCCGGCGCGGCCGTCAACGCGCGATAGAGCGCGTCGAGATGCTCCACGGCCGCGCGCTGGGCGGGATCGCGCTCGAAACCCGGGCGCGTGAGCGCCTGCTCGTAGCGTTCGAGGGGAGTCATCGGGCGCGGGCGTCGGGGCGATCGACGCAGTGGCAGGCATGGCGAATCACGACGAGCGCATGATAACCGCGCGCCGCGTGCTTTTCAGCGCACCGCGCCGGCGGGCATGCTTCTCGACATGAGACTCTCGCTGCGCTGGAAGCTGCTCGCCCTGCTCGTCGCCATCGCGCTCGGCCCGCTGTATTTCATCGCGTGGACCGATCTGCGCACGCTGAGCGATCTCGGATCGACGCTCGCGGGCCAGTCGGCGGAAGCGCTAGGCGCGCAGTTACGGGCCAATCTGCGCCAGCTCGCCGACAGCCACGCGGCGGCGGTCGAGCGCCAGCGGCGGCTCGTCGAGCTGATCCTGCGCCTGCAGGCACGCGACATCGAAGCCGCGCTGCGCAGTCCGCGGCCGCCGGCATTCTCGCTCGCGTGGGCGAACGACTTCGACGGCCGGCGTCCGCTCTCCGGCGTGAGCCGCGATGCGCCCCGCTACTATCGCCAAATCGACGCCGACCATCGCGAGCCGCTCGCGGTGTCCTTCGACGCGCTGTCCTTCCACCGCGCGCCCGGCGTCGCCGAAGAGGCGGTGATCGACGATGCGCGGCGCCTCGCCGTGCTCGCTCCGCGGCTGCGCGAGCTGCGCGCGGCCGCGCCGGATCTCGTCTACTGGCAGTACGCCTCGCTTGCCTCGGGCCTGCATGCGAGCCATCCCGCACACGGCGGCTATCCGGCTGCCTACGACGCACGCCTGCGCGAATGGTACCGGCGGCAGGAGACGAAACAGGCGCTCGACTGGTCGCCGCCGCATACCGACGTCGGCACGCGTCTGCCCGTGATCTCCGCGACGCTGCCACTGCGCGATGCCGGCGGCCGCTTCATCGGCGTGACCGGCATCGATCTGCGCGTGACGGCGCTGCTGCGCGCGCTGGAGCTGCCGCGACACGTCGCCGACGCGAGCCGCGTGCTGCTCACGCGGCTCGAGGCCGGCGAAGTGCGCGTGCTCGCGCGCAACGATCAGCGTGAGACCGGCGGCGACTGGCAGGAAGCGCTGGCGCCGGAACGGCTGCGCCTGGATCGCGCGGCCGATCTCGCCGCGCTGCGCGCCGACATGCGCGCCGGCAACAACGGCCTGCGCAGCTTCGCCGTCGGCGGCGAGCGGCAGCTCTGCGTCTATCGCAAGCTCGACGACGACGGGCTCTATCTCGTCTTCCTCGTCGCCTCGCGCGCGGCGACGCGCCCCGCGCAGGACGCCGCCGACTACGCGCTGACGACGACGCGGCGCCAGCAGGATGCCTTGCTGCTCGTCGCCTGCATCGTCGCCGTCGGCGTCGGCGCGCTGTCCTTTGCCGCCGCGCGGGCCGTGACGGGTCCGGTGCAGGCGCTGGAACGCGCGGTCGGCGCCGTCGCCGAGGGCGACTTTACGACGCGCGTCGATATCCGGACCGGCGATGAGCTCGAAAGCCTCGGCGAATCCTTCAACGCGATGATCCCGCGGCTCGAAGCCCACACGCGCGTGCAGAAATCGCTGGCCCTCGCGCGCGAGGTCCAGCAGCAGCTCTTGCCCAGCGCAGCGCCGCAGTTCCCGGGCCTCGACGTCGCGGGCTCGAGCCTCTATTGCGATGAAACGGGCGGCGACTACTACGACTTCTTCGATCTGCGCGAGGTCGGCCGCAACACGCTCGGCACCGTGATCGGCGACGTCTCGGGCCACGGCATCGCCGCGGCGCTGCTGATGGCGACGGCCCGCGCGCTGCTGCACGGCGCGGCGGGCAGCGCAGCGGTGACGCCGGCCGCGATGATCGCGGATCTGAACCGCCTGCTCGCCGCGGACGTGCGGCCCGGCCACTACCTGAGCCTGTTCGCCCTGTTCGTCGATCTCGATGCGCGCCGCTTCGAGTGGTCCAGCGCCGGCCACGACGCGGCGCTGTGGTGGCGGGCCGAATCGGGCAGCGTGGTCGATCTCGCCGGTGACGACATCCCGCTCGGCATCGATCGCGCGTGGCAGTTCCATGCCTCGCGCCGCGCGCCGTTCGCGCCGGGCGACGTCGTCATGCTGACGACGGACGGGCTGTGGGAGACACAGGCCCCGGACGGCGAGCGCTACGGCAAGCCGCGGCTGCGCGAGCTCCTGCGCGAACACCACGAAGTGCCCGCCGCGGAGCTCGCCCGCCTCGTATTGCGCGCGGTCGCGCGCTTTCGCGGTGATGCCGTCCAGCGCGACGACATGACGGTCGTGATCGTGCGCGTGACGAGCGCGGATCGCGCGAATTCGCAGCAAGCGTGACCCGGGTTACGAAGAACGCGTCGTTCGCACGGCGTTTCGTCGCCCGGTGGAGCGCGCAGCGCGTAACCCGGGATTCGGCTACCGAGCGTTCGTCACAGCAGGGAGAGCTGTTTGCCCGGCAGCACCGGCGGCGTGAAATGCGCGCAGGACAGCGTGTGATCGCTGCGATTGAGGCCGAGCCGCGTGCAGGTCTTGCGGAAGCGATCGCGGATCAGGTTCGCGAGCACACCGGTGCCGCTCATGCGCGTGCCGAAACGCGCGTCCGACAGCGCGCCTTCGCGCAGATCGCGCAACAGCGCCAGCACGCGATTGGCCTGCAGCGGATAGTGGGTGTTCAGCCACTCCTGGAACAAGGGGCCGACTTCGCGCGGCAGCCGCAGCAGCACATAGCCCGCGTGGCGCGCGCCCGTGTCGGCGACGGCGGCGAGGATCGCTTCGATCTCGGGATCGTTCAGCGCCGGAATCACCGGGGCGATCAGCACACCGCAGCGGATGCCCGCCTCGGCGAGCGCGCGCAGCGCAGCGAGCCGGCGCTGCGGCGAGGCCGCGCGCGGCTCGAGCCGGCGCGCGAGCGCGGCGTCCAGCGTCGTGATCGACAAATAGACCTGCACCGCCTCGAACCGCGCGAGCTCGCGCAGGAGATCGAGGTCGCGTTCGACGAGCGCCGACTTGGTGACGATGCTGACGGGATGCCGGGTGGCCGCGAGCACCTCGAGCATCGCGCGCGTCACGCGCAGCTCGCGCTCGACCGGCTGATAGGCATCGGTGTTGGCGCCGAGCATGAACGGCGTGCAGCGATAGCCCGGCGCCGCGAGCTCGCGCTCGAGCACGCGGGCGGCATCGGCCTTCGCGAACAGGCGGGTCTCGAAATCGAGCCCGGGCGAGAGATCGAGATAGGCGTGCGTCGGCCGCGCATAGCAGTAGGCGCAGCCGTGCTCGCAGCCGCGATAGGGATTCAGGCTTTGCTCGAAGGGAATGTCGGGCGAGCGGTTGCGACTGATGATCGTACGCGGCCTTTCCCAGGTGACGGTCGTGCGCAGCGGCGAACGCGCCTCGTCATGGCCCGGCCATCCGTCGTCGAGCGCGGTACGCTGCGTATCGAGATAGCGCGGATCGGGACGCGAAGCGCTGCCGCGCCCCTTCAGGGGCAGGCCGGAATTATGCTCGTCGCCCGCCTGTGCCATCGCCTGCGTCCCTGGTCGAATCACGCCATCGACAGCGTATCATTCGCCCATGCATTTCCCTGCCAGTGAAACGCCACGCGAGGCGCGCTCCGCGCCGCGTCGGCCGCCCGCGTGCCCACGTCCCTGACGAACTTGCTCACTGCGCTGCCGCCGGCGGTCGGCCTCGCCGCCCTCGGTGCGCTGCTCGCGCTGCTGCTCCTCGCCTGGTCGGTGCGCCGTCACGGGCAGTGCCTGCGCGCGCTCGCCGCACAGCAGACGCTGCTGGTCGAACTGCGCGCGCGGCTGGACCTCGTCGCGAGCCAGCAGCATCAGGCGCTGGCGGACGCGGGCCGCCTGCGCGAGCAGCTAGGCGCGCGTGCGGCCGCGACCCAGGGCGCGGTGACGGCCGGTCTCGCCGAGCAGCGCGCCGCGCTGGCCGAGGCCTTCGGCGGGCTGCGCGAGCAGATCGGCGCGACCTTGGCCGCGCATCGCACGAGCTTCGAGCGGCGGCAGGCGGACGGCGCTCAGCGGCTCGGCGAGCAGCTCCAGCAGGGATCCCTCCTCGTCCAGCGGCAGCTCGCCGAGGCGCTCGCGCGCAGTGCGGCCGAGCTCGGCCAGCGCGTCGATGCGCTGACGCGGACGACCGAGGCGCGCCTGCAGGACATCGCAGGCCAGGTCGATCGCCGGCTCGCCGACGGCTTCGAGAAGACCACGGCCACTTTCGCCGACGTGCTGCAGCGGCTGGCACTGATCGACGAGGCACAGAAGCGGATCACGGCGCTGTCCAGCGAAGTCGTCAGCCTCCAGCAGGTGCTCGCGGACAAGCGCTCGCGCGGGGCCTTCGGCGAAGTGCAGCTCGCGGCGCTGGTGCGCAACGTGATGCCGGAGGCGCACTTCGCGCTTCAGCATGCGCTGCCGAACGGCCGCATCGCGGACTGCGCGCTGTTCCTGCCGCCGCCAACCGGCACGCTCGCGATCGATGCGAAATTTCCGCTCGAGGCCTGGCGGCGTCTCGCCGACACCTCGCTGTCCGAGCTCGAGCGCCGCCAGGCCGAGCGTCAGTTCAAGCTCGACATCCGCAAGCACATCCGCGACATCGCGTCGAAATACATCGTGCCGAACGTGACGGCCGACGGCGCGATCATGTTCATCCCGGCCGAGGCAGTGTTCGCCGAGATCCAGGGACATCATCCCGAGCTCGTCGACGAAGCCCATGCGGCGCGCGTGTGGCTGGTGTCGCCGACCACGCTGTGGGCGGTGCTGACGACGGCCTGCGCGGTGCTGAAGGACGCGGCGACGCGCGAGCAGGTCGATATCATCCAGCATCATCTCGGCCATCTCGGCAAGGATTTCGAGCGCTTTCGCGAGCGCATGGACGCGCTCGCGCGTCACATCGCGCAGGCCCACGACGACGTGCAGAAAGTGCACGTGTCCGCGCGCCGCATCGCCGAGCGCTTCGGCCGCATCGAAAAGGTCGAGCTCGGTGCGGGCGCCGAGCTCACGACGGAACCCGGCGTCTCCGGCCGACTCGAAACGGGGGAATGACCGACAGGACTGCGGCGCCGATTTGCGGAGCCGCGCACACTTCGCCACGCGTATGAGCTTAGAGTGAACCGTATCGCTACGGCCGATGGAACACATGGCCGACACCGCTGACATGAGCCGCCTGCAAGCCCTGATTTTCGACGTCGACGGCACGCTTGCCGATACCGAGGAAGTGCACCGCCTGGCCTTCAATCGCGCCTTCGCGGAATACGGCATTCCGTGGGAGTGGTCGCCGGCGCTGTACGAGCGCCTGCTCGCGATATCCGGCGGCAGGGAGCGCATCGAGTTCTACATGCGCGAGCTGCTGGCGCAGGGGCCGGGCGAGATCCTGACCCCCGATCTGATCCGCGAGCTCCACGCCCGCAAGACCGCGATCTACGCCGAGATGCTGCGTATCGGCCAGCTACGGCTGCGGCCCGGCGTCGAGCGGCTGCTGCGCGAAGCCCGCGACGCCGGCCTCGAGCTCGCGCTCGCGACGAGCTCCGCGCGCAGCAACCTCGAGACCCTGCTCGACATGAACCTGCCCGGCGAGTGGCGCGCCTGGTTCGGCGCCATCGAGTCCTGCGACACGGTGCAGATGAAGAAGCCTTCACCGGCGGTCTACCTGGCCGCCCTGCGCGGTCTCGATCTGCCCGCAACTGCCTGCATGGCCTTCGAGGACACCTTGAACGGCCTGAACGCCGCGCGCGCCGCCGGCCTCGTCACCGTGATCACGACGCACCGCTATACGCAGGCCCGGCATTTCCCCGGCGCCGCGCTGGTCACCGACGGCTTCGGTGAGCCGGACGCGCCCTGCGCCGTCATCGCGGGCTCGCTGGCCGGCGAGCGCTGCGTGACGATCGCACTGCTGCGTCGGCTGCTCGAGGCGGCAGCGCGCGAGCAGGCGCCCGCCGTCCCGGTCTCCTGCGCCGTCTCGTAGCCCGGAAGGCGCGGCGAAATCCGGACGAACGATCCCGGACGCTTCAGCGGATCACCAGATAAGCCGACTGGTTACCGCGCAGGACGCCCAGCAGAAGCGCGCCCTTGATCTGACCGACGTAGCCGAGAAAGGTCGGCAGATCTTCGACGGCCTGGCGATTGACCGAAGTGATCACGTCGCCTTCACGCAGACCGGCGGCCCAGGCCGGCGTGCCGGTCGCGACTTCGAACACCATCACGCCCGCCACCTGGCCGTAATAGGCCGAGGTCTTCGGAATTTCGCCGAGACTGACGCCGGCGAGGCGCTCGTTCTTGACGCCGGCGGGCGAGGCGCTGGCGGTACGCGCACCGATGGTCGCCGCCACCCGCATGCGCTTGCCGTCGCGCAGGACCTCCAGCGTGATCCGATCGCCGACGCGCAGCAGGCCCACCTGGTTGCGCAGGCTGGCCGCGTCGCGGATCGCCCTGCCGTTGGCGCCGGTGACGACGTCGCCCGGGCGCAAACCGGCCTTCTCCGCCGGCGAGCCCGGCACGATGTTGACGAGCACCGCACCCTGCGCGTTCTCGAGCCCGAAGGCGGCCGCGAGCTCGGGATCGAGGTTCTGCATCTCGGCGCCGAGGTAGCCGCGATTGACCTCGCCGTAGCGCACGAGCTGCTCCATCACCTGGCGCGCCATGTTCACGGGGATCGCGAAACCGATGCCGATGTTGCCGCCGCTCTGCGAATAGATCGCCGTGTTGATGCCGACCAGCTCGCCGCGCAGATTGACGAGCGCGCCGCCCGAGTTGCCGGGATTGATCGACGCGTCGGTCTGGATCAAATCCTCGTAGCCGGTGATGCCGAGCCCGCTGCGCGCGAGCGCACTGATGATGCCGGAGGTCACGGTCTGGCCGAGGCCGAAGGGATTGCCGATCGCGACGACGAAGTCGCCGACGCGGGCGCTGTCCGAGTCCGCCGCGGGCAGCGCCGTCAGGCCGCTCGCTTCGATGCGGATCACCGCGACGTCCGTTTCCGGATCGGTGCCGACGAGCTCGGCTTCGAAGCTGCGGCCGTCGTTGAGCCGCACGTTGATCTGATCGGCATTGGCGATGACGTGATTATTGGTCAGCACGAGCCCGCGCTTCGCATCGACGATCACGCCCGAGCCGAGGCTCTGCGTCTTGCGCTCGCGCGGCATGTTCGGCAGATCGAAGAAACGGCGGAAGAAGGGATCGTTGAACAGCGGGTGCTGCTTCAGCTCGATGTGGCCGGCAGTCGCGATGTTGACGACGGCGGGCATCACGCGCTCGAGCATCGGGGCGAGGGTCGGCACCGGCGCGCCGCCGACTTGGCTCGGCAGCGCGGCCTGCGCACCGAGGCTCGCGATCGAGACCAGGATCAGGAATACGGACGAAAAGAGACGCGACGCGCTGCGCACGGTGATGACTCCACTCCAAGATTCGAGACAGTCTACGCAAGCCGCGTCGCGACGATCCGCCGCCCGCGGCTCGCTTTCAGATGCGGGCCGCCACCGCCTTCATCAAGGCCGCCTGCCCCTTCATCATCAGACATACCGGCAGCGGCAGCGAGCGCGCGCCGTGGCGGACGGCGCTCGCGGAATGGCGCGCCTCGTCGCGCTGCATCTGGCGCAGGATCGCGGTGCTGCGGCGGTCGCCCCTGGGCAGACGTGCGAGGTGCCGATCGAGATGGGCGACGACCTGGCGCTCGGTCTCATCGAGAAAGCCCATGCTCCAGGCGTCGCCGAGGGTCGCGAAGGCGGTGCCTATCGCATAGGCGCCGGTGAACCAGAAGGAGTTCAGCCGGCTCGGGCGGCTGTCGAGCTCACGCAGGCGCTCGGCGCACCAGCCGAGGTGGGCGAGCTCCTCGTCGCCGGCCGCCTCCAGCGTCGCGCGCACCGCGGGGTTCGTGCTCCAGGCGGACTGGGCCGCATAAAGAGCCTGGGCGCAGACTTCACCGGTGTGGTTCACGCGCATCAGCGCGGCGGACAATCGGCGTTCGGGAGCGGAGAGCGGAACCTCGGGAATGTCCCCGGCGGGATTCGGCATCCCGGCCGTCGGCGCGCGCGCGCCGAGACCGCGCGCGAGCCCGTCGACGGCCATGATCAGACGGTCGAGCGAGCCATACGCGCGAGGCGCGGCGGAGGCGGGCTGGGGTTTCATGGGCTCACCTATAAATGCGTGTCAAAACAGGTGGATAGCGGCTCCGCCGTCGTTGACAAGCCCGGAGGCCATCCGTAACATTGCGCCTCTTTTCCGGCAGGCGCAATCATGAAGACCTTCACGGCCACTCCCTCCACGATCTCGCGCGACTGGTACGTCGTCGATGCGACCGACAAAGTGCTCGGCCGTCTCGCCGCCAATCTCGCCAGCCGTCTCCGCGGCAAGCACAAGCCGATCTACACCCCGCACATAGACACGGGCGACTACATCATCGTGCTCAACGTCGAGAAGCTCCGCGTCACGGGCGCCAAGCCGCAGGACAAGAAGTACTACGACCACTCCGGCTATCCGGGTGGCATGAAGGAAATCAGCTTCGAGAAGCTGATGCAGAAGTCGCCGGCGTCCGCGCTGGAGCGCGCGGTCAAGGGCATGCTGCCGAAGGGTCCGCTCGGCCGCGCAATGTTCAAGAAACTGAAGATCTACGCTGGTCCGCATCACGAACATGCGGCGCAACAGCCGCAACCTCTGGAACTCTAAATCAATGGCAAGCGAATCCTTCTACAGCACCGGCCGCCGCAAGAGCTCGTCTGCGCGCGTCTTCCTGAAGCGCGGCAGCGGCGACATCCGCATCAACGGCCGCACGCTCGACACCTACTTCGGCCGCGAGACTTCGCGAATGATCGTGCTGCAGCCTCTCGTCACGGCGCAGCTCGAGCACAGCTTCGACATCGACGCGACCGTCAGCGGCGGCGGCATCTCGGGCCAGGCCGGCGCGCTCAGGCTCGGCATCACTCGCGCGCTGATGGCCTATGACGAAACCCTGCGCCGCCCGCTGCGCGTCGCCGGTTTCGTCACGCGCGATGCGCGCGAGGTGGAGCGCAAGAAGGTCGGCCTGCACAAGGCGCGCAAGCGTCCGCAGTACTCGAAGCGTTAATTCGCTTCCGGCTGCCCGGTGCAAGGCCGGGCAGCCGCAGCGCCGGATCGTCCATGGATGGACGCCGGCTTCGACATACGACAGGGAGGTTGCCATGGACATCTTGGTCGAAGGTCTCGTCTGGTCACGCTGCTGCGACGTCGCGACGCGCGTCTACCGCCTCATCTCCGCTTGGAGCGATCGCGTCTTCGCCGATCGCGTGCTCGTCAATGCGCTCGGCATTCCCGAACATCTTGCCGCGCGCATGGCGAGCGCCGACGAATCGGCTCGCGCGAAACACGCCCGCGCGACGGTCGAAGCGCTGACCATCCTGCAAACCCAGCTCTACCTCGCGAGCGAGTGCGGCCTGGTCGATCGCTTCGAGTCTGCGGGGCTTTGTTTCGAAGCGGCGAACCTCGTCGAACGACTCGTCGCTCAGCACCAGTTGACGGCGAACGGAGATAGTGGCGGCCAATGAATTCGGCTATCCTACGCGCCGAACTTGCGGTTCTACTGGGGGATCGTCTAACGGTAGGACAGCGGACTCTGACTCCGCCAGTCTAGGTTCGAATCCTAGTCCCCCAGCCAATAAAAACAATAAGTTAACCCTACCGCCGGGCTTCGTACCGATAATGTGTAGCCGGTATGTAGCCGCCGACTCCGCCAGGCGCCGGTCAGTGCTACACATCGGATGCCAGCACGGACGCTGCAAGGTGTCAGTGCGTGGAAAAGAAACTCAAGCATCTTGAGTTCATCCAGCAGGCCATCAATCGTATGGCCTCGAATCTATTCCTGCTTAAAGGTTGGACCGTCACCCTCATCGCTGCTCTATTCGCTCTTGCTGCGTCTGAGTCTCAAGACCGCTTCTTCTTTCTGGCATATATCCCCGCGCTGATGTTTTGGGGGCTCGATGGCTATTTCCTTTCGCAGGAGCGTCGCTTCCGCTCCCTGTACGAACACGTGGCTAAGCTTGATGAGAGTCAGATCGATTTTTCAATGGACACTGAGCCGTTCAAAGACGTACCGCGAAATAGGTGGCTGCATGCAATGTTGTCTCGAACACTGTTCATTTATTACGTAGTGCTCGCAATAACGATGCTGTTCGTCATGAAGTGGCTGAAATAACGAAGGAGACGCTTAGTGCCCCGCAAGCCTGTCTTTTACAGTTTTCACTACGCAAACGATGCGCTCCGTGTTCAGATGGTTCGGAATATCGGTGCGCTGGAAGGTAACGCACCGGTCTCTCCGAATGCGTGGGAGGAGGTGAAGCGTAAAGGGCCCACAGCAATCCAGAAATGGATTGACGACAGCATGAATTATCGGCGTTGCGTGATTGTACTTGTGGGAGAACAGACAGCCGGAAGGCACTGGGTAGAGTACGAGATCAAAAAGGCATGGAACGACAAACGCGGCTTGTTTGGAATCTACATACATAATCTTGCTTGCATGCTAACGGGGAAGTGTCGCCAGGGCGCTAATCCGTTCGAGCGATTCAAGGTCCCTGACGGTCGACTATTGTCACAATTCGTTCCTTGCTATGACCCGGGCCAGGACGCTTATAAGGGGATCTCGAGCAACATTGAACAATGGGTCGACGCAGCAATCGTCGCAGCAAATGGCCGGTGAGGCTGCGGTGACTCAGCATCTCGCCAATGCTTTGATGGACCGGGGCATTTCAGGTGTTTCAGCACTGAGAAAGCTCTTATGAAGGGGCTGGTACGGCGAAAAGACGTCCGCAGTGTTCGCTTCGCTGTCGAGACAGACATGGGTTTCACGGTCTTCGACGTCGTTTCTGGCGAAATCAATGTCGGCGATTTTGTTTCGGGCCCGCTCAACGATCATGGAGATGCGGTCCTAAAAAATCTGACGACTGGAGAGCGCATCGAGGTTTACGTCGAGGCCATCCAGGCAACGCAGAGCGCGGCGCGAGATCTACTTAGCTAACGGGACAGGGGGACATCATGGAAATGGTCCGCGTGAGATCCTCAGCGATCCGTGCCGTCGGCTATGACTCAGCAACTGGTCGAATGCGAATCCAGTTCATTGAGGGCAACGCGTACGACTTCTGCAGGGTCCCCGAGTACATCCATGTCGGCCTCATGACGGCCCCTTCCAAAGGCAACTATTTCAACGATCACATCCGCGACCGATATCAGTGCTGAGCGCCTTCAGCGCAACGTCGGCAGTCTTTTCTGACTCTATCTATCGCGGACGCGCTACGGCCCGCCCAGCGCGCCCCTGAGCCGCAACCCGTCAGCGCCCGGGAAGCGAGCGGAGGTCGCGTCAGGCGCGGCGTGCCGGCGCCCATCAGGGCGGAGTACGCCGGCCGCGCAGGCTCGCGATCGTGTCGGCCGCGAACAGCCTGAATCGCGCCAGATCCTCGTGCGTCGCCTCGCCGAGGTAGATCTCGTGGAGCCCGTGCACTTCCTCTCCGAGCAGCACGCCGAACCGCTGCAGATCTTCGGCGATGGTCGCGATCAGCGGCCAGTGCGTCGAGATCAGTTCGGCCGCGGCCTGGCGCAGCTCGGCCTCAGAGCGCCGACAGTAGGCGAGGTGCTCTTCGGCCAGCCGCTCGTCTGTCTCGGCACCAGCGGCAATCTCAGCCAGCGTCGCGGGGTCATTCGAACGCACGCGCCGCTCGGCCTCTGCGCCCGCGTAGAGTGAGATCGCAATCGCTTCGTTCCCCTCCGTCGACAAGTCGTCCTGCTCGAGCGTCGAGAGGCGTCCGGCGGTCTTCGTCATGTCGTCGTCCACGATGCTGAGCATCGACACCGCGTGGCCCAGCACGAGGTCCGCCGCGGCGTGGCCGGCTTCGTGATATGCGACGTGCCGTGCACTCGGTAGAGGCTCGAGCGTGTTCACGCGGCGGGTCCTTCCTGCTCACCCAGCGACGGGATCCATTGGTTACGCTCGAAGTCGAAGTAGTGCGGCCACGCCGGTAAACGTCGGTGCTGGCCAAACTCATCCCAGCACTCGAACTCGACGAAGAGCGTGAGTGCACAAGTTCGCGTGCTCTCCGTTACGGTCGCGCGCATGGTCGCGAGCGATGTGCTGGCCTTGTCGAGCGCTCCCTCGATCTCAAACCAACCGCGCTGCTCGAATCCGGGGAACAGCAGCCAACGCTGTGTGCCGTCGTACAAAGCGCCTACGCTGACAGGCTGCCCAGCCACTTTGACATTCAGGTTCAATCGCGCCTTCACCACTTGCATGGTGCCGTTGCTCATCGTCACCATCGTGCGCCCGCGCGGATGGTCCGAGATCAAGCGCAAGCTCCAGGATACCGGGAGAAGCCCTTCACGCTTCTGTCGCTCGGAGGTGGCGTTGGCCATTCTGTTCGTATCGAATGCATACCAGAGCAGGACGACCAGCGTGGCCGCAAGGATCCATGCCGACGCGAGGTCCACATACTTATCGCTTGACCATGCCACGACCGTGGTGACGATCATCAACACGAACACGATCACGGCGAAGCCAATCAACGCACTTACTTTCAAGTCAACGCGCATAATCCCCGCCCTTCATCCGCCGGCTAAAGAAAAGCCCCGTACATGCCGGGGCTCCAAGTCTCGCACACTGGCCGCCGGCTACCGCTCCTCGAGCACCCTCCTTGCCTCCCGCGCAGCTTCCCGAGACGACACCTGCCCGGCGATCAATCGACCCAGCAGCGCGCGCCTGGCGGGAGTGTCGGGGCCGTCGCGGTAGACAGCCAGGTCGACTACAACGGCCGTCATGCCGGCTCTCCTGCAGCGATAGACCGGTGCGCTTCGGCCACCAGGCGGTCGAGCGACAGCGTGCCGGCGCGCCAGTCGGTGACGAGCTGGTCGTAGCGAGCCGGTTCCAGCAGGTCGAGCAGGAGCACGGCGAGCAGGTCCTGTCGGCGGTCCGGCGGGAGGCGGGTGAAGTGCGGGGTGGTCATGGCTGCAGCGTCTCCATCATCTCGGCAACAGCCCGCAGCTTCGTCTGTACCAGCGCCGTCAGCATGTCGCCAGCACGGTCCGGCGAGAAACTACCTTCGGGCCAGTCGTGCCGGTCGCGTTCGGAGAGGAATCCGATCACGGTCTCGGCGTCGAGCAGGGCGTCGTCGATCTGTCGCAGTTGCTCCGCAGTGATGATGCTCATTGCGCGACCCCCTCTTCAGCCGCCAGCCATGCCGGCGAATCGAAACGATCGCGCAGGTCGGCCAGCGTCCTGTCGGCTTCGTTGATCGCGACGGCCAGCAGCTCGACGGCAATAGCGGCCGGGTCGTCGTCCAACCTGCGCTCTTGAGGTATCGCCTCGATTACATCGAAGTGCTCGGTCACCAGCCGGGACGCAGCGACCACGGCTTCGGACAGCTGCTGCGCAATGGTTAGCAGGCGGGTCATGCTGCACCTCCCGTCGGCTTCCCCTTCGCAATCTCGTGGTCCAGCGCGTTGATGCACAGGTCCAGCGTGCGGAACACGCCGAGTTCGGCCTCTTCGTTGAACGCCTCCGTCATGTCGACGCTCTGGAGCATGAACAGGATATTGCGGACGTTGATAAGCGTCTGCCCGCTGACGCCGTCTATCAGGGTGTTGGTGCTCATGACCGCACCTCCAACTCAGCGATGATCGCCTCCGCTTCCTGCAGCTCGATCACCGCACGCTCGCCCGCATCCTTTCGCGCAGCCAGTTCCTCGCGTACCCGCTTCGAAAGCGCGGCGAGGCTCTCCCGGCCCCATCCGTGCACCATGGCAGCGGCTTGCTGAAACTCCCGCAGGCGCTCCAGTGGGTCTTTAGGCGCCGGTGCGGGCTCGGCTGCCAGCGCGGGATTCGGGCGCTCGCGAAAGCGGGTGTAGATGTACTGCCCGAAGTCCTCAAGCTGCCGCGCGTAGTCCTCCAGGACGTAGCCAATCCCTCGCGGCGTGAAGTCTCCGAGGTGGTTTGGCGGAACCGTCAGCGCGTCGCTGAGCGCCATGAGGCGGGGCACCAGCAGGCCGAGGCTGTTCACGACGTCGAGCGCGTCTTTATCACTCGTCTCGCCGGCGGAGATTTGCCACCAGTCTGGGGCGCGGTACGGAAGAGTGGCGTCCTCGTCGGTGTCGACTTCTGGGTTCTGGATCTGGTCGTTCATTGCGTAGTTCCTCGGTATGGCGGAGGAGGCCACGCGCAAGAGTCCCCAGGTACGGGATAGAATGGGCAGCAGTCATCGTGGGCAGCCTCCTCCAAGGTTGCTTCGGTGATTAGGGCCCGGCGGGTGTCTCACCACCCGCCGGGACCGCCTTCATAGAGTGCGCCCGCCGCCCCCTGCCTGACAAGTCCCTGCGAGATGCCCGTCAGCGCTACGGAGACGGCCACCACGCCGCGCAGCCGCCCGCCGCTACTACCCCACAGCCCTGGGTGCCGCTCGTGATGCGCTATGCGCCTTGGCGGCGCTCTGACCGGCTGTCGACGCCCCCGGCCTCCTCGCCTACAGTTTCCGGGAGCCCTGCGGAGGCAACGCCGTGACCGAATCCCCGAACATCGCCGGCAAGGACTATCTGACGCGTCAGGAAGCGGCGCACTACGCCTGCGTGTCCGTCCGCCATTGGGACAGTGTGCGGCGGCTTTACGGGATTGCAGGCATCCCTTGGGCCGGTAAGGTCGTGTTTCGGCGGGGCGACATACAGCGTGCGATTGAACAAGCGGCGGCCGGCGGAACCACGCCGCCGAGGCCTCCACCGGAACGCCCCGATCCGAGTCGTGACCGGCGGTCTAACGAGGAGCGGTCGCCACCGCCACGAGAACGAGAACAAGAGCGGCCACGAAAGCAGCAAGCACGGCAACAGTGATCCGCCACTTGCGGTCCGTCAACTTCGCGTTGTGTTCCTCGTGCTTCGCGAGGAAGTGGATGAGATCGAGTTGAAACTGCGCCGGCGCCAAGTGCAGCCACCCCTCGCACAACGGTTCGGCCGCGATCATTCGAACACGCCCATGTAGCAGGCCGACGCATGCAAGGACAACGGCCGCAGTTGCCAGCGTGACCGCCGACCAGAACACGGGCGACAGCAGTACGGCCTTGGTGCCCTGAATCGCCAGGGCGCAGACGAAACTGACGAGCGCCGTACACGCGGTCATCGCGTTCTGCAGCCGTCCGTTCATGCCGTCCACGCGCTGAGCAACCGCAGCCGCCGAGTTCAGCGCGATCGCGTACGCGAGCCCGATCGACGGAAACTTCGATTCAAGGTCGACGGTATCAGAATTCGGCGTGTCCATCGTTCAATCTCACTCTCGCTGTTCGCGCACCGCACGTTACAACGCAACTCGCGATCTCAGAAGCCCGACACGTTGTGCGGTTCTCAGTCGAGATGCGCGGTTAAGGAATCATCGGCTCTGACGTTCGAGTTCCAGCCGCCGGCGGCGCAGGTCGGTGCGCCAGTGCGCCGAGCGGGACGCGTCGACCGCCTGTACGGCGACTGTCGAGCCCGGCCGTTCAAACGGCGTGACCACCAGCGCGCGCAGCTGTGCGCGCTTCACAGTGCGGATTCGGACGCCGTTCTCGGTCGACCATGCGTCCTCGAGGACGGCCATGCCGATGTCGACGCCGCGGACTGCGCCGGTTTCGACCAGGTTCACGAGATCAGCGGCGAACTGCGTGGCGGGCAGGTCGATGCTGTACCGCAACTGCCCGTTGATCTCGCTGACGCGCATCGTTGAGGCGCGCACGCGGCCGAGAACTCGCTCGGACCACAAGGCCGCCACACTGCCAACCACGCCGTTCCTGAAGGCGCCAGGCGCAAGGATCTCGCGGCCGTAGGCAGTGTCGATGGCGGTCCCGAGGCGGACCGCAATGCCGACGAGCTGCAGGGCCTTGCCGGCGCGCGTCAGGTGCAGGTTCATGCGACCCCTAGCTGCCGCCGCGCGGCTTCGAGTTCATGCGGCGTGGCGAAGTACTTCCACTGGATGACCATCGTCTTCAACTCGGCATCCATGTCGTCCGTAACCGCCGGGAACACGCCGGTGCGCAGCGCCTCGGCCAGCCAGGCCGGCAGCGGCTCGCGCTTCCTGTTCCGCCGGACACGCCTAGGCATATCTGCCACCTAGCCCAGGCGGGCGCGGGTCGGGATCGGGCGTGCCGTCGAGGCCGATCTCGCGGACCATTCGAGCGAACGCCAGGCGCGCGTCACGCTCGATCGCGACGGCCGGGTGCGGACGGGGTTCGTTGAACCGATTGCGGTACGTAGCGCCCTCGGCGGCCACTTGCTCGCGGGCCTGGACACAGCGATCCCAGGCTTCGCCAGCAAGCGTCAGCAAGCGCAGGTGATGCGACTCAAGTTCGAAGTCGGCGGCCACCTGCGACCACCAGCGGCGGGTCGTCGCGGAGAGGTGAGCCGGAGCTTTGGGGGTGCGTTTGCTCATGGGTCAGAAGTTGATTGAACCGGGGATGTCGCCAAGCGCGTGAACCTGTGTGGTCGGTCTAAGCCCACAAGGCTCTGTAGTTTTTTTGCCACCCCTACCCGATCGCAATCGCCTGCTCGAACAGCAGCTCGCCCCACCGCGCGATGCCATCCTCGGCTTCGGGGTCAGGGGCCTCGCGCCAAACGACGGGCACGATGGTGTTGCCGATGACGATCCCGTCGTGCTGTTCGTCTTTGGCCTTCGCCAGTTCGAACACGGCGCCCGCGGCCTGCAAGCGCCAGAGGTCGGCTCTCTCGACCGCGACGACATCGCCCACTTCGACACCGCGCCAGGCGCGCAAGACCAACACGTGCGGCCAGCGACGGTTCGCACGGTCGATCTCCGACCACTTCACGCTGTTCGGCATGCGGCTGGTCGTCTTCTGCGGCATGCGACCGATGAGACCTTCCAACGTGTAATCCTGCGCCTGCTCAGTCATGTCTCTTTCTCCGTGATAAAAAGCCCCGCCACTCACGCACCGTGTGCGGCGGGGAGTACCGACGACGTGAGGAGCGTCGCCCGTCGCTGCGTGATCGTTCATGCCGCCGTCCGGTGCCGACCCAGGTCCGCGCGCTGGGCCTGCAGCCGTTCCTCTTCGAATTGCCGTACCAGCGCACGCAACTGGTAGCCCGTGACGCGGCCGTGCGAATCGAGATGGCGGGCCGCGTGGCACAGCGCATCGACGTGGGCCGCCAGGTAGTCGTGCACGCGGGCGCGGGCTTGGATGTAGAGCGGGTCCGCCTCGAGCACGTGATTCACACCAAGGCGGCAGCCGGTGATCTGCTCGATGGCATCACGCGCTTGCTCTCGATCGAGGCGAGACACACATCGCGCCACGGTGTAGACAAGTTGCTCTCCGACCCCACCGGCAACCGCGATGAGCAGCCGCTCGCCTGCGTCCGCGCCGGGTGTGAACTCGAAGCGGCCGCTGTCCGCGCCGGTGAGTTCGACGAGCGCGACCAGGCTTGCGGTCAGGCCGTCCACGACGAGCGCATGCGCTGTCTCGTGGATCGCAATCGCGCCGGGCGGCGAGGTGTCGTTCACGCCCACGCCCATCGCGCGCCCACCTGCGAACGGCGCTGCTGGCGGAGGACCGACTGTGCGCGCGCGTCGAGCAGGGAAACGGCAGACCAGCTGCGCGCAACCATCGCCCAGCCTTGCGAACCGCCGTTCATGTCGGCACGGCTGATCTGGCCGTTCTTCACCTGCATGAACGTCGCGAAGGTCGCGGTCTCGCGCACTGTGGGCGGCACGGCTTTCTCATCGATGACGCCGGCGTAGGCCGCGAGCGCGAGGTACGTCGCAAGGAGGCTATAGTCGTCCGACGGGTCGCCGATTGCCGCCAGACCCAGCGGGCCACGTTCGTCGCGCGGCCACTTGATCCCGGCCGCCTGCATAGTGGCGTCGAGCTCGATCGCCTCGGCCTGAAGGGCTGCCAGCTCGGCGACGACCTTTGCCGTGCGACCGAAGAGGTCGCGCACGGCCGGTGCCATGGATTCGACTGCGGCATCGTGCGCCAGGCGATGGGCCTGCTCGAGCGCCTGTTCGGCGAGCTTGATGGCGTCCTGCACGATCGACAGTTCGCGGCGCAGTTGTTCGAGCTGCGTGCGGCTCGGCATGTCACGGGCGGCCTGCTGGGGCTCGCCGCCGTCGAACACTGCCAGTACCGCGGCCTGGTGGTCGCTGACGTTCGCGGTCTGACTGGTGGCCTCGATGTCCGCGCGGATGGTCGCCGCCTTGGCGCGCAGGTCGGCCAGTCGTGCCTTGGCGGCGACGACGTCGGGATGATCCGCGACGCGCGACATCTCGGTCTTCGGGTTGCGCTTCATTTTGTGCAGCATGGTTCTCTGTCCTTTCGTCGGTTTCGCGGTCGTGCCGCGGTTATCGTTCAGGTGTTCTTCAGCGCCTGGCGCGCGCGAGTGTCGAGCGCGTCGAGCTGCCGGGCACGAGCCGGGCTGTCGGGCTCGGACAGCGCGCGGGTCAGCGCGAGGGCGATCTCGCTCTGCAGTCCCGGTCGCAGGCTCCGCGACTCGCGTACAGCGGCCAGCGTGCTGCGGGCGGAAGCCTCGATCGCCTGGCGCCCGTCTGGCAGGTCATAGATCGTTCGGCGCTCGAGGCGGTCAGCGAACTCGGCGCCCTGATGCCGCGAGCGGCGGGCTGAGCCGTACTCTGCGTCGATGACGTCCTGCGGCAGCAGCTCGTCGAGCACCTGCTTCTGTGCCTTGCGCATTGATGCCTCCAGGCGTTCGGCGAGCGAGAAGATTTTCGGGTCCATGTACCGCATAGGGCCTTTTTTTCTGTTTTGTTACCGCGGCGGTGAAATTTTTTCGGAGCATGCAGCTCTAGCCCGCTTCCTGGCCTTCGACAGCGCTGTCCGGTGAGCCGCCGTCTGCGGTGCATCGCCCGTCAGTTCGCCGCGCAGCGCTTCGATCTCGGCCGGCGCGAAGTCGACGAGATCGGGCAAGCGCGCGACGAGGTCGGCGGCATCGGCCGCGTGCGCCTCGTCGACATCGGCCGCGAGGTCGTCGACGGCGTCGCCGAGTGGTTCCGCCTCGTCCGGCAACAGCGCAGCCAGCACGTACGTCGCCACCCGAGTGCGAAGCCGCGCCATGTACGCGGTTTCGAACGCGACGCGGCCAGCGATGACCGCATCCGCAGCGGCGAGGACGACAGCCGACTCGACCTCGGCTCGCAGCACCGCATCGGCAGAGCGATTCTCGGCGCGGGCCCGTCGAGACAGCTCGGCGGAAATGCGGGCTGCCAAGGGGCGCCACTGCGGGAGCGGGATCGGGCGCTCGCCGATAGTGCCCGCCAGCTGGCGCAGCGCGTCGAGCCGGCGGTCGGCGTCCGTGCCGGGATCTGCGGCATCGACCAGGGCCGTGGTGTTCGGTACCGTCATGCCGCCCGCCCCGGCTCGACCAGTTCGTACAGCACTCCGTTCTTCACGACCCTGTTCAGCGCGACCAAGCCGTTCAGCGCGTACCGGGTCAGCGCCAACTCGACCCCGGTCATCGCCGACAAACTCTCCGGCGTGTGAGGTCCGCGGCGCAGACGGTTGATGATTGCGCGCTGGATGTTGGATTCGGTGAAACGGTCGATCATGCGGATACTCCCTTTGCGTATCGGATCAAACGTGATCTCGCGAAGCGCACGACATCGTCGCTCGGCTCGATCGCGTCGAGGCTCTGCCAGGCCCACGCAGGTTTCTCGCCGACCTTCGCCAGATACAGGTGGAACGCCCAGCCACGCCGCTTGCCGAAGCGATCAGCGCAGCCGAGGAACTGCTGGTACAGGCGCCTGCCATGCTGGGCCGTGGCCTCGAATGTGAGTGGCACGATCTCCGCCTCGATGGTCTCCACAGCGCACTGCCGCTCAGGCGCGAAGCCGCAGCGAGGGCACTTGTGCGCCTTCGCGGGCTTGAGGAAGGCGCACGCGCTGCACGGCCGCGGCAATGCCTCGCGCGATGTGCCTGTGGTCCAGGTCTTTGTGCTTGTGTCGAGCGCGCCGATCTCGATATCCGCGGGCAAGCCGTGGCGCTCGATATTGCCGCTGTGGTCGATCAGGATGCAGTCCGCCTTGCCATCGAACGGACGCAGGCCACGGCCGATCTGTTGCAGGTGCATGGTCAGGCTTTTCGTCGGCCGCGCGAGCACGAGGCAGGAAGCGTTCGGCGCATCGAATCCGACCGCCAGGCAGGCGACCGAGCACAGCACTCGAACGTCGCCGGCCTTGAAGGCGCGGATCGCGGCGTTCCGCTCGTCGGTTTCCTGGTATCCGTCGACGTGCGCGGCTCGCACGCCAGCTGCGTCGAATGCCTCCGCGACCGCCTTCGCGTGCGCGATGTCGACGCAGAACGCTAGCGTTGACCGCCCTTCGCCGAGCCGCTGCCAGGTGCGCACGATGTCGGCATGCAGCTCGACACGGTTCACGCGCGCTGCGAGCTCGGCCTGCGCGTAGTCGCCGCGGCGAGTTGCCACGCCCGCGAGGTCCGGCGCACTCGGGCCGAACGGGATGATGGGCACCAGTAGGCCGGCGTCGGTTAATTCACGGACGGACGTCGGCGCGACGAGGTGCGAGAACCAGCGGCCGAGTCCACGCGCGAAGGGTGTTGCAGTCAGTCCGATCGCTGGTACCGCGTCCCAGCGCTCGAGCAGCGCCGCGTGCGCCTTGTGCATCACGTGGCATTCGTCGATAAGCAGCAACCCAGCGTCGGGAAGGCGCCGGCGTGCGAGCGTCTGGATCGAGGCGACAACCACGTCGTGGCCGGCGATGATCCGTGAGTCCTCGCCTCGCAGCACCGACACCGACAGCCCCATGCGCACGAAGGTCTCGGCCGCCTGGTCGGCAAGGGCGATCCTGTCGACGATGAACATCGACACCGTCCCGCGTTCGCGAGCGTTGCGCACGATGGTGGCCGCCGTGATCGTCTTGCCCGCGCCAGTGGGCATCACGAGCACCTGCCGCCGATGGCCTGCGCGGAAGCCCTCACGGAGCATCGCGATCGCGCGCTCCTGGTGTTCCCGTAGCCCGATCACGACCGCACCTCGCGAGCGAGCTGGGCAGCGTCGTTGAAGTCGGTAGCCCAGTCGGGCCGCTCGGCGGGGAATTCGGGCAGATACCAGTCACAACCGAGCGCGTCGGCAGCCTCCCGCGCCTTCGTCGCTCCCGGATTGCCCGTCGTCCGCCAGTCGTCGTCGGCCATGATGGCCAGCGCCGGCGGCGACCAGATGCGCGCGATTGCGCGGCCAGCGGGCAGCAGGTTGCCGGCATTCATCGCGCAGCAGACGCGTTCCCCGAAGCGCTCGTGCACGCTCACGCCGGTCGCGTAGCCCTCGACGAGCCAGGTGCGCGGCGTGGCGCGGCCGATCGCATGGAACAGCGCACGCACACGACCGCCGCGCAGGAAGCGCTTCTCGCCGGTCGGGCTGACGAACTGCAACGACCAGATCCGGCCGCGGACGTCGCGCAGCGGCACCACCAGCAGATCCCGGTACTGACGCAACCCATGTGCGGCGACGCTCTTCGCGATCAGGTACGGGTGCTCCGGGTCGGGATCTGCGCACGCCATCCAGATCTCGCCAGCACGTCGCGCTGCGCGCTGCTGCTGCTCGTGCTCCTCGGCGCGCTCCTCGGCGCGGCGCCGGTCGCGCTCGATCCGCAGCGCCTCGCGGTCCGAGTCGCCCATGGGCGACTGGCCATCTTCGAACGCTGACCAGCGATGATGCTCGCCCGTACGCCAGCTGCCGAAGGTTGCCGAGGGGAAGCGGCCGTCGCGGATCCAGTACCAGCCGTTCTTGGATCCGCGGCGATCGCCGTCGACGTAGAACCTGTGCGGCTTGCCGTCGACCACCAGCGGAACAGGCGGCGGCAGCCGAGCAGCGGCCATCACGTCGAGCAGTCCGTCGAGGCCGCTCACTGGGCACCCCCAGCCGACACGCGTTCCCCGCGCGCACGTGTAGTAGTACTACCTACCTCAGAGGGATCTTCCTTACTGGTAAGGTCTTCAGTGTTGCCCTTGTCCTTGTCCTTGGCTTCGAAGGGGGTCCGAAGGGGGTCCGAAGGACCCTTGCGAGGGTCCTTCGAAGGACCCTTATTTTCTAGCTGGTATGCCGCGCCGTATCGGTTCACAAAGTCGGCGACTATGGGCGACGGCGGAAGCTCTGCGACAAGCTTTCGAAGGTAGGTGACGCGATTGTCACCGGGCTTCAGCGAGGGCCCCAGCTCGGCCAGCATCTGCGCCTCAAGCCACACGAGTTCGTGCTCGAGGTCGACGGCGGCGAGGCCGACGGCTTCGATGTCGACCAGGGCGGTCCGGACCACGCGCAATGCGAGCGAGCACGCGAGACCGATCTCGGCTGGACCGATGCGGAAGATGTGCGCACTGTTCCCGGCGGGACACGTCTGCAAGTAGCACGCGACGAGCTTCGCGCTTGCCGACAGTGACTTGTAGCGCGGCTCCTGCCACAGCGAGCGTGCGATGGCGCCGTACCTCACGCGACCTCCTTTGCCAGCACACGCACGGCGTCGAGGAGCTCGCCGACGAGTTCGGCCAGGACTGCCGAGCCAGGCAGGCTGTTGCGCGCGCTGTGGACCTTGAGCGCGGCTTCGGCGGCAGAGATGACGTCGGCGCCAGGCACAGCGTTGCGCACATGAGCCGCGACACGACGCACGGCTTCCGCGAGCGTCTGCGGCTCGCTGCTCGTCTGCGCGATCGTCGTCACGGGCGCGACCGGCGCGATCCGGGTGCCGGATTCAACGGGGCGGTCGGCCAGGTGCGCACCACGCGGCGTCTCGGCGGCCGCGGGCCGGCTGTTGATCTTGGCCTGCACCCTGTCGCGCACGCCCTTCGCGGTGACCTTCGATGTACCGTCTGCGGCCTTCGGGGCGTCGGCCTTCGCTTCTTCGAAAGTCGCGACGAGGGTCTCGGGTTCGTCGAGCAGCGGGGTCAGTTCGCGGGCGACGCGCTCAGGTATTGCCGTCGAGTCGCCCATGGGCGACTGGGTTTCCTGGGCGATGACTTCGACGACACGCGCAGCATTCAGCATGCGATACGAGCGCGAACGCTCGATGCCGAACTCCGTGCTGCAGTAGTCGCCCCAGCTCGTGTATCCGAGCGCGGCGTGCGCATTGCCTTCGTACGCGCGCAACAGCTGCATCCACACGCCCGCCATGTCGCGGCGAATGGCGTCCGTCAGCTCGCGCGCACGCTCGGGAGTGAGCGGCGTGCCGGCCGGCGGGTGAGTCGGGATGGTGTCGAGCGGTTGCTTCGTCGGGAAGTCGGTATCAGAATCCGCGGCGTAGTTCTTGCCCTTGCTCTCAGCGCCGGTCGGGGTGGCAGCCCCGGCCGGTCGCATCTCGGCACCCATTAGGACGCCTCGGCAGTCGCGACGACGCAGCCGTCGATGTACGCCACAAGGTCGCGCTTGCGATAACCCACGAGACGACCGTCGCGCACGAAGCGCGGACCGGTGCCGGCCCAGCGCTCGCGCTGCAGACTCGAAGGCTTCTTGTTGCGGACTGCCGCGGCCATGTCTTCGTCGACCACGGCGCTGTCCGGCAGAGAATCAAATTCGCGGAGGAACTCCGCGCGAGATTTCGACTGTTCCATCCGTACTACCTCGCATTGACGGTGTGCGAAGTAATTTGAGAGGAACGGAAAACGGAGTCAGGTCACTTTCAATCGAAAGTGCCCAACTTTCGGCGGACTATTTTTGCTTTGTCGTCGGCTTGATGAGGCCCTTGCGCACGACGTCGAAGCTCAAGTCTTGAGTGAGCTCGCGTGCGATGAGGATCTCGGCCACCCTGCTCTTGCTCATCTTCGGGTGCTCGCGCCAGACGTCTTCGGCCGCGGCTTGAACCTTTTTCCAGCGCTCGTCGGCCAACTCTCGGTTCGCCAGGGTAGCAGCTGTCTTCGGGGCAAGCGCCTCGCCGCCTACGATCAACGCCTCCTCGTTCGCGAGGATGGTCAACTCGATCATCTTGCCCGCAAGCGTCATCGCCACGTTGGCCACTTCGCCAGCCGGCGACCTGTCGGCGATTCGCTGTCGTAGGCAATCAGCCCACCAGACCACTTCGCCGGCCTTCCCGTAGGTGGTGAGCGGCAGGCTGGCGCCCAAGGCCAACTCGCGGGCGGCGGCCTGCTCGTCCGTGAACTGCCGGGCGAATGCTTCGAACGCTTCACACTGCCGAAGCCATAGAGGTCGAGGCTGGTCGGCTGTCGCTGCCTGAGTAGCCAGGAACGCCTGCAAGTCGCCCGCGGACTCGAGGGTGGTCTCACCACGGGCCAGCAACCCGGGGCGCTCCTTGCCCTTCACAGTGCGTCCTGGCGAACGAGTGATGCGCTTTTTCATCGCACCGCCTCGATCGCGACCACCTCGGCGCCCTGCCGCACGCCACAGGCGGCCAGCAGCGCGTCCGTAATTCGCTGCATGGGCTTGCGCAGCCGCTCGACGTCGATCACGAGATAGCCCGCGGTGACGTCGCCGCCGTCCGCGTGGTTCAGCAGCCGCTTGACGGCATAGGCCGGCAGGTCGAGCGATTCGGCTGTCGTGGCGAATGTTCGTCGCAAGTCGTGCCGGCAGAAGTCCACGCCGCTCGCGGCCTTCACGATCCGGATCGCGGAGTCAGCCGACCGGATGTGCCCCTTGCCGTGCAGGCCGACGAAGACGTACTCGTTCCCGCGCTCCTTGTGGCGGCGCTCGAGCATCTCCTGCAGGTAGTCGCTGGTCGGAAGCGTGTGCGGCCGCCGATTCTTCGTGTCCATCACGGTGAACAGCCGGGATTTCAGATCGACCGTATCCCAGCGGAGCGCGGCGCCCTCCCCGCCCCGCAGTCCGGTCAGCAGCAGGAACACCAGGTAATCGCGCACGTTGCTCGGCAGCGCGTCGACTGCTGAGTACCAATCCGCGAGCTGGTGCGGCTTCAGCACCGTCCTGCGCCGCTCTACGCGAAACCACGCCTTGGTCCGCGACAGCTTCGCCACGGGGTTGTCGACAATGATCGGGCGGCCGTTCGAATCGACGTAGCGGGCCGTTGAGAACGCGATCACTGCCCGCAGATACCGCATGCACAGATCGGCCTGTGCCGCGCTCTTGGTGCCGAGCTCGCGGTGTTTGCGCTCGACCATGTCGGGCGTGATCGCAGTGATCGGCTTCTTGAGCCACCCGGGTAACAGCCGCTTGAACACGGTGTTCATGTCGGAGACGGTCCGCGGCTTCAAGTCGCGGGTCGCGATGTAGTCGTCGAGCGCAGCCTGCAGGGTGACGCCCTCGAGACGCTGGCGTCGCTTCGTCGCGACGGGATCACCACCGGACAGGATCTCGCCGATCTTCTTGCGCGCCTCGACACGCGCTTGTTCGGGGGCAAGCTGATTCGCCCGTCCGAGCGTGATCCGGCGCTTCTTGCCGCCGATGCGGCGATCGAGGATGTACGACTTCGAACCACCGGCAGTGACACGCACGCCGAAGCTCGGCAGCTCGTCGTCGAAGTAGAAGGCTTGGCCAGTCGCCGGCAGCGGAAGAGCGGCGACGCTCGTCTTGGTGAGTTTCATTGGAGTCCGTCCGTCTTGGGTGTAGCCGCCATGTAGCCACCATGTAGCCGCGGTGAATGAAACGGCTTCAAAGTGGATCGGACCCCTTCTTACTCTTAACCTACTGTTTCATCAACTTCTTCAAATTCCCTCAAAATTCAGTAGCCATCTTTCAAAACCGCTTAAAACGGACTCTGACTCCGCCAGTCTAGGTTCGAATCCTAGTCCCAGCCACTCCCTCCGTAAGTCTTTAGCGCACAACGTGAATCCGTAACGGCTCAACTGGCCGGAGACGGATTCATGCGCCAGCGTCTACACAACGTCTACACATCACCCGCAAACGCGGAGTTTTTCACTACCGCCGACGCCTCCCGGGCCAGCAATCCGGCGAATTATGGATAACACTACGCACCAAGAGCTACCGGGAAGCGGAACACCGCGCCGGGCTGCTGAACGCTGTGTTTGAAGACGGCTGGAGACGCCACGGATCTTCTTTCCTTTGTTGCCGAAACGGCGCATGAAAGAGCGCGCCCCCGTTTTCGTAGCCCGGGTGCAGCGTAGCGGAACCCGGGATCGGGCATGCCCGATACGCAAGCGCTTTCGGCCCTGCTCGGCGCGCCCGCGCCGGGTCCTCCCGACTGCATGAGAGGACGACGGGCGCCGATCCCGGATTTCGCTGCGCTCCTTCCGAGCTACGAAGATCGTTCTCCTGTAGCCCGGAAGGAGCGCCGCGCAGCGGCGCGGAATCCGGGAGGGGCGCACCACGGCTCTTTCATGATTACGGGTGGCGCGGGCGTCATGACCGTTCGGCTGACGAAGGAAGACCAACGTTCTGCGTGATGACGGAGATGTTGGGCTTCCTTCGTCAGCCCAACGGTCATCCGTTTGGAACGACACGCTCGTCGCAGCGCCGGTTCGGCCGGGTGGGCGTGCACATCGTCGGCTCCGTTTGCCGGTTCGCCAGCGAACAGCGAATTAGGAGTATCGAGGCCATAGTCTCCGCCGATCGCGATGCTTCACGCTTCCTCGAGGCGTAAGAAATCGAGCCCGCACCTACGGACGGCCGAGCGCGCGCAGCGCCGCACATGCCGCGCCGTATCCATTGTCGATATTGACGGTGACGATGCCGGACGCGCAGGAGGCGAGGATGGCGTTCAGTGCGGTGTGGCCGCCGGCGGCGACGCCGTAGCCGACCGAGGTCGGCACCGCGATCACGAGCCCGCCGTAGAGCCCGCCGATCACGCTGGGGAGCGCGGCGTCCATGCCGGCCGCGACGATCAAGGCCGACAGGCGCCGCAGCTCCTCGATGCGCTCCATCAGCCGCCACAGGCCCGCGACCCCGACGTCGAACACCGGCAGCACCGGCACGCCGCAATACGCGAGCGTACGCCAGGCTTCGCGCGCGACGGGCACGTCCGAGCTGCCCGCGGTGACGATACCGATGCGCGGCGCGCCTTCGGCTCTAGGCGCGCAGGCGAAAAACGCGGTGCGCGACGGCGGATCGTAATCGAGCCGTGCGCGATGCGCGGGATTCAGCGCGGCTTCGCGCTCGGGCTCGAGCCGCGTCAGCAGGCCGCCGCGGTCTGCGGACGCGAGTCGATCGAGCACGGCGTCGATCTGTGCCGGGCTCTTGTGCGCGCAGAACACGGCTTCTTCGAAACCGAGCCGCTCGCGGCGCGTCAGATCGAGCTGGATGTCCTCGGCGCTCATCGGCTCTCGCGCAAGAAGGCGCTGCCGCGCCGGTACGGCGCGAACGAGATCTCGCCGCCGACGCCGTGCAGACGCGCAAGCGCCGCGAGCTCGGCCTGCAGCGCGGCGCAGCGCCCGCCGTCGAGTCGCGCCTGCGTATGCGGGTCGAGCTCGATCACCACGCCCGCCCGCCGCAGCCGGCAGCGCACGGTCTCGGGCGCGAGGTGTTCGCGCAGCAGGATCTCGGCGGCGTCGATGAAGCCCAGCGCGAGTTCGGCGATCGGCAAGCCGGTCTCCACCCGACTGGCGAGGCAGGGCGCGGCCGGCAGGTCCGCAATCTCGCCGAGACCGAGCGCGCGCGCGATCTCGCGCAGCGCCGCCTTGCCGAGCTGCGCTTCGACGCAGGGATGGCGTACGCCGTGCTCGCGCGCGGCGTCCAGGCCCGGGCGGTAATCATCGAGATCGTCGAGATTGGTGCCCGAGACGATCTGGCCGGGGATCGCTGCAGCAATCGCGGCGTAGAGATGGGTCTTGCAGTAGTAGCAGCGGTTCGCGGGATTCTGCAGGTATCGGTCGTCTTCGAATTCACCGGCGCCGAGGACGCTGAGCCGCCAGTGTTCGCGCGCTGCGAGCGCGCGCACGCGCGCCGTCGCGGCCGGCGGCACGGCCGGCGACACCGCGTGCACCATATGCGCGGCGTGGCCCAGCCTGCGCTGCGCGAGCGCGGCGAGCGTTAGGCTGTCGACGCCGCCCGACACCGCCACCACGCAGGGCGCGCAGTCGTGAAGCACTTCCGTCAAGCGCGCGATGGCGATCCGAACGGCGCTCATGAACTCGACTCTCCGGGCCCGCCGTCCGAACGCGAGGCCGAATCTTCGGCCGCGCGGCGCCGCCGCTCGCGCGCGGCGTGATCGCCGGCCGTCGCGAGAGTCGAGATTTCGGCCTTGAGCGTCATCCCGCCCGGCCGGCGGGCGCGCTTGACGCGGACGCCGTCCGCGGCGCTCGAAGTTTCGCGCACGAGCACACGGCGTTCGGTGCGCGCGAGGCGCACGCCCAAGGTAGTCGTCTCGCGGAAGCAGGCTGCGGCAACGGCTTCGCTGGCCGCTGGCTCCGTCAGTACGCGGATCGCGGCCGCCTGGCGCCCCTGCTTGGCGAGGACCGTGCCTTGCACGACGTCGAGCACGCCGGGCTCGGCGCGCAGGCGCTCCAGGCCGACGGCGAGATCCTCGGGCGTTTGATCGTCGACCTCGAAGCTGAGCGTCGTGATCTCGTCGATGCCGATGCAGTCTGCGGCGGGAAGATCTTCGAAGGTGAGTACGCGCAGCACGTTCGGCACACCGCGCAGCCGGCGCGTGCCGAAACCATGGCCGGTGCGCGACAGGACGCGGGGTGTAGCGCCGAGCCCGGAGCGCGGCGCGAGATGGCGAAGGATGGCGGCGCCGGTCGGCGTGATGCGCTCACCGGGCTCGCCGTCGTCGAAGCAGGGCAAGCCTTCGAGCAGCAGCACCGTGGCCGGGGCGGGTACGGGCAGCAGGCCGTGCGCCGTGCGCACGCGCCCGCTGCCCAGCGGCAGCGGACCGCAAGACCAGGCCGTGGCGCCGAGCTCCTCGATCAGCCAGGCCGCGGCGACGATGTCGGCGATCGAATCCCAGGCGCCGACTTCGTGGAAGCCGATCGCATCGATCGGCCGGCCGTGGACGCGGGCTTCCGCATCGGCAAGCTCGGCGAAAATCGCGATCGCGCGCTCGCGCACTTTGGGGGCGAGCGCCGCGGCCGCGAGACGAGTACGCAGATCGATCCAGCGGACGTGGTCGTGATGCACTCGTGCATGCGCATGGTCACCGGGCTCATCGTCCCCCGCAGGCAAGCTGACGACGAAGCGACTGCCGGACATGACGCCGTCGTCGACGGGCATGTGCGCGACCCGTACCGCTTCATCGAGCCCGGCGGCGCGCGTCGCAGCGATGGCGCCGTCCGCGAGCTGCGGCGCGAGATCGAGCAAGGCAGCGACGAACATGTCGCCGGCCACGCCGCCCACCGCATCCAGGTGCAGATGCACGGCCGCCTCGCTCAGCTTTCGCTGCGGCGGCGGTGGGCGGCCTTTCTCGCCGCGTGACGCACGATGACGGCGACGACGATCGCGAGCAGCACGCCGCCGAGCACGACGAGGCGTTCCGTCCCGACGGCGTGCAGCGCGCGATGCAGCGCGCCGTCCAGCTCGAGATTCTCATGGGCATGGATCCTTGCGCTGACGGCCGCGAGCGCAGAGCAGACGACGAGACGACCTTTCATGGCAGTTTCCTCCGGTTCGGTTTCGATGAGGCGATCATGCAGTTCACAGGTGCAGCTCCAGCGCGGCCGGCGGCGCGGGCGCGAGCGCCAGGCGGCTCTCGACGGCCGCTTTCAATACCGCGAGCGGCAGCTCGACGCCCGCGCGGCGCAGCGCCGCGCATACGCCGGAGAGATCGTCGTGCTCCGCTTTCACGCGCAGGCGTTCTTCGCCGTTCGCGATCGTCTTGACGCGCAGCGTCGCCCGCTCGGTGACGTCGCCGCGATGCACGCTCAGCGCGAGCGCGTGACGCGCGATGTCGAAGTGACGGTGCGCCGCCGCGATCACCCGGTAGCCCCAGCAGCCGAGCTCCGCGCCGAGCAGGCGGCCGGCGGCGGGCTCGAGCTCGGCCGGCACGTCGAGATAGACGAGATAGGCGGGACGGTTCTTCTTCGTCAGGCTGGGCACCACCTGCACGTTGCGCGCGCCCAACGCCTCGGCGCGCGCGATGAACTCGCCGATCAGCTCACCCGGCGCGTCGTCGACCTGGGCCATGATGAGACACAGGCCCTCGTTCACGGCGTGGCCATCATGTCGACGGCGAGACGCGCGGCGGCCTCGGCATTGAGATTGGAGCCGGGAATGCCCGAGGACACGAAGCCCGCGCGCTGCGCGATCAGTCCGGCTTCCTCGGGCGCGTGCAGGCCCATCGCGGCCGCCACGGCGGCCGGCACCGTGACGTTGATGATGACGTTCGAGGCGAGCAGGATTTCGCTCGCGAGCGGCACGATCATCGGAACCAGCGGCGCGATGTCCGGCCGCTTGCCGAGCGCGACATCCGGAATGATTCGATCCGAATAGTGCTCGAGCCGCGTCGTCACGCCGTCGACGGTGATTTCCGCATCGAGATGAGCGTCGAAGGCGAACCACTCGCGGGCCAGCTTGCTGGCGCGCCGCGCGCCGGGGCCGATGTGCGTCATGCGCACCGCGATCTGCTTGCCGCTCATGCGCGACAGAAACTCGCCGACCCGCGCTTCCACCGTCTGCTTGCGCTCGGCATCGAGCTCGCGCACCACCTCTTCCAGCGACGTGCCGGCCGCGAGCTCGTCGTAAGCCTTGGCCGCACGGCGGTACAGCGCCTTCGCGCGCACGCCCTCGGATGCCAGCAGCATTGCGTTCGTCACCGCACCGGCCTTTAGCTGCTGCGCCTTCCGCGCGACGATGTTCATCGCGATCATCGAGGTTTCCGGATCGAAGGCGAACGCATACCGGCGCTCGCGCAGCCGCTGCGCGACCGACTGCGGCGTCGCGTCGGGCTCGAGCAGGCACTTCATCGCGATCACGGCATCGGTGCAGACGTGGCCCAGCGGCGGATTCACGGGTCCGGCGGACGATCCGGCGATGCCTTCCTGGAAAACGCCCATGATCTCGTCGACGGCCATGATGCCGATGACCGAGGGCCCGCCGATGTCTTTGAGGATGAGCCCGAGATCGCCGATCACCTGCCCCGTGTCGTATTCCTGGCCCGTGATGCGCACGGTGAGCTTGGGCGGCAGACCCGCGGTTTCGGCCGCCGTCCTGCCCGCGAGCCAGGCCGTGGTGACCTTGCCGTGCGGCCCGTACTCTTCGGCGATGTCGGCGTCGGGATGAATGATTTCGAGGATGGCGGCCGCGCCGAATACGGCCGCGTTCAGTGCCTGCGGTTTCATGCCTGCGCCGGCCATGCAGTCCATCATCGCCCGGGTGCCGATGCGCGCGCCGTTGACGGCCATCGCCGGAAAGATGATGTCCTCGCCGAGACGGCCGTGACCGATCAGCGGCCCACCCGAGACGACCATGTCGTAGCCGCTGATCGGCGAGAGCTTGCCGTCCATCATGGCCTGATGGATCGCCATCGCCGCCGCGAAACCGGAGACCTTGTTGTTCTTCTTCGAGGTCGGGATCGCCGCGACACCGCAGCGATCGACGCCGGCCAGCATGCGCGCCGTCGCGCCGAGCTTGCGATTGCCGGCCGGTATGCCGACCTGCGCCTTGGTGCCGGTGAGGTACATCAACACCGCGGCGATCAGCGCCGCGTTGGCCGGCGCCGCGCCCGCCTGCACGGCTGCGCGGATGGCCTTGGCGAGGATCTCGTCGATGGGCTGGCTGGCGGCGTTGGCGAAGCGCAGCTTGTTGTCCATGCCGCGCTTCAATTCGTGCACGATCGCTTCGGCGGCATTGATCACGGCGATGTTCAACATGCCGTGACCGCCGAGCAGCGCATCGACCATGTCGCTGGTCAGCCAGTTCGGGCTGGCGCCCGCGCCGGTCGTGGCGGCGAGCAGCACTCTTTCGCGTTCACTCAGCGTCGGCGTCGACATGCGCAGTCTCCCTCCAGTGCGCCGTTCCGTGCGGAATGAAAAGAGCCGGGGCGCGTGCGATACGGCATGGCGCTGTGAGCCTTCTCAGACGCCGGTCCGCGACAGGAGCATCGGGCCTGGCCAGACGTTCAGCGCCAAGGCCGCCGCATACATGCCGAGCCCGAAGGCGGTATGTCCCATCACGCTCTTCAGACGCGTGAGGTTCGGCTGCGGCGTTCTTGCGCCGGCGATGCCGAGCCCGAGGCCCGGCATCATCACGAAATAAGGCGCGACGAGGAGCGCGAGCGACAGCAGGAGCGGTGCCGGCACGGTCGGCGCTTGCAGCCAGGCGCTCCCTTGCCACGCGACGAGCAGCAAGCCGTAGATCGCGCCCACGCCGTAGTGGAAGAGCCAGCCGAGGGCCGATTCGCCGCGCACCGGCGCGGCCTTGCCGATGCCGTCGTGGACGAAGCGTCCCTCGCGCATGTGCGCGAGCCAACGACCGACCAGCGCCCAGTTCGTCGCCGGCGTGCCGACTGCACGCTGCAGAAGTGCGGCCCAGACGTCGAGCGCGAGCGTGCCGCCGACGCCGATCGCCGCCGCCCTCAGCGCCGTCTCCGGCCCCGCGGTCATGGGCCTGCGCTCTTCTGGCCCGCGCGAAGCTGCGCGCGCGCCCGATAGCCGGCGCTCATAGCTCGGCGCGCCCGCCGTCGACGACGATCTCCGCGCCGAGCATGTAGCTCGAGCCCTCGCCGGCGAGAAACAGCACTGCGGCGGCGATCTCTTCCGGCCGTCCCATGCGGCCGAGCGGCACCTGTGCGCCGACCATCGCGGCATAGGCGCGATACTCGTCTTCGGACTCGAAGCGATCGCGATGGATGGGCGTCTCGATCGAGCCCGGGCTGACGGCGTTCACGCGTATCCCGCGCGGCAGCAGCTCCGCGGACAAACTGCGGGCGAACGACCTCACGGCCGCCTTCGACGCCGACAGCAGCGAGCGCCCCGGCGTGCCGACCTGGTTGAGCCACGAGGTATTGAGAACGATCGAGCCGCCCGCGCGCATCAGCGGCAGCATGGCCTGGATCGTGAAAAAGACGCCTTTGACGTTGACGTCCATCAGTCGATCGAACAGCGCCGCGTCCGTGCTCTCGATGGGCGTGGCATACGCGACGCCCGCGTTCGCGAACAGGATGTCCAGCGCACCGAAGGCCGTTGCGAGCTCGCGGTGCAGACGCTGGAGATCCGCGGGCGAGCTGACGTCGGCTCGTATCGCCAGGCCGCGCTCGCCGAGCTCCGCTCGCACCGCGTCGAGCTTGTCCGTTTTGGTGCCCGTCACGCAGACCCGCGCGCCGTTCGCCTGCAGCAGGCGCGCGGCCGCGAGGCCGATGCCGCTGCTGCCGCCGGTGATGAGTGCCGTCTTGCCGTCGAGCATCCGAAATGATCCCCATGCTTCGTCGCACAGGATTGCCGCCGATGCACCGCCGGCGCGACGCATTTCAGGCGCAGCGCCGATAAAGAAAATCTATATCGCCGGCCAGGCCGCGATTTCGCGCGCTATCCGGCGAAAACGCGCGTCGGACGCTTCGAAGCCCGCATTCCCGGAACGCGCGACAGGCGCTAGGATGCGGGGGCGAGATAGAAAAGCTTGGGTGATCCCCGATGAGATCTCTGACCCGATTGAAATCCTTGCAGGCACTCGAAGCGTCCGCCCGCCACGGCAGCTTCGTCGGCGCGGCGGCGGAAATGGGTGTGACGCCGGCCGCGGTGGGTCAACTTGTGCGCTCGCTCGAAATCTGGGCCGGCTACCCTTTGTTCAAACGAAAGCGATCGGGCACTCAGCGGCTGACGCCGGTCGACGAGGTCCAGGGGGCGATCGAGGAAATCGCGCAGGGCCTCGATCGTCTCGAAGCGGGCTTGAAGAAGCTGCGCGGGAGAAAGGCGCGATCCGTCATCGTCGTCACCGCGTCGCAGGCCTTCGTCGCCCACTGGCTGCTTCCGCGGCTGGATGATTTCACGACCGATCATCCGCAGATCGAAGTGCGGCTGGACGTCGCCGAACGTCTGGTCGACCTCGAGCACAGCGAAGCGGACATCGGGATCCGCTGCGGGCTCGGCACCTGGCCGGGCGTCAAGGCCACGCGTTTGATGGGCGAGGAAATCATCGCCGTCTGCAACACGAGGCTGCTACCGGCCGGACGGCCCGCCACTGCCGAATGGATCGTGCAGCAGACTCTGATCCACGACGGGATGCCGCATCCGGGTGCCGAGTTTCCGACGTGGAACGAATGGCTGGCCAAGCTCGGTGCGAGCAGCGAAGCCGCGCGACGGCGCTTGACGATCAACTCGACGGCGGCCGTGCTGCAGGCCGCGGTCGCCGGCCGGGGGCTCGCCCTGGTGCGCAAAGCGCTGGCGCAGGAGGAGCTCCAGAGCGGACGCCTGCACCACCTGATGCCGCAGCTCCGCTGGCCGGTGAAATGGGGATATTTCGCCGTGGCCTCACCGAAATCCCTGCGCAGATCCGAGGCCAAGGCCTTTCACGACTGGCTGCTGCTGCAGGCGCAGCCGGCGCCGAAGGATGAAGCGCCGGCGCATTCGCAGACCGTCGAAGCGGTGTCACGGCTAGTCCGAGCATAGAGAAAGAGGCGACCGTTTTCCGATTGCCAAGGGACACTCACTTTCCGATCCACTTACAGAACGGCGCGATACGCCCACCTACGCTTCTCGAGCCCGCTCGCCGCTGCCTGGCGCAGATTCAAGATGTAACGAGCGCTTGCCTCGTTCGCCGAGCGCTTCAGGTCGCGCAGCGCGGACGCAGCGTCCGGCCACTACTTTGCTAAGGAGAGCTTCATGAAACGAACCATCGTCTACCTTGCCCTGTCCGTCTCGGCCGGCGCAGCGCACGCCAACGCGGTCAACACCCAAGACGGCGGCGTCATCGCGGCCTTCCAAAGCGGGCTGAGCGTCGAGGACTTCGAATCCGTCGCCACCCGCACGCCGCAAGCCATCAGCAGTTACACGCAAGGCGATGCGGTGGACTCCAATGCGTTCGTGTTCGACCAGATAGGCGGCGTCCAGTTTTCGGTCGGAGGCGCCGTGGGGACCAACATGCCGGCGCTCTACACCTTGTCCGGCGCAATTGCGGGAGACGCCAAATCCGGCAGCACCGTGCTCGGGCCGGTCGATTTCGACTTCACGACCAAGTTCACGAGCGGTGCCTTCATCGAGGTTTTCTTTCCGGTCAAAGTTGCCAAGGTCGGCTTCTGGCTCAACCCAAGTTTGGGCGATGTCACGCTCATCGCCGCGGACACGAACTTCGCCTTCTCCGGTCTGCCCGAGACTACGCTCGAATCGGGGACGGGAACGGCCGGCAATTTCGTCGGGATTGAGCGCCCCACTGCGGACATAGGCGGGTTCAAGATAATCGGCCTCGGCAACCAAGCCTTCAGCATCGACGACTTCAGCTTCGGCACACCCGCGCCCGTGCCGGTGCCCGCGAGCGTCTGGGCCTTGACGAGCGGATTGGCGGTATTGTCGATGCGCCGCCGGCGGCTGGCCAAATCGCCCGGATGAGCGGGCGCCGCCTCATCTGGCGCCGCAGCTCCGCCGATCGACAGCCGCCTTCGTCGCCCGGATGAGCGCAGCGAATCCGGGATCTTCGCCGGCGCCGGCGCGTGCCGGCGACATGGGAGCTTGCCGTGGTGAAGCGAGGATCGCCGCGCTCGAAACCGGGCTCGGCGGCACTTCCTCGTCACGCCCGGCGCTGCGCGCGCAAGCGATCCACGCTCCACGCGCCGCCGCCTGCGGCGGCGAAGTACAAGAACAGGAAAGACCAAGTGGCGGCCAGCTCGCCGCCGTTCAGCAGCGGCCAGAAGGCTTGCGGTGCATGCGCGATGAAATAAGCGAAAGCCATCTGTCCGGAGAGAATGAAAGCGACCGGCCGCGTGAAGAGCCCGATCAGGAGCAGCAGGCCTCCGAACACTTCGAGGGTGCCGGCAACGCCGTACATCGAGAACAGCTCGAACGCCTGCCGCTGCGGCGCCGGGAAGCCGAACATCTTCTGCGTGCCGTGCTGAATGAACAGGAAAGCGCTCACGATGCGCAGAATGCTCAGCAAATACGGCTGCCAGTCGTTCAAGAAGTCCTTCATCACGGCTCTCCTCGCGGCTCGGTGAGCAAGCATAGGACAGCGGCGAGGCGCGAGCCAGCAGCGAGCCTCGTAGTTGCCGCAACCCGATTTCCCTCATAGCTCCCCGTACACCGGCAAGGCCTCCCCCGGTTTCAACAAGCGTCTATACGCCGGATAACCGAAGGTCGTGCTCGTCGACGTCGGCTCGAACAGCAGCGCCGCAACGCGGCCGAGCGGTTGATCGAGCGCGATGCGCAGGGTGCCGGCCGGGATATGCAGCTCGCGTTCGCGCGCCGTCGTGCGCAAAGCGAAGGCGCCCTCGTTCATCACCTGCTCGATCCGATGCTCGACGACGCGCCGATGCGCGGCGCGCTCGACGTAGTCGAAGCGCAGGCCGTGCCGCCACAGCAGATCGCGCAGCACGTTCATGTGCCGCGGCACGAGATAGGCGCGCGGGGCCACGACGGGCGGATGCAGGGCGAGACGGCGATGATCGCGAAACGGGATCTCGACGATCTCGCCGGTGTCGATGCGCCGCAAGGGCAGGCGATGCGTCGCGTCCTGCGCAATCGGCGCGTAGTGGGCGGCGACGATCAGCGGCTCGCCGCCGCGCAGAAACGCGTCCCGGCCGCCGAGCTCGAGGATCGCCGGCGCATGCGCGGCGACGCGCGCAAGAAAGCTCCGGATGCACCGTAGCTGCTTCGCCGCGCGGACCTCGATGTTGCGAAAGCTCGGATACTGGCCGTCCTTGGGATCGAGCCGCGTCTCGAGCAGGAAAGACAGCGCGCCCAGCGCGCCGGCCTTGTTGCGGAAGCGCTTGATGGTGATCCCGCCGTGGGTCAGCGGCTGATCGAGCGAGAGGATCTCGCGGATGTAGCGATGCGCGCGCAGGCCGCTGCCGTCGACCTCGGCGATCACGTCGTTCAAGAGCACGTGCTCGCCGAACTGCAGCAACGGTGCCGGCAGGGCCGGGTTGTTCGCGACGTCGAACTGCGCCTGGAATTCGGTGAGCCAGCCGGCACGCCCCAGCGACTTGCGCTTCAGCGCCGCCGACTCGTGCGCATCGAGGACGACGTGCGGCCGATAGCGCTGAACGGCGGCGTCGAGCGCGCGGCTTTCGGGCTGCGACAGCAGCACGTAGTCGCGGTTGAGATTGACGCCGTTCGCATTGCGGCTGGAATCCTCGTCGCGCCCGTCCGGGTTCGCGTTCGGCACTACGATGATCTCGAGCACGTCGAGCAGATCGCGCAGATCGCCGTGCAAGAGCGCGCGCGAGATTTCGAGCAGCGCCTCGCCGCCCGCGGGCTCCGAGCCGCCGTGATGCGAGCCGACCAGCATCACGCGCGGCTTCTCGCGCGGCGAGGGTCGCGTGCAGATCAGCGCCCGGATCGGCTGGCCGCGCACGGACCAGCCCAGCGTCGCGCAGCTCGCTTCGTCGCTCGCAGCGGCGAGCCGGTTGAGGAAGTCCGCGATCTCCGCGGAGGGCGAGATGCGCCGGTGACGGCTGGCTTCTAGCGGAGTCTCCAGTTTCACGCCGGCATCCTTGCCGCTCGTCTCAGGGCAGCTTCGCGACGCCCTTGAACGCGGGATACACGAAGTGCTCGCGATCCGCTCGGACGAGCGCCGCGTACGCGGGGTAGCGGAACAGGCTGCTCGTCGAGCGCGGATCGAGCAGCATCACGGCAACGCGGCCGTTCGGCTGCGCGACGTCGATCACGAGCGAACCCGCGGGCGCCGTCAGCGTCTTCGCTTCCGCGGCCAGCAGCTTCGCGCGATCGGTGATGTTCGGCTGCACGGCGTAGCGGCCGGCGAGCACCGCGTAGCGCCGCGGCGCGCGCAGCGCCTCGTAGTCGACGTGATGCCTGCCGAGCACTTCGCCGATGCGCCGCTGCTCGGCCGTGACGAGCAGCGTCGCCGGCAGCGCGATCTCGTCGGCATAGATCTGCTTGCGGTGATCGCGGAATTCGAGGTCCTCGAGCTCGCGCGTGTCGAGCCGGCGCATCGGGATCTTCACGCTGGGATGCGCCGGATCCTGTACGTAGCCCGTGTAGAGCGCCATCGTGCCGCCCGTCATCGCCTGCCGCGCCAGCGCCACCTGGGTCAGGATGTCGGCGCGGCGCTCGTGCATCAGCGCCAGGAAGGCGCGCAGGCAGATGAGCTGGCGATCGACGCGCACGGCGATGTTGCGATAGGTCGGCCAGCGATCCTCGCGCGAATCGAGCTTGGTTTCGACGAGGAAGGACGCGGCGCCCGACATGCCGGAGGTATTGCGAAAATTGCGCAAAGTGAGCCCACCGTTCGTGACGGGCTGGTGGATGCTGGTGATTTCACCGATGTAGCGATGCGCCGGCAGGCCGGCCTCGGTCACGCGCTGCGTGAGCGCCGGCAATAGATCTTCCAGGGTGAGCCTGCGCATCGCGTCGGTCACGCCCGGCGTATTCGCGATCTCGAACTGCGCGTCGAAGTCGGTCAGATAGCCGTCCTTGGCCAGCGTCTTGCGCTTCAGGATCGCGGACTCGTGCGAATCGAGCAGCGCATCGGGCCGGTATCTCGCGAGCGCGTCGATCAGCACGCGCGTCTCGGCCTGCTCGGCGAGCACGAAGTCGGTATTGATGTTGACCCAGTTCGCATTGGCGCGGCGGCCCAGATCGCGGCCGTCCGGGTTCGCGTTCGGCAGCAGGATCACGTCGGCGTCGTGCAGCAGCGGCTGCAGATCGCCGGCGGCGAGATCGCGCGCAATCTCCATCAGCGCTTCGCCGCCCGCGGGCTCGGCCGCGCCGTGCTGGGAGCCGATGATCATCAGCTTGATCCTGCCCCCGCCGCTGCGGCCCTCGGGATGCGTGAAAACCAGCGCTTCGATCGGACGCCCCTGCACCGAGGTGCCGACGACTTCCTTGCGCGCATGAGGCACGGCCGCGGCGATCGCATCGAGATAGGCGCTGATTTCGGCCGAGGTGCTGATACGCTCGAACTTCGCGGCCTCAAGCGGCGTCGGCGGCAGCTCGGCGGCGAAAGCGATCGACCAGAGACACGCGAGAATCAGGCTTGCGGTCCGCAGCGCGCGGCTCGCGGTCGGCGGGGTGGGATTCAAGATCGGCATTCCTGCGCAGGCATCGGCCGAACGGTAGTCAGCCTCGTTTGAACCAAAGCTTAACATGCCGGCGACGGCCTGCCGCCCGGCCTCGACCCGCAAGCCGTCAGCGCATGCCCTCGAGCTCCCGTAATCGAAAGCGCTGAATTTTGCCCGTCGCCGTCTTCGGCAGCTCGTCGACGAAGGCGATCGAGCGCGGATACTTGAACGCGGCGAGGCGCTCCTTCACATGCTGCTGCAGCGCCTGTGCGAGCGCCGCGTGATCCTCGGTGAGGCCCGGCTTGAGCACGACGACCGCCTTCGGCTTCGTCAGTCCCTCCTCGTCGTCGACGCCGATGACGGCGCATTCGAGCACGGCGGGATGGCTGGTCAGCGCGGCCTCGACCTCGAAAGGCGAGACGTATTGCCCGCTGACTTTCAGCATGTCGTCGGATCGCCCACCGTAGACGTAGTAGCCGTCCGCATCGATCGAATACTTGTCGCCGGCCCGCGTCCACTCGCCGATGAAAGTCGCCCGCGATCGATCGCGTGCATTCCAATACATGATGGCGCTGCTCGGCCCGCTGATCTGCAGCTCGCCGAGCTCACCCGGCGCGACTTCCCGGCCGTCGTCGCCGACGAGCCGGAGGCGATAGCCGGGCACGGGCTTGCCCGTCGTGCCGTAGCGCACGTCGCCCGGCCGGTTCGACAGAAAGATGTGCAGCATCTCGGTCGAGCCTATGCCGTCGAGCACTTCGACGCCGAACTGCGCCGTGAAGCGGCGGCCGACCTCGGCCGGCAGCGCTTCACCGGCCGAGGTGCAGATGCGCAGCGCGAGCGCCTCGCGCGGCGGCAGCGGCGCGTGCGCGAGCATGCCCGCATAGAGCGTCGGCACGCCGCAGAACACCGTCGGCCGGTGCTCGACGAGCCGCCGGTACACCGCCGCGGGCGTCGGCCGCTCGGCCGTCAGCACCGTCGTCGCGCCGACGGCGAGCGGGAAAGACAGCGAATTGCCGAGCCCGTAAGCAAAGAAGAGCTTGGCGGCCGAGAACACGACGTCGTCTTCGCGCAGGCCCAGCACCGCGCGGGCGTAGAGCTCCGCCGTATGGATCGGGCTCGAGTGGACATGCACCGTGCCCTTCGGCGTCCCGGTCGAGCCGGAGGAATACAACCAGAAGCAAGCATCGTCGCGAGTCGTCGGCGCCGTCGTCGCCTCGGGCGCGGCGGCCGCCATCAGCGCCGCGAGGCTCGCGCGCCCGGGGCCCGCCTCACCGCCGGCGACGATCGCGTGGACGAGAAACGGGCTCGCCGCGATGGCCGCCTCGAACGCCGGCAGCAGCGGCGCCGCGACGACGAGCGCTTTCGCGCGGCAGTCCTTCAGCATGAACGCGTAGTCGGCGGGCTTCAGCAGCGTGTTGACCGCGACCGGCACGATGCCGGCCTTGATCGCGCCGAGGAACACGCTGGGAAAATCGATCGTGTCCTCGAGCGCGAGCACGATCCGGTCTTCGAGGCCGAGGCCCAGCGCGCGCAGCGCATTGCTCGCGCGGTTCACCCGCGCGGCGAGCTCACGAAAGCTGTAGCACCCGCCGTCGTCGATGTAGGCGATCTTCTCGCCGCGCCCGGCGAGGAGATTGCGCTCGACGAGATCGTGGGCGGCGTTGTAGTCGCGCGGCAGCTCGAGCACGGGCGTGCCCTCCGCGTGCCGTACCGTCGATAGGCCGGTCATCTGCAAAGCTCCCCTTGGAGGAAACGCTGCCAGGACGGCGTTACGCGGACCCTGGGACGGCCCGCCGCGCCTCATTTGGCGTCAGCCTCGATTCGTTCTCGCAAAAGCGGCGCCGTCTGTGCGGCGCGCGTCTTCAGGCCACCGCGTGCAGGCGTTCGATCCAGTCGTTCAGCCAGCTCGCGGTCGCTTCCTCCGGCATGATGCCCGAGGAGGCATCGTGGTTCAGCACCTCGCCGAGCCGCGTCGCGCCGAGCTTTTTCATCTGCGCGTCGAAGCGACGGCCGCCGAAGCAGAAAGTCTGCGCGTGCGAGGAATCACCGAGCGCGACGATGCCGTAGTGCACGTGCGAAAGCAGGGGCTTATCGCGGATCAGGGATTCGTAGAGCGCGCGCGCATTGTCGGGCACGTCGCCCTGCCCGTAGGTGGACACGATGAGGAGATACACACCCGCCGCCGCGGCGAACGCGCTCGCATCGAGCCCGTCCATCTGGCGTATCGTCGCGGGGATCCCCGCGCCGTTCAGGCGGAACTGCGCTTCCTCCGCGCAGTACTGCGCGTTGCCCGTCGTCGTGCCGACGAGGATGGTGACCGGTGTAGCCATGATGCATGCATTCCCATTCGTTCTTTGCGGTGGAGGCCGGCTTGCTTTGCGGTGGAGGCCGGCTTGTGAGCGCGATTGCCGCTGTACTATAGTGCATGGCACTTCAGATGTAAGCACTATATTTCATGTCGATCGTCCGCTCGGTGTCCCCTGCCCCCGCCTCTGCATCCAGCATTGCCGATGGCCCCGCGGCCGAGGCCGCGATGCTGGCGCGGATCGGCGCGCGGGTGCGCGAAGCGCGGGCCGGGCGCGGCATGAGCCGCAAGCTGCTGGCGACGCACGCGCAGATCTCCGAGCGCTACCTCGCCCAGCTCGAAGCCGGCCTCGCCAATCCCTCGATCGTCGTGCTCTCCAAGCTCGCCGAGGCGCTCGGCATGGACGTCACCGAGCTGCTCGAGGCGCGCAGGCCCGAGGCGCTGGAGATCGGGCTCATCACGCAGCTCTTGAAGCGCGCACCGGCCGGCGCGCTCGGTGCGATCCGCGCGCGGCTCACGCAGGAGCTCGGCCGCGACGGCGATGCGCGCCGCGAGCGCATCGCGCTGGTCGGCCTGCGCGGCGCGGGCAAGACGACCTTGGGCACGCGGCTCGCGCGCGAGCTCGGCGTGCCCTTTATCGAGCTCGACGGTGAAATCGAGCGCTCGGCCGGGATCAGCCTGTCCGAGATCTTCCTGCTCCACGGCCAGGCCGGCTTCCGGCGCTACGAGCGCCGCTGTCTCGAAGCGATCGTCGACAGCCATCGGCGCTGCGTGATCGCGACCGGCGGCAGCCTGGTCACTGAAGCGGCGACGCTGGAGCTCCTGCTGTCGAGCTGCCTGACGGTGTGGCTGAAAGCGGCACCCGAAGAACACATGGCGCGCGTCGTCGCCCAGGGCGACACGCGTCCGATGGCCGGCAACCAGGAGGCAATGGACGATCTGAAGCGCATCCTCGAGGCGCGCCGCGCGCTGTACGCGCAGGCCGACGCCGTCGTCGATACCGCCGGTCAGGATCTGGAAGAAAGCTACGCGTCGCTGCGGCGCGCCGTGGCCGAGCCGAGCTAACGAGGAGTGAACCCCATGGCGACTTCGCCCGCATCGAGCCCGACCGCAGTCGGCGGCAGCGCACCGCGCTCCGTGCTGCGCTACGACCGGCATCCCGATCACTACCTGCACTGGAAGCTCACGATCGACGGCCAGGTCGCGACGCTCGCAATGGACGTCGCGGAAGACGGCGGGATCGCGCCGGGCTACAAGCTGAAGCTCAATTCCTACGATCTCGGCGTCGACATCGAGCTCTACGACGCCCTGCAGCGCCTGCGCTTCGAGCATCCGACGGTCAAGGTCGTGGTAATCACGAGCGCGAAGGAGCGCATGTTCTGCTCGGGCGCGAACATCTACATGCTCGGCAAGGCCAGCCACGCGTGGAAGGTCAACTTCTGCAAGTTCACGAACGAGACGCGCAACGGCATCGAGGACTCCAGCCGCGACGGCCTCAAATTCCTCGCCGCGGTGAACGGCACGGTCGCCGGCGGCGGCTACGAGCTGGCGCTCGCCTGCGACGAGATCCTGATGATCGACGATCGCTCCTCGACCGTGAGCCTGCCGGAGGTGCCGCTGCTCGGCGTGCTGCCGGGCACCGGCGGCCTGACGCGCGTGACCGACAAGCGCAGGGTGCGGCGCGATCTCGCCGACGTGTTTGCGACGACGACCGAAGGCGTGCGCGCCGATCGCGCGAAACAGTGGGGACTCGTCGATCACCTGGCGAAGCCTGCTGCCTTCGCGCAGGCGGTGCGCGAGCACACGGCGCGTCTCGCTGCGGCCAGCACGCGTCCGGACGCAGCGCAGGGCATCCGGCTCACGCCGCTCGCGCGCCGCGAGGACGCGGCCGGCCTGCACTACGAGCACGTCGAGGTCGCGATCGATCGCACCGCGCGCACGGCGAGGATCACGGTGCGAGCGCCCGCGCACGCGCAGCCGCAGGACCTCGCCGGCATCCACGCCGCCGGCGCCGCGTGGTGGCCGCTCGCAATGGCGCGCGAGCTCGACGACGCGATCCTGCTGCTGCGCTCGAACGAGCCCGAGCTCGGCACCTGGTGCCTGACGAGCGCCGGCGACGCCGCTGCCGTGCTCGCGGTCGATGAGACCTTGGAACGCTTCCGCGACGATTGGCTGGTGCGCGAGACGCGCGGCCTGCTGCGCCGGACCTTCGCCCGCCTCGACCTGTCCTCGCGCACGATGTTCGCGATTCTCGATCGCGACACCTGCTTCGCCGGCACGCTCGCCGAGCTCGCCTTCGCCGCCGATCGCAGCTACATGCTCATGCTGCCGGACGAGCCCGCGGCGGCGCCGCGCCTCACGCTGTCGCCGATGAACTTCGGCGCACTGCCGATGGTGAACGGCCAGAGCCGGCTGCTGACGCGCTTCTGCGGCGACGCCGCGGCAGTCGCCGCGGCCGCGGCGCGCGTCGGGGTGGCGCTGGACGCCGAGGCGGCGACAGCGCTGGGCCTCGTGACCTTCGCGCCGGACGACATCGACTGGGACGACGAGATCCGCATCGCGCTCGAAGAGCGCGCGAGCCTCTCGCCGGACGCCCTGACCGGCATGGAGGCCTCGCTGCGCTTCCCGGTCGCGGAAACTCTGGAAACCCGGATCTTCGGCCGCCTGTCGGCCTGGCAGAACTGGATCTTCATCCGGCCCAACGCGGTCGGCGAGCAGGGCGCGCTCAAGGTGTTCGGCACCGGCAGCAAGGCGCAGTTCGACTGGGAAAGAGTGTAGGCATGCGCGCTTCTCGCCGGACGCGCTGCCCGATTTCGAACCGCCGATGACGCCGTCCCCGGATCTCGGTGAGCTCCGTTTGCGCGCCGCGCAGCGCCGTCGCGCCGACCCATACCGAGGGCGTCATGGACGCCGACACAAGAGGAAACGTGCATGTCCAGCGTCAACCTGAACGACCGTATCCCGAACAACGTCAATCTCGCGCAGGATCGCACGCTGCAGCGAGCCCTCGAGCACTGGCAGCCGCATTTCCTCGGCTGGTGGGAAGAGATGGGCCCGCACGACTTCGCGCAGCGCGACGTCTACCTGCGCACGGCCGTCGGCGTCGATGCCGAAGGCTGGGCGAGCTATGACTACGTGCGCATGCCCGACTACCGCTGGGGCATCTTTCTCGCCGATGCGCTGCCCGATCGCCGCATCGGCTTCGGCGACATGCTCGGCCAGCCGGTGTGGCAGCAGGTGCCGGGCGAGTTCCGCTCGCAGTTCCGGCGGCTGATCGTCACGCAGGGCGACACCGAGCCCGCCTCGGTCGAACAGCAGCACCTCTTGGGCCATACCTGCCCGTCGCTGTACGACCTGCGCAACCTGTTCCAGGTCAACGTCGAGGAAGGCCGCCACCTGTGGGCGATGGTCTATCTGCTGCACGCCTATTTCGGGCGCGACGGCCGCGAGGAGGCCGAGGAGCTGCTCGCGCGCCATTCCGGCGACGTCGACAAGCCGCGCATCCTCGGCACCTTCAACGAGCCGATCTCCGACTGGCTGTCGTTCTTCTGCTTCACCTATTTCACCGATCGCGACGGCAAATACCAGCTAAAGAGCCTCGCCGAGTCGTCTTTCGATCCGCTGGCCCGCACCTGCCGCTTCATGCTGACCGAGGAGGCGCATCACATGTTCGTCGGCGAGACCGGCATCTCGCGCGTGATCCGCCGCACGCTCGAAGTGATGAAGGAGCTCGGCACCGACGATCCGGCCGCGATCCGGCGCGCCGGCGCGATCGATCTGCCGCTGCTCCAGCGCTATCTGAATTTCTGGTTCAGCTCCTCGCTCGATCTCTTCGGCTCCGAGGTGTCGTCGAACGCCGCGAGCAGCTTCGCCAACGGCATCAAGGGCCGCCCGGACGAAGCGCTGTACGAGGATCACCGCGCCGTCGATCGGATCTTCGAGCTCGAAGTACCGGACGGCGACTTCGGCGTGACGATCGAGCGGGTGCCGATGCGCAATGCGATGAACGAAGTCGCGCGTCTCGCCTACGTCAAGGACTGCGAGATGGGGCTCAAGCGCTGGAACATGATGATCAAGCGCGCCGGCCGCGACTTCCAGCTCGCGCTGCCCGCCGTGCGTTTTCGCCGCGCGATCGGTCGCTGGGCGAACGTCGCCACCGATCCCGGCGGCCGGCGCATCTCGCGCGCCGAGTTCGAGCGCGGGCTCGGCCGCTGGCTGCCGAGCGCCGAGGATCGGGCCTATGTACAGAGCCTGATGCAGCGCGTGACCGAGCCCGGGAAGATGGCGGCCTGGCTCGCGCCGCCGGAACGCGGCATCAACAACAAGCCGATCGACTACGAATACGTGCGGCTTTGAGCAAGCCCGCGCGCGCATGAAGCCCGGAGCGCCGGCGATGCGGCGGCGCTGCGCGGCGTGGTCCGCGGCCACGGCGCCAAGATCGGCCGCCGGCGTCGAATAAGACCGTCTCCGGCAGCGGCGGGATCGCGCTTGACGCGGCCACGGTCGATTGCGATAAAGCCCGCTCCCCTCCCTCGCTGGTCGCCGGACGCGGCGGACGGGAGCCGCCGCACAGGGCGGCGTCGCCGCCGGCCATGGACGGCCCGCGCGCAGCACATGCCAGGCGCTCGAGTCGCGACGGCGAGCCAGTCTGCACCGGCCTCGCCGCAACCCGCGGTTCCAGGATCGAATCGCTCGGCGTCCCCAGAAAAATACCAGGCCAGGAGTTCTCCCCATGTCAGAAACCGTCTTCAAGCTGGGCGTGCTCAAGCTCGGCTGCATAGGCGCCGCCCCGCTGCTCGATCTGCTGCTCGACGAGCGTGCCGATCGCGAGGATCTCGAAGTGCGCGCCTTCACCTGCGGCGCCAAGCTCGACCCGGCGTCCTGCGCCGAGCCCACGGCCGCGATGCTCGCCTACCGCCCGCAGCTCGCGGTGCTGGTGAGCCCGAACGCCGCGCTGGCCGGCCCGAGCAACGCGCGCAAGGCGCTCGCCGAGGCCGGCATTCCGATCGTCACGCTGTCCGACGGGCCGTCGAAGAAGGCCTTCTTCAAGAAGAACGAGGAAGGCAAGCAGGTCATGAGCGTGCCGCCCCAGCAGGGCTTCATGATCTTCCCGGCGGACTCGATGATCGGCGCGCGCCGCGAGTTCCTCGACCCGACCGAGATGAGCCTGTTCAACGCGGACGTGATCCGCGTGCTGGCCGCGACCGGCGTGCTGCGCCTCGTCCAGCAGCAGCTCGATCGCGTGATCGGCGAGCTGCGCGAAGGCCGTGCGCCGCAGTTTCCGACGCTGACGGTGACGCCGGACAAGGCGGTCGCCGCCGGCGACTTCGGCAATCCCTATGCGGCCGCGAAGGCGTATGCGGCGCTGTCGATCGCCGAGGGCGTATCGGCCGTGACGGCCGACGGCTGCTTCAAGGAACAGGATCCCGCGCGCTACGTGCGCATGGTCGCTGCCGGCCACGAGATGATGCGCGCCGCGGCGCGCCTCGCCGACGAGGCCCGTGAGCTCGAGAAGAGCGCCGACTCGCTGGCGCGCACGCCGCACGCCGCGAACGGCGCCATCCTGCGCAAGACCGCGCTGGACGCGAAGCCGGGCTGACGATGACCTATTGCATCGGCATCGCGCTCGACAAGGGCCTCGTGTTCTGCTCGGACTCGCGCACCAACGCGGGCATCGATCAGGTCAGCACCTACAGCAAGATGCACGCTTTCGGCATCGACGGCGATCGCCAGTTCGTGCTGCTGTCCGCGGGCAATCTGGCGACCACGCAGTCGGTCGTCCACCAGCTCCGCCATGACATTCGCGCCACGGCGGAGCGCAGCCTGATGACGGTGACGAACCTCGCCGACGCGGCCGACTACATCGGCGAGATCAGCATCCGCCGCCAGGCGCGCTATCTCGAAAGCGGCCACTCGAGCTTCGATCCGAAGGTGAGCTTCGTCTTCGGCGGCCAGATCAAGGGCGAGGCGCCCGGCATCTTCCTAATCTATCCCGAAGGCAACTACATCACGGCTTCGCGCGATCACCCTTTCCTGCAGATCGGCGAGAGCAAGTACGGCAAGCCGATCCTCGATCGCGTGATCACGCCGGCCACGAGCATCGACGAGGCGGCGAAGTGCGCGATCGTGTCGATGGACTCGACGGTGCGCTCGAACTTGAGCGTCGGGCCGCCGATCGAGCTGCGCGTCTACGAGACCGACGGCTTCGTCCCCGGCCGCTACCTCAAGTTCGAGGAAGACGACGCCTATCTGCGCCAGCTCGCCCGAAGCTGGAACCAGAAGGTGATCGAAGCCTTCGCGGCCTTGCCCGAAGTGAATTGGAGCGCGGCCGAGACGCGGGATTCGTAGCCGGAGGCGGCCGCCTCAGCGCGCGGCGATCGCGCGCAGACCGCCGAGCACTTCGCGGGCCTTCGCGCCGAGCATCATCATGTCGACGCCGCAGGCGATCAGCGTGAAGCCTCGGTGCATCCAGCCCGCCACGGCCTCGGGCGTCACGCCGAAAAATCCCAGCGGCAGGCCCTGCGCGCGCCCCGCGGCCTCGATTTCCGCGATCGCCTCGACCACGGCCGGATCCTCGACCTGTCCCGCCTTGCCCATGCTGAGCGAGAGATCGAAAGGCCCGACGAAGAGCGCGTCGATGCCCGGCGTCGCGGCAATCGCCGCGACGTTGTGCACGGCCTCGATGTGCTCGATCTGCACGATCACCGCGACGTCGTCGTTGGCGCGCGCGACGTAGTCCGCGATGCCATAGCCATAGCCGAGGGCGCGCGAGGTGCCGACGCCGCGCGTTCCTCGAGGCGGATACTTCGCGCGACCGACGACGCTGCGCGCCTGCGCCGGCGTGTTGACCATCGGCGCGATGATGCCGGCTGCGCCGCTGTCGAGCACCTGCTTGATCCAGAACTCGTCGTGCGCGGGCACGCGTACGACGCAGGGCAGATCGCGCGCCGCCATGATCAGGCGTTGCAGGGCCGTAGGCGTCAGCGGCGCGTGCTCGCCGTCGATGAAGAACCAGTCGAAGCCGACCGCCGCCATCATCTCGACCACTTCGGGCGCATCGATGGTGAGGATGACGCCGTGGAGGCGATCGCCGCGCTGCAGGCGGCTGCGGAAGTTGTCGCTCATGAGCAGGACCTCGAAATTCTGGTGATGGCGGCGTTCAGGTTCCGAGCTTGAAGCTGTGCGTCCACTCCATGCCCTTCGAATCGACGACGTCGGCGCGCAGCTCGCCGCCCCCGACCGGCTTGAAGAAAAAGCGGAAGCTCGGATCCTCGCTGATCGAGATGCCGGTCTCGGCGGTCATGATCAGCTTGTCGTTGAGATAGAGCTTGACGGCCTTCACGTAGTGCGCCGGCCGGATGAGCTGCGTCTTCTGATCCTTCTGCATGCCGGTGACGTTCGGATGGCTCAACATTAGCTGGCCGATGATCGTGTCGTCCGGGTTGCGCTCGCCGATGGTGCGGAAGTTCATCGCGCCGATGTGCTCCATCGCTGTCGCGAAATCCGAGCCCAGCGGCGCCGAGCAGCCGCCTTGAGCCTTCACGAAGTTCGCGACCATGTGGTGCTCACCGGTGTTGAGCACCGCGATCGCGCGCACGTTCGTGTAGCTGTCGATGCGCAGCCGCAGCGCGAGATCGGCGCGCCCCATGTCCGGCGTCAGATGGAAGATGCCGGCGAGCGGCTCGGGATTGTTGTCGACGATGACGTAGACGGTTTCGATGTAGTGCTCGGGCGTCTGCGGAAACTTCGCCGTGATCGTCACCGGCGTGAAGGCCGCGTCTTCGGCGCGATAGGGCGTACGCAGATCGATGACGGTCTTGTCCTCGATGATGTCCTTGCCCTCGAAGTAGCGGGGCTTCAGGAAGGCCTGCCAGACGTCGACGGGGGACTGCGCGCCCGCCGCCCAGCCCGGGCCAGCGGCGCCGGCGAGGCTCGCGACGAAGAAAACGAGGACCATCATCCGCAGCATCCGAAATCTCCTCATGGGCCATCGGCGGGACGCGACGCGGCCGCGCTGCTGCCCAGTGTAGCGGCAGGGGCCGGGTCTACCCAATCCGCGATCCGCGCCGTGCCCGGGTAGACCGGCAACGGAAACTTTTGTTGCGGGAGTGCGCGCCGTGACGGAAGGCGCGAATCGCGCCGGCAGCGCGCTGATATCCTTGCGCCACTTCCAGGCGGGATGCCTATTCGATGCCGAACTCGCGCAAGCTGCTTCGCTTTTCCGGCGCGCCGAACGCCGGTCCGGCGCGACGCGCCCTGGTCCTCGGCCTGCTGCTGGCCCTGGGCCAGCCGGTCTTCGCCGCCATCGACCGCGGCGCCAGCGATCTCTACGAGCACGCCCTGCAGCTACGCGAGGAGAACGACGCGGTCGCGGCGATCATCGAGCTGAAGAGCGCCCTGCAGGCCGATCCGGACCATCTCTCCTCGCAGCTCCTGATGGGCGAAATCTACCTCGACCAGGGCCTCGGCGCCGCGGCCGAAGAGGCCTTGCGCACGGCGCTGAAGCGAGGGGCGGACAGCAATGCGGTGACGCCGATGCTAGGCAAGGCGCTGTTGAAGCAGGGCAAGTACGCCAAAGTCGTTACCGAGCTGTCGGCCGATGGCTTGACGCCCGAAAACGCGGCGCAAGTCCATACCGTGCGAGCCCAAGCGCTGCTCGGCCAGGGACTGCGACAAAAGGCGGCAGAGGAACTGGAAAAAGCCCTTGCGCTGACGCCGAAAGCCCTGGAACCCAATCTCGTGCGCATCAGCGCGCTGCTGCAGGCGGGTGAAATCGGCGAGGCCGAGCGCCAGGCGGACGCCGTGGTCAAGGAACACCCGATGGAGCCGGATGCCTGGCTTGCCGTCAGTTCGGTGGCGCAGTTGCGGGGGGATACGGACGCGGCCCTCGAAGGCTATTCGCGTGCGCTAGAGATAAAACCACGGCATCTGATTGCGCGCCTGAGCCGCATCGCCCTGCTGATAGATCTCGGACGTGAGGCGGAGGCGAAGACCGATTTCGACTACCTCGAAACGAATTTCGCGAAAGATCCCAGCGCCTCCTACATGCGCGCCGTGTGGTTGGCGCGCACCAAGAATGGCAAGGGCACAGCCACCGCACTGCAGGCAGTGATCGACGGCGTCAAGCAGTTGAACGAGCGTGTGTTCGCTGAAGACCCGGTGCTGAACCTGATGACCGGCATGTCCTACTACGGCCTCGGCAACTTCCAGCAGGCCGTCACACGCCTGCAATCCTATGTGAAGCAGCAGCCGGCAGATTTCGGGGCGCGCAAGACGCTCGGCGACGCACTGCTGCGCCTTGGCGATGCCGCGCAGGCCGCGACCGTGCTCGAGCCGGCGGTCGAGGGCAATCCGCGCGATACCAAGGCGGTAGCGCTGCTGGCATCGGCCTATGCGAAGACCCAGCGCTTCCGCCAGGCGAATTCGCTGCTCGAACAGGCCATCGCGCTCGGCGGCGCAAACGAGGAGCTCCAATCGAAGCTCGCGATGCTACAATTGAGCGTCGGCAATTTCAGCGAAGGCTTGCCGGCCCTCGATCGTGAATTCGCCGACGATCCAGACAACGGCCAGATCGGTGTACCGCTGGTCGCCGCCTATCTGAACAACGGCGACACCGTCCATGCGCTCGAAGTCGCGGAGAAGCTCCACGCGGCGGCGCCGGAGAATCCCGTCTACATCAATTTACTCGGCGTCGTGCATTTCCGCGCAGGACGCCTGGCCGAAGCCGAGCAGCAGTTCACTGCCGCCCTGGCCCGGGCCCCGGATTTCGTGCCGGCCAACATGAATCTCGCGAAGCTGGAACTCGCCCAAGGCAAGGTCGAAGCGGCGCGCGCACGCATCGCGCCGATGCTGAAGGCAAAGCCCGATTCGGCTCCGCTGATGCTCGAGATGTCGCGCATCGAAATGGCGGCCGGCAATCAGCGTGAAGGCCTCAAGCTCGCCGAGGACGCGTGGCGCAAAGCCCCCAAGGATCGCGCGGCGCTGTTCCACCTCTTCGACGTGCGCATGGCAACCGGCAAGTACGATGCCGCGTTGGATCTCATTCTCGGCGCCGAGGGCGACTATCCCGGCGACTTCGACGTGCTGTCGCGCCATGCGACGCTGCTGATGCAGACCGGCAAGCTCGAGCCGCTGCGCCCGCTGCTGAAGAAGATGGCGGACGCGTCGACGCAGTACACCGAGCGCCTGCTGTCGACCGCGCAGATCCAGTTCGATCAAGGCTTTCTGAACGATGCGGACTACACCGTCAGCAAGGTGTTCCAGAACGACCCGCGGCACGAGCGCGCCGGGCTGATGGCCGTCCAGATTGCGTTGAAGAAGGGCGATGCGCAGGAAGCCCTGGCCCGTTCTGCGACTCAGCTCGAGCGCTTTCCCGAATCCCCCGCCGCGCACATGGTGCGCGGGGAAGCACAGATGGCGACCGGCGACTACGTCGGCGCGCTGGCGAGCTTCGATGCCGTGCTCGCTCGCCAGCCGGCCTCGCCGGCGGTAATCCGCGGCTACCACGCCCTGCTGGCCGCGAAGGACGAGGCCGGGGCGAGAAAACGGCTCGGCGACTGGCTGGTCGCTCATGCCGACGATCTGGAGGTCAAGAACGCGCTCGCCGAGGATCACCTGCGAGTGGGTGAAATCGGGCCGGCCAACGCGATCTTGGAGGAGCTAGTCCGCGCCCGGCCGAACGATGCCCGTCTGCTGAACAATCTCGCCAATACGCGGTACGGCCTCGGCAAGCCCGACGCGCTGGACGCGGCGCGCGCGGCCTTGGAGCTCGATCCCAAAAATCCACAGTACAACGATACCGTCGGCTGGCTGCTCGTGCAGTCGGGCAAGGCGGCGGATGGCCTGCCCTTCCTGCGCTCGGCGAGCGCCCGAATGGCCGAGGACCCGGAGATCCGCTTCCATCTCGCGAGCTGCTTGAATCAGATGGGCCGGCAGTCGGAGGCGAAGAAAGAGCTCGAGAAGGCGCTGCGCTCAGGCGCGAGCTTCGAAGGGCGCGAGCAAGCGCTGGAGCTTCAGAAGACTCTCTTGGGGCTGGCGGATTCGTGAGCTGTCAATTTCCTTGACGAAGCTAAGAACGTCATGAATACATTAAAAATCAATGACCTGAGAAATAAGGCCGCGAAGTGGGCGGACGTCCTGCCCGCAGATGCATCGAATTTTGGAACCGATGTGTCAGGCGTCTTTACAAGGTGCTCAGGAAAAACTCCTAAACATAGCCGGCGCACCTCGCAAACCGTTGTCGAAAATAGAGTTTTTTAATCAGGCATCACATTTGCACGAAACAGAGGCAAAGTCGCGGAGCCACTTTTCCGTCCCGGCAAACGGTGCAGCGACATGAAAGCGGGAACACAAGCATTATGAAAAACACGATTCGCAATTCGCTGCTCGGCCTCTCCGCGCTGACCGCGTGTGCGTTCACCAACGCCTATGCGAACTACAGTTACTCGGGCTGCGGCACACCGAGCGCGCCGGGATGCACGAACTACACATGGACGTTCAATTCGACGACGAGTGCGACCGCGGCCGGAGTCACGTCCACGGTTGGCGGCGTTCCGATCAACTCGACGGCGTCGGGCTGGTGGGCGCCCGACGCGAACTCGAAGATGACGCAGGACACTCCCCTGCCGGGCGTAACCTCCTACGGCACTAACGGTATCGGCGTCTACACCACCAACGATGATTCATCGAATGGCACGCACGGGATCGACAACAAGAACGGCTACGATCTCGTGATATTCGCCTTTGATAAACCCGTCACGCTGACCGAAATCACTTTTGGCTATGTCAACACGGACGCCGATTTTCAGCTCTTCGCCTATGGCGGCGGCTCGGAAGACCCGGATGGCAATCCGTTCAATAACGCCTTCGAATACAATTCGAGCGACGACAACGTTGTTGCCGGTACAAACGATACGAGCATGGGCCTGACCAACCTCGGCTGGGACCTCCTCGGCAACTTCAGCGCGTCGAACACCCCCGGGGTCGGCACCGACGTGACGGCCGCGACCAAAAAGCCGGGGCAGCCGGTCACAGCTTCGAAGTACTGGGCCGTCGGCGCCTATTCCTCGACGGTACTGGGCGGCATCACCTCCGGCAGTCTCGACAACAACGATGACCGCTTCAAGCTGCTCGAGCTCTGCGGCGACCTCTACACCCCGCCCGGCGGTGGCGGCGGCGTCCCGGAGCCGGGCACGCTGAGTCTGCTGGGCCTCGGTCTCGTCGGCACGATCCTGCGGCGCCGCCGCGCGAGCTAAGCGCAAGGCGAGCGCCTCTCCGCGAAACCCCGCTTCGGCGGGGTTTCTTTTTTGGGGTCTCGGGATCGGACTTAAGCATCTGCGAACGACCGTCCGGCGTGACACCGGGCGATGACCCGGATTCGCTGGGCTCATCCGGGCTACGAAGAGAAGATCGAAAATTGCCATTCGTAGCCCGGAAGGAGCGCAGCGGAATCCGGGTTACGGCCGCAAGGCCGTTGGGGCGTCGGCACTCCTCTCATACGCGGGCAGCAGAGCCTCGTGCGGCCTTGCCTTTCCTATCGGCGCCGTGCCGCGCTTCCCGGATTCCGCGGCGCTGCGCGCCGCTCCTTCCGGGCTACGCAGACCGATACCGCGGTGGGTAACCCGGGTGGAGCGCAGCGCAACCCGGGATCGGGCGTTCGGATCGCTCCAGAGGCCCGGATTGCGCTCGCCGCGCGGACGACGCGTTCAGAAATGCGTGTAGCCGCCGCGGGCGAAACGGATCTCCCGGCCCTCGGCATCGACCAACCGCACGCCCGGCTCGGCCGTGACGGTGCCGATGCAGGTGAGTGCGCAGTCGAGTGCCTTCGCGCGCGCACTCAGCTCCTCGGCGCGCGAGGCGGGCAGCGTGAAAGCGAGCTCGTAATCGTCGCCGCCGGTCGCCGCGAGACGCAGGCATTCGCCGACGTCGAAGCAGGCGCGCAGCGCCGGCGACGGCGGCAGCCGCGCGGCGGCTAGCCGCATGCCGGCGCCGCTCTGCGTCGCGACGTGTCCCAGATCGGCGAGCAGACCGTCGGAGACATCGATGCAGGCGCTCGCCAGCCCGCGCAGCGCGAGGCCCAGCGCGAGCCGCGGCGTCGGCCGCCGGAAGCGCCGCAAGAGCTCGAGCGCCGCCGCCTCCGCTCTGCCCTGCCGCCACAGTGCGAGCCCGCCGGCCGCCTCGCCCGGCGTCCCGGACACGAAGACGAGCTCGTCCACCCGAGCGCCGTGCCGCGTCAGCGCCTGGGCCGGCGGCACCGTGCCCATCGCCTGCACCGTCACGGTCAGCGGACCGCGCGTCGTGTCGCCGCCGACGAGGGCGACGTCGCCGAGATCCAGGCCTGCGCGCAATCCGGACACGAATGCCCGCAGCCAGGCCTCGTCGACCGCGGGCAAGGTGAGCGCCAGCGTCGCCCAGCGCGGCGTCGCGCCCATCGCGGCGAGATCGCTGAGATTCACAACCGCGGCGCGCCAACCGACGTCGGCGGCGTCCATGCCGTCCGGGAAGTGGCGGCCGGCGACCAGCGTGTCGGCGACGACGACCAGCGCCTCGCCCGGCGGCGGCGCGAGGACGGCGCCGTCGTCGCCGATCCCGAGCAGCACGTCGTCGCGCCGGCCCGCGGCCGGTGCGATCAGCTCGTAGATGAGTTCGAACTCGTTCACGCGCGGTGAACGACGGGCTCAGCCGGGGCCGGCGTCGACCTCGATCGCACGGAGCTCGCGCGCGAGGCGATCGAGTACGCCGTTGACGTAGCGATGCGCCTCGTCGGCGCCGAACATCTTGGTCAGCTCCACGCCTTCGTTGACGACGACGCGATACGGAATGTGCAGGCAGTGCGCGAGCTCGTAGGCGCCGATGAGGAGCACCGAGCGCTCCACCGGCCCGACGCGTTCCCAGGGCCGATCGAGCAGCGGCTGGAGCTGCGCGCGCAGCGCCTCGACCTCGCGCGGGATCTCGCGCAGCAGCGTCGCGAAGTAGTCGAGATCGGCCTTGTCGACTTCGCGCTCGTTGAGGAACTCGGCGACGATGGCCGCGGGCGTCGCGCCGGCGACCTGCCACTGGTACAGCGCCTGCACCGCGCAGCGCCGCGCTTTCACGCGCGCGGCGTTGCCGCTGCCCGTGCGGGGCGCGCGCGGCGTCGAGGTGTCGCCAGTGGCCACGAATCAGAGACCCCGCAGCAGCGAGATCATCTCGATCGCGGAGACCGCGGCCTCGGCGCCCTTGTTGCCGGCCTTGGTGCCGGCGCGCTCGATGGCCTGCTCGATCGAATCGACGGTCAGCACGCCGAAAATCACCGGCACGCCGGTGTCGATGGCGATCGACGACAGCCCGCGCGAGCAGGCGCCGGCGACGTGATCGAAATGCGGAGTCGAGCCGCGGATGACGGCGCCGAGCGCGATCACGACGTCGTACTTGCCGCTCTTTGCCATCTTCTGCACGACCAGCGGCAGCTCGAAGGCGCCCGGCACGCGGGCGATCGCGATCGCTTCATCGGCGACGCCGTGACGGCGCAGCGCATCGAGGCAGCCCGCTTCCAGCGCGTCGACGATGAAGTGGTTGAAGCGGGCGGCGGCGATGCCGAAGCGCGCCGGCGCGCCGAGCATCATGCTGCCTTCGAGGGTGGTGATCATGGCCCTGTCTCCTCAGCTCACGTATTCGACGACTTCGAGGCCGAAGCCCGACAGCGCATGATAACGACGCGGGTTGCTCATGACCCGCATCTTGTGCACGCCGATGTCGGCGAGGATCTGCGCGCCGAGGCCGATCTGCCGCCAGTCGGCCGGCGCTTTGCCGCCGAGTCCCTGTTCGGGGTGGCCGTTGCGCTGCTCGGGATCGGCGATGCGCAGCACCTGACGAAGCACCTGCTCGTTGTCGACCTGGTTGCTCAACACGACGACGACGCCTTCGCCGGCGTCCGCGACCCGCTTCAGCGCATCGCGCAGCGGCCAGCCGGCGTCCTTGCGGATGCTGGCCGTCAGATCCTCGATCGGGTTGTAGATGTGGACGCGCACGAGCGTGGGCCGATCGCCGCTGATGCTGCCGCGGACCATTGCCAAGTGCAGATCCCGGTGGATGCGATCGCGGTAGGCCAGCAGCCGGAACTCGCCGAACTCGGTCGGCAGCACCGCCTCGGCCGCGCGCTCGACGGTCTTCTCGTTGTGGATGCGAAAGCGGATCAAATCCGCGATCGTGCCGATCTTCAGGCCGTGCTGCGCGGCGATCTTCTCCAGATCCGGCCGCCGCGCCATCGTGCCGTCGTCGTTCAGGATCTCGACGATCACCGCCGCGGGTTCGAGGCCCGCGAGCGACGCGAGATCGCAGCCCGCCTCGGTGTGGCCCGCACGCGTCAGCGCACCGCCCGACTGCGCCATCAGCGGAAAGATGTGTCCCGGCTGGACGATGTCGCTGGGCTTCGCCTCCCTGGCGACGGCGACCTGGATCGTGCGCGCGCGATCGGCGGCGGAGATGCCCGTCGTCACGCCTTCCGCCGCCTCGATCGACATCGTGAAGTTCGTGCGATGGGTATAGCGCGTGTCCTGCACCATCAGCGGCAGGTTGAGCTGGCGGCAGCGCTGCTCGGTCAGCGTCAGGCAGATCAGGCCGCGGCCGTAGCGAGCCATGAAATTGACGTGCTCGGCCGTGCAGTGGCTGGCGGCGAGCACGAAGTCGCCTTCGTTCTCGCGGTCCTCGTCGTCCATGATGATGACCATCTTGCCGGCACGGATGTCGTCAATGATTTCCTCGATAGAATTGAGTTTCATCGCAGTTCCAGACGGGTGCAGTGGCTGGGTCACCGCGCGGCCGCGAGGCGCGCGCGGAAGTCGATCGTCTTCAGGCAGGGCCGATCAGGCCGGCCTTGCGCAAGCTTTCCATCGTCACGCCGCCGCTCGCCGCGGCGTCCGGGGTGAACAGGCGTTCGAGATAGCGGGCGACCAGATCGATCTCGAGGTTGACGCGGCTGCCCGCGCGCAGCTCGCCGAGCGTCGTCCGTTCGAGCGTGTGCGGAATGATCAGCAGCTCGAAGCTCGCGCCGTCGACGCCGTTGACGGTCAGGCTCACGCCGTCGACGCAGATCGAGCCTTTGGCGGCGATGTAGCGCGCGAGGGCCGCCGGCGCGCGCAGCGTGAACTGCACGCAGTTGTCGCGCTCGAGACGGGTGATGACTTCACCGATGCCGTCGACGTGGCCCGCCACGAGATGGCCGCCGAGGCGATCGGACAGCCGCAGCGCTTTCTCGAGGTTCAATGCGTCACCGGCCCGCTTGCTGCCCAGCGTCGTGCGCGCCAGCGTCTCCGGCGACACGTCGACCTCGAAACGGGCGGGCGCGAGCGCGACCGCCGTCAGGCAGGGCCCGGAGCAGGCGATGCTGTCGCCGAGCGCGACGTCGCTCAGATCGAGATCCGCGGCCGCGACCGCCATGCGCATGGCGCCGCCGCGCGGACTCAGCGACTCGATGCGGCCGAGCGCCTGGATGATGCCGGTGAACATCGCCGCAATATCGAGGAACGGCCTTGAAGCGTCAAGCCGACTGCCCTGCGCCTATGCGGCCCTGTATCAGGCTGGCACAGGCCGCGCGATCACCCGCAGATCGGGGCCGATCCGGCGCACGTCGACGAAGGCGAAGCCGGGGCTGTCGCCGAGATCCGTGAGCTCGGACCAGGCGAAGGCGCCGCGCGCGCCGGTCCCGAGCAGCCGCGGCGCGACGTAGCAGACGAGCTCGTCGACGAGGCCGGCGCCGACGAGCGCGCCGGCGAGGCGCGGCCCGCACTCGACGAGCAGCTCGTTGCATTCACGCGCGGCTAGGCGGGCGAGGACGGCCGCGAGCTCGACGCCGCCGCCGGGCGCGGCGGGCACGAGCTCCAGCGTCGCACCGGCGGCGCTGAGCGCGGCGCGGCGCGTGGGCTCCGCGCTTGCGGTGAACACGATCACGGGGGCGGGATCGGCGAACAGCCGCGCGCTCGACGGCAGCGCGAGCGCGGCGTCGAGCACCACGCGGGCCGGCGGGCAGCCGCCCAGGTCGTAGCGCGCGTCGCGCACCGTCAAGGCCGGATCGTCGGCCAGGACGGTGCCGATCCCGGTCATGATGGCGCAGCTTCGTGCCCGCAGGCGCTGGACGTCGGCGCGCGCGGCCGGCCCGGTGATCCACTGGCTGTCGCCGTTGGCGAGCGCGGTGCAGCCGTCGAGACTGATCCCGATCTTCAGCGTCACCCACGGCCGGCTGCGTTCGTAGCGGCTGATGAAGCCGCGATTGAGCGCCCGCGCGGCGGCCGCGAGCGTGCCCTGCGCGACCTCGATGCCGGCCGCGCGCAGGCGCGCCGCGCCCTGTCCGGCCACCCGCGGATGCGGATCTTCGCCGGCGTAGACCACGCGCGCGACGCGCGCGGCGATCAGCGCATCGACGCAGGGCGGCGTGCGGCCGTGGTGATTGCAGGGCTCGAGCGTGACGTAGACCGTCGCGCCGCGCGCCCGCGCGCCCGCCGCGCCCAGCGCGACGATCTCCGCGTGCGGCCCGCCCGCGTGATGATGGAAACCGCGTCCGACCACGGCGCCGTCGCGGACGATTACGCAGCCGACGCGCGGGTTCGGGCGGGTCGAAGTCAATCCGCGCCTCGCGAGCGCGAAGGCTTCGACGAGGTAGCGATGATCCGCGCGCGCGTCGACGGTCATGGCGGAGAACGAACGTCGACCACCGCGGGCCTCGGCTCACCTGGCCTCAGGCCGGGCGCCGTCCCTTCGGCGTCTCGGCCGGGATCAGATCGAGCTGCTGCTCGCGCAGATCCGGCGGCAGCTCGTTCTCCAGGCGCTCGATTTCCTCGAGGAAGGCACGCACGTCCTCGAAGCTGCGATAGACCGAAGCGAAGCGCACGTAGGCGACCTGGTCCAGCGCGCGCAGCTCGTCCATGACGAGATCGCCGATGCGGCGCGAGTCGATTTCGCGCTCACCGCTCTCGCGGACGCGGCGCTTGATGCGATTGACCGCGGAGTCGACCTTCTCCATCTCGACCGGCCGCTTCTCCAGCGCCTTGACGATGCCGCCGCGCAGCTTGTCGTCGCTGAAGGTCTCACGCCGGCCGTCGCTCTTGATCACGCGCGGCAGGCTCAGCTCGGCGGTTTCGTAAGTGGTGAAGCGCGCCTTGCACTCCATGCATTCACGGCGCCGCCTGATCTGATCGCCTTCGCCGAGCAGCCGCGAGTCGATGACGCGGGTGTCGTGGTGGGCGCAGAAGGGGCAGTGCATGGCGGCGCCGCGGCGCGCTCAGCTCGCGTAGACGGGGAAGCGGCCGCACAGCTCCCCGACCTGGCCGCGAATTCGCGCGATGCGCTGCTCGTCGTCGATGTGGTCCAGCACCTCGCACATCCAGCCGGCGACCGTCTTCGCTTCGTCCTCCTTGAAGCCGCGCGTCGTCATCGCCGGCGTGCCGACGCGGATGCCGCTGGTCACGAACGGCGACTGCGGGTCGTTCGGCACCGCGTTCTTGTTGACGGTGATGCGCGCGCGGCCCAGCGCCGCGTCGGCCGCCTTGCCGGTCAGGCCCTTGGACACGAGGTCGACGAGAAAGAGATGGTTGTCGGTGCCGCCGGAGACGACGTCGTAGCCGCGCGAGAGAAAGGTGTCCGCCATGGTGCGCGCGTTCTTGACGACCTGCTCCTGGTAGGCGCGGAATTCGGGCGCCATCGCTTCCTTGAAGGCGACGGCCTTGGCCGCGATCACGTGCATCAGCGGACCGCCCTGGATGCCGGGGAAGACTGCGGAGTTCAGCTTTTTCTCGATCTCCTCGTTGCGCTTGGCGAGGATGAGGCCGCTGCGCGGCCCGCGCAGCGTCTTGTGCGTCGTCGTCGTCGTCACGTCGGCGAGCTGCACGGGACTCGGATAGAGCCCGACCGCGACGAGACCGGCGACGTGCGCCATGTCGGCCACGAGATGCGCGCCCACTTCGTCGGCGATCTCGCGAAACTTCGCCCAGTCGATCACGCGCGAGTAGGCCGAGAACCCCGTCATGATCATGCGCGGCCGATGCTCGCGCGCGAGTGCCGCGACCTGGTCGTAGTCGATGAGGCCGGTCTTCACGTCGAGGCCGTATTGGAAGGCGCGGTAGGTGCGGCCGGAAAAGTTGACCGCCGCACCGTGCGTCAGGTGCCCGCCGTGAGCGAGGCTCATGCCGAGCATCGCGTCGCCGGCGTTCAGCAGGGCCAGATAGACCGCGCCGTTCGCCTGCGATCCGGAGTGCGGCTGCACGTTCGCATAGTCGGCGCCGAAGAGCCGTTTCGCGCGATCGATGGCGAGCTCTTCGACGACGTCGACGTATTCGCAGCCGCCGTAATAGCGCTTGCCCGGATAGCCTTCCGCGTACTTGTTGGTCAATACCGTGCCGGCCGCCTCGAGCACGCAGGGGCTGGTGTAGTTCTCGGACGCGATCAGCTCGATGTGATCTTCCTGGCGCTGGCGCTCGTCGGCCAGCGCGCGCCACAGCTCGGGATCGTAGCGCTGGATGTGCATGTCTTTCGGAAACATCGTGACAATCTCCTCGGGTGAACCGCAGACGGATGGACGATCTGCGCGCCCTCACCCAGCTCGCAAGCGCACGGCCCTCTCTCCCGCGCGACCGGCACCCGGCCGGCGGTGGCTGGCACACCCACACGTCGAGTCGCTCCGCATTATTCCCGATCGCGGCCGCACTATCGAGACACCGGCCGGAACGCCCTGAAAAACCGCGTCGTTTTGCGTCTCCCCGGCATCCGCGGCAGCCGTTCCCGCCTGAAGGAAACGCCGCCCGCGGCCGCTATCGGAGACCTGGAACACCGGCCCGCGAGCGGCGGCGAGAACGAGGACCACGAGGGGCATGGCGGAACGAGCGGTCAAAGGGCCCGGCGAAAAAGGCCAGGAACAGCGCTTCATGGCAGTCAACCGCGACCGCCTGCGCCGCGTGTTCGAGACCATGCAGCCGCGCCAGCAGGCCTTCGTCGAGCTGGTCCCGCTGCTCTTCCACGTCAATCATCCGCTGCTGCCGGGCTACGTGTCCCAGGACACCCCGGCCGGCCTCAGCGACTACACGCCCGGCCGCGGTGCGGTGTCGGCGGCCAAGCAGCTCGTGCGCACCTTCGTCTACGAGCAGCGCATGCAGCGCAGCTATGCGATACGCGGGCTCTATCTGATGGGCAGCCCGGGCACGATCGCCTATACGCGGCACAGCGATCTCGACGTGTGGCTGGTGCACGACCCCGAGCTCGCGCCCGAAGACGTGGAGAAGCTGCGCGAGAAGGCGCGCCGCATCGAGGACTACTCTCAGGGCACCGGTCTCGAGATGCACTTCTTCGTCTTCGATGCCGAAAGTTTCAAGCGCGGCCAGACGCTGAGCCTGTCCGACGAGAGCAGCGGCAGCTCCCAGCACTACCTCTTGCTCGACGAGTTCTATCGCTCCGGCCTGCTGCTGGCCGGGCTGCGGCCGCTGTGGTGGGCGGTGCCACCGGAGGAGGAGCATCGCTATGACGAGTTCGTCGAGGAGGCATTGCGCAAGCGCCTCCTGTCCGCGCGCAGCTACGTCGACTTCGGCGGCCTCGCGCGGATCCCGGCCGGCGAATTCTTCGGCGGCACGATCTGGCAGATCTACAAGAGCATCGAATCACCGTATAAATCGGTGATGAAGCTTTTGCTGATGGAAGCCTATGCCGCCGAGTATCCGAAGATCGGGCTGCTGAGCCATCGCCACAAGCTCGCGCTGCTCGAGGACGGCGTGACGCTCGACGAGCTCGATCCCTACATCGCGATGTACCGCAAGCTCGAGGAGTATCTCGCCGCGCAGGCCGACAAGGGCCGCCTGCGGCTGCTCCGCCGCGCGTTCTACATCAAGGCCAACGAGGCGCTGACCCTGCCGCCCGACCCGCGCCAGCCGGCGTGGCGGCGCGAGAACATCGCGGCGCTGACGCGCCAGTGGGGCTGGGATCGCAACAAGCTGCGCGAGCTCGATCGCCGCGCGCAGTGGCGCATCGACACCGCCATAGAGGAGCGCCGCGAGCTCTTCGTGATCCTGCGCAAGAGCTACTCGGTGCTGTCGGACTTCGGCCGCCGCTATGCGAACGACAAGCGGATCACCGAGAAGGATCTGACGATCCTCGGGCGCAAGATCCACGCGGCCTTCGACAAGAAGCCGCACAAGATCGAGCTCGTCACGCGCGGCATCTGCGGCTCGCCGCAGGAGGCGGCCCTGTCCCTGCATCAACGTCACGACGGACGCGGCGGCAGCGTTTGGCAGCTCTTCGACGGCGAGATCGCGCGCGAAGAGACGGCGCCGCACCCGCCGCTGCGCCAGTCGGGCTCGCTGGTCGAGGTGCTCGCCTGGTGCTACTTCAATCGCCTGAACGGGCCGGCGACGGCCTGGCATCACTACGTCGACGGACGCCGCCAGTCGTCGCTGCCGATCCGCAAGATCCTCGATGCGCTGGAAGCCGCCTATCCGGAGCACGAGCTCGCGCCGGCGGATCTCTCGGCACTGGCCCGCGCACCGCGCGTGATGCGCGCGCTGTTCTTCGTCAACGTCGGCATCGACTCGGCGCTGGGCGGCCTGAACGGCGGCGACGTGCTCACCAGCGATCGCAACGACGCCTTCCAGTTCGGCGGGCAGCGCGCGAACCTCGTGCACGGCATCGATTTGCTGCTGCATACGAGCTGGGAAGAACTGTTCTGCTACCGCTACGACGGCGCCGAGGGCCTGGCGCAGGCGGTCTGCGAATACCTGAACCGGCTCGGCGCGAGCGGCGAGGCGGTGCCCGCGACCGCGCTCGTGCACTGCTTCGACGGCGACTACGGCCACTGCATCGTCACGCGCGTCACGCACTATCTCGCGGAGCTCGGCCGCAGCTTCGCGCACGCGCCGGCCGGCGCCGACGTCCATCACGTCGTCAGCATCGGCGACGGCTACTGCGATGTGCAGCACACGCCGCAGGGCTATCGTCATCGTCTCTACGGCAGTCCCGGTGCGCTGTACAAGGCGCTGGGCCAGCCGCCCGAGAAGTACCGGCACGTCGAATTCGGCGGGCGGCTGGCGCTCGACTCGCCGCTCGCGCAGATCTATGCGGCGAACCGCCCCGGCCGCATCCAGATCTTCGCGCTGCCGCGACGCGACGGCATCGAGGTGTTCCTGCTGGCGGCCGACGGCGCGCTGTGCCATTACCTGCACGAAGACGCGGATCCGATGCCGCTGTTCGATCACCTCACGCGCTTCTTCGACAATCTCGGCCATCACGCCGAGCTGAGCGACACCGAACGCGTCGGCCGCGTCGAGTGTCATCTGATGAAGCCGGCCGGCAGCGGCTACGCGCTGCAGACCGTGCACCCGGCCGGCACCGATCTGCGGCCCTACCTGCCGCTGCGGCTCTTCGCCGATCTCGATCGCGACCGGCGCCCCGAGTTCGTCGCCTATCTCGACGATCGCCAGTTCTCGACGCGGGAGTTCGGCAGCGGCCTGTTCGAGGCGATCGCGCGCGAGGTGCTCGCCCTGCGCGAAACCCGCGCCCGCTATCCCGTCTACATCACCGATCTCGAGCTGTCCCCCGCCCTGCTCCAGGCCCGCGACATCGATCCCCGCAACGTGATCGAGCTGCTGCGCCAGAAGCTGCGCATCGAACGCCAACTCACCCGCGCGCTCGGCGAAGCGCCGGCCGTTGGCGATCCGTGATCGCGGCATTGGGGCGGAGTGCCTCTCTGCGGCTTTTTTTGCCACCGAGAACACCGAGAACACAGAGGAAGATGAGAATGGGGCGACGCCTCGTTGAGGTGGTGCCCACATCGTTTTCCCTCCGCTGGGGCACCCACCACGCCAGTCGTAGGTTGGACTGACGAAGGAAGCCCAACGTTAGGCGCCGTAGGTTGGGCTTCCTTCGTCAGCCCAACCTACGGCTCCTGAATGCAGCAGAGCGCCGTTGGCGAGACCTTTGTAGGTGCTCGAAGACCTAGACCACCGAGGGCGATTTCCGTGCCCCCGGCGGCAATGGATCTTGTAGCCCGGATGAGCGCAGCGAATCCGGGATCTGCATTTACTTGGAATCTCGAGGTCCGTGATACGCTCGATCCCGCGCGCTCGGCGAAGTGCCGGCCGTTGGCGACCCGTGATCGCGGCATTGAGGCGGAGTGCCTCTCTGCGGCTTTTTTTGCCACCGAGAACACCGAGAACACAGAGGAAGATGAGAATGGGGCGACGCCTCGTTGAGGTGGTGCCCACATCGTTTTCCCTCCGCTGGGGCACCCACCACGCCAGTCGTAGGTTGGGCTGACGAAGGAAGCCCAACATCCGGCGCCGAACCTTGGGCTTCCTTCGTCAGCCCAACCTACGGCTCCTGAACGCAGCGGAGCGCCGTTGGCGAGACCTTTGTAGATGCTCGAAGACCTAGGGAACCTCTGAATTAGGTATCACTTTGAACCCCGCGAACCGTTAATGAACGC
>DAOKZI010000003.1:0-186208 GCA_035325705.1 Gammaproteobacteria bacterium
GGGAGAGGGGCTCCCCACGCCTCTTTCACGATTGCGGGTGACGCGGGCGTCATGACCGTTGGGCTTCCTTCGTCAGCCCAACCTACGAACTCCGCTTTTGAGTTTCCTTGGGCCCAGGCAAAGGAGTGGCAATGGATTCGTGCTGTTCAGCCAAAGGCTGCGCCGTCCAGCAGATGCGCGTCCGGCAGGCCTCCGTACTGCGCCGGGTGTTGTTCATCAATGCCGGCATGTTCGGCGTCGAGTTCGCGGCCGGCATCGCGCTGGCGTCGGCGGCACTGCTCGCCGACTCGCTCGACATGCTAGGCGATGCACTGGTCTACGGCTTCAGCCTTTACGTGGTCGCCCGCAGCGAGCGCTGGAAAGTGCGAGCAGCGCTCTTGAAGGCCGGCGTCATGGCCGGGTTCGGACTGTTCGTGGTAGCCGAGCTCGGCTACAAGCTGGCGGCGCCCGTGCCTCCCGAGCCTCAGCCGATGGGCCTCGTCGGCGTGCTGGCCCTCGCGGCCAATGTCGTCTGCTTCCCGATGCTGTGGCGGCACCGCGGCGACGACATCAATATGCGCTCCGTATGGCTGTGCTCCAGGAACGATCTGATAGCGAACTCGATGGTGATTCTCGCGGCCGCCGCGGTCGGCCATTTCGGCTCGGCGTGGCCCGACATCGTGGTCGGCGCCTTCATCTGCGCGCTGTTCCTGCGATCTGCGTTCGTCGTCACGATCGAAAGCCTGGAGGCTCGTCGTCGATTCCAGTCCGCCTCCGCTTGCACCATCGATCGTCTTTGACTGCGCCGAAGGCCGGGATGCTTCCGAAATGCCGATGAAGCGAGCATCGGCTCGAAATCATCGCCCGCGCGCTCGCGGCGTGAGCTAGCGCGCGGCTCAGCTCACGCGCCCGGGGAGCTGCGTCGCGAGCGAGTCGAGCAACTCGCCGAGCCGCTCGAGGTCGGCGGGCTTGACGAGATGGTGATCGAAGCCGGCCTCGCGCGCTTTTCGCCGGTCTTCCTCCTGATCCCAGCCGGTCAGCGCGACGAGGGCGGCGCCGCCGGGATCCGATCGACGCAGGCGTCGCGCGACCTCGTAGCCGTCGATTCCCGGCATGCCGATGTCGAGCAACACGAGCTGCGGCTTGTAGCGCGGATAGATCTCCAGGCATTCGTGGCCGCCGTAGGCCACCTCGACGTCGGCGCCGAGGTGACCGAGGATCATCGCCATGCTGTCGGCGGCATCGCAGTTGTCATCGACGACCAGGATCCGTCGGACGGCACAGCGCAGCGCCGGTACCGGCGGCGGCAAGGTGCATGCAGGCTCGGTCAGCGGCAGGCGCAGGAGGAATTCGCTGCCGCAGCCTTCGCCGTCGCTCCGCGCCTCCAGCGAGCCGCCGTGCATCTCGGCGAGCCGTCGCGACAGCGTCAGGCCTATCCCCAGACCGCGCTGATTGCGCGAGGTCTCGCGCCCCTCGCGGCTGAACATGTCGAAGATGCGCGTGAGTCCCTCGGCAGAGATCCCGATCCCGTTGTCGCGCACGCTGATCGCGGCGGCGCCGGCCTCGCGTCGCGCCGCGATCGAAATCACGCCGCCGTCTTCGGTGTACCTCGCGGCGTTGTTGAGCAGGTTCGCCACGATCTGCGTCAGGCGCATCGGATCGCCCTCGACCCGGATCGGCTCGTCCGCCAGCGATACGTCGAGCCGGTGACCGGCTGCCGCGATCAGCGGCTCGCTCGTTTGCACTGCGCCGCGCACGATCGCGCCGAGATCGACAACCTCGCGCCGCAGCTCGATCAGGCCGCAGCTACTGCGTGAGATTTCGGACAGGTCGTCGACCAGCCTAACGAGGTGCTCTATCTGGCGCCCCATGATCGCGTACAGCGGCTCGATGCCGGGGTCGTGCGGCCGCGTGCGCACGGCGTAGAGCGCATCGCGCAAGGGCGCGAGCGGGTTGCGCAGCTCGTGCGACAGCGTGGCGATGAACTCGTCCTTGCGCCGCTCGCTGTCGCGATAGTCGGTCACGTCGCGCGTGGTGCCCGCGACCGCCTCCACCCTGCCGTCCGGCCCGAACACCGGCACGAGGATGTAATCGTAGACGCGTCGCCCGAAGCTGCCGCTGAACGGCACCTCGCCGCGCACCGGTCGGCCGGTCGCCGCGACCTGATCGATTTCGCGATCGTGCATCTCGGCGTGCCAGGGCTCGTAACCGAGCTCGAGACAGTTGCGGCCGATGACCTCATCCCAGGTCTTGCCGTACATCCGCAGCAGACCTTCGTTGGCATAGACGAAACGGTGCTCGAGATTCCATACGTATGCGAGGTCGGGGGTGTTGGCGAGTATCGCCTCGTACAGGCGGCGCTGCCGTTCGCTCTGCGCCCTGGCCTCGGCGAGCGCCTGCTCGGCCTGGCGGCGCGAGGTGATGTCGCTCGCCGCGCCTATCCACTCCACCAGCGTGCCGCTTGCGTCGAAGATCGGGACGGCGCGCGACAGCGTCCAGCCGAAGGAGCCGTCGACGCGCACCACGCGATGTTCCATCTGGAACACGCCCTGAGTACGGACGGCCTCGAGGATCGCGGCGGTGACGGCCGGCTGATCGTCGGGATGGATGTATTTGTCGAGCCACGAGCAATTGGGCTCGATCTGATCCGCGATGAAATTTCTGCCGAGCAGAAAGCGTATCTCACGCCAATCGGCGCTGACGCTGTACACCACGTCTGAGCTCGCTTCCACCAGGGCTCGAAAGCGCTGCTCGTCTTCGACCATCGGCATAGCGCCGAATCGTACTATGCGCTCCGACGCTTCGGGTACCGACGCAGTTCGTTTGCGACCGGGCACCTGCGAGCGCGCCGGCCATAGTCGCGTAGGACAAATTCTGGATGGGCGGCCCCACGAAGCTCACATGCACGCAGAGCGGTTTCATCACCCTCGGCGCTGCCCTGCGCCGGGCGCACAACGCCCGGCGCAGGGCATCATCAAGGCTGCCCGCCCTCCGCGGGCGGTGACGGAGCAGCGGTCGGCGGCGGCGACGGGGTAGTCGCCGGCGGCGTCGAGGGCTCATCGGCCGTGCCGCCGATTTCGCTGCTGCGATCCTGAGGGCTCGTATACTCGTCGCCGCGTCGGTCGCAGCCCGCGCTCACGAGCAGGCCGCACAGGGCGCAGGCGGCCAGTGTCATTGTCGATCGATGAAGCATGCCGACCTCCTCCGCTGTGTTGCGCGAGCGCATTCAGGGTGATCCGTTACTCGCGCCGCCCGCGCCCGGATCGCCGGCGGCGCCGCTTCCGGTGCCGCTACCGGACATCGTGCTGCCCGAAGTGCCGTCTTCCATTGCGCCGCCGGTGGACGAGGAGCCCGTGGCCGGCCGGCCTCGATCGTCGGACATCGTCGAGTCCCGATCGCGGGGACTCGTATCGATCTCACCGTTGAAGGTGCTGCCCTGGCGATCTTCGTCCGGGCCGGCCGCCTGCGCGCCGCCCACGAACAGCGCGCCGAGCAGCGCCGCGCCGGAAAGCATCAATCCCTTGCGATGTTTCATTCCTGCCGACTCCTTGCGGAAAGGGCATTCCATTGTCCAGAACGGCCGCGCGGCGACTGTGGGGCGCGAGAGGCGGCGCCTGTAGGGCGTGGACCAGCGCGGCTTCGCGGAGCGGCGACGGACCTGGTGGTAAGTGAAAAGCGCAGCGTGCCCGGCCTCTCGTAGCCCGGGTGAAGCGCGCAGCGCGCAACCCGGGAGCGGCGTCCCGATTCCGCCCAAGATCCCGGGTTCCGCTACGCCGCCCCCGAATTACGCAGCTCGAACCGGCCGTAGCGAAACAGCAGCGCCGGCATCACGAGCAGGTTCAGGAGCGTCGAGGACATCAGCCCGCCGATGATGATGGCGGCCATCGGCCCCATGATCTCACGACCGGGATTGTCGCTGTCGATGGTCAGCGGCAGCATCGCGAGCGCCGTCACCAGCGCCGTCATCAGGATCGCGGGCAGGCGCTCGCGGGCGCCGCGCCGCAAGGTGTCGAAATCCCAGCGGCAGCCTTCGACGCGCACCAGGTGATCGTAGTGCGACACCAGCATGATGCTGTTGCGCACCGTGATCCCGAACAAGGTGACGAAGCCGACGATCGAGCCCACCGACACCACGCCGCCGCCGAGCATCACCGCGGCCACGCCGCCGGCGAGCGAGAACGGCAGGTTCAGCATGATGATCAGCAAATAGCGCAGGCGATACACCGCCATGTAGACGAGCACCAGCACGCCGAAGCTCGCGACCAGCGCATCGGCGAGGAGCTCGCGGCGCGCCGCGGCGTGCTCGACCGCCGCGCCGGTGAATTCGGGATGCACGCCGGGCGGCAGGCGCCCCTCACTCAGCATGCGCGCGCGGAGATCCGCGAGCACGCTGCCCGGATCGCGTCCCGTGACCTCGGCCGTCACGACCTGCAGGCGCTGTGCGTTCCGATGCAGGATGTTGTAGCGACCCTCGCGCTGCGCGATCTCGGCGACGTCCGCGAGCCGCACCGGCGCACCGCCGAGGATCGCGACCGGCAGATCGCCCAGCGTGCGAGCGTCCGCGCGCGAGGCCGCGTCCAGCAGCAGCACGACCGGCACGCGGCGGTTGTCGAGCTCGAGCTCGTTGAGCACCTGCGCGCCGTAGGCGAGGCGGACCGCGCGCAGCACGGTGCTCGTCTGCAGTCCGAGGCGCGCAAGACGCGCGGCATCCGGCCGGATCTCGATGACGGGCGTCGCGTGCGAGGCGCGCACGCGCACGTTCGTCGCGCCGGGCACCTCGCGGATCAGCGCGGCGACCGACAGCGCCGCCTCGTCGAGCGCATCGAGCTCGCTGCCGAAGAGATTGACGACCAGCGGCGCGGTGTAGCCGGACACCGTCTCGTCGATGCGCTCAGTGAGGAAGGTGTTCGCTTCCCAGGTGATGCCGGGAAACTCGCGCAGGACCGCGCGCAGCGACTCCAGCACGCGCTGCTGCTCGGTGCCGCGCAGCGGGTGCAGCGCGATCTCGTATTCGCTGTAGTGGCTGCCATAGGTGTCGGCGCCGCGCTCGGCCCGCCCCGCCCACTGCGAGGCCGAGCGCACCCCGTCGATGTCCATGAAACGCTGCACGAGCCGCGTCCCGAGCTGGATCGATTCGTCGAGGCTCGTCCCCGGCAGACCGGTCGTATGCACCATGTAGTGACCCTCGCGCAGCTCGGGCAGGAAGCGCGCGCCGAAGCCCGGCAGCGTCACCAGCACGAACAGCGCGCAGCCGGCGCTGAGCGCCATCGCGAGCCGCGGCCGGCGGGCGAAGAAGCCGACGGCGGCGGCATAGGCGGGATTGAGCCGCCGGAACAGCGGCGCTTCGGGCAGCGCGTCGCGCGCGTTGCCGAGCAGGCTCACGCACAGCGCCGGCGTCACCGTCACCGCGACGAGCAGCGACGCCATGACGGCGAGGATGTAAGCGAGGCCGAGCGGCGCGAACAAGCGCCCGCTGACGCCGCCGAGCGTCAGCAGCGGCACGAACACGAGGGCGACGACGAAGCTCGCATAGACCACCGATCCCCGCACTTCGAGCGAGGCGGCGAGCGCGACCTCGGCCAGCTCGGCTTCCGGCGGCGCGAGGCGCATGCGGCGGAAGATGTTCTCGGTGTCGATGATCGCGTCATCGACGACCTCGCCGAGCGCGATCGCGAGGCCGCCGATCACCAGCACGTTCAGATTGACGCCGCAGCCGATCAGCACGATCACGGCGGCGAGCAGCGACAGCGGGATCGCGAGCGCCGAGATCAGCGCCGTGCGCAGATCGAACAGTCCGACCAGCAGCACGCCCAGCACGAGCGCGCCGCCGATCAATAAATGCCTGCCGATCTCGCCGATCGCGGTCGTGATGTAGCGTGCCGGCACGAAGAGCTCACCGTGCACCGTCACTTCCTGCTTCGCGAGCACGGGCGCGAGATCGGCGAGCAGCGCGTCTATGCGCTGCGACACCGACAGCGTGTTCGCGCCGAGCTGGCCGATGACCATCAGCACCACCGCGGGCCGGCCCATGATCTGCGCCGCGCTGACCCGCGGCAGCGCGCCCCAGCGCACGCTCGCGACGTCGCCGAGCGTGAGGCTGCCGACCGCCTCGCGGCGCACGACGGCGCGCGCGATTGCAGCCGGATCCGGCGCCACGGTGGCGCCCGCGATCGCGATCTGCTGGTTCGCGCTCTCGATCACGCCGAGCGGCAGGTTCGCCGTCGCCGCGCGCGCGGCCGTCGCCAGATCGGCGAACGTGAGCCCGTGGCGCTCGAGCGCCGCGAGCCGCGGCTCGATCACCAGCGCCCGCGACTCGCCGCCGAAGACGTTGACGTCCGCCACGCCCGGCAGGGCGAGCAGACGCGGCACGACGACGCGCTCGGTGAGCTCGCGCAGCGCGAGCAGATCCGCGCCGGCGACGGTCAGCCCCAGCGTGCGCACCGTCGCCGAGGAGGAGGCGAGCGGCACCATCACGGGCTCGCCGGTCGCCGCCGGCAGCGCGGCGATCGCGGTGGCGAGCCGTTCGTTGACCTGGCTGCGATTGCACCAGTCATCGCTGTGCTCGTCGAATACCAGCGTCACGACCGACAGGCCCGCGATCGACTCCGAGCGCAGGTGATCGAGACCGACGAGCCCGCCGAGCGCGGCTTCCAGCGGCTGCGTGACGAGCACCTCGACCTGCTCGGTCGTCAGGCCCGGCGCCTCGGTCTGCACGACGACGAGCTTGGGCGCGAACTCGGGAAAGATGTCGAGGCCCGTGTGGCTCAGCGCGAACAGGCCGTAGACGATCAGCGCGAAGGCGCCGGCGAGCACGACGCCGCGCCGCGCAATCGAGAAGCGAACGAGCGCGCTCAACATCGGCGCGGCCCGCGCGTCGTCTCAGTCATCGTCTTCTTCCGGAATGGCCGCGCGAAATTCCTCGGCGAGCAGCAACTGGGCGCCATGCAGCACCACCGGCCGCTGCGGCGCCCGCGCCGCCGGCAGCAAATAGTCATGGCCGTACGCGACGGCATCGCCGAGCGCGTGGCGGCTGAAATGCGTGGCATCGTCCGCGACGTAATACCACTGCGCGCCGCGATGCCAGACCACGGCCGCGGCCGGCAGCACCGCGCCGTCGAGGGCGCTCGCGGCGCGCGGGATCCACACCGTCACCGCCATGCCCGCGCGCAGCGCACCGGCCGGCGCCACGGCGAGCCAGCTCGTGCCGCGTGCGCCGCCCAGCGCCGCGGCAGCGGGGCCGATCACTCGCGCGGAGACGGCGTCGCGGCGCGCGTCGCTCGCCGCCACCCGCACCGTAGCGGGCGGCTCGCCGTCGCTCGCGAACTCGACGAGCAGTGCCTCGCCGCGTTCGACGGCCGCGATCGCGTCCGACTGCGCCTGCACCAGCGCGGCGACGCTCGCGCCCCAGCCCGCGCGCAGCGCCGTCGCGAGCTGCTCGACGCGCGCCTCGCGCCTCGCCGCCGTCTCCAGCTCGCGCCGGTATTCGACCTCCAGCGCCGCCCGCTCGCGGGCGACCGCAAGCTCGCCGGCCGCGGCGAGCTTGCGCAGCCGGGCGACGCGAGCGGCCAGCGCCGACACCACCTCACGGCTCGCCGCGGCGGTCTTTCGCGCCGCGCGCAGATCGCCGAGCAGCGTGAGCAGCTCGGCAGCGTTCGCGACGCGTCCCGCCGCCGTCGACTCCGGCGTCGCGCGCGCGGTGGCGAGGCCGCCCGTCTCGATTCCGGCCAAGGCGACTTCGGCCGTTGTCAGCGTCACCCGCATCGCGTCCGCCGCGCGCTCGGCGCCTGCGACCGGCGCGTCGTCCTCATCGTCGTCGCCGGACGGCGCGACCGCGGGCGCCGGCGTCTCGAACCGGCGATCCTCGACGAACTTCATCGCGATCGCGCCGATCGCGATGCCGACGAGGAGCAGGAAGATTCTGCTCATCGAGCGCTCGCCTCCGCGCCGGGCGCCGCCGTCGTCAGTTCCTCGAGGACGCGTGCGAACGGCGGATCGAAGTCGGCGACGCGCGTGCTCGCGAGCATGGCCGCGCGCGTGCGCCGCTCCTCGGCCTCGGCCGCCAGGAGCTGCAGGCGCGCCTCGGCGCCCTGCAGCGCGGCGCGTGCGACGGCGAGCGCGTCGCCGATGCCGGCCGCTTGCTTGCGCTGCAGCTCCGCGTGCGCGGCGAGGATCTCGGCGACGATCGCGCGCGCCTCGGCGAGCACCGTCGTCGCCGCGCGCCAGGCCGCATGCCGGCGCTGCAACTCGGCGATGGCCTCGGCCTGCGCCGCGTACACGGCGGCGCAGGCCGCGTCGCGCGCCGCCGCCGCGCTCTCGATCGCGAGCTCGTGGCGCGCGAACAGCGGCACGACGATGCCGCCGAGCAATGACCACACGTGATCGCCCTGATCGAAGAAATAGCCCGGTGAAAGCTGCAGGCTCGGATACTGGGCGGCGACGGCGAGCGCGAGATCGCGCTCGGCCTGGGCGTGCGCGGCAAGCGCGCGCAGGACGCCGGGATGAGACTTCAGCATGCGCGCACGCAGGCGCTCGTAGTCCGCCACGGGCGTCGTCTCGTCCGCGCTCAGATCGATGTCGCTGACGGCGCCGAGCGGCACGGACAGGCTCGCGGCGAGGGCAGCCTGCGCCGCGGCGCCGGCCGTCGCATGCGAGAGCTGCGCGAGACGGGCATCGTTGCGCTCGAGCATCATCGTCTGCCATTCGAAGGCGTCCGACACGCCGGCCGCGACCAGGGCGCGGGCCGCCGCGACGGCCTCGTCGCGCAGCTTCGCCGCCGCGCCCAGATCCGCGGCGGCGTTCCGCCATGCGAGCAACGCGAGCGCCGCTGCGGTCGCCTCCGTGCGCGTCTGCCAAGCGGTCTCGATCGCCTCGAGCCGCGCGAGGGCGACGTCGAGATCGGCGCGTTCGCCGGTCAGGCGGCGCACGACCGGCGGCACCAGCGTCAACTCGATGCTGGGCCCGATCCCCCAGCGCGAATCGCTCCAGTCCTCGCGCTCCGAATGACGCTCGATGCCGAGCTTGAGCTGCGGATTCTCGCGCTGGCGCGCGAGGCGGCCGCGCGCGATGGCGGCCGCGATCGCGCTGCGCGCGCCGAGCAGCTTGGGGCTGCGCGCGACGGCGACGAGGCCGAGCTGGCCGGGTGTCCACGGGCTCGCCGCGGCGTGCGGCACGCCGGCGCGCGCGAGCAGCTCGAGCCGCGCCGGCGCATCGAGGCGCGCGGCAGCGATTTCGTTCGGCACCCGCGCCTCGTCCGGCGGCGCCGCGACGTAAGGCCGCCAGGCGCAGCCGGCCAGCGCGACGAGTGCCATCGCGGCCGCGACGGCAGCCGGCACGATGCGCGCTGCGGACGGCGGGGCTGCCTCGTGGATTCTGCTTGCTGATCTCATGCGATCTGAAGAACGCGCCCGTCGTCCGGCGGCGCCCGGCGCCGCCTTTCCTCATCAACGCCGAACGAGTCCCTCCCGCACTCGATCGGCCTCGGGCCGTGCTCGGCCTGCGGACGAGTGTAGCCGAAGGCGCGGAGCGAAAGGTCGGTGGACGCGGCGGGCGGCGCGCTACGCCGGCTTCACGATGAGGCGATGGTCGCTATCGCGGCTCGATGAAGAGGCCGTGAGCTCACGCCGCCACGCTGGGCGCCGGTGCTCGCGAGGGCTGCAGCGCGGAGCTGGAGATCATTTGCCGCCGCAGGCCGCGAGCAGCGCGCGTTCGCTCATCACGCGCGCCATCGCCTGGCGATATTCACGACTGCCGTTCGAATCGCCGCGGGCGCCGGCCGCGGCATCGAAGGCTCGCCTGCCGAGGGCGCAAAGGCTGGCCTCGTCGGCGGACGTCTGCGCGAGCTCGAGCGCAACCGGCTTCACGCCGACGCCGCCGAGCGCGAGCCGGCCGGCGCCGCCGGGCAGGAGCTGCAAGGACGCGAGCACGATTGGGAACTCGCCCTCGACGCGCTGCAGGCGCTCATGCGCAAAGCCGAGGCCGGTGTGCTTGGGGACTTCGACGGCGACGATCAATTCGTCCGCTTCGAGCACCGTCCTCATCACGTCGACGAAGAACTCGGCGGCGGGCACGCGACGTTCGCCGCCGGCGCTGCGCACGATCATCGTCGCCCCGAGCGCGACCAGCGCGGAGGGATAGTCGGCGGCGGGATCGGCATGCGCTATCGAGCCGCCGAGCGTGCCGCGATTGCGTATCTGCACGTCGCCGATCGACGCGGCGGCGCGCGCCAGCAGCGGCGCATCGCGCAGGACCAGCGGATCGCGCGCGACCGCGGTGTGACGACACATCGCCCCGATGCTGAGCGCCGGCCCGAGATCCTTCACCCGATCCAGGCCCGTCACGTAGTGGAGGCTGACGACGACGGCTGGATGACGCATGCCCACGCGCATCAGCGGCACGAGGCTCATGCCGCCCGCGAGCGGCCGCGCGCCGTCGCCCTTGGTATGCAGGAGATCCAGCGCCTCGCCGACTTCCGTCGGCGCGAAGTACTCGAACTCGGACGCAATCATGCGCGCTGCTCCCTCGCGGGCTGCATGGCCCGCCGCGGTCGGCCCGGACGCCGGCGGCGCGCGATCGGTGAAGATCTCCGTCGCCAGCCGCCTTTTCTCAGCATAGACGACCGAGTGCGGCCGCGCGCCGCCGTTGCCGGCGCGCGCGTCGGGCGCGCGCTCGGCTTGCTTCAGCGCGTCTCGGGTCGAGCGCTGCCGCGAGGCCGCGCGCGCCGCTCCCCTGCGCCGTGACGAGGGCCGCTATTTTTCCTGCACGCTCGAGAGATACGCGAGGATCGCGGTGATCCGGCCGCGCACGATCGCCTTCGCATCCGCCTTGCCGACCTTCGGCGTCTTCGCGAGCTCGTCGCTCCATATCGGCATGACGCGACCCCGGTGCGCGGGCATCAGCTCGGCGCCGCTGACCATTTCGTAGAGCTCCCAGAACGGAAATGTACCGCCGTGCTTTTTCGCAAGGCCGGTGAGCGAAGGAACCTCCGCCGTGGTGCCGAGCCGCGTGACGGAGCCGCCGGTCGCGTCCTGGCCGTGACAGTCCGCGCAATGCTGTCGATAGAGCGCGCGGCCCGATTCGACGATGGCCTTGTCCGTGGCAAGCAGGTCTACCGCCGCGGCCGACTGGCCCAGCACGAGCCCCGCGAAGACGAGGATGGTTGAGCGCAAGCGCATGATGAACACCTCATTCCCTGGGATCGCGTGACGGCGCGATCTCGCTGTACTGATCGAGGACGGGCGACTCAGCCGACCATGCTGTAGCCGCCGTTGACGCTGATGATCTGACCGGTGATCCAAGCCGCCTCCGCGCCGGCCAGGAACGCGACCAGCGGCGCCACATCGGTCGGCTGGCCGATTCGGCCCAAAGGATACTTGCGTACGATGCGCTCGCGATTGGACTCGAACCAACGGCGGTCGATGTGCTCGGTGTCGACCAGTCCCAGGGCGACGGCATTGACCGTGACGCCGGCGTGGCCCAGCTCCAGCGCCAGCGACTTCGTCAGCGCCAGGACGCCACCGCGCGCAGCCGCGGTGATCGCGAGCAGCTTTTCGCCGACACGCGCCGAATCCCCGGCCAAATTGATGATGCGCCCGCCTCCCTGCGCAAGCATCAGCGGCGCGACCGCGTGGCAACAGTGGATGACGCCGTACAGTCCGACGTCGATTTGGCGCTGCCACTCCGCCGGCGTGGTCTCGACGAACAGACGCGGCGTTACGAAGCCGGCATTGTTGACCAGTACGTCGACGTGGCCGAATTCATCGACGAGGCCGTCGACCATCGCGCGCACGGCGCGATAGTCCGCGACATCCGCCGCAAACGCCCGCGCGCTACCGCCGGCGGCGGCGATCTCCGCGACCAGCGTTTCGGCCTGCGTCCGCGACGCGAGATAGTTCACCGCCACGGTGGCGCCGGCAGCCGCCAGCGCGTGGGCGATTTGACGCCCCACGCCGCGCGCGGCGCCGGTGACCAAGGCGACTTTGCCCTGCAAGCTGCCCGTCATCCCGAACTCCGCACGATGGCCGACGCCGAAATCTCCGGCGCAGGCCCCGTCAGCTTCCTCACGTTCATTGCACCGGCTGCGCTGCGCGCGGCCAAGCCCCGCAGGCGCGCATTACAAAGGCACGTCCCGATCGAAATCGGGCTTGCGCTTTTCGCGGTGCGAGCGCACACCCTCTCTCGCTTCGGCCGTGGTGAAACCGAGCATTTCGAGCGCGGTGGAGGTGTCGAAGGCCGGGCCCGCCATGCGGTACCAGTTGTTCAGCGCGTACTTCGTCCATCGCGTGGCCGCCGGCGCGCAGTCGCGCAGACGCTGCGCTATCGTCAATGCGCGTTCCTGCAGCTCGTCGTCCTCTACGCACAGCGAGACCATGCCCAGCCGCTCGGCCTCGGCGCCGTCCATCGGCTCACACAGCAGCAGATGGTATTTGGCCTTCGCCATCCCGCACAGCAAGGGCCAGTTGATCACGGCCGAGTCGCCGGCGGCGACGCCGAGCCGCGTATGGCCGTCGACGATGCGGGCGGATTTGCTCGCTATCGAGATGTCCGCGAGCAGGCCGGCCACCAGACCGGCGCCGACGGCGACGCCATTGATGGCGGACACGATCGGCTTCGAGCAGTTGATGATGTTGTAGACGAGATCGCGCGCCTCCTTCCAGCTCCGCATCAGCGATTTGGAATCTTCGATCATCTTCTCGATCATGCCGAAGTCGCCGCCGGCCGAGAATGCGCGCCCTTTGCCGGTCAGGATCACGGCCGAGACCTGGTCGTCTTCATCGATGTCGCGCCAGATGTAGGTGAGCTCGCGGTGCCCTTCCTGATCCAGCGAGTTCAGGGTTTCCGGCTTGTTGAAGGTGATGCGAAGAATGCGATCGGCCGGAGAGTCGAGCTCGAGTGCACGGTATTTCTTGTAGCGTTCCAACATAAAAAAAATTCCCCCACCGGCGCTCGCGCGAGCGCATTCATGATCTCAACGAGGCCATCGCCTCGCGCTGCCATAGGAGTACGCCGAGGCGACGATTTTCGACATCCGGATCGCTGTCGAGGACCGGACGGTGTACGCCGGCCGGACGCCGGTGAGCTTCGCTTTGCAAAGCGTGTCGGTGTGGATCCGATGCCCCGGCGAGTATAGCCATAATCCATAAGCGCCGTGCGAGGGGTCCATGATCCAAGTCAACTCCGGGGACCCGCTTCGGATCCGTCCGACACGCCGCACTTCCCTGCATCGCCTCGATATCCATCCGCGGCTTGGGCCGCTGCGATTTCCTTCAGCGAGCATGCGGGGACGCATAGTTGATCATCGTCAACAAGGCGCGACCGTCCGGGCATAGACTCGGTCACCTTGTAGGCGCCGTACCCACGGCAGCATTTGCGCGGACCACGAATGGTCCGTCTTCGACTCGAGTGATTGGCACTTGATTCGCAGCGGCGGATCCGGACTTGCGCCGGATCCGCCGAGTCTGGACGAGCCACGGACCGACTCGTTCAACGCCTTCTCGGCGCTCGAACCGACCGGCGAGCCGATGCGCGGGCATGGCGCGGGTTGCGGTATCGATGCCGAGCAGTGCGAGCGAGTGCGAGGGCGTGCTAAGTGACATCCGCGATCGTCGACGGCCACATCATCGAGCAGCCTCGCGCAGCACTTCCCCGCTCACCCCCTTCGGCCGATTCCCGTGCGGCCGCCCTCGATGAACCGCCCGGTAGAGGCGTCCGCGGCACACCGGGCGCCGGCGCGGCGCACGGTCTCGATGAAATCACAAACCGACGACGAACACTGAGAGAGAAACATGGCTGAGTACCAATACCTGTTCCGCCCCCTTCCGGTCGGCCACAAAGTCATCAAGAACCGGATCATCTGGGGACCGCACGTCACCAACCACTGGCCCGATCATCTGCCGGATGCGCGCACGACGGCCTACTATGCGGAACGCGCGGCCGGCGGCGTCGGGATGATCATCATCGGCGCCTCGCCGGTCGATGGCCGCGCGGAATACAGCCCGTTCATCCAATGCGCGCTCTGGGACGATGCCTGTATCCCGGGCCTGCGCGAGATCGGTGAGGCCGTCCACCGTCACGACACGGTCATCGTCGCGCAGCTCGTCCATCCGGGCGTGCACCAGCTTCCGGATCACGATCCGGCCCATCATCACTCCGTCGCGCCGTCGCAGATCCCCGCGCCCGAGGAGCCCTTTTTCATTCCCCGCGCGCTCGAGATCGAGGAGATCCGGGAGATCGAAGACAAGTTCGCCGCGGCGGCCGCTCGCGCCCAGGCAGCGGGCCTGGACGGCATAGAGCTGCACGGCGCCCACGGCTATCTGATCTCTGCCTTCCTGACGCCCTTGAAGAACAAGCGCGACGACGCCTACGGCGGCAGCCTGGAGAATCGGACGCGTTTCCTGCGCGAAATCATCGCCAAAGTACGTCAGCGCGTGGGGCCCGACTTCATCGTCGGTCTGCGCCTGTCCTCCAGCGACATGGTCGAGGGCGGCATGGAGCCCGAAGACGTGGTCGAAGTCGTCCAGATGGTGGAAGCGGCCGGCGGCTTGGATTACCTCCACTGCAGCCTCGGCTTGTATCGTTCCATCCACTACATGATCCCTTCGCACTACGCCGGCCTGGAGCCGGGATACCAGGGCGAGCTCACGGCGCAGATCAAGGCGGCGGCCCGCAGCCTGCCGGTGTTCGTCGTCGGCCGGATCAACGATCCGATGCTCGCCGACAAGCTCATCGCCGACGGCGCCGCCGACGCCTGCGTCTTGATTCGCGAGATCATCGCGGAGCCCGAGTTCGCCAACAAAGCGCAGCAGAATCGGATCGAGGAGATACGTCCTTGCGCATACTGGAACCAGAGCTGCGTCGGCCACATCTTCCGGGGCATTCGAGTGGAGTGCCAGATGAACGCCGCCGCCGGGCGTGAGCTCGAATTCGGCAAAACGCAGTTGCGGCCGGCGGCGCAGCCGAAAAACATATTGGTCATCGGCGGCGGACCCGCGGGTCTCGAGTTCGCGCGCATCGCGGCGAGCCGCGGCCACCGGGTGGTGCTGCACGAACGCGGCGCCGAGCTCGGCGGTCAGGTCAATCAGCTTGCGCGCCTGCCCCAGCGCGCCGACGTGCGCAACTGGGTCGACTGGCTGGTGCGTCAGGCGCAGGGCAGTGCCGCCATCGACCTCCGGCTCAACTCGGAAATCACGCAGGCCAATGTCGCCGGGATCCTCGGTGAGCACGCGGTCGACGAAATCGTGATCGCCAGCGGCGCGCGCGCCGCGGGCGATGGCCGTTCTTCGATCACGACCGAGCCGATCCCGGGCCACGATCGCCCGCACGTGATGACCTACGAAGCGCTCCTGCAGGGACAGATCCCGGACATCGTCAGCGGTCGCGTACTGATCATCGACGAGCTGGCCGATCGCATCGCCCCGGGGCTGGCCGAGCTGCTCGCGACACGCGAGCACGAAGTCGAGATCGTCACGCGCTGGCCGACCGTCGGTCACGAATTCCTGATGCGCGTGAACGAGCTTCCCACGGTGTTCGAGCGTCTGGACCAGCTCGGCGTCGTGTGCACTCCCAACGCGTGGATCAAGCGCATCGGCGAGGCGTCCGTGACGGCCTTCAACGTCTACTCCGGGCGCGAATGGGAAATCGACGTGGATACGGTCGTGCTGGTCACGATGAAGTATTCGAACACCGACGTGATCGGCCTCGTCAAAAGACATACCTCCGTGCCGGTACACGTCATCGGTGATGCGGTGGCGCCGCGTCAGGTGGCCGATGCGACGCTGGACGCGACCCGGCTCGCGCACGCCCTGTGAGACAAGCCGTACGCCGGTTCGGGACATGACTGCGCTGTGGGTGTGGCTGGACGACGAAGGCGGACGCTCGCCGGGTTTGGCGGCGCGCATGGCGGGGGAATGTGCGCGACTCGCCGAAGAAGCCGGGGTACGTCCCTGCGGCGTCGTGGCGGGCCGCGACGCCGCCGAGGCCTGCTGCGCGAGCGACGCGGCGAACGGGCTCGATCTGGTATACGCGTTGACGAGCACGCCTGCGCCGTCCGCTGCCGCGCTGGCAGCGCGTCTGGCCGCGGCCATTCGAAGCAAGCAGCCCCTCGGCGTGCTGCTGCCCGCCACCGCCACGGGTGCCGACATCGCCGGCCGCATCGCAGCCGCGCTGGAGCGCGGCCTGCTGGCGGACTGCGTCGATCTCGAATGGCGCGACGGCGGCCTGCAGGTACGCCGCGAAGTCCACGACCGATGCGCCCATCTGGCCCTGAGCCCGGCCGCCCCGCCGCCTTGGATCGCCACGCTGAACCCGGCCGTCGCGCACGCCAATGATTTTCCCAAGCGCGCGCCGGCGATAGAGGAGCTGGGCATCGCCGGTGCGGACGGCGGGGACGCGGCCCCGGCCGACACCTGGCGCCTCGCGGCGCGTGAGCTCGACGTCATGGACGCCGACGTGGTGCTCGCCGTCGGCAAGGGAGTCGACGCCGGCACTACCCTCGGCACGGTGTTCGAAGTCGCCGAGCGCCTGGATGCGGCGGTCGGCGGCTCACGCGAAGCGGTGTTTGCCGGCATGGTGCCGCGCGAACGTCAGATCGGCGCTTCGGGGAAGTGGATCGCGCCGAAGGTCTACGTGGCATTGGGAATCTCCGGTTCCAGCTACCACCTAATGGGCATCCGCGACGCGCAGCATGTGGCCGCCGTCAATCTCGATGCGGGCGCGCCGATGCTGGAGCGCGCGGAATGGAGCGCCGTCGCGGACGTCGATCGGGTGGTGCCGGCCATGCGGCGGCTACTTGCGGAAGAACGCAAATGAGCGTCCGCGGATCACGGCCTCGTCGATGAACATCCTCGTCTGCATCAAACCGGCGGTGCCGGGCACGGCGATACGCTACGCGAAGGACAGCGGCCAGCCGTACGCGCTGGAGACCTTGCGCATGGCCAGCGCCGATGCCGCCGCGCTGCAGTTCGCGCTCGAGCTGCGCGCGGCGCACGGCGGCCGCGTGTCGGTGGTCAGCGTAGGCGGCGAGCGAGCGGACGAGTGGCTGCAGCATTGCCTGGATCACGGCGCGGATCGCGCGCTGCGCATCGACGAGCTCGCGGTGGCGGAAAGGCAGGACACGGCGCGTGCCGCTCGCCTGATCGCGCCGCTCGTGCGCGAGGAAGACGTGGATCTGGTGCTGTGCGCGAGCCGCAGTGCGGACATGGGCAGCGGCTTTTTTCCCTATGCGCTGGCGGCAGCGGCGGGCTTTCCCGTCGTCACCCGCGTGGTCGAGGTCGGCGTCGATGCCGGTGAGCTCACTGCCGTGCGCAAGCTCGAGCGCGGCTGGCGCGAGCGCTACCGTCTCCCCTTGCCCTTGGTGCTCGCCGTCGAAGAAACGCTGCGCGCGCCGCGCCACGTCGCAATGTTCAGCCACGACCATCGGCGCGGCATGCACCGCACCGTCGAAGTGCTGCACTCCGCCGCAGTCGCGGCGGTGGACGCATCGACGACGGGCCTGATGGCGGCGGCCCTCAAGCTGCCCCAGCCGCGCCGGCGGCCCGCCGCGAGGCAGCGTGCCGTGACCTCGGCGCGGGATCGCCTGCGACGCAAGCCGGCCGGCGCGCCCGCGCTGGCGCCGGCCGCGCAAACCGGCGGGGATGCGGATGCAATCGCCGCGCAGCTCATCGCCAAGATCCGCAGTTGGCTAGTCAGGGTGACGGATGAATCTTCCACGTAGCATCGGCGTTGCGGGCCTGCTGTTGCTGACCGGCCTGTTCGCCGTGCCGCGTTTCCTGCGCGGCTGGGAGTCCTTAGAGGGCTATTGGCGCTACGCCTTCGCCGTCATCGGCGTGAGTGCGACGCTCGTCTTTCTGTACGGCATGGCCGCTCGGATCTGGCATTGGACCGCGGGTCCTGCCCCCGCGCGCGGCGTGAGCGGCCGCGCCCTGCAGCGCCTGCTGAGCCTGGCCCTGTTGCAGCAGCGTGTGCTGCGTGCACCGATCGGGCGCGTACACGCGGCGATGTTCTGGGCCTTCGTGCTGCTGTTCGTCACGTTTTCCTTGCCGCTCGGCGTCCTCGACGGAACCGTCTTGCGCTACGCGCAGGGGGTTTTCAATGCGGCGCTGTGCATCGGCGGCGGCGTGCTCGCGCTGCGCATGCTCGGCGTGCCGCACAAGCGCCGCCAGATCGAGCCCGGCGAGCTCGCCGCGCGCCTCTACCCACCCGTGCTCATCGCCGCCATCGGGGCGAGCTATTTCGGCGCCGAGCTCGGTCCCGCCTGGAAGCTTCTGAATTTCGCGCTGGTCGCGCTGTTCTTCGCCTCGATACCCCATACGCGCCTGCTCCACGTGCTCGCCGTTCCCCTCTGGCTGATCGTGCGGCCGGACGAGCACGTCGCGGTGAGCTTGCCGTTCAATCTCGCGCACGAATCGGCGCAGGACATCGTCGCGCGCGACGCCCGGCTCGGACCGCGCACGATGTCCGAATTCGAGCGCCCGGATCGCGTCGGCTTCGATGCCTGTACACGCTGCGGGCGCTGCGAGGACGCGTGCCCCGCGGTCGATGCGACGACGTCCTTCTCTCCGGCGCGCGTCATGAAGCGTCTGCAGGAGGCGAACCGTCCGCGCTCGGATACCGCGGTCGCCGAGCTCGCGGCCGGCCTGGAGCTCGACGCCTGCACCTCCTGCGCGCGATGCGTGAGCGCCTGCCCCGTCGGGCTCGAGCCCGTGTCGGCGATACTCGAGCTGCGTCGCAGCCTCGCCTATGCCGGACGTTTCGCGCCGGGGCATACGGCGGCACTGCGCCACCTGGCCTACGAGGGCGTGATGTGGGACGCGAGCAGAAATCCCCCTCTGCGCTTGAGCCCGCCGGTGGCGTGGCCGCCCGATCCGGCCGCGGAGCCGCCGGAGCTGATCTACTGGGTCGGGTGCGCGGGCCGCCACGAGCCGCGCGCGCAGGCGATTGCGCAAACCGTCGGCCGCTTGCTCGATCGGGCCGGCATACGCTGGACCTGCGCGGGCGACCATGAGACCTGCACGGGCGATCCGGCGCGACGGCTCGGCGACGAAGGGCTGTTCCAGCGCCAGGCGCTGCGCGTCATCGCGCTGCTGCGCCAGGCGCGCACGCACAAGGTGCTCGTCAACTGCGCCCACTGCTTCAACGTGTTTCTGAAGCACTATCCGGCCCTGGACGGGCGCTTCGAGGTCGTACACCACAGCGAGTATTTCGCGGAGCTGACTCGCAGCGGACGCCTGGGCCGTCTCGAAGCCTTGCCGCGCAAGCTGATGTTTCACGATCCCTGCTATCTCGGGCGACATACCGGACGCTTCGACGCACCGCGCGCGGCGCTCGGTCAGATCGCCGGTCTCACGCTGGAAGAGCTGCCGGAGGCGCGCGACTGCAGCCGCTGCTGTGGCGCGGGCGGCGGCCGGATGTGGCGCGAAGCCGAGCCCGGCGCCGCGATGGCGGCACGACGCGCGCAGCAGGCCGTCGACGGCGGCGCCGAGAAGCTCGTCACCGCGTGTCCGTTCTGCATGGTCATGCTCGAACATCCGGCCTCGACGCAGGGTGTGCCGACGCAGGACATCGCAGAAGTCATCGCGGAATCCTTGCGCGAGTGAGGGTTGTGCGGACAGTGCCGTCGAATTCCGCTCGAGAGCGCAGGCGTGTAGGTGCGCGCGAGGCGTCGGATAGGCCTGATCCAAGTCAAAGCGCCGACGCGGTAGTGTATTTACTATGAAACCCGATTCTCGAGGGCGCCCGCCCGAGTCGTAGCCGTCGGCGACGGCAGTGAATCGTAACCAACGCGGAATTGCGTCGCAGCAATATGCGCAAAGCAGGAGGACGTCCATCCCATGAAACTTGCACTCTACTTGCCGAATTTCCGGACCAAGGTAACCGTCAGCGAGCTCAACGATCTCACGCACGTCGCTGAAGAGCTCGACTTCGATTCGATTTGGACGCTCGACCGCATCGTGGTCCCGGAATCGTCCGATCGGCAAGCACTGCAGTTCGCCTTCGGCGGCATGCCGGATTTTCCGAAATCCTTGCCGGTGGCCGCGCGCGGAGAGTTTCTCCACGGCCTGCCCTTGATCCCTTACCTGGCCGCCATCACGAAGAAGGTGCGACTCGGCGTCAGCATCATCGTGACGCCCTATCGAGCGCCGGCCGTGCTCGCCGCCGAAATCGGCACCTGGGATCATCTCTCGGGAGGACGCATCAACGTAGGCGTGGGCTCGGGCTGGATGCCGGAAGAGTTCGATGCCGCGAGCGCCACGCACATCTTCAAGAAGAAGAACAAGCACGTCAAAGAAACCATCGACATCATGCGGGGCATCTGGACTCAGGAATTGTTCGAGTATCACGGTGAGTTCGCATCGTTCGAGAAATGCGGCTTCGGCGCCAAGCCCGTGCAGAAGCCGCATCCGCCGATCTTCTTCGGCGGTCTGCTGAAGCCGGAGAACGCGGCCAAGCGAATTGCCGAGCAGGCCCTGGAGGGCTGGATCGGGGTGATGGATTCGCCGGAGGACATCAAGACCTGGCGCCGCACCATTCAGGCCGAGCTCGACAAGCTCGACACGCATCGCAGGGTCGACGATCTGATCATCTCGAGCATGATCCCGTTCGAGATCACGCGCGAGAAAACGGACCAGACGCCGAAAGGCAAACTGACACCGCATCTGGTGGGCACCGAGCAGCAGATCACGGACAACCTGAAGCGCTACAGGGAAGCCGGCTTGACGCTGCCGATGCTGTGGCCGCCGTTCAGCGGTACGCCCACGGTGAAGACTATTGGAGACATGCGCCGACTCGCCTACGACATCATGCCGAAGGTGCTCCAGTAAACGAGCGCGCGCTGTTGCCCTTGCGCGATGAATGCGCGTGAGGGCAGCGCCCGTCTCGGTGCGGTGGGGCAGTTTTTTTGAGCGCGTAGGTTGCGGTGAAAGAGCGTCGCGGTCGTGGTAGCCCCTATGAGAGGCCTGGCATCGACCCCGGGAGTAACGACTAGCGCCGAACCCGGATTCCGCTGCGCTCCTTCCGGGCTACGAAGAACGTTCTCTTGTAGCCCGGAAGGAGCGCCGCGCAGCGGCGCGGAATCCGGGAAAGGGGCTCACCACGCCCCTTTCATGAGTGCGGGTGACGCGGGCGTCATGACCGTTGGGCTTCCTTCGTCAGCCCAACCCACGGTTCTTTTCCGAGTACGTAGTGATTCACGGAGCAGTCGTTTAGGCCGGTAAGCGCAAGGCCAGGCCGCGACGCGGGCGAGGCGCCCGCCTGATCCCTCGAGGAGGGCTTCGATGACGAGCACGTCCAGTGCCGCGGCGTTCGCCCGGGACACCGCCGCGCGGGCTTCGAACGTCCGCCATCTCGCGGCCGGCCACGGTGGCGCGCCGCTCGCCGTACGCATGCAACAGGGCATGACGCCCGGCTCTTGCGACCCGCCTTCGATTCCAGACCCTCACGTGCCAGCGCCGCCGGTGCCACGAGCCGCGGCACGGCCAAGACCACGATTCTCGCCCCATCCCCGCGCGCGCTCGGCGAGCGCGCGCCGGCGCGGTGCTGCATCGGGCACGAAGCCCTAGACGACGAGGAGCACGACGATGTCCGAAGCGAAATGGGTCGGTGCCCGCATCGAGCGCAAGCAGGACCTGCGCCTCGTCACCGGCCACGGCCGGTACACGGACGACCTCTCGATGCCCGGCATGCTGCACGCGGCGATGCTGAGAAGCCCGCATGCCCATGCCCGGATCAAGGCTATCGACGTCTCACGCGCCCGTGCGCTGCCGGGCGTGCACGCGGTGCTCACCGGTGAGGACGCGAAGCGCTACTGGGGGCCGCTGCCGCCGACGATCGACATCGGCATGAAAGTGCCGCAGGTCTACGGCCTCGCGACGGAAAAGGTCTATTACATGGGCGAGCCGGTCGTCGCGGTCGCAGCCGACTCCCGCTATCTGGCCGAGGACGCGCTCGAATACATCGACGTCGCCTACGAGGCGCTGCCCGCGGTCAGCGATACCGAGGCCGCGCTCGCGCCCGGCGCGCCGCTGCTTTATCCCGAATGGGGCGACAACGTGCAGTGCGACTGGGGCATGTCGGTCGGCCCCGTGGCCGAAGTGTTCGCGCAAGCCGATCGGGTCTTCGAGTTCCGCATTCCGCAGCATCGCTACTCGGGGGTCAGCCTCGAGGGCCGCGCCGCGCTCGCCGCCTACGATCCCTACGGCCGCAAGCTCACGCTCCACTGCTCGACGCAGTCGCCGAATCTCGTGCGCACGCTCGTCGCGCAGACCTTCCGTTTTCCCGAGCACGACGTGCAGGTGATCGCGCCCGACGTCGGCGGCGGCTACGGCAACAAGCTGCAGGCCGACGCCGAAGTCATTCCCTGCCTGCTTTCGCTGGCGACGGGCCGGCCCGTGAAATGGACGGAGTCGCGACAGGAGAATCTGCTCTCGGGCATGCAATGCCGCGATTACGTCTGGTATCTGAAAGTCGCGATCAGCCGTGAGGGCGTACTGCAGGGACTCGACGCCGCGGTCTACGGCAACGTCGGCTGCGACGGCACCTGCCACGCCGCCGGTGCCGGCAAGTTCCTCGTCGCCTGCGGCTACCTGCCCGGGCCTTACAAGTGGCAAGCCTTCAAGGTCGCCACCAAGGTCGCGGTCTCGAACAAGGCGCCGAGCGGCGCCTATCGCGGCTACGGCAAGGACATCGCGAATTTCCCGCTCGAAGTCGCGATGAACCGCATGGCCGATGCGCTCGGCCTCTCGCCCGTCGAAATCCGACGCCGCAATTTCGTCGGCAAGGATGAATTTCCCTATCAGCAGATCTCGGGACCAATCTACGACAGCGGCGATTACGCGCAGTGCCTGGCCAAGCTCGTGGAGCTCGTGGATTACGAGGCCGTGAGGCGGCGCCAGGCCGAGCAGAACGGCGGGAGCGCGAAGTACCTCGGCATCGGTATCGCCTCCATGCTGGAGCCTTCGGGCGGCGCGGTGCCGAACTGCATCTTCAACAGCTACGAGGTCGCGACCGTGCGCCTCGTGCCCGAAGGCGGTGTGCTGGTGCTGACCGGCCACCAGGACATCGGCCAGGGCACGGAGACGACGCTCTGCCAGGTCGTCGCCGACGAGCTCGGCGTCACGCCCGACGACGTGCGCATCGTCTACGGCGACACGAACGCCGTGCCCTACGGCATGGGCCCGTGGTCGAGCCGCGGCGCGACGTTCAACGTCTCCTGCGTCGCCGAGGCGACGCGCAGGCTCAAATCGAATCTGCTGGAGGTCGTGGCGCAGCTTTGGGGATGCGAGGCGGCCGGGCTCGCCGTCGTCGAGGGCAGGATCTGCGAGCCCGGCGGGCGCACGATGACGCTGCGCGAGCTCGGCAATCAACTGCATCTGTGGCCCGGCGCGTTCGGCATCGTACCGAAGCACGTGACGAATCCCTTCGAGGTGACGCACTACTGGACGAGCCCCATCGCGTCCTGGGTACCCGACGCCGAGGGCCGCATCCGGCTCTATACGACGCACCCCAGCGGCTCGAGCGCGGTGGTCGTCGAAGTCGACGTCGAGACCGGGAAGGTCGAGGTCAAGGACGTCGCGATCGTCGACGACTGCGGCGTCATCATCAATCCGACGATCGTCGAAGGCCAGCTCCACGGCGGCTATGTACAGGGCATCGGCGGCGCGCTGCTGGAGGAGTTCCACTACGACGAACGCGGCCAGCTCTGGAACACGGATTTGACGAGCTACCTGCACCCGCTCGCGACCGACGTGCCGGACGTCAGGTGCGAGCATGTGATCTCGCCTTCGCCCTACACCGCGCTCGGCACGAAGGGCATGGGCGAAGGCAGCGCGATCATGCCGGTCGCGGCGGTGGTGAATGCGGTCGAGGACGCGCTGAAGCCCTTCGGCGTGCGCGTGAGCGAGCTGCCGCTGACGCCGGAGCGCGTCATCCGGCTCCTGAAGACCTCGCCGCGCTGGCGCGAGATCCACGGAGCGGACGCATGAAGTTCGAGGGTCAATCCGTCCTGAACCGCCCCAAGGACGCGGTGTGGGACGCGCTGAACGATCCGCGGGTGATCGAGCTGTGCACGCCCGGCTGCCAGTCGCTCCTCATCCTGGCCCCCGATGCCTACGAGCTGGTGACGAAGATCGGCGTCGCCTCCATTTCCGGCACCTACAAGGGCACGATGCGCCTCGGCGAGAAAGTCGCCGGCGAGCGCTATGCGATGGCGGCGGAAGGCGCCGGACCGATCGGCACGATGAGCATCGCGGGCATCGTCGCGCTCGCCGAGAGCGGCGCGGTGACGAACGTCGATTACAGCTTCGAGGTCACGGTCGGCGGCGCGATGACGGGCATGGCCCAGCGCGCGCTGCTGCCGATTGCGAAGCTGCTGACGAAGCGTTTCTTCAAGAGCGTCGACAGGCTGCTGGCGGGCGAGGCGCCGCTCGCGGCAGAGGAGGCAGGACCGTGAAACCGAAGTCCTTCGACTACGTCCGCGTCGATACGCTGCCGGCGCTCTTCGCGACGCTCGCGGCCCACGACAATGCGAAGCTCATCGCCGGCGGCCAGAGCCTCGTGCCGATGATGAACTTCCGCGTCGCGCAGCCCGAGCTGCTCGTCGACATCAACGGGATCGAGGCGCTGCGCCACGTCGTGCGCGACGGCGAAGTGCTGCGCATCGGTGCCATGGCGCGTTACCGGGATCTCATCGATGGCCCGCTCCTGCGCGAGAGCCTGCCGCTGCTCGTGGACGCGCTCGCCCACGTCGGCTATCCCGCGATCCGCAATCGCGGCACGCTCGGCGGCAGCGTCGTCCACAACGATCCCTCCGCCGAGGCGGGCGTCGCGCTCTGCTGCCTCGGCGCCGAGCTCGCGATCGCGAGCGCGGAGGACACGCGCATCGTGCCGATCGCGGAGTTCTTCGTGACGACCTACCTGACCGACATCGCGCCCCACGAAGTGCTCACCGAGATCCGCGTGCCCGTGCCGGCGCCGCGCACGGGGTGGGCGTTCCGCGAGATCGCGAAGCGCGTCGGCGATTTCGCGATCGTGAACGTCGCGGCGCTCGTCACGGCGGACGCGCGCGGCGAGACGACGGCGGTTTCGCTCGCCCTCGGCGGCGTCGCGGAGACGCCGGTGCGCATCGACGTCGCCGCGGCCCTGCTCGGCCGGCCGCTCGATGCGGCGCGCGCCGCCGCGGCCGCCCGCAGCGTCGATGAGGCCATCGATCCCCAGGACGACAACGTCGCGAGCGGCGAATACAAGCGCCATCTCGCAGGCGTGCTCGTGAAGCAGGCGCTGCTCGCCGCCTACGCGGACGCGATCGCGAAAGGAGCATGACGATGAGCGCAACGCGCAAAGACTCGATCGGCGTGACGATGACCGTCAACGGCACCGTGTATACCCGCGACGTCGAGCCGCGGCTGCTGCTCTCGGATTTCCTGCGCAGCGAGCTCGCCTTGACTGGCACGCACGTCGGCTGCGAGCACGGCAAGTGCGGCGCCTGCACCGTGCTCATCGACGGCCGCGCCGCGCGCGCCTGTCTCATGTTCGCCGTGCAGGCCGAGGGCGCGAGCGTCGAGACGATCGAAGGCCTCGCCGCGGGCCCCGCGGACTTGCATCCGATCCAGCGCGCATTCATCGACTGCCACGGGCTGCAGTGCGGTTTCTGCACGCCGGGCATGATCAACTCGACCCGCGAGCTGCTCGCCGCGAATCCCGCGCCTAGCGACCAGGAGATCCGCGAAGCCCTCGCCGGCAACATCTGCCGCTGCACGGGTTATACGAACATCGTGAAGGCGGTGCGGCAGGCGGCACAAGCGCTGCGGGCGGCTGGGGCTCGCGACGCCGCCGGGGCCTGAATCGGGGCACGAGAGGCTGTCCATGACTCAGAAGTACCGCGTCCGTCCCCTGCTCCTCGGCGAAGCCGAAGTCGGCTGCGCGCTGGACGTGTTCTGGGGCATGAACAAGGATCAGGGACGCGTGAGCGTGCCGATCCTCGCGTTCCTGATCGAAGGCGGGAAGGATCCCGTGCTCGTCGACGCCGGCATGCGCAGCGCCGATCGCGCCATGCGCATCCATCGCCTCGGACCGCACCGCATCCCGGCCGGCATGACGCTGCCCGAGCAGCTCGGCCGCTACGGCGTGAAGCCGGAGGAAGTCGGCTGCGTGATCCTGACGCATCTCCATTACGACCACTGCGGCGGCTGCGAGCAGCTTCCGAACGCGCGCATCGTCGTCCAGAGGAGCGAGCTCGCCGCGGCCGCCGCGCCGATCGGTCCGCGCACGCTCGACATCGGCTCGCGCGAGCTCTTCTACGATCGCCAGGACGTCGCGGCCATGGTCGACACGCTGTGGGATCGCGTGGAATTGATAGAGGGCGACACCGAGCTCTTCCCCGGCATCGAATGCATCCTCTATCCGAACAGCCACACGCCGGGCAGCCAGTGCGTGTACATCAAGACGCTCGAGGGCATCGTCGGCTGCGTCGGCGACATGGTGCGCAAAGTCGACATGAACGTCCGCAAGGCGATCCCGCCCGGCATCTTCTACGATCTCGAGCAGATGCAGCGCGCGATGCGCGACATCGCGATCCGCGGCGACATCATCTACCCGGCCCACGATCCGCTCGTGCTCGAAGAGGACGAGCAGAAGCGCTGTGCGGCGCTGTCACCGGGCAAGCCGTGGCCGTGAAGCGGACGCTTTCGCCGGTGAGGCAGCGAATCCCGGAGGGATAGTTGGAGGCTGGGGTCGGAATCGAACCGGCGTCCACGGCTTTGCAGGCCGCTGCATGACCACTCTGCCACCCAGCCGTGGCGTCCAGAAACGCGAAGCCCCGACAGGAGTCGGGGCCTCGGTTGAACTTGGAGCGGGAAACGAGACTCGAACTCGCGACCCCGACCTTGGCAAGGTCGTGCTCTACCAACTGAGCTATTCCCGCGGAGAGACCGCAATTCTAGCCGGGCGGTCCGATCTGTCAAGGCGGCGGGCGGGCACCGGGGGCTTCGGTCAGGGCCGGCCAGGCCGCGCGGAGGTAGAGGATCATCGACCACAGCGTCAGCGCGGCCGCGACGTACAGCGCCGCGACGCCCACCGCATAGACGGGCAGGCCGAGCCAGTCTTCGCGGGCGATCATCAGCAGCAGCGCGATCATCTGCGCCGTCGTCTTGATCTTGCCGAGCCCGGACACCGCGACGGTCTTGCGCGCGCCCAGGGCCGCCATCCACTCGCGCAGCGCCGAGACCGTGATTTCGCGACCGATGATGATCGCGACCGGCAGCGCGATCGCGATGCGCGGGTCCCGCTGCAGCAGCAGGATCAGCACCACGGCGACGATCAGCTTGTCGGCGACGGGATCGAGAAAGGCGCCGAGCGGTGAGGTCTGGCCGAGCTTGCGCGCAAGATAGCCGTCCAGCCAGTCCGTGATCGCGGCGAGGCCGAACACGGCCGCGGCGGCGAGATGGGTCCATGCCGCCGGAGCCCAGAACAGAACGATGAAGCAGGGAATGAGCGCGATGCGCAGCAGCGTCAGCGTATTGGGGATGTTCATGAGGACTCGCGCAAGGCGTCGAAGATCTGTTGCGCCAATTGTCTACTGATCCCCGGCACCTTTTGCAAATCATCGATGCTCGCGCGCGCCACGCCCTGCAGGCCGCCGAAATGCTGGATGACGCGCTGCCTGCGCTTGGCCCCGATCCCCGGCACCGCCTCCAGCGGCGACTTCTTGCGCGCCCGCGAGCGGGCCTGGCGGTGCGCCGTGATCGCGAAGCGGTGGGCTTCGTCGCGTATCTGCTGGATCAGATGCAGCGCCGGTGAGTCGCGCGGCAGCAGGCGCTCATCGCGGCCGTCGTTGACGATCAGATGCTCGAGCCCCGGCTTGCGGCTCGTGCCTTTGGCGACGCCGACGACGGTGACGTCGTCGATCTGCAGCTCCTTCAGCACGGCGAGGGCCTGCGCGACCTGGCCGGGGCCGCCGTCGATCAGCAGCAGGTCCGGCATTGCGCTGTCCTCGCGCTTCAGTCGGCCGTAGCGACGCTCCAGCGCCTGCCCCATCGCCGCATAGTCGTCGCCCGGCGTGATGCCTTCGATGTTGAAACGCCGGTAATCGGATTTGCGCGCGCCTTCGGGGCCGAACACCACGCAGGAGGCGACCGTTGCCTCGCCGCGCGTATGCGAGACGTCGAAGCACTCGATGCGGGCCGGGACCTCGGGCAGGTCCAGCGCTTCGCGCAGCGCTTCCATGCGGCGCTGCTGATCGATGTCGGTCGCGATGCGCTCGGCCAGCGCGAGCTCGACGTTGTGGAGCGCCATCTCCAGCCACTTCGCGCGCTCGCCGCGCACCTTGGGCCGCAGGCGCACCGCGCTGCCGCGCTTCTCGCCGAGCGCGCCGCTCAACCAGCCGTCGTCGTCGATCGGATGCTCGAGGATGATGTCGGGCGGCACCTCGCGTTCGCTGTTGCCCGTCAGATAGAACTGCGGCAGGAAGGCTTCGACGATTTCGGCCTCCGAGGCGTCCTTCGTGTGCGCCGGGAAGAAAGTCTTGTTGCCGAGGTGGCGGCCGCCGCGCATGAAGAACACCTGTACGCAGCCGATGCCGTCGCGCGTGCGGCAGACCACGATGTCGAAGTCGCCGGCGTCGGCCGTGATGTGCTGCTCGGCCTGCACGCGCTGGATCTTCGCGATCTGATCGCGCAGCCGCGCCGCGCGCTCGAAGTCCAGCCGCGTCGAGGCCTCCTGCATCTGGGCGACGAGCAGATCGAGCACTTCGCCGCTGCGGCCGGCGAGGAACATCAGCGCGTGCTCGATGTCCTCGCGGTATTCCTGGGGGCCGATGAGCCCGACGCAGGGCGCCGTGCAGCGCTTGATCTGGTACTGCAGGCAGGGCCGCGAGCGGTTCGCGAAATAGGTGTCCTCGCACTGGCGCACCGCGAACAGCTTCTGCAGCAGGTTCAGCGTCGAGCGCACCGCGCCGGCGTTCGGATAGGGACCGAAATAGCGGCCGCTGCCCTGGCGCGGCCCGCGGTGGAAGCCGATGCGCGGAAAGGTGTCGCCGGTGGTGACGTAGATGTACGGGTAGCTCTTGTCGTCGCGCAGCACCACGTTGTAGCGCGGCCGCAGCTCCTTGATGAGATTGCTCTCGAGGATCAGCGCCTCGTTCTCGTTGCGCGTGACGACGACCTCGAGATCCTCGATCTGCGCGACCATCGCGCGCACTTTCGGCGTGTGCCCGGACTGGTGCGTGAAATAGCTGCCGACGCGCTTGCGCAGATCGCGCGCCTTGCCGACGTAGATCACCGTGCCGCGCGCGTCGAGCATGCGGTAGACGCCGGGCGCGCCCGGCAGGCGCGCGATCTTCTCGCGCAGCGCCGTCGCCTGGGTCTCGTTCACGGCCGGGCGCCGTCGAGCAGCCGGCGCGCGCGCGCGAAGACGGCGGCGAACATCGCGGGCGTCAGGCGCCGCGTCTGCGTGTTGTAGCGGCTGCAGTGATAGGAATCGAGCAGCACGCGCCCCTCGGGCAGCGCGTGCTCGGCGCCGTGTGCGAACGGGAAGGCCGCCGCGCGCAGCCCGAGCGCCCGCAGCACCGCGACGTGCGCGATCGCGCCGAGCGCGAGCACGACGGTCACCGCGGGCGACGCCGCCAGTTCGTTCGCGAGATATACGTTACAGCGCTGCACTTCGGATCCTTCGGGCTTGTTCGCCGGCGGCACGCATTTGACCGCGTTGGAGATGCGGCAGTCCAGCAGGCGCAGTCCGTCGTCGCGCGCGCTCGACACCGGCGCGCTGGCAAAGCCGTGTGCATGCAGCGTGGCGTAGAGCAGGATACCGGCATGATCGCCCGTGAACGGCCGGCCGCTCGCGTTGGCGCCGTGGAAGCCGGGCGCGAGCCCCACGACGAGGAGACGCGCGTCGTCCGCGCCGAAGGGCGGCACCGGCCGGCCGTGATAGGACGGATAGCGCCGCCTGCACTCGCCGAGATAGGCGGCGAGCCGCGGGCAGGCGGTGCAATTCGGGTCGAACGCCGCGTCCTGCGACGAGCGTCGGCCGCGCTTCACCCGACCCCGGATCGCGGCTCCACCGCCGGTCCTTCGCCGAGATCGCAGATGCCCTGCTCGCGCGCGACGAGCGCGAGCTTGACGTCGTTGTCGGCGTTCAGCTTCTCGTACAGCCGGCGGCGATGATAGGCGACGGTCTTCGGGCTCAGGCACAGGCGCAGCGCGATTTCCGCGCTGGTCATGCCTTCGGCAATCCGCTGCAGCACCTCGATCTCGCGCTGGGTGAGATTGTGGACGCCGCTGCCCCGCCGCGTGATCGAGCTGATCGCGACCTGCTGCGCGACGTCGCGGCTGATGTAGCTGCCGCCGCGATGGACCTCGCGGATCGCGAGGATCAGCTCATCGGTGTCGGAGTGCTTGCTGACATAGCCGGCGCCGCCGATTTCGAGGAAGCGCCGCGGGTACGGTCCTTCGACGTACATCGACAGTCCCAGCACCTTGCACTGAGGATTGGCGGAAAGCACCCGCCGCGTCGCTTCGAGCCCGCCGATACCGGGCATGTTGAGGTCCATCAGGACCACGTCGAATTCGAGTTCACGGGCGAGCAGACGCGCCCGTTCGCCGCTGTCCGCCTCACCGACGACGCGGAAATCCGGCACGCTCTCGAGTTTCGCGCACAGACATTTGCGCACGAGCTTGTGATCATCGACGACGAGCAATCGAATCATGATTGAAGACTGCCTTCCATTGGCGAGTTTAGCGGGACCCGATCCGGATCAGGGGCCGTGTTCGGCCGCTTAGGAGACCTCCGTCGCAGATCCAACGCAAGCCCAGGCGGGTTAATCCGCCTGCAGACGGCGCCAGATTTCGCGAAACGAGGCGGTGAACGCCGCCGGTTCACGCCGCAGCCATTCCCTCACTGCGCATGGCGTGCACCAGCGCCCATCGATGATCTCGTCCGGATCCGGGCGCGGGATCTGCGTGGTCGTGATGCGGAAGACGCGGACGAACTCCTGCCCCGTCGCCGGACTGGCCTCGAGGCCGAACAGCGGCTCGAGCGGGCGCTCGGCGCGAATGCCGAGTTCCTCTTCGAGCTCGCGCCGCGCCGCGTCGGCATAGTCCTCACCGCTCTCGACGTGACCGGCGGCCGAGGTGTCCCAGAGACCGGGCGAGCATTCCTTGCTCAGCGCACGACGCTGCAGGTATAGACGGCCGAGCGCGTCGAACACGAGGACATGGGCGGCGCGATGGCGCAGGCCGCGCGCATGCACGACGCTGCGCGGCTGCCGATCGACGACGCGATCGGCCGCGTCGACGACGTCGAACCACTCTTCCGGTCCATTCGCTGGCGGCGTACCGCTCATGAAGATCCCTGCCGACGATCGCGAGGCGCGATCCGGCGCGCAACTGTGCTACGCAGTGCCTCGTCACCGCGAAGTATTCCCGAACGCGGCGCCGACCCCAAGCAAGCAGCGGTCGATTTCGGATGCATGCTCGCACGGACGCGCGGCCCGATCGCACATCTGCAAGAAGGATCGCCGTGCACGGCCGAAGACCCGAGGATGTCTCATGCATGTGCCGCACGGCGCGCGACGCTTCGGGATCGACGCCTTCGACCCTCGGTAAACCGAGCCGGCCGACCTGCCGAACGAGGCAGATCGGGATCAATCTTGAATGGCCGGTTCAAATATGCTTTTATCATACTGAAACATCGACATGTGCGATGCATCATTTGGGGGCGTCGCCACGGGGAATCGAGAGCGCGGAAAAGAAGCGACCGAGGCGAGACGCCGGCCCTCATGCGCCGCTCGCAGCGCCAGCGCCACGACGCCGTTCTCCAATCTGTTTTTTCCTCCGTGGCCGAATCAACGGAGCCGTCGAGGCGGCGAGTGTCAGCCGGCAAGCACTGGAGTTCAGCATGAGTAAATCCCTGGTTTTGGGTCTTTCGGTGTTCGCGCTGGCCGCCTCCGGCAATGCGCTGTGCGCTGAGGAAGCGCCGGCGGACACGGGCCCGTTCGCCGCGGACAATTTCAGCGCGACGCTCGCGCTGATGAACGACTATCTGTTCCGAGGAATCTCGAACTCGGACGGACCTGCGATCCAGGGCAGCCTCGACTGGGCGTGGAATGGCTTTTTCGTCGGCGCCTGGGCCTCGAACACCGAGTTCTCGGATGCCAACATCGAAATCGACTACTACGCCGGCTACACGTGGAGCTGGGCCGGCATCGACTGGACGCTGCAGGGCATCTACTACACCTTCCCCGGCGAGGAGGAGGACTACTCCGAAGGCCTGGATCCCGGCACCGGCGTCGAGGCCGACTACGGTGAGATCAATATCGGCGCGGCGCATACCTTCGAAGGCCTGCTCGCACCGACGCTCGGGGTCAACTACTACTACTCGCCCGACACCTTCGGCGAGGACGGCGACAATCACACCGTCGAAGGAAACTTCGGCCTGACCCTGCCGGGCGATTGGGGTCTGTACACGAACGTCGGCTATACCGACTTCGACGGCGATTTGTCCGGCGGCTACGACTACGTCTACTTCAACGCCGGGGTGACCAAGACGGTGCTCGGGTTCACGCTCGACTTGGGCTACCACGGCACCGACGAGAGCAGCGATCTCGAAGCCGTCTACGTCGACGAGCCGCTGCCGGGCGACCACAACTTTCGCGATCTGATCGACGGCAAGGTGGTCTTCACCGTGTCGCGCACGTTCTGAGCATGCACGCCGTGCCCGCCGCGCGCGGGCACCGGCGCTCCTGCAACCCTCCCGGATGAGCGACGCGGGTCAGAACGTGCGGTAGATCGAGAACACCACGGCGTCATCGGTCAGATCCTTGTACGAGGTACCGCCTTCCGACGCATAGGCATAGTTGTTGTAGAAGGTCTCGAAGCCGCCGTTGAACTTGCACAGCGGCTGACCCGTCCCGAGGCAGTCCCCTCCCTCCGTCGCCCACACGTACGACAGATCCAGCGTGAAGCCGACGATCGTGTACGTGGCACCGACCTGGAAATAATCCCAGTCGTAGCCGTCGGGAGTGCCGAAATAGGCCGAGTACTCGTCGCCTTCGACGTCCTGGTGTCCGCCCATGATGTACGGCGAAAGGCCCATTGGCAGCGTGAAGCCGAGCGAGGCGCCGACGTGATGGCTGTTGCCGTCCTCGCCGAAGAAGTCCGGTGAGAAGTGGTAGTTGATCGCGAGCGTCGGGCTCAGCGCGAGCTCGAAGGTCTTCGCGACGCCGAGGTTCACTTCGAAGTAATCGGTGTCGATGTCGGGCAGCCGGCCGAGATAGGGCTGCACGTTCGTCGGGCTCGCATTGGAAAACAGGCTCGGATCGCGGCCGTCGGGGAACGGCGTGCGACCGACGATCGGATCGAAGCCCGGCGGATCCAGGCCCTCCGAAGCGTCCGCTTCGTCGCCCGGGAAAGTGTAGTAGATGCCCTGCAGCGTCCAGTTCAGGCCGGCCCACGCGAATTTGTAGCCGCCGTAGTAGTCGATTTCGATGTTGGCGTCCGAGAACTCGGTGTTCGAGGCCCAGGCGCCGAGGAAAAAGCCGTTGTATCCCCAGTCGAGGCTGCCCTGGATCGCAGGGCCGTCGGAGTTGCTGATCCCGCGCGCGCGATAGTCGGTGGTGAGCTTCACCGTCGTCGTGAAGTTTTCGATCGCAAACGGGCCCGATGGGGCCGCCGCTTCTTCGGCGCGAGCCGCGCCGGCAGCGCATATCGCCGCGAGGATCGCAGTGGCCAGGGACGAACGATTCATTGCTGTATCTCCCGATCTGTGATGACTTCGAAATCGACGCGCGCGATCCGACTCCTCGCGGATGCGCCGGCACCGGCGAGCCCGCGAAGGCGGCTGCGGTTCGCTGGTCGCTGACCTGCTTCAGCAACATCCGAGCCACGTCCGCTTTTGGCGCGCTCGTCATTCGCGCGGGCATCGATCCGCTCCACGCGCGTGCCGTCGCCGGTGTCGATTTGTTTTCCGAGGACAGAGAGTTACGAAGAAGCGCCGGACGCTCGAACGAAAGCACTATCCGTACACGGACAAGCGAAGGCGGCCCTTGGTCTGCGCCTGCTCCACGCAGGAAGCGCGTCCGTCCGCACTGCCACAGCGCGCGCGCCCAAGGAATGTGCACCCTCCGCCGCTGCGTTCGGCACGGCGGATATGAAGGGCAGCCGACTTCAGTGCGATCGCAAGGACAGCGCTGCGGGGACGATGGCCTTCCGTGATATTGCCGGGCCGCGGCGGCTTCTCCGAGGTCCGTTCACCCTGCACGCTTGCGGTCCGGGATCGCGTTCGGCAGCATGGGCCCGGTGCGCAAGCGCGGGAGCAAGGCCATGGATTTCGACATACCGGCAGACATCCAGCAGATGCTCGATCGTCTGGACGACTTCATCGAAACGACGATCAAGCCGCTGGAGCGGCAGGACGACAACCTCCGCTTCTTCGATCATCGCCGCGAGGACGCGCGCACCGACTGGGAGCGCGGCGGACTGCCGAACCGCGAGTGGGAAGCGCTGCTGCACAAGGCGAAGCGGCTGGCCGACGCCGCCGGCCTCTATCGCTATCCGTTCCCGAAAGCCTACGGCGGCATGGACGGCACCAATCTCGGCATGGCGATCATCCGCGAGCACCTGAGCGCGAAGGGGCTCGGGCTGCACAACGATCTGCAGAACGAGCACTCGATCGTCGGCAACAACGTCGGTCTGCTGCTGATGCTGCGCTATGGCTCGGACGCGCAAAAGCGCGAATGGGTCGAGGATCTCGCCGAGGACCGGCGCCACTTCGCGTTCGGGATCACCGAGCCGAATCACGGCTCCGACGCGACGCACATGGAAACCCGCGCAGTGCGCGACGGCGATCACTGGATCATCGGCGGCGAGAAGACCTGGAACACCGGCGTGCACTCCGCGCACACCGACATGGTGATGGCGCGCACCTCGGGCAAGGCGGGCGATGCGGAAGGGATCACCGCTTTCTTCGTGCCGATGGACGCACGCGGCGTCAAGATCGAAGAATACCTGTGGACCTTCAACATGCCGACCGATCACGCGCGCGTGTCCTTCACGAACGTGCGCGTGCCGCACAGCGCGATCTTCGGCGGCGAAGGCAAGGGCCTGCAGGTGGTGCAGCACTTCTTCAACGAGAACCGCATCCGCCAGGCGGCGGCGAGCCTGGGTGCGGCCCAGTACTGCATCGACGAGTCCGTGCGCTACGCGCTCGAGCGCAAGCCCTTCGGCAAGCCGCTCGCCGCCAATCAGGGCATCCAGTTCCCGCTGGTCGAGCTGCAGACCCAGTGCGAGATGCTGCGCGCACTGATCCACAAGACGGCGTGGTTGATGGATCGCGACGGCGCGTTCTCGGTGTCGGACAAAGTGTCGATGTGCAACTTCTGGGCGAACCGCTTGTGCTGCGAGGCGGCCGATCGCGCGATGCAGGTGCACGGCGGGCTCGGCTATTCGCGACACAAGCCCTTCGAGCACATTTACCGTCATCATCGCCGCTACCGGATCACCGAAGGCGCGGAGGAAATCCAGATGCGGCGCGTCGCCGGCTATTTGTTCGGCTACATGAAGCAGCGCGCGCCGAAGGGCGTCGCGGAAGACTGAGGTGCAGGACGAGACGAGCGCCTTCCGCACTCGGCTCGAAGCGATGCTGAAGCGTCGCGTCGAGGGCTGTCGTGCGCTGCTGCAGCTCGAGCGCCTGTCCGGCGGCGCCAATCAGGAGACTTATCGCCTCGAGATCGCGACCGCCGACGGCGAGCGCCGGCTGTGCCTGCGCCGGGCCGCCGGAGGTGTCGGCCACCACCAGACGCAGGCGCCGGGCCTCGCGACCGAGGCGCTGCTGATGCGGGTCGCGCGCGCGGCAGGCGTGCCGGAACCCGAAGTCCTGCACGTGCTCGTGCCGGACGACGAGCTCGGCGAAGGCTTCCTGATGGAATGGTTGGACGGCGAGACGCTGGGCGCCCGCATCGTGCGCGCCCCGGAGTTCGCGGCCATGCGCCCGCGCCTCGCGCGTCAATGCGGCGAAGTGCTCGCGCGCATCCATGCCGTCGACCTCGATGCAACGGGCCTGCGCGCCCGCCTCCAGCGCGTGACGCCGGCCGAGTTCGTGCGCCAGAAATGGCTGCGCTACCAGTCCTTCGGCACGCCGCAGCCGATGATCGATTACACCGCGCGCTGGCTGCTCGCGCATTTGCCGGCGGAGGAGCGCGTCACCCTGGTCCACAATGACTTCCGCAACGGCAATCTGATGATCGACGGCGGCGGCATCTGCGCCGTGCTCGACTGGGAGATCGCGCACATCGGCTCGCCGCTGCGCGATCTCGGCTGGCTGTGCACGAACTCCTGGCGCTTCGGCGCGAGCGACAAGCCGGTCGGCGGCTTCGGCGACTACGACGATCTGATCGCCGGCTACGAAGCCGCGAGCGGGCAGCGGGTCGATCGCGCGGCGCTGCACTTCTGGGAAGTCTTCGGCTCCTACTGGTGGGCCATCGAGTGTCTCGGCATGGCCGAGCACTACCGCAACGGACCGGACAAGTCGGTCGAGCGGCCCGCGATCGGCCGCCGCTCCTCGGAATGCCAGGTCGACTGCGTGAACCTGCTGATGCCGGGCCCGGTAGCGCTCGTCCAGGCGACGCTCGACGAAGACACCGACATGCCGCGCATCGACGAATTGTTGGTATCGGTGCGCGACTTCCTCCATCGCGAGGTCATGGCAAGCACGGAGGGTCGCACGCAGTTCTTCGCGCGCGTCGCCGGCAACAGCCTCGAGCTCGTGCGCCGTGAACGCGCGCTCGGCACCGCGCAGCGGCAGGCGGAACGCGCACGCCTCGAAGCCCTGCTCGGCGCGCGCGGCTCGCTGACTGAGCTGCGCTGGCAGCTCTGCCACGCGCTGCGCGAGGAGCGGCTGGCGCTCACCGCGCCGGGGCTCACCGAGCATTTGCGGCAAACGGTGGTGAATCAGGTGGCGATCGATCAGCCGGGCTATTCGGGCCTGAAAACGGCCCTGAACCGCGCGGAAACCGCATAGCGACCGACGTCGCCAGGCGCTTGCTTGCGATGAAGCGCGCGGCGGAAACGGTGGATGGCGGACGGAGAACGACGAAACGGGACTACGCCGGCGCCATAGCCGTGCATGCTCGCTCCTGCCTAGGATCCAGACCGAAGAGCACTACATGGCCTTGGCTGCTGAGCATCGAGAGGGACGAGATGGCCGACGGCATCACGATCTGGACCTACGACTGGGTGCCCGAGGGCCCGCGCGGCTTTGTCCGCGATCTGAGGCTGCGCTGGGCCTGCGAAGAGGCGGGATTGTCCTATGCGGTGCGCACCGTTCCTTTCGATGCGCGCGGACCAGCGCATTTCGCGCGCCAGCCCTTCGGGCAGGTGCCTTTTCTCGATGACGGCGATCTGAGCCTCTTCGAGAGCGGCGCAGCGCTTTTGCACCTTGCCGCGAAAAGTGCGGCGCTGATGCCGCGCGATGCGCGGGCTCGAGCGGAAGTCACGGAATGGATCATCGCGGCGCTCAACTCCATTGAGATGGTTTCCGTCCCCTGGTGGGTGTTGAAGAAATCCGGCGAGGAAAACGAAACGCTGGGGAAATGGCTGGAAAAGCGGCTTACACAGCTAGACGCCGTGTTGTCGAAACGCGCTTGGCTGGTGGCAGAGCGCTTTACCGCCGCGGACATTGCGATGGCAGACGTGCTGCGACTCCCTGAAATCCGCGACTTTGGCGAGCATCCAGCGATCGCCGACTATCTCGATCGCGCGCTGGAACGGCCGAGCTTCAAAAAAGCCCACGCCGACCAACTGGGGCATTTTGAGAGAGGCGATCGGCATCGGGCAGGAATCGAATAGCCCCAAGGCGCCGCCCGCTCTGTTCCTTCAAGACGTGTTCGGCCTAGAGCCGTATCGGATTTGAAGCCGTTGCACTGAATCGGTTCGTAATCTCGACCAAGAGACGTCGCGCCAGAACCGGCTCACTGAGAGCCCCGCCGCTGCGCGCCGCCGCTGCCGCATCGCACGGTCGATTGCCATCAGGCTCGTAGGTTGTCGTGTAAGAGCGTCGCGGTCGTGGTAGTCCCTATGAAAGGCATGCCGTCGACCCCGGGTAACGGCTGTCGAGGCGCCGATCCCGGATTCCGCTGCGCTCCTTCCGGGCTACGAAGATCCTTGTCTTGTAGCCCGGAAGCAGCGCCGCGCAGCGGCGCGGAATCCGGGAGGGGAGCTCACCACGCCTCTTTCATGATTGCGGATGACGCGGGCGTCATGGCCGGTGGGCGGACGAAGGAGGCCCAACATTTCGCTTCGTATTAGCCGCCCTGTAATCTTCGTAGCCCGGAAGCGCAGCGAATCCGGGATCGGACGTCGAGCCTCGCGCTTGCGCCCAATGATCCGCCGAACCCCGGATTCGCTGCGCTCATCCGGGCTACAAAACACGCCGTGCGCGTTGGGCTTCCTACGTCGGCCCAATGAGGATGAGGCGCGCGCATCACCCCCAATCGTGAAAGAGACATAGTCCTCCAACGTGAACGGCGCTTTCGTAGCCCGGGTGGAGCGCGCAGCGCGTAACCCGGGATCCGCGCCCGCCGTCCGCTCATGCATTCGCCTAAAGCTATCGCGTATCGGGCATGCCCGATCCCGGGTTCCGCTACGCTGCACCCGGGCTACGAAAACAGGGGCGCCTCGCTTTCACGGCAACCTTACGCCCTACACAAGCGCGGCCACCCACCCCGCGGCTGCGCTCTCCCCTTGCAGAATTTACGCAGAATTTATGCGGCCGGTGTGCTCGCGCATGGAGAATTTACGCGAGCCCCTCGAATACTGGGCGACAGCAAATCGGTCGTTCGTCGCGGTGGATGGGGTGCGCGCCGAGCGCATCGGCGCTTTCGGTGCCCTCTGCCTCGTCGATACCCACGGAGTGCTGCATCATGCTCGAGTCTCTCCTCCTTCTTACGTTGCTCATTGCTTTAGGCTGGCCGCTCGGGCGCTACCTGGCCGTGGTCATGCGCGGCGATCCGATGCGCAGCGATGTGCTGTTTCAATGGCTCGAGCGTCCGATCTATGGCCTGTTGGGCGCACGCCCCGAGCTCGGCATGAGCTGGCGCGGCTATGCCGGCGCGTTCCTGGTGAGCAATCTGCTGCTCGCGATCGTGGTGTGGATCACTTTCATGGCCCAGGCCTGGCTGCCGCTCAACCCGGACGGCGTGCCGAACATGCGCTGGGACCTGGCGTTGCATACGACGGTGTCCTTCCTCACCAACACCAACCAGCAGCACTATTCGGGTCAGGCACAGTTGTCTTATCTGTCGCAGATGACGGGCATCGTGGGCCTACAGGTGATCACGCCCGTGATGGGGCTGGCCGTGGTCGCGGCCACGCTGCGCGGCCTCTTCGGCGGTCGCCAGGCCCAAGCGCGTAAGGCGGATGGCACGACCGCGATCATCGACGTCGGCAACTACTGGGCCGACGTGACGCGCGCCACGCTGCGCTTCGTGCTGCCGCTGTGCCTGCTGTGGTCCGCGCTGCTGACCTGGCAAGGCGTTCCCGCCACGCTGAAGGCCGGGCCCGTCACGACGCCGATCGAGGCGACGGCGGAGTTCAAGGAGCAGAAGATCCCGCTGGGCCCGGTGGCGCCGATGGTCGCGATCAAGCAGCTAGGCAGCAACGGCGGCGGCTGGTACGGGCCCAACAGCGCCGTGCCTTTGGAGAATCCGACGCCGCTGTCGAATTTCCTCGAGACCTTGGGGATCTGCCTCATCCCCGTCAGCATCGTCTTCATGGTCGGTCCCTTCACGGGCCGGCGCAAATTCAGGGCGATGGTCTTCGGCACCATGCTCACCATGTCGGTGATTTCCACGGGGCTGGCGATCTGGTCCGAAGGCCATGCGAGCGCTGCGGCGGATACCGCCCTGATGGAGGGCAAGGAGGTCCGCCTGGGACCGGACGCATCGGCCCTGTGGGCCGCGGTGACGACGCAGATCAACAACGGCTCGGTCAACGCGATGCTGGATTCGACGGCACCGCTGACCGGCATGGTTGCGATGAGCAACATGCTGATCAACGCGATCTGGGGCGGGGTCGGCTGCGGCTTGCAGCAGTTCATCGTGTACCTGCTGTTGAGCGTCTTCCTCGCCGGCCTGATGACCGGGCGCACGCCCGAACTGTTCGGGCGCAAGATCGAAGGACCGGAAGTCAGATTGCTGGCCGTCCTGGTGCTGCTGCAGCCCTTGGTCATCCTGGGCTTCACGGCGCTCACGCTGTTCGTTGCCAGCCTGACGGGCAATTCCAATCCGGGCTTCCACGGCATCAGCCAGGTCTTCTACGAATACCTCTCGGCCTATGCCAACAACGGTTCCGGCTTCGAAGGCCTGGGCGATGCGACCCTGTGGTGGAACCTAAGCTGTTCCATCGTGCTGGCCGCCGGCCGCTTTCCCGCCCTCGTGATCCCGCTGGCGATCGCCGCGATGCTCGCGCGCAAACGGCGCGCGCCCGAAGGCGGCGGCACGCTCCAGGTGGAAACACCGACCTTCGCGCTGACCCTGATCGGCATCGTCGTCATTCTCACGCTGCTGCAGTTCATGCCGGTGCTGGTGCTCGGTCCCGTGGCCGATCACATGGCGCTGACGTCGCTGCTCGCGCGCTGAAGGAGGACCCCATGAGTACCATGTATGCAAGCAGCGCTGCCGATCGATCCGCCGGCACCGCACATGACTTGAAACCCGCGGTGATCGATTCGTTCGTGAAGCTGACTCCCCGGCACGCGATCAGGAACCCCGTCATGGCGGTGGTGTGGGCCGGCACCATCGTGACGGCCATCGCCACGCTGAGCGGCCGGACCGGCGCGGGATTCGGCTGGGCCGTGACGATCATCCTGTTCGTCACCGTGTTGTTCGCCAACTTCGCCGAAGCCGTCGCCGAAGCGCGTGGGCGAGGTCAGGCCGCCTCGCTGCGCCGGGCCCGCAAGGATCTGATCGCTCGCCGACTCGACGACGCAGGGAAGGAAACGACGATCCCCGCCGCCGAGCTGCGGCCCGACGATCGCGTCGTGGTCGAGGAGGGTCAGCTCATTCCTGCCGACGGCGAAATCATCGAAGGCGTGGCGACCATCAACGAAGCGGCCGTCACCGGCGAGTCGGCTCCGGTGCTGCGCGAGGCGGGCACGGATCGTTCCGGCGTGATTGGCGGCACCAAGGTGCTGTCCGATCGCATCGTCGTGCGCGTGACGGCCGAGCCCGGCCACAGCTTCCTGGACCGCATGATCGCGCTGGTCGAAGGCTCCATCCGGCAGAAGACGCCCAACGAAATCGCGCTGGGCATCCTGCTGGCGATGATGACGCTGACTTTCGCCATCGTGGTTGTCACGCTGCCGTTCATCGGCGGCTTCGTCGACGTCGAAATCAACGTCGTGCTGCTGGTGGCGCTGCTGGTGTGCCTGATTCCGACCACCATCGGCGGTCTGCTGCCGGCGATCGGCATCGCGGGCATGAACCGCGCGCTGAAGGCCAACGTGCTGGCCAAGTCCGGCAAGGCGGTGGAGGTCGCAGGCGACGTCGACGTGCTGCTGTTGGACAAGACCGGCACCATCACCTACGGCGATCGCCAGGCCACGGCCTTTCACGCGCTCGCCGGCGTGGATGCCTCGCAGTTGCGCCAGGCGGCGCTGCTGGCCTCGCTGGCCGATCCCACACCCGAAGGCAAATCCATCGTCAAGCTCGCGCGGGAGAAGGGCGAGAAGCTCGTCGATCCGGCGCAAGCCCACTTCGTGCCGTTCTCCGCGCATTCCCGCATGTCGGGGGTCGACCTGCCCGGCGCGCGCGTCATCCGCAAGGGGGCGATGGATGCGATCGCGCGCCACGTGCAGACGCTCGGCGGCACGCTTTCTCCGGAGCTGGAGATGCGCGTCAACGACGTGGCTCGCAAGGGCGCCACGCCGCTGGTGGTCAGCGACGGCCGCCACGTGCTCGGCGTGATCGAGCTGTCCGACGTCATCAAGCGCGGCATCAAGGAACGCTTTGCCCGCCTGCGCGAGATGGGCGTGAAGACCGTGATGATCACCGGCGACAACAAGCTGACGGCCGCGAACATCGCCGCCGACGCCGGCGTCGACGACTACATCGCCGAGGCCAGGCCGGAAGACAAGCTGGCACGCATCCGTGCCGAGCAGGCGGGGGGGCGCCTCGTGGCCATGGTCGGCGACGGCACCAACGATGCGCCGGCGCTGGCTCAGGCCGACGTCGGCCTGGCGATGAACTCGGGCACGCAGGCGGCCAAGGAAGCCGGCAACATGGTGGACCTCGACTCGGATCCGGCCAAGCTGCTCGAGGTCGTCGAGATCGGGAAGCAGCAGCTCATCACGCGCGGCGCCTTGACCACGTTCTCGCTGGCCAACGACGTGTCGAAGTATTTCGCCATCCTGCCGGCGCTGTTCGCCGCAGCGATTCCGCAGATGGCCGCGCTCAACGTGATGAAGCTGTCCAGCCCGACCAGCGCGGTGCTGTCGGCGCTGATCTTCAATGCGCTCATCATCCCGGCCCTGATCCCGCTCGCCCTGCGCGGCGTGCGCTTCAAACCGGCCAGCGCGACCGAGCTCTTGCGCAACAACATGCTGCTCTACGGCGTGGGCGGCGTGCTGCTACCCTTCGGGGGGATCAAGCTCATCGATCTCGTGCTGTCGGCGCTGTTCAACGTGTGAGGATTCGTCATGACCAACATCGCTACGATGAATGCACAGAAAACGCCCGTGACCACCGCTTCGGTGTTCGACAAGGGCATCGTTCGCGGCTCGATCGGCCTGACTCTCGTGTCCCTGCTCGGCTTCGGCTTCCTCTACTCGCTCGCCGGCGTCGGCATCGGACAAGCCTTGTTCCCGGACACAGCCAATGGCAGCGTGATCGCACGCGACGGCCGGCTCATCGGCTCCGCACTGGTGGCCCAGCCCTTCGCCGGCGACGGCTATTTCCAGCCACGCCCTTCCGCCGCCGGCTACAACCCGATGTCCCTGGCCGGCAGCAACCAGGCGCGCACGAACCCGGATTTGCGCCAACGCCTGGAAGAGACGCGAGCGGCCGCGGCGCAGCGCGAAGGCGTCGAGCCCTCGGCGGTGCCGGGTGATCTCATTACTCAATCCGGCGGGGGCGCCGATCCTCATATCAGCCCGGCAAGTGCGGCGATCCAGATCGAGCGGGTCGCGCGTGCGCGCGGCATTGGCCGCGACGTCGTCGAGCGGCTCGTGGCCGAGCACACCGAAGGCAAGCAGCTCGGCGTCTTCGGGCAGCCGCGGGTCCATGTGCTGAAGCTCAATCTGGCGCTGGACGCGCTGGAGGCGGCTGCCCAGCTTCCGCAGCGGCGACGCCTGTAAACGGGCAGTAAGAGAGGTCCCGCATGAGCGCGCCGAGCGATGATCCGGTCGTCGAAAGGCGCCGGATCGCATCGAGTAAGTCTTCGACCGCCGGCCGAGCTGAAGCGTGATGGGGGCCGGGAATGCCGAACAGGCGAACGCCCTGATCGGCGAGCTGCGACGACAGGCCGCCGGCAGGCTCACGGTCTTTCTGGGCGCTGCGCCCGGTGTCGGCAAGACCTACGCGATGCTGTCCCGCGCGCGTGAGCTGCATCGCCAGGGGGTCGACGTGGTGATCGGCATCGTCGAGACCCACGGCCGCAGCGAGACCCAGGCCCTGCTCGAAGGCCTGCCGCAACTGCCGCGCAGGAAGCTCGACTATCAGGGGCGCACGCTCGAGGAAATGGATCTCGACGGCGTGCTCGCCCGCAGGCCTGCGATTGCGCTGGTCGATGAGCTGGCGCACAGGAACGCGCCCGGCAGCCGCCACGAACGCCGCTGGCAGGACGTCGAGGAGCTGTTGGATGCGGGCATCGACGTCTACACCACCGTCAACGTCCAGCATCTGGAGAGCCTGAACGACGAGGTGCATCAGATCACCGGCATCCGCGTCAGCGAAACCGTGCCGGATTCGGTGTTTGAGCGCCTGCGCGACATTCGCCTGGTCGACTTGCCGGCGCGCGAGCTGATCGAGCGCCTCAACCAAGGCAAGGTGTACCTGCCGGAGCAGGCGGCGCACGCGCTGCAGGCCTTCTTCTCGCCGTCCAACCTCACGGCGCTGCGGGAGCTGGCAATGCAGACCGTGGCGGAGCACGTGGATGCCGATCTGCGCGAGACGCGCACGGCCCGGGGGCTGGCGAACATCGCCATCCAGCGTCACGTGCTCATCGCGATCGACGGCCGAGGCCGGTCGGAGTATCTGGTACGCGCCGGCGTGCGCATCGCCGAGCGTCGCGGCGCGCCGTGGTCGGTGGTCACCGTCGACACCGGCCGCTCCGCCGACGCGACGCTGCATGTGGAAGATCTGGACCGTGCCGCTGCGCGGCGCCGCTCACTGGCCCATGCAGAACAGCAGCGTCAGATAGAGCTGGACAAGGCCTTTGCGCTGGCGCGCAGCCTGGGCGGCGAGACGGAGGTGCTGCACAACACCGACATCACGCAGGCGCTGCTGGACGCCGCGGCGGCGCGCGGCGCTCGTTCGATCGTGCTCGGACGCACGCGCGAGCGCCCAATCGCGCGCATCTTCAACCGCACCCTGACCCAGCAGCTATTGCGGAGAGGCGCCCGCTATGAGCTGACCATCGTCAATACGCCGCAGCCGCAGCAGCGCGCACGCCGTTTCCAGGACCTCGCCGACGAGCGCCTGGCGAGGGGCGAGCCCACGCTGATCGCGCTGGCGACCCTCGGCGCCACCGCAACGGCCGTCACCGCGCAGCACGTCGTGGGGCTGCAGGATCTCTCCACGGTGTTCCTGATCGCGGTGCTGCTGGTCGCCTCGCGCACGCGCATGCTCACCGCGGTCATCACCGCGGTGCTGTGCTTCCTGGCCTACGACTTCCTGTTCATCGAACCTCGGCACACCTTCTTCATCAGTGCCCAGCAGGGCGTCGCGACGGTGCTGCTGTTCATGGCGGCGGCACTGATCGCGGGCCGCCTGGCGTCGAAACTCCGGATGCAGGTGATTGCGCTGAGCGCCGCGAACACCCATGCGACGGCCATGCAACACCTGGCCCGGCAGCTTGCCAAGGCCGCGGATCTGGGGCAGATCGTCGCAGCGAGCGCCGCGGTCCTTCAGTCGACGCTGAATGCCGAGGCCTGGATACGCATCAACGGCGAGTCGGGGCCCGCCGCCGCAGCGGGCAAGCTGAGCGACAAAGACAAGGTCGCCGCGGACTGGAGCCAGCAGCACGGGCAGCAGAGCGGCCGCTACACCGACACGCTGATCGACTCCACGTGGTGGTTCGTGCCCGTGCGCTCCGATCGCGACACGCTCGGCGTCGTCGGCTTGCAGTTTCCGGCGACGATGGGGCGTCTGTCGTTCGAACAGCGGCGTCTGGCCGAGAGCATGACGGAGGACATCGGGCAGGCCGCACTGCGCGTGCGCCTGGTGTCGGAACTGGAGGTCGCGCGAGTGACGGGGGAAACGGAGCGGCTGCGCTCGGCACTCCTGTCCTCCGTATCGCACGATCTGCGCTCGCCGCTGTCGTCGATGATCGGCGCGGCCGACAGCCTGGCGCGGTATGGCAAGGACATGGGCGCCGACGATCGCAGCAGCCTGCTCGAGACCATCCGCCTCGAGGGCGAGCGCCTGGACCGCTACATCCAGAACCTGCTGGACATGACGCGGCTGGGACAGCAGGGCTTGAGCTTGACGCGCGACTGGATCGGTGTGGACGAGCTGGTCGGCGCTGCCGCGCGCCGCCTGCAGCGCTACGTGCCGGCGGTGAAGCTGGAAAGCGACATCGCTCCGGAGATCGGGCTGATCCACGTGCATCCGGCATTGATCGAGCAGGCGCTCTTCAACGTCATGGAGAACGCCGCGAAGTTCTCGCCACCGGGTGAACCTATCAAAATAAGAGCAAGGCCGGCGGAAGACGGCATGGTGCGCATCGATATCTCCGACAGCGGGCCGGGCATTCCGGAAGAAGAACGGCGCAGGATCTTCGACATGTTCTACAGCGTGGAGCGCGGAGACCGCGGCCAGCAGGGCACCGGCCTGGGCCTGGCGATCGTCCGCGGCATCGTCGGCGCGCACATGGGCAAGGTGGAAGCCTTGCCGGGACCGGACGGGCGCGGGACGACCGTACGCCTGCTACTGCCGCTGGGCGAGCAGGCAAACGTGGACGGATGAAGGTGTGAGCCAAGCGGACGATTCGGCCCCTGCCCCGCGCGTGCTCGTCATCGACGACGAACCGCAGATCCGCAAGTTCATCGACATCAGCCTGAGGTCGCAGGGCTATGCGACCTTGCTGGCGGAGACGGGCCGGCAGGGCCTGACGCTGCTCGCGAGCAAGGGGGCGGACATCGCGGTGCTGGACCTCGGCCTGCCCGATCTGGACGGCAAGGAAGTCCTCAGGGAGCTGCGGCAATGGTCGCGCGTGCCCGTCATCGTGCTGACGGTACGTTCCGGAGAAGAGGAGAAAGTCACTCTGCTGGATGCCGGCGCGAACGACTACGTGACCAAGCCTTTCGGGATCGAAGAGCTGATGGCGCGCATTCGCGCCTGCCTGCGCAATGCGAACCAGGATCGCGACACGGCGCCCGTCTACGACGACGGCGCGCTCAGGATCGACATTGCGCGCAGGGAAGTACGTCTCCACGGTCGACCCGTGTCCTTGACGCGCAAGGAGTTCGCGCTGCTCGCCCTGCTCGCCAGGCAACCCGATCGCCTGATCACGCAGACCCAACTGCTGCGCGAGATGTGGGGCCCGACGCATGAAGGAGACGCCCACTATCTGCGCATCCTCGTCGGCAAGCTGCGGCACAAACTGGGCGACAGCGCCACGGCGCCGCGCTACATCATCACCGAGCCGGGGGTGGGGCTGAGGTTCGTTTCGGAGCGGTCGGCCCGCTGATTAGGAGTCGATGTCGGACGCGTGAGCGGGTGGCGGAAGAGGTGGGATTCGAACCCACGAACGGTTGCCCGTTGCCGGTTTTCAAGACCTTTCTTCTTACAATACAGTCACTTACAACACAAAACTACACAAAGATGTATGGCATAGAATCAATAACTTAGGGCCGTAACTTTGTGCGCACGGCTGCCCGTTTTGTGCGGCTTGGGGCGCCGAGATGTACACGGAATGTACACGCCCGCCCACTGGCGCATGCCCCGTCGCCTTCGCCGTTACCATCGCGCGCGAGCCCTTCAGGGAGCGCGCTGCCCATGTTCCTCCACGGTGAAGACCACCCACGTGCCGTGCTGACGTTCGACGAGGTCGAGCTGATGCGTCAGTGTCACGATGCCGGCATGCCCGTGCTGAGGATCGCGAAGAAGTTCGAGCGGCCGCGCCGCACCGTGCGCGACGTGGTCGAGTATTCGACGTGGACAGAAGCACCGCCGCGCCGAAGCGCGGCGGCAAGTCGGTAGGGGCTATTCGCCTTCGGCCTCGGCCAGAAGCGGCGCGCGCAGCTCGGCCTCGGCCATCAGGCGCTTTGCCGGGGAAAATCGCACTTCGGCATTCGTGATGAGCGCTGCGATTTCGAGGACCAGATCGCGGATCTCGCCGACCGTTGCGTCGTCGAAGGAATAACCGCCGGCGGGCTCCACGTCACCCCACAGGGGCACCAGTGCTCTTAATTTGGCGTCTCGGAAGGCTTCGACGCTACGCGGCTGCCGCGCGATCTTTTGCGCGGCAAGCACTTCAGCATGCCCGCGCAGGTATCCCTTGTAAGACGCCTCGCGCTCCGCCTCTCGCGCCGCGTGCTGCTCGCGGATGTAGTCCTGATCTTCCCAGCCCAGCTCCCGAGAGACGCGCCACAACGCGCCGACCTTCGTCGTTTTGAAGTGGTCCGCCACCGGCGGGGTTCGCATGCCCGTCCAGTAGCGTCGCGTCCTCGGCGCCGGCGGGAACATCGCGTCAACCGCGACGCCTGCGGCGATCAGCTCTTCGCGGCTGCCGGTGTAACAGACGAAGCCGCTGCGCTTGTTGGTGTCGGTCTGAATGCCCATGGCTCAGACCTCCCCGGCCAGCGCCGTAAGGCCTTCATCGGCCAAGCCATGCAGGATATTGCCCAACTGCGTGAGCGTGCCCAGCATAGGGCTGTCCGGACTGTCGCCGGCCAGCAGCGTCAGATCGGCGATCGCCTTCAGCTTTCGGCATATCGCTTCGGTGGTGTCGCGCAGGCCGATGTCGGCCGGTGCTCGGGTAAAAGCCTTGCGATTAGCCATGGCTCACCCCCTCCGCCGGCGGCAGCGCTGCCGTCGCTCGATCGGCGAGTTGCATGATCAACCGGCCGATAGCACGCATCGCGTGCGTCGGCACAGGCGCCGGGGCAAAGGGCCCATCCTCGCCGCCCGACGGCAGCGCGCGGAGCAATGCGCCGATCGCGTTGATTTGCTCTAACGCTTCGTCGCACTCCTGACAGTACCAGCCGTCGCGAGAGTCATCGGGAAGGGTTTCGGGGATACAATAACTGTTAGCCATAAGGCCTCCTGTTTAGGTCTTTGTGGTTAGCCCCCGCACGGTGGAATCAGCACCGTGCGGGGGCGCTTCTTCGCGGTACGCGCTACGCCGCTCTAGGCGATACACGTGCCTCGATTTCTTTACGCTTCGGCAGCGTCTTCAAGTCGTAAGTCGCCTGCAGCGTCATCCAGAGTTCGGGCGTGGTCCCGAAGTAACGCGCCAAGCGCACCGCTGTGTCGGCGGTTATCCCGCGCCGCTCGTGTACGATTTCGTGCAGGCGCGTGCCCGGGATCCGGAGTTCCATCGCGAGCGCGTTGACGCTCATGCCCAGGGGCTCGAGGAACTCCTTGCATAGGATTTCGCCCGGGTGCACCGGCCTCATGCCGTTGGTTGGTCGTGCCACAATCCTTCTCCTAGTGGTAGTCCACTATCTCTACGTTGGCGGGGCCTGCCTTGGTCCATTCAAAGCAGACTCGCCACTGGTCATTGATTCGGATGCTGTGCTGTCCTTTGCGATCCCCGCCGAGCTTTTCCAAATGGTTGCCCGGCGGTGACGCCAGGTCGCGCAGCTCCGCCGCAGAGTCCAAATAGGTGAGCTTTCGGACCGCCGCGTCCTTAAAAGCCCGGAAGCGCCGTGGGCTCCCGCCCTCGAACAGCTTTTGCGTGTCTCGGCAACGGAACCCTTGAATCATGCAAAAATAGTATTACGCTTATCGTAAAACGTCAAGGCGGAAGGAGCGACTATGAACATCCTTACACCCGAAGAGCTAGCGCAAATCACCGGCTACAAGCGCCGCGGCGATCAAATCAAGTGGCTGCGGCGGCGCGGCATCGAGCCGTTCATCAGCTCCACGGGCGCCGTGATTGTGTTCGCGGGGGTGCTGGAAGAAGCGCAACGCCGCGCGAGCGGCATGGAACTGCAAAACGTAATGCGACGGGGGCCTCTTCCGAACCTGCGGAAGTACGCAGGGAAGTAGAGCCCTACCTAATGACGACGGTAACTTCGGGCGACGAGCCCGTCACCAGCATGCAGATTCCGTACGCCATATCGTAGGCAAGCTGCTGAGGCGGCGCGTCCGCCGTCAGCGTCAACGTACCGGTAAGCGCATTCTCGTCGCATGTCCCGTCTTCGTCGTCGAAGAACTGAACGCTAGACGTGCCGCTGTAGGCTTGAACGCTTTGCAGCCTCCCGCCTGTTGGCTTTACTTGTTTGCTGCCGGTGCTGTTGTAGAACTTCGGCGCTCCGCCGATTGGATCGAACGCGGATGCGAGCGGCGCGAAGCAAAGCGCGAGAATGAAGGCGATGATCTGCATGTCTGTGTCTCCTTGGATTGAGTAATTACCTGCCCGGTGTCCACCAAAAGCCCTGACCCGTTTCCTCTTTCACTCGGCGCTTCATCCGCGCGAGATAGCCCGGGCTCATGTATTCCTGCAATTCGTGAAAGATGAGGTGATCGAGCGCCGTGCGCGCGTACCACAAGCTCATGCCAGGGGTGTTCGCCTGGACGAAGCGCAGGGCTTCCGCGCCGGCGTCCGTGGGCTCACCGCGCGCTGCCTCGTGCATGTTGCCTAGCGTCAGGTCGTAGACGTCACCGACGAGCGAGCCAATCGGCCCGACCGCGGTCTCGACGACGCTCCGGCCGAAGCGGCTCTGATCGCTGAACAGGAAGTCGCCGAAGATGCCAGCGCCACCGCCCTGCAGGAACGCGGCCGACCAGAATGCGCGCGTGTCCATTTCGCGAGGCTCGCGGCCCTTGGCCACGTCCTTGAATTGCAGCGCTACCGCACCGAGCACTGTGGAGCCGACGAAATAGGACGCGAGATAGGCAGCACGGCCGCCCGCGGTGGGCCTGCCCCACCCGCGCATCCAATGTTTCGCGATGACGGCCACGGGAAACGACTTGAACAGCCAGACCGAGCGCGCCAGCTCGCCGGCCGGCGTGCCTTTCTTGAGCCCGCCGATCATGAAGGCGCGTTCTCGCACACCCGGCGTGACGATCGCGTAACTTTCCTCGCTCAAGATCATGCCGAGCGTCTTGCTCACCAGCTCGTTGCGCATCCGCGCTGCCGCTGCGCCAGTCGCGCCGAGGGCGTCATCGGTGAGCCGGCCGATCGCGGTCGGCGTCAACATCGTCGAGTTCCCGCCGCCCCAATCCTCGAGCGCGACGCGCGACAGCGCCGTCCAATCGCCAGCGGTGAAGCCGTAGCCTTCGAGCCGCGCGACGTCGGCCGCCTCGAGCGCGGCCCAGGGCTTGCGGGAAAGGTCGCCGAGTGCCGACATCATCGTGACCGAGAACGCGCGCCGATTCGCTTCGGTCAGCGCCTGCAGGCCCGATGCCCGGATCACGGCGCTTGCGGTCTTGCCTGTCCAGCCGCCGCCCATCGTTTCATCGGTCCATCGGTTGATCTCGCCGATCATCGCATCGAGTCCGAGCCCTGCGCGCTGCGCCAGTCGCACGTCATCGACGCTCAGCGAGTTCAGCGCGGTAATGGTGTTCCGGATGTGCTGCATGAACGGCAGGCGGTTGAAGTGCCCGGTCACGAGCGCCGACGCAAAATCGGTGACGCTCGACAGCACCGCGCCGCCGAGCTTCGCGGCCACCTGCACGTTGCGCACGTTCTGCGCGAAGCGCGCGAGCGATTGCCATTCGACGCGCGCAGCCTCACCGGTGAGATGCGCGAACACGTTGTCGACGTAGGTCAGTTCCCGGCCCGTCGCGCCGCCGGCCTCGAGCGTCGCGCGCATCTGCTTGTATGCGTTGTGCGGATTCGGGCCGAGTACCTCGACCAGCGCGATATCGCGCGCGAGCCCGTCGATATGGCCAGCCATGATCCCGGCCACGGTGCGATCGCTGTAGCGCTCGTGGTATCGCAGCCAGGAATCAGCGTCCTTGAAGAACAGCACGCGCGGATCGGCATGGCGCTTTGCGATCATGCCCGGCCCGAAGCGCGGCGCGTCGACGACGCCGCCCGTGCTGATGGTGTCATGCGCCGCGTATAGGAGTTCCTTCACCTGCGCCGTCGACATCGGCGAGCCGTCGACGTTGAGGTACTGCGAGCGATCGAGCAGCGGAAGCACGTCGGCGACCCATTCATCGACACCACGCAGGCGCACGCGCTCGGCGCTGTGCGACATGGGTAAAGCCCAATTCATCAGTCGACCAATGTCGCCGCCGGCGAGGTTGAAGCGCTCGCGCAGGTTGTCGGTCACCGCGCGCCACGCGTCGGCGCCGGCCCTGAGCTCGGCCCGCAGCTCGGGCGACAGGTCGGCCCAGCGCGACAGGTCTTCACCGAACATCGCGCGCACCATCGCCGACGAGGCCCCGGGCTGGTCTTGGAGGCCGAGCCAGCCCGGTGCCACGCGCTCGAAGCTGTCGACGAGCTGCGCATTCGCAGCCCGGCCGATGGCCCGTGCCCGGTCCTCGACGCTCAACGTCCGGCCGCGGTCGGCCTTGTCCTTGATGAGCAGACTCAGGAGCCCGCGCGCTGGGCCGTCGGGGTGCGCGTCGATGGTGGCGCGGTTCGCGAGGTTGCGCTCGACGGCGAGCGCGATGCGCCGCTTCGCCAGTAGCGCGTCGTGCGTCAGCGTGGCCAGCACGCGATCGCGCATCCTCACCAGCGCGTCTGCCGTGACGTCACCGGCGGCGCCGGCGCGCGCCGCGTTCAAGCGCCCGAGTTCGCGACGCAAGGTGCGCATGGTCCCGGTCGAGATCGCTTCCATATCGTCGACGGTCAGCTCGATGCCTGCGGCCTTGGCTGCTTTCGTCATCGCCTCGATACAGGGATTTTCGCCTGCCATCAGATCCGCCTCAGCATGCAAGTAATCGCGGCCTCGACCGCGGGGCCGAAGCCGGTGCGCACGCGCTCGACGTTCGCGTCGACCTGCGCCAGCGCCGCCCGTGCGGTGGTCGTGGTGCCGTCTTCGAGCACGAGCGGCGGATCTTCGTCGAGCGCCGCGAGCCGGTTCTGCGTGTCCGCGATGTCCTCGCGCGCGGCGACCGCCTCGGCACGCTGGCGCGGCGGCAAGGCGCGGTCGTAGCTATCGAGGTCGACGGCATGCGCTTCGAGCACCGGCGCGAGCTCTACCTCGGCCGCGCGGACGCCGTCGTCGAGCGCCGTCGGGCGTGGGAACTGCACGTCGCCCAGGGCCCGACCGATGTCCGCCTCGCGGCCCTCGGCGAAGGCCTCGAGCTGCTCGCGCATGGCCCGGGCATGGGCATTCGCGGTCCGCAGGTCCGGGATCGCACCCGGGGCTGCCGCCTCGAGGTGCTGGGCGTTGCGGTAGGTCAGCAGGGCGTCGGTATCGAGCCCGAGCGGGTTCGGCGGGTCGGCGAGAACAGGCTCTACGTCGAACGCAGAGCCCGCAGGCGCGTCGCGCGGCGCCGGGGGTACGTCGGCATCGGGCGCAGCGCCACGCGCGCCACGCGCCAGCGTGTGCGCCAGACCGCCGAAGGCGAGGCCGAGCAGGGTCTCGACGCCGCGGCGTTCGAGGTCGAAGGGGTCGAACATCGCGGCCGCGGCGTCGTTGCCTGTGGCGCTCAGGAGCGCGCCCTGCGCGCCTTCCGTGACGGCCCCGAGCACCGGGTTGCTGGCCACGCCCAGGGCAAGGGAGCGCGCGAGCGTCGAGCCCACGGCCGGGATACGGAAGCCTGCGGCAATGGCCGCGGCGTCGAGCATGCCGACCGCGGCCGAGGTCAACGGCCCCGCGCCGGCGTCGCTGACGCGCTCGGCCGAGTTGAACGCGGCGTTTGCCATCAATGCGGTGGGATTGCCACCGCCGGCCAGCAAGGGCAATGCCACTTCGGCCAGCCCGCCGACGATGCGGCCGGCCGTCGTCGTCGTGCGAGGGTCCGGGGTCCAATAATGGAGGGCGTCGGTCAGGCTGTCGTCGGCGAACTCAAAGACCGCGTCCTGCGCGTTCGTGCCACCGAGCCCGGCAACCGCGCCCGCGGCCAGCCCCGCCGTGCGCGCCATCTGCGCACCGCCCCGCATCACGCCAAGGCCCGCCTGCTCGAGCACGCCGAGCTGCGGCGCGTCCGCATGATCGGCAAGTGCGCGTTCGTGAATGCGCGCCGTGTATCGCTCGTCGTCGAAGAGGAATTGCGCCATCAGCGTTCACCCCTGCGCCATTGGCGCACTATCGTCGCGCTCGGGCGCCAGATGAACATCGAGCCATCAGGTCGCACGAGATACTTGCCGCCGTCGCGGACCGCGTAACCGTTGCCGAAGTTGACCAACTCGCCGTCGCGGATCGCTTCGGCGGCCTCGGCATTGCTGAAGCCGCGCACGCCGCCGAGCATTTCGACGTCAAACGCGTCGACCGATTCGAGCGTGCGCAGGAATTCGTGCTCGGGCATCGCGTGCGGCTTCAGGATCTCTTTCCCGTTCACGCGGATAACGCCGCCCGTCACCCTGTCAACGGCCGTGCGATACCGCTCCGTGTCGAGGACACCGCTGTAGTCGCCGGCCTGCGCCGACAGCGCGGCATAGACGGCGTCGACACCTTGTCGGATCTGCTCTCGCGCTTCCGGCGCATCGGCAAAGGCCTCGCCTGTGAGGTCGTTCAGCGTGAACCGCAGGTCCGATGCTTTCGGCATCGGGAATGCCTTGTCGTCGGATTCCTTCGTCGGGTTCAACAGCGCCGCGCCCTCGAGCACGAGTGCGGCAGCCGAGCCGGTCGACGCGAGCGGTTCGTTGTTCAACGATTCCTCGGCCGCCAGGCGCCCGGCGAATGCCACCAGCGGTGCGCCCGATGCCAGTTGCCCGACGGTGCCGCGATAGATCTCCGGATCGTCGATGCCGGCCTCCATCACGCGTAAAAATTCCGCTTGCTGGCTCGGCGTCGACCGGCTGAATTGTTCCGCGAGCGCGGCCGCTTCGGCCGGACGCAAGGCTTTCGGCGCTGCGCCATGCGTCGCGCGCAGGCCCGTGAGCACCGGCACCCGAGCACGGAGCCCGGCGAGCAGCGCCGTCGGCGATCGCGTGTCGAGCGGCGTCGCGGGCGCGAGCCCTTGGCCCTCGGCGTAACCGACGGGATCATCGCGCAGCGTCTCGACCGTCGCCTTGAAGATTTCAGCCCGGCGTTTGACGTACTCGACGTCCGTTAAGTCGTCGATGCCCTCTTCCTGCAGCGTCGCGTGCGCGAAGGCCAGCCGCCGCGCCATTTCCGCCGGCGTCTCGCGGGCGAACTGGGCGCGTTCTTCAATCTCCTGCTGCAACTCGGCCAGTCGCACCGCGGCCGGCGTGCCGCGCACTTGGCGCTCGGCCTCGGCCATGGCCTCAGCGCTGACGGGGAACGGGCTCAGGCTCATGCGTTCGACACGATCCACAAGGCGATCGGCCTCGGCCTCGCGCCGCGCCTGCTCGGCTTCCTGAGCGCGACGCAGCTGGTCGAATTTTTCCTCGACGATGGTGCGCGCGGTGCCGCTGATATCGTCTCGGTGCGACTTGAAGTATTCCCGCGCCGTCGCACCGCTCTCGTCGGCGGCGATCAGCGCGTCGATCGTCTTCGTGTGCAGCGTCGTTTCGAAGGTCGCGATTTCGTTCGCGCGGACCTCGGGCGACCAGCCGTGAAGCTCGGCCGCGACTTCGAGCGCGTTCAGCCCTTGCGCGGCATAGACTGCACGCGCCTGCGGGTCTGTGGCATTGGCGACGGCGCCATTCACTGACGTCTGCAGCTTGGCCGAAAGCGATTCGGCCTGTGCCTTCCTCGTCTCCTGCACTTCATAGCCGCGCACCCGGCGGCGGATCATTTCCGCTGACACGTCGAGCTTCGCGTCGATGACCGGGGCTAGCTCCGGCGGCGCGCCGGCCTTCGCCTCGCTGCGCAGCCGCGTGAGCTCGTGCTCGACGTCGCGCGTCAGGCCTGCGGCATTCACACCCCGGCGCGTGGCGAGCAGACCTTTAGCAGGATCGTCGAGCAACGCGCTTGCCGACGTCTCGTAGGCAACTTCGCTGCGGCGAACGGTGTCGGCATCCTGCTGCGACTTAAGCGCGCTCTCTTCGGCCATGCGCCGACGCCGGTCGACGATCGCGACGGACGCCAGCATGTCACCGGTAATACCGAGCGCATCGCCTACACGCGCGACTTGTCGGCCGGTGATGGCGCCGAAGTGATCGAGGCTCGCGCCCGTGACGGCACGGCGCTCGGCGATCGGACGCTGCTCGATCTGTTGCCCGGGGCTGAGTGGGACTGTAGGCATGGGTCACTTCGTTTGCGTGTACGCTTGCTTGAACCGTAGCCACTTGTCGGCCACGCTGCCCGCGCTCGTGAGCACCGTCGGCGCGACGGCGAGGAAGGGCGATATGCTGTCGCCCTGCGACCGTGTCAAGGCGGCCTGCACGCCGTAGCTCGCACCTTGGTTGCGATAACCGTCGGCCTCGCGCTTGGCGTTTTCGCGGATCATCGCCACGTCGAGCTCGCCGAGCATGCGCGTGTCCATTTGCACCGCCAGGGGCGAACCGCTGTCGACCCTGACGTTGTTCGCCGCGAGCCGTGCACGCTGCGCACCAATGAGCATGCGCATCGCCATGCGTGATCGACGGGCGCTCTCTTCACCGCGCGCGATCGCGTCCTTCGCCTGGTGCTCGGCGTAGACGCGATTTTGCTCGTAGCCCTGCGCGTTGAAGCTCGCGGCCTCCTTCGCTGCATCGGCTTGCTGATAGGCACCGTACGCACTTGCGCCGGCGCCCAGCACGGTGCTGGCGGTGCTGACGGCCATCAACGCATCGCCGAGGTCGAAGCCGCCGAAGAAGTCCAAGATCGAATCAAAAAAGCTCATCAGTGGAACGCCTCGGACGTATTCGTAGTCGGTGCATGGAATGCGCCGGGGGCCAAAACGATCGTGTCGCCCTGCATCGCCTCTCGGAAGTGCTCACGCAATCGCGCAAAGAACGCGGAGCCGCGGCCGGCGGCATGATCGATGCCCGCGTCGCTCGTCACGATGAGGTCTATGATCCAAACCCGCCCGCCCCACCGCACATGCGTCGCGTCCGCGCGCACGGCAGTTAGCGTAAGCGCCATGCCGCCTTCGCATTCTTCACCGAGGTACAGCAACCACACGACGCCCGCGTCGTCGGCGATCCGTCCAGCGTAATGGCCGACCGCGCTAGCTGAAAGGGTCGACATCCGTCTCGGTCTCCGTTGTCTGCGGCGCCTGTAGCCCAGCGCGAGCACGCGCGTCGACGATGTCCTGCGAAAGCGACGCGGCTGGGGATTCCTCGGGCGCGGGCGTCACCGCCGGCAATCCAGCCCGCTTGCGCGCGGCGAGGATCTCGGCGGCGATGTCGACTTCGAGCGAAGCATCGACTTTCAAGCGATTACCCCATCGCGCCGGCGCGCGAACGCGGAGCAGTTGAACGAGCAGGTTGTCGTTGTATTCGCGAACGACTCCGACCTCGACACCCTGATAGAACAGCTTTCGCTCGACGCCTTCAACCGCCCGCTGGAAAGCGACCTCTTCCAGTAATTCGGCGCTGTCGGCGCATGCCCCTTCCCACGCTTTCGCGAATTCGGCATCAGTGCGGCGCAAGTCGTACAGCGTGCTTCGTCCGTGACCGATGATCTTCGCTGCCGCCAACACTGTGTGCCCGCGCGCCAGCGCTTCGAGAAACGCCGCGCGTTCGGCGGCCGTCAATTTGCGCATTCATTACCCGATGGCCGCTGCGCGCCATCCCTCGTCGTCGAAATAGTCGAGCCGGAACACAATCGCTTCACCGGGGGCGCGCGGCTCGTCGTGCCCAAGCGCGATCACGTAGCTCGATTCGCACTCCGCGCACTCGCGTCGGCCGTCGCGTCGACTGACGCTATCGAGGAACTCGCACTCGTGTCGCACCAATGCCCAGCCCCGGCCCCGCTCGTCGTCTATCCAGCCGATGGGCTCCCGCGGAATGAGCCGATGGCCTTCTACGCGGCGACTCGGCACGCAGTAGACTGCATGCGCGAGAACCGCGAAGCGCAAGACGTTCCATCCCGTTCGGTTCGGCAGCCGGGCGGGGGTGTCGAAGCCCTGCGGCGTCAGCGCCGTAGCAGCGAAGCTCACGCGCGGCCTCGGCCTCGGGCGCTCTTGTACGCCTCGTAGATCTCGCGCAGTGCGTCGGAGTCGTTACTCGCGCCGCTCTTATCGAGCATGGCCAGAACTTTCGGCGCGTTTTTCGATAGCCATGCGCTGACGTCGCCTCGCGTGCGTGCCCACGCGCCGTCTGTCATCTGGCCCATCGCGTGCTCGGTCCACTCCTGCTGCGCGTATCGTTCGCGTTTCGACGCATTCGCCGTCGCGTTCCACATCACGCGATTCACTATGTGGTTCGCGGTCTGCGGGTCGATGCCGAGCGAAGCGAACTCGCGGCTATATTCCTGTTCTTCGGCGGCGAGCTTGCCCGGCGGAACCTCCATGTAGCGCGAGTACCGCCGCACGTCGACGAGCGGCACGGCGGGATGCAGCGCTGCCGCCTGTCGCTCCTGCTTCTGCACGGCCTCGAAGGTCGCGCGGTTCGGAACTTCCGCGGCGCTGAGCTTTGGCAAAGCCCCCGCATCGCGTGCCGCTAACGCAAGCTGCCCGATTTCCGCGTTGGTCAGTTGTTTCGCTTCCGCGCTCATGCTGGCTGCCCTCACGCCGCTCGGAAGTCGTTGTTCTGATCGACGTGGTCGGCGGGCGTGAGCCAAGCGCTGAGGCGTCCGGCGCCCGGGCCGTCGCCGGTCACGGTGTAATAGAGCCGGAGGTAACGCTCGACGCGCTCCTTCGGCACCGGCAGCGTGATCCGGCGCTTGGCTGACAGCTCGGCGAGCGTGAGCGACAACTTCGTGAGATCGCGCGGCGTGCCGAAGTTCACGTCGTTGTCGCATTGGAGTTTGATCTCAAGCGAGGTCAAGAGCGTGAAGGCCTCCGTCACCAAGGCGGCGATCACGAGCCCTTCGCCCGGACCCCGATCGTAGGACGAAGGGCCAAGGTCGAATGCATTCGCGCTCGCGGCGCTGGCAACGATCGTTTGGTCCCAAGAAAAAATGTTTTGGTGATCAAGCATCATCAGTCATGCCCTCTTCGTAATCGTCCAGCAGCGTCGCCAGTGAACTTTCGAGCGCTTCAATCGCACGGCGCTGCTCGCAAGTCGTGATGACGTCCTGCTCTCCGGTGCCCCACGCAAGGTAGTTTTCGACGGCGCGCGCATGAGCGCGGATCGCTACGTGCAGGTCTTGCCGCGTGGCCTCGAGCTTCTCGCGAAGAGCGTCAACGTCCATGGGGAGACGCTACACCGGTGGGGACGTCGGGGTGGGCTTTCGTAACATAAACCGCCCGTATCCGTGTTCGAAATCGGATGCCGGGACGCGGTTCAAAGCGCAGGTTGCCGTCCTCGTGAATCAGGCAGCGCCCGAGCGCGTGGGACATAGCGTCGAGCCCCGAATCCTGATTCTGCGCGGCCAGGTCCTGGAACAGAGTGAGCAGCCGATCGCGAAAAACGTGAAGCTCGTTGTCCGATCGCGAGTACCCCAGCGCCCCGGCAGGGAATTGACACAGGGGGTGCTCGATCAGCATCCGCGCGATGCTCAACACCTTCAGGTTGCCGTGCGCGGGATACCTCACGGGGGCGTCGACTAGGCCAAGCTGCCACTCCGCCCTGCGCGGCTTTTGTCGGAGAACGGTTTCGTACAGCCAGAAGTCACCGCGGGGGATGGTATTCATGGCTCGCACCATTGCTGCAAATTTGCAGCAAGCCCGGCGGCCTCGCGCGCATGCGTGCGCGTTGGCGTGTCGGGGTGTGTGCGGGATGGCGCACCGGGGGTGCAAGATTTTTGCGGCCCGGAAGGTCGGCGGCCCATAAGCCCGGCGCGAAAGGTAAGGTATGCGGCGGCGCCCTTAATAGGCGCCGCGCGCCAACCTTTTTGCGTAAGGTCCGCGGGCTTGGCGAGAAAAGGTTGGCGAACCGCCGCCGACCTTCCTGCAAAAAACTTGCAGGCCGTCATGCCACTTCCCCGGTGAGTATCCAGCCGTGCGGCAAGCTGCGCCGCTCGGTGTCGCCGGGATCCCCATACTCGACGCGCAGGGCTTTTTCGCCGATCAAATCCTCGACGATAGCGCGTGCCGCGTCGCGTGTCGCGATTTTCGCGTCCTTGATGCGCGCCACCAGCTCAGACTTTGACGTCCGTAGCTCCTTGGCCTCGAGCTCGGCGACGAGCTTCAGCACGGCCGTGCGCTGCGTGCCGCGCTGGTCGGCACGTCGCTGGGCCAGGGGCGCGAAGCTGGTCGCGTAGAGCACCCCGGCATGTCCTCGGACGAACCAGAGCACGTCGGACTCGGCGGTATAGTTCGCCTTGGACAGCCGCACGCCTGTGTAAAGCTTGCGGTCGTCGACCTTGAGCCGGGTCGCCTCGTCGGCCGTCATGCCGGCGACGCCGAAGCCGAAGCGCGCGCCGTCGAGCAGCGCGGAGTCACCGCGCGCGGCGGCTGCTTCGCGGGCCTGGTCTGTACCCCTACTCGCCTTGTTCGTGTGGTGGATGTAGACGACGGAACAGGCGTGCTTCTCGTTGATCTCGCGACCGAGGTCGATCAGCGGCTGAAGCGCGTCCTCCGGCCCCGTGCGGAACGCTGCGACCGGGTCGATCACGACGAGGTCGAATTCGCCGCGGTCGATCTGCCGACGCAGCCAGTCGGCGCCCTTGCGCCGGCCGCGTTCGTCGACCAGCTCGATCCGCATGCCCTGCGTGCTGGCCAGGGTGAAGCGCCCGTCGTGAAGGCGCTCGCGCAGCAGCGGGCCGCGCTCAAGGCGATCGCCGAACATGTCGTCGATGAAATCCAACTTTTCGACGCCGCGGATCAGCGCGTGCTGCCGACGGTGAAGATCGTCCGTTGACTCTTCCGCCGACAACATCAGCACCTTCCTAGGCGCATCCGGCACCCATTCGGGCACGCCCAGCACATCGACCGCCGTGGCAATCCCCGTGGACATCGCCTGCATGAACGTCGACTTGCTGCTGCCGCCGCCGCCGGAGACAACGCCAGTGGTGGGGTGCGGGAAAGGTCCGACAAATTCCTGCGGCGGCGGCTCGACATCGACGAAACGCGCCGCGCTCAGTGCGTCAATGTCGAGGTCAGGCAGCTCGAGCGCACGCCCTGCCGGCGCCGTGCCTTCGCCCTTGGTGAGGTCTTCGAAGCGCTCGGCGATGGGCGGACCGACAACGCGACGCGCGTCCTGCACTTGCGCCCACAGATAGTCGATTGCTTTGGCCCTGCGCCCTTCGCGATGGCGCTCCGCGGTCGCGAGCGCTGCCGGTGTCATCACCAGCACATTGAGCACCGTCACGTCGTCGTGCGCGGTGCACAGCTCCTTCGCGAAGGCCTGTAGCGCATCGGAGCGATCGCTTGCGTCCTCGAGCGCTGCGACGGAATCGTCGCTCGCGTAGCTGATGCATTCGCGATACTGAGCGTCGGCAGTGACCCGCGACCAGCACCAATCCGCCCGCAACGGCGGCCGTTCACCGCGCGGCCGGGCGGCGCTGTGCGCGGTGCCCTTGAGTTCGGCCACCACGCCCACGCAGGCGGCGTACAGCGCGTCCGCGCTGCCTTCAGGCAGGGTCGTCATAGCCGCATCCCTGTGACGGTCAAGTAGCGCTTGCTGCGGCCGTCGTAGAGCTCGACGCCCCCACCGGCGAAGCGCTGGGTAAGTTCGCTGGGAATTGTGCCCCGCATGAAGCCGCGCAGCCCGCGGCCCGACGGTGAGCGCTCCCAATAGCACGGGCCCGCCGCGTCGACGATGCGCTGCGCCCAGGGCTTGAGCTCGTCGAGCTCGTCGAAGGCGCTGTCGAGATCGATGCCGACGAGGCGCAGCTCGGGGTGCTCGACGTTGACGTCCGTGAGCACGAAGCCGACGCCGGCGACGCGCTTCGGGTAGGTGCGCCAGACGGTCAACGCGTGGTCGAGCGGACACCAGACCCGGCGATCGCTCGCGTCCGCGGCACGGAGTCTCGACGGGTGCAGCGGCGCCTTGCCGAAGTCGCGCACGATCCACCGATGGAATGCGGCCAGCTCGGGCAGGTGGCGCCGGATGCTTTCGCCGGTGGCGGATACCGCATCGCGATTTGCGCTACGCTCGGAGCCGTTCTGCTTGTCCGCATGCCCCTCCGCCCCGCGCGCCGCCACCACGGCCGCGGGGTCTCTTCCGCTGGCGTTAGGCATGACGCGCCCCATTCACGCAGATGCCGCACTCGTAACGCAGCGCTTGCCCTGCGCCGGGCGGCAACAGATATTCCCGCGTCACTTTGCCCGCACGAGCCAACTTGTACGCGTCCGGGCTTATGGCCTCGAACTCTCCCCGCCAATAGCTCAGCGCGACTCGTGACTTCGGGACGCGACACGACAACAACAGCGCCCGGTGCTCTGGCATCAGATACCAAGCGAGGAAGGGGAACCCTGCTGCGACCTTTCTCGACAGTGTCCAAGAAAGACCGGGCTCGTTGATTCCCTCGAAGCAGCCGCGATACAGCGTTACCACGTCAGGCAGATCGAGCCACGCGGCATCCGCAGCGAGGTCCATCATCAAACGAATTCCGGAATCTGTTAGCCCTTCGAAGATTTCGGCGTATTCAGCCGCGCATTCCGTTAGGCGATCGCAATAGGCCCAGTGCTGGCCTACTACCACTAGCCACTCTTCCGGCGTCAACGTGTCTTGCGCTTGCAGCAGGTCGCGCGCAAGCGTCGATGGCTCCGGGTTGGCGATGTAGCGCGGGATTTTCGACTCCGGCGGACCAACCCGCCGCGGATCGTTGAGTACATCGCGGGCGCTCATCGCCCACCCCCTCGCCGCCGCGCCGGTGGCGAGGGCGGCTGGCTCTCAAGCTGTTTGCCGAGCCACTCGGCGAAGCGGCTGCGCACGACAAAGTCACGCTTGCCGATCCGCACCATGCAGCGTGCGAAGCCGTTCGACTCGCGGTGCCGCGAGTACCAGCGCATCGTTGACGCCTTCAGCGGCACCGGTGGATCGTCGAGTGGGAAGAGGTCGTCGAGTTCAATGCGCGGCGCGCTGGGCGCCGCGCTGTTGGAAGTAGCCGGGTTCATCACCGCACCTCATGTAGTTGCTAGGTGCGGTGATGATTTGCGGTGCGGGGGGTTGGCGTCGCCCTCGACTATTCGATTTTCCGAGGCCCAGCGCCCCGCGCCCAGGCTTCGATCGTCTTCGCGGAATTGATGACGCCGAACTCGGCTAGCAGTTCGGCAACGCGTTCGTAGCAGGTTTTCTCGCCGCGCGCGTTCGCTTTCGTTGGCAGGGCTTCTCGCTCGCGGACGGTGTCCACCAGTTCAGCGGCGAGGTCGCAAAGAGCCTGCGGCACGGGGGGGGCGGCCGCGGCCCTTCCGCGCTATCACCTCAGTTTCGAGCGCAGCCACCGCCAAGGCGCCCAGCAGCCGATGCTGTTCGAACGGCGGAAGTCCGCGCGCGGCGCGGCGCGCGTTCTGCATCAATACTCTGAAATCGCACGCGTTCGTTCGGTAGCCGTCGAGAAGAATTGCATAGACGAACGCGCGCACGCGCGGCAGCAGCGCGTCGACGCGCCGACGTTCGGCGTCGCGCTTCGCCCACGCATCGGGATCGTCGTCGAAACCTGCCGTTAGCGCGGTATCGCCGATCATTCGAGTAACCCACCGGTGACGCGTTCGAGCAGGGCCGCCTTGTGCGCGGCGTTCAGGTGGCTATAACGCTTCACCATCATCAGCGTTTTGTGCCCGAGCACGTCAGCGATTTCGAGCGCGGACGCGCCGGACATCGCAAGGTAACTCGCGCACGAATGTCGCAGATCGTGAAAGCGAAAATCGTCGAGCTTTGCCGCAGCGACCGCTGCGTCCCAGTCGTGACGGAACGCGCGGGGCTTCGACGAATCACGGGCGCTCGGAAACAGCAACCCGGTGCGTTGCGCCTTCGGCACTTGTTCGAGCTGTTCCCGGATAGCGGCGACGAGCACGAGCGTGCGTGCTTCGTCGTTCTTGGTCTCGAACAGGCGCGCGACGCCGCGATCTAAGTCGACCTGTGACCACGTCAACGTCAGAAGCTCGGACAGCCGCGCGCCCGTGCTCAGCGCCAATCGTACCAATAGGCCGAGCTGCGGCCACGCACTCGCATCGCAGGCCGCCAACAGCATCTTGCGTTCCTCGTCCGACAGATAACGCACACGGCCGCGCGGCTCCTTGCCGCGTGTGATGCCCTTCGCCGGGTTGCGGGCGATCCACTTCAGTTCCTCGACAACCCAGTTAAGCGCGATGCTCAGCGCGCCAAGATAGCGGTTGATCGTCGCCTTCGATTTCGCGCGGCCAAGCGAGCGCGCCCGCCCTTTACCCGCCGATGACTTCGCCGGCTGTCGTGCGAGCCGTGTAAGACCTTCGCGCGCCTGCGCCTGCGTGAAGCGGGACAGCGGCATCGTGCCGTATTCATCGCGCCACCAAGCAAGGCGCGAAGGCACCATGCTGTCCTTCCCGTCGTAGGTTTCGATAAACCCATCGATCGCGTCCGCAAGCGTGTGGCGGCGCGCCTCAATGCCCGGCATGTCGTCGACGCGATCGATGTTGCCTTCAAGCGAGCGCGCCCACGCTTCGGCGTCGCGCTTCTTCTCGAAAACCTTGGTCGTTGTTTTGTAGCCCGCGCGGCGGATGAGCACGCGATAACGCGTGCCGTCCTTGCGTTCAAGTTTCTGGATCGTTGCCATCAGCGCACCCCGCGGTGCGCTGTCGCGCTATGCTTCGCTGTAGCCATGCCCGCACCTCTTCATCAGGTCGGAAGTGGTCAGAGCGCCCCGCGTGTTTCCAGCACCCGGGGCGTTCGCGTTTTATGCGACCACAATGCTACGCGAAGTTTTTGGAACTGTACACGGAGTGTACACGCTGTCGCTTTTTCGGATGTTCTTGTTCGAGAAATTAGCGGTAATTAGCTGATTTTATTGGCGGAAGAGGTGGGATTCGAACCCACGAACGGTTGCCCGTTGCCGGTTTTCAAGACCGGTGCAATCGACCACTCTGCCACTCTTCCGGGTCTGTGCGGCGGTCGGCAGTATACGCCGGGGCACGGGCGGGTCGCCTACGCGGGGCTGCGGCGGGGCCGGCCGATCGGTGGGCGGCGCGTGCCTACCATCGAAGCACCGGACAAGGAGAGCCGCCATGCGATCGTGTCATCTGCTCTTGCTCCTCCTCTGCACCTGCATTCCGCTCGGCGCCCTGGCCACCGAGCCGCCGGCAACGACGCCGCCGCCGAATCCCAATCTGTCCCCGGAATTCCCGGTGCCCAGTACGCTGCCCGACGCGCGACCGGCGCCGCGGCCCTACGACTGTACGCTCGCGCGAGGCCTCGGTGACTGCACGCAGACGCCCGGCCCGCCGCCCGCGGTGCAGGGCGCTCCGCTGCCGCCGCCGCGCCTGCCGCCCGCGGCGACCGAAGTGCCCGGTGAGGTGCCGACAACGCCCGGCGTCCCGAAGCTGCCCGCGCGATAGTGCGGTTTTACCGAAGCGCGGGCTCCCGAATCCCGCGTAGCGCTTGGTTGAACTTTCGCGCTTCGTCCCTATCATTGGGAACATCTGCGCTTCCCTGCGAGGCGTCATTCAGGAGGTTTCATCGCTATGCCGACCAATATCGCCGTCAACCGTTCGGAAGGCGTCGTCATCCAGACGAACAAGCTGATCCGCAACACTTACTCGCTGCTCGCGATGACCCTGCTGTTCAGTGCCCTCATGGCGGCGCTGTCGATGGCAGTCGATCTCGGTCGCGGCACCTATCTCATCAGCACGATCGCGGCGTTCGGCCTGATCCTGTTCGTGCTGCCGCGCACGGCCAATTCCGCCGCCGGCATCGGCGTAGTCTTCGCGATCACGGGTCTGCTCGGCTTCGGCCTCGGCCCGCTGCTGAGCATGTACCTGTCCTTGCCGAACGGCCCGCAGGTCGTGATGACCGCGCTGGGCGGCACCGGCGTCATCTTCCTGGGCCTGTCGGCCTATGCGCTGACGACGCGCCGTGACTTCAGCTTCATGGGCGGTTTCCTGTTCGTCGGCATGCTGGTGGTGCTCGGTGCCATGTTGCTGAACATCTTCCTCGCGATGCCGCTGATGACGGTCGTGCTGTCGGCGGCCGTGGTGATGCTGATGAGCGGCTTCATCCTGTACGACACGGGCCGCCTCGTGAACGGCGGCGAGACCAACTACGTACTCGCGACCGTCAGCCTGTACCTCAGCATGTTCAACATTTTCGTGAGCCTGCTGCAGCTACTCGGTATCGCGGGCAGCGACGACTGAGCGCCGCGTCCCCGCGACGCGCACCACACGGCCCCGTTCGCGGGGCCGTTTTTTTTCGCAAGCCGGGAAACGAGCGATATGGACTGGATGAAGATTGGAAGCGCGGTGTTCCTGGGCCTGATGATCGCCTTCCTCTTGCCGCGCGCGAAAGCGATGATGGAGAACAGCCCGGAGGCGAAGCCGGGCGACTGGACCGGCGCGCTGATCCCGATCTTCGGCGTGCTGGGCTTCGTGCTGCTTCTGATGTCTTTCATGTAAGCGGGACACGGCGTAGCGGCACTCGGGATTTTTGCGACATCGACACGCCCGATCCCGGGTTACGCGCTGCGCGCTCCACCCGGGCTACGAAATGCCGCGCGAACGGTCAGTTCTCGTAGCCCGGGTGCAGCGAAGAGGAACCCGGGATCCTCGCGATACCGATACGCCCGATCCCGGGTTGCGCGCTGCGCGCTCCACCCGGGCTACGAAATGCCGCGCAACGATCGACTCCCGTAGTCCGGGTGCAGCGGAGCGGAACCCGGGATCTCCTCACCCCGACGCGCCCGCCCGGTCCCGGAGAGAATCAGGCCGGGAGCAGCCGCTCGCAGCCGCCGAGATAAGGCCTCAGCGCCGCCGGCACGACGACGCTGCCGTCGGCTTCCTGGTAGTTCTCTAGGATCGCGACCAGCGTGCGCCCGACCGCGAGGCCCGAGCCGTTCAGCGTGTGCAGGAGCTCGGACTTGCCGGTCTCGGGATTGCGCCAGCGCGCCTTGATCCGCCGCGCCTGGAAGTCCACGAAGTTGCTGCACGAGGAGATCTCGCGATAGGCGTTCTGGCCCGGCAGCCAGACTTCGAGATCGTAGGTCTTGGCCGCGGAGAAGCCGAGATCGGCGGTGCAGAGCGCGACGCGGCGATACGGCAGCTCGAGCGCCTCCAGCACCGCTTCGGCGTTCGCGGTGAGCCGTTCCAGCGCGTCGTAGGACGTCGCCGGCGCGACGAGCTGCACGAGCTCGACCTTCTCGAACTGGTGCTGTCGGATCATGCCGCGCGTGTCACGCCCATAGGAGCCCGCCTCGCTGCGGAAACACGGCGTGTGGCAGACGAACTTGAATGGGAGCTGCGCCGCCTCGACGATGCGATCCTGCAGCAGGTTCGTCACCGGCACTTCGGCGGTCGGGATCAGGAACAGGTTCTGCTTCGGGATCTCGAACAGATCTTCGCGAAACTTCGGTAGCTGTCCCGTGCCGCGCATCGTGCGCTCGTTGACCATGTAGGGCACGTAGACTTCGCGATAGCCGTGCGCCGCGGTGTGGAGATCGAGCATGAACTGGATCAGCGCGCGGTGCAGGCGCGCGATCGGGCCGCTCAACACCACGAAGCGCGCGCTCGCGAGCATCGCGCCGGCTTCGAAGTCCATACCGCCGAGCAGCGCACCGAGGTCGACGTGATCGCGCGGCGTGAAATCGAAGCTGCGCGGCGTGCCCCAGCGCTTGAGCTCGACGTTGTCCGCCTCCGAGCGTCCGTCCGGCACCGAGGGATGCGGGAGGTTCGGCACGTGGGCCGCGAAGTGCTCGAACTCCGCCTGCAGAGTCTCCAGCGCCGCCTCGGCGGCCGCGAGCCGCTCGCCCAATGTGCCGACGGCGGCCTTCAACGGCTCGATGTCCTCGCCCCGCGCCTTCGCCGCGCCGATCGCCTTGCTCGCCGCGTTGCGCTCGGCCTGCAGGTTCTGAGTCTCGACCTGTAGCTGCTTGCGCCGCGCCTCCAGCGCCTGGTAGGTCGCCGCGTCCAGCGTGTAGCCGCGACGGGCGAGCCCGGCCGCGACCTCGTCGAGATTGTTACGGAGCAGTTGGGGATCGAGCATGGCGATGGCATCGGGCGGCGCGCGGCCGCGTGGCGTGGATGAAGGAATGGCCGCGGATTATAGCGGCCGCGGCGCACAGCGGCGATGGACGCGCCTCAGGCTTTGCCGCCGCCCTCGCCGCGCAGCCAGCGCAGCTTCTCCGCGATCCGCTGCTCGAGCCCGCGCTCGACCGGATGGTAGTAGCGCCGGCCGACCAGCGGCTCGGGCAGATAGACCTGGCCGCGCGCGTGGCCGTCGCGCTCGTCGTGATCGTAACGATAGCCGCGCCCGTGGCCCAGCGACTTCGCGAGCCCGGTCGGCGCATTGCGGATGTGTTCGGGCACCGGCAGCGAGCCGTGCCGCGCGACGTCCTCGCGAGCCGCGTTGAAGGCGGCGTACACGGCGTTGCTCTTCGCGGCACAGGCGCAGTAGACGACGGCCTGCGCGAGCGCGAGCTCGCCTTCCGGCGCACCGAGACGCTCGAAAGTGTCCCAGGCATCGAGCGCCAGCGCCAGCGCGCGCGGATCGGCAATGCCGATGTCCTCGTTCGCCATGCGCGTGATCCGCCGCGCGAGGTAGACGGGATCGCAGCCGCCGTCGAGCATGCGCGCGAGCCAGTACAGCGCGGCGTCGGGATCCGATCCGCGCACGGATTTGTGGAGCGCGGAAATCTGGTCGTAGAACGCGTCGCCGCCCTTGTCGAAGCGCCGCACGCCGGGGCCGGCGAGCACGGTCTCGACCAGCTCGCGCGTGACGGGCGCATCCCCGGCGTAGCCGGCGACGAGTTCGAGCAAGTTCAGGCCGCGCCGCGCATCGCCGTCGGCGAGCTCGGCGATCAGCGCCAGCGCCGCGTCGTCGATCGCGAGACCGCCCTCCTCCGCGAGCAGCCGCGCCGCGCGCTGCAGCAGCTCGAGCAGCGCCGCGGGCGTCAACGCGTGCAGCACGTACACGCGCAAACGGGACAGCAGCGCGTTGTTCAGCTCGAAGGCCGGGTTTTCGGTCGTCGCGCCGACGAACACGATCGTGCCGTCCTCGATGTGCGGCAGAAAGGCGTCCTGCTGCGCCTTGTTGAAGCGATGGACCTCGTCGACGAACACGACCGTCGGCCCGGCATGCGCTTTCGCGGCGTCGATCGCGGCGCGGATCTCCTTCACCCCCGACAGCACCGCGGATACGGCGAGGAACTGCGCGTCCACGCAGTGCGCGATGATCTGCGCGATCGTCGTCTTGCCCACGCCGGGCGGTCCCCACAGGACCATCGAATGCAGATGGCCCGCGTCCAGCGCGCGCCGCAGCGGCTTGCCGGGCCCGAGGATGTGCTGCTGGCCGACGAGCTCGTCGAGACGCGTCGGCCGCATACGGGCGGCGAGCGGTCGCGTATCGGGCGCCCCCGCGCTCACCTCACGAGCCCGTACCGCGGATGACGTCGACGCCCGGCGGCGGCTCGAAGCGAAAAACGGCGGGATCGATCTGCGCCTCGCGGTCGATGTCGCTGAAGCCGATCGCCGTGGTCTGGCCGAGATTGTCCTTCAACCGCATCGCGACCACCGTGCCGTCGCGCAGGCCCAGCTCGATCTCCTTGAACTGCTGATCGCTCGCCTTCGGCGTCAACTTCAGCCATTCGACGCCGTCCCTGGCCGGCAGCGCGACGACGGTAAAGCTCGCATCGACGTCCACTTCATCGCCGAGCAGGCGGCCCGGCGAATCATTGCTCCCGAGATCGACCTCGTTGATCGTCACCTGCTCGAGATCGGCGTCGTAGACCCACAGCGTCTTGCCGTCGGACACGATGCGCTGGCGATAGGGCTGCTCATAGGACCAGTTGAAGCGTCCCGGCCGCACGATGTCGACTTCGCCGCGCGAGGTCTCGAGCGGCTCGCCGTATTCATCGAAGAGCTGCTGCTCGAAGCGCGCGTGGAAGGACCTGACCTTGGTCAGAAAGGCGTCGAGCTGCGCGCGGCCGTCCGCGCCCGCAGGCAGCGCGACGCACAGGCCGAGCAGCAGCGCGAAGAGACGTCTCGTGCTCGACATGCGGGCCTCGTCCTCAGTCGCGCGGCGGCGGCGGCGGGGCAAGCACCTCGCGCATGCCGTTCGACTGCAGCTCGCCGACCACGCCGGCGCGCTCCATGTCTTCCATGATCCGCGCGGCGCGGTTGTAGCCGATCTTCAAGCGCCGCTGCACGCCGGAGATCGAGGCGCGGCGCGTCTCGGTGACGATCTTCACGGCCTGATCGTAGAGCTCGTCCTGCTCGCCGCCGCCCTCCTCCTCGTCGAAGCCGGCGCCGCCGATGTCTTCGCTGGGCGCATTGACGATCGCGTCGATGTACTCGGGCGCGCCGAGCTTGCGCAGCTCCTCGACGACGCGATGCACTTCCTGATCGGACACGAAAGCGCCGTGCACGCGCTGCGGCAGCCCCGTGCCCGGCGGCAGGTACAGCATGTCGCCATGGCCCAGCAGATTCTCCGCGCCCATCTGATCGAGGATCGTGCGCGAGTCGACGCGCGAGGACACCTGGAAGGCGATGCGGCTCGGGATGTTGGCCTTGATGAGGCCGGTGATGACGTCGACCGACGGCCGCTGAGTCGCGAGGATCAGATGGATGCCCGCGGCGCGCGCTTTCTGCGCGAGGCGCGCGATCAGCTCTTCGACCTTCTTGCCGACCGTCATCATCATGTCGGCGAGCTCGTCGACGATGACGACGATGTACGGCAGCGTGCCGAGCGGCTGCGCCGTCTCGCCCTCGGCCTTGCGCTTGAACAGCGGATCGAGGATCGGCGCGCCGTCGTCGATCGCGTCGAGCACCTTGCGGTTGTAGCCGCCGATGTTGCGCACGCCCAGCGCCGCCATCAGCTTGTAGCGGCGCTCCATCTCGCCGACGCACCAGCGCAGCGCGTTCGCCGCTTCCTTCATGTCCGTGACGACCGGCGCGAGCAGGCCCGGAATGCCCTCGTAGACCGAGAGCTCGAGCATCTTCGGGTCGATCATGATGAGCCGCACGTCGTTCGCGGTCGATTTGTACAAGAGGCTCAGGATCATCGCGTTCAGCGCGACGGACTTGCCCGAGCCCGTGGTGCCGGCGACCAGCAGATGCGGCATGCGCGCGAGATCGACGACCGAAGGCTTGCCCGCGATGTCCTTGCCGAGCGCGAGCGTCAGGCGCGATTCGCTTTCCTCGTATTCGCGCGACTTCAGGATTTCCGACAGGCTCACGACTTCGCGGCGCTCGTTCGGGATCTCGAGGCCGACGACGGACTTGCCCGGGATCACCTCGACGACGCGCACGCTAACCGTCGACAGCGAGCGCGCGAGATCCTTGGCGAGATTGGTGATCCGGCTCGCCTTCACCCCCGGCGCGGGCATCAGCTCGAAGCGCGTGATGACGGGACCCGGCAGCACCGCGGTGACCTGCGCCTCGATGCCGAAGTCCTTGAGCTTGAGCTCCACCTGACGCGACATCGCCTCGAGGGCCTCGGCCGAATAACCGACGACGGAAGCACGCGGCACGTCGAGCAGCGACAGCGGCGGCAGCGCGGTGTCGGCGTCGACTTCGAAGAGCGTCGACTGCTTTTCCTTCTCGACGCGCAGGCTGGAGGCGATCTCGACCACCTTCGCTTCGATGCGCGGCGGCGGACGCAGTTCCTGGCGCTCGACTTCCTGCTCGACGATCGCGACGCGCTCGCGCCGGTGCTGCTCGCGATCGACGCGCTCGCGCAGGCCCTCGGCGCGCCGCCTCGTCCACTTCCAGGCGGCGAGCGTCCACGCGCCGGTGGTATCGATGAGCTTGAGCCAGGACAGATTGGTCAGCAGCGTGATGCCGGCGAGGAAGATCGCGAGCATCAGCAGCACGCCGCCGAGCTCGCCGCACAGTGCGATGAGGCCGCGGCCGACGACATCGCCGAGGATGCCGCCCGCGCGGTGCGGCAGGTCGGGATAAGCCCCGTGCGAGCGCACCCACAGCAGCGCGCAGCCGGTGCTCAGGGCCATCAGGAAGCCCGTCACGCGGATCGACAGCCACGCATAGTCGGGCGCCTCGCCGGTCTGGCGCGCGTGGCGATAGAAGCGATAGCCGCCGTAGACGACGGCGAGCGGCACGAAGTACGCGAAGCGCCCGCAGAGATACATCAGCACATCCGCGAGCCAGGCGCCGAAGACGCCGCCCTGGTTGTGAATCTCGGGCTGCCCGTGGCCCGTGTGCGACCAGCCCGGATCGTCGGGGTGATAAGTCCACAGGGCGAGGAGCACGAACAGTGCGATCCCGCCGGCCGCGATGAGGACCCCTTCCTTGAGCCGTTGCCAGACGTGGACTCCGACCTGATCGGCGACACTGGGCTGTCGCCGGATTGCCTGCGCCATAATTTAATTCCGTGTCTTCGAATGATCGTTTAAGCGGCTGTCCTACATGAGAATTTACATCATACCTCCAGTGCGATCTCATGACTACCGCGGCGGTGGGGCCCGGCGCGTCCCGAGGCCGCGACGAGGCGTGAACGCTCAATGCCCTGATTTGCCTGTGGAAGCGCGCTCCCGGGTGAGGACCTCCGTCGCGACGCGCGGGTCTGAAAGCCGGCGGCGTCCACGGTGTGCGTCGGTCGGATGCGGACGAGACATGCCCGGGAGCCGCGGGACGCAGCGCGGAGGACATTGGCGGTGTTCCCCGTGGCCTTGGACCATGCGCTATCCGCGGATCCGCACTCGCATCGATAAGCTCGGTCCAAATCTGCTACGGTGCCGTTCCCATCGCGCCGCGCACCGCCGGCGGCGCTCCATCCGCAGCACGAATCAGGACTCATGACACGCAAGAGCACTTATCGCGTCACCTTCCACAACCAGGGCAAGGTCTATGAAATCTATGCCCGCAAGGTGGCCCAGGGCGGCCTCCTCGGCTTCGTCGAAATCGAGGACATCGTGTTCGGCGAGAAGACCACGGTCGTCGTCGATCCGAGCGAGGAGCATCTGAAATCCGAGTTCCAGGGCGTCAAGCGCACCTATATCCCGATGCACGCGGTGGTGCGCATCGACGAGGTCGAGAAGACCGGCCAGAGCAAGATCACCGAGGGCACCGCCCGCGGCGAGAAGATCACGCCGTTCCCGCTGTTCACGGGCCACCCCGAACCCAAGGCTTGAGCCATCGCCACGCCGACGATCGAAGTCGTCCCCTCGCTGGGCGAAGTCCCGGCCGCCGCGTGGAACGCGCTGGCCGGCACCGCGGATCCTTTCCTGCGCCACGAGTTCCTCCACGGGCTCGAGCGCCATCGCTGTCTCGAGGATCACGGCTGGTATCCCCAGCATCTGCTGGCGCGCGAGGGTGAGCGCCTCGTCGGCGCGCTGCCGCTCTACGCGCGCGACAACTCGCAGGGCGAGTTCGTCTTCGACTGGAGCTGGGCCGAAGCCTGGCAGCGCGCGGGCGGCCGCTACTATCCGAAGCTCGTCACCGCCGTGCCGTTCACGCCCGTCGCCGGCCGGCGCCTGCTGCTCGACGAGACGGGCGCCGAGGCGGCGACGATCGCGCAGACGCTGATCGCCGGCGCGCGCGCGCTCGCCGCGGAGATCGACGCCTCGTCCTGGCACTGCCTGTTCCCCGTCGACGCCCAGCTACCGCTGCTGAAAGGCGAGGATCTCCTGCTGCGCGAAGGCTGCCAGTACCACTGGTACAACCCGGGCTATGCGGACTTCGAGGCCTTTCTCGCCGGCCTGTCGTCGAAGCGGCGCAAGGAAATCCGGCGCGAACGGCGTGAAGTCGCCGCCAGCGGCCTGAAGATCGAAGTGCTCGAAGGCCGCGCGATCACGGCGGCGCACTGGCGCGTGTTCCACCGTTTCTACTGCGACACCTTCGCGCGCAAGTGGGGCGATCCGAGGTTCACGCTGCCCTTCCTGCAGAGTCTGAGCGAGACGCTGCCCGAGGCGCCGGTGCTCGCGCTCGCGCGCGCCGGCGACGACTACATCGCCGGCGCCTTCGCGCTGCGCGGCGGCGATACGCTCTACGGCCGGCACTGGGGCTGCGCGCGCTACGTGCGCCATCTGCACTTCGAGCTCTGCTACTACCGCTTCATCGACTACGCGATTGCGCAGGGCCTCACGCACTTCGACGCCGGCGCGCAGGGCGAGCACAAAGTGCCGCGCGGCTTCGTGCCGATCCGGACCTGGTCCGTGCACTGGCTGCGCGATCCCGGCTTGCGGCGCGCGGTCGCCGATTTCCTGCGGCGCGAGACCGTCGCCGTCGAGCGCTACGTCGAGGATCTCGCCGCGCACACGGCCTATCCCCGCGAACCGCGCTCGTGACGCGCGGCACGCCGCATTTCTACTGGATCGCCGCGCACCGCTATGCCTCCCGGCTGCCGCCGGTCGAGCAGGCGCTGGAAGACCCGAACGGCCTGCTCGCCGCGCACGGCGATCTGGCGCCCGCGACCTTGCTCGACGCCTACCGCCGCGGCGTTTTTCCGTGGTATTCGGCGGGCCAGCCGGTCCTGTGGTGGTCGCCGGATCCGCGCGCGGTGTTCTATCCGGCCGAGTTCCACGTCTCGCGCTCGCTGGCGCGGACCTTTCGGCGCGGGATTTTCGAAGTGACGGTGGACCGCGATTTCGACGGCGTGGTGCGCGGCTGCGCGGCCCCGCGCAGGTCCGGCGCCGGCACGTGGATCACGAAGGAGATGTTCGCCGCCTACACCAGGCTGCACGCGCTCGGCCATGCGCACTCCTTCGAATGCCGGCACGGCGGCGAGCTGGTCGGCGGCATGTACGGGGTGGCGATCGGCCGCGTGTTCTTCGGCGAGTCGATGTTCAGCCGCATGACGGACGCCTCGAAGCTGGCGCTGGCGACCGCCTGCCGCCTGCTCGCCGGCTGGGGCTACGCGCTCTTCGACTGCCAGGTGCCGAACCCGCATCTCGCCTCGCTCGGGGCCGTGCTGCTGCCGCGGGCGCAATTCGTCGCCGCGCTCTCTACCCTCTGCGGCCTGGAACCGGCAGAATCTGCGTGGCGCGTATTCGAGGAGCCTCTCGCCAGATGAAGCCGCCCACCGGGACTTCGCTCGGATTTTTCGTCACCCCGCCCCACAAATGCGGCTACCTCCCGGGGCGCAACGCCGTGACGATCTTCGTCGATCCGCGACGCCGGCCGAACGTGCAGACCTATACGCTGCTGTCCCAGCACGGCTTCCGGCGCAGCGGCGATCACGTCTATCGCCCGCAGTGTCCGGACTGCAATGCCTGCATTCCCGTGCGCATCCCCGTCGACGAGTTCGAGCCGACGCGCGCCCAGCGCCGCACGCTGCGTAGCAACGCCGACGTCTTCCTGGTGCCGAAACCGCCGACCTTCCAGCGCGAGCACTTCGCGCTCTACGAGCGCTACATCAACGCGCGCCACAGCGGCGGCAGCATGGAGAACCCGGATCGCGACAGCTACCTCGAGTTCCTGACCTCGGGCTGGGCCGACAGCGTGTTCTACGAGTTCCGCTGCGGCCGCCAGCTACTGGCCGTCGCCGTCGTCGATCACCTGCTCGACGGCCTGTCCGCCGTCTACACCTTCTTCGATCCCGGACTGCCTCGCCGCAGCCTCGGCCGGCTCGCGATCCTGAAGCAGATCGAGCTGGCAAAGACGCTGCAATTGAAATGGCTCTACCTCGGCTACTGGATCGAGGAGTGCCGCAAGATGGCTTACAAGCGGGAGTACTGGCCGCTGGAGCAGTTGAGCGGCGGCGCCTGGACGCGGCTCGACGCGGGCGACGCGACTGCTTTACCGGACGCGCGCTGATCGGGCAGAATTGGCCGCCCCGGCGCCGGGGCCCCCACCCGACAGAGGCAGCATGGCGAAAGAAGATCACATCGAGATCAAAGGCAAGGTCGTCGAGACCCTGCCGAATACGATGTTTCGGGTCGAGCTGGAGAACGGTCACATCGTGACGGCCCACATCTCCGGCAAGATGCGCAAGAACTACATCCGTATCCTCACCGGCGACAACGTGCTCGTCGAGCTCACGCCCTACGATTTGAGCAAGGGTCGCATCACCTTCCGCGAACGTTGATCGCCACCGGCGCACGCCGGCCAGCCCTCAGCCCAGCAGCTCCGCGAGCAGACGCCGCACCCCCATCTGGATGAGCAGCGCGGCGCGCGCATAGTCGCGCTCGGCGCGACCGAAAGGATCGGGCACTTCGATCGTGCCCGCTTCGTCGACGCCCGACAGCAGCAGGCGCTGCCGCGCCGTGGCCTGCGGCGGGCGCATGAAGTTCAGATGATCGAGATGCCCCAGATCGAGCGCGACGATCTCGTTCTGCGTCGTGAAGTCCTCGACGACGAAGCGCCGCGAGCGGTGCGCGTCGAGATCGAGCCCATAGCGCGTCGCGACCTCGATCAGCGGCGGCGGACAGGGCTGCCCGTCGCGCGCGTGCGTGCCGGCCGAGGACACCGCGAGCCGCGCAGCGACGCCGCGCGCCTGCGCTTCCGCGACGAGCATCGCCTGCGCGAGCGGCGAGCGGCACAGGTTGCCGGTGCACAGGAAGAGCACGCGCCGCGGCTCGCTCATCGCGCGCTTCCCCCGCTTTCACTTCTGGCCAGCGCGTCGGCGCGCGCCAGATCGGCCGGCGTGTCGACGCCGATGCCGCAGGCGGCCACGGCGTCCGGCACGAGGATGCGCGCGCCCGCGGCGAGCGCGCGCAGTTGCTCGAGCCGCTCGGCTTCCTCGATAGCCGCGGGCGGCCAGGCGACGTAGCGCTGCAGGAAACCGACCGTATAGGCGTAGAGGCCGACGTGCCGCCGGTACAGCGGCCCCGGCGTCCACGCGCCCTCGCGCAAAAAGGGGATCGGCGCGCGGCTGAAATAGAGCGCGCGACCGTCGTGCGCGCGAGCGACCTTGACGACGTTCGGATTCTCCCAGTCCTCACGCGAGGACAAAGGCTCGCAGACCGTCGCGATGTCGGGCGCATCGGGGCCGTCGAGCAGGCCCGCGACCTGCGCGATCACCGCCGCCGGCATGAACGGTTCATCGCCCTGCAGATTGACGATGATCCGATCGCGCGCCTCGCCGCGCGCGGCCGCGGCGGCCGCGATGCGATCGGTGCCCGAGGGCAGCGCCGGATCGGTAAGGCAGACGCTCGCTCCGCAGCGCTCGGCGAGGCGCGCGATGCGCTCGTCGTCGGCCGCGACGACGACCTCGCTCGCGCCGCTCGCCTGCGCGCGCTCGATCGCCAGTGCCAGCATCGGACGCCCGCCGATCGGCAGCAGCAGCTTGCCCGGCAGGCGCGAGGAGGCGTAGCGCGCCGGGACGTAGACCTTGAAGCTCACTTCGCGAGCTGCTCGATTTCCTCCTCGCTCAGCTCGCGCGCCTCGTCCTCGAGCATGATCGGGATGTCGTCGCGAATCGGATAGGCGAGACGCGCGCTCTTGGAGATGAGCTCCTGCTTCGCCTTGTCGTAGATCAGCGGGCCCTTCGTCACCGGGCACACCAGCAGTTCAAGCAACCTCTTGTCCATCGTCACCTCGCATCAGCAGCGCCTGCAGGCGCTGTGCAAATACTTCGGGAAGCTCGGCCGTCACCGGCACCGACCAGCAGCGCGCGAGGCCGAAGCGCTCGCACTTCACCGCGTCCTTCTCGGTCATCAGTATCGGACAATCGTCGCCGAAGGCGAGATCCTCGGGCCTGAAGCGGTGATGATCGGGAAAAGCGTGCGGCACGATGCGCAGCCCCTTGTTCTTCAGCATCTGGAAGAAGCGCTCCGGATTGCCGATCCCGCACACCGCGTGCACCTGCGTGGACTGCAGATCCGTGAAGTCGATGCTCTGCCGGCGATCGACCAGGTTGATCGGGTTCACCGGCACGTATTTCATCGCGAACTCGCCGCGCCCGGCGATGCCGTTGGTGACCACGAAGTCGACCTCGCGCAGCCGCTGCGGCGGCTCGCGCAGCGGGCCCGCCCGCAGCAGCCGGCCGTTGCCGAGCCGCCGCACGCCGTCGACGACCGCGATCTCGATGTCGCGCGCGAGCCCGTAGTGCTGGAGGCCGTCGTCGCTGATCACGACGTCGCACTTGCCGTGCTCGACCAGCGCCGCGACGGCCGCCGCGCGCGTAGGGTCGACGGCCACCGGGCAGCGCGTGCGGCGCGCGATCACGATCGCTTCGTCGCCGACGGTCGCCGGGTCCGAGTCCGGCCGCACCTGCTGCGGCCAGTGCGCCGCCTGCCCGCCGTAGCCGCGGGCGACCACCCCCGGGTTCAGGCCCAGCGATTTGAGGTAGCCGGCGAGCCAGATCACCAGCGGCGTCTTGCCGCTGCCGCCGGCCGTGAGATTGCCGACGACGATGACGGGCACGCTGGCCTGATAGATCGTGAGGAGCCCGGAAGAGTAGGCGCGCTTTCTGAGCGCGATGGCGGCGCGGAACAGCCAGCTCAGCGGCGTGAGCGCGAGGCTCGCAGGATGGCGGCCGTACCAGATGCGGTCGAGCAGCTCGAGCCCCCGCTTCGAACGGTTTCGCGCGCGCGCATTCAAATTTCGCTCACTCGCGCTCTTCGCGCACGTTCATCGGGAACGTGACGTGAACGAGCCCCTCGAGGCGCGCCGCATCCATCGTGTCGACGGCGAGCTGGAAGGCCGTGCCGCGATCGGCGTTGACGACGACGACGGGCTCGCCCTTGCCCGATTTCTCCGCCTTCGCGGCCGCGAGCGCCTGGCGCAAGGTCTCGAGCTTCGCATTGACGAGCGCCTTGCCGTCGACGAAGACTTGTCCGCGGCGATCGATCGCGACGTCGATGGTCGCCGGCAGCTTGTCCGGCGTCTCGCGGCTCGCCGACGGCAGCACCAGATCGATCTTCGACTGCTCGACGAACTTGGTCGACACCATGAAGAAGATCAGCAGCAGCAGCACCACGTCGATCAGCGACGTGACGTTGATGTCGATGTCTTCGCGGCGTCGCTGCTGGAATTTCATCCGCGCGTCCTGCCCTTCGCGGCGCGCTGTCCGGCCAGCTCGTCGTCCTGTTCGCGCTCGCCCTGCAGGACTTCGATCAGCTTCACGGCCTCCTGCTCCATCGTGATCACGAGCGCATCGACGCGGCCGCGAAAGTAGCGGTAGAAATACAGCGCGGGGATCGCGACCAGCAGGCCCGCGGCGGTCGTGATCAGCGCCTGCCCGATGCCGCCGGCGAGCTCGGCCGGGTCGCCCGCGCCGCCGGTCTTCAGCGCACCGAACATCTGGATCATGCCGAACACCGTGCCGAGCAGGCCGAGCAGCGGCGACACCGCGGCAATGGTGCCGAGCGTGTTCAGATAGCGCTCGAGCTCGAACACGACGACGCGCCCGGCCTCTTCGACGCACTCGCGGATGATCGTGCGGTCGTGGTGGCGATTGACCAGGCCCGCGGCGAGGATGCGCCCGAGCGGAGAGCCCGCGCGCAGCGCTTGCATGCGCACCTCGTCGAGCTGTCCGTTGCGCAGCCACTGCCAGACCTGAGCGACGAGATTGGGGGGCGCGATGCGTTTGGTCTGCAGGGACCAGAAGCGCTCGACGACGATGGCCATCGCGATGACGGACGCGAGCATGATGGGCCACATGACCCAGCCGCCCGCTTTGATGAGTTCCAGCACCTGGTTCCTTTCGCGAGGTCTCGACGCGACGCCGGCGGCGTCGGCGGGGCCAAACGTTACCAAAGCGCCCAGCCCCGGGGAAGCGAAGCCGGCGGCGTCGCGGACCGTCAGCGCGCGTGCCAGTAGCGGCGCACGCGCTCGCGCCAACGGAGCACCCGCAGGCCGCCGGCGTCGAGCTCGGCGACGATTGCGCCGTGCGTACCCGTGACGTGCTGGCGCGCACCGTGCGCAGCGTAGCGCGCGACGACCTCGGGCGCCGGAAAACCGTAGCGGTTCGCGTGCGCCGCGCTGTGGATCACCTCGCGCGCGCCGACCGCGGCGACGAAAGGCGCCGACGACGAAGTGCGGCTGCCGTGATGCGGGGTCACGAGCAGCTCGGCGTCGAGCGCGATGCCGCGCGCGACGAGTCCCGCCTCGGTCGCGGCGTCGATGTCGCCGGTCAGCAGCACGCGCCGGCCGGCCGCGTTCGCGATCGCCAGCACGCAGGAGCGCTGATTGTCGTCGCCCGCGCTCTGCGCCGGCGGATGCAGGAACTCGAAGCGCACTTCGTCCCAGATCCAGGCGAGGCCCGCCGCGCAGCGCCGCGCGCCGCGGGGCGGCGCGGGATCGCCGGGACTGACCAGGATCGCGCCGACCTCGATCCCGGCGAGCACGGCGGGCGCGCCGCCGGTGTGGTCGATGTCCGGATGGCTGAGCACGAGGCGATCGAGCCGCCACAGGCCCGCGGCACGCAGATTCGGCACGACGATCGTGCGCCCGGCGTCGCGCCCACCGCGGCCGCGCGGGCCGGCGTCGTAGAGCAGCGCGTGGCCGCGCGTGTGCACGAGCACGGCGAGACCTTGCCCGACGTCGTAGACCGTCACGCGCAGCGCGCCGGCGGCGAGCGGCGGCGGCATCGCGAGCCAGGGGCTCGCGAGCAGCAGCGGCGCGAGCGCATAGCGGGCTCGCCCGAGCGGCAGCAGGGGCAGCGTGAGCCCCAGCCACACGAGCGGGATGCAGGCCGCGGGCACGGCCCACGGCAGCCGCCACGGTGGCGCGCCGTCCGCGAGCCAGACGAGGATCAGCCAGCCCGCCTCCCACAGCTCGCCCGCGTACCGCCAGCAGTCGGCGGCGAGCGACGCGTCGAGCCCATGCACGCCGATGCCGAGAAGGATCAGCGGCACGACGCCCCAGGTCACGAGCGGCACGACCGCGAGATTCGCGAGCGGCGAAGTCCAGGCGATGAAAGGCGACACGAGGGCCAGCAGCGGCGCGAGCAGCAGCGCGAGCCACAGATGCACGCCGAGCGCGCGCACCCAGGGTCGCGCCTCGCGCAGCAGCGCCGCGAGCAGCACCAGCGCCGCCATGGCGCCGAAGGACAGCCACAGGCTCGTCGTCAGCACCGCGAGCGGATCGATCAGCACGACGATGCCGAGCGCCAGCACGAGGCCGTCGGCGTTCAGCAGGCGCTGGCCGCGCCGGCGCTGCCACACCATGCAGGCGAGCATCAGCAGCGTCCGCTGCGTCGGGACCGCGAGGCCGGCGAGCGTCGCATAGGCCGCCGCCGCGAGCAGACCGGCGCCGTTGCCGGCCGCTTGCGCCGGCACGCGGCGCGTCGCGGCCGGCCACAGCGCGAACAGCAGGCGCACCGCGACGTGCACGGCGATCGCGACCATCGAGACGTGCAGGCCCGAGATCGACACGACGTGCGTCGTCCCCGTCGCCTGCAGCCCCTGCCACTGGCGATCCTCGAGCGCGGCCTGCGCGCCGACGGCGAGCGCACGCAGCACGGCGGCCGTCGCCGGATCCTCGACGCTGCCGCCGATCGCGGCGGCGAGCCGCAGGCGCAGCCGATCGACGGCACCGGCGATCGGCGCCGGCGCGCAGCGGTTCGCCGGATGCGCGATCAGATAGCCCGTCGCATCGACGCGCCGCGCGAACAGCACGCGCTCGACGTCGACGCCGGCGGGATTGTGCGCGCCGCGCGGCGGGCGCAGGCGGACATGCAGCACGCAGCGTGCGCCGGCGGTGAGCGCTGCGCCGAGCGGCGCCGCGCGTCCGCTACGCCCGCCGTAGTCGGCGAGCGCGATCCGCCGCAGCGGCGGACCGGCACGGCTGCCGCGCGCGACCGACTGCAGCACGAGCTCGAAGCGCCGGGCGCCGCCGACCTCGATCGGCAGATCGGCGATGCGCCCTTCCACGCGCAGCGCGGCGCCGTCGAGGCTCGCCGGCAGGCGCGCCGCGAGCCCGAGCTGCGCATGCCAGGCGGCCCACAGCGCGCCGGCCGCGAAGGCCAGGACGCGCGGCCGGCGCCGCGCACAGCGCAAAGTCAATGCGAACAGGCCGAGGAGCAGCGCGGCGACGAAGCTGCTCGGCCACGCCGCGCAGGGCCATACGGGCAGCGGCTGCAAGGCGCAGACGCCCGCGACGAAGGCGAGGATCGACAGCCGCATCGTTCATCCCTGAAGTGCGCCGTGGGAAAAGCGCCGCGCGCTCGCTTCCCTGCGAGCGCCGCACGCATGCGCGTATCATAGGCGCGTGACGCAGGCCCGAAAGCTCCGCCCCGGACGCGTGCGCTCGGCAGCCATCGTCCCGGTCCCAACGACGCACATCATGGATCTCCGCCGCTATCTGCAATCGCGACTGCCGCAGCCCGCGGATCTGGCGCAGCGCCGCTGGATCGCCTGGTTCGGCCATCGCCTGCACGATCCGAATCTGTGGCATTTCGGGCGCCGCTCGGTCGCGCGCGCGGCGGGCATCGGTCTTCTGATTGCCTTCTTCCCGATCCCGATCCACATGCTGATCATCGTGCCGCTCGCGATCCTGCGCGGCCTCAACCTGCCGGTGATCATCGGCGCGGTGTGGATCACCAATCCCGTCACCTGGGTGCCGATCTTCTACTTCGCGTATCGGGTGGGCCTGGTCTTCACCGGCGGCGCGGTACAGACCGCGGAGTCCCTGCACTTGAGCTCGGACTGGCACAGCCTCGTACACGCCTTCGACGTGATCTGGCTGCCGCTGTGCGTCGGCTCGGCGATCTGCGGCGTGATCGCGGGCCTGCTCGGTTACTTCCTCGTCGACGGTCTGTGGCGGCTCGCGGTGCGCCGGCGCTGGCGCCGCCGCGTCGAAGCACGCGCAGTGCGCGGCGCGCCTTGAACCGATCTTCGTAGCCCGGAAGCGCAGCGAATCCGGGGTCCGGCGCTTGCCGGGCGCAGGCGCGTCACCCGGCGCTGAATCCCGGATTCGCTGCGTTCATCCGGGCTACAAGAAGGGAACGAGCAGTTTATAGGTTGGGCTGACGCAGGAAGCCCAACCTACGCCGCTACGCCCGCCACGCTCACTCCGGTGGCGTCCCCCTCAGCGCTCCGCCGTAAAGGTGCACGATGCGATCCATGCGTGCGGCGACGTGCAGATCGTGCGTGACGAGCACGAGCGCGGTGCCTAGCTCGCGTTTCAGATCGAGCATCACCTCCAAGGTCGAGGCCGCGGTCTTCGCGTCGAGATTGCCGGTCGGTTCATCCGCGAGCACGCAGCGCGGCCCCATCACGAGCGCGCGAGCAATCGCCACGCGCTGGCGTTCGCCGCCGGAGAGCTCCGCGGGCCGATGCGCGGCGCGCGCGGCGAGGCCGACGCGGCCGAGCATCTCGTTCGCGCGGCGCCGCGCGTCCGCGACCTCGCCGCCGCCGATCAGCACCGGCAGCGCGACGTTCTCCAGTGCCGAGAACTCCGGCAGCAGATGATGGAACTGATAGACGAAACCGAGGTGCCGGTTGCGCGCGATGCCGCGGGCTGTCTCGTCGAGCGCGGCGAGATCCTGTCCGCACAGCAGGACCTGGCCGCTGCTCGGCGTGTCGAGGCCGCCGAGGAGATGCAGCAGCGTGCTCTTGCCGGAGCCCGAGGCGCCGAGGATCGCGACGCTCTCGCCCGCGGCGACCGCGAACTCGAGGCCGACGAGCACCGTCACGTCGAGCGCGCCGTCGACGTAGCGCTTGCCGAGGCCGCGAGCGACGAGCACCGCGTCGTTCATCGGCGCGCGTCCTTCACTCATAGCGCAGCGCCTCCGCCGGCTGCGTGCGGCTCGCCTGCCACGCGGGGTACAGCGGCGCGACGAGGCACAAGAGGCTCGCCGCGGCAAGCGCGACCAGCAGATCGCGCCATTCGAGCTCGGACGGGATGCGGCTGATGTAATAGACGTCCGGCGAGAGGACGCGGAAGCCGAAGGCCTGCTCGGCGGCGGCGACGATCTGCTCGACGTTCAGCGCGAGCAGCACGCCGAGCACCGCGCCGATCGCCACGCCCGCCGCGCCGATCAGCACGCCCTGCGCGAGGAACACGCGCAGGATGCGCGCGGGCGTCATGCCGAGCGTCTTCAGGATCGCGATCTCGGCGTGCTTCTCCGTCACCACCATCACGAGCGTGGAGACGAGATTGAAGGCCGCGACCGCGACCGACAGCAGCAGGATCACGAACATCACGATCTTCTCGGTCTTGAGGGCGCGAAAGAGATTCGAGTTCGTCGCCGTCCAGTCGGTGACGCGCAGCTTGCCGTCGCCGAGATCGGCGAGCGCCCGCGCGAGCGGCGCGGCGCGCGCCGGCGCGGCGAAGGGATCCTCGAGGCGCACGCGGTAGCCCGACAGGCCATCGGCGCGGAACACGCGCGCGGCGTCGTCGAGATGCACGAAGGCCATCGCCGTGTCGTAGTCCTGCACGCCGGCCTCGAAGATGCCGCAGACGGTGAAGCGCTTGAGCCGCGGCAGCACGCCGGCGGCCGTGCGCATCGGCTCCGGCAGCACCAGCGTGATGTCGTCGCCGAGCTTCGCGCGCAGCGCCTCGGCAAGCCCGCGGCCGAGCACGATGTTGAATTCGCCCGGCACGAGCGCATCGAAGCTGCCCTCGCGCGTGAGCGTCGGCGCGGCGCTGACGCGCGCTTCGGCCGCCGGCGCGACGCCCTCGATGCGCACGCCCTGCACGTCGCCGCGGAAGGTCAACAGCGCTTCGCCGGACACGTAGGGAGCGAGACCGGCGACGCCGGGCTGGGCCGCGAGACGATCGGCGAGCGCCGTCGCATCGAGCGCGACGCCCGCCGGCCGTTCGACCACGAGATGCGCGGCGAGCCCGAGCAGCCGATTGCGCATCTCGCGCTCGAAACCGTTCATGATAGACAGTATCGTGACGAGCGCCGCGATGCCGAGCGCGACGCCGCCAATCGAGATCGCCGAGATCAAGGACACGAAACGCGTGTGGCGGCGGGCGCGCGTATAGCGCCAACCGATGAATGCCTCGACGGGAAGGAACATGGGCCCGCAGTATACCGACTGTCCCGCCAGCCCCGCATGACGCCGCCGCTGAAACTTCTCGCCCTCGACACCGCGACCGACGCCTGCAGCGTCGCGCTCCATGTCGACGGCGCGATCGCGCAGCGCCACGAGATCGCGCCTCAGCGTCACACGCAACTGGTGCTGCCGATGGTGCGCGCGCTGTGCGCCGAGGCCGGGATCGGGCTGGCACAGCTCGATGCGATCGCCGTCGGCATCGGGCCCGGCGCATTCACGGGCGTGCGCGTCGCGACGGCGATCGCGCAGGGACTCGCCTATGCGCACGATCTGCCGGTCCTCGCGATCTCGACGCTCGCGGCGCTCGCGCAGGGCGGCTACCGGCTCACCGGCATCCGCACCCAGCTCGCGACGCTGGACGCGCGGCGTCATGAGCTGTACTGGGCGTGCTACGAGGCGGATGCCGAAGGCATCGTGCGCGCCGTCGATGCAGAACGAGTCACCGCGGCGACGGCGCTGGCGCTGCCCGCGGCCGCCGCCTGGCGCGCGGTGGGCACGGGCTGGCTCGGCTACGCGCCGGCCATGCGCGACGCATGGCCCGAGCTCGGGCCGCTGCCGCTTCTCTATCCCGAAGCCCAGGACGTCGCGACGCTCGGCGTCGCCGAGCTGCGCGCGGGACGCGCGATCGCCGCCGCGGCGCTGGCGCCGACCTATCTGCGCGCGCCCGTCTGAACACTTTTTGAGCAGCTCGACGCCCGCCCGCCGCAATGGCGCCGGCGGCGAGCCTTGGCGTCCGCCTTTCGGCCTTCTCGATAAATTCCTGATCCGGCGATGCTTCGCTGACTTGTCCACACGATCCGCACATTTTTTGGCCACTGCGGCCCACATTTTCATACACAGGATGTAGTGGTTGGACGCTTGCGTGACCACAGCGTGTTGTGGTGACATACGGGCCACTTCGGATGAAAACAGAGGCTTGGACACAGGCCCGTCGTCAACCCGGCACCACGCCAGTGGTCCGCAGAGGAGAGCGCATGGAACTCGACAATGCCGCTGCGGCGCGCAGCGCCGGACGCGTTACCTGGACCCCGAACGGCGATGCCCCGGCGCCGCAGTCCGAAGTGGCGGCAACGGCCCCGGGCGAGTTCAAGGTCATACGCCGCAACGGCAAGGTGACGGTGTTCGACGGCCACAAGATCAAGATTGCGCTGACCAAGGCCTTTCTCGCCGTCGAGGGCGGCAATGCCGCGGCCTCGACGCGCATCCACGAGACCGTCGCCGCGCTGGCCGAAAGCGTCGTACGTGCGATCACGCGCCGCATGCCCGCGGGCGGCGCGATCCACATCGAGGACATCCAGGATCAGGTCGAGCTCGCGCTGATGCGCGCCGGCGAGCACAAGGTCGCCCGCTCCTACGTGCTCTATCGCGAGGAGCGCGCGCGCGAGCGCCAGAAGAAGCAGGAAGCCGCCGCGCCCGCGGCCGAGCGTCGCGCCGGCCTCGCCGTCACGCGCCGTGACGGCACGCGCGTGGCGCTCGACGAGAACCGCCTGCGCCGCATCGTCGTCGAAGCCTGCCAGGACGCGGCCAACACCGATCCGCAGGCCATCCTCACCGAGACCATGCGCGCATTGTTCGACGGCGTCGCCGAGGACGACGTGTCGAAGGCGCTGGTGATGAGCGCGCGCACCTTCATCGAACGCGAGCCGAACTACAGCTTCGTCGCCGCGCGCCTGCTGCTCGACGCGTTCCGCCACGAGGCGCTGTCCTTCATCGGCAGCCACGCCGACGCCGCGACCCAGCACGAGATGAACGAGCGCTATGGCCACTACTTCGAGGCCTACGTTAAGCGCGCGATCGATCTCGAGCTGATGGATCCGCGCCTGGGCAATTTCGATCTCAAGCGCCTCGGCCAGGCGATCCGCGGCGAGCGCGACTTCAAGTTCAACTATCTGGGCCTGCAGACGCTCTACGATCGCTACTTCCTGCAGAGCCAGGGCACGCGCTTCGAGCTGCCGCAGGCCTTCTTCATGCGCGTCGCGATGGGGCTGGCGATCAACGAGATCGAGCCCGAGGCCTGGGCGATCAAGTTCTACGATCTGCTGTCGAGCTTCGACTTCATGAGCAGCACGCCGACGCTGTTCAATGCCGGCACGCTGCGGCCGCAGCTCTCGTCCTGCTACCTGACCACGGTGCCGGACGATCTCGACGGTATCTTCGGCGCGATCCGCGACAACGCGCTGCTGTCGAAGTTCGCCGGCGGTCTCGGCAACGACTGGACGCCGGTGCGCGGCATGGGCGCGCACATCAAGGGCACGAACGGCAAGTCGCAGGGCGTCGTGCCCTTTCTCAAGGTCGCGAACGACACCGCCGTCGCCGTCAACCAGGGCGGCAAGCGCAAAGGCGCGGTCTGCGCCTACCTCGAGACCTGGCACATGGACATCGAGGAGTTCGTCGAGCTGCGCAAGAACACCGGCGACGATCGCCGCCGCACGCACGACATGAACACGGCGAACTGGGTGCCGGATCTGTTCATGCGCCGCGTGGTCGAGGACGGCGAGTGGACGCTGTTCTCGCCCGACGAGACGCCGGATCTGCACGATGCCTACGGCGAGGACTTCGAGCGCCGCTACACCGGCTACGAGGAGCGCGCGGCGCGCGGCGAGGTGCGCAATTTCAAGAAGGTCCGTGCGCTGGATCTGTGGCGCAAGATGCTCGGCATGCTCTACGAGACGGGCCATCCCTGGATCACCTTCAAGGATCCGATCAATCTGCGCTCGCCGCAGCAGCACGCCGGCGTCGTGCACAGCTCGAACCTGTGCACCGAGATCACGCTGAACACCGCGGCCGGGCACGAGATCGCGGTCTGCAACCTGGGCTCGATCAATCTCGCCCAGCACATGACGCCGTCGGGGCTCGATCTCGAGAAACTCGAGAACACGGTGACGCTCGCGATGCGCGCGCTCGACAACGTCATCGATTACAACTTCTACAGCGTGCCGGCGGCGCGTGCATCGAACCTGAGGCATCGCCCCGTCGGCCTCGGCATCATGGGCTTCCACGATTGCCTCTACCAGCTCCGCCTGCCCTATGCGTCGCAGGAAGCGGTCGAGTTTGCCGACAGCTCGATGGAGGCGGTCAGCTACTTCGCGATCAAGGCCTCGACCGATCTCGCGGCCGAGCGCGGCAGCTACGCGAGCTTCGAGGGCTCGCTGTGGAGCCGCGGCGTCCTGCCGATCGACTCGATCGACCGGCTCGAGCGCGCGCGCGGCGGCTATCTCGACATGGATCGCACGCAGCGTCTCGACTGGGACAGCCTGCGCCAGCGCGTGATGACGATCGGCATGCGCAACTCGAACACCATGGCGATCGCGCCGACGGCGACGATCTCGAACATCTGCGGCGTCAGCCAGTCGATCGAGCCGACCTACCAGAACCTGTACGTGAAATCGAACCTGTCCGGCGAGTTCACGGTCGTCAACATGTACCTCGTCGACGATCTGAAGGCGCGCGGGCTGTGGGACGAGGTCATGGTCAACGATCTCAAGTACTACGACGGCAGCGTCGCGCAGATCGATCGCCTGCCGAAGGATTTGAAGGCGCTGTACGCGACTTCCTTCGAGATCGATCCGCGCTGGCTGATCGAGGCCGGCTCACGGCGCCAGAAATGGATCGATCAGGCGCAGTCCTTGAACCTGTACATGGCCGAGCCGAACGGCGCGAAGCTCGACAATCTGTACAAGCTCGCCTGGGTGCGCGGACTGAAGACCACTTACTACCTGCGCACGATCGGCGCTACGCACGTCGAGAAGAGCACGCTGAAGGACGGCAAGCTGAACGCGGTCGCGAACCAGCAGCCGGCGCCGCTCGCCGCGCCGGAGGCGCAGGCGCCCAAGGTGTGCTCGATCCTCGATCCGGACTGCGAGGCCTGTCAGTAGGCGGCGCCGGCGATGCACGAACTGAAGAGGAGGAATCGATGTTGAACTGGGACGATCCGATCGGTCCGCTGCGACAGCGGCAGCCGGTACCGCCGCCCAAGGGCATGCTCGCGAGCGAGATGCTCGCCGCCGTCGAGCGCGCCGAGCGCGCTGCGTCGCCGCCGCCCGTCGTCGCGGCCACGCCGCCGCCGGCGGCCACCGAAGCACCGCCCGTCGGCGTCACGGGGCTCGAGCAGGTCGAGTTCGGCGCGCGCCGCCTCGTCGTCGACGACAAGGCGATGATCAACTGCCGCGCCGACGTCAACCAGCTCGTCCCGTTCAAATACAAATGGGCCTGGCAGAAATATCTGAACGCCTGCGCGAATCACTGGATGCCGCAGGAAATCAACATGAATGCGGACATCGCGCTGTGGAAGAGCCGCGATGGCCTGACCGACGACGAGCGCCTGATCATCAAGCGCAATCTCGGCTTCTTCTCGACCGCCGATTCGCTGGTCGCGAACAACCTCGTGCTCGCGGTCTATCGTCACATCACGAATCCCGAATGCCGCCAGTACCTGCTGCGCCAGGCCTTCGAGGAAGCGCTGCACACGCATGCCTACCAGTACTGCGTCGAGAGCCTCGGTCTGGACGAGGCCGAGATCTTCAACATGTACCGCGAGATCCCGGCCGTGCACGACAAGGCGTCGTGGGCGATGCGCTTCACCGAGAGTCTCGGCGATCCGGGCTTCCACACCGGGACGGTCGCGGCCGATCAGCGGCTGCTGCGCGACCTGATCGCCTTCTACGTGATCTTCGAAGGCATCTTCTTCTACGTCGGTTTCGTGCAGGTGCTGTCGATGGGCCGGCGCAACAAGATGACGGGCGTCGCCGAGCAGTTCCAGTACATCCTGCGCGACGAATCGATGCACATGAACTTCGGCATCGACGTGATCAATCAGATCAAGGTCGAGAATCCGCACCTGTGGACCGAGCAGTTCCAGCGCGAGATCCTCGCGCTGATCCACGAAGCCATCGAGCTCGAGATCCGCTACGCGCAGGACACCATGCCGCGCGGCGTGCTCGGTCTGAACGCGAACATGTTCGAAGAGTATCTGCACTACATCGCGAACCGTCGCTGCGCGCAGATCGGCCTGCCCGAGCAATACCCGGGGGCGACGAATCCGTTCCCGTGGATGAGCGAGGTGATCGATCTGAAGAAGGAGAAGAACTTCTTCGAGACGCGCGTGACCGAATACCAGACAGGCGGTGCACTTAGCTGGGACTAATTGGGCATTAGACCAGACCTCCTCGCATGGAGCTAAGCTGTACCGCATTGGGCGCCGGCCGCGAGGCCGGCGCCCTTTCTTATTCGACGCCGGCCGCGGCGTCATGACCCGGGTGCAGCGCGGGACCCGGGATCTTCCCCGCGCCGACATGCCGCTTAATCTAGCCGCGGCGAACACGGAGGGCCGTAGGTTGGGCTGACGAAGGAAGCCCACCATCGGGCGCCGAACGTTGGGCTTCCTTCGTCAGCCCAACCTACTTTCCGTGTTCTCCGTAGCCGCGCGCGCCCTCTTCCTCACCCCAGCTTGAAGCGCGCGACGTGGCACTGCTGCGTGCTTGCGAGCTCGGCGAGCTCGCGGCTCGCCTGCGCGATCTGCAGCGCGCCCTGGGTCGCCTCGGCCGCGATCATCGTGATGTTGTCGACGCTGCGCGAGATGTGCTCCGCGTTGCGCCGCTGTTCGCTCGCGGCGGCCGCGATCTGCACGTTCATGTCGCGGATGGTGTCGACGCGCGCGGTGATCGACTCCAGCGAGCGCCCGGCCTGCTGCGCCTGATCGACGCTCGCCTGCGCCTTCGCAAGACCCGACTGCATCGCCTCGACGGCGCCGTTCGCGCCGCTCTGCAGGCTTTCGATCATCGCCTGGATCTCGCGCGTCGACTGCTGCGTGCGGCTGGCGAGACTGCGGACTTCATCGGCGACGACGGCGAAGCCGCGTCCCTGCTCGCCGGCGCGCGCCGCCTCGATCGCGGCGTTCAGCGCGAGCAGATTGGTCTGCTCGGCGATGCCGCGGATCACGTCGAGCACCGTGCCGATGTTCAGGCTGTCCGCTTTTAGGCGCGTCAGCACTTCCGCCGTCTGCGTCACTTCGCCGGCGAGCTCCTCGATCGCGAAGCTCGTCGCACGCACGACCGCGAAGCCCTGGTTCGCCGCATCGTCCGCCTCGGCCGCCGCGTCGGCCGCACGCTGGGCGCGCTGGGCGACCGCGTTGACCGACTCCGTCATCGCGCCGATCGCGCGCGCGACCTGCTCGGTCTCCGCGCTCTGGCGATTCATGCCGTTCTTGCTCTGCGCGGTGATCGCGGACAGCTCTTCCGCCGCCGACGCGACCGTCGTACAGCCGCCGGCGACGGTGTCGACGAGCTGCATGAAGCTCTTGCGCGTCTTGGTGAGCTCCCACGCCATCCAGGCGAACTCGTCGCGGCCATCGAGCTTGCACTTCGTCGCGAGATCGCCCTCGCCCAGGCGCTGCAGGCAGCTCACGATCGCTTCCGCGCGCCGGCCGCAGTGATCGCCGAGCCGGAAAGCGAGCGCGAGCGGCAGCACGATGCCCGCCGCCATCAACGCATAGCGCAGTACCGCGCCCTGCGCTGCCGACATCTCGAGCGCCCGGTACACCAGATCGGGCAGCAGGCCGATCACCGCGGACACGCCGGCGATCAGCAGCATCTGCTGCTTCAGACTCAGTTTGCTCGTCAGATCTTCCATCGCCGCGCTCGCCCGCCAGGTGGATCTGTCCTCGGTATCGGCGTAGACCGATGTCGGCTTGAGCGGTTTTCAGGGCGCGATGGGCCCGTGACGTGTAGGCCAGTCGGCCGTTTCGCGCGCAAGCGTCACGGCGTCCGCAGCGACCCAGTACACCGGCAGCGAGGAGGCGGCCATCAGCCGCGGCAGCCAGGCGTCGATCCATCCCGCCGCGGCAAGCGCCGCCGCGCGCGCCGCCCGCGGCGGCGCGATCGATTTCACGAGCAGCAGGGCCTGCGCACCGATGCGCGTCGCGAGCACGTGCGCGATCGCGTCCGAGGTGACGCGCCAGTCGGCCGGCAGCGCCGCGAGCGCGACGAGATCTGCAGCGGACGGGCACCACAGGCAGGCCGCGGGATTGTCGGAGCGCGCGTGCGCCAGGCAGGCCGCGATCGAGTCCGCGCGCACGAAACCCGGATCGCTCGCCAGCAGATCTTCGCCGTAGCGCGCCATCGCGAGGATCGCGCGGCGATGCGCGACGGCGTCGTCGTAGCCGCACCGCCGCTGCGCTTCGCGCACGGCATCCGCATGGGGGCCGCCGCCGGGCACCAGCAGCCAGCGCCGGCCGCGATCCTCGCGCAGCGCCGCCAGCCAGTCGGCGCGGCGCGGATGCGCGTGCAGGCTACCGCCGAGCTTTGCCACCCACATCGGGGCGACCCACCTCGGCGAGCTCGGCGCCGGCGAAGACCTCCAGCATCGCCGCGGCCTTGGCCAGGCATTCCGCGTACTCGGCCTCGAGATCCGAATCCATCACGATGCCACCGCCCGCCCAGCAGTACATGCGGCCGCGATGGCAGATCAGCGTCCTGATCGCGATGTTCGTGTCCATGTGGCCGGAGCGCGAGACGTAGCCGATCGCGCCGCAGTAGACGCTGCGCCGGCTCGGCTCGAGCTCCTCGATGATCTCCATCGCGCGCAGCTTCGGCGCGCCCGTGATCGAGCCACCGGGAAAGCAGTTGCGCAGGGCGTCGAGAGCGCCGAGCCCCGCCGCGAGCTCGCCCTCGACGGTGGACACCAAGTGATGCACCTTGCGATAGCTCTCGACGGCGAAGAGTCGCGGCACGCGCACCGTGCCCGGCACGCAGCTCCGGCCGAGATCGTTGCGCAGCAGATCGACGATCATCACGTTTTCGGCGCGATCCTTCGGACTCTGCGCGAGCTCCGCGGCGAGCGCCGCGTCCTCGGCCGCGCCGGCGCCGCGCGGCCGCGTGCCCTTGATCGGCTGGGTTTCGACGCGGCGGCCGTCGACGCGCAGGAAACGCTCGGGCGAGGAGCTCAGCACCGCGCCGTCCGGGGTCGCGAAATAGGCCGAATACGGCGCGGGGTTCAAGGTGCGCAGGCGCAGATAAGCATCCCAGGGATGGCCCTGGGCCGGCGCGGAAAAGCGCTGCGTGAGATTCACTTGATAGACGTCGCCTTCGCGGATGTAGTGCTTGATACGGCGCCAGGCCCGCGCATAGGCCTCGAAGCCGAGCTCGGCGCGCACGCTCGCGCTGACGGTGAAACTGGTGGCGAACGCGGCCGGGGTCAGCGGCGGCTGCGCGGTCCACGCGCCGACGACGCGCGCCACGTCGCAGTCGGCGTCGGGATGGATCACGAGCGCGGCGCGGCGCTCGTCGTGATCGATCACGATCGCCCAGCCGTAGATGCCCATCGCCATCTCCGGCAGCGCGAGGTCCTGTGCCGCCGTGGCCGGCAGCCGCTCCAGGCGGCGCGCGAGATCGTAGGCGAAATAGCCGATCGCCCCGCCGCAGAACGGCCCCGAGGCGGCGGGCGCCTGCGACGGCAGGCGGCGCGCGAGCTCTGCCTCCAGCACGCGGAAGGGATCCTCCTCGACGATGCGCAGCGTGTGCTTATCCGCGATGGCGGTGTGCGCGCCGCGCGTGACGAGGGTCGCGATAGGATCGCAGGCGACGACGTCGTAGCGGCCGCCGCGCGCACGCTCGCGGCAACTGTCGAGGTAGACGAACCACGGCCGCTCGACGAGCCGCGCGAGCCGCGTCGCGACGTCCTCGTGGTACGGCAGCGGCACGACGCGCGGCGTCATGCGGCGAGCCCGAGGCAAGCGAGCGCGAGCGCCGGCGCGCAGTCGTTCGCGATCTCGGCCTCCGCGATCCCCAGCGCCTCGGCGTAGTCGCGATAGGTCAGATCGAGCGAGGCCGCGAGCTCGCGCACGAGAAAGCGGCCGACGCCGGCGCCGACGACGAGGCGCACGGGCGACTCGGCGCCGATGCGCAGCGCGGCGGCGCGCAGGCGCGCGAGCTGGGCGCCGCGCAGCCAGGCCGCGAGCTCGAGGATCGCGGCCTCGTCAGCGGCGTCGAGATCGTCGCCGACCATGCGCGCGAGCCGCGCCGCGCTGTCGCGCGCGGTCTTCGGCCGGCCGTCGGCGCTCGGCATCAGATCGGCCCTTGCCGGCAGCTCGCCGAGCAGGCGATAGATATCGGCCGTGGTCGCGAAGTATTCGGCCGCCATGCCCTGCCAGGCACCGCGATAAGGCACGCGCTGCGCGAGCGCCATCACCGGCGTGCGCGCGACGCCCTGATAGACGAGCTCGTCGCGGGCCAGGCGTTCGCGATCGTCGCGGCCGATCGTGCGCACCGCGCCGTCGCGCACGAGGATGACGTCCGTGGTGGTAGTGCCGACGTCGACGAGCAGCGCGTCGGGCAGCGCGGCGGCGAGCGCGCGGCCCGTCGCATGCCAGTTCATCGATGCGATCCGCGCGGGCGGCGCGTGCGACACGAGCCCCGCGTCGTCCGCGTACACGCGCCAGTCCTGCGGCGCGAGCGCGCGGCTGGCAGCTTCGAGGATGCGCGCGACACCCTGCGCGCGATCGGCGAAGAGATCGCAGCCTTCCCCGGTCATCGTCAGCGCGTGTGCGCGCGGCGTCGCGGGCAGCGCGGCCAGTGCGGCGGCAAAAGCCCGTTCGAGCTGCGGCATGCCCTGCCACAGCGGACAGGGCAGGATCTCGCAGGCGCGCAGGCATCGCGTCGCATCGAGCGCGACCGCTTTCAGATGAGCGCCGCCGATGTCCCAGCCGACGACGCAGTCCACGGCCGCGCTCACGCGACGCCCCGTGACCGCCGGGACGGTGCCCGCCTAGAATGCGGGAGGAATCGATAGTGCTCAGCAGGCATGCGTTGCGTCGCCGTCGTCGATCTCAAGGCCGGTCAAGTCGTCCATGCGGTCCGCGGCGATCGCCAGCACTATGCGCCCGTGCGCTCGCGACTATGCGCCTCCGCCGCGCCGCAGGCCGTCGTCGCGGCCCTGCGCGAACGACTGCGCGTCACCGCATTCTACGTTGCGGACCTCGACGCGATACAGCAATGCGGCTCTTCGCGCGCGGCCATCGCCGAGCTGATCGCCGCACACGGCGACTGCGAATGGTGGGTGGACGCCGATTTCGGCGCAGCGGCGCGCTTGGAAGCCTATCTGTCGGCGCCGAACGTCAAGGCGGTGATCGGCAGCGAGTCGCTGGCCGAGGCCGACGATCTCGCGCGCGTGCTCGCCGCCCTGCCCCGCCCGCAGGACGCGATCCTCTCCCTCGATCACCGCGGCGGCCAGGGTATCGGGCCGCCCGCGCTGTGGCGATCACCCGCGAGCTGGCCGGCGAAGGTGATCGCGATGAACCTCGATCGCGTCGGTGCGGCCGCAGGCCCCGATCTCGCGCTGATCGCGCGGCTGCGCGGGCTGGCAAAAGCGGTCGTGGCGGCGGGCGGCGTGCGCGACGCGCGCGATCTCGCGCTGCTCGAGGAAGCGGGCGTCAGCGACGTCCTGCTCGCCACCGCCCTGCACGACGGGCGTATTGGACCAACGGAGCTCGCGCCGTATCTCGCTTGAGGCTTCTCGTTTGGTCGCCTCGCCTTTGTGCCCGGATGAGCGGAGCGAATCCGGGGTTCGGCGATCGCTGGGCACAGGCGCCTTAATCAACGCCGGCTCCCGGATTCGCGTTGCTCATCCGGGCTACAAGAAGGAGCCGTAGCCCGGGTGCAGCGTAGCGGAACCCGGGATCTTGGACGCGCAGAAACGCCGGATCCCGAGCGACTCATCGCACAAAAAAAGCCCCGCATGCGCGGGGCTCAGCGTTCGCTCAAGCGTCGTTCGAATCGGGCGCTTACTTGGCCTGGAAGGGGTGGGCGACCGTGCTCTTCTTGGCGACGACGGTGGCCGCCTTCGGCTCACGGGCGATCGCGCGCTTGATCGATTCCTTGGTCGCCTGATAGTTGAAGTCCTGGATCTTCTTGTCGTCCTCGGCCAGCCAGTGGATGAAGACGCCGACGCAGATGAAGATGTCGTCGGCTTCGGCGGCCGGAATCGTGCCGTCCTCGACGCAGTCCGCGACCGCCATCGCGACGCCGCGCTGCGCCGGCCCGAACATCTGCACGGCCTGCTTGGAGCCCTTGATCGTCACCTTGTTGAACATGACGGTGTTCGGCTTGGTGGCCAGGTTCGGCGCCACCACGGCCAGCAGGCTGCTGAAGCCGTCCTTGTTGTTGGTCAAGCAATTGCAGAACGCGGTCTCGGCGGCGCTGCCACGGGGACCCATGATGAGGTCGATGTGCGCAACTTCGTTGCCATCCCCGACCAGGGATTCACCGACCAGAACTCTGTCAACAACGGCCATGATTTTTTCTCCTTCTCTATCGTGATTAGCGGAAACGGGTTCCGCGCGTCGCTTGCTGAAACGTCTGCCCCGCCGCGGCGCAAGGCCGGACGTGTCGGCTTACCGATGATGATCTCGCCTCGTCGAGGCCGACTTTCAGCGGGCGTCCTGCAGCGCCGCCGCCAAATTCATTGCGAACAAGCTCGTTACCGTGAGATCCGCGGTGGTGCCGGGATTCACGCCCTCATGCTTGAGCTCGCGGTCGAAGGCTTGCACCAGAGACTCGCGGGCCTCGGCATATTCGCATGCTTTATAGGCCGTTTCTACCTCGACGGCGCGGCGCTGCACCGCGAGGGCGCGGGCCTCGCCGTGCTTGCGCGCGACGTGCGTATCGGGCGTCGCGGCGAGCAGCGCGAGATAGCTCGCGACCACGGCCGCGGCGAGGCCGTCGGCCGCGGCGAGTGCCGCGCGCAGGCGCGGCAGGCCCAGCTCGAAGACGTCCGCATAGTCATGCACGTAGTTCCACGCGATCCGGTCGCGCCCCGCGGCCAGGGTCATCGCGGCGCGCAGATCGATCGCCGGCGCGAGCGCGACGTCGCCCGCCTCGACGCGGCCGAGCCCGGCCGGGCGCGCCTGGCGGATCGCAGCGTAGGCCGCGCTCGCATCCTCGACATCGAGCGCGGCGAGGACCTGCGCGAGCCGCGCGCGCAGATCGCCGGCGAGCGGCCGCAGCGCGGCCTGCGCGAGCGGCGCGGCGAGCAGCACGATGCCGAGATTGGTGTTGCAGCCCACGGCCGTCCACGTCGCCGCGATCGCCTCGCGCACGGCCTCACCTACACCGCGCGCGCCTGCACACAGCGGCGCCGCGCTGACCCGCGCGCTGAGCAGGAAATCGCGCGCCTCCATGCCGTGGCCGGGCGAATCGAGGCTGACGTTGCCGGGCTTCGCGGCGAGCACGTCGTAGCGGCAAGCCTCGCGATAGCAGGCCGCGACGACGGCCGGCGCGAGCGGCGCGGCCATGGGCTCAATCGGCCGCGCGCAGGCGCGCGACGAAGGCCGCGATCAGGGTCTCGCTGACCGTCGGCCCGCAGGCCTGCTGCAGGCCCCACCAAGCCGGCACGCCGTTGACTTCGCCGACCAGCCAGCGCCCGTCGCCGTCGCGGAGCAGATCGACGCCCGCATAGTCCATCTCCAGCGCCCGCGCCGCGTCTTCCGCCAGCGTGCGCGCGGTGTCGTCGAGATCGCGACCGAAGATCGCGGCCTCGCAGCGGGCGCCCTGCGCGCGATTGGTGATCCAGTGCCGGCTCGTGCGGCTCATCGCATGCGTGGCCGTGCCGGCGACGACCAGCACGCGCCAGTCGCGATACGGCGGACCGCCGCGCTCGACGAAGTCCTGCAAATACCAGACGCCGTTGACGGGCGCCGTCGCGTCGAAGGCCGCGAGCGAGTCGATCAGCGCAAGCCCTTCGCCCTGCGAGCCGAACAAGGGCTTCAGCACGAGGCGCCGGCCCGCCTCGAGGCGCGAGATCGCCAGCGCACGCGCCTTCACTCGATCCTCGAACACCCAGGTGCGCGGGGTCGGGATCCCGGCCAGCGACAGCAGCACGCTGGTCAGCGCCTTGTCGACGCTGCGCTCGATCGCGCGCCCCGAATTGAACACCGGCACGCCGAGCAGCGCGAGGGTGTGCAGCACGTCGAGGCGCAGAATCACCTCTTCGAGCGTGCCGCCCGGCACGCCGCGCACGAACACGCCGGCCGGCAGCTCGGCCTCGAAGCCGGGCAGGTGGACGAAGGGCGGCGCGGCGCCGGCGTCGAGATAACAGTCCTTGAGGCTCAGCATCACCGCCTCGTAGTCGCGCGCGGCGAGGCCGCGCGCCAGCGCGCGGCCGTGCCAACCCGGATCGTCGGTGATGACGACGACGCGGCGCGCGGCGCGCGGCGGCCTCATCCGCCGAACGAGAGATCCAGCAGGTCTTCGCGCAGCGCGCCGGCGTGGAAAGTCTTGCCGCTCTTCATCGCGGTGACCGCGACGCGCGCCGGCGAGAACAACATCGGATCGATCTGGTAGAAGTCGTACTTCACTTCCTTGAAGACCTGGCCGAAGGGCTTGCCGAAGTCGCGCGAGGCGCTGCTCGGCAGCTTCTCGGCGAGCTCGCGCGCCTCGTCCTCGCCGGCATCGACGTAGAGCTGGACGAAGCCGCCGAAGAGAATCGCATCGTTGGTGCGGCCCATCGCGCCGATGAAGTCCGCGCTCGGCGGCGGCACGGGCGCGGTGCCGGCGCCGTCGACGATCTGCGCGAGCGGAAAGTGCAGCGCATGCACCTTGTGCAGCGCGACCTCGAGCACGCGGCCGACGATCTGCACGCCGCCGGCGAGGCTCGAAGTCGGCGTCAGGATCAAGGTGAGCTGCGCAGGCGCGATCCCGCAGTAGCTGAGGATCTTCTCGACCACTTCGGGCGGCGGCAGCTTGTCGACCTCGAGCACCAGCGCGGTGTTGCCGGCCGGATTGCGATACGCGAGCTCCTTGAACAGCTCTTCTCTGCTGCCGATCGAGCGCGCCGGTCCCGAGCCCAGCGCGTGGAAGGCGCCCTTGCCCTGGCCGTGGCTCAGGCTCCAGCCCGCGTACTGCGAGCCCAGGCAGGCGGTCACGGGATCGCTCGAGTGCACGTCGACCTGCCAGGCCCAGTGCCGGAACGCGGTGCTCGCGCGCAGGCGCACGCTGCCGAGCCCGCCCATGCAGATCTCGGCGATCAGACGTCCGGCCTCGAGCCCGCCGGGCACCGCGATGCCGGCGTCGACGATGCAGGTGCCGTTGTCGAGATGGCTGACGGCGACGCGCAGGCGATCCGCCTCGTCGATGAGGCGGTTCACCAGCGGACGGCTGGCACGGCTGACGTCGGCGCGGGGAAGCGTGGAGACAGTGGTCATCGCGGGTCCCTCGAAGTGCTCGCCGGCAGCGCGCGCGGCTGATTATCGTTGGCTGGGGGCCGGCAGTCGGGCAGCGGCAAGACCGCGCCGCCGAGCCGTTCACCGAGATCGCGCAGACGGCGATGCAGCGCGCGCAGCGCGGCTTCCGCCGTCGGGCCCGACGCTCGTACCGAGCACAAGGGAGCGTCCCGCGGCAACCGCGCCCCCGCGCCGGGTCGATCGGCAACCCAGGCGGGCCAGTCTAGCGACTTCGGCAGGCGAATGGGATCGTCCGACCAGGGCACGGCGAGCGCCCACGGTCGCTTGCGCGGCGCGGGCGCAGGCCACTCGCGATCGCGGCAGGCCGCGAGATGCGCGCGCAGCGCCGCGGCCGGCGACACCAGCAGCTCCAAGGTCGCCGTCGGTCGCGGATTGAGATCGACGAGCCACCAGCGCCCGTCCGCGTCGAGCACGAAATCGATGCCGCACAGACCGCGCAGCGCGAAGGCCTCGGCGAGCGCCGGCAGCGCGGCGGCGATCGCCCGCCGCAGCTTGCGAGGCAAAGCGATGCCGCCGATCGCGCCGGCCCAGGCGTAGGGCCGCGCGGACGATGGAGCGAACAACTGCGCGCTATAGCCGAGCACCTGCACGCGCCGCGCGGCGGCGAGGAAGCTGACCGACAGTGCGCGACCCTGCACCCGGCGCTGCGCGTAGCACGCGGCGTCCAATCGCTCGCCGGGCAGCGCCGGACGCACGTGCCAGCCGCCCGCTTCGCCGATCCGCTTGCAGAGCCACCCGCCGCGCGCGGGCACGCGGCCGAAGGCGAGCTCGGGCGTCGCGATGCCGAGCTGGCGCAGGCACTCGGCCCGCTGCAGCGGCGAGACGATCGCGGGCAAGGCTTCGGGCGCCGTGCCCAGGAGCTCACAGTGATGAGCGCAGGCGGCGAGCAGTGCCGCTCGTCCTTCGAGGCCGCCGCCCCATACGAGCGGCGGACGGTCGCGACCGGCGAGCGCGGCGACCGCCGCGACGAGAGCCTCGGCGTTGAAGTCGTAGCCTTCGCGCGCCGCGCAGCGCCGGTAGCGCACGGCGCTCGCGCGCGTGTCGCTGTCGCCAAACAGATCGATCACATACGGCGCATAGCCGGCGGCCCGTGCGGCCTGCGCCAGCGCGCGCGCGCTGCGGGCGACGACCAGCAGCGGCCGCGCCGCGCGGCGCCGGCCGCTCATCGCTCAGCGCGCCGCGACGATCGAACGCGCGAGCTCGAAGGCTTCTTCGTGCGCGAGATAGACGGGCTCGGAGGACTCGTACATCTGCGTGAGCAGGCCGGTGTGCACGCGGTACTTGACGTCGCCGATCGCGAGCGCGCCGAGCCCGCGCGCAGTGCCGCCCGCCGTCGCGAGCTCGACGCCGTTGTCTTTCGCGCCGACGCCTTCGATGCCGCTGGGCGGCACGGCGTTCGCGTCGGCCGCGATCCTGAGCCGGCGCGCCTTCGCGATCGCCGTTGCATCGAGCACGCGCACGCCGGCCTTCGCCGCGTTGAACACCACCTCGGCGTCCTCGAGGATGCGCTCGATCGCGCCGGACTGGCCGCCGTCCACGCCGCGCAGCGCGATGCCGTAGCGCGAGTTGCAGGCGTCGGCGCTGGCCTGCGCCTCCTGCGCGCCGCGATTGCTGACCAGCGCGACCTCGGCGCCGCAGCGCGCGGCGAGCAGGCCCACGCAGTTGCCGACCGGCCCCGTGCCGCCGAACACGTAGACGCGCCGGCCGCGCATGTCGGAACCGTCGATCTTCGCAAGCCAGTGCTCGGCGAGCGCGACCATCGCCGCGGCGGTCGTGATCGCGCCGCTGGGATCGGCGAGCACCGAGACGACGAACGGCGGCACCATCGCCTTCTTCGCCGCGTTCAACATCTCGATCGCGAGATGGAACTCGCGGCCGCCGATGAAGATGCCGGTGCGGCGCACGCCCTCGGGGCTGCGCGAAAAAATCGTGTCCTGCGTCAGCGGATGGATTTCGTCGAGCGTCACGTTGCAATACGGGATCACCGCGTCGTAGCGCGCCTCGTAGGCCATGTTGATGTCGAAGGGGCTGACGTATTTCGTCGGGCTGAACACGTGCAGGAGGTAAGGGTCTTCCATCGTCAGTATCCTCGTCTCTGGTGCGGGATGAGCCAGACCGGCGCCGCCGGCGGCGGATCGACCTCGAGCTCGCCGCGCAGTCCGCAGCGGGCGCCGACGTTGTTGCCGGTCACGATCTGACAGCGCAGCCCTTCTGCCTTGCGCGCATCAACGAAGGACGCGACCGTCGCGGCGCTCGCCGCGTCGGGCACGAATACGAAACCCGTCGGGCCCCACGAGCTCTGGCCGATGCCCGTGTAGCCGAATTCGCGCGCGACCGCGGCGAGCAGCTCGCCGACGTGCGCGCTGGTGTAGAGGCCGCCCTGAGCGGGCGCGAAATATTCGCCGTTGGCACGCTGCACGGCGGCCACGGCCCGCGAAAACGCGGCGAAATCGCGCTCGACGAGCGCCGGCAGCAGCGCGACGAGCACCTGCCGCGCGAGCGCGCCGGCCGCCGCCTCGCTCATCGGCGCGAGGCGCGCGAAGGCCGCGCGCTCGCGCTGCCCGGAAAGCCCGGTGCGCGCCTCATCGAACACCAGCACGCAGCGCCACTCGTCCGGAAAGCGCAGACGGGCGAGCAGCGGCGGCGTCGCGGTTCGTGCGCCGCGACCGCCGTCGACGACGAAGCCGCCGCCTTCGAAGGCGGCGATGCCGATGCCCGAGCGCAGCCCGCGTTCACCGAGCCGCGCGAGCTCGCGCAGCGGCGCGGCGATGCCGAGCGTACGCGCAGCCGCCTGCGCGACGGCGAGCACGAGCTGCGTGCCCGAGCCGAGCCCGGCATGCGCGGGCACGTTGGTCTCGATGCCGACGTGCAGCGCGCGGCCGGGCGCAAACTCTGCGCACAGGCGCGTGAGGAGCGCGGTGACGCGCGCGGTGATCTCGGCATCGGCCGCGTCGACGACGAGACGCGCGGCCGGCGCGGCGCGCGCGCAGGTGCCGAGACCTTCGATCGCGAGTCCGATGCTGCCGAAGCGACGGCCGAGATCGCCGTTGAGATCGACGAAGCCCAGATGCAGCCGAGCCGGCGCATGCACGACATGGGTCGCGCCGTCGTCGGCGCTCGATGCGGAATGCGTGGCAGAGGTTGTCATGGCTCGCAGGTTCCCGGATGCCGTCATGGTAACCGATGGAATGCGACCGCCCACAGGCGGCGAAAGGCGCGTGAGGTGGCCGCCCCGGGGACCCTGTGCTAACGTAGCCCGACCCTCCACGGCGGCTGCGAGCGTGGCTGGCACATTCGATAAAGCCCAGTTCATCGAACCGAGCCCGAACCCAGACTAGCGCCGCCGTGCCTGAATCTGCTGCCGATCCTTCCGTTCCGCCGTCGACGACTTACGACGCGGTCACCTGTCCGTTCTGCGCGCTGCTGTGCGACGACCTCGTCGTCACGTCCAGCGCGGGCCGCCTCAGCGCTGGCGACAACGCGTGCCCGAAAGCGCGCGCCTCGTTCGCGCGCCCGGTGCCGGCGGCGACGCCGCTCGTCGACGGCAAGCCGACGAGCTACGCGCTTGCCGTCGCCGCCGCGGTGAAGCGCTTGAAGAAGAGCCGCCAGCCGCTGATCGCCGGGCTCGGTACCGATGTCGACGGCGTGCGCGCGGCGCTGCTCCTCGCCGAGCGCTGCGGCGCGATCCTCGATCACCGGCACGGCCGCGCGCTGCTGAACAATCTGCGCGTGCTGCAATCGCGCGGCCAGGCGACGACGACGCTCGGCGAAGTGCGCAACCGGGCCGATCTCGTGGTCCTCGTCGGCGCGTCGATCGACGAGGACTTCCACGGCTTCGCGCGGCGCTGCCTGCGTCCAGCGGACGCGCTGCTGCCCGAGCGTCTCGCGCGCCGTCAGATCCTGCATCTCGGTCCCGCGGCGAAGCTGCCGCGACAGCCCGGCGTCGACGCGCAGTCGCTGCCCTGCCGCGACGAAGAGCTGCTCGAGATCCTCAACGCCGTGCGCGCGCTGCGCGCGGGACGTTCGACGCGCCTGAAAGCCCGGCGTCTGCAGCTCGTCACCACGCTCGTCGAACGCATCGCGGCCGCCGAGTATGCGGTGTTCGTATGGGCACCGGGCCAGCTCGGGGTCGACGGCGATCTCGTGATCGGCGCGCTCTGCGATCTGATCGCCGATCTCAATCGCACGCAGCGTGCGGCCGGCCTCGCGCTGGGCGGCAACGACGGCGGCCAGAGCGCGCTGGCGACCGCGGCCTGGCACACGGGGTATCCGCTGCAGCTCTCCTATGCCGGCGCGACGATCGAATACGATCCCTTGCGTTTCGACACGGCGCGACTGCTCGCCGACGGCGCCGTCGATCTGCTGCTGTGGATCAGCAGCTTCAATCCCGTGCTGGCGCCGGCGAGCGATGCGCCGCTCGTCGTGCTGGGCCTGCCGGGCACGCCGCTGCGCGCGACCGGCGAGGACGGCAATGCGATCTTTCTGCCGGTCGGCACGCCGGGCCTCGATCACGCCGGCCGCCTGATGCGCACCGACGGCGTCGTCGCACTGCCGCTCGCCCAACTGCGCGCGCTGGGCCTGCCCTCGGCGGCGAAGGTGCTCGCGGATCTCGCGGAAGGGATGGTGTGAGGATGGCGGGCCAGATCACCGAGCTGCGCGGCGGACGCGTCTACGATCCGGCCAACGGCGTCGACGGCGAGGTTCGCTCGATCTATCTGCGCGACGGCCGCATCGTCGCCGCGCCGAGCGATCCGGGCGAGATTCGCCGGACTTTCGATCTCGACGGCTGCGTCGTGATGGCGGGCGGCGTCGATATCCATACCCACATCGGCGGCGGCAAGGTGAACCTCGCGCGCATGCTGCTGCCCGAGGATCATCGCGAGGATCTCGTGCCGCGCGGCCGGCATCCGCGCATGGGCTGCGGCCATGCCGCGCCGTCGACATTGACCGTCGGCTATCGCTATGCGGAGATGGGCTACACCGCCTGCTTCGAGCCGGCCATGCTCCCCGCCAACGCGCGCCAGGCCCATCTCGAGCTGGGCGATACCCCGATCGTCGACAAGGGCGCCTACGTGCTGCTCGGCAATGACGATCTGCTGCTGCGCATGCTCGCCGGCAAGGCCGACGGTGCGCAGATCCGCGACTACATCGCCTGGACGCTGCGCGCCGCGCAGGCGATGGCGATCAAGGTCGTGAACCCCGGCGGCATCAACGCCTTCAAGTTCAACCAGCGCAAGCTCGACCTCGACGAGCCGAACGCGCACTACGGCGTCACGCCGCGCGCGGTGCTGCAGGCGCTGGCCGACGGCATTCGTCAGCTCGGCCTGCCGCATCCGCTGCACATCCACGGCTGCAACCTCGGCGTGCCGGGCAATCTGGAGACGACGCTCGCGACCATTGCCGCGCTGGACGGCCTGCCCGCGCATCTCACGCACGTGCAGTTTCACAGCTACGGCACCGAGGGCGATCGCAAGTTTTCTTCCGGCGCCGCGCGCGTCGCCGAGATCGTCAACCGCAGCCCGAACATCTCGATGGACGTCGGCCAGGTGCTGTTCGGACAGACCGTCACCGAGTCCGGCGACAGCATGCGCCAGTACGCCGGCAGCGCCTTCGGCAGCCCGAAGAAAAGCGTGCTGATGGACATCGAATGCGACGCGGGCTGCGGCGTCGTGCCGTTCAAGTACAAGGACAAGAACTTCGTCAACGCCCTGCAGTGGGCGATCGGCCTCGAGCTCTTCCTGCTCGTCGAAGATCCGTGGCGGCTGTTCCTGACCACCGATCACCCGAACGGCGCGCCGTTCACGACCTATCCGCACCTGATCCGCCTGCTGACGGATCGCAGCTTCCGCAACGACATGCTGAAAACGATCAACCCGGACGCCGCGGCCGCGAGCACGCTCGGCAGCCTCGAGCGCGAATACTCCTTATATGAAATCGCGATCATGACGCGCGCGGGGCCCGCGAAGAGCCTCGGACTGAGCGAGCTCGGCCAGCTCGGCGTCGGCGCGCGCGCCGACGTCGCGGTCTACGTCGAGGATGCGGATCGCGAACGCATGTTCACCACGCCGCGCTACGTGTTCAAGGCCGGCGAGCTGATCGTCGAGAACGGCCGCGTGATCGCGACGCCGCACGGCGCCACTCACGTCGTGCGCGTCGACTACGATCGTGCGATCGAGCCCTTCGTCGACGACTACTTCGAACGCTACATGACCGTGCGGCGCCGTCATCTCGAGGTCGCCGATGGTGAAATCGAGGACAGCGGTCGCGGCAGTCTCGTCGTCCACGGCGCCCGGCGCTCGGCGTGATGCGCGCATGAAGATCAACGGCGTATTCATCGAAGACACCTTTGCCGAAGCCTTCCCGATGAAGGCGACGCGCCTGGTGATCACCGCTTTCGATGCGACCTGGGCCAATCACGCGGCGAACGCGCTGACGGGCTTCGCGACCTCCGTCATCGCCTGCGGCTGCGAGGCCGGCATCGAACGCCAGCTAAGGCCCTCGGAGACGCCGGACGGACGTCCCGGCGTGTCGGTGCTGCTGTTCGCGATGAGCAACAAGGAGCTGACGAAACAGCTCCAGAATCGCGTCGGCCAGTGCGTGCTGACGGCGCCGAGCAGCGCCTGCTACGGCGGCCTCGATGAAGGCGATCCGCTGCCGCTCGGCAAGGCCCTGCGCTTCTTCGGCGACGGCTATCAGATTTCGAAGAAGCTCGGTCGCACGCGCTACTGGCGCGTGCCGGTGATGGACGGCGAATTCCTGTGCGAAGACACGACGCGCGTCACCAAGGCCGTCGGCGGCGGCAATTTTCTGATCCTCGCGGCCGACCAGGCCCGCGTGCTGGCGGCGAGCGAGCGCGCGATCGCCGCGATGCGCAAGATCCCCGGCGTAATCATGCCCTTTCCGGGCGGCGTCGTCCGTTCGGGCTCGAAGGTCGGCTCGAAGTACAAGGCGCTGCCGGCGTCGACCAATCACCGCTATTGCCCGACCCTGCGCGGCATCGTCGCCGATTCGGCGCTGTCGGCAGAGATCGGCGCCGTGCTCGAGATCGTGATCGACGGCCTCAGCTCGGCGGCGATCGACGAAGCGACGCGGGTCGGCATTCGGGCCGCCTGCACCTTGGGTACGAAGTGCGGCCCGCTCGCGATCAGCGCCGGCAACTACGGCGGCAGCCTCGGTCCTTTCCACTTCAAGCTGCGGCAGATCCTCAAATGAGCACGCTCGGCCTGCATCTCGCGGCGGCCCCGGACTTCGATCTGGACATGCGCGGCGTCACGCCCGACGCGCTCAAGAGTCGCAAGCTCAACGACATCCGCCGTCTGCGCCTGAAGCAGGGCCGGCGCGACATCGCGCTCGGCGAGCTGTTCGAGATCGACGGCGCGCCGGGCGCCGACATTCTCGAAATCACCGGCGCCTGCCCGCGACTGCATCACCTGGGCGCCGGCATGACGGTCGGCGAGCTGCGCGTCACGGGCGACTGCGGCGCGTGGCTCGGCGCGGAAATGCGCGGCGGCCGGCTCCTCGTGCGCGGCAATGCCGGCGACGGTGTCGGGGCCGGCATGCGCAACGGGCTCATCGACGTTTCCGGCAGCATCGGCGATTTCGCCGGCGCGGCCGTGCCCGGCGCCGTGTCCGGCATGAAAGGCGGCACCATCCTCGTCGGCCGCCACGCCGGCCGCCGCGTGGGCGATCGCATGCGCCGCGGCCTCGTCGTCGTAGCCGGTGACGCCGGCGCCGGCTGCGGCAGCCAGATGATCGCGGGCAGCATCGTCGTGCTCGGGACGACGGGCCCGGACCTCGGCGCCGGCATGCGGCGCGGCACGATCGCGCTCTTCGGCGCGCCGTCGGATCTCGGGGTGAACTTCCTACCGAACGGCCGCTACGAGCTCGCGTTCACGCAACTGCTGCTGCGCCACGTCGCGAGCCTGAAACCCGCATGGCGCGCGCGTCTGTCGCGTGTCGCGAGCGTCGAACGTTGGGTCGGCGACGCGGGGGCGAGCGGTCTCGGCGAGATCCTGTTCATCTCGTAGCCCGGGTGCAGTGAAGCGAAACCGGGGATCTTGAGCTCACGGAGACGCGCCGGATCCCGGGTTACGCGCTGCGCGCTCCACCCGGGCTACGGAATGCCGCGCGAACGACGCGGTCCCGTAGCCCGGGTGCAGCGTAGCGGAACCCGGGATCTTGAGCTTACGGAGACGCGCCGGATCCCGGGTTACGCGCTGCGCGCTCCACCCGGGCTACGGAATGCCGCGCGAACGACGCGGTCCCGTAGCCCGGGTGCAGCGTAGCGGAACCCGGGATCTTGAGCTCACGGAGGCGCGCCGGATCCCGGGTTACGCACTGCGCGCTCCACCCGGGCTACGGAATGCCGCGCGAACGACGCGTTCCCGTAGCCCGGGTGCAGCGAAGCGGAACCCGGGATCTTGAGCTTACGGAGACGCGCCGGATCCCGGGTTACGCGCTGCGCGCTCCACCCGGGCTACGGAAGCGGTAGAGAAAATCGTTCAGGGCTGCGCGGCGGTGTTCGCCTGCGCGGTCGCGTGATAAGGCGTGACGGACTGCAGGCGCAGCGTGTCGCGCAGGAGGGGCACGGGCCTGTTCTCGTCCGGGACTTCGGTGACGATTTCGTAGACGTAGCCCGGCAGCGCATCGGCCACCGTCACCACGTAACGCTTGTCGGCAAACTTCTCGAACATCGCGCGCTTCGGATCCTGTTTGTACGGCTCGAAGCTGATGCGCTTCGCGTCGTACTCGCGACCGTCGAAGCTGATTTTCACGGGCTCGACCTTCGCGCTTTCGGCGAGCGCGTACTTGATGCGCCGCTGGAAATAGCGCCAGCGCTCGCGCGACTTGCCGTCCGGATCGGTCAGGCGGTTCATCTCGTAGACGTCGCCCTGGAAATAGACCTTCAGCACCGGATTGACGTCCGTGCTGTCGACCGGCGGCACCGGGAAATGGCGCTGCCCCGTGAAGAAATCGAGGGCCGCGGCCTTCATGCCGTCCGGATTGATCTTCGCGACCGTGAATACCACGCGATCCTCGAAGCCCTGTTCGTAGCTGCCGTCCTTGACGAAGGAGTAGGTCAGCACGGACGGGGCCTTCACGGCGGCGAGCTGATCGGTCATCCAGAGCAGCGTCTCCGCCTCGGAGAACTGCGCTTCTTCGGCCGCGGCGGGCGCCTGCTCCGCGGCGAACGCCGGCAGCGGCGGCGCGAGGCCCCAGATCGGGAACACGAGCGCCAGCGCGACGCTGCGCAGGCGCTTGCCGTCAATCGTCGTCATCGTCTTTGCGCTTCTCGTCGATCTGCAGTTCGAGCAGCGGCACGCCGTAGCTCGCGAGCAGCTCGTTGATCTTGTCCTGGTTCCTTTCGATGAGGCCATCGAGCAGCTTGAGGCGGCGCTCGTCGCCGTGCCGCACCGCCATCGCGATCTGGAAGTCGAACTTGACTCCCTGGTCCTCGTGCAGCGGGATCACCTTCACGTCCGGGTGTCGTTTGGCGAGGTAGCCGGCCAGCGGCCCCCACAGGAAGCTGACGTTGACGTCACCCTTCTCCATCGCGGCGCCGACGACGTCCGCCGGGCTCTGCTTGGGATCGCCGGACATCATCGGGTACGGCGTCGCGTGCTCGATGAGGCCCAGCTTGTAGATCCACTCGGTGGTCGGGCCCTGGTCCCAGATCCCGATTTTCAACTGCTTCCGTTGCGCATCGTCGAGCTGCTTGAGATCGTCCTGGTCATCGAGCCAGTCGACGCCGGCGCCCTTGCGCACGAGCATGGCCCAGGTCGAGCGCATGTACGGCCGCGTCGTCGCCGCCAGCTCGAAGTTCTCGACGACGCCCATGACGTAGTCGCACTTGTAGCTGCCGTCCTCGGTCTCGTTGTTCCTGAGCGTCGCGCGGATGAAGCCCATGCGCTGCGGAAACCAGGTATAGCTCGTCTTCTGTCCGAGCTGCGCCGCGAACATCTCCGCGATCTTGTTCTCGTAGCCCGAGCCGTCCATGTCCGACATCGGCTTGGTGTAGGGCGGCGCGCAGACCTTGAACAGCTCGCCGTCCGCCGCCTGGGCCACGCCGACGGTGGCGGCGAGCGCCACCGCCAAACCTGTGCGCGGCCATAGCAGCGCAGTATTTGCGTCCATCACGGACCTCGCTCCAAATAAAGGTGCCCCGGCCGGCTACTTGAGCCTGCCGGCCTTCTGCAGTTCCTGTTTCATCTTCTTGATCGTACGCGCGACCATATTCTTGCCGAGCTTGACGTCGTTCAAGGCCTTGTCGAGCTCCGCCAGGTTGGCGGGCTCGCCTTCCCCGACCACCACCGCGCCGACCATGCCGGTCGTCATGTGCGGATTGCACTTGTAGATGTACGCGCCTTCCTTCTCGAGCTTCACGCTGAAGCCTTCCTGTCCCATCTTGGCCTTCCACTTGGTGGCGCCTTCGGGAATCATGCCGTCGATGGACTCGGTGTCGTGTCCCGCCATCTGCATGAACTTCAGGGTATCCCCCGGCTTCGCGAAGGTGACGAGCGGCACCCAGTTGGTGATCACCGCCTTGATGATGTGCTCCTCGGCCAGTGCGCCGCTGCTCAGACCCAGCAGCGCCATCGCGCCCAGGATTCGAATGCTCCTCATGTCTACTCTCTCCCGAACAAGCTGTCGTTGATCATCCGCGTCTCGCCCACCCCGACCCGAGTCCGGCCGCACGCGTACGCAAAACTTAGTCTTTGCGCCGTGAATCGGCGCTTAATTTTCATTTTTTTGATTACCGCAAACGACCCGTACGATTGCGCTGATGCTCGTAATCGCTGCGCGAGCATCCACCTACCCCGGCTTTCTCGCGTATCGTCTCCGTGGAGTCGCAAATGTTGCCCGAGTTCCCAACCCAGGGCATCGAAGAGGATTTGCCGTTCCGCGATCCTGTCCGGAACCGCTCTCGAAGTCACTCGCCTCGCCGCGTCGGCAGCAGGACCGGGACTTCGACAACGCTCCCAAAGAAAACCCGGCACCCTCGTGAGGTGCCGGGTTCGAGAAGCGCATCAAGCGCGCTTCGATACAGAGGCAGCGTCGGCCTCGGCGCCGTTCACGGCAGGCTGAAGACGCTCAGCACGCCACCCAGACGGGTATAGGAGCTGAGGCCCTTGTACGCGCCCACCGCGCCCAGACCGTCGGTGTCCTGAATCAGGCCAGCCGCCATGCCGATACCGGCCCAGCCGCCGACGCCCGACAGCACGCCCACATACTGCTTGCCCTTGTGGCCCCAGGTATGGACGTTGCCGATGATTCCGGACGGCGTCTTGAACTGCCACAGCAGCTTGCCGCTCTTGGAATCGATCGCCTTCAGGTAACCTTCGAGGTTGCCGTAGAACACGATGTCGCCCGCGGTCGCCAGCGCGCCGCTCCAGACGGAGAAGCGTTCCGGAATCGACCACACGATCTTGCCTTCGTCAGCATTCCAGGCGATAAAGTTGCCCAGATTGTTGTTCTCGGCGTTGTTGCCGAACTCCGGACCGGGCGACACGCGACCGGCCGGGAACATGCTGAGGACGGCGTTCACGTACGGCTGACCCGCGACGTACTCGCCTCCGCTGACCGGCTCGTAATTCATGCAGACATGGTTCGTCGGCACATAGAACAGACCGGTCTTCGGGCTGTAGGCGGCAGGCTGCTGGTCCTTCGAGCCGAGCGCGGCCGGGCAGATGTTCGTCGTGTTGACGTCTTCGCCGTTCGCGTGGGTCGAGTACTTCGCGACCACCTGCGGACGGCCCGTCTTCATGTCGACGTGCGTCGCCCAGTTCACCGCCGGATCGAACTTCTCGGCCACCAATAGCTCGCCCGTCACGCGATCGAGCGTGTAGCCGAAGCCGTTGCGATCGAAGTGCACCAGCGCCTTGCGGTCCTGACCCTTGACCTTCATGTCGACGAGGATCATCTCGTTGATGCCGTCGTAATCCCACTCGTCATGCGGGGTCATCTGGTAGACCCACTTGGCCATGCCGGTGTCGACGTCACGCGCGAAGATCGTCATCGACCACTTGTTGTCGCCCGGACGTACGACCGGGTTCCAGGTCGAGGGATTGCCGGAGCCGTAGAACATCAGGTTCTGGTCCTTGTCGTACGGCCACCAGCCCCAGGTCGAGCCGCCCCCGATTTTCCACTGATCGCCCTTCCAGGTCTTCAGCGAAGAGTCCTTGCCGACGGGCTGCCCCAGCGACGTGGTCTTCTCGGGATCGATCAGCATGTCCTCGTCAGGGCCCATGCTGTACGCGCGCCACACGCGCTTGCCCGTCTTCAGATCATAGGCGTTCATCCAGCAGCGGACGCCGAATTCGGCGCCGGACATGCCGGTCATGATCTTGTCCTTCATGACGTGCGGGGCGTTGGTGTTGGTCTGGCCGAGCTTCGGATCCCCGTTCTTGACCGACCACACCAGCGAGCCATCCTTCGCATTCAGCGCGACGAGCGTCGTGTCCGCCTGCTGCAGGATGATCTTGCCGTCGCCATAGCCGAGACCGCGGTTGACGGTGTCGCAGCACATGACCGGCACGGTTTCATCGTAGTCCTGGACCGGAACGTATTCCCACACGACTTCCAGCGTATCGAGGTTGATCGCGAAGACGTTGTTCGGGAACGCGGCGTGGATGTAGAGCGTATCGTGCGGCAGGCCCGTCGACGAGCTGGGCAGCACCAGCGGGCCACCTTCATGGCCGCGCAGCACACCCGTCGAGAACGTCCACGCCGCCTGGAGCTTGCCGACATTCGTGCTGTTGATTTGATCCAGCTTCGAATACCGCCAGTTCCAGTAGTTACCACCGGGGAACACCCAGTAGTTGGGGTCTTGCATCAACTTCTCCAATTCGGCATTTGCCATGACTGCACCGGAAGCAGTCACTGCCGTCAGAGAGGCCGCTGCAATGAGCCATCGCTTGAACGATGCTTTTCTCATGACCTCCTCCTTCACACTTGCTGTTAACAGTTTTGTGTTGATCTCTTCTCAGTTTTGACTCCGTGTCGCACCGAGATCGAGAGTGCGTCACAGAGTATAGCCAATGCGGTCCGCGCGCTGCGCAGCGCGCGCGTCGGCAAGGAATCGGCGAAGCACCCGCAGGGCGGCGGATCGTCGGGTAGCGGAAGACTGAAGAAGATGACTGGAGCGCGGAGACGGAAGAGGCAGTAAGTGGTCATGCAAAGCCTTGTCCAGCCATTATGGTTCTCTCACCGCCGCTGGCGGTGTCCGAGCGGTGCCGGGCCCTGACCACTTCCCCAAAAGGCACGACACTGTCCTCGCGTGAGTCCCGCACATACGCGGAACGGTTCGAAACGATCCCTTCCGGATGCCGCGAGTTTGGACCGATTATAGAGAAAACAGGGGTCGGGCAACCCTGCGCAAAACGCGTTGACCGCGTCTGCGAGGGTCGCGATTCGAAGGGCTGTAGCAGCGTGTAGCTTACTGCGGTGCAGCGATCTTCTTCGGCGGGATGATCGGTACGTTCTTTTGCCGCACGCCGCCGACGAAGCAGCGCTTCTTCGCTTCGGCGCGCGCGGCATTGAGCTTGTCCACGAGCTCTTTCGCACGCGGGTTGTCCCTGAAGATGCCGCCCTTGTCCCCGGGCATCTGCTTGTAGATCTCGTAGGTGCGTGCCTCGGTGAACATGTCGTAGTCGACCTGCTGCATGATCATGTCGATCTCGCAGCTACAGCGCTGGAGGTTGTCGATGTTCTGCCCCCCGTTCTCCTGCATGCAGGTCAGCACGGCGTCGACTCGGTCGAGCGTCGGGTAATCGGAGGCGACGGCGGCAAGCGGAGCGGCGAGGCCAGCGCTCAACACCAGGGCAACGAGCTTCATGGGCAACTCCAACGGGGGTCGTGGACCCGGGGATTGTACTCCGAAGCCCTTTCGCCGCTACCCTGTCGGCGCGACGCAGCGCGTGAGCCGCAAACGATGGTCCGACGCGGGCTCTGCGCAGCGTGCCGCGGGGCGCGACAGGTGCGGATGGCGCGCGCCGTGTCAGTCGCGCTCGTCCCCGAGCAGCGCGGCAAGCGGCGGGCTCTCTTCGGGCCACGGCGGGTTCGCGCCCGAATCGAGGTGCGCGAGCGCTCGATTCGCCGAAGCGTCCCGGATAGGTCCAGGATGAGCGCGTCCAGGGCTACTTCCCACAATACAGCAAGGAGGTCTCGGGTTTCATGGGCAGCGTACTGGTCACCGGCGGCGCCGGTTACATCGGCAGTCACGTCGGCAAACTCCTCGGCGCAAGCGGTCACCGCGTGGTCACGCTGGACAATCTGTCCAAGGGCTACGCCGGCGCCGTGACCTGCGGCCCGCTGGTGGTCGGGGATACGGGGGACGCGGCCCTGGTGCGCTCGATTCTGAAGGAGCACGCGATCGACACGGTCATGCATTTCGCGGCCTGGACCATCGTCCCGGAATCGGTCGCGCAGCCGCTGAAGTACTACCTGAACAATACCTGCCACGCCCGCACCCTGATCGAATGCGCGGTCGAGGCCGGGGTACGCAATTTCGTGTTCTCGTCGACCGCGGCGGTCTACGGCATTCCCGAGACGCCGCGCTGCGACGCCGAGACCACGCCGACATGCCCCATCAATCCCTACGGCGCCTCGAAGCTGATGGCCGAGCAGATGCTGCGCGACGCCTGTGCGGCGAGCGGCATGCGCCATGTGATCCTGCGCTACTTCAACGTCGCGGGCTGCGATCCGGACGGCGAGATCGGGCAGTCGACGCGCGAGGCGACGCTCTTGATCAAGGTCGCGGTCGAAGCGGCGACCGGGCGGCGGCCGGGTCTGTCGGTATTCGGCACCGACTATCCGACCAAGGACGGCACCGGCGTGCGCGACTATATCCACGTCGTGGATCTCGCCGACGCGCATCGGCTGGCCATGGACTATCTCGAGCGCGCCGGCGCCTCGGCGACGCTGAACTGCGGCTACGGCCACGGCTACAGCGTGCGCGAAGTGATCGACGCGGTCGAACGCGTGACCGGCAAGCGGCTGAACCTGTCCTATGCGCCTCGCCGCGCCGGCGATCCCCCGGAGCTGATCGCCGATTCGACGCGGCTGAAGGCGCTGTTCGGCTGGCAGCCCCGGTTCGACGATCTCGATCGCATCGTGCAGACCTCCTACGACTGGGAGGTCAAGCTCGCCAAGGGCAGCGTCGTCGACGGCCGCGCGCGCTGAAGCCCGCATGTCCCGGCCGCTGCTCGCGCTCATGGTCGGCGTGCTCGCCCTGCTCGGCGTGCCGCCCCGCGCCGCCGCGGCCTCGCTCGCCGATCTCGTCGATCGCGTGCGGCCCGCCGTCGTCGGCGTCGGTCTCGCCGATCCGCTGGGCGCCCCGCGTTATCAGCTCGGCGCGACGGGCTTTGCCATCGGCGACGGCCATACGATCGTCACCAATTCGCACGTCGTCGCCGGCGTCGCGAAGCACAGCGACAAGGCCCAGCTCGTCGTGTTCGTCGGCCGCGGCCGCCGTCCCTCGGTGCGCCCGGCCGTCGTGCTGCACGACGATCCGACGCACGATCTCGCGGTGCTGCGCATCCCTGGCGATCCGGTCCCGATCCTGCCGCTCGCCGCCGGCGGCCGCGCGCGCGAGGGCACCGAAATCGTCTTCACGGGCTTCCCGATCGGCGGCGTGCTCGGCCTCTATCCCGTCACGCACCGCGGGATCGTGTCCTCGGTCGTGCCGCTCGCGATTCCGCAGCCCTCCAGCGCGAACCTGACGGCGGCCCAGATCAAGCGCCTGCAACAGCCCTTCGACATCTACCAGCTCGACGCCACGGCCTACCCCGGCAACAGCGGCAGCCCGCTCGTCGATCGCGAGAGCGGGCAGGTCATCGGCATCGTCAACAGCGTGCTCGCCAAACAGGGACGCGAAAGCGTGTTGAAGGATCCGAGCGCGATCACCTATGCGATCCCCGTGCAGTTTCTGCACGATTTGCTCGAGCGACGCTGAGGCGCGCTTGATGATGCGCCCGCCACGCTGCCCTGCCCTGCTCGGCGTCGCCGCGCTCGGCCTGATCGTCTACGCGGCCGTGCAACCGCTGCGTGACTGGCAGTGGTCGGGCTTCGGCGTCGTGCCGGGCAGCGGCGGGCCCGACGCCGCTAATGCCTGGCTGCTGTTCGCCGCCTTCGGGGCCGCGATCGCGAGCGGCTTCGAACGGGGCCGCCGCGCGCTGGTGGTTGCGAGCGCGGCCGGCCTCATGCTCGGCGTGACGGTGGAATGCGCGCAGGCGGGACTGCCGCACTTCGTGCCCGCGTTGCGCGACCTCTTCATCAACGTTGCGGCGGTCGTCGGCGGTGCTGCTGTCGCCCTCGCGCTGCGTCCCGGCGCCTCGCTGGGAAGCGCACTGCACGCGTGGCGAGGGCGACACTGTCGCGTAGATTTCGAGGCCAACCTCGCCCTCGGCGTGCTGGCGCTATGGACCGCGGCCCATGTGCTGCCCGGGATCCCGCGCTTTAGCCTGACGTCATTCGCCGAGGGCTATGGCGGCCTTTGGCGCACCGTGACACAGGCCGTTGCGTTCGACATCAGGGCCGCGCTGATCGCGGCGTGTGCGACGCTGGGCATCGCGCCCGTCGCCTATCGCGTGTGGCCGCCGCGGCGCGGCCGCATGCTGAAGACCGTGCTCGTGATCTTCGCCGTGCTGCTGCTCGAAGGGGCAATTGCGACGCGACAGACGAGCTTCGAAGCGCTGCTAGGAACCATCGTCGGTCTCGCGCTGTTCCGCTTCCTGAGTCAGCTCGAAATCCTCGCCGCGCGCAGCATCGGTTTCGTCGCGCTGATCGTCATGCTGTTCCTGATGGGCTGGGATGTACCGCCCGGCAGTACCGGCTCGATCCATCCGTTCAACTGGGTACCGCTGCATGGTCCCGCGCCGACCCATGCGCTGGACGCAGCCGCGCTCGCTGCACGCGTCTGGCCTTACGCAGCGCTGGCGCTGCTGCTGATCGCTCAGTGGCGCGCCCAGCGGCGCTGGCTCGCGCCGATTGGTCTCGTCGCCGTCGGCGTCATCGCGTTCATCATCGAATGGCGCCAGCAATACCTGCCCGCTCGCCTCGGCGACATCACCGACGTGCTGCTCGCGGTCGCTGCCTTTGTCTGGCCGTGGCTGCTGCTGCCGCCGCTCTCGCTCGCCGAGAAACGGCGCCGTCCGAGCCGTTCGAAGGCCTTCGGGTACGGGCGTCCGAAACGCCGCTCGCGGCGCAGCCGGCATCCCCTGCTACCGGCAGCGATCGCGCTGCTGCTGGCGCTGGCCGTCGGCACTTGGCTTGCGCTGTACAACCCGCCGGTGGCCGAAGTGGTCCCCGACGAAACCCAGCTCCTACGCCTGCCGGAAGGCAAGGCGCTGCCGGCCGTGCAGTTCCAGCATTTCCGCAGCGAGCACCCGCGCCTGCCGGCGCCGAGCGCGGCCGAGCTCGCCCGGCTGCGGGCGGAAAACCCGGAGTGGCTCGCGCTGCAGGCCAAGCGGGCAAGCGGGCGCGAGCCGGATCTCGAGGCCATGGTGCTGATGGCGCTCGTGGATCCCGCGAGCATCGACCTCGCGGCGCTGCATCGGCGCCTACTCGCCCTGAAATTCGTCTATCGCGGCAATGAGCAGACCAAGCCGCTCGCGAAAGCCTATGACTGGCTGTACGCGCGCTGGACGCCCGCTCAGCGCGACACGCTGCTGCGCAAGACGCTCGACGGCTGCGAATCGCAGATCGCCGTCATCCGCGATCAGCGGCTCTCGCCGTACAACGTCTACCTCTACAACAGCCCGCTGCAGGCGCTGATGGCCTGCGCGCTCGCGACCTACGGCGAGGCGCCGCGCGCCGACGCGGTGATGCGCTTCACGCAGGACTACTGGTTGAACCGCGTGCTGCCGGTGTGGCGCCAGGTGATGGGGCAGCACGGCGGCTGGCACGAGGGCGGGGAATACGTCGGCATCGGCATCGGCCAGGCCGTCTATCAGTTGCCTGCGATATGGCGGACTGCCACGGGCGAGGACTTCTTTGCGAGCGAGCCCGGCCTGCGGGGATTCCTGGACTTCCTCGTCCAGCGCCAGCGGCCCGACGGCACCTACTTCCGCTGGGGCGACGCGGGCTACTTCGATCGCGATGCGCCCGATCGCGTGCCGCTCGCGATCGAATACCGCCACGCCGCAGCCTATTCGCTGGGCGGCTGCCCGAAGCGCGTCGAGCCCACGGCCTGGCCGTGGGGGCCTTTGACCGATCCGACGCTGTGCGACGAGACTGCGGCGGCCAAGCTCGAACTCAGTACGCTGTTCGACGGCATCGGCATGCTGATCGCGCGCAGCGACTGGGGCAGCGACGGCACGCATGTCAGCTTCAAGGCCGGCAACAACTACTGGTCGCACAGCCATCTCGATCAGGGCGCATTCACGATCTTCAAGCGCTTCCCGCTCGCGATCGACAGCGGGGTCTACGGCACGCGTTACGGCTCCGACCATCACATGAACTACACCTACCAGACCGTCGCCCACAACGCGCTGACGGTGACCGATCCCGAGGACATCGTGCAGGCGCCGTCGAAGGACGGGGCGCGCTATATCGCCAACGACGGCGGCCAGCGGCGCATCGGGTCGGGCTGGGGCATGGAGCCGGCGCCCATCGACTACGACGAGTGGATGCTGAAGAGCGACATCTATCGCGCCGGCAAGATCCTGGAGTACGAGCACACGGCGGTATTCGATTCGATCGTCGCCGACTTGACGGCGGCCTATACCAATCCGGCGAGCGGCAAGGGGCTGTTCTCGCCGCGCACGCGGCGCGTCAACAGCTACCAGCGCAGCTTCGCCTACGATCGCGACTTCGACGCCGTCGTGATCTACGACCGCGTCGCCATCGAGCAGCCGCATTTCCACGTCCGCTGGCTGCTGCACACGGTAGCCAAACCCGCCAAGGGCCATCACAGCTTCGACGTGACGGTCGAATCGAAGCCCAACGAGGTGCAGCGCGGCCGCGCGGGCCTGCGCGGCTACGTGCCGGTGCCGCTCGATCATCACATCAATCTCGTCGGCGGGCCCGGCTACGAGTTCTTCGTCGACGGCCGCAACTACGACGAGAACGGCGAGGTGCAGCGCGAAGTCACGCGCAAACGGCTGACCGAGGCCGGCGAATGGCGGATCGAGATCGAGCCCGGTGAGCAGGGCTTCAAGCACGAATTCCTGGTGCTGCTGCTGCCCTGGGTCGATGCGCCGCCGGCCGATCTCGACGTCCGCTGCAGCAGCGAGGACAAATATCACTTGTGCACGCTGACCCGCGCCGGGCGCGAGACGAGCTATCGAGTCCTGCGCGACTCCGGCCGCATCGAGCGCGTCACCGACGTCACGGCCCGCATCGAGGAATGAACGGCCTCCATGCTTGGCGCAGTCCGCAGGCCGCGCCGATACAAAGCTTCACGCCGCGACGGCATACTTCTGGGCGATAATCCCGCGCTGCGTTTTCGGCTTCCATCGAGATCATGACCACCGGCACGCTCTTCTCAGGCTACGTCACCTCGCAGCCCGACGCGCTGCGCGACTGGAGCACGGCGCTGCTCGACAGCGGCATGAGGGCCGCGGGGACGCCGAGCGCGCAGGGCGGCGCGCACGCGCGCGGCGCGGTGACGGCGCGGGCGCTCCCGGATGGTCGCGTCGTACTCGCCGTCGGCGCACCGTATGCGCTGCCGGCGACGCGTGAAGGGATCGCGCAGTTCGCGCCCGACGAGCTCGTCGCCGCGCTGGATCGGCACGGCAGCGAGGCCTGGCCGCAGGTGCTCGCCGGCGTCGGCGGGGCGTTTGCCATCGGGCTGGTCGATCCGGGCCGACGCGAAGTCCTGCTCGCCGTCGATCGCTTTGCGATCGAGAACCTCTACTACGTCGCCAACGCCCAGGGCTTCGCGTTCGCGAATCACACGCGGCCGCTCGCGCGGCATCCGTCGGTCGGCAATCGCTTCCGTCTCCAAGACCTCTACGCGAGCCTCTATTTCCACTGGCTGCCCGGGCCTGCGGGCGGCTACGTCGGCGTCGAGCGCCTGCTGCCCGGGCAGTGCCTGCACTGGCGCGACGGCACGCTGACGATCCGCCCGTACTGGGTTCCCGTGTTCGACGCCGCGCCGCGCGCAGCGCGCGCCGAGCTCGCGGCGGCCCTGCGCGAGAGCATCGAGAGCGCCGTGGCGCGCCGGCTGCCGCAGAAAACCCCGGCCTGCTTCCTGAGCGGCGGGCTCGACAGCTCCACCGTCACGGGCTACTGCGCGCATCTGCGGCCCGCCGACACCGTGGCCTACACGATAGGCTTCGAAGCCGAGGGCTATGACGAGATGGAGTTCGCGCGCACGGCAGCGGCGCATTTCGGCGTGCGTCACGAGAGCTACTACGTGACGCCGGCCGACATCGTCGAGTCACTGCCCGCGATCGTCGATGAGTTCGATGCGCCCTTCGGCAACGCGTCGGCGATCCCGACCTACTACTGCGCGAAGCTCGCCGCGTCGCGCGGCCATCGCAGCGTCCTCGCCGGCGACGGCGGCGACGAGCTGTTCGGCGGTAATGTGCGCTACCAGAAGCAGCTCGTGTTCGAGCGCTACGCGCGCGTGCCGGCGGCGCTGCGCCACGCGCTGTGCGAGCCGCTTGCGAACGGTCTCCCGGCCGGCCTGCAGCGCGGGCTCCTCGGCAAGGCGGCGAGCTATGTGCGCCAGGCCACGGTGCCGCTGCCCGATCGGCTGATGACCTACAACCTGCTGAACTTCGTCGCGCCGGACAGCTTTCTCGCGCCGGATCTGCTGGCCGCGATCGACACCCAGGCGCCGCTGCGCGCGCTGCGCGAAATGTACGCGGCGCCGCGCGAGCTCGATCCGATCGACAAGCTGCTGCGCCTCGACTGGCGCATCACGCTCGCCGACAGCGATCTGCCCAAAGTCTCGCGCATGTGTGCGCTCGCCGGCATCGACGTCAGCTATCCGATGCTCGATGAATCCGTCGTCGATGTCTCGCTGCGCATGGCGCCCGACATGAAGGTCACGGCGCGCGACCTGCGCCCACTCTACCGCGAAGCCTTCGCGGACTTCCTGCCGCCGGCGACGCTGACGAAAAGCAAGCAGGGCTTCGGCCTGCCTTTCGGAGTATGGCTGCACGAGCGCGCCCTGCTGCGCGACTTCGCGCACGACAATCTCGCCTATCTCGAGGATGCCGGCGTGCTCGCACGCGGCTTCCGCGATGACTTCCTGACGCAGAAGATCAAGGAACATCCGGCCTACTTCGGGACGCTCGCGTGGATATTGCTGGCGATGGGGCTGTGGCTGAGGCGGACGGGCGTTACTTTGATGTGACGTCCAATGGGGCCGAGCCAGCACACCTCATTTAAGAAGTGGGCGCGTAAGCGCTTCGATGCCGGGTGGACGCTTTGGAGCCTGTATCTAGGATCGGCTCTCTGTGCACTGTGGGCGTACGCACGAATCTGGCCTTTTGTGACTCGAGATTCGACCGCCCGACTGCTGTCATGCACGACCGAAATAGCTGTTCTCACCATCGCATCGATCGGTCTGCCGGTTCTGGCCGCGTTCCTCGCTCCTACCGCAACGGACCACGTTGCGACTATATTTGGCCGCTTCTTCGCGCGCACTAGCACGGGGTTCATCCGAGCTCTTATTGTGGGTTGCGGAATCGCAGGACTCGTTGTTGCAAAAACCGTTCTACTCGGTTTCCCTAATTCCGGGGACGAATACGCCTATCTATTTCAGGCCGAGCTTTTGTCGACTTGGCGTGTCGCGGCAGATGCACCGCCCTTGGGCGAAGCTTTCGTACCCTATCGAACATGGATTTACGATGGCCGATGGTTGAGTCAGTACCCACCTGGATGGCCCCTCGTGTTAGCATCGGCAAAATTAAGCGCGGTACCGCCCTGGGCAGTCAACGCATTGCTCGGCAGCGCGCTGTTGGCTGGCCTACTGATGCTGCTTCGGCAGCACCGCGATATTGTGTGGGCTAGGGGCTCTGCCATTTTATTATGTGCCGGCAATCCCTACTTCCTGTTGAACAGCGCGTCGTACCACTCGCACGTGCTATCCGCCCTCCTTGTACTCGGTTTTTGCGTGGCGCTAACCCGGGCGCAGCGCCATGGTGCGGCAAATGTCGCCTTCGTTGCCGGACTACTGTTCGCGGCCGCGCTAACGGTCCGCTACATTGTCCTTGTCGCCATGCTGCCGGCTCTGCTTGCTTGGGCCACCAGCGTTAAGCGAGGGCGCTCACTGTGCACGCTCATATATTGCACTCTGGGCGCCGCACCGGTCGTCGCACTGTTACTCGTTTATCAAAAGAGCACGACGGGCAGCTATTGGAAGACTACCTACGCCGTAATATCGCGTCCGGACGTCTTTCCTTCCATAGCGACACAGGCGGTAATCAACGGTCTAGAACTGACGTTCTATCGACTGCTGGAGCTCGCCGTCTGGACATCCCCTGCATGCTGCACGATGTTATTGCTCTCATTAGCAGTTCGGCTTCGCCATCGTTCCCTGAACTTTCTCGACTACGTATTACCTGGGTTCGTCGCTGCCTATATTTTCTTTCCGGAGTTGGGTGGTAATCGCTACGGCCCCAGGTACTATTTCGATGCCTTTCCCGTTGCCATTGTCTCCACGCTCATCGCCACTGGGACACCGACAGTGACCCGCATGAGAAACATGGAGCGCATCGCAGTGCATCTCACTGCGGCTGCCCTAATATGCGGACTCGTCTCTATCGGGCCGGCGCTCTTCGCTTATCATCACCAAATCGAGCGCCGACAGGAACCATTCAGACTCGCGGCCGAGCGCGGCCTCGTAGACGCGGTTGTCATTGTGGATCGGCAAATCAATGACGGAATGATTACGGAGGATTTGGCGCGGAATGGAGCGACGCTGGATTCATCGGTGCTTTTCGCTCGCAGAGGCACCAACGCGGACGAATTAAAGGAAGCATTTCCGAGCCGTTCGATCTGGCTGTATACCGCATCACCTGGCGAAAGCCAGGGTAGGCTTGATGAATTAGTCCCAGCCATGGCCGATGAATGAACGTCTCATCGAGAATACTTGTAAATATCCTAGAGCGACGCTGCTGCGCCGCGTGATTTGCGCACATGCAGCCTCCCTATCGCGCTTCGACTAATGCCGACGAGACATCATGATGAATAACCAGTCATCGCATGTCCGGTGGCAGCGGTTCATATGCAGGCCGCGCTTCCTGCAAGGGTATTTGGTGCCACACGTGCCGAACTACGCTGGCTTCACTAGCGGCCACATTAGTAGTTCGTTGGCGAGGTCTACATGTTCGACAGTCCCGCGCCAGCTTGAAGGTGGACGGCGCGCAATTTCCAAGTCAAGAGCAGCTTCAAGAATGGTGCGATGAAGAGGTTCGTTCGGCGCATTCCCGTGGTAGGTCCGCTGCTCGCGCGGTTTTACTGGCGCTGGCGAACTAGATGGCACACGGCCCCCGTCTTCTCGGGGTCGCTTCAATACTGGGAAAAGCGCTATGCCTCCGGCAGCGACTCCGGCGTCGGCTCCTACGGCAAGTTCGCCGACTTCAAGGCCGAATTCCTCAACGCTTTCGTTGCCGAGCAGCGCATTGCGAGCGTGATCGAATTCGGCTGCGGTGATGGCAATCAGCTCTCGCTCGCATGCTACCCCACCTATCTCGGGTTCGACGTCAGCCCCACTGCCGTTGCTGCCTGCTGCGCACGATACGCAGACGACGCGTCGCGCCGTTTCGCGGCAATCGACGACTACGCAGGCGAGACCGCCGAACTTGCGCTCGCCCTCGACGTGCTGTATCACCTGGTGGAGGACGAGGTGTTCGAGCGCTACATGGCACGCCTGTTCGACGCGGCAACGCGCTACGTGATCATTTACTCGAGCAATACCGACGAACCGGTAGACAGCTCCTCGCCGCACGTTCGCCACCGCGCCTTTACGCCCTGGGTGGCGGCCCAGCGCCCACAGTGGCGCCTCGTACGGCACATTCCAAACCGTTATCCGTACACGGGCGACTATCGCACGGGCTCGTTCGCCGACTTCTACGTCTTCGCGGCACCTGCGCGCGTTTGAAGACACGCGGCGAGGCCGAATCATTCAGGCCATGCGCAGCAACCGACGCCAGCGCAGCGCTTCGTCGGCGAGCGGGCGCAGCGGCAGAAACAAGAAGGCGGCGGCGTAGACGATGCCGCCGACGATGATCGATGCGGCGAGATAGATCTGAGGGGCCCGTTCGGCATAGCCCGGCGGCAGGGCCAGATGCACCGCGAACAGCGTGAGCAGCAGAATCGCGTTCAGCGCCAGCGTCGGTCCGAAGGTGCCGACGACGTCCTTGATCCGCGTATCGAAACAGCGCGTCGCCAGCCAGTACATGTGGAGATTGGAATAGATCTGGCTCGCGACGACACCCCAAGCGGCGCCCTCAATGCCGCGATCGAGCCCGACGTAGACGCCGACGGCGACGAAGACCCAGGTCAGCGAGTGCACTACCATCTCGCGACCCAGGCGATTGGTCGCGGCCAGCACCGCGCCCGATGGATGACCCAGACAATAGAGGAAGCCGAGCGGCGCGATGATCTCGAGCACGCCCGCGGTGTCGACCCAGTGCTCGCCGTAGACGACGACGATGAAGGGCTTCGCCAGCCACCACATGCCGATATAGAGCGGCAGCGTGTACAGCAACAGCAGCGATACCATCCTGAAGAACAGGTACTTGATCTTGTCTGGCTCGTCCTGGACCTTCGACATCGCGCGGAATACGGGCTGGTAAACCGGCGCGCTGAGCACCGAAAACGGCATCTTCGAGAGACTGTCGGCTTTGTTGAACACGCCGACAGCGGCAGAGCTTGCGAATTTGGTGATGATTAGATTGGCCGTCTGGGCCCGGACGTGGCTGATCACTTCGTTCATGACCATTCTGAACCCATACGACCCGAATCGAGCTACGATGGATTGCGAATAATCTAATCGAGCCCGCATCGGCGTCAACCTGCACACGAGAAAGTACCCAACGAGACTGCCAACGATTCCTCCCCAGGTCAGGCTCCAAACGCCGAAGCCGCGCGCTGCCATCGCGATGCTTAGCGCCCCACTCACGACGGTACAAATTAAATTGCGGATAGCCGTTTCCTTGAAGCGCATTTCGCGCTGCAGCCATATGACGTGTTGGTTCGCTAACGGGCGAATGAGGAAAGTGACCGCGGAGATCTTCAACAGCGGCGCATACACCGGATCGCCGAACCACTCGGCGAATGAGGGTGAAATAACGTAAAATGATACGAAAATCACTACGCCGATGAGCATCTGGACGGTGAATGCGACGTTGAAGTCTCGTTCATTGACGTCTTTCGCCCAGACCAGCGCCTGCCCCATACCACCAGATGCTACGAGTCCCACTAATCCAGTGAATATCTGGATCGTGACCATCATTCCGAAATCGGCCGGCACCAGCAGTCGGGCCAGAATGATGCCGATGAGGAATTGCCCCACCTGAATGGCAAGATTCGTCCCGACCAGCCACCTGGCGCTTCTGCGCACCGTTTGTGAAGCACTCATTCGTATCTCGACAAGGTCCTTTGGCGACGGTCAATCTCGGCATGAGCTTGGCGGTCGCGCATTATGCGCCAGAGTTTGAGCCGCGGAAACGCGCCATGCTCGGCAAAGCAAAACTTCCGAATCAAGATTTTACAGATGAACTTCTGCCGCCTCGTCACCCGGTCTGGCGTAATATCCACGGCTGTAGCAATCACCTCGTGTAGTTCCCGACTTCAAACGGCTTCCCTGAATCACGCGTATGGGTTGCCATCTGCGCGTGCATGCAGACGGCCGGAACGCATTGTCTCTTCGCGCCGTGCCGCACGGCCACGGACCTGCAGGACTCGACATCGAACATGCGCATCGGTCTAGTGACATCCGAATTTCCGCCCGACGTAGGAGGGGTGGAAACTTATGCTTGTCAACTCGCCGCGGAATTCGGCCGCCGCCCCGGGCTCACGGTCACCGTGTATTGCCCGCGGGCGTCAAAGGATTTCGATCCGCCGCCCAACGTGTCGATAAAACCCTGCCTGTCGAGCTGTCGCGGCCGCGACTGGTCTCGGTTACGTGGGGAGCGTATAGACGTGTGGCACGCACTATCCGCACCTCATGCCTGGCTCTCGCTGACCGGACGTCCGACCGTTATCTCAGTGCACGGCAACGATTTCATCGCGCCCTATGCTCTGACGGCGCGGCCCAATCTCGCGAAACCGCTGCTGCATCGGCTGGAAGCCTGGGTCTGGCGGCGCTGGCATCGCCACTGGCAATCGGCGACGTCACAACTCATCACAACTGCCCTGCCGCGTGCCCATGCGGTGTTCGCCAACAGTCATTACACGGCGGAGGTCCTCGCGCGCCGCGTGCCGGCCTGTGCGTCGCGGATCGCGGTGACCTGGGCCGGCGTCGACGAAACCTACTTCGCGAACCCGCGCAAGCCGCGCGGGCTACGACCGCGCCTGCTGACGGTCAGCCGCCTGTCGGAACCGCGCAAGAACGTAGGTTTGGTACTCGCCGCGCTGGGTGCGCTGCGTGAGCGGCACGACTTCGAATACACGATCGCCGGCGACGGCAGCGATCGGCCCGCGCTCGAAGCCCAGGCCCGCGCGCTCGACCTCGCCGGGCGCGTGCGCTTCGCCGGCAAGGTCGACGCCGCGACGCTGGGCGGGCTTTATGCGGCCGCCGATCTGTTCGTGCTGACGTCCTCGATCGTCCCGGGCAGCCACGAGGGCTTCGGCATCGTCTATCTCGAGGCCGCGGCCTCCGGTGCGCCCAGCCTCGCCGCGCGCCTCGCCGGCGCGGTCGATGCGGTCGCGGAAGGCGTCTCCGGCTGGTTCGTCGACACGCCGGACGTGCCCAGTCTCACCGCCGCCCTCGACGACTTCCTGTCCGCGCGCCTCGTGTTCGATCCTGCGCGCTGTCGAGCTTTCGCCCGCCGCTTCCTCTGGCGGAACGTCGCCGACGCGATGCTGGCGCATTATCCGAGCGTCGCCGCCCGCGCTGCGACTTAAGAGTGCAGCCGGAACGCCCGATGTAAGCACTATTCGTCTCCGACCGCCGAGCCATGCCGCGTTTCCTCTATCTGGTGATCGCCCACTCGAACCCGGCGCAGCTCTCGCCGCCGGTCGCGGCGCTGCTCGCGGCGAGCCCCGAGGGCCATGTGCTGCTGCATGTCGATCCGACGGGCGCCGCATCGCCGGCAGCTCGCTGGGCCGAGGAGCCGCGCGTGCATTTCCATCCCGCGCCGCGGGCCGTGCGCTGGGGCGATTTCTCGCTGGCCTATGTCGTGCTCACGGCGGCCGCCTGGGCGCGCGCGCATCTGCCCTTCGACTGGCTAGTCTGCATCTCGGGCCAGGACTATCCGCTGGGCGTGCTCGACGCCTTCAAGGCGCGGCTCGCTGCGGGCACGGTCGACGGCTGGACGCGCCATTTCCCCGGCTATACGCACGGCGGCTGGCCGGCCGGCGAAGGACTGCGCCGTGGCGGCCTTGTCTATTGCGACGTACCCTTGTTCCCGTGCTTCTACTGGGTCCCGGCCGCGATCAGGCGCGCCATCCTCGGAGGCCGTCGCTTCGACGCGGCACAGTCGCTGGTCCAGATGCGGCCGCGCCATCGCAACAACTCGGCCAAGCTGGGCCTGCGCCCGCGACACACGTCCTGCTCGCCCGGCTTCCCGTGCATCAGCGGCTGGTCGTGGGTTAATTTCAACGCTCGCGGCGCCGCGCACCCAGATTACGTGGCGCACTATCGGCGCTGCTATTGTCCCGGCGAGTCCTTCTTCCACACCGTCCTCGTTAACGATCCCGGGCTCGAAATCGCGAACGACTCGCTGCGTCGCGTGTGCTGGGAAGATCGACCGTATCCGTCGAATCCGCGTACCATCACGCGCGGCCCGCTATTGGAGGCCGCTCTGAGCTCCGGCCAGCCGTTCGCGCGCAAGTTTCGACCTCGGCGTCGACGCCGGCTGCCTCGACGAACTGGACGCATGCATCGCCACCGGAGCGCGACGACGGACCGAAACGCCCGCATGAACGAGCCCACTGAACGCCTTCCCGTGCTGATGTACCATCGCGTGGGCACACCGCATCACGCGGGTGATCGCATCTACTGCATCGAACCCGCGCGCTTCGCCGCCCACCTGCGCGCGCTCGCCGACGCCGGCCAGCGGCCGATCGCGGTCGAAGACTTCCTGCAGTGGCTAGAGCATGGCAGCCCCGCGCCGCACGCGGGCGCCTTCGTGCTGACCTTCGACGACGGCTATGCCGGCGTCCACGAACACGCCTGGCCGCTGCTGCGCGAGCTCGGCTGGCCGGCGACGGTGTTCCTGGTCGCGGGGCTCGTCGGCGATCACGATCGCTGGATGCAGACACCCGGCGTGTCGCGCCCGCCGACGCCGTTGCTCGACCTCGCGCAGATCGCCGAGATGGCGGCCGGCGGCTGGAGCTTCCATTCGCACTCGATGAATCATCGCAGCCTCACCGCGCTCGCCGGCGACGCGCTGGTCGAGGAGCTCGCCGGCTCGCGCGAACGCCTGCGCGCGCTACTCGGCAGCGCCGTCGACTGCCTCGCCTATCCTTACGGTCACCACGACAGCCAGGTCGTTGCCGCCGCGCGGGCCGCGGGCTATCGCGCGGCCTTTTCGGTGCAGCCGGGCTTCAACCGGCGCCAAGTCGATCGCTACCGCATCCGGCGCCTCGACGTGTTCGGCCAGGACTCGCCGCGCGAGCTGCTGCGCAAGATCCGCTTCGGCTCGAACGACGGCAGTCTCGCGACGATCGGCCGCTACTACTGGAATCGACTGCGCGGCGCGGCGGGCTGAGGACGATGGCGATCACGGTATTCATCTGCACCCACAACCGGGTGGACCTGCTGCGCAAGGTGCTGGCCTCACTGAACGAAGCGAAACGCCCGCAGCAGCCGGTGGAAGTGCTCGTGATCGCGAACAACTGTAGCGACGGCACGGCCGATTTTCTCACCGACTATGCCGAGTATCCCGGCACGCGCCTACCGCTGCGCTGGATCGCGGAGCCGACCCCGGGCAAATCGCATGCGCTGAACCGCGGCATCCCGGCGGTGCGCACCGATCTCGTCGCCTTCGTCGACGACGATCACCGCATCGACGCCGACTACCTCGTCGAGATCGAACGCGCAAGCGCGGCGCATCCCGAGGTCGACATCTTCTGCGGCCGCATACTGCCCGACTGGACGGGCGCCGAGCCGCGCTGGGTGCACGACGAAGGCCCCTACCGGATCTACCCGCTGCCCGTGCCGCGCTACGACCTCGGGCCGGAATCGATCCCCGTGACCGAGGACGAAGGGCCGGTGCCGGGCGGCGGCAACCTGATCCTGCGTCGGCCGGTGTTCGCGCTCGCCGGCCGCTTCTCGACCGAGCTCGGGCCGCACGGTCACGATCTGGGCGGCGGCGAGGACAGCGAATACGTGATCCGCGCGCTGCGGCGGGGCGCGACCCTGCGCTACTGCCCCGCGATCGTGCAGTATCACTATGTCGATCTCGAGCGGCTGAGCTTGTCGTACATCGTGCGCAAGGGCTTCCAACGCACGCGCTCGACGGCGCGTCTGAAGCATACCGGCGAGGGCGTGCCGCTGTTCGCATGGCGCAAGCTCTGCGAGTACCTACTGCAGATCGTCTTCGCGACCTCGTGGCAGCAGCGGCGTTTCTATCTCGTGCGCGTCGGCGCCTCGCTCGGCGAGATCCGCGGCATGCGCGAAGCCTCGCGCCGCAAGCGTCTGCCGCTCGGTCCCGAGCCCGGCACCCGCGCGCTCGGCGTCGCGACGGCGCTGTGCCTAGCTTTCGCGCTGTTCGCGCTGCTGTCGATGCCGGCAGTCCCCTGGCACGCGGCGAACCCGCCCGTCGCGACCGCGGCGCTCGCGGCGCTCGCGCTGCTCGCGAAGTCGATCTTCGACTTCTCGCAGACCGGTCCCGGCATCCAGCGCGAGCACCTGCGTCCTTATCGGCTCTACGTCGCGCTCGCGCTGATGCGGCTCGCGACCTGGTCCTTCGTGTTCTTCTTCGTGATGGCCGCCGTCGGCTGCCTGCTGTATCACGCCGCGCACGTCTGCCTCGGTTCGCGCCCCGACACGACCGGCGCCGTCCTCGCCTCGCTCGCTGGCATCACGGTGCTGAGCAGCCTGCAGTTCGTTGATCTGCTGCTGCACAACCCCGGGCTGCTGGTCGCGTCGATGCACTACCGCACGAGCCGGCTCTATCCGTTGTGGCGTCTTCTGTCCCCGCTGCGCGTCGCCAGCCTGCGCCTCACCGTGCTGCTGCTCGCCGGCGCGCTCATCGGCTGCGCCGTGCACTCGCTGTGGCAGGCGGGCGCCGTCGCGTCCGCCTGCGCGCTAGCCGGTATCGCGGCCTTCACGAGCTGCGTGATCGCCTGGTGCACCTGGCAGCCCGCCGCGCGGCCGGTGCGCCGCGCCGCACGCGATGCCGCGCCGAACGTCTTGATGATCGGCTCCGACACGCTGCGCGCCGATCGCTTCGACGACGCGCGCGGCCTGACGCCGAACATCGCGAAGCTCCGCGCGCGTGGCACCTTGTTCACGCACTGCTACGTGCCCTGCGCGCGCACCGCGCCCAGCCTCATTTCGCTGTTGACCGGCACCTGGCCGACGACGCACGGCGTGCGCGACAACTTCGTCTCCGACGCCGAATCGCATCTCGGCCTCGATGGCCTGCCGGCGCTGCTCGGCGCGGCCGACTACAAGAGCGCGGCCGTGTCCGACTGGTGCGGTGCCGACATGGGCAAGTTCGACTTCGGCTTCGATCACCTCGAGCTGCCGTCCGATCAGTGGAACCTGAAGTACCTGATCCGCCAGGGTCCGAAAGACTTGCGGCTGTTCATCTCGCTGTTCGTGCACAACCGGCTCGGCCGCGTGCTACTGCCCGAGATCTACTACCTCGGCGGAGTGCCGCTGACTTCCCAGCTCGGCCTCCAGACACGCTGGCTGATCGGCGAGATGGCCGCGCAGCACGCGCCGTTCTTCATCAACGCGTTCTTCTCGACGACGCATCCGCCGTTCGCCTCGGAGTATCCGTGGTACACCCGGCACACCGATCCCGCCTATACCGGGGAATCGAAGTTCGCGATGGCGCGCCTGACCGATCCCTTCGACATCATCCGCCGCCAAGCCGAGCCGCGCGAAGAGTTCGATCTCGAGCAGATCCTACAGCTCTACGACGGCTGCGTCGCGCAGTTCGATTACGAGGTCGGCCGGCTGATGGAGCACCTGGAGCACAGCGGGCTCGCGTCGAACACCATCGTCGTGATCTACTCCGATCACGGCATGGAGTTCTTCGAGCACGGTGCCTGGGGCCAGGGTAATTCGGCGATGGGCGACTACTCCTCGCGCGTGCCGCTGCTGATCGCCGATCCGCGGCGCAGCGGCGGCCGCTGCATCGGCACGACGGTGCGCAGCATCGACATTGCGCCGACGCTGCTCGAGCTCTGCGGCTGCGCGGCGAGCGCGACGATGGACGGCGTGTCGCTGGCCCCGCTGCTCGACGGCGCCGCGCCGGCCTCGCTCGTCGCCTACAACGAGACCGGCATCTGGTTGAACGAGATCCCCGGCATGCCGGCCGATCATCTGCGCTATCCCGGCATCGTCGAGCTGCTCGACATCCCGAATCCCATTTCCGGGACGCTAGCGATCAAGCCGGTGCATCGGCCGGCGATCATCGCCGCCAAGGATCGCTTCGTCGCCCGCGGCGCGTGGAAGCTCGTCTACCAGCCGCTGCAGGACGGTTATCAGTTGAGCCTGTTCGATACCGCCGCCGATCCCGCGTGCACGCAGGATCTCGCCGCGCGCCGCCCCGACGTCCGTGACGAGCTGTGGCGTGAGCTGCAACGCTTCCTCGCGCGCGATGGCCTCGTCAGCGACGCTGCCCCGCTCGCCGCGCACGCATGAGGACGCTCGGATGATGCCCTGGATCGCGCGTCGCATCGTCTACCCGCTGCAGGAGCTCGCGTGCCGGCGGCCGACCTTCGGCTATCTCGACGCGCTCGAGCGCAGCCAGTGGCTGTCACGCGAGGAGCTGGAAGCCCTGCAATGCCGGAAGCTGAATCGCCTGTTCGCGATCGCGCTCGCGCACTGCCCCTGGCACGCGCGGCGCCTGCGCGAGGCCGGGCTCGCCGAGCGCATCGCCGCGGCGGCCGTCGAGCTCGCCGATCTCGCCCGCCTGCCGCGCATGGACAAGCAGGACGCGCGGCGCCATCGCGACGAGCTGATGTGGCGGGACGTGCCGGGCGGCGCCTTCCGCTACAACACGGGCGGCAGCTCCGGCGAGCCGCTGATCTTTCACTTCGGACGCGAGCGCCAGGCCTCGGACGCCGCCGGCCGCATGCGCGCGCGCCGCTGGTGGGGCGTAGAGCCCGGCGAGCGCGAAGCCTACCTGTGGGGCGCGCCGGTCGAGCTCGCCAAGACCGATCGCATCAAGACCCTGCGCGATCGCCTGATCAACCAGCTCGTGCTGAACGCCTTCGCGATGTCGCCGGCGCGCATGGACGAGTATCTCGACGCGCTCGTCGCCTGGCGTCCCGTGTGCCTTTACGGCTATGCGTCCAGCGTCGCGCTGCTCGCCGCGCACGCCGAGGCGCGCGGGCGTGCGCCGCTCGGGCTGCCGCGCCTGCGCGTCGTGTGCACGACGGGCGAGCCGCTCTATCCACATCAGCGCGAGCTGATTGCGCGGGCCTTCGGCGTGCCCGTCGCCAACGAGTTCGGCAGCCGCGACGTCGGCTTCACCGCGCACGACGCGCCGGGCGAGGCGATGCTGCTGCTGAGCGAGTCGCACGTGCTCGAAGTGCTGGCGGAGGACGGGACGCCGTGCGCGCCGGGCGTCGCCGGCGAAGCGGTGATCACGGGGCTCACCTCGAGCGCTCAGCCCTTCATCCGCTATCGCACCGGCGACGTCGTCAGCCTGGCGACGCGCCGCGATCCCGGCGGCCGCGGCCTGCACGTACTCGAGACGGTCAGCGGCCGCCAGACCGATTTCGTCGTCCACGAGGACGGCACGATCATGCACGCGCTCGCCGTGATCTACGTGCTGCGCGCGATCGACGGCGTCGATCGCTTCAAGTGCGTGCAGCGCACGCGGCGCGCGATGGAAGTCTTCGTCGTGCCGAATTCACGCTGGCAGGCCGACGCCGCGCAGCAGCTCGTGCGCGGCCTGCAGGCGCGCCTTGGCGCAGGCGTCGCCATCGAGCTGCATCTCGTCGACGACATCGCGCCGGAGGCTTCCGGCAAGCATCGCTACGTCGTCAGTCACGTCCAACCCGACGCCGCCCTGGCGGCGGCGCAAACGAGTCCAGTCGATCATGAATCCCGTTGAGCTGCTCAAACTTCCGACGCGCTACCGGCCGTGGCGCACGCGTCACGCCAGCCTGATCGCCGCCGATCTCGGCGGCAGCGCGCGCCAGCCCGCACAGGCGGACGAGCGCCATCTGCGCGCCGCGCTCGCGTGGCTGTGTCACGCGCAGGACGTGCGCGACGACCAGCGCGATGCCGGCGGCGTCGCCGCGGGCTGGAGCTTCGAGGACGGCTGGCTGCCGAGCTATCCGGAGACGACGGGCTACATCGTCGAGACTTTCATCGCCGCAAGCGAGCTGCTCGGCGACGCGCGCTATCGCGAGCGCGCCCAGCGGATGCTCGACTGGGAGCTGTCGCTGCAAACGCCGGACGGCGCCTTCCCCGGCCATTTCGGCGAAGCGGGCAGCCACCCCGTGATCTTCAACCAGGGCCAGATCATGCACGGCCTCGTCGCCGGCTGGCTGCACCTGCAGCGTCGGGACTGCTACGACGCCGCCGTGCGCGCGGGCCGCTGGCTGGTCGCGCAGCAGGACGAGAACGGCAGCTACACGCGCTACGAGCACAACGACGTGCCGCACGTCTACAACACGCGCAGCCTGTGGGCACTGGCCGCGGCGGGCGTGATGTGCGGCGAGGCGAGCTTCGTCGCCGCCGCGCGCCGCAATCTCGACTGGGCCTTGACGCAGCAGACGCCGAGCGGCTGGTTTCGCACCAACGCCTTCGTGCCGGATCGTGATCCCTTCACGCACACGATCGCCTATGCGATACGCGGCTTGCTAGAGGTCGGCGCGCTGCTCGGCGAGCAGGCCTACCTCGACGCCGCGCTGCGCGCGGCAACGGGCCTCCTCGCCCGGCAGCGCAGCGACGGCTGGCTCGCCGGCACCTACGGCGACGGCTGGCAGCCGAGCGCGCGCTATGCCTGCGTCACGGGCGTCGCGCAGATGGCGCTGTGCTGGCAGCGGCTGCACCAGATGAGCGGCGAGGCGAAGTTCCGGACGGCCGCGCGCCGCGCGATCGAATGGGTCAAGCGCACGCAGCGCCTCGACGATCCCGATCCGCGGATCAACGGCGCGATCCCGGGCTCGAGCCCGATCTGGGGTGCGTATTCGCGTTTCGAATTCCCGAACTGGGCGGCGAAGTTCTTTGCCGACGCGCTGCTGATGGAGCTCGGCGACGCGCCCGTGCCGACCGCGCCCAGGAGCCCCGCATGAACAAGCCCCTGCGCCTGATGGTGCTCTGCGGCCAAAGCCCGCGGCATCTCTACGTCGCGAACCGCCTGTGCGCGGCGGGTGAAGTCGTCGCGATCGTCCACGAGGAAGGCCGTGAGCTCGGCTTGAAGACCTTTCTGCGCAAGCTGCGTCCGCGCGTGCTGCTGCCGAAGATCTGGCGCTGGCTGCGCGATCGCCCGCGCTACGCGAACTCCAACGAGGCGAGCTTCTTCTTTCCCGACGGCGCGCCGCACCTCGATCGGCCCGAGCTCGTGCGGCGCTGCCCGCACATCAATCACCCGGACGTCGTGCGCTGGCTGGCCGAGCTAGAGCCCGATCTGGTCTGCGTGTTCGGCACCTCGCTGATCCGCGGCGAGCTGCTGCGCGGCGGCGAGCTCGGGATCGTGAACCTGCACGGCGGCCTGTCGCCCGAGTATCGCGGCGCCGACTGCACCTTCTGGGCCCTGCACAACGGAGAGCCGGACAAGGTCGGCTGCACCTTGCACTACATCAACGCGGGCATCGACACCGGCTCGCTGATCGCCCACGTGTGTCCGGCCGTGCATCCGGACGACGACGAGCTGACCTTATTCTGGCGCGCGGTGCGCGACAGCGCCGACATCTATGAGGAACTCGTGCGCCGGCTCGCGGCCGGCGAGCGCTTCGGCGTCGCGCAGCCCGGCAAGGGCCGGCTCTACCAGGTCAAGGATCGCGGCCTGCGCCACGAGCGCGCGCTGCGCGCGCGCCTCGCCGCGGGCCTGCTCGCGAACTGCCGGCTGCCGCCGCGCGTCACCTGGTTCACGAAGTCCACGTCATGAGCGAGTCCGCCGCGCTGGACTGCAGCGTCATCGTCTGCACCTACAATCGCTCGGCCGCGCCTGTGCTGTCAGTTCCAGTGAGAAAAAATCGTTGGGTATGCGCACGAGCTGTGCATCGGCGGCGCGCGCAGCACGTCGCAACTCGTGCCTCTAAGCGGTCGGAACTGAGACAGATTGGCTGGCGGCATCACGGCCGCAGCGTGCCCGGGTCCTGTCCGCGTTCGGCGGATGCCTTTCCAGCGCACAGTTCATACTGCTGCGAACGTGCCTACTGCTCGCTCGCGCGAGGCCAGCTTGCACTGGGGGACTAATCGCGGGAAGTGCGACATGACACCACCGACACCAAACATTATCAGCCATCCATTGAGCAACGACGCTCGCGAGGCCCGCGTACTCGTTCTCATGTACCATCGCGTGGGCCCGAGCGACAATGCATGGGAACTCCGCTATTGCATATCGCCCGAATTGTTCGCCAAGCATCTGCATGCGATCGAAAGCCAGGGTTATCGGCCCATTTCGGCTCGAACCATGTTCGAATGGCTCGAGGGCGGCGCTCTTCCATCTCCTCGTTCGGTAGTCATCACCTTCGATGACGGTTTTCAAGAGCTGCATACTCATGCGGCACCGCTGCTCGCGGCGCGAGGATGGCCCTATACCGTATTCCTGGTCGCCGACCTCATCGGCAAGGAAGACGCATGGACGCAGCAAGAAAACCCCGCCGGGCGTTGTCACCGCCTTCTCGATGCGCGAGAAATCTCCGACATGATGCAAATGGGGGCGAGTTTCCAATCGCACTCATTGCGACACAGCAGCCTAGTTGCACTCGATGACGCTGCTCTCCATGACGACCTGGTCAAGTCCAGATGCGTGCTCGAAGACCTTCTTGGGCATCCGGTCGAGTTTCTGGCGTACCCGTTCGGGCACGTGGATGCACGGGTGCAGGCCGCCGCCTGCACTGCCGGTTATCGCGGCGCATTTTCCACGCAACCTGGTTTCAATAGAGCGTCGGTCGACCGCTATCGGATACGTCGACTCGACATCGCTGGCGACGACGGTCCGGGCACGCTGATACGGAAAATGCGCTTCGGCACCAACGACGGTGGCATTTTCCGTTCGGCCAAGTATTACTTGTCGCGCCTCAGGGGCCGCTAGCACAGGAACCAAGTCGATGGACCCGAAGTACACGGTCGCAATCTGCACGCACAATCGCGCCGCTCGTCTGGGTCGCACGCTGCAGGATCTCAGCAAGCTGCATACACCTCGACAGCCCTGGGAGCTGCTTCTCGTCGACAATGCGAGCCGCGATGCGACGCCGGAAGTGTTGGCTGCCTTTACGTGGCCTGCGGGCTGGCACGTTCGTGTCGTCCGCGAGGAAAAGTTAGGCCTTTCCAATGCGCGCAATCGCGCAATCGCGGAAGCGCGGGGCGAATACATCATCTTCATCGACGACGACGAGACGGTAGAGCCGGGCTGGCTGATCGCATTCGAAAGCTTGATAACCTCCACCACGCCGGACGCATTCGGCGGGCGCATCGCCGTCATGTTCGAGGATTTGCGACCGCGTTGGTTGACCGATGAGCTGCTCGGTTTCCTGGGTGAGCTCGCCCGGTTTCCGGACGTCCATCCGCTCGACGAACCTTCCACGTCGTTCTACGGCGGCAACTTCGGGTTCCGGCGCTCGATAATCGAGAAGATCGGCAACTTCAGTCCGGATCTGGGACGCAAGGGGGGCGACAACACCGGGGGAGAGGAAGTCGAATTCTATCGGCGCGCGTTAAAGGCCGGGTTGTCCATTTGGTGGACCCCCTATGCCGTCATTCACCATCGCATCCAGGCTGCCAAGCTCAAACCGGCCTATTTTCGCGACCTCCATTTCAAACAGGGGCGTATGGAAGCCAGTCGCGAGCTCGACAACCGACGACGAATTCCACCGCTCTACCTGTTCGGCCAGCTGGCGCGCTCGGTATTGACGCTTTTGCGCATGACCCTCGAGAAGGGGGCATCCAGCACCGTGCGACAGCAGATGAATGTCTGGTACTTCGCAGGGCGAATCATCGCGCATCTCAGCGGGCCCCGCGCATGAATGCAGCCGGCACGCTGCCAGCCATTGCCTACTGGAGCAGACAATCCCGCTGCCGTATCGGTCCGCGCCAGTCTGGAATAAACCGAGGCACCTGAATCTGCATTGTCGATGGGCTCGGGTATGGCGCGCCCTGCATAACGGCTTGCCAGCCGGCCAGTGAATGTTCCCCGATCGAAGCCGACGCCGTCATCGGCCCGTGCCATTGCCGAGGGCCATGCGCGCCGTCCGCAGAAAAGCCGGCAGGGATATGCCCATTCCGATTACCAATGTGGTCATGGCTCTAGCGTAGTTGCCGCCAATCCACAGCAACGTACTAGAGGGGACAAGGAGGCCTAGCGCCAACCACATCGCGACCGAGGCAGATCGTGAGTTGCGCGTCGCCAGTGCGATGCCAAGCAATCCTGCTGGCAGTATCACGAGACCAAAATACACGAGCGCCGTGATGGTCAATTTGTGGCGAATCCGCTGCGCCACCTCTGTCGAGTAATATATCCTTGATCCCGGATAGCGAAATAGTTGCCTGGGTATCAATTTTTTCGAAATTAGCGCGCTATCAGCAAGCCAAACGTTTTCCCGGAATCGTTGGCTGTCGATCGTCCCCTCTTTCAGCAGCGATTGCGCGGACAAGAATCTGACCCGTCCACGCGCCTTGAGCATGGCGAGAGACTCGAAGAACTGCGGTAGTGAAATCTGTTCGTCGCGCCGGAAATTCGGCATGTCCTCGCCACCGGCAAAATCGAACGGGTGCATAACGACGGTCAAAAGAGCCTCGCAGTCACCTGCCTGCTCGAACTCGGAAATCGCCTGCTCCAAGCGCTGTGGATAGGACGTTGCGGGCAGGAACGCTAGCTCGGATGCGCCTGCTACGGGGCCGCTTCTGGCCGCAGAAATCACGCTGATGCCGTTCTCCGCCAACGCGCTCAAAGTCGAATCGTCATAACTGTTCCATGGAGGGATGAAGGCCCACGCTTCGATGTCGAGCGTCGACTTCATCCATCGTGCTGCCTCACCGACCCATATCCGCTGCTGCGCTGGCGCGACACCTGCGAACTCGGATCTTGGCGCTGTCATCACATCAGTATCTTCGTGGCGATATCCGTGCAAAGCAATTTCCACTACCCCCTTCCGCGCATAGCGCTTGAGCAACGCGATTTTGGTCGCCACATCGCGTGCCGATGCCGGGGTCCGCAGCGCATTGGCTCGCGCAGAAGGCAACATGGGCACGACCCCTACCATGACAGTCGCTCCTAGCCGGTCCGTGTGCGCGTACAGTTCTCTCTCCAGCGCCGAATTGCTATGCGGCGTCACATCGTCATAGCGAAGCACCACCAGCGCCGGACAAGACCGCGCGCCACTGGCTTCTTCTTGCGCCTCGACCTTCGCACTTGCTTTGAAGCTGATGGCGGCTAGGAAATAGGCGACGAACAACACCACGAGTGGCAGAACTACGTTATCCGCATAGCGCCTGCGCCGCGAGAGAAGGGCAACTCTTCCATACCTGCCGCTTTCGACGGGGCTCATGTCGTGGAACGCATTGCCGACTCTACAAATGGAACTTTCTGGCTTCATTGTGACAGTGCCTCGTTCTTCTTCTTTCGCGACTGGCGAACGGTGGAATTCTTGCGGCATCGGGACGGCATCCTCTGCGCCTCGTCAACCGCGACGTCCCAGCAGGTAATAGGCTTTCTTCGCCGCACGGAACACGCCGGAGTCTTCGGACACGAAGCGCCGGAACAGATGCTCGGACTGGGTCGCGAAGCGTGTCATCAGCACGCCGACGGGATCGCGCATCGGCCATAGCCCGGCGAATCGTTGGCATCGATGACAGCCGGCCGTTGACATCGATCTGCAGCACCGAATCCGGGTTCCGGTTTGCGAACGAGAAGATGCGGACACGCGGCACCGCTGCTCCCACACGCGATCGCGCAGCACGCGCACGTCGTGGCCGGCGGCGACGAGATCGCGCAGGATGCGGCCGCCGTGGTGATCGGACAGCAGGAACTGGCCGCCGGTCAGCATCGGCAGCGCGTCGACGTTCAGATGATCGGGATGGCCGTGGCTGAACCAGTGGTACTTCGCGCGGCGGATCGCGTCCATCTGCGCCGGCGGGATCTCGTAGTCGTGCGTCCACGCGCCGAAGTAGGCGTCGTCGTTGATCCAGGCGTCGGTGGTGAGCACCGGCCCGTCGTCGTAGGCGATGATCGTCGCGCTGCCGATGGTTTCGAATGCGAGCATGCTGTCTCCTTCGAGCGGGCCGTCGGGCTCAGGGCGCCCGCGCCCGCCACTGGCGATAGAGTTCGTCGACCGCGGCGACCTCGTCGGGATGCGCTGCCGCCCAGATCTCGCGCGCCGCGTGCCAGGCCGCGAGATGCGCCTCGATGTTCGCGCCGTCGATCTGCACGCCGAGCACGGGCGGCGGCGCCTCCGCCGGCGCGAAGACCTCGTCGAGCACGGCCGCGCCCAGCGCGGGCTTGAAATGCACCGTTTCCCAGAACCACGCCGGGCGCGCGCCCTTCGTCAGCGGCGCGGCTTCGACGTTGTGGCCACGATAGCCGGAGTAATCCCATACCGGGAACGGCGGCTGACCGAATTCGCGCGCGACGGCCTCGTTGGTCGCGACGATCGCGCGCCGGATCTCGTCGTAGCGCTCGATCATGCCGGCATGCCGCATCGCCTCGACGTGCCAGGCGTGCGACGGCGGCACGATCATCCGCAGATCGATGCCCGCGCGATGGCACAGGCGCAGGATTTCACGCAGCGGCGCGACCGCCTGCTCGAGCCGGAAGGGCTCGGCGCCGTAACGGCGATAGCGATCGAAAGTGTTGAGCGTCATCGCGCGGAAGCCGGCCCGCGAGTCGAAGGCGTCACCGACGCTGCGCCACTCGCCGTCGTCGTCCAGCGTGAGCCGCGTCCAGCCCTGGAAGCGCACGGCGCGCACGCTGGCGAGCAGCGCGTCGATCGACAGCAGGCTCGCGGCGTAGTCGGGCAAGGTCGCCGTGAACAGCCGGCGCTGCGGCCGGCCCTGCGCGTCGACGCGCAGGCGCGCCTCGCTGAAGGCGCCGTTGCCGTCGCGATCGGCATAGAACACGCGATTGTCGAGGCCCAGCACCACGCGCTTCAGCGGCCGCGTCGCCTGCGCGTGCTGCAAGATGCGCATCATCTCGTAGAGGCTGACCGCGGGCAGCGCCGCGTTGTAGGTGTCGAGACCGACGAAGGCCGGATGCTGCGGCGAATAGCCGCGGCCGGCGCGCGAGGTGCCGAGGATCAGCGCGGCGGGGCGATGGCGCTCGATCGCATAGGGCACGGTCATGCGCAGCGACTCGACGAAATCGGGCTTCAGCGCATTGAAGCCCGCGACGTCGGGCGTCCCGAACACGCGATAGGGATCGACGGCGAGGTTCAGCCCCGCGATCGCGAGCGCAAGCAGCGCGATGCCCGCGAGCAGGCGCCGCAGGTGACGTGCAAACGTCTCAGAACTGGAAGTAGAGGAATTCACTGACACTGGACAGTCCCAGCAGCGCCCACGCGCCGGCGAGCGTCATCGCGCCCAGCCACGGCAGATTCGGCGCCCACTGCAGGCGCGCCGCGCGCGGCGCGGCGACGCGTTCCTCGTCGAGCGCCGCGTAGTGCCGCCACAGCAGCTGCTGCGTGTTCGGCGCGAACATCACGATCGCGAGCAGCAGCACCTCGAGCCCCAGCGGCACGGCGAGCGGCGGCAGCTCGAGGCGCGCGAGATCGAGCCAGCGCACGAGATCCGCCTGTGCGATCACCGCCGTCAGGCTCGCCGACAGCGCGACGGGCGCATCGCCCGCCATCGCGCGCAGGATACGCCAGGCCGCGTCGACGTCCTCGGCGCGGAAGAACACCCAGCCGACGACGACGGCGAGGAAGGTCAGGCCGCGCGCGAACACGCGGCCCGGCAGCGTCTGCATGCCGAAGTCGCGGCCCAGCCGGCGGCACAGCGCCTGCCAGGCGTGATTGACGATCAGATACGCGCCGTGCAGCGCGCCCCAGATCACGAAGGTCCAGCCCGCGCCGTGCCACAGGCCGCCGAGCAGCATCGTCAGGAACAGGTTCACGTAGCGCCGCACCTGGCCGTGGCGATTGCCGCCGAGCGCGATGTAGAGGTAGTCGCGCAGGAAGCGCGACAGCGTCATGTGCCAGCGCCGCCAGAACTCGCTGATGTTCTGCGACTTGTACGGCGAGTCGAAATTGAGCGGCAGCCGCACGCCCATCATCGCGGCGAGCCCGATCGCCATGTCGGAGTAGCCGGAGAAATCGAAATAGAGCTGGAAGGTGTAGGCGAGCGCACCGACCCAGGCATCGAGCATGCTGGGCGTGGCGCCGCCGGCCGCCGCGGCGAACACGGGGCTCGCGTAGCCGCTGATCCCGTCGGCGATCACGGCCTTCTTGAACAGACCCATCAGGAACCACACGCTGCCGACCGTGAAGTGATCGACGTCGAAGCGATAGATCGACGGCTTGCCGAACTGCGGCATCATCTCGCGATGGTGCAACACGGGCCCGGCGATCAGGTGCGGGAAATAGGTCACGAACAGCGCGTAGTGCAGCGGGTTGTACTCGCGCACCTCGCCGCGATAGGCGTCGACGAGATAGGCGATCTGCGTGAAGGTGAAGAAGGAGATGCCGAGCGGCAGCACGATCTCGCCCAGCGAATAGCCCGTGCCGGCCAGCGCGTTCAGGTTGTCGACGAAGAAGTTCGCGTACTTGTAGTAGCCGAGCAGCGCGAGATCGGCGCCGACGCCGAAGGCGAGCAGGCGTTTCGCCGCGGCGCTGCCGCTCGCGTGGCGGCCGAGACCGCGCCCGACCAGGTAGTTGAAGGCCATCGACAGCCCGATCAGCCACAGGTAGATCGGGTTCCACCAGCCGTAGAAGGCGAGCGACATCACGACCAGCCAGGCCGTCGCCCAGCTCTGGCGGGCGTGCCGTCCCAGCCAGAAGAAGACGCCCAGCGTCAGCGGCAGGTAGACGAAGATGAAGATGTAGGAATTGAACAGCATCGGCGCGGCGCGAACTCAGCGTGTGGCGGCGAGCAGCGCGTCGCGCCACAGATCGGCGTGGCGATCCGCGCCGGCGGCGCTGAAGTGACAGTCGTCGGCGCGCCAGGCCGGGCCACGCAGCGCGTCGGTGTCCGGCCCGGCGAAGATCGCGCGGGCGGGATCTACGAGCGCCCGCTGCGCGGCGCGCAGCGCCGGGCTGTCGTGGCCGCTGCAGTAGGTCGCGCATGCGACGTAGACGGGCGCTGCGATGCCGAGCTCGCGTATCGAATCGACCAGCGCAAGGAACTCCTCGCGATAGCGTGCCGGCGCCGTGCCTAGCCGCATGTCCTGCTCGCCCTGGTGCCACAACAGATGCGTCGGCGCGACGCCCGCGCTGCGCATCGCCGCCAGCGTCTGCAATAGACGCGCGTGGAGATCGCCGCCTGGCGTCCAGCGCGCGAGCGCGCTGCCGTTCTCGGCGATCCCGGCCATCAGCACGCGGCGATAGCGGCCGCTGTCGATCAGGCGCTGCCCGAGACGCGACCACACGCTGCCGCCCGTGCCCGTCGCGCCCGGCAGCGGATCGGCGGCGGCGTAGCAGCGGCCTTCGTGGAACCAGCTCACGCCCGCCGTCGGCGCGTAGCGACCCGGCACGGAGTTGGCCGCGTTCGACTGCCCGAAGCTCAAGGCGATGAAATCGGGCGCCGGCGTGCGGCAGTCGACGACGACGCGCGGCACGCTCCAGACGAGCGGCTGGCCCGCGAGCCATTCATAGCGCAGCACGCGCAGTAGCTGGCGACCGGCGTCGGTCGCGAGCGACCACGCGCCGGCGGCGAGCAGCGCGAGCACGCCGAGGATCGTCAGGCTGCGGCCCGTCGCCGTCACCGCAGCGTCTTCAGGTGTGCGATCAACGCGGCCCGATCGTCCGCCTCGCCGAGCCCGCGGATCTGCATCGCGGTGCCCGGCGCGAAGGCCTGCGGATCGCGCAGGAAGGCGTCGAGGCGCTCGTCCGTCCAGGCGCCATCGACGGCGCGCAGCGCGTCGGAGTAGGCGTAGCCCTCCGCCTTCGCGATCGGCCGACCGGCGACGGCGTGGAGATCGGGGCCGATCGCGTGATCGCGGCCGTCGCCGACGCGATGGCACTGCTGGCAGGCGCTGAACAGCATCGCGCCGCGCGCGGCGAGCGTGCGCGGATCGCTGGCCGCGGCGTCCAGCGGCGCGACGAAGGCGAAGGCGCCGCCGTCGATCAGGAAGACGAGACGCCCGTCGGGCAGCTGCTCGACGTCGCGCAGGCGGCCGTTGCGCTCGCGCAGGCGGATCGGCTCGACGAGGATCACGCGCCCCTCCTCGATGTGCGCCCGCTGCAGCGAGGCGTTCAGGCTCAGGATCAGGAAATCGCCGCGCCAGCGCGGAAACAGCGGGCTCTTCACGGTCGTCAGCTGCGACAGGCCGATCGACGGCAGCCACGCGTAGATCGGGCGCTTCAAGGCCGGATCGTCATCGTAGTCGGGCTGGCGCAGCGGCCAGTCCTGCGTGCCGTACTCGTTGCCGTAGGTGGCGAGCGGCCAACCGTAGTTGCCGCCCTCGACCAGCAGGTTGAGCTCGTCGCCGCCCTGCGGCCCGTGCTCGGTCTCCCACAGGCGGCCCTGCTCGTCCTCGTGGAAGCCTTCAGGATTGCGCAGGCCGGAGGCGAGCACGCGGCCCTGGCCCGTCGCGAGATCGATCGCGATCAGCTTGCCGTAGGCGGAGCCCCGATCCTGCGACACGGCCTCGTCGTAGTTCCAGCCGTCCCACTGCTGATCGCCGATGGTGACGAGCAGCGTGTCTTCGCCGCGCATCAGCAGACGGCCGCCGGCGCCGTCGCCGCCGAATTGTTTCTGTTTGCCGTTGTTCATCTTCAGCGGCAGGCAGGGCTCGGCGTCCCACACCGTCTGCCAGTCCGCCTGCGGCTTGCCGGCGAGCAGCTCGGCCGTCGTGCCGGCGAGCCGCGACACGCGCATCGTGAAGCACTGGCGGGCCGTGTCCCAGTGATGATGGGCGGCGAACAGGTCGAAGCGGCCGTCCCGCTCCCGCGGCAGGATGTCCATCACGCGGAACACGCTCAGATCGCGCTCGTTGGCGCCGCCGGCGACGAATTCGGCATCGTTGATCGGAACGTCGGTCGCGAGCCGCTGCGTCTGCAGCGTGCGGCCCGCACCGGTCGCGACGAAGTGCAGCTGCCCTTCGCCCGTCGCGTACAGCAGGCCGCCTGCGAAGTTCGCGATCGCGCCGCCCGTGCGCGGCGTGTCGCAGCGGCTGCGATCGGCGTTGCAGATCTCGAAGTAGCGATCGTAGAAGCTCGCCTGCAGCGAATAGTAGGCGGTGTTGATCACGCCCTGCGTCCGCGCCGGCTTCGGCCCGAGCTCGAGCGCCCGCTCGAGCAGCGCGCGCGGCCGCTCGTTCGCGGCCTGCAGCCCGAGCGTCGCGAGCAGCAGCGCCGCGCCCAGCGCGACCTGCAAACCGCGCGGCAACAGCAAGGAGAGCAGCAGCGCGGCGCAGGCGCCGGCGGCGAGCAGCAGCAGCAGCGGTCGCGCGTAATCCGCCTTGGTGAGGAGCAGGAACAGCGCCCAGACGCCTAGCATCGCGACGAGGATGAGGATCAGCGGCCCGCTGCCGAGACGGCGCCCGCCGCGGGTCAGCACGGCGATCAGGCTGGTGGTACCGGCGTAGACGAGCAGGAAAGCACCGAAGAAGGGCCATTTCTCGCGCGGCAGCATGTAGAGCGCGGCGCCGAGCAGCATCTGCGCGGGGATTGCGATCAGCGCGGCCGCCGCGCCCAGATGCCACAGCCCCCACTGCCAGATCCTGGTCGGTCGCTCGAAGCTCGGTGCCTGCATGCGGATCTCGCTGCCCTGCTGCGTTAAATGAAGTCGGCGGTGGACTCGTCGGGTCCAGGCTGTTCATTATCGAGGATGTCTTCATCGGCCAGAAAGCGCGCGCAGTTAATAAGTGTCGACGACCTCGTCGCGACGGGGCCTCGCATGTCGGCGTTGTGACGCAGTGGACATTCGCCGCGACGCGCGCGGGAAAGGAGCTCGGGTGCGGACGATCTCGGGTACGGAGATGCCGCCCTGATCAGGATTTTCCAAGTTTTGCGCAACCCCGAAGCGGGACGCCACGACTGCCCGGTATACTGCGCCGGAGCGCTCAAAGCCGGGCGACGGAGCCGATAGTTCCACTCTGCCATGACCGCCGCCCTCGATCTCCTGTCCCTGTACGACACGCACCGTGCCGATGCGCCGCCCGTGCGCACGGCGATCGCGGACGCGGCGCGCCACGCCTGGTCGATCGAGCTTGCCGATGCAACGAGCATCACGGCGCTGCTGGACGTCGACGAGCGCTTCGAGGCCCGCTGCCTGATGTTGCGCATCGCGGGCAGGGACGCGCCCGTCGCGCTGCGCCTCGGCGACTGCGTCGCGATCGCTGCCGCGGCGGCCGGCGGCTGGCTGCTCGCGCGCCGGCCCGGCGGCGGCCGCGCGTTCTGGCTGCCGCGCGCGCCCGTATTGCGCTGGCTCGACGAGCAGCGGCGCATCCGGCGCGAAGAGGCTGCGGACGTCGCCGCGCTCGCACTCGACGGCCAGGCCGGCGGCCTGACGCTGCACGTGCCCGCTGGCGCCACGCTCGACTGCGTGCTGTGGGATCTTCCTGCGACGCTCGCCGACGAGCTCCTGAGCCTCGACACGCCCGAAGGACAGGGCCTCTTCCTATGGGGCTCGCATACCGTGTACCGGCGGCCGGCCGATCTGTGGCGCCATCTTGTCCACGGCCACGTGTACGAGGATCGCTACGAATGGCCGCTGCGCCGGAAGACGCCGTCCGAGAACGACGCGCATGCGCTAGGCGTCTGCATGGGCGGCCTCGCGCATGCGACCGGCAAACGGATCTACACGTTGCTCGCGCGCCATCTGCTGCTCGCCGTCCTCGATCGTCAGGACGCCGACGGCGGCTTCCGCCACGGCGAATGGACCGAGGCGCGCGAAGCGCATTTCCGCCTGCACGCGAGCGCGATGCACCTGATGATGGACGCGCTGAGCGCGGCGCCCGATCCGGCCGTGCGCACGGCGCTCGAGCGCGCGATGGCCTATGCAACGCAGCAGCGCGATCGCACCGCACTCGGCGACTGGTTCCTCCACGACGAGCTCGAGCTGTCGAAGGCCGGCATGGACGCCGGGCCCTTCCGCTGGTTCCCCTCGACAGCTTGCGGCAAGTCGCCGACCAACATGCTGGTGCTCAACACGCATCTGGATACGCTGGTCGCGCTGATTCGCTATCGCGAGCTCACCAGCGATCGTCAATACGACGCGCTGATCGACAGCGCGCGCGCCGCCGCCGTCGGCGTGTTGGCGTTGCGGCCGATGGAAGCCCTGTACGGCCTACTGTTCCGGCTCTTCGCGCTCACCTTTCTGCCGACGCGCCGCGCGGCCGCGCTGCCGCTCCCGCAGCGAGTGCTGAAGCGGATCGCCTGGCGCTACCTGCTGCCGTGGCTGCCGCGCCTGAAGGCGAGGTGGCCGCGGCTGGTGATGCCGGGCGGCTATGTCGACCGCGATCTGTCGCTGCGCACTTGGTCGCATCGCTACCTCACGGTCAATGCGATGGACCTCGCGCGCATCGCGCGCCGCGAGCCCGACAGCGCGCCCTATCGCGAGGTACTCGGCGAGGCACTGCGCTTCACGGCGCGCAGCGGGATCGCGGAGAAATGGCGGGAAAAGGAAGCGGATCGCTACTCGCTGGGCTTTCTCGTCGAGGCCTTGTACCAGACATGCACGCTGGACGCCGCGTGGCCCTGGCGCACGCAGCTCGCGCAGGCAATCCTCGCCTGCTGCGATCTCGACCTCGGACTATCGCCGTCGATCTTCGGTCACAATTGCGAGATCGACACAGCGACCGGCGATTACGCGCGCGCCGCCGACCCGCGGCTGCGCGTGATCGCGATCCACGGCCGCGACGTCGACGAAGTGCTGGTGATCAATCCTGACACCGAGGCGGTCGAGCTTGACTGGGCACGCGCCCCGTCCGCCGCCCTCGTCTGGCGCGATGCCGATGGCCGGCCCATCAGCCGGGACGTGCTGCTGCCGCCGCGCGGCTGGCGCATCGGAGCGCTGCCGTGAATGCACCACTCCTCGGCGATGCCGTACTGCCGCCGGCGACGGGGCGTCCCACGCTAACATGCGAGCTCGCGATCACCGTGATCATGCCCTGCTACAACGCGGCCGCGACCCTCGCGGCGTCGATACGCTGCGTGCTCGAACAGACGCATGCAAACACCGATCTGATCGTCGTCGACGACGGATCGAGCGACGACAGCGTGCCCGTCATCGAAGAGCTTGTCCGCGAGCATCCGGGCCGCGTGCATCTGCTGCGGCAGGATCACCAGGGCCCTTATCCCGCGCGCAATCTCGCGCTGCGCGCCGCGCGGGGGGACTGCGTCGCCTTCCTCGACGCGGACGACACATGGACGCCAGACTGCCTCGAGCGCCTGCGCGATGCGCTGCTGGCCGCGGACGCCGATCTCGCCTACTGCGGCTGGCAGAACGTCGGGCCCGCGGCGGCCAGCACCGAGTCTTACGTCCCGCTGGCCTATGAAGACGGCGATCTCTACGCCGAAGGTCTGCGCGGCTGCCCGTGGCCCATCCACGCCGCGCTCGTGCGACGCGAGGCCGTGACCGCGGTGGGTGGCTTTTCCGAGCGCATGTTCACCTCGATGGACTACGACTTCTGGCTGCGGCTGCTCGCATACACGCGGCGGATCGTGCGCGTGCCCGCAGTGATGGCTTTCTACTACTGGCACGGTCGGCAGATTTCGACCGACCGCTCGCGGCAAGTGCTGGACGCGGTGCAAGTGCGCAAGGATTTCGTCGCGGCGCATCCCGAGTGCGTGGCGCATCTCGAGCCGCGGCGTCTGCGCGAGCTGACCGATGGCCATCTGCTCAAGATGGCGTATCGCGCCTATTGGAGCCGTCAGCTCGCAACCGCGCAGCGGCTGTTTCGCGCGGCTGCCGCGGCCGGGGTCTGCGGCTGGCGCGATCTGCCGTATGTATGGCTGTCCAAGCTGCCACCGCGCGTATTCTGGACCCTTATACGCTTACGCGACGGCTCGAAGTCGCGCTAGCGCACGTCTCGGTGTTCGACGGAGCTCCTTGGCTGAATGGCTGAGCGCGAGAGCTTGCCGCCGCGACGGCGGGGACACGAATCCAGTCAGAAACGTAGTTGGGCTGGCGAAGGAAGCCCAATATTCAGCGCTGCGACTAAGGCGTTGGGCCTCCTTCGTCAGCCCAACCTACGGCCTAATTTTGAGACTCGCTCTAGAATTTTATCGCTTCGGTTTGTTCAGCAACGTACTGCCACGAATGGCGCATCACTGCACGGGCGTGCGCCGCCTCGCCCATCGCGCGCGCGAGCGATTCGTCAGACAGCAGCCGCGCGAGCGCGGCGGCGATCTCCGGGATCGACGTGCCGTCGACGCGCAGCCCCGTTACATTGTCCGCGACCGCCGAGCCCGTGCCCCCCGCCCGCCCTGCGATACACGGTTTACCGCACGCCCCTGCCTCGAGGAATACCATGCCGAAGCCCTCGGTATCCCCATCGATCTCACGATTCGGCATCGCGAACACGTTGCAGGCGTTGTACCAGCGCGGCAGATCCTCGGGACTGACATGACCGAGGAAGTGCGTACGCGCGGCGACGCCGAGCGCGCGCGCGCGCGCCTCGAGCTCCGCACGATGCTCGCCGATCCCGATCAATGCATAGTGCACGTCGAAACCGCGCTCGACCAGCGCCGGTAGCGCGGCCAGCACATGATCGAAGCCCTTACGCTTCTGCATGCGGCCGACCGAGAGGATCAGCCACTGTCCATCGCCGAGCCCCAGTGAACGCCGCAGATCGTCGTGAGGCAACGCCGGCCGGAAGCGCTCGATGTCGACACCGGGATTGATGAGCACGATCCTTGTCGATTCGATGCCCATCCGCGTCAGCACCTCGCGTGTGTAATCGCTGTTGGCAACCACGCGATCGGCGTGGCGCAACGCAAAGCGCATGGCTTTGTACTTCGTACCCTGGCCCCAGGTCGTCAGCTCCTCGCCGTGTGCGTAGATCACGCAGGGCAGGCGAGCGAGGCGGGCGACGGCCCATGCGACGAGGCCCTCGGGCAGCGCACGCCCTGCGTGCACGGCCTCGAAGCGGTGCTCGCGCGTCAGCCGCCACGCCGTTATGAACAGCCGCAGGTACATGATGAGTGACTCCGGCTTTAGCCACGACACGCGGGCGAGCTGCACGCGATGGACTGAGTTCGGATGCGTCGCATCTATCTCGGCCGTACCCGGAACATCGGCGGTGACGATGTGAATGTCCTTGCCACCGAGCCGCGGATAGACTTCCGAGAACCACACGGCCGTCCCGCCTTTGGTCGGGAGGAACAGCTCCGTCAGCACAAGATAGCGGCGCATGGCGAGGTTCGGAGTTGCCGTCATCCGCGGGCGATGCTCATGATGTCGCGCAGGCTCGCGAGTCCTGGGTTTTCAAGCAAGGACGGCAGCACCGCGCGCAACGCGGCCGCCCGCGTCCCCTGACGGCATAGCGCGTAGCCGAGGTTCAGGCGGCCGAGCCGCATGCGCGTCATCACACCGCGGCGTACGGGATCCGGAAACCCCCGTGCGAGACGCCTTAGATCGCAAAGCGTGCGCACATTCTCACGCTGTGCGTGCACGGGATCGCGTCGCGTCGCACTGCCGCCGTGGATTGAATAGACGGCGAGCGGGCTACAGATGACGCCAATGCGCCGGCTGCATGCCACGAGCCGGGTCAGGAAGTGCACGTCCTCGCAGACCTTGAAGCCGAGCGGATAACCGCCGAGCGCCAGAAAGGTTGCACGCGGCACGCTCAGCGTGTGCGTGTCACCGAAGTGGTCGGCAACGAAAGACTCGAAGTCCTCCGCCTCCATGACGACGCGTTCGCCCCCCCGCGCGCGGGCGATCAGCCGACGTCCCGCCTCGTGCTGCGCAAGCGAGCTGCCTAGTAGCCGGTCGTCGGCATCGCGATACTCGTAGTCACCGGTGAGGAAATCGAGCGTCGGATCCTCGCGCAGCCACGCGGCATGTGCCGCGATCCGCCTCGGGTAGTACCAGTCGTCCGCATCAAGGAATGCGAGCCAATCGCCGCGCGCCTGCTCGGCGCCAAAATTGCGCGCCGCCGACACACCGGCATTGCGTTCGCGCCGGAGATAGCGCACGCGCTCGCCGTAGCGTTCGACGACCCCCGCGGTGTCATCGGGCGAGGCGTCATCGACGATGAGGATCTCGTAGGCGGGCTCGGTTTGCCCGAGCACCGAGTCGATCGCGCGCGCCAGCGTGTTGGCGCTATTCCAGGCCGGGATGATCACCGAGAAGCGCGCCGGACTCATGCGAGGGCTTGTAGTACACGCAGCGGCAGCGCAAGACCCGTCATGCGTGCCCAGCGTCCGAAGTCGTGCAGCTCACGCACTCGGCGTGCCCATACGGCGAGACGCTTGATGAGGGAACAATCGAGCCAGGTCTCATCATGCCGGGCGACGAGCTCGGCGAGCGCGGCGGTCGACAGGAAGCGCACGTCCGGCACGCGCGCAAGCAGATCGGCGAGCGCAGCGCGCAGCGTGTCATAAGCTGCCGACGTCGCGCGCGGGCCACAGAAATTGAAGCGATGCATTTCTACGAGCGCGGGACGACCAAGCGCCGCGCGTGCCAATACGCCGTCCGCGAGGCGTGTCGAGCTGTGGCCGAGTGCCGGTTCGAAATAAACGTCGCGGACGAGGAACAGAACGCCACCCTCCCCCCGCTCGCCATTGACGATCTGCGCCGTCACCCGGGCCGGCGCACCATCCGCGCCACGTGCTTCATAGCGTCGACCGGGCGTCACTACCGCGCGCACCCCGGCTACGCCCCAGGCGCGTTCCACCGCGGGTGTCCAGACGAAGGTCGTCGGCACCGCTACTGCCGGGACGGCGCCGAACAAGCTCCGCCACGCCGCGATCTCCGCCGCAACATGCGCCTCTACGGCTGGCTTGGACAGCGGCAGGCTCGGGAGCACCGTCGTGTTCGTCCAACACGATTGAGTCGCCGGCGGCAGCATTTCGGTCCAACCAGGTCCCGTTCCGTCGAGCCAGGCGGCGACGGAAGCATCGTTTCGTGCGCAAGCGAGCAAGCTATCCGGTCGGTAGTGAGTCAAGCCGTGAAGCTGTAATGCAAACACACCTGCCCGCTCACCGTCGCGCAGCACACGCACGATCTGCGCCTGCTCCGAAGCCGAAAGCGCAAGGGCTACATACTGACCGGCACCTCTCGTCGCATCGCGGTCGATGGTTTCGAGAATCAGGCCGACCGTCATCACGACCGGTTCACCGCGCGAATCGCGCGTTCCGGCGAGCAATTCATGCAGACGCACCAGCGCCGCGACCTGCTCCAATGGGCCCGCGCCCCAGTCATCGCTTTCCAGAATCATCACCGGCATCCGAAACACCGGTTCCCGCCAGACCGCAGCGAGCAAGCGCCGGAAATGCAACGCCGGCAATGTCCACATCCCGCCCAGCGCCAATACTAGCCCGATGAGCCAATGCTCATTGAGCGCCGCGGCGACGGCCCAAATCGAATCGGTCGCGATCCGCTCCACTACTGCCTCGCCATCTCGATCTGCATCCGGGAGGCCAGCTTGTGCATGCGCAAGACGTGAGTCCGTATCTTGCAAGCGGGGAGATTCTTGATGCCGTTCCACGTGTACTCGAACGCACCGCGCGCCCGCTGGATCAACTGGCGACGCGCGCCCGGCTTCAACCTGAAGTCCAGCGATTGATTCAGCATGATGAGGCCCGGACAATAGTGGTTTGTGTACACTCCACACGTCGCACGCTCGATATTGTATTTGGGACCTTTCAACTTGCTGTTGTATTGCCCCCAACAAAACTTCGGCAAGCGCATGACGTCCGAGGCTGGAGCTTGGTACTCGGTCGCGTATAGCGTGGAAGGAAGCTGTGCGAGTACACAGATCGACAGCGCGGCTACCGCGAGCTTGCGAAGCTCCCTGATCAAGCTCATTTTCCCTCCTCTCGGCAATCCCGCCGCGATAGGGGCGCGACGCGCGATCTCGGCCGAAACGGCCATGAACCGAACCGTGGATCGCTGCATCAGAACCGCCAAATGGTCGTTTGCGAGACATCCGTCGTCCATGGCGTGACGCCACGAAAAACCAGCCTCGGCCTGGATCCCAGCATGATTCCGGCCTCCGCATAGCCGGGACGTTCGGAGTTGTCCAGAATCAGCACTCCGCCTTCGCGGATTTTATCGATGGCCTCGTTGACGCAGACCATGCGTGCCCGCCCATCCACCATCACGACGTCGAACAGACGTCCGGGGTCTTCCGCGATCGTGCGTACATAGCGTCGAAACGACACGTCCCGATACTTCCCCTGAAACGATCGGTAGCGACGATCATCCGCCTCATCGTCGCCCATTGGCTCGGGCTTTCTGAGCCTCAAATCGACATTGCAGCGTGCGTCACGATCGAGTCTGTCGCGTACGATTCGATGAAAATGTTCGTCGTGCTCCACGGACACGAGCTCCCGGACGCGCTCGGCGAAGAACAAGGTCGAGCCTCCGGCGCCGTACTCGAACACCGACATTCCAGGCTCAAGATAGCGTTCCAGCCATCTGATGGCACCGAAGGTGATCCATGGAAGCCCGTCATCCAGCGGCGTATGGCCCGGCAACATGGAACGCAACCATCGGATCGAGTGCCGCGCCTGAGACGGATGACGTGCCAGTACGTCCCCAATTGTCGCGAGCTTGCGCACCAAAGACGAAGGCGTCATGACCGCGGAAGCTGCCGGTTCGTGCGCCACGCCAGCCTGGGATAAATGAACCGGTGATAGCGGAACTCGCCGATGAAATGCACGAAACGGGCAGCATCCGCCTGCCCTGCATTCAACGACGAGAAGACGAGATAATCATCCGGAGATAAGGCTACGGCGCCCGCGCCACAGAGCGTCAATCCGTGCATCGTCTGCTCAGCGCCCCACTTGAATATCTTGTCACCGAGCCGGCCGTGCAGGTAGCCCAAAAGTTTCTTCAGCTTCGCGAAATCGACGGTACCGTTCTCGTAGCCGACGAATCCCGAATTGAATCCCGCCATGAACGCAAATTCAGTTCCGAGCGCCGCGTTGATCTCGTCTATCCTTTCCGTGACGAGTCGCTGGATGTGGCCTCCACCCCCCCCCTGCGCCGCGTCTGGTGGCTTGGTGCTCGCCTTCTTGGCTCCGCGCCAAGAACGAGCCTGATGAAACCAGGCCCCCTTGCCGCTTTCGATCCAATCGATCACCTCGGCAGGGCGGTGTAAAAACAGGACGTCCGTGTCGACGATGATTATTTTCTTCTTGTCGCTGATCAAGGTCGGATCGAACAGCTTGAGATAACTGGTATAGCTGCGGCGAACCTGCGACAGAAACGCGTCTCCGATCTCCCGCTCGAAGCGCGCGTCCGCCGCCGCCCTTTCCACGATCGTTGCGCCCGGGACATGCACGCGCACCAGAGACTTGTCGTCCTCCGTCAGCGAGCCGTCATCATGAACGTAGACGGCCACCCCTGCCTCGAAGCGCAGGAACGATTTGATCGCCGTAAGGTAAGCAAGAATGTATCGATGCGGGACGGCGGAATGGACGCCCACGCTGGATGAAGGGTCGGTCTCGATCGGTCGCGTAGCCAGTACGGACCGGAACAACCACGGATCGCCGTAGGCATTCAAGAAATTTCCGACGCTCCGTAATGACCATGGGATCATGTCATCTTCCTATCCGGCTCACGCCGAGCCGAGGGCCTGTAATCCGACTCCATACAATTGGCACGTGCGGTGATATTACCTGTGGCGTTCCATGCCCGATCAGTAGCCCATCTCGGCACTTATCTGACGTAACCGCGGCAGGACGCGCTCAATCCTGGCGCGATTTGGGCTCGATTTCCATTTGTCCACCTCGATGGCAGAAAACGCGTTGTATGGCCGGCTGAGCACACCACGGCAGTGCGCCTCCTCCCGCTCACCAAAACTCAGGTCACAAGCCCTGAACACGTCTCTGAACGTGGAAACAGGGTCTTGCACCAAATGCTCATATCGGACCTCGATCCAGCGATCGTTCGGCACCGAAGGCCTGGTAGCGATTATCGCCCGATTGATCGCTTCGTACTGGAACGCACATACTTCTTCAATGGACGCATGGGTATAGTCTCTCCATCCCGGCGCAAGGAAGAAACACCATCGCCGGTGGCCCGGCTCGATGTCGATATCGACCGGCAGATTCATGGACCAGGTCGCAAATTCGTCGGGTTTACCCCAGCCCTCGATCAACGAATTGAGGTTGTCGCCGGGACAACGCTTGATATAGACAAATTTCGCATCCGGGAACAGTCGATCTAGATAGGCCACGCACAGCCCGTTCTGATTGTTCTTGTCCACCCATCGCGACTTACCCGTATGACCGTAAAAATATCGCGTGACGAGCGTCCTGATTTCCGTCGTGGCGTCTTCGGGGCCGAGTCCATGCGTGTCCCAATTTCTGGACGAAAGTGGATGCAAGTCTGCCCAGAAATCGTGCGTTTCACGATTAAGCGTACCGAGCTCGTTGGAATGAGAGAGCGTCTTGTAGACCACCGTTGTGCCGGCGCGCGAGCAGCCGATGACGAACACGGGCCGGTCTGCAGGAAACTCCATCACGTTCCATATCGATGTGTGAGCGGCGCGCCGTAGCCCGAGCACCCAGTGCCTCATCGTCTTTGCGAGTTTTAGAGTCAAGGGATTCGTCATATCGGATTTCTCGATGCACCGGGAATGGGCTCCGGCGCTCCGGATCTGGACGGCACGGGAATAAATGGGCTCGAACTTGCCGTTGCTGCTCGCGACACCACCATGTGTAGCGCTACCGTCAGTGCCACGATCAAATAGAAGAAGTCGAAGTAAGCGAGGCCCAGGAACGCGCCGGAGGTAGCATAGGCAACCAAGCTCGCTTGGAGCATCGACGCCAAATCGTGCGCCCAGGTCGCGTTTGGAACCCAGCGCGTCATCTTGCGAAGCCGCGAGGCCTTCAACCAAGTGAATGCGCTTAGCAGCAGGAAAAGTCCCAGGCCAATGAAGCCTTGTTCGCCTAGCATCTCGAAATAGATGCTGTGCGCGTCCACCCCGTTCGCATACGCGAGAACCTCGTAGCCACCTCCCGTCACGCGGGATTTCGCAATTTGTGTCGCGAAGCTCCACGCATCGAACCGATTCTGCACGGATTCGTCCTGATTCTCCTTCGAATCTCCGAGTGTGCGCATGCGGTCCCACCACGATTCCGGCAACAGCGCGGGCAACGAAGCCACAAAAACACCAGCGAGCAGGAGGGGCACGAAGCGCTGCCTGGACTTCAAGATGAACATCAGGCCCATCGCGACTACGCCAACGAGTGCGCCGCGAGAATGGGTGCCTACGATGGCCACCAGTGTGAGGAACACGGACGCGCCGAACCCGAATCTCACGAATCGTCTCTTTTCGTTCGCTGCCAGATACCACAAAAACGGGATCGTCATGTTCAGTGCGAGGCCGAGCTCGTTGTTCCCGGCCAGGAATGTACCGTCAGGACCATACACGCGATTGGCGCCACCGGTCATGATCGTCCATATGCCGCCCTTCAGGCCATAGAATCCCAACGACACGGCAATCGTCCAAACCAGAAGGCGCACTCGCTCGGGCGTCGTCGTCAGCATCAAGGTCAAGATGATGCCGAGTTGAATTCGCCAGACTTTGCTCCACTGCTCGAATGCAGGCACGGGGAAAAGCGCATTCAGTGTAGTGATGTACATCCACGCGATGAGAACGATCAGTACGATGATCTCTCTACTCAGGGGGACACGCTTCGGTTCGCGCGATGCGAGTAGCGCAATGATGGTGGTTATGAAGACGATGAGTGCAAAAGGAAAGTGCGTCGAAAATCCCCAGGCGAGACGGTGCGGGTTCATCAATCCCAACCACGTCCACATCACTACCCCGACGAACGGCCGTCGCAGAATGAACGGCAGCGAGCCGAAGACGATCAGGGTGATGAGGATGTCGCGCATGGCCGGTTCCCTCGGAAAAGGCGAGCGCGCCGGCGCAGCGCCGGCGCGCGAGCCGCGTCCACGCGCGGCCGGCTCGCATTGTAATGCGCGGCGGGCGTCACGGCGGAGAACCCGACGGTGAAACCTTGTCGCAGGCCGGGGCCGTCGCCTCGCGCTGTCCTGCCGCGATGGCGCGGAAGGCCGCGAGTAGCTGCGCCACGCGCGAGTCCCAACTGTTGCGCCGGGCATAGGCAACGATGTCGCCGCGGGGCCAGTCCCGGGCCAGTGCGCGATCGAGACAGGCCCACAAGGCCTCGTCGTCGCCGAACGCATGGATCTCGCCGAGCGTGCCGTCGGCGACGACTTCCGCATTGCCGCCGACGTCGCTGGCGACGACGGGCAGCCCGCAGGCCATCGCCTCGAGGATCACGTTCGCCCAGCCCTCGTTGCTCGACGGCAAGGTGAACACGTCCGCCGCCGACAGCGGCACGCACAGGTCCGCGGGCGCGCGGGGACCGAGGAAACGCACGCAGTCGTCAATACCGAGCGTGGCCACCTGCCGCTGCAGGCGCGCCGTCCAATCGCCTTCGGGGCTGCCGCCGCCGACGACCAGATAGATCAGGCCGGGATGGCGTTCGCGCAGCCGCGGCAGCAGCGCGATCACGCGGTGGAAGCCCTTGCGTTCGACCAGCGCGCCGACCGTGATCAGCACTTTCGCGTTCGCCGGCAGGCGCAGCGCGGCGCGCGCGTCCGCGCGCGGCAGCGGCCGAAACACGCTCGCGTCGACGCCGTTGCCGACGACCGTGAAGCGGTCGGAATCGATCCCGGCCGCGATCCCGACCTCGCGCAGCGAGGCCGACACCGTGAACACCCGCGCGGCACCGGCGAGCGCCCGGACCATCTGCTGCCGCAGCGCCGGCTGCGACAGGTGGCGCGGCTCGGTGCCGCGCATCGTGATCGTGTACGGCAGATCCAGCCAGTGGCCGAGCAAGGCGGCGGCGCAGCCGTCCGGATAGGTGAAATGGGCGTCGAGGATGTCGAGCTGACCCGCGCGCCGCAGCCGCCGTGCGAGCGGCAGTGCGGCGAGCGCCATCGCTCGCGCGTCCCACTGGCGCCCGATCCCGGGCAGGCACGGCGCGCGCGGCCGGAACACCTCGATGCCCTGCATGCGCTCGTAGCGCGCGCCGGCGAGCCGGTAGCCGGGGTTCACGCGACGAAGCAAGCCTTGGCCGGGGAACCAGGCCTGCGGCGACACCACCGCGAGCGGCAGCTCGCGGGCGACCCGGAACATGCGCTCACGGATGAACACGCCCGCGGTCGGCCGCGCCTCGCTCGGAAACAGGCTGCTGAAGACGAGCAGCGCCGGATCGCTCACCGCCGTGTGACCTCGTCGTAGACCGGCGCATAGCGTGCGACGCTGAGCGGCCAGTTGCGCTCGCGCTCGACGTAGGCGCGGCCTGCGGCGCGCAGTGCGTCCCAGCGTTCTCGCGCGTCGAACAATTCGATGATCGCCGCCGCCAGCGCCGCATCGTCGCCGGCCCGAAACAGCCAGCCAGTCTCGTCGTGACGGATCAGCTCGCGATGTCCGCCGACGTCGGAGGCCAGCACGAGCCGGCCCTGGGCCATCGCCTCCAAGGGCTTCAGCGGCGTGACGAGCTCGGTCAAGCGCATCGGGCGGCGCGGATAGCAGAAGGCGTCGATGAGCGTGTAGTAGCGGTCGACTTCGGCATGCGGCACACGGCCTGTGATGATCGCGGTTTCCGTCAGGCCCAGGCGCGCCACCAGCGCTTTCACCTCGTCGTGGCAGGGGCCGCCGCCGACCAGCAGCACGCGCAGCTCGGGCAGGCGGCCGACCACCGCGGGCAGGGCTCGCACGAGATCGACGATGCCTTCATAGGCATAGAAGGAGCCGATGAAGCCGAGCACCGGGCGTTCGTCGATGCCGAGGCGCGCGGCGAGCTCGCGATCGCGCGGCAGCCCGAACTGGAAGTGCTCGACGTCCACGGCATTCGGAATGACGGTGATCTTCTGCGCCGGGATCCCACGCTGCACCAGATCGGCGCGCAGGCCTTCGCAGATCGTGAACACCGCGTCGGCGCGGCGTACGACCCAGGTTTCGAGCGCGCGCGTCATCCGATAGCGCAGCCCGCCTTCGCTGCTGGTGCCGTGATCGACGGCGGCATCCTCCCAGAAAGCCCGGATTTCGTAGACCACGGGAATGCCGAGGCCGCGCGCGGCGCGCAGCGCCGCGAGGCCGTTGATCGCCGGCGAATGCGCGTGTACGAGATCGGGCTTTTCGCGCAGGGCGACTTCGCGCATGCGCCGCGCGAGGCCATCGACGATCGCAAACTGGCCGAGCGCCGGCAGCCTCGCCAACAGACCGGACGGCGTTGCCGTCCGGTGGAACGAGAGGCCGTCGACGGTCTCGATCGCGGCGGTGCAGGCGCCGTGCTTGCCGGAGGTGACGTGCACCGTGTCCCAGCCGCGCTTGCGCTGCTCGCGCAGGATCGCACGCGAGCGGAAGCTGTAGCCGCTCTGCAGCGGGATCGAATGATCGAAGACGTGGAGGATGCGCATCGTTCAGGCGGCCTTGCGCGCCGCGATTGCGCCGTGCCGGCGCAGAAAGCCTTCGAACATCAGCAGCGCCCACAGCGCCGCCGCGTGATCGCGCTGGCCGCTCGCATGCTCGTCGGCCATGCGTGCGAGCTGGCCCATGTCGAAGAGCCCGGCGTCGCCCATCGCCTCGCCCGTCAGCGCCGCCTTCACGCGCTCGCGCAGCGGCCCGCGGAACCAGCGGCCGACCGGCACCGCGAAGCCCATCTTGCGCCGATACAGCAGGTCCTGCGAGAGATGGGGCTCGAGCGCTTTCTTGAGCAGATATTTGCCCTGCATGTCGCGCAGCTTCAGCGACGAGGGCAAGCTCGCATGCCATTCGACGAAGCGGTGATCGAGCAGCGGCACCCGCACCTCTAGCGAGTGCACCATGCTCGCGCGATCGACTTTGACGAGGATGTCGCCGGGCAGATAGGTCTTGAAGTCGAGATACTGCACGAGCGCGAGCGGATCGGCCGGCGCGTTCGGCAAATGCCGCAGGAACACCTCGCGCGCGTGATAGCCGCCGAGCGCACGCCGGAACGCGGCCGAGCGGATCGCGTCGCGCGGGCCGTCCGGCAGGAGGCTGAAGTTGTGCAGATAGGCGTCGATCGAGCTGCGCGCCAGCGCCTGCAGGGTCGACTTCGCGCGCAGGAACGGCGGCATCCAGTCCCATTTCGGATACACGCTGCCGAGCGCGCCGAACAGCGGGCCGCGCAGCGCCTGCGGCAGCAGGCCGCGTACCGCCTCTTCGCGCATGTGCCAGCGGTAACGACGATAGCCGGCGAAGCCTTCGTCGCCGCCGTCGCCGGACAGCGCGACCGTCACGTGCCGCCGCGCCGCCTCGCAAACGCGATACGTCGGGATCGCGGAGCTATCGGCGAAGGGTTCGTCATAGACGTCGACGAGGGTATCGAGCAGATCGAAGTCGTCGACGCCGCATTCGTCGACGTAGTGCCGCGTGCGGTAGCGTTCCGCGACTTCGCGCGCGTAGGCCGATTCGTCGAACTGCGGATCGCTGAAGGAGATCGAGCAGGTCGTCACCGGCTCCTCGCGGCTCCGGGCCATCAGCGCGACGATGGCGCTGGAATCGACGCCGCCGGAGAGAAAGGCGCCGAGCGGCACGTCCGCGATCATGCGCAGGCGCACTGCCTCCTCGAGGCGCGCGATCAGCTCTTCGGCCGCGGCCGCCTCCGAGGCCGGTGCGGCGGGCACGAACTGCAGGTCCCAGTACGGCCGCGGTTCGAGCGCCGGGCGCTCGCGGCCGCAGTCGACGATCGCGAAATGGCCGGCCTCGAGCTTGCGCACGCCGCGGTAGATCGAGCGCGGATCCGGGATGTAGCCGAAGGTGAAATAGTCCTCGACGGCCTGCGGATCGAGCTCGCGATCGACGTCCGGGTGCACCAGCAGGGCCTTGAGTTCGGATGCGAAGACGAGCAGGCCGGTTTTCGTCACGCTGTAGTACAGCGGCTTCTTGCCGATCCGGTCGCGGGCGAGAAAGAGCTGGCGCCGGCCGCGATCCCACAGCGCAAAGGCGAACATGCCGCGAAAGCGTTCGACGCAGGCGGCACCCCACTCTTCCCAGCCGTGGACGATAATTTCCGTGTCGCAGTCGGTCTCGAAGCGGTGCCCGGCCGCGCGCAGCTCGTCGCGCACATCGCTGAAGTTGTAGATCTCGCCGTTGTAGACGACGACTACCGAGCCGTCCTCGTTGTACAGCGGCTGGCGGCCGCTGCCGAGATCGATGATCGACAATCGCCGGTGGCCGAGCCCGAGGCCAGCCTCGACGTGGACGCCGTGTTGATCCGGGCCGCGATGCCGTTGGGCGTCGTTCATCGCGATGAGCAGTCGCTCGTCGACCGGTCGCCGCCTCTGCAGGTCGAGTATGCCCACGATTCCACACATCGTTCGTCACCGCATCCCTGATTCAATCGCATTCGTACCGTTATGTCGGCACCGGGGCAGCGGGAGTTTCGTAACCCGAGTGCAGCGTAGCGGAGCCCGGCGGGTCGATGGCACCAGCACATCGTCTCCCTTCTCGTCATTTCCGCGCAGCCTGGAATTCAGTGCGGCGAAACGAGTGGCGCCGGGAAGTTGGGTCGGTCCTGCGTTCCCCGCGCGCGCGAGAAGAGGTTTCACGTCGCGACCTCGATCCTGGATGCCCTCCTGCGCGGGCATGACGGTGAGGTGACTAACGGCCTGACGGCCGTAACCCGGATTCCGCGCTGCGCGCTCCTCCCGGGCTACGAAGATTCGGGTGAGCGCGGCGCGCTCGCTCATGCGGCCTCCCGGCCCGTGTGGCGGGCATAAACCTGATCGTACTGCGCGATCATCCGCGCGAGGCTCAGCTCGCGGCAGGCCCGTTCGCGGGCCTGCGTGCCGTGCGCCGTGATACGGGCGGGATCGTCGACATAGGCAGCGAGCGCGGCCGCGAGCGCCGGTGGATCGTCGCGCGGCACTAGTGCTCCGGTCATGCCCGGCAGCACCAGTTCGAGGTTGCCGCCGACCTCGGTCGCGATCACGGGCAGCCCCGTCGCCATCGCCTCGAGGATCGTGTTCGAGATGCCTTCGGCGAGCGAGGGCAGTACGAAGACATCGAAGGCGTTCAGGAGCTCCGGCGTGTCGCCGCGCGTGCCGGGCAGCCAGGCCAAATCCGCGCAGCCGGCCTCGTCCAGGATCGTTCGCACCTGCTCGCGCAGCGGGCCGTCGCCGATCATCACGAGCGCGACGCGCGCGCGCAGCTCGGGCCGCGCGCGCAGCAGGGCGACGAAAGCGCGCGCGAGCGTCGGCTGATCCTTGACGGCCTGCATGCGGCCGATCGTCCCGAACACGAGCCTGCCGCGGGCATCGAACGGCGCCGCGGCCAGTACCTGTCGCTCGGGATCGCGTCGCGGCTGGAAGCGTGCGGTATCCACGCCGTTGCAGATGCGAGCGATCTTGGCCGGTGCAACGTGCACGTCGGCGGCGAGATAGTGCTCCAGCAGTCGCGACACCGTAATGAACTGCGTGATGAGCGGGGCCAGCACCCGGCGCATCACGCGGTAGCGACGCTTGCGGTTGTCGAGGTCGTGCACGTCGTGGCCGTGCTCGCCGTGGATGCGCACGGGCACGCCGGCAGCCCAGGCCGCCGCCTGCGCCTCCAGCGTCGATAGATTGCGCGTGTGCACCACCGCCGGCTTCATCACGCGGAACAGTCGCCACAAGCGCAGATACAGGCCCGGGTCCTGTCCCGGCCGCTTGGGACAATCGAGGATCTCGACGTCGCCGCGCAGGCGCTTGCCGAAGTCGCTGTGGCCGGCGAGACAGACGACCTTGTGCCGCCAGCGCTCGGGCGGCAGCGCGTTGATCAGGTTGACGATGCCGTTCTCGAGCCCGCCGTAGTCGAGGCGATAGACGAGATGACAAATGAGCGGCGGCTCACGCACTTCAGCGCTGCTCCTGCGCTGCGAGCGCCGCGTGCAGCGGCGGCGCGAACTGCGGCAGTCTGGCCTCGAGCCAGGCGCGGGCGGCGTCGAGATCCGCGTCGTCGTCCATCACGGTGTAGAGCAGGATCGAGGCCGCGGGATTGCCGCGGCCTTCGAGCTGGCCGAGGACCCCGAAGAGCTTGGCCTCGAGCGTATCGATCGTCACGCGGCCTGCGACCCAGTACCACTGCCAGACGAGGATCGAGCGCGGGCCGTTACGCTCGCGTAGCGTCGTTTCGATCGCGACCGGCACTTCGGTATTTCCGGTTGCAATGTCGCGCCGCTCCCGCTGACGCCAAGGATCGTACTTTTCGTCGACCAAACGATTGCCGGCGTGGATCAGTTCGACGCCTTGCCGCTGCAGCGAATACCAGGCGAGCTGCCAACCGGCGACACGATCGCCGGCCGCTAGGCCGCCTTCATGGCGAGCGGGATCGCCGATGTAATGCGGCGTCCAGTCGAGATCCGGCGCGGGCAGATCCGGTGCGCCGCTCGCCGCCGCGAGCGCGGCGGCCGTCGGCGAGCTCACCGGCGCAGCCGCGACTAGCGCGCGCGTCGCGAGCGGCCACAGATGGACGACGACGGCCAGCGCGAGGAGCGCGGGCAGCAGCGCACGCGGCCGCTCTCGCGGTGCGGGTGGGCCTGCGACGGGTTCAGTATCACGCGAGCGATCGCTGAACAGACCGCCGATCAGCATCAGCAGGAAGATGATGACGCCGAAGAACACCCAGCCGTAGATGTAGTGATCGATGCCGAGGGCGAGCTTCATGCCGCTCAGATGGGCGATCATCACGATGCCGTAGGCGCGCAGCCAGTTCGCGACGAAGGCAAAGACGATCGCAACGGCGACGAAAATGATGCGGCGCCAGTGGCTGCGATAGTTGAGCCATGCGAACAGCACGGCGACCGTCACGGTCGCCATCAGATAGCGCATGCCGCTGCAGCCGCTGACCACGGACCATGAGCCGCTGGGGATCACGAAGAAGGTGCCGTCGCGATAGACCGGGATGCCGGAAAGGCGCAGCGCGGCGACGACGAAGTCCGCGGTCAACTCGATCATGTGCGGCACGAGGCCGTCGCCGAGCGGCACGGCGAGAAACAGAAAGCCCAGCGGGAAGCTCGCCGCCAGCGCCCAGCGCCAGCCCATCAGGAACAGGACCGTGCCGATCACGATGCCGACCAGCGCGAGCTGCTGCACGACCTGGATGTCGGCGAGCGCGCCCAACGACCAGGCGAGGCCCGCGGCCGCGAGCGGCAGCAGCGCCCACCAGCACAGCGCCTGCGGCGCAGCCGCGAGCTGCGGCCGCATCCGATACAGGAAGTACAACGAGATCGGCGCGATCAGCCAGCCGTGCGCATAGGTGTTCGAGGTATCCCACACGTGCGCCATGCCGGCGAGCGTCGGCCAGTACGCGAGCAGCACGCTGGCGACGAACAGGCCGACGAGCAGCGGCCAGTGGCGGAAGGTCCGGATGCCGGCGGCCGGCGCGGCGTTATCGGGCGCGACTACGCTGCTCATCTCAGCCTGCCATCAGCGCGTGGAGCTGCTGCATATTGGTATTCCAGTCGTGATGCGCGGCGACGTAGCGCCGTCCCATTTCGCCGAGGCTCGCGTCCGGCGCGCCGAGCAGCGCGATGCAACGCGCAGCGAAGGAAGCAGCGTCGTCGGCGGCGAGCGCGCGGTAATGTGTGTCGAGATCCAGCCCTTCGAAGGCGGCCTGCGTGCCGACCACCGGCCGGCCCATCGCCATTGCCTCCAGCACCTTGTTCTGCACGCCGCGCGCGACGCGCATCGGTGCGACCGACACCGTCGCGTGCGCGATGTACGGGCGGATGTCGTCGACTGCCCCGGTCACGTGCACGTGCGGTGCTCGCGCCAGATCGCGCACGGCGGGTGTCGGCCGGGTGCCGACGATCCAGCACTGGGCAGTCGGCACCGCGCGCACGATCCTCGGCAGAATCTCCTGCACGAACCACTGCACGGCGTCGACGTTGGCCCAATAGTCCATCGCGCCGGTGAAAACGAGCACGGGCGCGCCCGCGGGGTAGGGGTTCGGCAGACCGAGGCCGGCGGCGAAATACGCCAGATCGACGCCGTTGTTGACGGCATAGACCTTGCGCGAGGCGCCGCCGCGCAGACGCTCGAACAGCCGTGCCTCCTCGCCCGACACGAACACGCAGGCATCGAACGCGTCGGCCACCGCGCATTCGAAAGCCAGCAGCCGTGCCGCTTCGCGGCCGTAAACGGCCGAGGCCGGCCACGGCTTCATCGCGGCATAGGCGCACCATTTCTCGGAATCGACGTCGACAAAATCGACGATGCGGCGTACGCCCTGCCAATCCTCGCCGAGCAGGTACTGCGCCATCGGGGAGGAGTAGGCAAAGGCGACGCGCGGTCGCGCGCAACGCCCGACTTCGGCGACCCAGGCGGCAAGGCCCGCGTCTCGGTAGTACGGCAAGCTGAGCGCCTCGCCGGTGAGCAGCCCGCGCAGGCTCGCGATGCGCTGCCGGCGCGGCGCGATGTCGACGACGTGCAGATCGGTGCAGTACTCGCGCAGCGTCCCGAGATGCGCGCGGTCGGCCGGATCGTCGATGAACGTCCCGAGCAGCACGCGATGCCGCTCGGCGAGGAACTTCAGTATGTGGAACGAGCGGATCTTGTCGCCCTTGTTCGGCGGATACGGGATCCGGTGGCAAAGGAACAGGAGGCTGTCCACCTGGCTCATGCGAGATACGGCGATACGAGGGGACCCAGAAAGTTCGCGAGCGGCAGCGGTAGCTTCTTCCAGGTGTTCACCGCGAGCGCGTACTTCGGGTTGTTCGGGTTGCGATTGGGCAGCGCCTGATGCTTCACCAGATGGTACTGGTAGTGCAGCGGCTCGGGCTCGAAGCCCCAGTTCTTCTTGAATGCGTACGATCCGCTATCGCGCTTGCTGCGGCCATAATCGAAATGGCGAATGCCCTGCTCGCAGGCCCTGCGCATCACCTCCCAGTACAGGAAGTCGTAGGCTTTCAGATCGCGCGCGGCCGGGATGCCGCCGCCGTAGTACGGCATGATGGTGTCCTTGTAAACGAAGGACAGCACCGCGCTGACGGCCTCCGCGCCGTGGAATACCGTGGTGACGCGGCAGTGCGCCGCGAATACCCGGTACAGCGCTTCGAAGTAGTGACGCGGAAACACCGGCGTACCGAGGTTGCGCACGCTGGTCGCATAGATGGGAAAGAAGCGATCGAGCGTAGTCTCCTCACGGCTGACGAGCCCGGCCGCGATACCCTTGCGCACCATTGCGCGCTGCTTGCGCGGAATGGCCTTCATGTTGTCTTCGACTTCGGCGGAGAGCTCACGGCGGAACAGCACATAGGTCTCGCTCTTGGTCAGCCAGTCGGCCGCCAGCGCGCGCGTATGGCGCAGCTCGAGATAATCGACGCCGAGCCGCTCGGCAAGGCCGCTCGCCTCCGCCAGCAATGCGCGTTCGGCCGCCGCATCGTCGGCGATCACGCCGCCCTGCACGCAGAACGGTAGGGACACCAGCGCGTCCCCGAACAGCAGGCTCTTCACCCGCACCAGCGGCAGCAGGCCGACGATCGTCTCACCGCGCTGCGCCATCAAGTAGTGCGCGCGAAAGCCGACCGCGCGCTCGAGCACTTCGCGCCAGCCAAAGAGATGGAAGAACGTGCCTTCCGGATGCCGATCGACATACGCGTTCCAGCGCGCGGCATCCGCTGCCTGAGGATTCGACAGCGTCACCGCGGAGACACGCGCGGCATCCTGCTCGAGGGCCGACAGCGCTGCGTTCATGTCGCGTATACCTCGTCCATGCGGCCCCAGCGGAAATCGCTCAGCAGGCTGCGCAAGCGATCTTCCACCTTCGCCAGGTTCGTGTAGTGGCGGAGTCGGGTCTTGAGCCCAATGCCGCGCTGACGCGGCTGCTCGGTATCGATCTCCCACGGGTGCATATAGAAGATGCACGGCTGGCCGTCCTGGGTGTTGACGCGCGCCACGCACCAGCGGAAGAACGTGTACGGATACAGACGGAAGAATCCCCCGCCGCTGCACGGCAGGTTGCGCGCACCGATGCGCAGCGTCGAGATCGGAATCTCCAGGATGCCGGACGCGTCACGATAAGGCGTACGCGGCGCATGGGGAATACCGTAGAGATCGTGCCTGATCGGCGCGACGCTCGAGCTGTAGGCATAGCCGCAGTCGCGCAGGATCTCGTAGACCCAGCGGTTGTCGTCGCGGAACGAGAAAGTTGGCGCCCGGTAGCCGCGTACGGCGACCCCGCCTGCGTCCTCGAGCAGCCGCTTCGCCTGCGCGATGTCGCGACGGAAATCGGCGGGATCCATCGCGGTGACGCGCGTATGGTCGTAGCCGTGACTCGCGAGCTCATGACCTTCGGCAACGATTCGACGCACGATCGCCGGGTAGCGCTCCGCGACCCAACCGAGCGTAAAGAACGTGCCCTTGACGCCGTGTTCGTCGAGCAGATCGAGCAGTCGCTGCATGTTGTGCTCGACGCGATTCACCTGGCGCTCCCAAGCCTCGCGCGCAATGTGCCGCTCGAAGGCCGCGACCTGGAACCAGTCTTCGACGTCGACCGTGAATGCGTTGATCATGAGTGCCTTCCTGGTCGATACGCGTCCGGCGATTCGCCCGGGATGTGCCCGAACCTTTTTACTGCCGTCGGCGTGACGGCGAGCCCCGCTCCGGCGTCGCCCGCGGCGTGCCGGAAACAGGCTTATCGGATTGCGACTCGCCCGGCTTGAGGCCGGGTTCAGCGCAGGAAATAGACGGCCGCCGCGACCGCGATGCCGAAGGCCGTGCCTAGCGCTGCCGCCATCCACCACGACATCCCGCGTCGCGCGCCGGCCGCGTCGACGGCCGCGGCATGCGCCTCAGGCCCGCGGTTGAGATCGCCGGATAGATTATCAAATGCCCGCTGCATTACCGCGAGCTTGGCCTCGAGTTTGCGGATTTCTACGATCGCGGCCTGATCGGTGATCGGTTCGGTGCGCGGCTCGGCGCCGGCCTGCTCGGGCGTCGTGCCCGTACGCGAGGCTTTCAACACCGGCGGCTTGTCCGGGCCTTCCTCGTCCTGCCTGTCGGCTTCCTGCTCCTGCGCGATCTCCGAGGTGATGGCGCGCAGCCCGGCAAAAGTAAGCGCATGCGCATCGTCGAGACTCGCGTTCAGCAGCAGCCGATCCATCAAAGTGTTGATCCGGCGCGGCACGCCGGAGGTGAACTGATAGACGCCCATGTAGACGTCGCTGTCGATCCGCGGGTCGTCGGCCCAGCCGACCTTGGCGAGCCGGTGCTTGATGTAGGTCTCGGTCTCGGGCGGCGTCAAGGGCTTCAGGTGATAAGCCGCCAGCACGCGCTGGCGCAGTTGCTCGAGGCCCGGCGAGCGCATCACCGCGCGGAACTCGCGTTGGCCGAGCAGGAAGCTTTGCACCACCGGCATGCCCTTGTAGTCGAAGTTCGACAACATGCGTAGCTCTTCGAGCGAGCTGCGCGGCATGTTCTGCGCTTCGTCGACGACCAGCAGCACGCGCTTGCCCTCGTCGACGCAGCTCTTGAAGAACACCTCGAGCTGCTTCAGCAGCGCGGCCTTCGACAGACGCTCGTAGGGCAAATCGAACTCGGAACACACGAGGCGCAGCAGATCGTTCTCGTTGACATTGGTCGAGACGATCTTGGCCGCGATGATGTCGGTGGAGTCCAGCTCCCGAAACAGATTGTTGACCAGCATCGTCTTGCCGGTGCCGACGTCACCGGTGACGATGATGAAACCCTGCCCCTGCTGCAGGCCGTAGCGCAGATAAGCCATTGCGCGCTGGTGGCCGGCGCTCTGAAAGAAGAAGCTCGGATCCGGATTGAGCTGGAACGGCTTGCCGGTGAACTTGTAGAAGTCTTCGTACATCTTCGGCAGAAACTCTGCGCGATGGGCCGCTCAGAAAGCGACGCTGAGGGAACCCGTCACCGCGTTCTCGGTGAAGTCATCGGAGGCGTCGCCGGATACGCTGTCCATGTATTGGTAACTCAGCCGCGAGCTCACGTGCGGCCCGATCGTGTAGTCCACGTAAGGGGAGAAGGCCACGAAATCCGAGGTTTCGCGCACATTGTCGGATTCGCGGGTCTGCCAGTCGGCGTTCAACCCGGCGGCAAGTCGATAGGAGAAACGATGTGTCCAGCTACCGCCGAAACCGAGCAAGGAATCACTGATGCCGGTGCGGGTCGATTCCTGGTCATTGCGGTTGACGCGCACGGAAAAGCTGTTGCGCTTGCGGTTGAAGGCGACATTCGCGTTGAAATTGCGCGAGATGAATACGTCATCGGTCAAGCCGAGCTGGTTCAGCGGCAGGGATGGGTCGGCATTGCCCAGCGGATCGATCACGGGGTTACCGAAGGCATCGACCACGGTGAACACCTGCTGGTCGCGAAGCATTTCCGCCGTGGTATGCAGATCCTCGCTGTATGCACCCGTCGCGATGAAGTGGCGCCAGCGGTGCGAGAAGCCGAAGCTCTTGGTGCTGCCGAAGCTCCGTTCGCCGAAACTGCCTGTGATCGAGGTACGCGGAGTCGGGAACACGGTCGCCCCGAGCTGCCAGTTGAGGCCGCTGCGCAGGCCGCCCCCATCGGTCGAGAAATCATTGAACTCGTAGCCGACGCCGCTGTTGAGCCTGACGAAGCGGTTCAACCGGTAGTTCAGCGTATTGTTCCAGCGCTGGAACAGTGAACGTCGTCCGGTATCGCCGCCGTCGTTTTCGCGCCGCGAGAAACTCGAGCCCCACTCGAAGCGCTGGAAGCGCCGACCGCTTTCGATGTTGATCAGACCATCAAGCATCTGGCCGCCGCCGATGCCGCTTCCCCCCTCGTCACCGGTGGAGACGTCGCTCCACTGCACGCGTCCAGTCATATTCGCCCAGGTGCCGAACTTGTGGCGCAGTTCCGGCGCGAATCCGTAACTGACGGCGTCGGCGCGGTTCGCGGTGTCACGTGCGTTGCGATTGCGATTGGAAATTTGACCGAGCGTATTGCGGATCGTCGGATACATCGACGCGAAGGCGGTGACGAATACCTGGTCCCGCACCACCTCCGCGCGCGTGTTATTCTGCAGAAGGTGCGTCAGTTGCGACTGATCGCTGTTATTGAGATAGACCTGTTTCTGGGCCGTGTATTCGGTCGTCATGGTGAGCCCACGACCGCGGCCGAACACCGAGATGCCCGGGGAAACGGTCGTCACCCAGTCGCTGCTTGGATCGTTGTTTTCATCGACCAGCAGCGCATTGTCGGTGTAGGTCTCGGACAACCCAAGTCGCGGCTGGATGCGCCATTCACCGGCGATCGCCTCCGGCGCCGACGTCGCGGCGGCGCCCGCGACCATCGCGAGCACGCCTTTCCACCACTGAGCCTGCCGCCGCGACATCGAGTCCGTGAGCGGTTGCGGGTCAGGACTTGGGCTGCTGGCTGCCGTAGCCGTAGCCGTATCCATAGCCGTAACCATATCCGTACTGACCGTAGCCGTAACCGTAGTTGCCGCCGGCCGCCTGGTGGCGAATCTTGTTGAGCACCAGCCCCGTGATCTGAACGTGCTCGAGTGCGGACAGCGTGCGCTTGAGCGTTTCGCGCGCGGTCTTGTAGGCCTCGACGACGAGCACGACCTGGCCGATCAGCGGCGCGAGCGCCGCCGCACCGGACATCGCGAGCACCGGGGGTGCGTCGAAGATGATGAGGCGATCGGAATAGCGCGACGCGAGCTCCGCCGCGAGTTTCACCATCGCCTGGCTCGCCAGCCGTTCGGTAATGCCTTCCCGGATCGTGCCGGCAGGAATGAACGACAGCGTCGGCACATTGGTACGCTGGATGATTTCCGCCAGATCGAGATCGGGATGCGCGAGATAGTCATAAAGGCCGGTGCGATTGAAGGCACCGAACAGGCGGCTCAGATCGGATTTCAGGATGTCGCTGTCGATCGCGAGCACGGTGCGATCGATCTCCATCGCGATGCTCGTCGCGAGATTCATCGTGGTATAGGTCTTGCCCTCGCCCGGCATCGAGCTCGTCACCATGACGAGGTTGGACGGCTTGCCCGCCGCCGTCGCGCCCGGCGCCGTGTTCGCGATCAGACGGCGCTTGACCTGCTGGAATTCCTCGGACAGGCGCGAAGCCGGATCTCCGGGGACCAGAAAACCGAGCCGCCGCAAGCGTTCGAAGTCGAGCTCGAGCGCCGGGCGGCCGAAATTTTGCCGCGGCAGCGCCGTGCCCGGCCCCGACGGCGCGGTGACCGGCGACGTCGGCGCTGGGGTGTCGACGCTGGGGGCCATCGCCTGCAGTTCGCCTGCTGCGTCCGATGGCGCAGACGCCTGCGGCGCTGCAGCTCCTTCGCTCCCCGCAGTGTCGCCGGCCGGTGCATCGGGTTCACCGCCGAGCTTGCGCATCGCGCGTTCGATAGTGCTCACGCAATCATTCCTATCACGGATGAAATCTTGCCGTGTAAATCGATACCCATCACGAACATCACGACCTGCCCGACGTACACGAGCACGAGCCCGGCGAGTGCGGCGGAGAAAGCCATCAGCTCGTAGCGGCGCTGCTGGCGATGCAGCGGACTGCTCGTCAGGCTGATCACGCCGATCACGGGCAGGCCCGTGATGTCCTTCAGGTCGGGCACGTCGATGATGCGCGGATTCATTTGCGACAGCAGGGCCGACAGCGCTCCGCCGATGCCGAGCCCCACGATCAGCACGATGCTGGAGAACAGGAGCCGGTTCGGCCCGGTCGGCAGCAGCGGCACGCGCGGCGGCTCGATGATCTTGACCTTGACGTCGTCCTCGCTCTGATCCGCCTCCTGCGCCATGTAGGCGAGCTCACGGCGCTTGAGCAGTTCGTCGTACTGAGTCTTGTTGACCTCGTAGTCGCGGTTCAGTCGAGCGAGTTCAGCCTCGACCTCGGGTACCGTGTCGACCCTCTTCTCAAGTTCCTTCACACGACGCTCGAATTCCTGGACTCGCGTCTGGAGACCGGCAACCATCGCATCGGCTTCCGCGGCCTGCAGTTGGAGCTGCTGCTTGAAGGGATTGCCCATCATCGCAGCGAAATCGTCCTCCTGTTCCTCCGCAACGGGCGGCTTTTCCTTCGCTTCCTTCGCGAGCTCCTGCTTGCGCGTCTCGATCTTGGCCTTGAAGTCCTCGATCATCTTGCGCATCGCGACGATGTCGGGGTGCTTTTCGGTGTAGGAGACGAGGAGATCATCAATACGATTGTTTAGTTCTGCAATCTTGCCTTCGTACTGCGCGATCGCGCCGTCGACCTCCTCGGCGGCGAGATCGTCGTCCAGCGCAAACGGATCCTCGACTGCCGAGCTCGCGTTCTTCGCCTGCTCCTTGAGCTGATCGCGACGGCGCATGCCTTCCTCGAGTTGGAGCTGCGCCTCCTTCAGTTCCGTGTGCGCCTGTTCGAGTCGCGAAAAGAAGCCGCCCTGAGAGCCCGGCATCACGCCGACGTTGCGCTGCTTGAAGGCCTTCAATCGCTCCTCGGCTTCGACCAGGCGCTTCTCGTAGGCAGCGATCTGTTCCTCGAGAAATTTTTGCGTCACCGCCGTCTCGCGCCGCGTGTCGCCGAGCGCGGATTCCATGAACGTGTTCAGCAGTTCGTCGACGACGGCTTTGGCGACTTTGGGCTTCTCGTTCGAATACTTAATTTCGTAGATATTGTCGCGCGTCGTGCCGACAATTGAGACGTCAGAAGACAAATCCGCTATCAGCTTGTCGAATTCCTCCGGCGTCTTGGTGCCGAGATCGAGGTCGGTGCGCCGCGCGACCTCTTCGAGATTCGGGCGCGTCAGCAGCGTGCGACTCAAGAGCATCGTCGTGTTCGACAGATCGCCGCTGTCGAACGCGATACCCCGCAACAGCGGACGCAGCATCGACCGCGAATCTAGATAGACCTTCGCGCTCACCTCGTACTGATCCGGCATTAACTGCACGCCGGCCCAGCCCAGCGTGCAGGCGACGATGGCCGTCGCCAGGCCGACCCAGCGATAGAGCCAGGCCATGCGGAGGAAAGTGCGGGCGACTTGTACCTGCTCATACATGCGGGCGTTTACCGGCTACGAGACGATGGGAGCGTTGTCGGCATGCAGGTGCGGAACTAGAACCAGGCTTCCGGGATGATGATGATGTCGCCAGGCTGAAGTGCGACGTTCGCGGAGATGTCGCCGTCGCGGATCAAATCGTCCAGGCGCACGTTGTATTCTTCTTCCTTGCCGCCGGCATAACGTACCAGCACGGCGCGGTTGCCGGCCGCGAAATCGGTGAGGCCGCCGGTCTGGATCATCAGATCCAGCGCGGTCATGTTGCGACGATACGGCGTGGCGGTCGGCCGGGTCGCCTCGCCGACGACGCGCACCTGATCGTAGTATTCGCCGACAAAGCCCTCGACGGTCACTGTCACCAGCGGATCGCGCACATATTCACCGAGCTCCTTCTCGAGCTCGGTCGCGAGCTCGGGCGGCGTCTTGCCGGTGGCGAGAAATTCCTTGACGAGCGGCGTCGAGAAGCGCCCGTCGGGCCGGACGGCGACGGTCTGCGACAGCTCGGGATTGCGCCAGACGAAGATGTTGAGGCTGTCGCCGGGACCGACGCGATAGACCCAGTCTTTCGCATAGTCGGTCTCGCGCGGGGCGTCCGGCAGGCTGGACCAGAAGGGATTGGATATCGAGCAGCCGCCGAGCATCGCGCCGATGGCGACCGGCGCGCACACGGCGAGAAGCCGTGGTTTCCAGCTACGGATTCGAGTCACTGTCGTCGCCCCCATGATCCTTCTCCTCGAGCCATGTCGTCCGGTGCCAGGCGTCCACCCGATGAGGCAGACATAAAGCCTTCACTATCAAGACGGTTAGATGCCATTTTTTATCTATTTGTTGATTAAGTCCAGCGCGATCCTGCGCGCGGCGGGCCACGGACACGGACTGCCGGAGATCGGCGGCGGGACTGATTCCTGAAGCCGCCAGTCTAGGGAAGGTTTCGATTCCCGCACCGCGGCAGCCGGCACGGCGTGACAATTGTTGTCTTGTCCGCGTCGCGACCTCAGGCCGCGGCGTCATCAGCCCCCTCGGACTCGGACGCCGACAGGTAGCCGATTACGAACGAAATGTGGCGTTCCGAAAAGCTGACTCGTCCGTCCGCGGCGAGCACCTCGAGGTAGTCGCGGGTGATCTGTTCGTCGACGGCCGCCATCAACGCCAGCTCGCGCGGGCCGCCCCTGAACACGAGGACCGTGGAGTCGCTGCGGTCCGGCGCTGCCTGCTTACGGGCGGCCTCGAGCGCGAACTCGAGGCGCTGCGAGGGATGGGCAAAGGCGAGCACCATCGCCAGCTCGTCCATCGAACGCATGCGCGCGGCAAACACCTTGAACAGCCGCCGCGCCCGGCCGGGGTGCTCGTGCAACTGCTGTTCGAAGCTGCCGCGGTCCAGGGTCATCAGCTCGCAGTCGGTCAGTGCCGTCGCCGAGGCGGCACGCGGCAAATCGTCGAGCAGCGCGAGCTCGCCGAACAGGTGGCCGCGTCCCAGATGGGCAAGGGTCAGCTCCTGGTCGCCGTCACGCTTGCGCGAAATCCGGATTTCACCGCTTTCGACCACATAGGCATGCTCGCCGATGTCGCCTTCGTTGAAGACGATCTCGCCGGAGCGCAGCACCAGCCGCTCGAAGCTGTCCTGGAAGGAGCTGAGCGCCGTGTCGGGCAGATCGCCCAGCGCCCAGCCGATGAACTGCTGCGTGGTACCGGCGAGCGGGATGACGAAGTTGCCGATCTCCTCGTTCCAGATTTTCTCGCACAGCTCGGAGAAACCGAGCCGCCGGTACATGCCCGCCGTCTCGTAGTTCACCACGACGACGACGTGTGACGCGCCATAGCCCTGGCACACCGTCGCGGCCATGCGGAACATTGCCCGGATCACATCGCGCCGGCGCCGCCATGGGCCGCGGATCGCGAGCATGCCGGCGCTGCCGAATACCGGCGTGTCGCGCTCGGCCCATTCGTGCCCGAGCGACGGCAGATCGGCGACGGCGTGGCGGCGGTAGTCCGTGAAATCGTAGAGCTCGTCGACCGGCAGCCCGGCGTCGCTGTCCTTGACCAGCCGCATCGTCGCGACCGGCTCGGTGTGCTCGTAGGCGACGACGTGGTAGACGCTGGGGAAAGCGTCGAAGTGATCGACCAGCCGATGGCCCGGCACCGGCTTGCCGCCGAACTTGCCGTCTTCGATGACGAAGACCTCGTGGCGCAGCCACAGGGCATCATCGATTTCCTTCGGGCTGCGTGCCAGCTTGATTCTGATGGGCATAGGATCCGCCAGAGGCAAAAGGCCGCCCCGCAGGCGGTCGCTGCCATCCTCTTTGCTGAGCTTGAGTCTAGCACGCCCCCGCAGAGGACCCGGGGCCCCGGCGGGCGGCGGCCTGCTTCCGCCCTTCCGTCGGCCCGCCGCTCAGAAACTGAAGCGCAGCTCGGTGTAGATGCGATCGGTGTCGTCGAACTGCCCAAATAGTCCCGTCGGCGGGCCGCCGAAGACGTCGCCGCCGAGTGTCGCACGCCAGTCTTCGGCGAAGTCCCAGCTAATCTTGGTCTGCAGCACCCACTCGTTGCGGTCGAGACTGCGGATCCACAGGATTTCGGGCGTGACGTCCGGATGCCAGCTCGAGGTCGTCAGCAAGATGCTGACGCCCGTCTCCAACTCCTTGAACAGCATGTCCCGGTCGTGGTCCTGGAACCAGGTCTGGAAGAACTGCACGTTGACGTTGTGGCCCGTCTCACCGGCCCAGTCGGCGCCGATCACATAGCGCAGCTCGTCGGTTTCGACGAGGCCGTCGAGATCGCTCAGGCGCTCGACGCTCATCAAGCGATTGAAGGTCTGGATCGCCTCGGCTTTCAGCACGAAGCTGCCGAAGTCCTTGGCGAGCGTGCTGCCGAGCTGGTGGATGCGCTCGTGGATCGGCTTGAAGGTGACCGTCGGCGTCGGCGCGAGGCCGATCCGGCGATCGAGGGCCGCGGTCTTATCCGGGCTCGTGTAGTAGAACAGCGATACGTCCCAGCCGTTCTTCAGATACGAAGCGCGCGCGCCGGCGCCGAAGTCGTCCCAGCCGGAGCGGGGTGCCTTGTCGTCGAGGAACACGCCGCGCACGCCCGGCGGCAGCTCGATCGGAAACGGATAGTAGTCCGCGCCGAATACGCCCAGATTATCGACCGTCATGATCGGGATGTAGACGAACTCGCCGTGGAAATCGCCGTTGAAGTACTCGGCGCGCGCCGCCCACTGCGGAATGCGGATCAAATCGAAGTCCGGCAGCACGAACTCGCGCAGGTCCAGCGCGGAGATCACGTCGGCGAAAAACAGGCCCACCATCTCGCCCCAGACGATGTGCTGGCGGCCGAGCCTGAACTCCCAGTTGTCGGCGTCGATGTCGACGTACGATTCGTCGACGTAGCCGAAGACTTTTTCGTCGTCTTCGACGCGATCGTTGTAGAAGGTCTCGAACTCGAACACGGGGTCGTATTCGAAATGACCGCCGAGCTGCCATTTGATGCGGCCGTTGAAGGCGCCGTTGAGCCGCAGCTTGAAGATGTTCCGAAGTTTCGAGAAATGCCCGTCCTCGGGCACGGTGTACGCGAACTCGTTCTGATAGAAACCGCTGACCCGCACCGCGGGCTGCCGTTCGGGCACGCTCGCCGGTGCGGCGGCCGTGCTCGCCGGCGCCGGAGGGGCCGGCTCGCCGAACAGACCCTCGACGCTCTCGGCGTTCCCGGCGTCTTCGCCCGGCGTCTCGGCTGCGGCCGGCGCCGCGGGCTCGGGTTCCCCGAAGAGGTCGTCGACGCTCTCGGCGCTGCCGGCATCCTCGCTCGCGGCTTCCGTCGCCGCGGGTTCGCTCGGCGTCGCCGCCGGCGCGGTGCCGTCGTCCTCGAAGAGATCGTCCATCGACTCCTGTGCCAACAGCACTCTGTCGAGCGCGTCGGCGGCGACAGCAGGAGCCACGGCGAGCGCCGTGACGGCAAACGTGGCGAGCAAGGCGGATCTGTTCATCCGTGCATTCCCTGGGTGTGGAGGCCGCGTTCGACGACCAGCCGGCCGTCGGCGACGCTGACGACGCGATCGGCCATTTCCATGATGCGGAAGTCGTGGGTCGAGAAGATGAATGTGGTCTTCTCGCTTTCGTTGATCTGCTTCATCAGCGCGAGGATGCTCTCGCCGGTCTTCGAGTCGAGGTTCGCAGTCGGCTCGTCGGCGAGGATGATGCTCGGGCCGCCGGCGAGCGCGCGCGCGATTGCGACGCGCTGGCGCTGGCCGCCGGACAGCTCATTGGGCCGGTGGCGCATCTTCCCGCCGAGGCCGACGATCTCGAGATACTGCTTCACGCGCTCCTGGCGCTCCTTCTTGCCGAGATCGCGGCGCTGGAGCATTGGATATTCGACGTTCTCCCAGGCGGTCAGCACGGGCAGCAGGTTGAAAGTCTGGAACACGAAGCCGAGCGTACGCGCGCGCAGATCGGCGAGCTCGTCCGGGGTCTTGCGGCTGACCATCTCCTCGCCGATGAAGATGTCGCCCTTGGTCGGCGTGTCGATGCAGCCGATCAAATTGAGCAGCGTGGTCTTGCCGCTGCCCGAAGGACCGGCGATGGCGAGGAAGCGACCGGGCGCCACGACCATCGAGATGTCCTGCAGTGCCTGCACCGTCTGATTGCCGAGCTTGTACTCCTTGTACACATGCTCCACGCGCACGACGCTCATCGCGGACGCTCCGCGGGCTCATACGCCTCCCCCGCCACGACCGGCAATCCCCATCCCGGGCTCATGGTGTTTCTCAGTTGGCCCCGTTAAAGTGTTGAAATACGGCCGCGTTCGAATGCTAGCACAAGGCGCGGCGCAGATTCACGGGCAGCCGGACCGAGCGCGGGAAGCCGCCGGCCCCCTCGCATCCCTGCTTCAGTCTCCGGCCATAGGGGCCGACAATCGGCCTCTCCCGCCAAGGTCGTTCCGAGGATTTCCCAGATGCTCCAGCTCGCCCGCACCCTGCCCCTGTTCACGCTCGCGTTGCTTGCAGCGTTCGTCCCCAACGCCGGCGCCGCCGTGCCGGACCCCGATGCGCTGGTCGCAGCCGCCGACGCCATCCGCTTCCCGACCGAGGCCTTCCAGATCCAGGTCAAGGTCACGACCTCGGGCCGCAGCGCGCCGGACGTCCACGAATACCAGGTGCTGCAGAAGGGGCACGATCAGAGCGTCGTGCGCACGCTATCGCCCGCCTCGGAGAAAGGCCAGGTGATGCTGCTGAAGGGCGCGGACCTGTGGGTCTTCATGCCCCAGGTCTCGCAGCCCGTGCGCCTGCCGCTGTCGCAGCGGCTGACCGGCCAGGTCGCGAACGGCGACCTGGCGCGCGCGAACTTCGCCGGTGACTACAAGGCGACGCTGCTCGCCGAAGAAGACGTCGGTGGCAAGAAATGCGCGAAGCTCGAGCTCATCGCCGCGCGCAAGGGGGTGACCTACCAGCGCGTACTGTACTGGATCGAACTGGCGACGAAGCGCCCGGTCAAGGTCGAGTTCTACACGGTATCGAAGCGCCTGATGAAGTCGGGCGTGTACGAGGACTTCAAGGACATGGGCGAGGTCGTGCGCCCCGCCCGCCTGGTGCTCACCGACGAGCTGCGCAAGGGGGAGCAGTCGGTACTCGAATACACCGGGCTCAAGAAGCGCGAGATTCCGGACAAGGTGTTCTCGAAGGAGTTCTTGCGCAAGTTGCAGGACTGATAACGTTTTTCAGTAGCGCATGTCCAGTCGTTCCCCTGAAGCGTCCTTGAAGCCGCCGATTGGCAGCAAAACTGATCTCGTCGTCCCTTGGTAAGTCAGTTAAGTCTCGCCCTTAACTCCTTGGCAGCCATACGCGAGGGGAATTCGCGACTGTCGTCATCCAGAAGAACCGATAACTGCTTGCGCGCCTGGTCCTTTTGTCCAATCTTTTCCAGAGCAACTGCAACGTGGTAACGGATCTCCGGCTCGTTCGGGGCAAGCGCCGACGCCCGCAGTAGCAGACGAAGCGCCCGCTGCACGTCGCCCTGGTCTAGGGTTATCCACCCTAGCGTGTCATTTATCCATGGCGAGTGAGCGTCTGCCCGGAATGCAGCCTCCGCTAGCGGTAACGCACGAGAATCAGCCATTGCGTGATAGGCGTTCGCCAGATTATTCAGCAACTCCGCCGTTGCAGTGCCACTTTCCAACGCTTTCTCGTAGCACTTCACCGCATCCCGACTCCGCCCGAGTGCAAGATAGACGTCACCCAGCTTCGACTGCGCGTCGTAGTCTTCAGGGTGCAGTTCGACCCACGCCTCAAATTCATGCAGCGCCTCTTTATCGTGCCCAGCGCGTGCGCGAGCGCCGAACAGTTTATAGGCTAGAATCCCGTGTGGCTGCCGCTTGAGCGCCTTTTCATAAGCCCCAGCGGCGTTCTCATATTTCTGTGCTGCCTCGTAGATCTCGCCCTCGAGAAGAAATCCTATCGGTGCTTTGTCCTGCTTCACCTGTATGCTCTTAGCGAAATTCAAAGCGTCGTCGATTCTATTCTCCTGCACTAAGGCTGAAGTCCAAGCAAGTTGTGTTGCTGCATATTTGGGGTTCACATCCAGTGCCTTGAGAAGCACCTTGTTCGCTAGATCGCGCTGCCCAGAACTGGAATAGAACTTTGCTGCTTCGAGATAGGCCCACTCTGAGCGTTGATTCTGGCCAATCAATTGTTCAATTAATCGATTCGCCTGATTGATGTTTCCGTCGGCCTGCAGTGCCGTTGCAGCTAGCATAAGCTGCGTCGGATCCCGCGTATTCAATGCCAAAGCTTGATTTGCATATTCACTTGCTTGTTGGAAATCTCTGTCCTCCAGATACAGTCGTGCCAAATAGGATTTAGGCAAGGCGACGTTCGGCGCAACTTGAGCGGCGCGCTCGAGCGCCTCCCGCGCCTTGGTGCGATCGCCAAACTTCAATTCCAATTGAGCTGCGGTCAACCAGACATCTAGGTTCTTCGGGTCGGCCTCGGCGGCGCGTCTAATCCTCTCTCGCGCAGCTCCAATGTCGCCGCCTCTTAGTTCGATTTGTACAAGATTCTTGGTTGCCGGAAGGAATGCATTGTCTAGCTCAAGTGCTTTTTCGAATGCGCTGGAAGCTGCCTCAAATTCGCCGTTCGAGGCCAAAACCAAACCTCTTAGATTCCAGGTCACGGGGTCATCGGGCGCGCGCTTGGCAAGCGCGTCGACTGCTTCGCTGGCTTGTTCGAGTTCGCGCTTTGCCAGCAAGCTCACTACTAGTGCCTCGTCCGCGCGTGTCGCGACCTTGGCTTTCTGAAGCGCTTCACGAAGTTCGGTAAGACCGGTTTCTTCGCCCGCGGCTACTGCTGCGAGAGCTAGCTGAAGTTGCGTCCTTGGATCTTCCGGAGCAAGTGCTGCCGCCTTCTGGAATTGTATTTGCGCCTTCGCCTGTTCTCCGAGCGCCGTGTAGGCCTCACCGGCAACTGCGTAAATACCTGCATCAGCGATCTCAGCAGCCAGCATGGGCTCTAGCACCTTGAGCGCTAGTGACGGCTCATCTAGTCGTAGATGACTTTCGGCGAGCGCACGTGCGGCTAACACATTATTTGGACTATCGGCCAAGGCAGCTTTCAGAAAAGGTACGGCTAATTCAAAAGAGCCCAGTGCATGATGCGACAGGCCGGCTAGCAGATTTGCCGTCATCAATTTGGGCGCTATCCTGAGAGCCGATTGAGCCGCGTCCAAAGCTGCTCGCGCCTTGCCACCGGCCAGCGCCACCACGCCTTGTTGCACATACGCAAACGGATTTTCCTTGGTGCTTCTGAGCAATAGGGCCACATCAGCTTGTGCCTTTTCCAGCATGCCCTGGCCGACCAAAAGAGTTGAGCGGCGTATCAGCGCCAATGCATTATTGGGATTGATGCTGAGCACTTTGCCGTACGCTGCAATCGCGTCTTCTGTGCGTCCCAGAGCCCGCAGGATTTCAGCCCGATAGACCCAACCATCATAGAATTCGGGTGCCCGATCCAGCGCGTGCTCGACAGCCAGCAATGCCCCGGCCAGATCTCCTTCGCCACCCTTGATCTGGGCATCGAGCAACGCGGCATCGTTGTTTCTTGGTTCGAGTTTTCGCGCCAATTCAAGGCTCTGAACAGCCTCGTCCTTATTGCCTAGCGTATGTTGAGCGCGTCCTCGAAGTGAATAAATGCTGGCCAATATCTCCGGTTCGAAGTTTGCGTCAACAGGAACTTCTGCCACGAGTTCTTTGAACTTGCCTTGCGTTCTTAACGCACGCGCAAGCTCCAAAGGAATACGGCCGTTAAATGTCTCCCCACGGTCTAGGGCATTGCGCAGTTCCTTTTCAGCAGCGACTGCATCGAACGCAGCGTTGTAGAGGCGTCCCAGCATAAATCGCTTTTCGACGGAGTCCGGATCCTGTTGAAGGGCTGCCTTGAGCTCGATAATGGCCCCTGTCAAATTACCGGCCTGTTCTAGTTTCTGAGCACGCTCAAGTGTCGCAACAACGTCTGTGCCGCAACCGTTCAACAGGGCCAGAAGTAACGCTATCAGAGCCAATTGGCTCAGTTTCCAGTCTGACATTTGATGATCCTTTGCCAAGCTCTGATGTCCCGGGGGCGCTCCATTCGATCCGAAGGTAAAGCGTCCAACTTCGAAGTGATTGATTTAAACCTAGGATACTGCACTAGTTGCCAATGCAGTGAGCTTAGGAAGCTCTGAACAAGCTCCCCAGGGCTTGTTCAGCGTTACTGAGCGTCCGCGCCAGCAGCCCCCGACGCATTGGGAATTCGTTGCGCCGTCGCGTACGCGGCCGTCGGGCATGATTCGTCCAATAATTAAGTATCAGACGATTCGGACACGCGAGACGTTGAGCAGCTAGGCACGTAAAGTCGGCAGCAAAAATTCGAGGTGGTGTCCTTGCGACGAAGGCTACTTTCATCGGCATCGCATACGTCGCTGTCCAGGCTGTATGGTCAGCGCGGCCGCATGCGTTTTGAAGACATCGATGAACTTACGTCGAATGCGTTGCGAGAGGGCTGCTCGCGACGAACAAGTTCTAGTCTGATCATGTCGACTCTTTGGTAGCAGTTCTCCGGTCAGGGGGATGCAAAACATAAATACTGCATCAGCGAGTCAGGATTCTTTACACTCGTCGGCAACGCACAATTCAATTATGCGCCCGTGATTTACCCCTTTCAGATCGGGCACGGCGCTACAGCTTCTGGCAAAAGCCATGTTAATCAATGTTTTGGTTGATTTTTATTTTTATCACACGAATGCTTTTGGTGAGCAGGGAAACGACCCATTGGGTTCAGGGCCATCTCAAAATAACAGTGGCCCTGGAGCCGGAGACGAGATTGTCAAGTTCATTGACATCCCGCCTACATTCAGCGCACCAAAAAAATACGCAAGACATTGTTTTATATATTTTATTTTCTCTTTTGAAAGAATGGCACTCTTCCTGCTTCCCGAATCGCAAGCGTCAACCTGAACATGGGCGCGCAGCGAAAACCAAGTCAATGAGACTTGATGTAGGAGACAGCGAAATGATGAATATGAAAAGAATCTCGGCGGTCATTGGCTCGGCGCTGACGCTTGGCTATAGCGCGGGCGCGCTAGCCATTCCTTCACCCGGAGCCGTTGCCGATGCTTACCTGACGGTGACCAACTTTACTCTGCTGGCGGGCAATGGAGTGCAGGGGCGGAGCACTACGCCATTGCCCATTGTGACCAGTGGCACGGGCGTCATCCTTGACAGTGTCGTAACGAATGCAGACGTATCCGCCACCCTTGGCGCCACAACGAACAGTGACTCATTCAACCCCACCGGGATTGCGGCTAGTTTCGTAATCGAGGAAACCGTAGGGGCCGGATTTGTTGCTAATACCACGCTGCCATCCGGTACGCTGGGAGCGAGCAACTGGGCCGGTTCTCATACGAGCACCACTGGTAATGCCCTTGATCCGACCCCGTGGGGGATGCAGTCGCCTCCTATGACGTCGATCCCCGGAGGTCTCGTTTGTGGCCCAACGAACCAGGGTGACTGCGTGTCGGTTCACAACCAAGTGAACTTGGTGAATAGCGCGACGGGGTCCGCCCAGGCCAATCAAAATCTTGACGTAGAGTTCAGGGTAACAGTCACGGGTACGCAGACTTTCGAATTGGCTTTCGATGCAGACGGCTTCCTTCGTGCTGCGCTTGGCCAAGCCGACGTCAATGCTAAGGCCACCTATAACTGGCAGGCAAAAGTTACCGATAGCAACGACAATGTGATTTTCCAGTGGGATCCGAGGAGTGAAGCCTTTCTCAATTACGGCCTCTTCGGTGGCTCGTGTATCGGTGCTGGTACGTGCACGGCTTTTGCCGCGGCGTTCAATATGAACGACCAGGCGAGCAGACTGAACACAGGGGACACTACTATTGATCATAATGCCGCTAATGCAAGTCTCTTTCCAGAGTTCGAGGCAGAGCTGACGCTCACCTCGGGTAGCTACACTTTTGCCATTACGCACAAGACCACTGCTGACGCAGCCGTGATCCCGGAACCCGGCACCCTCGCCCTCCTCGGCGCCGGTCTGATCGGCATGGCGGCCCGCCGCCGCAAGTTCGCCTAAGCGCGAGCTCAGGCTGGCTGATGAAGAACCCCGCTTCGGCGGGGTTCTTCTTTTTTGGGCCTCGTCGACGCCTCGCACGGCGCGCGCCACACGCGGTATAGTCAGACGACGTCATCTCTCAATCCGCACAGGTCCGTGTACACCCAGTGCCCCGACTGCCAGACCCTGTTCCAGGTCACGGCGGAGAATCTCCGCACGGCCATGGGCATGGTCCGCTGCACGCATTGCGGGACGGTGTTCAACGCGCTGTCGGGCCTGCGCGAGGCGTCCGATATCGACGTGGCGCAGGCCGAGGTCGTCGGCGACCAGCTCCTGCACGAGAACGTGCAGGAGCGCGGCGATGAACAACTGATCGATCCGAAATTCCTGCGCACCCAGGCGTGGTTCACGCGCTCACAGGGGTCGACGGCGGCCGAAGCCCTCACGCAGTCCATCGTCGACGACGCGAAGAAGCGCGTCGAAGCCGCAGTCGCCCCTGTCCGCGCACGGCCCCCCGTCGCTCCCGACGCTCCCGAGCCATTCGACGAGCGGCAGGTCGGTGAACCCGCCGGGGCCCGCCTGCTGCGCGCCCTGCTGGGCCAGACTTTTTCGCTCGCGCTGCGCAATCTCACCCGGCACCGCCGCCGCACGGCGCTGGGGATCGGGGCGATAGGCTTCGGCGTCATCGCGCTCGTGCTCGCCGGTGGCTTCGCCGAATGGATGAAATGGGCGGAACGTGAATCGACCATTCATTCCCGCTTGGGCCACATCCAGATCGTCCGCAGCGGCTACTACGAGAACGGCGTCGCAGATCCCTACGCCTACCTGATCCCCGACGCGGCGGTGAACACGGCGCGGCTGAAAGGCCTGCCCCACGTGAAGACCGTGACGCCGCGTCTCGCCTTTTCAGGGCTGGTGTCCAAGGGCGAAACCACGGTCAGCTTCCTCGGTGAAGGCGTCGCGCCCGAAACCGAAGCCGAGGTTTCGAAGGAAGTCATCGTGCACGAGGGCAGCGGTCTCTCGAGCGCCGAGCCCAAGGGCATCATTCTCGGCAAGGGCCTCGCGCAAAGCCTCGGCGCCGCGACCGGCGACACCGTGGTGCTGTTGACGACCACCGGCTCCGGCAGCGTGTCGGCCGTGGAAGCCAAGGTGAACGGGATCTTCCATACGGCGGTGAAGGCCTTCGACGACGTCGCGCTGCGCGCGCCGCTGCCGCTCGCACGCGAGCTGACGAAGGCGGAGGGTTCACACCAGCTCATCGTGTTGCTCGACGAGACCGAGCACACGGATGAAGTCCTCGGCTATCTGAAGCAGCTAGTACCAGCGAAGAGAAGCGCGCTGGAGATCGTGCCGTGGATCGATCTTGCCGACTTCTACAAGGCCGTGGTCGAGCTCTTCGCCTCGCAGATGAATTTCGTGCGCGCGATCATCGCCGTCATCATCATCATGAGCATTTCGAACACGCTGGTGATGAGCGTGATGGAACGCACCAGCGAAATCGGCACGCTGATGGCAATCGGCTACCGCCAGCGCAAGGTGATGCAGCTCTTCGTCAGCGAAGGTTTCATGATTGGCGTCGCCGGCGGCATTGCCGGCGTCGTGCTCGGCTACCTGCTCGCAAAACTCATTTCGGCCGTGGGGATCCCGATGCCGCCGGCGCCGGGCATGGATCAAGGCTTCACCGCGTCGATCCGCCTGACCTGGCAGCTCTTCGCCGGCGGTTTCCTCGTCGCGGTCGCCTCGGCGGTGCTCGCGAGCCTCTACCCGGCATGGAAGGCGTCGCGGCTCGAAATCGTCGACGCGCTACGACGCGCCCGCTGAGCTCGTCATGAAACTCGATTGGATGAGCTTCACTTTCGCCCTGCGCAATCTGCTGCGGCAGAAAGGCCGTACGGGCATGACGCTCGCTTCGATCGTCTTCGGCGTCGTCGGCCTCATCCTCTCGGGCGGCTTCGTCGAGGATGTCTTCATCCAGTTGCGCGAAGCGACGATCCATTCGCGGCTGGGCCATCTGCAGATCTATCGCGAGGGCTTCTACGCTCACGGTTCGAAGGAGCCGTACGCGTACATGATCGAGGATCCGGCGGCGGTCGAAGCCAAGGCCGCGGCCGTGCCCGGCGTCGTCGACACCATGAAGCGGCTGAACTTCTTCGGCCTGCTGAACAACGGCAAGACCGATCTGCCGATCATCGGTGAAGGCGTCGAACCGGCGAAGGAAGCGAAGCTCGGCAGCTTTTTCTTCATCATCGAAGGCCGGCAGCTCACGGACGACGACGCCTACGGCGTGCTGCTCGGCGAAGGCGTCGCGAAATCGATGAAGCTCGAGGTTGGCTCCTTCGTCACGGTGCTCGCCAACACGCCGGACGGCGCCTTGAACAGCCTCGAGTTCGAGGTCGTCGGTGTGTTTCGCACCTTCTCGAAGGACTATGACGCGCGCGCCGTGCGTGTCGCGCTGCCGGCCGCGCAGGAGCTGCTCGGCGTCGCCGGCGTGCACGCCGTGGTGGTCTCGCTCGCCGACACGCTGACGACCGACGCCACGGCCGCGGCCATGAAGGCCGCGATCGGCGGCGACGGCTACGAGTTGAAGACCTGGTTCGAGCTCGATGACTTCTACGCCAAGACCGTCGACCTCTACAAGAGCCAGCTCGGTGTGCTGCAGCTCATCATCCTCGTCGTCGTGCTGCTGTCGGTCGCCAACAGCGTCAGCATGACGGCCTACGAGCGCGTCGGCGAGTTCGGCACGCTCAAAGCGTTGGGCAAGCGCAGCGGTGACATCGCGCGGCTGATCATCCTCGAGAACGCCCTGCTCGGCCTGATCGGCGCGACGCTCGGCGTGCTGCTGGGCATTGCGCTCGCCCTCGGCATCTCCGCCGTCGGCATCCCGATGCCGCCACCGCCGAATTCGAACGTCGGCTACACGGCGCTGATCCGCGTCGTGCCGTCGGTGATCCTCGTATCCTTCTTCATCGGCTTCCTCGCCACGGTGCTGTCGGCGATCCTTGCCGCGCGCGGCGCCGCGCGCGTGCCGGTGGTCGAGGCGCTGCGCCAGAACATCTGATCGGGCGCCCGAGCACCCACATGTCCGCAGCCGGCATGACGCGCATGTTCCTGCGCGAGATCTTCGGCCGCACGCGGCAGCCGCGCGGGCCGACGCCGAGCGCGGCCCTCGGCAGCAACGGCGTGCTCGCGGCGATGGAGGACGGCGGCGAAGTCGACGGACGCACCGCTGCCGGTTATCTGTATCACAGCGCCCGGATCTCGCAGGTACTCATCGGTCGTCGGCGCTGCGTCGACGTCGGCTGCGGCAACGGCATGCAGCTATTGCAGGTCGCCGCGCTGAACCCGGCCGTGCATTTCACCGGCGTCGATCCTTCACCGCGCATGCTCGAGGCCGCGGCGGCGCGCGCCGCCGCGCTCGATTTGCGCAACGTGGACTTCGAAGTGAAGGGCTTCGACGATCTCCTTGCCGCGGGGCGCGGGCCCTGGGACGCGGCGATCAGCACGATGACGCTGCACGATCTGCCGGATCTACCCGCGCTGGAGCGCGCACTGCAGGCGCTGAGCGTGGCGGCCGGGCCGAACGGTGCGCTTTACGTCGAAGACTTCGCGCGCCTGAAGTCGCCGCTCTCGGTCGAGTTCTTCGTCGATCTCGACGCGCCGTCCGTGGCCGATCGTTTCTCGGCGCTCTACCGCTGTTCGCTGCTATCGGCCTTCACCGTCGATGAGCTGCGCGACGCGGTGGCGCGACGGCTGCCGCAGGCGCGCCTCTACCACACTTTCCTCGTGCCCTTCCTGACGATCACGAAGACCGGCGACGGGCCGCTGCCCGCCCCGCTGCGCCAGCGCCTGGCCGCGATGCGCGCGGCGCTACCCCCGACGCAACGCCGCGCGCTGGACGACCTGCGGCGCTTCTTTCTCCTCGGCGGGCTGGGCAAAGATCCTTTCCGTTGACCACGGCCCCAAGCAGGCTCCGGCGCTTCGTAGCCCGGGTGCAGCGAAGCGGAACCCGGGATCTTCAACGCACCGACACGCCGATCCCGGGTTACGCGCTGCGCGCTCCACCCGGGCTACGAGAGCCGATCGCTTGCCGTAGCCCGGGTGCAGCGAAGCGGAACCGGGATCTTCAACGCACCGACACGCCGATCCCGGGTTATGCGCTGCGCGCTCCACTCGAGCCACGAGAGCTGATCGCTTGCCGTAGCCCGGGTGCAGCGAAGCGGAACCCGGGATCTTCAATTCACCGACACGCCGATCCCGGGTTACGCGCTGCGCGCTCCACCCGGGCTACGAGAGCCGATCGCTTGCCGTAGCCCGGGT
>DAOKZI010000003.1:186308-250815 GCA_035325705.1 Gammaproteobacteria bacterium
ACGCCGATCCCGGGTTACGCGCTGCGCGCTCCACCCGGGCTACGAGAGCCGATCGTTTGCCGTAGCCCGGGTGCAGCGGAGCGGAACTCGGGATCTTCAACGCACCGACACGCCGATCCCAGGTTGCGCGCTGCGCGCTCCACCCGGGCTACGAGAGCCGATCGCTTGCCGTAGCCCGGGTGCAGCGAAGCGGAACCGGGATCTTCAACGCACCGACACGCCGATCCCGGGTTACGCGCTGCGCGCTCCACCCGGGCTACGAGAGCCGATCGTTTGCCGTAGCCCGGGTGCAGCGGAGCGGAACCCGGGATCTTCAACGCATCGACACGCCGATCCCGGCTTACGAAAATCCCCGACGTCGCTTCGCCAGCACATACCACTCGAGCACACGGGCAAGCACCCGATCGTTGTCCGGGGCTGCGACGCCCAGTGCCTGCAGGCGCTGCACGCTGATCTCGTTGCCGAACTGCTGGATGCCCGCCAGATAATCGAGATAGATCGGCAGCGTGCCGACGGCGCGTCGCTCGCGCTCGGGCAGCAGCCGCGCGGCGCCGCGCATGACGGCCATGAAGGTATCGCGCGAGAAATCGAGCTTCGGCGTCCAGCCCATTAGGCCGCCGGTGCGGAAGATCTCGCGCACGCGCTCGCGCAGCTCGATGAGACGTACCGCGTGCGAGGGACCCGAGCAGAGGTGAAAGATCGCCCCGGCCGTGGCCGGCTCGCGCGACGCGGCCACGATCGCCGCCGCGACATAATCGTTCGGCACGATATCGAGCGTCGCTACGCCGAGGCGCGGATAGAGCCCGAAAGTGCGCATGCCGCTCAGGAACTCGCAGATGAAATAGAAGATCTGGAAGTGAATCACGGCACCGCTGCGCGAATCGCCGACGACCATGCTCGGCCGGTGGATCGTCGCGGGAAAGCCCGCATCGACTTCGCGATGGATCAGATCCTCGGCTTCGGCTTTCGCGGCCTCGTAGGTGTTGTGGAATTCGCGCGTCTCGGTGATCCGGCGCTCGGGCAAAGGCCCCTGCCAGCGGCCGCCGACGCCGACCGTGGACACGAATTCGACTTTCTGCAAGCGGCGGCACTGCTTGCCGAGATCGATCACGCTCGCGACGGGAAAGAGCGCCGTCTGTCGCGCCTCGGCCAGCGGCAGGTTCATGCGCACGCTTGCGGCGCAGTGCACGACGTGCGTGCAATCCGCGACGAGCGTTTCGCGATCGGCGGCCGAGAGCCCCAGCGCGGGCTCGGTGATCTCGCCGGCAACCGGCCGCACGCGCGTCGCAAAGCCGCCGCTCGCGGTGCGCTCCTCGGGATAGTGCGCGTCCCAAAAGGCGAGCAGCTCGGCGAAGCGCGCGGCCAGATCGCCGCCCTTCTTCGGCCGGATCAAAACCTGGATGGTGGTATCGGGCAGCGCCGCGAGGCGCGGCACGATGGCGCTGCCGACCACGCCGGTCGCACCGGTGACGAGATAGTGCGCCATCGAGCTCCTCCCGGCCGAGCGCGGCTCAGCAGTTCGACATCAGGGTATCGGGCGCGGCGGCTTCGACGAAGCTGCCGCCGCGTTCGAGACGCGCGAACAAGGCGTCGAGCGCGACTCGGTGCCGCTCCTCGATCTGCTTGCGCCGCAGTTTCAGATTGCTGGTCAGCTCGCCGCCGTCGATCGTGAACGGCGCGCGGTGGACCAGCACGCCGGCGGGCCGCAGGTAGTCGTTGTCCTCGGCCGTGATCTCCGCGATGCGAGCTGCGATCGCACGCGTCCACTCGCGCCACGCGGCGTCTTCACGCAGTCCATCGATCGCTTCGGGCGCCGGCGTGACGAGCGCGACGATCCGCTTGCGCCCGGCGCCGAAGACGACGGCATGATCCAGACCCGCGATCTGCTTGAGCCGCGCTTCCACCGCGGCCGGCGCGATCTTTCGTCCGGTCGAGGTCTTGAAGATCTCCGACTTGCGGCCGGTCAGGCGCAGGCGCCCCGCCTCGTCGAATTCGCCGAGATCGCCCGTGTGCAGGAAGCCCTCTGCGCTCAGCGGCGACTCGACCTCGGAGGCACCGAGATAGCCCGTGAACACGCCGGCTCCGCGGACCAACACCTCGCCGTCGTCCGCGAGACGCACTTCATTGCCCGCGACGATGCGTCCCACGCTGCCGAAGGCATAGTCATCGACGCGATTGACGGCGATCGGCACGACGTTTTCGCTGAGGCCGTAGGCTTCGAGCACGAGCAGCCCCATCGCGTGAAAGCGTTCGAGCAGCCAGCGCGGGAATGGTGCCGAGCCGCTGACCATGAAGCGGACTTCACCGCCGAGCACACCGCGCAGCCGGCGCAGCACCAGGCGCTCGGCCAGCGCGCCGCGCAGCGCATCGAAGGCGCCCGGCGCGCGTCCGGCGCGGCGCGCATGCGCCACTGCGTCGCCCGCGCGCAGCGACCATGCCACGAGTGCGCGCGCCCAGGCCGGGCGCGCGGCGAGCTGCTGCTCGATGCCCTCGTTGAGCTTTTCGAAGAAGCGTGGCACCGCGATGAAGACTTGCGGCCGGATCGATGGCAGCAAAGCGATGATGCTGCGCGGATCGGCGACGAAATAAGTCTGCGCGCCGCGGCCGGCCGCGCAGAAGTCGATCATGCGCTGGAACAGATTCGACAGCGGCAACCAGCAGACGAGCCGATCGCTCGCCCCGATGTCCGGAAACGCCTCGAGAATGCCCGCGACGGCGAGACACACCTGCGCGTGCGTGTAGGCGATACCCTTGGGCGCGCCCGTGCTCCCCGAGGTGAACACGATCGTCGCCAGCATGTCGGGCGTCGGCGCGGACGCGGGCGGCGTCCCTTCGAGCCTGTCGAAGGCCGCACGCGCGATCCACCGCGATCGGCAGTCCTCGGGCGCGGCATCGTCGCCCAGACAGAGCACGAAGCGCAGGCGCGCGGTCGCCGCGGACGGCAGGCGCGCATAGCCGCGAGCATCGCCGACGACCAGCACCGTGAGCTCGGCGACGGCGACGATGTCGGCGAGGCGTGCGGGCTGGTCGTGTGCGTCGAGACCGACGACGGCCGCACCGCAGGCAAGCGCGGCGACTTGCATGAGCTCCCAGTCGAGGCCGGTCGGCGCCATGATGCCCACACGCTCGCCCGCGCCCAGGCCCAGCGCGCTCAGGCGTGCGGCGAACCGGTCCGCTTCACGCACGAAGCTCGCCCAGTCGATCGGCTGCCAGCGCCCGTCGACCAGCGAATGATAGGCGGGCGCCGCGGGCGTTTCCGCGGCGCGATGGCGGTACCAATCGGTGAGTATCGCGGGCGTGCCGGCCATGCGCGGATTGCTCAGGCGGCGACGACCGGATCATAGGCGCCGCGCGGGAGCGTGATGCGCAGCTCATCGGACGTCATGCCCAACCACTTCAAATGTTCGGTCGTGTGTCGGCCGAGAAACCAGCAGCGTTTCACCATCAGATCGACGAACGGCGCCATGATGCGCCACTCGGCCAGCTTGGCCTTGCCCTCGCGGATCAGCGCCGCGAACTCCGGCGCATAGGGGTTATAGCCGAAGTTCTTCAGATCCGAATACATCAGCAGCCAGTTGATCGGATAGTTGGAGAACACCGGGCTCGCATTGCGCGAAGTGGCGATGAGCCCGTGTTCGACGACGCCTCGCATGGCCTCGTCCTGGCTGTATTTCCAGGCGTGGAAAGGCGCGAGATAGCGCGGGAAGCGCGTGTCCGCGGGATAGCGCAGCGGATTGAAGAAGCGGCTCAGCTCGTCCTCGGTGAACTCCCCGCACTTGCGTAGCTGCGGCGGTGTCCAGTCGGTGCGTTCGATCAGCGGGCGCGAGAACTCGTAGAGCATGCGCTCGGGCTCGGGCTGTCCGGGCGAATAGCCGGCCATCACGAGCGGGATCCCCTTCTCGTAGGCAAGCCGGATCGCATCGCCCTCGAACAGCGGTGCATAGACATAAGACACCGTGTACGTCGCGCCCCGCTCCTCCTGATTGCGCAGCAGATAGGCGAAGAGCTTGCGATACAGCGCGGCGGGCGGCGAATAAGTGAGGTGATCGATGTTCAGCTTCGCGAGCGTCTGCCGGATGTTTTTCCACGCCACCGGCGGGATGTTCACGTCGACCGTGAAAGCCAGCACCTTGAGCCGGTATTCGACGACGAGCTTGTACAGCATCCACGCGCTGTCCTTGCCGCCGCTGAACGGGACTAGCACGTCGTATTGTCCCTGACCGCGCGCGGCCGCGATGGCGGCTTCGAGATCCGCCTCGCGCGCGGCGCGGCCCGCGTCTTCGGCCTCGGCCGACTTCGGCGAATACTCGCGACAAGGCCGGCACACGCCGCGGGCGTCGAAGTCCGCGCCGGGCACGGTGTCGGGCAACAGACAGCGTTTGCAGCGTCGCATCGCGCGCATCCCTCATCGGTTCTCGGGGGTCGGCCGGATCTTATCGGCCGTTTCGATGATACGACGAGGCCGGCGCCGCGCGAAATGCGCGCCGCGGCGATCAATCGGCCATGGCCCGCATGAGCGCCGTTAGGTGCGCATTCGCGTCCGCGAGATCGCTGTAGCGCAGGCGATAGCAGCGCGTCGCATCGACCAGATCGGCGACGAGCTCGAAGCCCTGCGCGCCGAGCAGCACGTAGTTGAACGCGTTGTTGGTCAACTCCGCGAAAGCCTCCGCCGCGGGGACGGTCGAGAGCTCGGTCTGCGCACCGGCGACGTAGCGCGGAAAAACGATGAGCCGCGGGCCTGCGCTCTCGTGCATGCGCCGCAGGTGCTCGGCGCCGGGACACAGATGCGCGACCAGCCCCTTGCGCGTATTCGGGATCCGCGGGCCGAAACGGGCCTCGGGTACTTCGCGCGCGATGACGTCGATAGACTCGTTTTTCAGCGGGATGAGGCGCGGAAACGGCTGCAGCATGCGCGAGTCCGGCGCCAGCAGCGTGAACTCATCGGAGAACAGCCGCCAGCCGCGATGCATCAGGTAGGCGGTCAAGGTGCTCTTTCCCGCGCCGGGCAGCCCCGGCAGGATCATCGCCCCCTCCTCGCGCGCGACGACGCCTCCGTGCAGCATCAGATACTGGTTGGCGCGCATCGCGATACACCAGTTCAAGCCCCATTCGATCTGCGCCAGCAGTTGCTCCGCGGGAAAGCGCGCGAAATTGCCGTCGTCTTCGAGGCTGATCACGCGCGGATGGCCGCGCCATCGGGCCCAGCGCCCCTGGTCGCGCAGCGCGATGCGCGCGTCCGCGAAGCTGTCGTCCGGCGCGAGCGGGTAGTCGGGATAATGGGCGGCGAGACAGGCGGCGAGCACGGGATCGCGGGCCGTGAAGCAGACGACGAAGGGCCCGACGTGCAGGCGCAGGCCGCGCGCGAGGCGCTGCGCCAGGGCCTCGCGCGGCAGGTCGCGCAGCGTCGTGCGCTTTTCGGCGGCGGTCATGTCGCGACAATCAGACCCAAGCGATCCAGCACCATTATGGTGGCGTCCAGGGCTTCGCGCAGCGCTTCATCCGCGTCGATGTCGTGACGCGCGAGCACGGCCCGGTACAGCTCATCGGCCGTCAGCGGCGCGTTCTGAAGTTGCGAATACAGCTCGACGGCGAGCTCGTTCAGGAAGTGGGTCTGACTGGAGCGGGGATCGAAGGCGAAATGGGCTTCACCCCATCGGCGCCAGACGAGGCGCGCGGCGGGATCCGCGCGCCAGCGGCGCTCGGGCGAAGTGGCATTCATGCGTCGGGCCTGTGCTGGCAAGGCCCGGGAGACTAGCACGGCCGGAGCGCCGGCCGGCCGTGCGCGTACGGAATGTGAAAAGAGTTCGTTCAGCCGTGGCCCGTCAAGGAGTTCAGGCAGGCCATCGTGATGCTGGTCATGATGCAGCCGACCGGGGTCTGCGGCTCGCCGACCGCCATCACGCAGCCGTCGATCGCGCTGAAGTGGACGATTGCGTGCTTGTAGCCGACCGGCGAGGTCGAGCTGCTGGACTGCTTCTTGTACACGTTGGACGAACAGTTGATCTGGGGGACTTCACTGGTCGGTACGATGGTGCCGTCCTTCACGTAGCGCCAGCACTGCTGCTGATTCGTGCAATTGATGCCCTGGAAGTAGGTCGCGAGGTTGTTACGAACCCATTTCCCTTTGGAGTTCTTCGTCAACTTGTCGTAGCAGGCCACTTTCTCGCGGAAATAATCGTCCGGCTGATCGCGAAGATGTACGCAGGGAGACTGCGGCACGTTGTTCGCGCACTGGCTCCCGCTGCTGCGCGCCGTCGCCTGGGCCGCCACGGAATGCAGCGTCATCACCGCGGGCAGCGCCAGGGTCGTGCCCTTCAGAAAGCGGCGGCGGGCGGCGACGCGAGCATCGCCAGGGCTCGGCTGTGGCGTAGCGTCGGGGGTGAATTCTTGATGTTCCATCCGATATTCTCCGGACGATAATGCGTTACCGTGTGCAAGGATTACGCCAGCTACAGCAACTGCGCTTGCGGCCGAGACTTTATGCGGCACAATCTGCGGGCCCGTCCCAGGACGGCCGCGCCGGACGGAATTTTGTAAGGTCGCTCTTACAATTGCCATCCCCTAAGACGCCGTTTTTGTTAAGAATCTTGACATGTCCCCGGCACAGGCACTGATCCTCTGGACCGTCGATCCGGCGACCCTGATCGACCTGGACAATGCCGCTTGGGAACGTGCCCTGATGCTCGGCCGCCGCCACGGCCTGTCCGGCCGCTGGTATCCCGCGCTCGAAGCCCTGGGCGCGCTGTCCCGCCTGCCGCCGCCCGTCCAGCGGCATCTCCATTCCGACTACCTCGTCGCGGCCGATCGCATGCGCTCGGCGCGGTGGGAGATCAACCGGCTGCGGCATGCGCTGGCGAGCATCGGCATCGAGCCCGTGCTGCTCAAGGGCGCGGCCTATATCGCCGCCGGGCTCGCGGCCGGCCACTGCCGCATGCTGACCGACGTCGACTGTCTTGTGCCGTTTGCGGCGCTCGAGGCGGTCGAGGCGGCGCTGGAGGCCCACGGCTGGCATCCGATGCCGAAAGACGAGTACGACGAGCGCTACTACCGGGAATGGATGCACGAGCTGCCGCCGTTCCAGCACGCGATTCGGGGCTCCAGCCTCGATCTGCATCACAACATCCTGCCGCGCACGAGCGCCCTCTGTCCCGATGCCGAGCTGCTGCTCGCGCGAGCCCGCCGCCTCGCCGACGGCTGCCGGGTGCTAGACCCGGCCGACATGGTCATGCACAGCGTGCTGCACGGGTTTTTCGGCGGAGAGCTGACCAACTGCTTCCGCGACGTGCTGGATGTCTACGAGCTCTGCCGCGACTTCGTGCGCGAGGATCCGGGCTTCTGGGAAGCGCTGAGCGACAGAGCCCTTGCTCTGCGGGCGGCGCGACCGACTTGGCTCGCGCTGCGCCAGCTACGCCGGCTGCCGGGCCCCGGCGTGCCCGACGCTGTCCTCGATCGGCTCGCGCGCGCCGCCGGGCTCTGGCCGGCGCGCCCCTTCGTCGAACGCGCCATCGACACGGCCTTCGTGCCCTCGGCGCCGCCGACGGCTGCGGAGCGCCTGGCGCTGAAATTCCTCCTTGCGCGGGCCCATCTGTGCAAGATGCCGCTGCGCCTCCTCGCCCCCCACCTCGCCCACAAGCTGTCTCTGCGCTGGCGCGGCCGCCAGGCTGCCGAAACGAGCGTCAAGGCCTGAGCGGCCCCGCGAACGCCCGCTCGCGAACATCGTAGCGGCTCAAGCGCTGCTCCCCTGCGCCGATACAATTTGTAACAGCAGTGACCAAGACCTGAGCGAGGTCATTGAATCGGTCCGGCAAAGCGCTGGAACCGTTGAACTGTCACGGACGAAATGTAAGACTTTGTGACGTACATCACGTCAGGCTGTACGACCCACTCAACTAGTAGCTCCACCGGAAGGAGACAACCCCCAATGAGAGAAGCTCACCCCCTCAGCAAGCGTGTCGCTGAAACTCTGGACATCGGGAACGACGAGGACCTCTTCGGCTGGCACGATCAGCGACCTTCGCAAACCCGGCCGTTCGGTCGCACGGCCAAAACCAGCGAGGAGCCGAGTTTCGGCGACGCGCTGCTCGGTCTGCTCGGGTCCACCACCGCAGGAAGCACGGGTTGAACGGCCCACCGACGAGCTGAACTCCGAAGCCGGCGCCCCGTTTCGTCGACGGGGCGTTCAGCCGGCGATGCTGTATTTCTTCATCAGGTGATAGACGGTCGGCCGGCTGACGCCGAGCATCTCCGCCGCCTTGCCCACCTGTCCGGCGCTGACGGCGAGCGCCTGCTGAATCGCGGCCGCCTCCGCTTCTTCGCGGATTTCCCGTAGCGTGCGGAACCCCGTCGTCGCCGGCGGATCGAGCTCCAGATCGAAAGGCTCGATGACCGGACCGTCCGCCATGATCACCGCGCGTTTCACCCGGTTCTCGAGCTCGCGCACGTTGCCCGGCCATTCGTAGTTCTCGATCGCGGCCAGCGCGGCGGGGCTGAAGTCCCGCACCTGAGCGTTGTTGATCTGCCGGTACTTGTTGAGCAGCACGCGGGCGATCAGGATGGAATCGCCCGGGCGTTCGCGCAGCGGCGGGATCGACACCGTCAGCTCGCTGATCCGGTAGTAGAGGTCCTCACGGAACTGGCCCTGCGCGATCTGCACCTTGATGTTCTTGTGGGTCGCGCAGATGACGCGCGTTTCGACCGCGATTTCCTCGCGCCCGCCTATGCGCTCGATCACCCGCTCCTGCAGGAAGCGCAGCAGCTTCGCCTGCAGGGGGGTCGGCAGGTCGCCCATTTCGTCGAGAAACAGCGTGCCGCCGTCGGCGTATTCGAGCTTGCCTCGGGTTTGCTTCGCGGCGCCGGTGAACGCGCCTTTCTCGTAGCCGAACAGCTCGCTCTCGAGCAGGGTCTCCGGGATCGCCGCGCAGTTGATGGCCACGAAGCGCCGCTCCCGGCGCGGGCTCAGCTCGTGGATCGCGCGCGCGAGTATTTCCTTGCCCGTGCCGCTCTCGCCGAGCAGAAGCACGGTGGTATCGGTCGGCGCTATCTTTTCGATGCGGCGACACACGTCCAGCATCTGCGTGCTGCCCGCGATGACGCCCGCCAGCGGCTCGCGCACCGACGCGGCGAGCCGCCGGTTCTCGGCCTCGAGCTCGTGCAGGCGATGGGCGCGCTCGACGATCAGGCTCAGGACGTCGGGATCGATCGGCTTCTCGTAGAAATCATAGGCGCCCTGCCCCACCGCCTTGACCGCGACCTCGCGGTCGTCGTTGCCGGTCACGATGATGACCTTGGTGGTCGGCGCGATGCGCAGGATCTCGGTCAGCGTCTGCAGCCCCTCCGAAGCGTTCGCCGGATCCGGCGGCAAGCCGAGATCCAGCGTCACCACGGGCGGCTCGAGCCGGCGCAGCGCCTCCATGGCCGCCGTGCGATCGCCGGCGACTTCCAGTTCATAGTTTTCGAAGGACCACTTGAGCTGCTTCTGCAGGCCCGGGTCGTCCTCGACGATGAGCAACTTCCGTTTCTCCATCAGACCTTTTCCGGCGCGTGGCGCGCGCCCTCCGTTGCGGCTGCCGGACTGGCGCCGCCGACCGATTCTCCGGCAGTTTCGTGTAGCGGCAGGACGATCGAGAACTGCGTGCCCTCGCCCTCGCGGCTCCTCACCGCCAGTTTGCCGCCAATCGAGCTCACGACGTGCAAACTTTCGTACACGCCGATGCCCATTCCCGCCTTGCCCTTGGTGGTATCGAAGGGCTTGAACAAGTGATTCTGCATGAAGTCCTCGCTCATGCCACAGCCCGTGTCCGCGACCTCGATCACGGCTTTGTCGTCGACCCGGCGCAGGCTCATCGCGATCCGGCCCGTCTCGGGCGTCGCATCCTGCGCGTTCTGCAGCAGATGCTCGAACACATCGACGAGGCGATCGCGGTGACCGAGCACGGCGAGCGGCTCGCCGTTCCAGCTCAAGCTCGGCACCGGGCGCCGCGCCGCCGCCGAGGCCACCGCTTTGCGGGCCGCGGCCACGAGATCGACGACGTCCGTAGCGCCGTCGTCGGCATGCGACTGACGCAGGTTCGCCATCATCCGGTTCATCTTCGTCACCGCATCGGACACCGTGTTGAAAGCGTCGGTGATGAATTCCGGATTCGTCCGGTGCTTCTCGGCGTTGTGCACGATCAGCGAGAGCTGGGCGACGACGTTCTTGAGATCGTGGACCAGGAAAGCCGACAAGCGGTTGAAGGCGTCGAACTGGCGCGCATCCGAGAGTGCTTCCGTCGCGCGCAGCAGCGCGAGATAACCGGCCGCCTGGTGGCCCAGCGTGCGCAGCAGCTCGCGATCCTCGCCGGTGAGATCGCTGTCCGTGCGCGAGGACTCGAGGACGATGAAGGCGAGCAATTCCTCGCGGTGGACGATCGGGACCACGATCCACGCCCGCGGCATGTCGAGCAGCCACACCGGCACGGACGCGTTGGCGTCCACCGTCGAGCTGGCCGCTTCGGTCTCGAGGTCGATCGTCGCGTCCTCGCGTTGCAGGCGCTTCACGAGCGGATGATCCTCGTCCAGCACGACCGGGGCCGGCATCTCGCTCACCCAGCGGGCGACCACGGCGAAGCTGCCGTTCGGCCCCTTGTGCCACATCACCCCCCCGGTGCTGTCCATGACGTCGGCGATCGCCTTGAGGATCGTCTGCCGCAGATCGTGCGGGTCGTCACCGATCTGCGCGAGGCGATCGGTGAACGACAGCCAGGCTTCCTGGTAGTCGTACTTGTTGCGATAGAAATGCCGCGCGACGAAGGCGCGCAGCCGCGAGCGGAGCTGGGTCGAAGCGATGAGCGCGACGAGCACCGCCAGCGCGAGGCACAAGAACACGATGCGCAGCGCGCCGCCCCAGCTCCCGCCATAGGCTTTCACGTAGTAGCCTGCCGCCGACATCAGCAGCAGGTAGGCTCCGGCCGCGAACACCGCGGTGACGTGGAAGACGACCTTGCGCGAGACGAAGAGATTGGGCCGCAGCGCGTTGTTGCGGGCGGCGGACAGCAGCACGAAAGGCACGGCCAGCGCATCGACGGCCGGACGCGCGCTCCACACATCCGGCGTCAATCGATTGAACAGCACGGCCTCGGCATAGAGGTAGAAGTCATAGGCGAGCATGCCGCCGACGGCGAAGCACAGATGCTTGATCGCCCAGCGCGCCTCGGGATAGGTATTGCGGTAGACCTGCTCGACCAGGGCGAGGCCGAACACCGCCTGGGCAAGAAAGCCGAGCAGCGTGATCTTGCCGAGGTCGATGCCTAGCGATTCGGCGGCGAAACCGAAGTAGGCCGCGAGCCAACTGCCGACCGGGACCGCCGCAGCGGCGGCGAAGGCCCAGTACAGTGCGCGCACCGACGCCGCGTACTGGCGATCGGCGCTGCGCGCGAGCACCCGCGCCAACACGTAGATCCAGCTCGCGTTGCGCGCCAGCTCCAGGACCTGCAGCACCAGGATGCCGCCGGACAGCGCATATTCGAGGTAGTAGAACACCTGCGCCGACATCCAGGCGCAGGTCAGCGCGGACGCCAGCAGTACGGCCGGCCCGAGCGGCGAGCGCCGGTACAGCGCGGCCACCGCGAGCGCGAGCAGCAGGTACGCCGCTGCGCCGGTGGCGGCGGCCGTCACGGCAAAGGCGCTCATGGGAGGGCGGACATCATGGCTCGGATGCGGTCTCGCGACTGGAATGTCGATACGCGGCGCACGGCGCGGCGTCGATGCGGGCAGTTTACACAGGAGCGCGACGAGACCGCAGCGCGCCGCGGCCCGGCTCAGCGGGCACCCTTGCCCCAGAGAATGACCTGAATGGTCTGCAGCAGGATGTTGACGTCGAGGAACACGCTGTAGTTCTTGAGGTAATAGAGATCGTACTGGAGCTTCTCGCGCGCATCCTTGATCGACGAGCCGTACGGATAGGACACCTGTGCCCAGCCCGTGATTCCGGGCTTCACGTGGTGCCGCAGATCGTAGTACGGGATCGCCTGCGCGAGCTCGCTGACGAATTCCGGCCGCTCGGGCCGCGGGCCGACGAAGCTCATGTCGCCCTTCAGCACGTTCAGTAGCTGGGGCAGCTCATCGATGCGGGTCTTGCGGATGAACTTTCCGACGCGCGTGACGCGGCTGTCTTCCTTCGCGGCCCAGACCGGCTTGCCGTCGACCTCGGCGTCCGTGCGCATGCTGCGAAACTTGATGACGTTGAAGCACTCGCCGCGCAGGCCGACGCGGCGCTGGGTGTAGAAGATCGGGCGTCCGCTCTCCAGCAGGATCGCGAGCGCGGCGAGGAGCATGAACGGCAGCGTCAGGCTCAGCAGGAACAGCGAGGCCACGATGTCGAAGAGCCGCTTCTCGGTGCGCCGGATGACGGCCTGCGTGAAGCCGTCGGCGAAGATCACGCCGCTCGGATGCAGCGCATCGAGGCGGATCTTGCCGAGCTGGCGCTCGAGGAAGGTCGACTCGTCGAGGATGCGGATCCCGTGCATCTTGCACTCGAGGATGTCGTCGACCGGCAGCCCCTTGCGGCGATCGTCGATCGCGACCACCAGCTCTTCGGCCGCGAAGCGCTCGGCGAGCGTGCGCAGCGACACGTTGGGCCGGATGATCTTCGCTTCGCTGACGACCTGCCGATCGATGCCGATGTCGATGAAGCCGACGAGCGTGATGCCCAGGCGATCCGAGGCGCGGCGCAGCTTCTCGATCTGCTTCGCGCGATCGCCGACCCCGAGCACCAGCACGCGGCGAGAGAAGCGCGCATCGGTCTTGGCCGAGCACACGATTCGGCAGGTGGCGATGCCGATGAAGGAGGCGATCAGCGCGACGAAGGTCGATGCGCCGCCGAGCACGAGCTGCGGCTCGACCACATAGATCGCACCCATGACGAGGAAGCCGACGACGAAGCTGAGCGACAGGCGAATGACGGTCTCGATCGGCCCGTCGCGCTGGTCGCGCTGATAGAAGCCCATCGCAATCATGCCGGCGAGCATAGCGGCGCAGAACACCACGGCCTGCATGAGCACCGTGCCGTTGCCGCCTAGCGCAATCCCTTCGAAGGCAATGCCCAACACCGCGCCGACATAAATCGACACGACGAGGATCAAAGCCTCGGCGAGCCCGAGCAACAACAGAGTCGTCGGAATGTAATGTCTGAAGATTCTCAGCATGGCTTCCATCGCTGAATCGACCGGTTGACTGCCGACAACCGTGCGGGCCGCCCCGCCTTCCTTCTCGCTATATCGGGGACAGAGCAACGCCCATGCCAGCCGGAAGCGGCCGTCGGCCTTCACGGCCGCGCCCGGGACGGCCCCGAAGGAGCGTTAAAACTGGCTCCGAAACAATGGCTTGCTGAACGAGCGACCAAGGCAACCCGGCCGTCTTCGACGCGCGGGTGAGCGAGCACCGCCGGCGAGGCGCGGCGCACTCCTCGCCTGTCGCCGCACGGCGACAAACGAGGCCGTTCGTCGCCGCCTGCGTCAGGATGAAACGGTATCGGCCTTGCGCGTACCGAGGTGCGCGGCCAGCGCGTCGAGCAGCACTTGTTTCTTTATCGGCTTGGTGAGGTGAGCGGTGCAGCCCGCCGCGAGGCTCTTTTCCAAGTCTTCCTTCACCGCGTGGGCGGTGAGGGCAATGACGGGCACCGGCGGCAGCCCGGTGGCGGCTTCGTGGTCGCGGATGGCGCGCGTCGCGGCGTGACCGTCCATGACCGGCATCTGCACGTCCATCAGGATGAGGTCGTAGCGCTGGCGGCCCGCGCAGGCGACGGCGAGCGCGCCGTTTTCGGCCTCGTCGACGTCGAACGGCTCCTTCTTGAGATAGGAACGGATCAGCAGGCGGTTGTCCGGGTTGTCTTCGACGAGCAGCAGGCGCTTGCGCGCGGCCGCGGCCGGCGCGGGCGCCGTGCCGCCCAGGCGGGCCGCGGTCTCCGCGCGCGCGCTCGCCGCGACGACTTCGGCAAGCTCGCGCCGTTTGACCGGCTTGACCAGGAACGCGAGGCCATCGCGCGCGCGCACGCGTTCGATGCCCGATCCGAGCGCCGCCGATTCGAGCAGCATCACGATGCGCGCCGAGGGCAGCGTCGCGGCGAGCTCGGCCGCCAGGAGATGCCCGTCGGCGCTCCCGAGCCGCGCGTCACAGAAGATCCACAGCGGCCCCGGAGCGCGATTCCCGACGGCGGCGCGTGCCGCCGCCGCGTCCGCCGCCTCGACGATGTCGGCGACGTGGGAACGCAGCGCGACGGCGAGACAGGCGCGCGCGCTCGCGTTGTCGTCGACGATGACGGCGGTGCCCGGGAGCACCGCGGGCGGCGGCGACACTGCGGGCGTCGCCGCCGGCGCGAAGGGCACCTCGAACACGAAGGTGCTGCCCGCGCCTTCGCGGCTTTCGACCCAGATGTTGCCTCCCATCATCTCGACGAGCTTGCGCGAAATCGTCAGTCCGAGGCCGGTGCCGCCGTATTTGCGCGTCGTCGAGGAATCGACCTGCGTGAAGCTCGCGAATATCTGCTGCTGCTTATCGACCGGAATGCCGATGCCGGTGTCGCGCACCGCGAAGCGCACCCATTCGGGCCCCTGGTGCCGCCGGCCGCGTTCGACCGTCACCGCGATTTCGCCGCGTTCGGTGAACTTCAGCGCATTGCCGATCAGATTGAGCACGACCTGGCGCAGCCGCGCCGGATCGCCCTTCACGCGCGTCGCCACTTCGGGCATCACGCACACGGCGAGCTCCAGGCCTTTCGCCGCGGTCTTCAGCGCATAGATGTCCGCGGACTGCTCCACGAGCTCGACGAGATCGAAGTCGATCTGCTCGAGGATCAACTGCCCGGCTTCGATCTTCGACAGATCGAGGATGTCGTTGACGAGGCTCAGCAGCGCCTCGCCGGCATTGCGGAAAACGCCGACGTAGCGCTCCTGATCGGTCGACAGCCGCGTGTCGGACAGCAGCTCCGCCATGCCGATGATCGCGTTCAAGGGCGTGCGGATCTCGTGGCTCATCGAGGCAAGGAAATCCGATTTCACCCGCGACGCCGCCAGGGCCTGATCGCGGGCCTCGGCGAGCTCCTGCGTCTGGCGCCGCACTTGCTCTTCGATCACGCGGTTGCGCGCGGCGAGCTCGCGCGCCTGCAGCTCCTTGGCGCGGGCGAGCGCGATCAGCAGCAGCGTCACGCCGGCGCCGAGGATCGCGGCGACGAACAGCGTGCCCTTGTCGAGATCGCGCCAGTACAGCCCCTTGTTGACGATGAGACGCACCGAGTAGCGATCGAAACGCACCTGGCTGCTCTCCTCGAGCTCGCGCAGCGGCAGGCGCGGCGTCTTGGGTACGGCCTGTTTGCTGAACAGCAGCTTGCGCCCGCCGACGCCCTCGGATTCGAGGAAGAGGTGCAGGGTCAGATCGGTATCGCTGATGAGCCCGCCGAGCAGACGGACCGGATCGATCTGCGCGACCACGAGCTCATTGCCTGCGCCGCGCGCGCCCGCGGCGGGTACCGGCCGCGCCAGCCAATAGCCGTTGCCTTCCGCGCCGTTCAGCGGGAATACCACCGGGGTCACGGCCTCGTTCTCCAAGGCGCTGCGGAGATCCGAGGCGTACGGCAGCTCGGAGCCGATGTTCAGCACCGCCGGCGGCGCGACCTCGCCCTGCACGCGCCGCTGGCGCAGGACGAAATCGTCGCCCTGGGCGGGATCGCGACGATACCAGGCGATCGCGGTGACGAACTCGTTCCGGCGCATCAGCTCGCCGCTCAAGCGATCGAAGGAGGCGACGGCGACGTCGTCGGACGCGGCGCCGAGGAAGCCCGCGATCGCCTCGATCGCTTCGTGGGCGGCGCGCAGGCCCATGCGCGCGGTGTCGTCGACGCTCAGGGACTCGAAGGCGAAGGCGCGATTCTCCGATTCGACGGCATTGCCCCAGGCGAGCAGCAAAAGCACGCCGGAGAACGAAAGTCCGAGCGCGGCGGCGACGAAATAGAAGAACCAGATCGACGTGTGCCGCCGCGCGCGCGGCCGCGCCGGCAGCGCGGACGGCGCGGCGCTGGTCACGGCGGTCACGGCGTCCTGCATGATCGGCCCGGCTCGCTCAGTCGAACACGGGTTCGACGCGCGCGAGGTAGTCGGCGAGCGCGGCGAGCGCGCTTTCGATGGTCGCGACGTCCTGACGCAGCGCCGCCTGTTCCAGCGTCCCCCCGTAGTCGGTGATCGGATCGAAGCCGTAGCCGCCACCGGCTCCTTTCATGCTGTGGCCGAGCAAGCGGATGCTGGCGAAATCCCGGCGCGCGAGCGCCGCGCGGATCTCGCCGACGTCCTTGCGCCGGTTGTCGAGGAAGCCCGGGATCAGATCTTCGATGTCGGGATCGATTTTCACCCTGATTCTATCGCTCATCGACGCCCCCCGTGCCGGCACGCGCCGGCCCTTCACTGGTCCGATTCGTCCTGCGCCGCGCTCCCGCCGCGGAAGCTCGCCGCATCGATGCCGTGGAAACCTAGGAGCTTGTAGAACTCGGTGCGATTGCGGCCGGCGACGCGAGCCGCGGTGGCGACGTTGCCGTTGGCGACGCGCATGACGCTGATCAGATACCGTCGTTCGAAGGCGTCGCGAGCTTCCTTCAGCGTCTGGATGCGGCCGGGCTTCTCGCGCAGCGCGCGCTGCGCCATCGCGAGGCCGATCTGGTCGCCTTTCGTCAGCGTCGCGCACAGCTCGACCGCGTTGACGAGCTGGCGCACGTTGCCGGGCCATGCAGCGGCGGTGAGATAGTCGAGCGCCTCTGCATCGAAGTGCTTCTTGCGCTGCTGATGGCGCGTGGCGTGCACGCCGAGGAAATGATCGAGCAGCAGCGGGATGTCCTCGCGCCGCTCGGCGAGACTCGGCATGTGCAGCGGCACGACGTTCAGGCGGTAATAGAGATCTTCGCGGAACTCGCCGTTGCGCACGAGCTCGTCGAGCCGGTTGTGAGTCGCGGAGATGATGCGCGCGTCGACCGCGACCGAGCGCGTCGCGCCGACGGGCCGCACCTGCAGATCCTGCAGGACGCGCAGCAGCTTGACCTGCAGGCCGAGCGGCATGTCGCCGATCTCGTCGAGGAACATCGTGCCGCCGTTGGCGGCCATGAACAGCCCCTCATGCCGGGTGTTCGCGCCGGTGAACGCGCCCTTCTCGTGGCCGAACAGCTCGGACTCGAGCAGGTTCTCCGGGATCGCGCCGCAGTTCACGCCGACGAAAGCCTGCGCCGCGCGCGGGCTCGCGTCGTGGATGGCGCGCGCCAGCACTTCCTTGCCGGTGCCGGTTTCGCCGCTGATGAAGACCGTGACGTCGGTCGGCGCGACCATCTCGGCCTGTTCCAGCAGCTCCTGCATGATCGCGCTGCGATAGACGATGTTCGCGCCGAAGCGGCCGTGGCGGCGCTTGCGCTCGAGGACTGCGCGCATCTGCGCGGACACTTCGGCGATCAGACGCTCCTTCGCGATCGGCTTGGTCAGGAACGCGGCCGTGCCGAGATGGGTCGCCCGCACGGCGTCCGGGATCTGCGCCTGCCCGCTCAGCATGATGACGGGCAGCAGCGGATTGCCGGCGTGAATCTCCTTCAGGAGATCGAGCCCGTCCATGCCGTCCATGAACAGATCGGTGACGACGAGATCCGGGCGGGAGATTTCGATGCGCGACAGCGCATCGGGGCCCGATGCAGCGGTCTGGATGGCGAAGCCCGCGCCGCGCAGCCACGCTGCGGTTAGCTGCAGCATGTCCGGATCGTCGTCGACGAGCAGCACGGTGCCGACGACCGGTGCTTCCTGCGCGCGCGCGCCGTTGCCATCCGCGGTCATCGACGTCTCACTACCCTTTCCCTTCGTGGTCTTTCGGGCCCGGCATATCGTCGTCTCGCGCGCGGGCATGCGTGGCGCCTACTCCACGGTCACGGACTTCGCGAGATTGCGCGGCTGATCGACGTCCGCGCCCTTCAGCACCGCGACGTGATACGCCAGCATCTGCAGCGGGACGGTGTAGACGATCGGCGCGATCTCGTCCGGCACCGCGGGCACCGTCATCACGTGGATCGCGGCGGTCGGCGTCACCGCGACCTTGCCGTCGGCGAAGATGTAGAGCTGCCCGCCGCGCGCCCGCACTTCCTCGAGATTCGACTTCAGCTTCTCGACGAGATCGTTGTTCGGCGCCACGGCGATCACCGGCATCTCGTCGTCGACCAGCGCGAGCGGCCCGTGCTTCAACTCGCCGGCCGGATAGGCCTCGGCGTGGATGTAGGAAATCTCCTTCAGCTTCAAGGCCCCTTCCATCGCGATCGGATACATCGAGCCGCGTCCGAGATAGAGCGCATGATGCTTGTTCACGAACTGCTCGGCGAGCGCGGTGATCGCTTCGTTCAGCTCGAGCACCGCGTTGAGCTTGCCGGGCAGTCCCTGCAGTGCCGTCACCAGCTCGCGCTCGCGCGCGGCGTCGACGCGATACCGGCGGCCTAGCGCGATCGTCAGCAGCATCAGCGCGACGAGCTGGGTCGTGAAGGCCTTGGTCGAGGCAACGCCGATCTCGGGGCCCGCGCGCGTCATCAGCACGAGCTCGGACTCGCGCGTCAGCGAGCTCTCGGGCACGTTGCAGATCGCGAGCGAGTGCGCGTAGCCCGCGCGCTTCGCCTCGCGCAGCGCAGCCAGCGTGTCGGCGGTTTCGCCGGACTGCGAGATCGTCACCAGCAGCGTGTCCTTGGGCACCACGGGGTTGCGGTAGCGGAACTCGCTCGCGACTTCGACAGTGCAGGGCAGGCCCGCGATGCCTTCGAGCCAGTATTTCGCGACCGTGCCGGCGTGATAGCTCGTGCCGCAGGCGACGATCGTCACGCCCTTGATGCGATCGAAGATGGCCGCGGCGTCGGCGCCGAAAATTGCATCGTCGACGCGGTCGTTGTCCAGCCGGCCTTCGAGCGTTTCCGCGACCGCGCGCGGCTGCGTGAAGATCTCCTTCAGCATGAAATGCCGGTAACCGGACTTCTCCGCCGCGTCGGGCGTGAGCTTCGACACCGATTCCGGACGAGCGACCTTGTGGCCGTGCTGGTCGTAGATCGTGACGCTGGTGCGCGTGATTTCGGCGACGTCGCCGTCTTCGAGAAAGATGAAGCGCTGCGTCACGGGCAGCAGCGCGAAGACGTCGGAGGCGATGAAGTTCTCGCCGATGCCGAGCCCGATCACGAGCGGGCTGCCGCGACGCGCGGCGATCAGGCGCTCGGGCGACTTGCGGCACATGACCCCGAAGGCAAAGGCGCCGTCGAGCTCGCGCGCCGCGGCCTGCACGGCGGCGAGCAGATCCAGTCCGGCCTCCAGATACTGGTGAACGAGGTTCACCGCTACTTCGGTGTCGGTGTCGGAGGTGAACTCATAGCCGTTCGCGGCCTGTCGTTCGCGCAGCTCGGCGTGGTTCTCGATGATGCCGTTGTGCACGAGCGCGACCAGATCGCGACAGACGTGCGGGTGAGCGTTGCGGGTGCTGGGCACACCGTGCGTCGCCCAGCGCGTGTGCGCGATACCGACGGTGCCGTCCAGCGGCTGCTCGATCAGCACCTGCTCCAGGCCCGAGACCTTGCCCTGCACCCGCCGGCGCTCGATCTCGCTCGAGCTGCCGAGTATCGCCATGCCAGCCGAGTCATAGCCCCGATATTCGAGCCGCTTGAGCCCTTCGAGCAGGATGGGGGCTACGTGCCGCTGCGCCACCGCGCCGACTATTCCGCACATGATTTTGTCGCTCGCTCCAGAACTTACCGGGGATTTCAGTATAGCGAACGAAATCCGGCGGCCGTGCCGGAAGTCGTCTCGCATCGCAACGTATTGTGTATCGACTCAGTCGGCGGCGCGTTGACCGATTTCTCCGTCCAGCGCATGACGCGCCTTGACCATCTGGCTCGGCGTGAGGGCATCGCTCAACAGCGCGAGATAGGCTGTCGCTCGTCGATTGCCGCGCTCGACCGCTTCGGTGAACCACGCGTAGGCAAGGAATTCGTCCCGGCGGACGCCGAGGCCGCGCAGATAGAGCATGCCCAGGTTGCGCTGAGCGTTCGCGTCGCCCAGGCGCGCCGCGCGCTCGAACCAGCGGCGCGCCTCGGCGAAGTCGCGGACGACGCCGGTGCCGAGGTAGTAGTGGATGCCGACGAAGTTCAGTGCCGCCGGATCGTCCTGGTCTTGCGCGATCTCGCGCGCCGCGCGCAGCGAGGTTTCATAATCGCCCTGACTGAATGCGTCCCAGGCGTCGGCCTCGTGCCGGCAGGCGGACGACAGCGTCGCCGCCGCGAGCGCCAGCGCACCTAGCCACGGTGGCAGGCGAGCGGCGTTCACGGCGAGACGTCGAATTGGATCGTCAATGTCGTAAGTTGGTCGGGGCGAGAGGATTTGAACCTCCGACCCCCGCAACCCCATTGCGGTGCGCTACCAGACTGCGCTACGCCCCGACTGATTACGAACGTGACTGACGGACCGGCCGCCGCCTGGTCAGCTTCCGCGCGGGCGGGGGCTGCCATGCCGGCGAACGGGTCGATGTGGGAAATCGCCGCGCGTTCAACGGCGCAGGATGTCGAGCACCTCTTCGAGCTCGATGCGCAGTTGGCGCACGATCTGCTGGCTCATGCTGCTGTCCGCCTTGACCTCGTCGCCGGCGAGACGCTGGCGCGCGCCGCCGATCGTGAAGCCGTGGTCGTAGAGCAGACTGCGGATCTGACGGATCAGGATGACGTCTTGCCGCTGGTAATACCGGCGGTTACCGCGCCGCTTGATCGGCTTGAGCTGCGGGAATTCCTGTTCCCAGTAGCGCAGGACGTGCGGCTTGACGGCGCAGAGATCGCTGACTTCACCGATCGTGAAGTAGCGTTTGCCCGGTATCGCCGGCAGCAGGCTATTGTTCGATACTTCCAGCATACGCTTCCACTCGCGCCTTCAGCTTCTGCCCAGGGCGGAAAGTCACGACACGGCGGGCAGATATCGGAATCTCCTCACCGGTCTTCGGGTTTCGCCCCGGACGCTGGTTCTTGTTTCGCAGGTCGAAATTGCCGAAACCCGACAGCTTGACCTGTTGCCCTTGCTCCAGAGAGGAGCGGATCTCTTCGAAGAACGCTTCGACCAATTCCTTGGCCTCGCGCTTGTTCAGACCGAGGTCGTCGAACAGCCGCTCGGCCATGTCTGCCTTCGTCAATGCCATGTCTAGGTCCTCAATACTCCATTGAGGTCGCGCCCGACCGCAGCGACGACGCCGGCGACCAGTTCATCTATCTCTGTGTCGGTAAGAGTGCTGGATGCGGACTGGAAAATCAAGCCCAAAGCCAGGCTTTTTTTGCCCGAATCAATACCTTGCCCTCGATACACATCAAACAACTGAAGATCGCGCAAAGCCGCCCCGCAGGCCGCCGAGACACAGCGCAGAACCTGCTCGGCCGTCGTTTCCTCGGCCACGACCAAGGCGAGATCGCGGCGCACGCTGGGAAACCGCGACAGCGGCTGGAAGGCCGCCGGGTGGGCCGCGGGCAGCGCGTCCCAGTCGATTTCGAAGGCCAGCGCCGAACCGGCCAAGTCCATGCCGCGCAGGACGGCGGGGTGCACGCGGCCGAGGGTCGCGACGCAGCGCTCGCCGCACCAGACCCGTGCGTACTGGCGCGGATGGTAGGCCGGATGGCTCGCGGCCTCGAAGCGCAGCGCCGTGCAGCCCAGCGCGCTGAGCAGGCTATCGAGGTCCTGCTTCAGATCGAAGAAGTCCACCTCGTTCGACGCCGTTCCCCACTGGGGCGGCAGCGCACGTCCGGCGACCACGGCGGACAGGCGGTTGCGCTGGCGCAGCTCGCCGTCCTCCTCGAAAAATGCGAGGCCGTACTCGAACAGCCGTACGTCCGGCTGCTGGCGGTTGCGATTGAAGCGGACGGCGGCGAGCAGCCCCGGCACGAGGCTCGGGCGCATCGTGCTCATGTCGGCGGCGATGGGGTTCGCGAGCGCGATCGGCGCGCTTCCCGGCCGGAACGCGGCGTGCAGCGGCTCGGCGATGAAGCTGAAGCTCACGGCTTCGAAATAGCCGAGGCTCACGAGCGTCGCGCGCGCGCGCTCGAGCGCCACGGTGCGCGGCGACAGCGCGCCCAGGTGCAAGCTGCCGCGCGGCATTGTTTCCGGGATCGCGGCGTAGCCGACGAGGCGCGCGACCTCCTCGATGAGATCGACTTCGCGCGTGAGATCGCCGCGCCAGGACGGCGGCGTGACCTGCCAGCTTTCGCCCGCGGCCTCGATCTCGAGACCGAGGCGCAGCAGGCAGTCGCGCACCTCGGCCGGGCCGGGATCGAGGCCGAGCACGGCCGGCACGCGCGCCGGCCGGAACGCGAAGGCCGCGCGCTGGGTGCGGTGGGTCGGCGTCACGACGTCGGCGACGGGCCCCGCCTCGCCGCCGCAGCAGGCGAGCACCAGCGCGGTCGCGCGTTCGATCGCGCGACGCTGCACGTCCGGATCCACGCCGCGCTCGAAGCGGTGCGAGGCATCCGTGTGCAAACCCTGACGGCGCGCCGTGCGCGACAGGCCTATGGGTTCGAACCAGGCGCTCTCGAGCAGGATGTCACGAGTCGCGGCGCCGACGCCGGACGCCGCGCCGCCCATCACGCCGGCGAGCGCCAGCGGCGCTCTAGCGTCGGCGATGACGAGCGCGTCGGCCGGCAGTTTCAGCTCGGTCCCGTCGAGCAGCGTCAGGCTTTCGCCGTCGCGCGCCCTGCGCACGCGGATCTCCTCGTGCACGGCCGCGAGATCAAAGGCGTGCAGCGGCTGACCGAGCTCCAGCATCACGTAGTTCGTGATGTCGACGACGGCGCTGATCGAGCGCAGGCCGCAGCGACGCAGCCGCTCCTTCATCCACAGCGGCGTCGGCCGCGAGACGTCGACCTTGCGCAGTATGCGGCCGGCGTAGCGCGAGCAGGCTTCGGGCGCCTCCAGCATCACGCGCGGCAGATCCGCGATCGTCGCGGCGACGGCGGGCATTTGCGGCCGCGGCAGCGGCTGCCCGAGCAGGGCCGCGATTTCGCGCGCGAGTCCGAGCATCGACAGGCAGTCGCCGCGGTTCGGCGTCAGCCCGACTTCGACGATGAGATCGTCGAGCTTCAGGTAGTCCGCCAGCGCGGTGCCGGGCACGGCGTCCGCGTCGAGCTCGAGCAAACCGCCGGCCTCATCGCCGAGCCCGAGCTCCGCCGCCGCGCACAGCATGCCGAGCGAGCGTACGCCGCGGATGTCGGCCGCCTCGATGCGGCGGCCTCCGGGCAGCACGCCGCCCGCGGGCACGAACGGCGCCAGCACACCGACCCGCGCGTTCGGCGCGCCGCAGACGATCTCGACGCGGCCGTGCGCGCCCGCATCGACGGTGCAGCGCTTCAACTGATCCGCCTGCGGATGGGCGGCGACGCGCTCTATGCGCGCGACCACGGCCGGGCAGTCGGCCGGGAGGCTTTCGACGCCGTCGACCTCGAGCCCGGCCATCGTGAGGCGCTCGGCGAGCGTCGCTGCGTCCCACGCCACGTCCACCCAGTCCCGCAACCATTCGACGCTGTATTTCATCGTTCAACCGCCGTCGGCGCCGCTCACGCGAACTGCCGGAGGAACTGCAGATCGTTGTCGTAGAACAGGCGCAGATCGTTGACGCCGTAGCGCAGCATCGCGAGCCGCTCGACGCCGAGTCCGAACGCGAAGCCCCGATAGCGCTCGGGATCGAGACCGACGTTCACGAGCACGTTCGGATGCACCATGCCGCAGCCGAGCACCTCGAGCCAGTCCGACACGCCGTGCGCCGAGGCGAGCTTGATGTCGACCTCGGCCGAGGGCTCCGTGAACGGAAAGTACGAGGGCCGGAAGCGGATCTGCAGGCCGGGCTGTTCGAAGAAACGGCGCAGGAACTCGTGCAGCACGCCCTTCAGATCGGCCATCGTCACCTCGGTGTCGATCAGCAAGCCCTCGACCTGATGGAACATCGGCGAATGCGTCTGATCGTAATCGCAGCGATAGACGCGCCCCGGCGCGATGATCCGGAACGGCGGCGTTCCCGCCTGCATCACGCGGATCTGGACCGGCGAGGTATGCGTCCGCAGCAGCAGCCCGTTCGGGAAGTAGAACGTGTCGTGCATCGCCCGCGCCGGGTGGTGGCTGGGGATGTTGAGCGCTTCGAAGTTGTGGTAGTCGTCCTCGATCTCGGGACCTTCCGCGGTCTCGAAACCGGCGCTCGCGAAGATGCGCTCGATGCGCGACATCGCGAGCGTCACCGGATGCAGCCCACCCCGGCGCTGACCGCGTCCGGGCAGGGTGACGTCGATGGCGGAGGCGTCGAGTGCCTGCCGTTCGGCGGCACGCTCCAGTGCCGCGCGGCGCTCGGCGATTGCGGCCTCGAGAGCGTCGCGGGCGAGATTCAAGCCCTGGGCCGTCGCCTTGCGCTCGGCCTCGGGCAGTTTGCCGAGCCCCTTCAAGGCCTCGGTGATCTCGCCCTTCTTGCCGAGATAGTGGACGCGCACGGCATCGAGCGCGGCCAGGTCGGCGGCCTGAGCGACGGCCGCGCGAGCGCGATCCAGCATGTCCTGTGAGGAGCTCATCGGGGAAACGATCGATCCGGATCGGACTGGAGGAGCACCGCCGGACGCTGCGCCCGGCAGTGACGGCGGGCCGCGCGGCCCGTCAGGCGGCGGCGAGCGCCGCCTTCGCGCGCTCGGCGAGCTCGGCAAACGCCGCCGGCTCGTTCACCGCGAGATCGGCGAGGATCTTGCGGTCCACTTCGATCGAGGCCTTCAGCAGGCCGTTGATGAAGCGGGAGTAGCTGAGCCCGTGCTGGCGGGCGGCCGCGTTGATGCGCACGACCCACAGCGCGCGGAATTCGCGCTTCTTGACCTTGCGATCGCGGTAGGCGTACTGGCCGGCCTTGGTGACGGCCTGCGTGGCGACGCGGAAAACATTTTTGCGGCGGCCGTAGTAGCCCTTCGCCCGCTTGAGCACCTTCTTGTGCCGCGCATGTGCGACGGTGCCGCGTTTGACTCGTGCCATGGGATTTCAGTCTCGTTGGTAATTTCAGAGCGAAGGCAGCATGCGTTCGACGCTGAGCTGATCGACGGCCGCCACCATGGTGGTGCCGCGTAGCTGGCGCTTACGCTTCGCGCTTTTCTTCGTCAGGATGTGGTTCTTGAACGACTGGCGCCGCTTGAACCCGTTCGCCGTCTTCGCAAAGCGCTTGGCGGCGCCGCGGTTGCTTTTCAGTTTTGGCATGTCTCCACCAGTCCTCAATGTGTTCAGTGACGCTTGGGCGCCACCAGCATGACCATCTGGCGACCTTCCATGCGCGCGTATTGTTCGATCACCGCCAGACCTTCGAGGTCGGCTTCGACGCGGTCCAGCATCTTCGCGCCCAGCTCCTGGTGGGCCATTTCCCGGCCCCGGAAGCGCAAAGTGATCTTCACCTTGTCTCCTTCCTCGAGGAAGCGCTTGACGTTGCGCATCTTGATTTCGTAGTCACCGTCGTCGGTGCCCGGGCGCAGTTTGATCTCTTTGATCTGGATCTGCTTTTGTCTGCGCTTCGCGGCGTGTCGCTTCTTGTTCTGCTCGAAGAGAAACTTGCCGACGTCCATCACCCGCACGACCGGCGGGTCCGCGTTCGGCACGATCTCGACGAGATCCAGTTCGTTCTCGACGGCCTGTCGCTTGGCCTCGGCCAGCGGCACGACGCCTACGTTCTGACCATCAGCGGCGATCAGGCGCACCTGCGGCGCCGTGATTTCGTCGTTGATGCGATTCTTCTTCTCGGCAGCGATCTGTCAGTCCTCCAAGGTGTCGTTGAGCCGCGCATCGACCTTTTCCCGCAGCAGGCGACCGAAATCGGCGAGCGACATGACCCCCAGGTCCTGTCCCCGACGAGTACGCACGGCTACGGTTCGGTTCTCGACTTCCCGATCTCCCACGACGAGGAGGAACGGGACGCGCTGCAAGGTGTGCTCGCGGATCTTAAGGCCGATTTTCTCGTTTCTCAAGTCTGATTCGATGCGGAATCCTTGATTCTGAAGGACTTCCGCGACCTCGGCCGCATAGGGTGCCTGGCGCTCCGAGATGCTCATCGTCACGCCCTGCACCGGCGCCAGCCAGGCCGGCATGTGGCCGCCGTGGTGCTCGATCAGGATGCCGATGAAGCGCTCGAGCGAGCCCAGGATGGCGCGATGGAGCATGACCGGGGTGCGGCGCGAATTGTCGTCGGCCACGTACTCGGCCCCGAGGCGGGCCGGCATCGAGAAATCGAGCTGGATGGTGCCGCACTGCCAGACCCGGCCCAGGCTGTCCTTCAGCGAGAACTCGATCTTCGGTCCGTAGAAGGCGCCCTCCCCCGGCTGCAGCTCGAACTCGAGGCCCTTGTCGCCGAGCGCGTCCTGCAGGGCCCGCTCAGCCCGATCCCAGATCTCATCGGCGCCGACGCGCTTGGCCGGCCGGGTCGACAGCTTGATCAGGACGTCTTCGAAGCCGAAATCGCGGTAGACGAGCTTCAGCAGATCGATGAAGGACGCGACCTCCGCCTGGATCTGCGCCTCGGTGCAGAAGATGTGCGCGTCGTCCTGCGTGAAGGCGCGCACGCGCATCAGGCCATGCAGCGAGCCGGACGGCTCGTTGCGATGACAGGAGCCGAACTCGGCGAGGCGCAGCGGCAGCTCGCGATAGCTGCGGATGCCCTGATTGAAGATCTGGACGTGCCCGGGACAGTTCATCGGCTTCACCGCGTATTCGCGCGACTCCGATTCGGTCGTGAACATGTTCTCGTGGAAGTTCTCCCAGTGGCCCGATTTGCGCCACAGGCTCGCGTCCAGGATCGAGGGGCACTTGACCTCGGCATAGCCGTGGCGGTTCAGCACGCCGCGCAGGTAGTGCTCGATCTGCTGCCAGATCATCCAGCCCTTCGGATGCCAGAAGCACATGCCGGGGGCTTCGTCCTGGAAATGGAATAGATCGAGCTGGCGGCCGATGCGCCGGTGATCGCGCTTCTCGGCCTCCTCGAGCCGGTGCAGGTACTCGGCGAGCGCCTTCTGATCCGCCCACGCGGTGCCGTAGATGCGCTGGAGCATCTCGTTGCGCGAATCGCCGCGCCAGTACGCGCCGGCGATCTTCATCAGCTTGAAGGCGCGCAGCTTGCCGGTATCGGGCACGTGCGGCCCGCGGCAGAGATCGGTGAAATCGCCCTGGGCGTACAGCGAGATCTCTTCGTTGCCGGGTATCGAGGCGATGATTTCCGCCTTGTAGTGCTCGCCCAGCGATTTGAAGTAGTCGACCGCCTCGTCGCGCGGCATCACGCGCCGTTCCACGCGCTGTTCTTGCGCCGCCAGCTCGGCCATGCGCTGTTCGATCGCGGCGAGATCCTCGGGCGTGAACGGGCGCTCGTACGCAAAGTCGTAATAAAAGCCGTCCTCGATCACGGGCCCGATCGTGACCTGCGCGCTCGGGAATAGCTGCTTCACGGCCTGCGCGAGCAGGTGCGCGGTGCTGTGGCGGATGATCTCGAGGCCTTCGGCGTCCTTCGCGGTGACGATGCTCAGCGCGGCGTCGCGATCGACGACATAGGAGGTATCGACGAGGCGGCCGTCGACGCGGCCGGCGAGCGCGGCGCGCGCGAGGCCGGCGCCGATCGACGCGGCGACCTCGGCCACGCGGACGGGATGCGGGAAACTGCGCTGCTTGCCGTCGGGCAGGGTGATGGTCGGCACGGTGTTCTCCGAGGCCTCTACGAACGGCCTTCAGACGCGGTTGCTAGGGACGCCGCGAACGCGGCGATCGACTCGGGTCGGGGGACTTGGTAGGCGCGATTGGACTCGAACCAACGACCCCCACCATGTCAAGGTGGTGCTCTAACCAACTGAGCTACGCGCCTGGGGTCCCGAAGGGCGCGTAGAGTAGCCCATTCGGCGCGGGACTGTCACCCCCTGGCAGCGCCGCACGGACTCACGCGACGCCGAGCTCGAGGCAGCGCGCGCGCAGCGCCGATACCTCGTCGCGCAGACGCGCCGCCTCCTCGAATTCGAGGTCGCGCGCGCGCGCATACATTTCCTGCTCGAGCTTGCGGATCTTAGTCGCCAGTTGCTCGGGCGACAGGCCGGCGTAGTCGGCTTTCTGTTCGGCCGCCGTCGGCGGCCGGCGCGCCGCGCGGCGGCCGCTGCCCGGAATCGTGTAGGCGCCTTCGAGCACGTCGGCAACCGCCTTCTTGATCCCGCGCGGCGTGATCCCGTGCTCGCGATTGAACGCGATCTGCACCTCGCGCCGCCGCTCCATTTCCTCGATCGCGCGCTTCATCGAGCCCGTGAGCTCATCGGCGTAGAGGATCGCGCGCCCGGCGATGTTGCGCGCGGCGCGGCCAACGGTCTGGATCAGCGAGCGATCGGAGCGCAGGAAGCCTTCCTTGTCGGCGTCGAGCACCGCAACCAGCGACACCTCCGGAATGTCTAGGCCCTCGCGCAGCAGATTGATGCCGACCAGCACGTCGAACACGCCGAGCCGCAGATCGCGGATGATTTCCACGCGCTCGACGGTGTCGATGTCCGAGTGCAGATAGCGCACGCGGACGCCGTGCTCGCCGAGGTAGTCGGTGAGATCCTCCGCCATGCGCTTGGTCAGCGTCGTCACCAGCACGCGCTCCCCGCGCGCGACCGTCGCGTTGATCTCCGACAGCAGATCGTCGACCTGCGTCGCCGCCGGCCGCACCTCGACCTGCGGATCGACGAGACCGGTCGGGCGTACGACGAGTTCGACGACCTGGCCCGCGTGCTCGTTCTCATAGGATCCCGGCGTCGCCGATACAAAGATCATCTGGGGCGCCATCCGCTCCCACTCGTCGAAGCGCAGCGGCCGGTTGTCGAGCGCGCAGGGCAGGCGGAAGCCGTACTGCACGAGATTCTCCTTGCGCGCGCGGTCGCCGCGGTACATGCCGCCGAGCTGCGGGATCGTCACGTGGCTTTCGTCGACGACCAGCAGCGCGTTCGGCGGCAGGTAGTCGAACAGCGTCGGCGGCGGCTCCCCGGGTTTGCGCCCGGACAAGTGCCGGGAGTAGTTCTCGATGCCGCTGCAGTAGCCGATCTCGTTCATCATCTCGATGTCGAAACGCGTGCGCTCCTCGAGGCGCTGGGCCTCGACGAGCTTGCTCGCGTTGCGCAGCTCGCTCAGGCGCTCCTTGAGCTCAATCTTGATCGCCTCGATCGCCTCCAGCACCGTTTCCCGCCGCGTCACGTAGTGCGACTTCGGATAGATCGTCAGCCGCGGCGTCTGCCGCAGCACCTCGCCCGTCAGCGGATCGAACCAGGCCAGCGCTTCGATCTCGTCGTCGAAGAGCTGCACGCGCACTGCGTCGCGCTCCGATTCGGCCGGGAAGATGTCGATCACCTCGCCGCGCGCGCGATAGGTACCGCGGGCGAGCTCGACGTCGTTGCGCGTGTACTGCAGCTCCGTCAGCCGGCGCAGGATCTGCCGCTGGTCCATGCGGTCGCCGCGCTTCAAGTGCAGCACCATCGAGTGGTATTCGCCGGGATCGCCCAGACCGTAGATCGAGGATACGGTGGCGACGATGATGGCGTCCGGCCGCTCGAGCAGCGCCTTGGTCGCCGACAGACGCATCTGCTCGATGTGATCGTTGATCGACGCGTCCTTCTCGATGTACGTGTCCGACGAAGGGACGTAAGCCTCGGGCTGGTAATAGTCGTAGTAGGACACGAAGTACTCGACGGCATTGTCCGGAAAGAATTCCCGCATCTCACCGTAGAGCTGGGCCGCGAGCGTCTTGTTCGGCGCCAATACGATCGCCGGCCGCTGCACGCGCTCGATGACGTTCGCGATCGTGTAGGTCTTGCCCGAGCCGGTGACGCCGAGCAGCGTCTGGTGAGCGAGCCCGTCCTCGAGCCCGTGCACGAGCGCGTCGATGGCCTGGGGCTGGCCGCCGGAAGGCTTGAACCCCGCGGCGAGGCGGAAGCGGGTGATGTCCGTCATGGACTAAAGAATGTGGTGGCGGCGCGCGATAGTTCAAGCGGCGCCGTCGCCGGCTGCCGGGGCCGCTCGAGCTTTTCAATTGACCGGATCAGCGCCCCTCAGTACCATACGGCGCCTCCCAGCACTCCCCGGTAGCTCAGTCGGTAGAGCAAGTGACTGTTAATCACTGGGTCGGCGGTTCGAGCCCGTCCCGGGGAGCCAATTGATTCGGCGTTTTTTCTTTCCGATTGTCACCCCATTTCTACGCTGGGGAAGCCGCGGGGGAGCCATGACAAACTCCTCCGACCTTTCCGCGCTGAGTCGGCTGTGACCGATCCTATTCCAACCCCCGTGAGGCTTGCTCCGTCCCGGCTTCGAAGCACTATTCGCTTTCGATGATTTCGGCAAGGAAATCCTGGAAAGGAGACGTGACATCGACTCCTTTCCGGAAGTCATCGTCCACGGCGTCCTGTACCTCCTCACTGGGAAACGTTTCCGGCAAGAACTGAAGGCTTCAGTGCCACCGGGGTGCTCCCTCCCAACCGTCGCTACTCTGCGCTGTCCCAATTTTCCGTTCTCAGCGGATTGGAGACACGCGAGAACGTCTTGTCCTTTGTCACCAGCACGGCGCCCGAGGCGACCGCATGGGCGGCGATCATCATGTCGAGCGGTCCAAGGGACACACCTTTGGTGTCGCATGACGCGCGGAGATCTGCGTAGGCTCGCGTGACATCGCGGTCCCACGCCAGCACATCGACGCGCAGAAGGAACTGCCTGGCGCGCTCGCTCAGCGCGGCAGGGTAATTTCGCTTGGCGAGGCCATAGAGCAATTCACCTTCCGTCACAGCCGAGATAGCGATCTCTCTCATCGGGAGCGACGCCAAGCGCCGACCAATTGCGGGCCGATCTCCCCGTATGATGTGGCTCGCGATATTGGTGTCGAGCAGATAGCCGCTCATTCCTTGCAGCTTTCGAAAGGATCGCGGTCCTGCGGTGGCTGCGCGCGATCGGCCGGTCCCATGTAGTCGCCGGGCACGTCATCCTTGCCGTATAGCTCGAACAAGCCGTCCCATGAATCTGGCTTGCTGGAGAGGATTACGTCGCCGGTTTTCGGATCACGGCGCACGAAGACCTCACTTCCCTCGAAGCGGAATTCCATTGGAAGTCTCACGGCCTGGCTGCGGCCGGTGGTGAAAAGTTTGGCGGTCCGGTTTGCCATAGCGGCCTCCTGCTATCGATGACTATCGTCATATATAGCAGTCTTTGATAGCTATCACCTTCCGCCCCTTCGCCGGTCTAAATCAGGAAGCGGAATGGCGACCGCTCGCGGCGGGCCGCTACCGCGCTCGACGCCGGACAATGATGGCTGGGCTGCAGGTCCGCGCGAGCCCACAAGCCGCGCGAGGATCGCGCCGGCCTCAGCTCCTCGTGATCACGCGGATCGATCCCCGGCGCTCCAGCACATCGACGATCACCTGAGATCCCGAGCGGCGCAAGCTCACGTCGACGGCGCCGCCGCCGAGCACGAGATTTCGCAGCGTGATTTCACCGAGAAATTCGGGCAGCACCGGCTCGTCGAAGGTGATGTAGTTCTGTGCCGGCTCGAAGCCGAGCCCGAGACAGGACTGCAGCATGGAAAGCGGCGCGGCGGCCGCCCAGGCCTGCGGAGCGCAGGCGACGGGATAGAAGGTCGGCCCTCTCGTACGCTGGCGCACGAAACCGCAGAACAGCTCCGGCAAGCGGCGCAGATCGATATACGTGGAGGCGGCGAAGAGGCCTTCGAAGATTCGCGCCGCTTCGCGCTTGAAACCGTAGCGCGCGAGGCCGGCCGCGATCAGCGCATTGTCGTGGGGCCACACCGAGCCGTTGTGATAGCTCATCGGGTTGTAGCGCGCTTCCGAGGCCGCGACGGTGCGGACGCCCCAGCCGGAAAAAGACGCGGGGCTCAGGAGCGTCTGCGCCACGCGCTCCGCGCGCTCGGGAAAGGCGATGCCCGTCAACAGCGCATGGCCGGCATTGGAGCTACGCACCCGGCAAGGTCGTTTCTCGCCGTCGAGCGCCAGGACGTAGGTGCCTAACGCCTCGTCGAAGAACTGCGCGTCGAACGCGTTTTGCAGCGTCTGCGCATGCTGCTCGAAGCCCACGGCCTGCTTGTACCGGCCGCTGGCGCGCGCGATCGCGGCGGCCGCGCGCCAGGCGCCATAGACATAGGCCTGGATCTCCGCGAGTGCGATCGGCCCCCTGGCCAGCGCGCCGTCGGCGTGAAAGACGGAGTCCTGACTGTCCTTCCAGCCCTGGTTGATCAGCCCGTCGGACGTCAGCCGTCCGTACTCCACGAAGCCGTCGCCGTCGCGATCGCCGTGCGCCTTCATCCAGGAGAGCGCTGCTTCGATGTTCGGCCACAGCTCCTGCAGCGTGACGAGATCGCCCGTGCGCTCCAGATAGGCACCGGCCAGCATGATGAACAGCGGGGTGGAATCGATGCTGCCGTAGTAGCGGCGGAAAGGCACTTCTCCGAGCTCCGCCATCTCGCCATAGCGGACTTCGTGCAGAATTTTTCCCGGCTCGGCGTCTGCCTTCGGATTGAAGTCCATCGCCTGATTGGCGGCGAGATGCAACAGCACGCCCCGCGCGATGGCGGGATCCAGCCACAGCGTCTCGAGGCCGGTGATCAGCGCGTCGCGGCCGAACACGGTGCTGAACCACGGGATCCCCGCGTACGGATAGGGCCCTTCGGGCGTCTCGGTGATCAGCATGTAGAGATCGGACACCGAACGCCGCACCGCCTCATTGAAGATGTCGTTGGAAGCGACGATCGCGGCGGCCCGCGCGGAGGAGGAACGCAGCGAGCGCCGCGCTGCCTTCAGCGCCAGCACGAAGGCGCGGCGCAGAGGAGTCCGTTCGGCGCCGGCACAGTCGATCTCGATCATCAGCGTTTTGGCCTGCCCCGGCTCGAGATCGAGCACGAAGCTCGCCCGCCCCGCGTAGATCTGCGCCGGCGCCGGCTCGAAACGCAGCGTCGTGGTCCGCAGCCGGCCGTCCAGCCCGCGATAGGCGAACGTGATCCAATCGCTCCCGATCTCGGGCGCCAGCATATCGCCGCGACGTGCGCGCCGGATGCCGCGCACCTCGAAGAGATCCGCAAAATCGGCGGCGTAGGCCAGTTCGAGGTTCACGCGGCGCGCCTGCACATCGAAGTTGCGCACCGTCAGGCGCTCGAAGCAGGCGCCTTGCCACAGGAAGCGAGAGCGCCGCAGATGCAGGAGATCGTGCTCCAGGAGCACCCGTCCGCCGTCGCCGATCACATCGGGATTGGCCAGATCGCAGGTCAAGGTCGCGTTGTCGTCACCGAGCGTCGAAGAGAGCAACAGCGGCCGTTGCCCGGCGATCGTCAGGTAGAGATGGGAGAGATGGCGCGTGTCGCGATGAAACACGCCCTCCGGGCTGCCCGGGCCGGACAGCGCATCGCCGTTGTGATCGAACAGGGCAAACGTATCGCCTTGCTTGAGCGTGCGCGGCCGCCGCTCCTGGAGCGAGGCGGAGGCCGGAATGAAGAACTGCGTCGGCGGCGCGCCGGCGCCGGTGCTGGCCGGCGCCGGTGCGGGTAGAAGCGCATCGCTGCTCATCGGACTCGTTGCGACCGTGCCCGCATCAAGCGACCGTCTCCAAGCCCACTTGCTCGCCGGCCGGGTCGTTCTGCGCGGTCATGACGGCGGGCCTGCAGGTCGAGGCGCGCCGTACCCCCGGCAGCGCGCGGTAGATCGCGAGATAGTCTCGCGCCATGCGCTGCGCGGTGAAGCGTCTTTCGAAGGTCGCACGCACGGTGCTGCGATCCAGCTCGCCGACTCGGTGCACGGCCGCGACGGCTTCATCGAGCTCGCGCACGATGAAGCCGGTAAGGCCGTCATCGATGACCTCGGGCACCGAGCCGCGATGGAACGCGATGACGGGCGTGCCGCAGGCCATGGCTTCGATCATCGCGAGACCGAAGGGCTCGGGCCAATCGATCGGGAAGAGCAAGGCGCGGGCGCTGCCGAGAAAATCGGCCTTCTGCCGCTCGTCGATCTCACCGATGAACTCGACGTTCGGATGGCTGGCCACCATCGGCCCGATGAGCTCGTCCCAGTAGGCTTGATCCACCTTGTCCACCTTCGCTGCGATCTTGAGGCGCATACCGGCGCGCGCGGCGATCTCGATCGCGCGATCCGGACGCTTCTCCGGCGAGATACGGCCGAGGAAAGCGAGATAGCCGCCGCGCGGACTCGCGCTGAAAGGCAGGAGATCCTCGGGCAGTCCGTGATGCACGGTACCGGCCCAGTTGACGGGTGGCAGGGGCCGCCGCTGATCGCCGGAGATGGAGACCAGAGAATGGTGCCCGAACGCGGAATAGAAAGGCTTGAGATCCGGCAGATCGAGCCGGCCGTGCAGCGTGGTCACCAGCTTGTCGCTGAAAGCCGCGGCCAGCGGGTAATGCAGAATATCGATATGAAAATGCAGAACGTCGAACTCGTCCGCCCGCCGGCGCACTTCCTCCAGCATCATCATGTGGTAGGGGAGCGCGTCTCTGACCGCCGGATTCAGCCTCAGCGCGAGCTCGCAGCACGGGATCAGCCGGGCGCTGGTCTCGGAATCTCCGCTCGCAAACAGTGTGACGTCGTGGCCTTGCCGGACGAGCTCTTCGGTCAGGTAAGAAACGATGCGTTCGGTGCCCCCATAAAAGCGGGGCGGACAGCGCTCCGTGAGCGGCGCGATCTGGGCGATTTTCATCGGTAAAAGAACCTCCTTGTCTCGAGCAACGTGTTGCCGACGAGTGTCGGCGGGGCCTCGCTAGCCGAAGGGACGGCTGCTATCCGTATCCACCGTCCGTCCGTTCACCTCAGGGCGATGAGGAGGCGCGGCCGTGCTCGCCAGGACTTTCCCGATGCATGGCGAGCGCCGGATGCGCGCAGGCACGGGCCCGCGCATCGATAGGATTAAAGGGGAGCGCGTCGTGAATCAAGAGGACATTTCGCTGCGCCGGCGTAACCTCCGCGCCCGTGTTCGAGGTGAAGGCCGCGCACGCGCATGGCGATGGGAGGCGGCGAGGGATCGCAGCGCGCCGCCGGCGCAGCGGCCGGAGGCGCGTGCGGCCGAGGCGCATCGACCGGCGACGCGCCCGGGCGCTCAGTCCCTCAGCCGCACTTCGAGTCCCCGCAGTTCAGGCAGGTCAGGCAGTTGTCGATGCTGACGACGGCCTTGCTGTTGCAGGCCGAGCAGAAGCGCGCATCGGCGGGAATGCCGCCACCGGCGCCGGGCACCGCTTTCGGCGGCGAGACCACCGAAGCGCCGGGCAGCATGCCGATCTGGCGCAGATGCGTGTCGATCACGTCGCCGATCTCCGCGACCAGCGACGGCATGTACTTGCCGCCCTTCTTGAAATAGCCGCCCTTCGGATCGAACACGCTGCGCAGCTCGTCGACGAGGAAGGTCACGTCGCCGCCCTTGCGGAACACCGCCGAGACGATGCGCGTCAGCGCGACGATCCACTGGAAGTGTTCCATGCTCTTCGAGTTGATGAAGATCTCGAAGGGCCGGCGCTGCTCGAAATCGGTGCCCGGATTGAGCACGATGTCGTTGACCGTCACGTACAGCGCGTGCGGCGACAGCGGCGTCTTGATCTTGTAGGTCGAGCCAAGTAGCTGCTCCGGGCGTTCGACGCGCTCGTGCATCTCCTCGGGCGGCGGCGCGGCCGGGGCCGCGGCCGCCGGCTCGACGACCGCGACGCGGGTGATCTTGCGTGCAATTTTGACTGCCATCGCTGCCTCAATAGCGGCCGTAATAGCCTTCCTTCAAGGCATCGTACAGATTCGCCGCGGTGGTGATCTGCCCCTCGTACTCGACCTCGTCGTCGCCGGCGAACTCGAGCGTCGTGCCGTCGTCGAGCGTGAAGCGATAGCGCGTGCGTGCCAGCTCCTCCGGCCGCACCAGCACGCCCTGGAAGGCAGCCGGATTGTAGCGGAAGGTCGTGCAACCCTTGAGCCCGCAGCGCCAGGCGTCGAGATAGATGCTCTTGAAGTCGTCGAAGGAGAGATCCGTCGGCACGTTGATCGTCTTGGAGATCGACGAATCGATCCAGCGCTGCGCGGCGGCCTGCATCGCGAGATGCTCGGCCGGGCTCACGTCGTTCGCGGTGACGAACCAGTCCGGCAGGCTGTGCTCGTCCGCGTCCGGATCGACGTGCGTGCGCCAGGCGAGGAGCTCGAGCGACAGCACGTCGACCGCCTCCTTGGTCTTGCGTCCCTCGCGGATGATGTTGCGCACGTAGCGATGGGCGAAACTCGGCTCGATGCCGTTGCTCGCGTTGTTGGCGAAGGACAGCGCGATGGTGCCGGTCGGCGCGATCGAAGAATGATGCGTGAAGCGGGCGCCGACCTCGGCGAGCTCGGCGACGAGCACGGGCTCGACGCGCGCGAGCGCCTGCATGTAGCGGCTGTACTTCGCATGCAGTACGCGGCCCTTGACGCGATCGCCGACGCGCAGCCCGTCCTCCGCCATCTCCGGCCGCAGGCGGAGCATCTCGGCGGTCACGGTGAAGTCTTCGTCGAGCAGCGGCGCCGCGCCCTTCTCCTTCGCGAGCGCCAGCGCGGTGCGCCAGCCGACGACGGCGAGCTCGCGCGTCAACTGCTCCGTGAATTCAATGGCGGGCGCCGAGCCGTAGCGGAGTCGCAGCATCGCGAGCATCGAGCCGAGGCCGAGAAAGCCCATGCCGTGACGGCGCTTGCGCCGCAGCTCCTCGCGCTGCGCGGGCAGCGGCAGATGATCGACGCCGACGACGTTGTCGAGCATGCGCGTGAACACCGCGACGACTTCGCGGTAGCGCGGCCAGTCGAAGCGCACGCTGTCCGCGAACGGATCGATCACGAAGCGCGTCAAGTCGATCGAGCCGAGCAGACAGGCGCCATAGGGCGGCAGGCCTTGTTCGCCGCAGGGGTTGGTCGCGCGTATGCGTTCGCAGAACCAGTTGTTGTTGAACTCGTTGTAGCGGTCGATGAGGATGATGCCGGGCTCGGCGTAGTCGTAGGTCGTGCGCATCACCGCGTCCCACAGCGCGCGCGCCTGGACGATCTCGTAGATGCGATGGGCGACGAGCCCCTCATCGTTCTTGAGGTAATCGTCCTCGACCGTCGCCGGCCGCCACAGCACGCGCGCGGGATCCGCCGGATCGATGCCGGCGGCTTCGAGCTCGCGCGCGCTCGCCGGAAAGACCAGCGGCCAGGGCGCGTCGCTCTCGACCGCCCGCATGAAGGCATCGGTGACGAGCAGCGAGAGATTGAACATGCGCAGCCGCCCGTTCTCGCGCTTGGCGTCGATGAAGGCGCGCACGTCGGGATGCGACACGTCGAAGGTCGCCATCTGCGCGCCGCGCCGGCCGCCGGCCGAGGAGATCGTCATGCACATGCGATCGTAGATATCCATGAAGGACAGCGGCCCGGAGGTCCGCGCGCCGGCCCCGGCGACCCAGGCGTCGCGCGGCCGCAGGGTCGAGAACTCGTAGCCGATGCCGGCCCCGGCCTTCAGCGTCATGCCCGCCTCGTGCAGACGCGCGAGGATGTCGTCCATCGAATCATGGATGGTGCCGGACACCGTGCAGTTGATCGTCGAAGCGGCGCCGCGCCAGTCCTCGGCGCCCGCATTGGCGAGGATGCGGCCGGCCGGGATCGCGCCGTTACGCAGCGCCCACAGGAAGCGCGCTTCCCAGTGTGCGACGAGCTCGGGCGAGGACTCCTGCGCCGCGAGCGCGCGCGCCACGCGCCGCAGACTATCGTCCGGCGTCGCGTCCAGCGGCTTGCCGCTCGCGTCGCTCAAGCGGTACTTGCGGGCCCAGATGTCCTGGGACGCCGGCTGCAGCGGCAGCGTCGGCAGGCTTTCCAAGGAAATACGTTCGGCTTCGGTCATCGGTCTGTGTGTCTGAACGGAATGCATGTATCGCGCACCAGCCTACTCCCTCTCCGGCGACGGCGCGGTCGGCGGGGGTCTCGGAGCTTCAGATTGCGCGCGAGTAGCGCGGCTGGCTGTCGTGGTGGCGCAGATAGCGATCGAACACCATGCAGATGTTTCGCAGCAGCAGCATGCCCGCTTTCCCGATCCGCACCTGCGCCGCGTCGACCGAGACCAGGCCGTCCGCCTGCATTTCCTCGAGTCGCGCGAGCTCGTCGGCGAAGTAGTCGCCGAAGGCGATGCCCCAGCGGCGCTCGACGTCCGCGCGATCGATTGTCCCCTGGCAGGCCAGCGCCATGATGATCTCGCGCCGCAGCCGGTCGTCGTCGGACAGCGCATAGCCGCGCGTGATCGGCAGTTCGCCGGCGTCGACGCGGGCCTGATAATCATCGACGTCCTTCGAGTTCTGCACGAAGCAGTCGTCGAAAGCGCTGATGGCGCTCATGCCGAGGCCGAGGAGATCGCATTCCGCATGCGTCGAATAGCCCTGGAAGTTCCGGTGCAGCGTGCCGTCGCGCCGCGCCCGCGCGAGCTCGTCGTCCGGCAGCGCGAAGTGATCCATGCCGATGTAGTCATAACCCGCATCGCCGAGGCGCGCGATCGCCGAGCCCAGCAGCGCGAGCTTCTGATCGGGCGAAGGCAGCAGCGCGGCGTCGATCTGGCGCTGCGACTTGAACAGATGCGGCAGATGCGCGTAATTGAACAGCGACAGCCGGTTCGGCCGCAGCGCGACGACTTTGTCGATCGTGCGCGCGAAGCTCTCGGGGTTCTGCAGCGGCAGGCCGTAGATGAGATCGAAGCTGATCGATTCGTAAGCCGCCGCGCGCGCGGCCGCGACCACGGACACGATCTGCGACTCGCTCTGCACGCGATTGACGGCGACCTGCACGCGGGAATCGAAATCCTGGATGCCGAGGCTCAGACGATTGAAGCCGAGCTCGCGCAGCGCGGCGATGGTCTCCGGCGAGACGGTGCGCGGATCGACTTCGATCGAGGTCTCGCAGCTCGCGGCGAAACCGAACTCGCCGCGCAGCGCCGTCACCAGCTCGGTGAGCTGCGGGACCGACAGGAACGTCGGCGTGCCGCCGCCGAGATGGAGCTGGCGCACTTCGCGAGCCTGACCGCCGTGCAGCGCCGCGCGGCGCGGAATTTCCTTCAGCAGGCGCTGCAGGTAGCGGGCACCGCGCGCGCGATTGTTCGTGATGAGCTTGGTACACGCGCAGTAGAAGCACACTTTCGAGCAGAACGGCACGTGCACGTACAGGGACAGCGGCCCGCCGCCCACGCGGCCGGCGATCACCGAGCGCTGCGCGGCGAGCTCGCGCGCACCGAAGGCCGGCGTGAACTGCACGGCGGTCGGATAGGAGGTGTAGCGCGGTCCGGCGACGTCGTACTTCTTGATGAGTTCCGGAGAGAAACCGATGCTCATGACGTGCCGACCTGGTCCTTTCGATTTTCGAGATGACGAGCAGAGTCGCCCCGCGCCGCCCCGGCGGCCTTGACGTGGATCAACCGCTCAACGGCTGGGGTCCGAGGCCGGCGGGCAGGCTCTTCACGTGGACGTCGTGCTGGGGGAAGGGTATCTCGATACCGGCCGCGGCGAAAACCTCATAGATTCGAGTGTTGAGCTCGTGCTTGATGTCGCCGCGATCGGCCAGCTCGCGCGCGTAGACCTGCAGCTCGAAATTCAGCGCGCTGTCGCCGAAGCCGACGAAGCTCGCCATCGGCGCGGGCTCCTTGAGCACCTTCGGATGCGCGCGCGCAACGTCGAGCAGCAGCGCGTGGACGCGCACGACGTCCGCGCCGTAGGCCACCTTGATCGGGAACAGCACGCGCGTGATCTGATCGCTCAGCGTCCAGTTCACGAAGCGCTCGGTGATGAAGTTCTTGTTGGGCACGATGATCTCGCGGTTGTCGGCGTCCGAGATCGTCGTCGCGCGGATCTGGATGCGGCTGACGCGGCCCGACAGCTCGCCCATCGTCACCACGTCGCCGACGCGGATCGGGCGCTCGAACAGCAGAATCAGGCCCGAGACGAAATTCGCGAAGATTTCCTGCAGGCCGAAGCCGAGACCGACGCCGAGCGCGGCGATCAGCCATTGCACCTGCGACCAGCGCAGGCCCAGCGTACTGAGCCCCAGCGTCACGCCGAGCGCGACGATGAAGTACTGCACGAGCGTCGTCACGGCGTAGCGGCTGCCGCGGTGGATGCCGAGCCGCTGCAGCAGCGCGATCTCGAGCACGCCGGGCATGTTGCGCGCGGCGAGCATCGTGATGCCGATCATCACCGCGGCGAGCACGGCGTTGGCGATCGTGATCGGCGCGAGCTGCGTCGCGCCGGCCGCATCCTTGACCTCGATCTGCCACAGCGCGACTCTGTCGAAGACCGTCAGCGCCGGCAGCACGTCGCGCCACACCCAGTACAGCGCAATCGCGACCGACCAGCCGGTGAGGTTCGCGACGATCAGACGCGCCTGCGCGTTCATCGCCGTCAGATCGCTGACGGGCTCGTGCTCCGGCGGCGGTGCGTCCGGATCGGGCGGCAGCGCGCTGGCCGCCTTCAGCGCGATGCGCTGCTGCGCGACGGACAGCCAGCGCAGCGCGAGGTGGTGAAATATCGCGGCCGCAAACAGCAGCAGCAGCGTGTCGAGGTAGTAACCGCTCAATTCCAGGGCCGTGTAGTGATAGCCGGAGGCCGACAGCAGGGCGAGCGCGATCGGCGCACCGCTCGCGGCGAGCCCCCACGCCGGGCGGCTGCGCGCGATCCAGCTCGTCGGATGATTGAGCGCGAGCTGATGGTGGAGCACGCCGGCGCGCCGGGTCAGCCAGTGGCTGAACACGGCCGCCGCGATCATCGCGAGCAGGAAGAACAAACGCCGCAAGCTGTACTGGAAGGCCGGGTTCGAACTCCATTCGAAAGTCGTCGCGATCGCGTACGCGGGCACGAAGAGCTGTCCCCAGCGCAGCCACTGCCGGCGCGCCCGCTCGACGCCGTCCCGATCCCACTGGAAGTGACGCAGCGCGACGCCGTTGCGCCCCAGGAACACCCGCACCCAGTTCACCGCGAACAGCAGCGCCGCCGCCTTGGCGCTGAGCTGGCCGAGCGCGATCGAGAATTCGCCGCCGGCGTAGCCGGCCGTCAACAGCTCGGCGACCAGCCACAGCGCGAGCGATTCGGGCAAGGCGACGACGGTCGTCACCGCCAGTGCCGACAAGGTGTTGCGCAGCCTGTCCTCGCGCGGGTCGCCGACCGCGTCCGCGAGACGCACGAGGTAGGGCCGCAGGCGCGGCCGCGTGCGCACCAGCGCCGCGATCGCGATCGCGATGAGCAGCAGCCGCGGCCACGCGCGGCTCGCTCCCTTGGCGACGTCCTGCACCGTCTGCGTCCAGTTCGACGGGCTCAGGAACCACTGGGTGCCGGTGACCACGTCGGAAAAGAACGCGAGCGACAGCGGCGGCGCGTTCGGCAGCCACAGCAAGCGCTCGTCGAGGAAGGCGCGATAGGCCGCGACGATGTTCGTCATCTGCTGCAGCTCGAAGTCCGTACCGTCGAGCATGCGCAGGTAGCTCGCATAGTTCTCGTCGAGCGTACGCAGCAGCTTGACGCGATCCGCGGCCATCGCCTCGGCCTGCGCCTCGTCCGCCGGCGTCAGCGGCGGACCGGGCGGATCGAGCCGCGCGTTCATGGCGCGCAGCGCATCGCCGCCGTCGGTGGCCTCGCGGAGCTGCTCTTCGATCTCGATGCGCGCCATGCCGACGCGCGAGACCTGGCTCTCGTTCAACTTGGCGAGGCGGCGCAGCGAGCGCAGCTCCGGGATCTGGCGCCGCTGATCGACGAGGATGCGGCCGAGGCTCGACGAAGCGCCGGCGATCGCCACGCGCTGTCGTGCCCGCTCGAAGGCCTCGTTCAGACGCTGGCGCTGCTCGATGTAGCCGGTGCGCTCGCGCACCGCGCGACTCTGATCGTCCAGCACCCGCGACAGCGAGGCGCCGAGCTCGGCGTTCTCGGCCGCGAGCGCGCGGATCAGCGGGTGCGCATCGACGGTATCGCGCTGGGCCTGCTGCGCTTCGTCCTGGATCCGGCGCAGCTCCTCCTGTCGCTTGTCGAGCAGGAGCTGCTCGAGTGCCCCGAAGCGCTGCGTCGCGCGCGTGAGCTGCGCTTCCACCAGCCGGCGCCGCGCCGAGTTGATCTCGAGCCGGATGCCGTGGCTGAGCTGTTCCTGGTTCAGCGCGTCGAGCTCGGCCTGGCGCGCGGCGATTTCCGCCTCGACGAGCTGCTGGCGCGCGCGCGACTGCTCGCTGGGGCTCTCGGCATCGAGACCAGACAGCTCGAGCTCGAGCTCGCCGATCCGCGCCGAGACCTTATTCTTGTCTTGCACGATCTCCGCCGGCCGCGCCTGCAGGCTGCGGTCGCGCAGCTCGTAGCCGTGGAGCTTGGTTTCCAGCGCGGCGCGCTCGGTGGCCGCGGTCTCGAGCACCTGCTGGAGCTCGGTCAAGGACAGCCGCGTCTCGGCGCCGCTCAGCAAGGGCGCGTCGGCGGTGGCCGTCAACTTCGCCAGATCCGCGGCGAGCTCTTTTACCGTCGCGGCGCCGGTGCTGAGGCTCTTCGCATACTTCTCCGACTGCGCGGCGCTGGCGGCCGCGGCGTCGAGGAAGCTCTGCGCCTGCTGCAGGGTCTGCAGCAGCGTTTCACGACCGGGATCGCTTGCGGGCCGGCGCTCGACTTCGGCGATGCGTGCGGCGAGATCCTCCGCAGTCGGCGCCGCCGCGGCGATCCAGGGCAGCCAGACCAGCCAGCATACGCACAGGCAAACGAGGCGCGCACGCGCGAGCGGGAATGAACGCAGGGGTGACATCATGGAAGCCGAAGTCTACCAGACCACTGCGCGTTGCCGCCGGCAGGCTGGCCGGCGACGGGCCGCTTCCACGATAATCCGCGCGTCCGTCACCGAATGCCGAGCATGCATCGCGTCCTGTCCCTCGTCCTGCTGTCGGGCTTGCTGTGCGCGGGGTCGTCCGTCGCGGCGCGAGAGCTCTTCGATTTCGACGCGCCCTCGTTTCTCGCCGGGCCCAGCGTGTCGCGCTCCGCGTTCGGCGTGACCTATGTCTACACCGGGCGCGCGCCGTTCGCAGCGAGCGAGCTGCAGCTCACCGTCGTCGAGGTTCCGAAGGAGCTCGGGCACGACGCCGCCCGACTGCCCGCACACTGCCTCGGGGCTTTTCTCGATGCCTTGCGCGCGCGCGATCCCGGGCTCATGCTCGGCGCCGATCAGCGCGAATCGACGCTCGGTGCGCTGTCGCTGGTCGAACGACGCTGGCTGTCGCAGCGGGGCGCACGAATGATGACCGGCGTGACCGCGTGCGCCGTGCATCGCGGCCGCTTCGTGTCCGCCAACTTCGCCGACGATCTGCGGACCGCAGTGCAGAGTTTTCCCCTCCTGCGGGCGGCGCTGGAACGGCTCGTGCTGCATTTCTGAGCCGCCGGCGCGCGGCGGACATCCGATGCAACGGCAATATCGCTATTACGATTTCCTGATGGCGGGCTTCGTCGCCGTCCTGCTGTGCTCGAACTTAATCGGCCCGGCCAAGGTCTGCGCATTGCCGCTGCCCGAGTGGCTGCCCTTCTTCGGCCCGATGCTCGTGTTCGGCGCCGGCAACCTGTTCTTCCCGGTGAGCTACATCTTCGGCGACGTGCTCACCGAGGTGTACGGCTACGCGCGCTCGCGGCGGGTGATCTGGGCCGGCTTCGGCGCGATGCTGTTCGCGACCCTGATGTCCGCGATCGTCGTCGGCCTGCCGCCGAGCGCGCGCGAACCGTTCAACGCGCAGTTGCAGCCGGCGCTCGAGACCGTGTTCGGCAGCACCTGGCGCATCGTCTGCGCCTCGATGCTCGCGTTCTGGATCGGCGACTTCACGAATTCGTACGTGCTCGCCCGCATGAAAGTGTGGACCGGAGGGCGCTGGCTGTGGACGCGCACGATCGGCTCGACCGTGCTCGGCCAGGGCATCGACAGCCTCGTGTTCTATCCGATCGCCTTCTACGGCATCTGGGAGACGGGCACCCTCTTCCAGGTGCTGTGCTTCAACTGGGTGTTCAAGGTCGGCGTCGAAGTGCTGATGACGCCGCTCACCTACGCCGCCGTGCACTGGATCAAGCGCCACGAGGGCGAGGATCACTACGACCGCCACACCCGTTTCACGCCCTTCTCGCTCGCCGACGAGTGAACGTCGCCATTTACAGCGCCGCCTCGGCCGTGATCGGCAGCGCCACGGGCAGCGGGTAGGCGACGCCGGGCTGCGCGATCCTGAGGCCGGCCGCCGCGATCTTCGCGCCCGCGTCCGCCGACTCGTAGTGATAGGCGATCACCCGCCGCAGCATCTCCGGCGGATACTCGCGCTGCAGATCCTCGAGACCGGCGTGGGCCGGCGAGCCGTGCAGCCCGCAGTCGTGGAACAGCAGCTCGCCGGCCCGTGCATGGCGCTCGATGACGTCCCGGATCGGGCGCGTATCGCCGCTGTAGAGAAACGCGCCCGGCAGGAGCAGGCCGAAGGCCGCGCGATAGCCGCTGTGACGCACGGGAAACACGCGAAACAGCAGCTCGTCCAGCCAGAAGCTGTCACCGGCCGGCACGAGACGAAAGGCGTCCCAGAAGTTCGCGCCGCCCTCGCTCAGCACGAAGGGCGAGTTCGCGAGCTTGTAGTGCAGCGCCGGCACGAGCTCGCAGGGCACGAACAGCCGGACCCGGCCGCGATCCTCGAAGTAAGTGCGATAGAACAACTGCTCGACGCCGCCGATGTGGTCCATGTGGAGGTGAGAGAGATACAGCGCGCTCGGCAGCGCCCCCGCGTACTGCGCGGCATAGTCGTCGAGCGTGCGCGGCCCACAGTCGATCAGCAGACGCGGCGTACCGGCGCTTTCGAGCACCGCCGAGGCGCTGCCCAGCGCCGATGCCCGGGCATTGCCGACGCCGAGAAAGCGCAGCGCCAGCGCGCCGGAGAGATCAGCGGGAGGGGAAGTCGGAGCCACCGGGCAGCGCCTCGTTGCGAACCGGACGCATATTATGCATCGACCGCGCGAGGTACAGCACGAGACCCGCCAGCGTCACCGAGCCGAACAGCAGCACCTGGATCAGGGTCGCGGCGAGCACGCCGTGCGTCGCCGACAGGCCGAAGGCCGTCATCGCGGTCGCGAACACGAGCTGATAAGTGCCCAAGTAAGCGGGTGCCGTCGGCACCAGCGTGCTGAGCGAGGCCGCGCTCATCACGAACAGCGCCTGCGCCGGCTGCAGCGTGTCGCCGAGCGCCGCGAGCATGGCCCACAGGGCGATGACCTCGGCGGCCCAGACGGCGATCGTCAGCGCGCAGGTGCGCGCGAGCGTCGCGCGGTTCAGCGCGCGCAGGCCGCTGCCCAGATCGGCTGCCAGGCGCAGCATTCTCCACGGCAGTCGCGGCACGCCGAAGCCGCTGCAGCGCGCGAGCCATAGCCCGCCCGCAGCGCCCGCGCAGAGCACGCCGCCGACGGCCAGCATGCGGCCGGGCAGCAGCGCCTCGGCGCGCGCGAGCACACCGGTCGCGAGCAGGCCGCAGGCGAGACAGGCGAGGATCGCGGCCAGATCGCTGGCGCGCTCGATCACGATCGAGCCCAGCACCTTCGCGCGCGACAGCCCGCTGCGCCGCTTCGCATAGTCGGCGCGAAACAGCTCGCCCAGCCGCGCCGGCAGGAGGTTGTTGACGGCGTAGCCGACGATCAGCACCTCGGCGACTTCGCGCCGCGTGATCGGCCGTAGCTGCGCGAGCAGCGCTTGCCAGCGTTCGACGCGCAGCGCAAGCCCGAGCCAGTAGAGCGACAGCGACAGCACGGCGAGCAGCGGATCGAAGACGCGCAGCGCGGCGCGCAGGGCCTCGAGATCCAGATCGCGCAGCGCGAGCCACAGGAAGACGCCGCCCAGCGCGAGCCCCAGCGCGCCGACGGCGAGGCGTCGCGGCGCGTGAGCAGCGTCCGCGGCCGTGGCGTGCGCGAGGAGCTCGTCGTCTTTCACTCGAAGCGGTACTTCAACAGATACCACAGTGCCTTGACGCCGTCCCGCCAATTGATCTTCTTGCCTTCGAGATAGGTGCGGCCGTAATAGCTGATCCCCATCTCGTAGATCCGCCAGCGCCGCGCCCGCGCCACCTGCGCGCTGAACTGCACTTCGAAGCCGAAGTCGTTGGCGGTGATCCGCAGCGTGTCCAGCACCTCGCGCGTGAACATCTTGTAGCAGACCTCGATGTCGGTCAGGGTCTGGTCGTACATCGCGTTGAACAGGAAGGAGATCAGGCGATTCGCGAGGTAGTGATGGAAGTACAGTGCGCGATGCGGCCGGCCGTAGAAGCGCGAGCCGTAGACGACATCGGCGACGCGCTTGTCGGCGATGAGGCGATACATCTCGCGCCAGTCCTCGGGGTCGTACTCGAGATCCGCGTCCTGGATCACGACGACGTCGCCGGCGACCGCGCGCAGGCCCGTCTGCAGGGCGCCGCCCTTGCCCTTGTTCTGCGCATGGAACAGCGCGCGGATCCGGAGCTGGCCGATCGGCCCGTCGCCGAGCGCGAGATCGCCGTCCGCGTTCACCGCGAGCGAGCAGTTCTCGGCCACGAGCTCGCGCGCATTGCGCTCCAGCCAGTCGCGCGTGCCGTCCCGGGAACAATCGTCGACGACGATGATCTCCTTGGGGATCTCGGGCAGCGCGGCAGCGACGCGGGCCAGGCAGGCGGCGATCGTCTGGCGCTCGTTGTACGCGGGGATGACGACGGACAGTTTCATTTTCGTTTTCGCTTCCTGGCCTCGGCCGCCCCCTTGAGTCTAGCGTCAAAGCCTGCACGGGACATTTTCATGTGGATTGGGGCGAGCGGCCGCGGGCCGATCCCGGCCGGCACCCGCCGCTCGAGCCTGTATCGACAAAAAAACGGGCGCCCTGAGGCGCCCGCGAGGAGAAAGGAAGGAAGGAGAGGTGTCCGATCAGGCCGTGTAGGCGCGCTCGCCGTGCTCGGCCGTGTCCAGGCCTTCGCGCTCCTGGTCTTCGCTGACGCGCAGGCCGATGAGCAGATCGACGATCTTGTACGCGGCGAAGGACACGACGCCGGACCAGACGATCGTCGTGCCGACGCCCCAGAGCTGCGACACGAGCTGACCGCCGATGCTGAACTCGCCCGCCGCGTTGGCCACGTAGTCGTACCAGCTCTGGCCGCCGAGCGCAGGCGCGGCGAACACTCCGGTCAGGAGCGCGCCGAGGATGCCGCCTACGCAGTGCACGCCGAACACGTCGAGCGCGTCGTCGTAGCCCAGCGCGTGCTTCAGCCAGGTCACGGCCCACAGACAGACGAGGCCGGCGAGGACGCCGAGCACGATCGAGCCCATCGGCCCCACGAAGCCGCAGGCCGGCGTGATGGCGACCAGGCCCGCGATGGCGCCCGAGGCGGCGCCCAGCATCGTCGCGCTGCCGCGGGTGATCCACTCGCCGAAGGCCCACGCGCAGGCCGCGGCGGCGGTCGCCACGAAGGTGTTCAGGAACACCATCGCGGCGAGCCCGGTCGATTCGAGATTGGAGCCGACGTTGAAGCCGAACCAGCCGACCCACAGCAGCGAGGCGCCGGTCATCACCATCGGCAGATTGTGCGGCGTCAGGGCGGTGCTGCCGTAGCCGAGGCGCTTGCCGAGCATCATCGCGCCGACGATGCCCGCGATACCGGCGTTGATGTGCACCACGGTGCCTCCGGCGAAGTCGAGCGCGCCCTTCTGGAACAGGAAGCCTGCGCTCGCCGCCGCCGCCGCGCCCGCTTCGGCGTCGGTGTAGGCGTCCGGACCGGCCCAGAACCACACCATGTGCGCGATCGGCAGATACGAAAAGGTGAACCACAGCAGCATGAACAGCAGCACGGCGCCGAACTTCATGCGCTCGGCGAAGGCGCCGACGATGAGGCAGGGCGTGATCGCGGCGAAGGTGCCCTGGAAGGCGATGTAGATGAATTCGGGGATATAGACGCCCTTGCTCCAGGTGCCGACGACGGACGCAGTCGTCACGCCGTTCAGAAACAGGCGATCGAAGCCGCCGAAGAAGGCACTGCCGCCGGTGAACGCGAGGCTGTAACCGTAGATCACCCACAGCACCGCGAGCAGCGAGAACACGACGAAGACCTGCATGCACACGGACAGCACGTTCTTCGCGCGCACCATGCCGCCGTAGAACAGCGCGAGACCCGGCACCGCCATCATCAATACGAGGGCCGTGGACACCATCATCCACGACACGTCGCCCTTGTCGGGCGTCGGTGGCGCTGCGTCCTGGGCCAGCGCCATGCTCGACAGCAGGCTCAAGCTCACGCCGATCAGCGCGCGCCCCCAGTCGAGCCGCGCCCCGGATTCGTCACGAGTGCAGGCCGTCAGCGGTTTACGGATCATTCGCCGTCTCCTTCAGTCTTGCTAAGCGCGGTCAGGCTTCGAAGCCGCGCGTCGGAGGACGCTCGGTCTCGCCCGAGCCGCACCGGTCGTGACCGGCGCGTGCCGAAGCTGGCAAAGCAGCAAGCGTGCCACGCGCCGAAGAGACGGAAGACTCGAATGTTTGAAGAGAAAACCGGCGCGCGGATGCGAGCCTCGCTGCGCCGGGATGGTGCGGAGTGTCCGTCCCCGCACCAGCATCGCGCGATACCGCCGGCGGCTTCAGCCCGACTGCACCAGATGCACTTCCCGCTGCGGGAGAATGTCGACGCCGGCGTCCTTCAGCGCGGTATAGATCGCGGCATTGACGGCGTGGCGGGTCTCGAAATAGCGCGTCGTCGGCACCCAGTAGCGATAGGCGAGTGCGATCGAGGTCTCCTGGAAACCGTCGATGCCGACCTGCGGCGCGGGCGCGCTCGCGACGTCGGCCGCGCGCGCGAGCTCGGCCGCGATCAGCGCCGCCGCGCGGCGCGGATCGGCCGAATAGGCGATCCCGATGCGTCCCTCGACGATGCGGTTGCCGTAGGAGTTGCGATGAATCTCGCCGACGATCTGCTTGTTCGGAATGATGATGTCTTCGCCGTCCTCGGCCTTGAGCCGCGTCGCCGCGAGCGAGATGTCGGTGACGACGCCGGCGCAGTTCAGCACCTCGATGGTGTCGCCGACCTTGAACATGCGCGAGAGGATGATCGAGAGCCCGGCGCCGTAGTTCGAGATCGGCCCCTGCAGCGCGACGCCGGCTCCGAGCGCGACTCCGCCGACCGCCGCGACCAGCGGCGCGATGCTGATCCCGAGCTTGCCGAGCGCAATCACCGCGAACAGCGCGATGACGACGAGGCGCACCGTGTTGGCGATGAACTGGCGCAGAGTGACGTCGACGTGACGCCGCTCCTGCGCGCGCAGCAGTGCCTTGCCGACCCAGGCCGCGACGACGAAGCCTGCCACCAGGATCAGCAGCGCGCCGAGCACCTGGAACGAATAGCGCACGAAGAAGTCGACGATCAGCGCATACACGCGCTGCAAGGTATCCAGCTCGTCCCGCATCTCCCCTCCTCCGCCAAGCCGCACGCTGTTCCGGCGCGCACTATTGCGACACGTCCGGGCCGCCGCGACAAGCCGAGGCCGTGGCCGATCAATCTGGCCACGGAGAGCACGTGGGGCAAAGTAGGACGTTGAATGGGCGGCCGCTCATCGTCCCTACCCATGGCCAAATAGCCGCTCCGTGAAATCTCGGCCCAACTCGCAGCTTGGACTGACGAAGAAAGCCCAACGCCCCCGGCGTCGGATGTCTTGTAGCCCGGATGAGCGGAGCGAATCCGGGGTTCGGCGGATCATCGGGCGCAAGCGCAAGGCTCGGCGTCCGATCCCGGATTCCGCGCCGCTGCGCGGCGCTCCTTCCGGGCTACAAGACAAGGATCTTCGTAGCCCGGATGAGCGTAGCGGAATCCGGGATCGGCGCCCTCGTCAGCTCGTAGGTTGGGCTGACGAAGGAAGCCCAACAGGGTTTGGCGCTGCGCGCTATCGTCCACTCGCGCCAGGGAACCGCTCAGCGATAACACGTCGTTCCCCTTCGTCGAGGCTCCGACGTTGGGCTTCCTTCGTCAGCCCAACCTACGGCCTTCAGGCGCCGATCGAGCCGGGCTACGAAGCGGTCGTGGTCCGCGCGATCGGCATACCGTCGCGGAACATGCACAGCTCGCCCGGAACGAGCGGGGTCCAGACTTCGTTGTCGGTCAACGGCACGGTCGCGATGACGGCGACGCGATCGTGCTCGGTCGTCACTTCGCTGAAGTCCACGCTGTAGTCTTCATCGACGAGATGCGCCGTCGCGAAGGGTGCCTCGCGCACGAGGTAGGCGAGGCGCGTCGCACAGCGGGCGAACAGCACCTCGCCGTTCGAGAGCAGGAAGTTGAAGCTGCCGTGCGCGCCGAGCTGCGCGCTGGCCTCCGCCAGGGCCGCGTGCAGATCGGCCGCCGTGGGCGCGCGATCGGGAAAGCGCTCGTACAGCGCTTCGAGGATCAGGCAGAACGCAAGCTCGCTGTCGGTGCCGCCGACGGGGCGATGGCGCGCGTCGCGCCCGAGCGCGGGCAGATCGTTCACGGTCCCGTTGTGCGCGAAGCACCAGTAGCGGCCCCACATCTCGCGCACGAAGGGATGCGTGTTCTCGAGCGCGATACCGCCGACGGTCGCCTTGCGTATGTGCGCGATCACGTTCAGCGAGCGGATCGGGTACTCGCGCACGAGGCTCGCGACCGGCGACTCGGCGGCCGGTTTGGTGTCGAGGTAGAGGCGACAGCCGGCCCCTTCGTAAAACGCGATCCCCCAGCCGTCGCGGTGCTCGTCGGTCCGCCCGCCGCGCTGGTGAAAACCCGTGAACGAGAAACAGATGTCGGTCGGAACGTTGCAGTTCATGCCGAGAAGCTGACACATGCAGCGATCTTAACGCGCCCATGCCCTGCGCAGCCCGCTCCTCGTACCAGGCGGGTCTGTAGTACCGGGCAGCCGGCTATTGCCACCGAGAACACCGAGAACACCGAGAAAGATCGAGATGGCGGGCGTGCAAGCCGGGACGCCGGCGGACTTCGTGAGAGTGGCAACGGGCGCTCGGTGATCGGCTGACTCGTGAGGCCGGATCCGCACATTTTCCCGGCAACTGGCGCGCCATCATTCTTTTTTCCCCTCTGTGTTCTCGGTGTTCTCGGTGGCAATGACGGACTGCCCGGTACTACCGACCCGCCCGGATTTCGCTGCGCTCGTCCGGGTCGCGAGGAACGCGGGATTGCCCGCGTCGAAGGGCCTGCGTAGGCTGCCGCGGATGTCCGATCTCCTCGTCGTCGAAGCGCGCGGCCTTGCCATGGACTATGGCAGCGGCGAGCTGCGCGCGCGCGTGCTCCATGCGCTGGACCTCGACGTCGCGCGCGGGGAATTCGTCGCGATCCTCGGCCGCAGCGGCTCGGGCAAGTCGACCCTGCTGCATCTCCTCGGCGCCATCGACCGCGCGACCGGCGGCACGCTGCGCGTCGGCGGTGTCGACCTCGGGGCGCTGGACGAAGAAGCCCGCGCGCGCTTCCGGCGGCGTCACGTCGGCTTCGTGTTCCAGGCCTATAACCTGCTGACGACGCTGACCGTCGCCGAGAACCTGCGCCTCCCGCTGCGGCTGAACGAGCGGCCGATCGAGGATCGCGTCGACACGCTGCTCGCGCGCCTCGGCCTCGCCGACAAGGCCGAGCGCTATGCCGATCGGCTGTCCGGCGGCGAGCAGCAGCGCGTCGCGATCGCGCGCGCGCTGATCCACGATCCGCTGCTGGTGCTCGCCGATGAGCCGACCGGCAATCTCGATGAGGACAGTGCGCGCGACGTGCTCGCGCTCTTCACCGAGCTCGTGCGCGAGCGCGGCGGCACGCTGGTGATGGCGACGCACAGTCTCGACGCCTGCGCCGAGGCCGATCGCGTGCTGCGGCTCGAGCACGGGCATCTCGTCGCGACGCGGTAGGCGAGGCGATGCAGGGCCTGCTCCAGCGCGCGGTTTCGCGCCATCTGCTGCGCCAGCCCTGGCAGCTCGGTCTCGCGCTCCTCGGCATCGCGCTCGGCATCGCCGTCGTCTGCGCCGTGCAGTTGACGCAGGCGAGCGCCCGCCAGGCCCTGGCCTATGCGCAGCGTTCGCTGAGCGGTCCCGCCACGCATCGTCTCGAAGCGGCGGCCGGCGACGAGCGGGGGCTCGCCGAGCGCGATTACGCGCAGCTCGCGCTGCGCTGGCCGCGGCTGCGCTTGATGCCCGCGCTCAGCGGCCGCGGCACGCTCGCCGGCGACGCTACGCAGTCGCTATCGATCCTGGGCGTCGATCTCGTCGCTGGCAGCGCGCAGCAAGGCGCGGCGCGGCGCCTCGGCGCGTCGGTCGATTTCACTGCGCTCTTGACGCGTCCGGGCACCGCGGTCGTGAACCTCACGACGGCGCGCCGCCTCGGCCTGGCGCCGGGTGCGTCGCTCGCGCTTCTCGTCGACGGCCGCGCGCGCCGCATCGAAATCGTCGGCCTCGCGCCCGCCGCACGCGACGGCGGCCCGGCCGACGATCTGCTGGTGATGGACATCGCGAGCGCACAGGAGACGCTGGACGCGGCCGGCCGCCTCAGTGCCGTCGATCTCGCGCTGCCCCGCGCCGGCCGGCAGCAGTTGGCGGCCGCGCTGCGCCGCGATCTGCCCGCGGGCTGGCGCTTGACGTCGAACGCCACGCGCCTCGGCGCGGCGCGCGAGATGACGCGCGCCTTCGACGTCAACCTCAGCGCCTTGAGTCTGCTCGCGCTGCTCGTCGGCATGTTCCTGGTCTACAACACCGTGAGCTTTCTCGCCCTGCAGCGGCGCCCGCTGTTCGCGCGCTTGCGCGCGCTCGGCGTGTCGGCGCGCGAGCTGTTCACCGCGCTCGCCGTCGAAGCCTGCCTGCTCGGTCTCGTCGGCATCGCGCTGGGCCTCGTGCTGGGCCGGATCGTCGCCGGCGCGCTGCTGCAGCTCGTCGCGCGCACCGTCAACGATCTCTATTACCGCGCCGCGATCACCGAGGTCGCGACGCCGCCGTGGCTGCTCGCCGCCATCGCGCTGCTCGGCCTCGCCGCCACGCTGGCCGCCGCGCTGCCGCCGATCCGCAACGTCACGCGCGAAACCGTTGCCGCGGGCGGGCGCTCTGCCACGACGACGGCGGCGGCGAGCGCAGGCCTGCCGCTGCTGGCGATGGGATGCGCCTGGGGCCTGGGCGCGGCGCTGCTCGCGTGGCCGACGCGAGCCCTGTGGCCGGGCTTCGGCGCGCTCTTCGCCTTCCTCGTCGGCGCCGCGCTGCCGTTGCCCTGGCTGCTCGCCCGCCTCGCGCACGGGCTGTCGCGCCGGCGCGGGCTGTCGCTGCCGCTACTGCTCGCGAGCCGCGCGCTCGCGGTCCACGATCACCGCGCCGGTCTCGCCGCGGCGGCGCTGATGGTGGCCTGTGCGACAGGCCTCGCGATCGCGGTGATGGTGGCGAGCTTTCGCGTCTCCGTGACGGACTGGCTCTCTGCGCTGCTGCGCGCGGACGTCTATGTCGATCTCGGCAGTGCGCGCGGCAGCGACGGCGCGCGTCCGCTCGCCGCCCTGCGCGAACGCATCGCGCGGCTCCCGGAAGTCGCGACGACCAGCGCGGTGGTGCGGACCAGCGTGCGCGTCGCCGGCGTCGACGCGCCCGTTCAGCTCCTGGTCTACGATCTACCGCCGGCGGCGCGCGCGGGCTACACCTTCATCGCCGGCGACGTCGCGCGCCTGTGGCAAGCATGGGATCGCGAGGACGTCGCGATCGTCACCGAGCCCTATGCCTACCGGCACGAGGTGCGCGTCGGCGATACGCTGGAGCTCGAGACCGCCGCGGGGCAGCGCCGACTGCGCGTGCTCGGCATCTATCGCGACTATGCGAACGAACGCGGCAGCATCGCGATCGGCTTCGAGACTTGGCGCCGGCACTTCCCGCTGCGCGACGATGCCGGCCTGGGCGTTTATGCGCGGCCCGGCGTCGACACCGCGGCGCTGGAGCGCGCGCTGCGCACGGCGCTCGCCGACGCACCGGGCCTGCGCCTCCAGTCGAACGCGAAACTGCGCGAGCTGTCGCTGGAGGTCTTCGATCACACCTTCTCCGTCACCGACGTACTGCGCCTGCTGGCGCTGGGCGTCGCGATCGTCGGCATCGTCTCCGCCTTGCTCGCGCAGCAGATGGAACGCCTCACCGACTACGCGCTGCTGCGCGCGCTCGGTGTCCGCGCCGAGGAGATCCTGCGCGTCGTGCTGTGGCAGACCGCACTCGCCGGCGCGCTCGCCGCGACCGTCGCGCTGCCCGTCGGCATCGCGCTCGCCCTGCTCCTGATCGACGTGATCAATGTGCGCTCTTTCGGCTGGACGATGAGCCTCCATCTGCCGTGGACGGCGCTCGCGTCGGCCTGGCTGTCGGCGCTCCTCGCGGCGCTGGTCGCCGGCCTCTATCCCGCCGCGGTGGCGACGCGGCGTACGCCGGCGAGCGTGCTGCGCAATGACTGAAGCGTCTCGACCGGCCTCTCCTGCGCGACGCCGGCTGCTCGCGCTGCTCGGCGCCGGCTCGCTCGCCGCCGCCGCGCTCACGCGGTGGCGGCGCGAGCGCGACGCGCCGGACGGCGTCGCCGATGCCCTGCGCGACGGCGCGGGCAGTGCGGGCTTCGAGCGCGTGACCGGTCCGCGCGCCTTCGAGTTCCCGCGCGATCACGCGGCTCATCCTGCCTTCCGTCACGAATGGTGGTATTTCACCGGTCATCTGCGCGACGCGGCAGGCCGCGAATACGGTTTCCAGATCACGTTCTTCCGCTATGCCCTCGTCCCGCAAGCGGTCGCCTCGGCCTCGCGCTGGCGCGCGCGGGACGTCGTGCTCGCGCACTTCGCGATCTCGGACATCGAGCGCCGGCGCTTCCATCACGCGACGCGGCGCTCGCGCGCCGCGCTCGATCTCGCCGGCGCGGCCCTCGACACGCCGCGCGTGTGGATCCGCGACTGGCAGCTCGCGTGGGCGCGCGACGCCGGCGGCGAGCGCTGGTCGCTGCGGGCCGAGACGGCGCAGGCACTGCTCGAGCTCGAGCTGCGGCCGCGCAAGGCGATCGTCTATCAGGGCGAGCGCGGGTATTCACCGAAAAGCGACGAGCCCGGCAATGCCTCGCTGTACTACTCGATACCGCGTCTCGCCGTCGCGGGCCGGCTGCGCGTCGAAGAGACGGCCTCGCGCGTGCAGGGCGAGGCTTGGCTCGATCGTGAATGGGGCAGCAGCGCGCTCGGCCGCGATCAGCGCGGCTGGGACTGGTTCGCGCTGCAGTTCGAGGACGGCCGCGAATTGACCTTCTACCGTTTGCGACGGCGCGACGGCAGCCCGGATCCGCACAGCCGCGGGCTCTTGATCGCGCGCGACGGCTCCACGCTTCCGCTCACCGCGGACCAAGTCGAGATGCAGCCTGAGCGCTGGTGGCGCAGTCCGGCGACGGGGCTGCGCTATCCCGTCGACTGGCGCGTGCGCAGCGCGGCGGCCGGCGTCGACCTCACGCTGCGCGCGCGGCTGGATGCACAGGAATGGCCGGGCGATCTGCGCTACTGGGAAGGCCAGATCGCCGCCGTGGACGCGAGCGGCGCACAGGGGCTCGGGTATCTCGAGCTGACGGGTTATACGTAAGCTCGACGTAGCTTGCCGCGAAAGAGCGTCGCTCCCGTTTTCGTAGCCCGGGTGCAGCGTAGCGGAACCCGGGATCGGCATGTCCGATACACAAAGGCTTTCGGCCCTGCGCGGCGCGCACTGCCGGGGTCTACTCGACTGCATGAGAGGACGGCGGGCGCCGATCCCGGGTTACGCGCTACGCGCTCCACCCGGGCTACGAAACCAGCCACGGAGGACACGGAAGAATGAAAGAGATTGTTCGAGGAAGGCCGTAGGTTGGGCTGACGAAGGAGGCCCAACAAGGTTAGGCACTGCGCGCTGCCTATTCGCTCTCGCTCAAGAACCGCTGAGCGACCACGCATGGTTTCCCGCGCTGAGGCGCCCACGTTGGGCTTCCGTCGTCAGCCCAACCTACGGCCGCTTCTTCTTTGTAGCCCGGATGAGCGCAGCGAATCCGGGGTCCGGCGCCTGTTCAAGCGCCTGCGCCGGATGAATGCCCAACCCCGGATTCGCTGCGCTCCATCCGGGCTACAAGAGGCTTGATTCGATCAGCTCGCGAGGCGGTAGCACGGCGTGTATTCGCGGCCGCCGAGTCGCATGCGGCCCTGCTTGACGAAGTCGCGCAGCAGCTCGTCCAGGGCGTCGAGGACGGCGCGTTCGCCGCGCAGCTCGAAGGGGCCGTGGCGTTCGACGAGGTGCATGCCGTCCTCCTTCACATTGCCGCTGACGAGGCCGGAGAACGCGCGGCGCAGATTGCAGGCGAGCTCGTGGCTCGGCAGATCGCGCGACAGGCGCAGCGCGGCCATCGCCTCGTGCGTGGGGACGAAAGGCTGCTGGAAGCGGGGATCGATGCGCAGGGACCAGTTGAAGTAGGACGCATCGTCATTGTCGTCGCGGAAGCCGAGCACGGTATTGACGCCCCGGCGCATCCGCGAGGCCACGCGCGGCGCATCGTCGACGATGATTTCGTAACGAGCCGCGAAGTCGGCGCCGAGCACACCGCGGACGAAGGCATCGAGACGTTCGAAATAGGCCGCACTCCCGGCCGGGCCGGTCAGCACCAGCGGCAGCGGGATGTCGGCATTGTCGGGATGGGCGAGCACGCCGAGCAGGTACAGCACTTCTTCGGCGGTACCCACGCCGCCGGGGAAGATCACGATGCCGTGACCCAGACGCACGAAGGCTTCGAGGCGCTTCTCGATGTCCGGCATGATCACGAGATCGCTCACGATCGGATTCGGCGCCTCGGCCGCAATGATGCCGGGCTCCGTGATCCCGATGTAGCGCGCGTCGGCGAGGCGCTGCTTGGCGTGCGCGATCGCCGCGCCCTTCATCGGCCCCTTCATCGCGCCCGGCCCGCAGCCGGTGCAGACGTCGAGCCCGCGCAGGCCGAGCTGGTAGCCGACTTCCTTGCAGTACTCGTATTCGGCATGCCCGATCGAATGCCCGCCCCAGCACACGGCCACGCCGCGCTGCAGGCCCGGCCGCAGCAGGCCGGCGTGACGCAGGATATGGAAGACGCCGTCCGTGACGCCGGCCGGGGTCGACAGATCGAAGCGGTCGCGCTGGCTCAGCTCGCCGGCGATGAAGACGACGTCGCGCAGCACCGCGAAGAGCTGCTGCTGCACGCCCCGGATCATGTGGCCATCGACGAAGGCGTGGGCCGGCGCGTTGCGCAAGTGCAGGCGCAGACCCCGGTCGACCTGCTCGAAACTCACCTCGAAGTCGGCATAGGTGTCGAGCAGCTCACGGGCGTTGTCGGTCGCGGCGCCGCTGGTCAGGGCCGCGAGGGCGCAGCGCCGGAAGATGTCGAAGATCGGTCCCTGGCGGGCATTGCAGAGCTTGTTGACCTCGGCCTGGGACAGCACGGCGAGGACGTTCTCGGGGGTGACGACCGCGTGCGGGACGGTCATGGACTTGCGGCTCATGGCGGTGTAGGCATCCGGCTCGAAAAAGTGAAGATCAAGGGCTTGGGCGATCAATTTGAACTTGACTACTTGAAGTGTTTTATGAGAATCATATACCGTTCGCTTCAAGATCAGGGTATTACCCGATCAAAATAACAAAAGCGATCAGATCGTCACGCCAAATCAAAATACGCGTCGGGGAGAGTCGGCAATGGGGGCTCACATGGCATCTGAAGGCTGGAATGCGCTGGTCGACGAGCTGAAGCAGCTCGAAGCCTTTTTCCCGCTGCTCGGCATCGCCGGCGAACAGGACGAGCTCCAAGAAGAGGTGCGCGAGCTCGAAGAGCTGATCGCGACCGCCGGCCATCCGGACGACGAACAGTCGCTGCGCGCACTCACCTACCTGCAGGCCGAGCTCGCGCGCAAGCGCAGCCTGCTGTCGCGGCTCTGAGCCGCCGCGCTCGCCTCGGGCCCCGGGTACGCGCTGCGCCCGGGGTACAGGCACGATCGATACGATCGAACCGTTCCCGTCCTTGCACGAGTCCTGTAGTCCGAAAGAAGTGAAGCGGAATCCGGACTACGCGAGGGCTTTCATTTTCTGCTGGAGCAGCGCGCGAAACGCGTCCTTCAGCTCCGGATGCTGGAGCGCGTAGTCGATCGTCGCTTCCAGATAGCCGAGCTTGGAGCCGCAGTCGTAGCGCGTGCCCTCGAACTCGTAGGCGAGCACCTGCTGCTGGTTCAGCAGCGTCGCGATGCCGTCGGTGAGCTGGATTTCCCCGCCCGCCCCGCGCTGCGTGCGCTCGAGGATGTCCATGATGCTCGCCGGCAGAATGTAGCGCCCGACGACGGCGAGGTTGGACGGCGCGACCTCCGGCTTCGGCTTTTCGACGATGTTCTGGATCTTGCCGACGCGCTCGTCGATCGGTTTGATCTCGACGATGCCGTACTTGTCCGTGTCTTCGCGCGGAATCGGCTGCACGGCGATCACGCCGGTGTTGTAGTGCGTGAACACCTCGACCATCTGCGCGAGGCAGCCTTGCGGACGGCCGTCGATCAGATCGTCGGCGAGGATGACGGCGAAGGGCTCGTTGCCGATCGCCGGCCGCGCGCACAGCACCGCGTGGCCCAGGCCCAGCGGCTCGGCCTGCCGGATATAGATGCAGGACACCTGCGGCGGCAGGATGTTGCGCACGATGTCGAGCATCTTCGCCTTGTTGTTCTTTTCGAGCTCGGCCTCCAGCTCATAGGCCTTGTCGAAGTGATCCGGGATCGCGCGCTTGGCGCGGCCGGTGACGAAAATCAGCTCCTCGATGCCGGCCGCGACCGCCTCCTCGGCGGCGTACTGGATCAGCGGCTTGTCGACGATCGGCAGCATTTCTTTCGGGTTCGCCTTGGTGGCGGGCAGGAAACGCGTGCCTAGACCGGCGACGGGAAAGACTGCCTTGCGTACCTTCGGGGTCACGATCAACTCCCTTTTTCGTTGCGTGGGCGACTGAGCGCAGTTATCGCTCGACGGTTTGGTCACATCCTTACGGACGGGCGCGTGAAGGAGCGAAAGATCTCGCGCCCGCGCCATCCCCGCCCGGATTCCGCTGCCGCTCCTTCCGGGCTACGCGGCTTCCTCTTCGTAGCCCGGATGAGCGCAGCGGATCCGGGATCGGACGCCGGTTCGAGCGCTAGCGCCAGACGAGCGCCCGATCCCGGATTCGCGTTGCTCATCCGGGCTACATGGACTCGGGGCGCATCGGGAACGTCCCTATCGTCCGGATGCCCGCTTTCGGCACCGGCGTCCAGGCCTCTTTGGCGACGACCCGCGGCGTCTTTACGCTCGTAGTGATTCACGTCGCAGCCATTCAGTGCCGCTTGAACTGCACGACCCTCGTGTCGCGCGCGGCGGCACGAGGCTCATCGGACAACTCCGGCACTGCCTCGGTCAAGAGCTCGCGGATGCGCTTCTCGTCGAATGCGTCGCAGGCCTGGATCAAGCGCTCGTACAGTTCCTGGATGCGCGCCGGCTCCAAGCCCGTCTGCGCGGCGAGCAGCAGCTTCGGATGCGGCGTGTGGCGCAGGTTCTCCTCGGCGTGGAAGAGCTCCTCCCGCAGCTTCTCGCCCGGCCGCAGCCCCGTGTAGACGATCCGGATGTCCTCGCCCGGCGCATGACCCGAGAGGCGAATCATCTGTTCGGCGAGATAGGTGATGTTGACGGGCTCGCCCATGTCGAGGACGAAGATGTCGCCGCCCTTGCCGACCGCCGCGGCCTGCAGGATGAGCTGGCAGGCCTCCGGTATCGTCATGAAGTAGCGCGTGGCCTCGGGATGCGTCACGGTGACGGGGCCGCCGCTGCGGATCTGATCGCGGAACAGCGGCACCACGCTGCCGGCCGAATCGAGCACGTTGCCGAAGCGCACCGTCACATAGCGCGTCTTCGACTCCAGATTGCGCCGCTCGCACAGCAGCTCCGCGAAGCGCTTCGTCGCGCCCATCACGCTGCTCGGCCGCACCGCCTTGTCGGTCGAGATCAGCACCATCGCCTCGCAGCCGTGGCGATCCGCGGCCTCGACGACGTGATGAGTCCCGAGCACGTTGTTGCGCACGCCTTCGCGGATCTGCGCCTCGACGATCGGCACGTGCTTGTAGGCGGCCGCATGGAACACCAGCCGCGGCTGGTGCGTAATGAAGGCGTGCTCGAGCGCGACGGCGTCGCAGACGTCGCCGAGCATCGCCTCCAGCGCGAGATGCGGAAACACGCGCCGCAGCTCGCGTTCGACGAGATAGAGCTGATATTCGCTGCGCTCGTAGACGACGAGCTTCGCGACGCCGAGCCGCGCGACCTGCCGGCACAGCTCGGATCCGATCGACCCCCCGCCGCCCGTGACCAGCACCGTCTGCCCGAGGAGCTGGCGCTGGATGCCGTCCCAGTCGAGCTGCACGGCGCTGCGGCCGAGCAGATCGTCGATCGACACTTCGCGCACCTCGCGCAGGCCGACCCGGCCGGACACCAGATCTTGCAGCCGGGGCAAGGTGCGGAAGGGCACGCCCGCGCGCTCGCACAGACCGACGATGCGCTGCATCTGGGCATTGGTCGCGGATGGGATCGCGATGAACACGCGGTCGACCTGATAGCGCTCAGTGAGCTCGGGCAGCCGATCGATGGCGCCGAGCACCGGAACACCGTGGATGCGCATGCGCGCGAGGCCGGCGCGATCGTCGACGAGCCCGACCGGCACGTAGTTGCCGTCGCGCAGGATGTCGCGCAGGAGCATTTCGCCGCCGCTGCCCGCGCCGACGACGAGCACGCGCTCGCCGTTGCGGATGTTGTGCAGATTGATGCTGCGATCCTTGGTGAGCCGGTACAAGAGGCGCGGGCCGCCGAGCAGGAACACGAGGAACAGCGGATACAGCATCAGCAGCGAGCGCGGAATGCCTTCGAGACGCATGACGACGAACAGCGCGAGGGCGACGCCGAGCGCGCCGAGCGCGGCGCTGCGCACGATGTTCCACAGATCCTGCAGGCTCGCGAAGCGCCACAGACCGCGGTAGAGCCGGAAGTACCACGCGATCGCGCCCTGGACGAGCAGCACCACGGGCAGCGCACGCAAGGCGCTGTGCAGGTGATCGGCCGGCGGCATGCCGAAGTTGAAACGCGCGGACAGCGCGAGCAGCCACGCCAGCGCGATCATGAACAGATCGTGCGAAATGACGACGGTCCTGATCCGGGGCAAGCGCATCAGCGGCGGGCGCGGCGATTCGTCACGGCGGCGATCATGCGCCATATGGTAACACCCGAAACGTAGGCAAGCAGCGCGAACCAGGGTCCGAGCGCAGGACGCTGCTGCGCCAGCCAGGCAAGGCCCGCGAGCGGCAGTCCGTAGAGCGCGAAGGCGGTGACGAGGCGGCCGTGCGACCAGCCGGCCGTCACCAGCCGCTGGTAGGCATGCCGGCGATGCGCCGCCCACCAGCGTTCGCCGGCGATGATGCGGCTCGCCAGCGTCAGCGTCGCATCCGTCACGAACGGGGACAGCACGATCAGCCACGGCCACGGCGCGCCGCCGGCGTGTACATGCTGCCAGAGATAGAGGCCCAGATAGCCGCCGAGGAAATAGCTGCCGACGTCGCCGAGGAAGATCGTCGCCGGCGGCAGGTTGTAGCGGAGAAAGCCCGCGCTTGCGCCGCTCAGCGCGAGCAGCGCGAGGCCGGCGCTGCGAGCGCCCGCGTCCAGCGCGAGCAGTCCGAGCAAGAGCGCCGTCAGCAGCGACTGCGTGCCGGCAAGCCCGTCGGCGCCGTCCATGAAGTTGTAGAGGTTCACGAACCACACCAGGCCGACGATGCCGGCAACGGCATGGAGCACGCCGGCCGCGGTCCAGGCGTCGGCGGGCCCTGCCCCGCTCGCAATCGCCACGGCGATCACGACGGTCTGCACGCCGAAACGCAGGCCCGTGCCGAGCGGCCGGTGGTCGTCGATCCAGCCGAGCACGGCGAGGACACCGGCGCCCAGTCCCCAGGCGAGCCCGAGCCGGAGATCGATCAGGCCATCGAAGATGAGCCAGGCGTGCACTGCGAGCACGACGAGCGCGATCGCGAGACCGCCGCCGCGCGGCGTCGGCGCCGTGTGCAGGCTGCGTTCGTTCGGCACGTCGACGACGGCGCGCGCGAGCGCATAGCGCCGCACCAGCGCCGTCATCGCGACTGCGGCGAGACAGGCGCCCACGAGCACGATCAGCGGCATGAGGCTTCCCGATGCGCGACGCCGATCGCGCGCATCGCCGAGGCGAGATCGACGCGCGGACGCCAATCCAGCTCGCGCATGATGCGCGCGCGATCGAGCACCATCGACCCGATCAGCCGCTCGATCGTGGCGGTCCTGCCGCTGAGCCTGCCGAGCAGGCGCAGCGCGCCGACCGGACAGGGCAGCAGCCGCGGCGCGCGGCCGAGCCCCAGCGCCAGCGCGCGCACGAGATCCGGCGTCGACAGATCCACGTCGGCGACGGTGTAGAGCCGAATGCCGTGCGCCGTGTCGATCGCGCGCGCGATCGCGTCCGCGAGATTGTCGACGTGCACCAGACTGCGGCGATTGCGGATCGATGCGAGCGGCAGCGGGACGCCGCGTGCGATCGCCGTGAGCAGCGCCTGCAGATTCGCCTTGTTGCCCGGGCCGTAGACGAGCGGCGGACGCAGTACGGTCAAAGCGATGCCCGCCGCCGCACAGCGTTCGCGCAGCAGCGCTTCCGCCGCGAGCTTGGACTCGCCGTAGGGTCCGCGCGGATGCGGGACATCGTCGATCGTGTAGACATGCGGTTCGCCGTCCGCGTCCATCCACGAGCATTCGCCGTAGACCTTCGCCGAGCTGAGATAGACGATCTGCGCGACCTGCACCGCCGCCGCCGCCTCGACCAGCCCGCGTGTGCCGTCGACGTTGATGCGCTGGAAGTCCGCGCGCGCCGCGGCCTCCTCGCCCTGGTGGGCGCGCGCGGCGAGATGGACCACGACGTCGCCGGACGCGAGCGCAGGGCGCCAGTCGGTCCGAGCGTCGATGTCGCCGATGTGCACGACCTGCGCGACGCCGGCCGGCACCGTCGCACGCGCGTCGCGCACGACGGCGACGACTTCGCGGCCGGCGTCGACCAGATGCGCGCAGACGCGGCGCCCCACGAAGCCGTTCGCACCGGTGACGACGACGCGCGTCATGCCGGGTGGACGCCGAGGCGCGCGTAGAGCGCGAGCGTCGCGGCGTGCACCGCGTCCGCGGAGAACTCGCGTTCGACGAGCGCGCGGGCGCCCTGCGCGAGACGCGCGCGCAAAGCCGGATCCGAGAGCAGCGTCGAGATCGCCTCGGCGAGCGCCTCCGCGTCTCGCGCAGGCACGAGCAGCCCGCTCACATCGGGCCGGCAGACGTCGCGACAGCCCGGCACGTCGGTTGCGACCAGCGCGCGCGCGCTGGCCGCCGCTTCGAGCAGCACTTTCGGCAAGCCTTCGCGATAAGAGGGCAGACACACCACCGTCGCCTGCGCGTAGACGGGCGCCATGTCTTCGCGGTGACGCCACCATTCGACGCCGGCCGCCTGCGCGGCCGCTTCGAGCTCGCTCGCGCCATAGGCGGCAGGATTGTCGGGATCCACGCCGCCGACGAGCACGCAGCGCGCCTCCGGATGGCGCGCACGCACGCGCGGCGCGGCGGCGAGGAATTCGGCGATGCCCTTGTCACGCAGCATGCGCGCGGCAAGCAGCACGAGCGGCGGGCCGCTCGCCTCCGGCTGCGGCGCATAGTGCGAAAGATCGACACCGGCGCCGCGGATCAGCGTCGCCTGCGCGGCCGGCACGCCGAGCCCGGCGAGCAACCGCAGATCTTCCTCGTTCTGCACGATCGCGTGCGAGTTCGGGCGCATGAGGATCGCACGCAGCAGCGGCCGCACGGCGCGCTGCAAGTGCCGCGCGAGGCCGTCGCTGGAGGAGAACAGATAGCCCATGCCGGTCAGCGCGTGCACGAAGCGCGTACGCGGCCTGCGCCACAGCGCGAGCGCCGCGAGCAGGATCGGTTTCAGGGCGACGAGATGCACGAGCACGGGACGCTCGCGCGCGATCAACGCATCCAGCGCGAACAGAAGGCGCAGATCGCGCAGCGGATGGCGCAGCGAACGCTCGAACGGCAGATCGACGCACTCGAGGCCGCGCGCCTCGATGCGCGCGCGAAGCGCCCCGCAGCGCGTGGCGACGAGCACGCGATAACCCGCCCGCCGCGCGGCGCAGGCGAGATCGACGCGGTGGGACCAGAAGTACCAGTCCTCCGTGACGACGTACAGCAGGGTGTTCAAGAGAAATCGACTCGCGAAAAGGCCCGCGCATTTTACCGGATGGGATTCCCCGTAGCCCGGATGAGCGCAGCGAATCCGGGGATCCGCGCTCGACGAAGCGCATGAAGATCCCGGATTCGCTGCGCTCATCCGGGCTACGAAGAGCGCGGTCGTCCCATCAACGCCCGAACCGCTCCCGCCACGCCTCGAACATCAGC
>DAOKZI010000003.1:250915-271649 GCA_035325705.1 Gammaproteobacteria bacterium
ATCAACGCCCGAACCGCTCCCGCCACGCCTCGAACATCAGCACGCCCCACAGCAGGTACTGCAGGTTCTGGCCGCCCGCGAGATGCGCCTGCCACACCTGCCGGATCGGCGCGGGATCGAAGTAGCCGCCCTCGCGCAGGCGCCGCTCGTCGAGCAGCGCCTCGGCCCAGTCGCGCAGCGGGCCGCGCAGCCAGGCGTCGATCGGGACTCCGAAGCCCATCTTGGGCCGCTCGAACAGCGCGCGCGGCACGTAGCGAGCGAGCACTTCGCGCAGCACCCACTTGCCCGTGTTCCGGCGCAACTTCAACGCGAGCGGCATGCGCCACGCGAGCTCGACGACCTCGTGATCGAGGAAGGGCACGCGGGCCTCGAGGCTGACGGCCATGCTCGCGCGATCGACCTTGGTCAGGATGTCGCCGGGCAGATAGTGCAGCGTGTCGATCGCCATCATGCGTTCGATGAAATCGAGTCCCGGCGGCAGCCGCGCGGCGATGTCCATGATCGTCGCCGGCTCCCGGGCGCCGCGCACGACCCGCTCGGGCGCGTGCCACAGCGAGATCATGCGCAGGTACATCGCGAGCGGATCGTCGATCGCAAGCAAGTTTGCGAGCTTGTGCAGCTTGTCGCCCGGCATCTGCTGGCGGAAGCGGGCCGGCAGCAGCGGCCCCAGCACGGCGAAGAAGCGATCCCAGGCGGCGGGCGGCACGGCCCTCAGCGATCGCGCACCCGTTCGGCGAACGACGAGCGGCAGCCGCGCCTGCCGCCGCCATAGACCGACGGCCGCCGTGTAGCGCGTGTACCCCGCGAAAAACTCGTCGCCCGCGTCACCCGACATCGCGACCGTCACGTGGCGACGCGCGAGCGCGGACACGAGATAGGTCGGGATCTGCGAGGAGTCCGCGAAAGGCTCGTCGTACATCGTCGCGAGCTGCGGGATGACGGCCTGCGTCTCCTCGGGGCTGACGTAGAGCTCGGTGTGATCCGTGCCGAGATGCGCCGCGACGGCGCGCGCGTGCGGCGCCTCGTCGTAGGCCGGCACCGTGAAGCCGATGCTGAAGGTGCGCACGGGCCGCGCACTCTGCGCCTGCATCAGCGCGACGACGGTCGAGGAGTCGATACCGCCGGAGAGAAAGGCGCCGAGCGGCACATCCGCCACCATGCGATCGGCAACGGACCGTCGCAGCGTCCCATCTAGCGCCTCCACGGCCTCTTCATCGCTGCCATCGAACGGCGCGGCGCGCCCGCGCGCGGCGGCCTCGAGCAGCGACCAGTACGCGCGCGGCATGGGCCGGTCACCGGGTCGCGCATGCGCGGGCAGCGTGAGCCAGGTGCCGGGCATCAGCTTGGCGAAGCCGCGATAGATCGAAAGGGGATCGGGAATGTAGTTGTGGCGCAGATAGGCCGCGAGCGCATCGCGATCGACCTCCGGCCGAAAACCCGGCCACGCGTGCAGCGCTTTCAATTCGGACGCGAACAGGAAAGCCTGCCCATGCCAGCCGTAGTACAGCGGCTTCTCCCCGAGTCGATCGCGCGCCAGATGCAGCTCCCGCCGCTCGCGATCCCACAGCGCAATCGCGAACATGCCGTTCGTGCGCCTCAGCGTCGCCTCCACCCCCCAGGCGACGAAACCCGCGAGCAGCACTTCGGTGTCCGAATGACCGACGAAGCTTGCGCCGAGCTTCTCCAGCTCTGCGCGCAGCCGCGCGAAGTTGTAGATCTCGCCGTTGAACGCAATGACGTAGCGCCCATCCCGCGAATGCATCGGCTGCGCGCCGGCGGGCGAGAGATCGAGGATCGACAGGCGGCGATGACCTAGGCCGATGCCGGCTTGTGTATCGTGCCAGGTGTCGCCGGCGTCGGGGCCGCGGTGGTGGAGGGCATTGGTCATCGCAGCGAGGACATCGTCCGCGACACGGTCCGTAGTCAAGTAACCGGTCAGTCCGCACATGGGAGAAGGTTCCGCAGTTCGGGGAATTCGCTCGTCACGCCCACGTGGCGCCGCTCAGATATTGAACGCGGCCGGCGGCAACGGCGGCGTCACGCCGGCGACGAGATTACGGTAGAGCAGTTCGTATTGCGCGACGCAGGCTTCCACGGTGAACGATTGGGCAGCGCGCGCACGTGCGGCCTCTCCCATGCGCGCCCGATCCGCCGGCGAGGCCGCAAGCTCGGTCAAGGCCGCGGCGAGGGCTGCAGGAACATGTGCCGGGATGACTCGGCCGCAGACGCCGTCGATGACGGCCTCCGCATTTCCGCCGACGTCGGTGACGATCATCGGCAGGCCCGCGGCCATCCCTTCCAGCACCGCGTTGCTGAAGCCCTCCTCATGCGAACAAAGCACGCCGATGTCCGCGGCCGCGAGCACGGGTCCCACGTCGTCCAGGGCACCCAGCCAACGCAGGTGTCCATCGAGCCTCAGGCGACGCGCCTCCTCACGCAAACTGAGACCTATGCCGTCGTCGCGGCCCACGAGCAGCATCGTCCAGCCGGAGGGCAGTCTCGCGCTGGCCTGCGCAAGGGCATGGAGCAGATCGCCGTGTCCTTTGTACGGGATGAGGTTCGCGATCATCGCGAACACGAGCACGTCCGCGGGTAAGCGGAGAGCAGCGCGCGCAGCGTCCCGCGCAATTCCTTGCGTGCGGTCGATCACACCGTTGTAGACGAGCCCCAGGCGGTCCAGCGGCATGCCCTCCGTCGCGAGCTCGCGCGCCACCGCGCGTGAGTTGGCGAGCACACAGTCCATCCGTCGATGCAGCAGCCGCTCGAGCAAGCGGACGCCGGGATAGCGCGCCTGGTAGCGGGCCAGACTACGCCGGCTCATGACGCGACGGACGGGAAGCGCCCAGGTGGCGCAAACCCCTACGAGATAAGCTGCGGGCAGAAAGAAGTGCACGATATCGTAACGTTCACGGCGAGCGAGGCCGGCGAGACGAAGCGCAGCCTGCAGCAATCCTCGCAGGCCCCTTTTCCGCTCGAGATGCGCGAGCACGGGGACACCGGCCGCAGCCACTGCAGCGGCCAGCGCACCGCCCGGCTTCAGTGTAAAGATCGAAACATCGATCCCGCGTGCCCTGAGTGCGGGCGCGATCTGCGCGACGTGTCGTTCGGCGCCGCCGACGTCGAGTTGGCCGATCACGATCAGGACACGCGGTGGCTGCCGAGCATCACGCCGATCCGCGCTCATGCGAGCGCCGCTTCGACCAACGCCGCTACGCGATGATCGTAGGTATGGCCTTGCATCGCGAGCTGCCACGCCGCCTCGACGATCCGCGCGCGTTCGGCCGGATCTCGATAGCGCTCGACCACCGTCTCGACATCGGACAAATCGCGCGCGATAGCGAAATAGTGCTCATCGGCGCGCAGGATGTCATTGTACGTGCCAGTGAGCAGGAGCTGCGCGGTGCGCGTGCCGATGGGTTCGAAATGGCGCGAGGAAATCGCCTTGCCTGACACGGGGTTCGGATGGGTGTCGAAGAACAATCTCCGCACTTCCTCGAAGCTCTCTTGCGAATGCAGCGAGAGATGCGCCTTGACCTTGCGTTCGGTGACGTCGTCGCGCTCCAGGAAGTACGTCCCCGACTCGGCGCCGACGATGCCGTGCCAGCGATTCAAGCATTCGTTCCAGCGCGGGCCGGGCACGCGCTCGTAGCGGATGTCGACACGTAGCCCCCAGCGTTCGCCCTGAGTTCTGAAGCGCTCGAGCACACGCGTGCGCTCGTCGTCACCGATGCTGAGCGGATAGAGATCGCCGCGAAAGCCGACGTCGACGTCACGCGGGAGACCGAGCGGACGGAAACGAAGCGGATTCAAAGCGGCCGGCGCGTGCAGTACCTTGGACTTCGGGCATTCGGCATACAACCAGGCGCCCGCGGCCGGCGGCAACTGGGAGGCGATGAAGTCCGCCTCCACGGACTGCGCGAAACGGATCTTTTGCGGCATCAGCGTGTATTCGTTGCCGAAGAACAGCAACAGCCGCCCGCGACGCGCCTGCAGCGCTTCCACGAAGCGTCCGACGACCGAGACGTCATCGCCGGCCGCCGAATGCAGGACGATGACCAACGGCGCCGTCGCCGCGAGACGACGCGCACGCGGCCACTCCGCGAGGTTCATGATGTTGCAGCAGCTTACGTCCAGCAGCGGCGCGCGGCGGAACGCGTCGAGCCAATCGATGACATAGGACAGCGAGCTGTAGGCGTTTCGATCCAGCCAGCGCGAGAGCAGGCCGCGCGGGCGCGGCGGCGCGCCTTCAACCGCCACCGCGCCGGTGAGATGCGCCAGTGTTTCCGGGATCAGGCCGCGGCTACCGGGCACGCGCCGCGAATACAGGACGACGGCGGGCGTTCGCGCCTTCACGGCTGCTGGTGAAGGACGGCAGCCGTTCAGAGCGGACGCAGCGCCTGCTGCACAAGCGCGACGATGGTTTCGGCCGCCCTGCCCTCGCCGTAATCCGTGATATCGCGACGCGGCGCGTAATCGGGCCCCTGCCAAAGGCGGTTCCAACCGCACTCGACGGTCTCCACCCACTCGGTCTCCTCGCGCAAGGTCACGCACGGCGTGCGATGAAAGTAGGCCTCTTTCTGCACGCCGCCCGAGTCGGTATAGACCTCGGCCGCATTGCCGAGCAGGCGCGCCATGTCGATGTAACCGACCGGCTCGCAGGTCACGATACCGTCGAAAGACAGTCCGGCCGCCGCGGCGCGCGCGCGCGTGCGCGGATGGATCGGCAGCACGACACGGCGTGCCCGCGCGCGCTCACGCAGCCAGCCGAGGATGGCCGCGAGTCGTACGGGATCGTCGGTGTTTTCCGCGCGATGTACGGTTGCGAGCGCGTAGTTGCCGGGCTCCACACCCAGAGCGGAAAGCGCGGCCGAACGCGTTTCCGCGATGCGCCGGGCGAGCAGCGTCGCGTCGTACATCACGTCGCCGACATGGTATACGCCCCGGGTAATGCCTTCCGCGGCGAGATTATCGACTGCGGTGCGCGTCGGGCACAGCAGCAGTGCACTGACGTGGTCGGTCAGGATGCGGTTGACTTCCTCCGGCATGCGGCGGTTGAAGGAACGCAGGCCGGCTTCGACGTGCGCGACCGGAATATGCAGCTTCGACGCCACCAGCGCTCCCGCAAGCGTCGAATTCGTGTCGCCATAGACGAGCACCATATCGGGCCGCTCGGCCACCACCACCGGCTCCAGCGCCAACAGCATGCGCCCCGTCATGTCTCCGTGACCGCCGCCATGAATCTCGAGATTGTGGCGCGGCGACGGAATGCCCAGCTCGTCGAAAAAGACCTGAGACATCCGTGCATCGTGGTGCTGGCCGGTGTGGACCAGCGCTTCTTCGATTCCAGCTTCGGCCAGCGCTCGACTCACCGGCGCTGCTTTCACGAACTGCGGCCGGGCGCCGACCACCGTCAATAATTTCATTGACGGGTCCTACCAGCATTTGCCCTCGAACTCCCGATCGCGTTACGGCGCTGCATCCGATCCTGTTCTGTGTTCGCCATGCTTTTGGCTCGACGCAGGTAGATGCCGGCCGGCGTGAAGTAATTCTCGAGGCCTCCTTTGCTTATATGTTCTGCAACCGTCTCATGCATGTACATGAAATCGGACGGCTTATAGCTCCCATGGGTCAGGGCCTCGAGCACGGTCAGGCGGAATGTCTCTATGGTCCTCGCCTTGATGGGATAAATTTTGATGGCGCTGCGCGGTATTCGGACACCGCGCAACAGATCATCGAAACCGATCTTGGCAATTATTCCTACAGTCGGATCCAGCAGAAAATCGCCGGCCGGATCCGAATAAAGCAGTTGCGCGTGGTTTCCGATGCTGCCTCCATCGAACCCAACCGTGCGCAGACGTTCATCGCGTAGTCCAAACAGATGGCCAACAAGGATCACGGTATTACCGCAATTCAGAAACGCTTCCGACGCAATCGCGGAATACTCGATGGCAGTGCTGGAGCCATACTCCGCAAAGTTCGCCGCTACGATGGTAGCCAGTATTGCTCGGAGCGTGTCTTCATTCGTAGCGCCAAACGCCGCTTCTATGGAAGCCTGCAGCTCCTGTCGACACTCAGCCAACGCTCTGTTCAAGCTTCCTTCGTTTCGCACAGTCTCGATCAATTCATCGCTCAGGCAGTCCAGCGATTCCTGAACGGAAGATACTTCCAATAGATTCGCGACTTCTGCGCTGGACTCGGCGTGCGCCAGGTTCAATTGGGTGGGCGCAAAGAATGTCCCTGCTGCAAACGCGCATATCAAAACAACAACCGAATACCTACGACTTCCCGCACTCATGGAACTGCTCCCCTCTGGTCCAAGAGCCCCTTGAAGTACCCGGCCCGATCGTGGAAGTTTTGATACCACAGCTCCAACGACAACAGCCCCCACAGCTTGCGGCTGAACTGGCCTACGCTGTCGAGCTGAGCCTGGATCGCCTTGGCGTTGATCCACGGACGCGTTTGCGCCCGCGCGGAACCGAAGGTATCGAGGATGAATTCCTTCAGCTCCCCCCCCATCCACTCTTTCAGCGGCACCGGAAAGCCCATCTTGTCGCGGCGGTCCAGAATCTCCGGCGGGATCACGTCGGCGTAGGCGCGCTTGATCAAATGCTTCATGTGACCGCCCTGGAACTTGACGTCGGCGGGCACCGAAGCCACGAATTCGATCAGGGGGTGATCCAGGAACGGCACGCGCGATTCCAAGCCGTGTGCCATGCTCATGCGATCCTCGACCTGCAACAGCGCCGGCAGCAGACACTTGAAGTCGAAGTGCGTCATGCTATCGAAGTAAGCCTCGTGGCGTACGTTGCGCGTGGAGTTGAAGACGGACGAGAAAGCCTCGTAGACGGCATCACGATCGAGCGCGGACCAGTCGACCTCGTCGACCATATCGACAGAGCGATCGACGAGCCGGAAATAGCGGCGATCGAGCGGCTCGAACAACCCCTTGCTCCAGAAGGTCTTGATCAGCGGCACGTATTCGCGCAGCACACCGAGATTCGGGATGATCGATTCGGCGGTGACGACGAAGTTGCCGTTCTTATAGGTGCCGTCGATGGCGGCCTTGATGCATTGCTCGAAATACGCGAGCAGGTAGCGCGCGTAGCCGCCGAAGATCTCGTCCCCGCCCTGTCCGCCGAGCACGACCTTGACCTTGGTCGCCGCAAGCCCGGAAGTCATGTACTGAGGGAAGGAGCCTGGCCCCGCAACCGGCTGGTCGAGATGATAGATGAGCTTCCCAACATGCCGGCGGAAATCATCCGCAGTGATGTCGATCTCGTTCAGGGTCTTGCCACTCGCCTGCGCTGCCGCACGCGCGTAGTGGCTCTCATCGTAGCCCGGGAAGCAGGTGAACTTGCCGTGGAAGGCTTCATGGTTACGCGCATCGGCCCGGCTCGCAAGGATCGCAATGAGGCTCGAATCGATGCCACCGGACATGTAACTGCCGATCGGCACGTCGCTGCGCAAGTGGATGCGAACGGAGTCGTCGACGAGCTCGCGCAGCCGGCGTTCGAAATACGCCGGGCTATGATCGTGATCGATATCGTAGTGGACGTCCCAGTAGCGGCGCTCGGTGAGCTTTCCGTTCTCGAGCACCAGCATGTGACCGGGTGCGAGCTGGCGAACACCCGCAAACAGGGTGCGCTCGTTGATGGTGTACTGGAAGGTCAGGTACTCCGCAAACCCGGCGCGATCCGTCTCGATGGCCGGCAGGAACGGAATGAGAGCCTTGGCCTCGGAAGCAAAGATCAAGCGTCCATCGACCTGCGCGTAATAGAACGGCTTGATGCCGAAACGATCGCGCGCACATACCAGGCGTCGCTCCCGAGCGTCCCACAGGGCGAACGCAAACATACCGCGCAGCACCTGGGGGCAATTGAGCCCATGACGCGCGTAGGCGGCCAGTATGGTTTCCGTATCCGAATGGGTCCGGAATGCCCAATCGCCAGCGTAGCGTTCGCGCAGCTCGACGTAGTTATAGATTTCGCCGTTATAGGTGATCACCGTATCGTTCGGCCCGCACATCGGTTGATGACCGCCCGTCGACAAATCGATGATCGTCAGCCGGCGATGGCCAAAGCCCACGGCGGCGTCCGCACTCTGCCACGTGCCAGCGTCGTCCGGACCTCTGTGCTCCTGCAGCGCGTTCATTACCTGCAACCTGCGCCCGAGCGCGGGGACCGCGTGTCCGGCGATGTCGACGATGCCGGCAATGCCACACATGGTCTCAGCCCCCTCGCATGTGAATGACGTGCTTGGCGACGTTGCGCTCGATCAGCGGCAAGTTCTCCCGCGTCCATTCGATGGTGCGCGCCAGTCCTTCGGCCAGCCCGGTATTGGCGCGAAAGCCGAGCTCACGCTCGCTCTTCGCCGTGCTGCCGTAGCGCTTGCCGCTGTTGTCCCAGGCGCGCTTCGGCAAGAGCTCGATCGGCGCGCGATTGCCGGTGAGCTCGTTGATGCGCTCGGCGAGCTCGCGGATCGTCGTCTCTACTCCGCTTGCGAGATTGTAGGCTTCACCGGCCGTGCCGCGCGTCGCGCAAGCGATGAGGCCGGCCGCGATATCCTCGACGTAGATGAAATCGCGGGATGCGATGCCTTCGTTTTCTAGCGGCAACGCCTCGCCTTTGATCGACTTGTAGATGAAGGTCGGAGTTACATTGCGCCAGACCGATGCCGGCGTGCCACGCCAATGGCCGGCACCCAGGATCTCGCCCGGCCCATAGACGTTCTGGAAGCGCGCCCGGACGGTAGGCAGAGCGTGCTGCTTGAAATAGTATTTCGCATAGAACTCCCCAAAAATCTTCGACATCGAGTACGGACTGTCCTGCACCAGCGAGACGAGATCCGTTTCCTCGGTGGCCTTCGCCTCACCAAAGGTCTTCTCTGCGACCGAGCACCCGGCAGACGAATAAACGACCTTTTTCAGTGCCCTGAAGTATTTCAGGCGCTCGAAGAGCTTCAGCGTCGTCAGCGTGTTGTTCTCGTGATCGGCCAGCGGATCGTGGATCGAGCTCTGATTGCCGTGATAGGTGCTGAGGTGGAAGACGAAATCGTACTCATCGGTCAATGCACCAAGTACCCGATCGCTCGTGATCGACGCCTCGGTGAAGGCGACGCGCGGATCGAACGGGATGTTGTCCCTTTCCGCAGATAGCAGATTGTCGACGACGTGCACGCGCTTTGCTTCATACGCGAGTAACTGCTTGACGAGATTGCTGCCGACGAACCCCGCCCCACCGACGACCAACGACGTCGACCCTTTGATATCCAGCGTGATCATGTTGCGCGTTCGCCTCTCAGGTCTTGGGCGCGGACAGATGACTGTAGACGTCCGTCACGCCGTGAAGGCCGTACCACTCTAGTTGACGACGCAGCGTGTCCGCGAAAGACACCTTTGCCCGCCAACCGAGCCTGCGCTCGGTCTCGGCCGGTTCGAGCACGACGACGGGAACGTCATCCGCGGCGGGCGGCACGATCGGAACTTGCTCGGTAGGCGTCAATTTCAGATAGCTCACGACGAAGTCGTAGATCTCCTTGATGCTGTGCCCTTCGCCCGTCGATACGTTATAGACGCCGGGCTCGACGTCATCTTCGAGCAGCCGATCCATCAGCGACAGAAAATCCGACATGTCGAGGAAGTCGCGCACCGTGTCACTGCAAAAGCATTTCTGCCCCGCCTTGAGCCGCTTGTAGAATGTCGGGATGGGCCCGATCGCGAGCCGCGGCCCGGTCACGTTGGCGAGGCGCAGCGACACGACCGGCACGCTGCCCATCCGCATGTACTGCTCGCCGGCCGTCTTTGACACGCCGTAGCTCGTGAACGGCGCAGTGCGCAATGACACCGGAATCGGCACGGCGTCCGGCCGACCGTAACAGAGAGCAGTCTGGAAGTTCACGATGCGCTTCGCGCCGTGAGCCGCGGCCGCGCGCGCGACGTGAATGCTGCCGGTTACGTTGGTTGCCGCGTCCTCCGCCCAGTCATTCGGATCTTTATAGGCCGCGGCGCTGTGCACGACGATGTCGGGTCGGAAACGCGCGAACTGCGCGTCGACCAGCGCTGCGTCGACGATGCTGCCCTCGACGACTTCGAGCCCGGGCACACCGGCCGGGACCACCTCGCGCTTGCCGGTCGCGAAGTTGTCGATGACGAGAATCTGATGGTCCTGAGGTAACCAGTGCTCTACGAGATTCGAGCCGAGACAGCCGGCGCCGCCGGTGATGAGGATACGCATCGCTTACTTCTTCTCTTCATGTCGCAGGTGCGTATAGCCGCCATGCACACCGAACTCGCGATAATACTTCACTGCCTCGGCAACCAGTATCGCGAGCGGCGTGAACTCTATCTGGCCGAAATCCTGGAAAGTACGGCTCGGGTCGAGCAGGATGCTAGGCGCGTCGTCAGGACCTAGCTCGCGGATCTCCGGTTCCGGATATTCCTGCAGACCGATACCGGCGACGACCGCGTCGTAAAGCTCTTTGATCGCGATGTCCTTGCCGGACGAGAAGTGGTAAGTGCCCTTGCCGATGCCGTCGACAGCCTTGACGACCGCGCGTGCGAGGTCCTTGACGAACACGAAGTCGCGCCGAGCTTTGGTCACGAAGCAGCGCTTACCTTCAGTGAGGCGTTGATAGAAGATCGGCAAAGGCCCACTGACGTTGCGTGGACCGATGACGTTGGCGAGACGGAAGGTCACGAAGTCGATGCCTGAAATCGCGAGGTAGTCCTCGGCGGCGGTCTTCGAGATGGCGTAGCTGCTGTTGGCCGGGAACTTCGGATGATCGAGGCGGATCGGCTGCTGCAGCGGCTTCACGCCATAGCACAGCGCGGTCTGGAAATAAATGAAGCGCTTCACGCCGTGCGCCTTCGCGGCCTGCACGAGATTCGCACCACCAACGACATTCGTCAGGGCGTCGTTGTACCAGTCTTCCGGGTCTTTGTAGGACGCGGCGGTGTGAACAAGAATCTCCGGCTTAAAGTCGGACACGAATTTGTCCACCACTTCCTTATCCGCAATGCTAGCTATCTCGACGTGTAGCCTCGGGTATGCCGCGAGATGCTCTCGGCGCCCAGTGGCAAGATTGTCAATGACAAGGACCTCGTTGCCGCGCTCGAGCAGCATCTCGGCGACGTGAGAGCCGACCTGTCCCAGGCCGCCGGTGATGAAGATCTTCACTGGTTACTCCGCGTTAGATGAAATATTGAATAGACGAGTGACTCCCGCCCGCTTCAAGTAAGATTTTTGCTTTGATATCGCCGCCACGTGCGCCAGACAAGCCGCAGTGGCGCCGTAATCCATGGAGGTGAGGTCGCCACGAACTTGGCGATCAGTCGCCAGCGAAGAGTCGCAAAACGAGCGCGATCCGCCTGCCGCGATGCCAGCCTCCTTCGATGCTCAATGGTGGCTTCCGCAAACGCTTCGTCTGAATAGTAGTTGCGCACGCCGAGAGCTGCATCAATCAGGGCGAAAGCGTCGGATATCGCAGCTCCGACGACAGTGCCGAAGTGGCGATATCCGAAAAGAGGATTCAATGCGATCTCCTTGTAAGCGGCGCCGGTGATTTCATTCCACTTGCGCTCATTCCTTAGAATCGCAACGACTTCACTCATATTCGAATGATCTTTCTTCAACGCAACGTAGTGTCTTCCGGGCTTCAAAACTCCGGAATATTCTCCCTCGTACAGAATCATCAGCGTGCCCAAAGCCGCGGCTTCGAAACAGCGCGGCGATATCTGGTTCAGCTTGATGAGCCCATCCAGCCCACTGAAGCAGTGTTCCCGGATCTGCTCGAATGATGCACCAGGGTTTCGTCTCTCGAAAGTAATGACCTTTTCTTCTATATCGCCTTGGAAGTCGAAGACGCTCGCTCCGCTTTCGACACCGAGCACGGCTTTGCATCCTTGCAGAAACTCGTTCCATTTTTCGCCATAGAGACGCCTGTGCTCTTGGCACGAAATATCGCAAACGAGACCGAATCTAGCAGCATCTGCTGAAAAGCGCTCCGCAATTCGCCACTTGTCCTGCGCCAATTCTCCGTAATGTGCCGGCAAGCGCCGTCCGCGATACCCGACATCGAGTCTCCGCTGCCGATAGTCCCGCCGCGTCCGACCAACCAACCCGTGAGGCACATATCCAGTTAGCACATTGATCTTCCGCATCCCCGGGATGCGCTCGTCCGGATAGACCTTTTCCCATTCGCTCTCGGGAACACAGGTAAACAACAGTTGCACACCCAGATAGCGCAACGCCTCACAGGTTTTATCTACGAAACGATACTCATCCTGTATGAAGACCGCCTTTAGTCCGGAAAATCGTCGAAGTCGCGCTCGCGAGTCGGGATCGAGATACTCGTCATTCGAGATGATTAGCGAATAGTGGAGGATGACGCCGTCAAAACGCTCGAGATCGATCGTTCTTGGAAGGTCTCCAAGTATCGACAACACGGACACTTCGTGTCCTGAATGCTCAGCCACCGCATTGATGTGGTCCAACACGGTTTGGGCGCCGTCGGGCCGAAAGTCGCACAAGAGAAGCAATCGCAGAATGCGTGGAAAACTAGTCGGCGCTCCGCCATGGGACGCCGGGTTCTCCATGCGCGGCAGCATTACTTCCTCATTCACGGATAGCGCATCGATGGCAGACGTTAATTCCATATCTGTTATTTACATGGGTGTACGAGCGCGCGTCTAACACGGTTCGCAAGAGGCATCAGCCACCCGCGCACCATGACCGGCATATTTCGCCATGCCACAGATGACAAGACGAGCAATGTTGAGGCAAGTGCGCGCAGCAAATTTCCGAACGATGCTCTCAGCATCCCGCCGGCATTTTCATTGGGAACCGAGGGGCTCTCAAACGCATTAGCGCCAATTTCAAATGCAATGGCCGTTCCTTCACCGACGCCGATGACCCCGTCCTCCGCATTCGCAGGATCGGTGAATGCCGAGTCATGAGTCTCGACGGGTGAGCCCTCGTTCGAAACTACTGTGGCGTGCTCGGCATGTGCGCTCGTTTCCAACACCGAAGACTGTATGAAGTCCGCGGAAGCGGCCTCGAAGCTTCTTGACGTGTTCCGGAATGAGGGATTGAGCACGGCTTCGAAAGCCTCGTACATTGGCTTCCCGATCGTCTGCCAGTTGAACTTCTGTTCGTAGAAGCTACGCGCTCTTAGCCCTTGCCGTTCACGTTCCTGCGAATTTTCGACGAACGCATTGACCGCTGCAACAAACGCATTCCTATCCCGAAAATCGACAACTCTGCCGATTTCGTTCTCTAGGACAATTTGGCGCACAAACTCCGTATCATTCCCGAATATCGGGAGACCCGCTGCGGCATATTGTGACAGCTTGTTTGGACAGCATGCCCGATTGTTCGCCCCATGAGGCTCATATGGAATGATCCCGACCGAGGCGGATGCCGCCGCCTCCACCAGTTGCGACTCATCGACAGCATCAAGGAATTTGATGCGCGTATCCAGAAGACCGCAGTCCTTCGCCAAAGCTTGAAGGGCATCTGTATACTCCCATCTCGGCCCTCGAAGATGGAGCTCCGCTTGTGGCGAAGTGTATTGCCAATGCTTGATTAGCAACTCCAGCCCACGTCCTTTGGCAAAGCCTCCTTGAAAAAGAAACACGACGGAGGCCCCGTTGTTCCCTGGTCGACGGCCTGAAGGGGGCGCGTACGGCTCCGCGTTTGGCAGCGCCACAAACGGAAATCCATAGGTTTCCGACATAAAACGCGCCAACGGCGGCGACACGGTGAATCGTGCGTCCGTTTCCGGCAGAAGCATGGCCTCCAATGAACGCCAGAATCCCACCTCCCACCGCGTTGCAAAAGGATCGGCCTCTGGCCAATATTCATGCGCGTCGTATATCAGAGGGATCTTTAGTCGACGCTTCAGGATGGCTGCCGCAAGCAATGAATCGAGATCGGCCGCGATCAGTAAGTCAATTGAACTAATCGCCGTTCCGGCCCTCACCAGCGCGTTCGTGGTATTGAGAAGATACTCCCAATACCAGCGAAGGCTCGGAATCCGGTCTTTGGCCGAATGCCCCCCGAGAAGTGCCGTGGCTTCATCGTCATTCATTCTTCCCAATGAAGAAATCATGTTGAGAGCGAGCAAACCAGGATTGCGTCCGATGTCTCCATAGCCGCAGTCCTCGACCGTCAACGCCTCGAATGTAAGTTTTCGAGGCATTCGCCTGTAGGCTTGGATTTCAAGTCCACTGTTTGAACGGCTCGTGACGAGGAATGGCGGGGCATCGGCTTTGTCGTGCGCCCCTAACACGTTGACTTGATATGCCTCCGGCGCATAGTCGGCTATCCACGAAATTCGAGGATCTCGCTGCGGTACATGAGCACAAATCAATAGAGCGTTCTTCTTTGTTGTTTTGCTTGAACAGAATCGCGTCACCTTGGAAACATTCTTACGTTCCATCTGTTTGGACAGCGCCGCGTCGAACTGCGCGGCGAAGTTCTCGCTCCAAAATTCCTTGTTACAGACGATTTCCTCGTATGCAGCGTCGGTCAGGAGGCTGCGAACACGCGGATCTCTTATGCTGTCTATTACCTCCTCAAAATTAGAAAAATCCTTCTTCAGCGGCACAAAATGGCGCCCCGGCATGAAGATCCCGCTGTAGGCCCCCTCGTATAGAATCTGGACGGTGCGGGTTGCCGCTGCCTCGAAGTGCCTCGGCGAGACCTGCGCGTAGCTCACCAACCCCTCGTAAGGTGCCAACTTCTCCAGTATTTCTTCGCACCACTCGGGCGACTCAGGATGTTCGCCATACTGTCTTATGAGCTCCGCGTAATAAGACTCTAGTCGTCCATCCAGGTCGAAAATGCTCGCACCTGATTCCGTACCAAGCGTTGCCTTGCACGACCCGAGAAATTGAATCCACCTCGACCCTGTAAATCGTGTCTCCAGCGCACTGCTGACGTCCAGCATCAGCCCGCGACCTTTCGCTTTCTCGACGAACAGATCACCAATCTCTCGCTTTTCGTAAGCGAGACGTCCAAAGTACAGTGGCTGCACCGAGCCACGGTAGCCGACATCAATCGGTCTGCTATCGTTTGAAAAGTCGTATGCCCGCATCTCTTCGGTGATATATCCCGTAAACATGCGGCGATATTCCACCGCGCCAGTCAACATGGACGGATAGACAACCTCTATGGCTTCTTCAGGAAGACACGTAAATACCAAATCGATGCTCTTTTCTCCGATAAATCGGGCCACGCGATCTGCACGGTACTGTTCGTCCTGCTTGAACAGTACCTTTACGCCAGCGAACTCGCTGAGCGTCGTCGACAGCTGTTCATCAATGACCGCCACATTGTCTATCGTGTAGGCGATAGTGTTGTGTATCACTACGGCGTCGTAGTCAGTAATTGGAAAGTCCGCTGGCAATCGGAATGGAAGCTCGCCACCGAAGAGGTTCAATACCTCCAGTGCGAACCGTGAGCCTCTCTGAAGTTCAGCAATGTTTTCTATCGGCGTGGCTATGCCGGCCTCGTCGTAATAGCACAGCAGGAGCACCCGCTCCGGACGGGGCCTCATTACACGACCAGGCGCAGGGTACGAGTGGTGCACTCCGTTACTCCATTAAATAATAGGCTTCCATCCGCAAGCCTGAACGGCCATCGACACGCTGCTACCACGCCTTTGATTGGCATTTGCTCCGACGATGCAGGCGTCGATTGATCCAATGAGGCGCGACACGGTCGATAGGCCGGCATCGATGATTTGCCGCATTATCGATAACCGTCGACTCGCGACCTGTGCACATTTCCCGGCGGCGGATAACTCACCCTCCGCATAGAGCGTTCTCAACACAGATCCATCCCGATCTGACGCTGTGTACTACGCTCTTTTTTCTCATCTTTAAATTCAATCGGCAGGCAACTGCGAGCCTTTGGCTTACCCGGACCAGCGAACCCACGGCTTCCATTGTCCTTAGATTTCACTTTTGAATGACAAAACTGATTTCGGTTGGCAATACAATTTGTCGTATCAACTTGGAGAAATGTTCGGGATGCGAATGTTGTAGCTTAGATAACTCCTCAACAAGTTGTTCGTGCGTACCCGACAAGAGGCTCCGTAGACGGAATAGCGGATCTGGCTCGTGCCGCCGCGACAGCCGGTGCCACGCCGTCCGGGCTGTATTCCGCTTATCTACAATCGAGTGAAGCGTCTTTTTGATCTCGCCTCCGGCTTGTGGTAGCCGAATCGCCAATCGGTCGGCGTCCAGGCACGCAAATGTCGTAAATTCGTGCTGAATCCACCGGCAACCGAAGATCTTGCAGAAGTGCAATTGCAAAGATTCGAGATCGAAATTCCTCAAATGCACGAATTCGTATGGCGCATCCTCCGCCATATAGCTATGTAGCGGTTCTTTGAACGGCACTCGTCCCACAAGCCGTCCACCTTTTTTCAGCACACGAAGAATTTCCTTCGTACAGCCGAAAAAATCTAGTACGTGTTCCAGCACGTCACAGCAGCAGATGAGATCGAATACCTCGGAGCGATAGGGCAAGTCCTCGACCCTAGCGAATACTGCGTCAATTCCCGCATTTCTCGAATACGGCAAATAGTCCATTCCTACATCGATTCCGAACCTCTGGAGCTCATGGAAGGGCTCGAGCAATCGCCCTAGCCCCACCCCTACATCGAGTACTTTTTCACCTGGCGAGCTATGCTGGCTGACCAGTCGACGCGTATCGTCTTCGGATTCCCGCCAAAAATCCGCATTCATGAACGGATTTTCGACACCTTGCTTCATCGCGCTAACGTGATCGGTCGCAATGCGTCGGTAATTTTCTGAATAAACATCGTCATCCGCGAACATTGGGATGCCACCCACCACGCGGCTTGGGGGGCGACTGTATATCTCCGAATGTGTGCTATCGAGATTCACGAGTGCTCTTCGTTCGCCGCAAGATTTGTCAAAAGATTTGTTCCGACATTTATTCAGAACGCTGGCATTCGTTTCCGGCGAAATGCGGCCCTGTAAATGACCACTCGCCGCTATGAAAAAAGTTTGCCGAAAGACAGCGCATGGAATCCTGGAGTTCTACCTTCATTTCGAAGGAGCGGCCCAATAGGTCGTATCGCCTTGCTATATCAACTGCTTCGATCCTGGAGCCCTCTATAACCGAAAGCCCCACCACGTACTCTCCTGGGCCGAGTTGAAGTGGGTTCATTAGTAGTTCCACATGGCGTATTAGGCCCGGCGTGCATCGAAATCGATCTATCGGGCTCCAGATTCGGGTAACGCATTCACCGAGATGGTTGTGAATGACGACCCCATATCTACAGGCGAGGTCGCCTTTCATTTCTCCACAAAGCGTTATGAGGAACTTCGCAGGCTTCAATGAGAGCACGACGTTTCCTTCGCCTCGCTCGTCGAGCATTGTGAACCCCACGATTTTGATTCCAGTATCCGATTCCCAACGTGAAATCCCCCCTCGTGCGATAAATTTCAGCTCTGGCTCATGGGTGATCTCCAGACGGCTCAACTCAGGTAACTTCTGGTGCGGCCTGAAAGCGGGCTCCTGCATCAGCCTACGGCCAGCATCCAGGCTATCCGACTCGGAAGACTCGACATTTTGAGCATCATCATCGGCGGACTGAATTTCCAAGGCTGCATTCTCCGATTCACGCAAACCCAAAGGCTTTCGGCCATGCATGAATTTCTCATACGCCTTGACGACCGCGAATGCATCCGATCGCATTCTTATAATCCCGTTATCCAGCCAAATTGCCTCACTGCACAGTTCCAGGACCTGTGCCATGGAATGAGAGACCAGCAGCAAAGTACAGCCCTGCGCGACTAGGCGTTCCATTCGTAGTTTTGATTTCGCCACGAAATAAGCATCACCGGCCCCCAGGATTTCGTCGACAATTACGATATCTGGGCGAATGGCGGTCGCAGTCGCGAACATCAGGCGCGCCTGCATCCCCTGTGAATACGTCTTAAAGGGCTGCTCCAAATAAATGCCGAGCTCGCAAAAATCGCAAATATCCGAAAGGGCCTCCTCATACGCTGCGTGTCCGAGACCACTATATTGAAGCGCGGCTCGGATATTCTCCAACCCGGTAAACTCCGGATGAAACCCGATCCCTGCGCTCATCAACGCCTGAACCGTTCCGAATACTTCGATTGATCCGGATGTGGGAGCGTAGTTTCCGCAAATGAGTTTGAGCAGAGTAGTCTTTCCAGCGCCGTTCCTGCCGACTATCCCGAGTCTGTGCCCCTTGGGGACCTCGAACGAGACCCCATCCAAGGCTCGGAACTCGGTTGGTGAGGCGCGTCTCCCTATGCCCAGTTTCTGCAGCCCGAGAGCATCGATCATTTGCGCACGCGGACTGCCGAACAAGCGGTAGGTCTTGGTTACGTTGGTGGCGCGAATTGCAAGCGTGTCAGGCATAGTCAAAGAACACGAATCGAGTTCTCCGGAAGAACCAGAAACCCAATGTGCCACTTATTAATGACATCGAAACAATAGCAATGCCGGTTGATATGTCGGGCAGCGTTCCGTAACAGATAGCCGCTTGAAAAGTTGTCACGAAGTATGCCAACGGATTCACGTACAGGATCAGCTTGAGGCCATCTGGCACCATACTCGGTGTATATGCGACCGGGCTCAACATAAAAAGACTCATGAGTACCAGAGATAGACCCTGCTGGACGTCGCGCAACAGCAAATTCACCAATGAAAGAATCCACCCAAGGCCAATGGTGAATATGACAAGGAGTACCCAGGCCACGAGCACGGCAATCGGCGTCATCCAGCTCGCGCGCCCTTGGAGAACGGCCATGACAAGCGTGATGCATAATCCGACGAAACAAGGCACTTGTGCCGCCACTACGGCTCTCACCGGAATCAACTCAGCAGGGAAAACCGTATTGAGAAGGAGGCCTCGATTTGCGAGCAACGTGCCTGTGGCCGCCATCAGAGCTTCGTTGAAAGACAGCAGCGGAACCAGCCCCGAAAAAACCAAGACAACATATGAAAGCTCAGTGAGCCCATCCGGACGTATCCGAAACACAAATGCATACAGTGTCGCGTAGATGCTCAGAAGAAGCGCGGGATAAAGTATCGCCCAGCCAAATCCTAACGCGGAGCCTGCATATCGCTGCCTTAGGTCTGTTTTCACCGAATCGATCAGCAGACGGCGACAGCGCATCATGCCTGCTAGGTCTTGAATGAGAGATTGTCGAACGCGCATGGTGTTAATGCCCGGCGGAATCAGGCATTTCCCGCTGTGATGAGCCTTGCACGATGTGATTCCACAAATCTTCCAAGCCGTGCCTCAGATCGATGGTTGATTTGAAACCGAGATCTGCCGCAGCGCGCTTGGTTGCCGCGACTCGAAGCGTGATCGGAGATTCGGGTGCAGAAACCCGGGAGACAGACGCACCGGTGAGATGTCGAATCGCACTCGCCAAATCGGATACGGACGTCGCAATACCAGTACCCACGTTAAAGAAGCCGGCCATATCACTTTTCATGGCCAACACGTTCGCTCGCGCACAATCGCGCACATCGACGAAATCGTACGATTGCTTCCCGCTTCCAAACACCTGAATCGGACGCCCACCGGTGGCCGCATGCATCATTCGCGCGATGACCCCCGAATACTGGCTCGAACCGTCTTGCCGGGGCCCATACACATTCATGTAGCGAAGACCGACGCATGCAAGCTCTCTTCTATTACACATGGCCTTGATCATCGCTTCGGAGGCAATCTTCGTGGCGCCGTAGAACGTTATGTTGTTGAAAGGGTGTTCTTCGGTCATTGGGGTTTCGGTGGCATCGCCGTACACGGATGCAGAGGATGCAAACACCAACCGTGAGACTCCCATATCGATACACGCTTCTAGGACATTGAATGTTCCGCGAACATTTACCTCGAAAGCAGTCTGTGTGTACTTTTCACAATGCAGCAACCAAGCGGCAGCAAGGTGGAAGACTCCGTCCACCTTGCGGAGCGCTTCCCTGAAAGTGTCTCCATGCAGAATTTCGCCGCCATCTTCGAACACTCGACATCTGCCATCTGAAAGAGCGCCTTTCAGGTTTTCGATATGTCCACTGGAAAAGTTGTCGTAAATCACTACCTCCGCCACGTCCTCTCGTAGCAGCGCATCCACCGTATGCGAGCCGATGAATCCAGCGCCGCCAGTTACCAAAATCCGTTTGCCACGTAGATCCATTTGAAGGCTAAGTGACTAGAGTTGTCTTCAGTAGGTGGACGATAAACATTTGCTGCTCTTGGCTCAGAAACGGATGCATCGGCAGGCTCATTACGCACTTGGCGGCTGCCTCCGACACCGGGAAACTGCCCTCGCCGAGCCCGAGGCCGGCGAAGGCCGGCTGCAAGTGTAGAGGCACCGGATAATGCACCGCGGTCGGGATGCCGGCCTGTTGCAGCGATGCCTGAACGGCATCCCGCTTGTCAACCTGCACCGTGTATTGCGCGTACACCGAGCTGTTATATGCCTCGATGTAGGGCGCACGCGTTCCCGGGCAAACGTCATTGACAAGCTTCGTATACCGCGCCCCGATCTTCCCCCGCGCCTTCACCTCCTCCGGGAAACTCGACATCTTCGCCAGCAGCACGGCACACTGAATCGTGTCCATCCGGCCGTTCACCCCGATCACCGGGTGGTGGTAACGGCGATCCTGTCCGTGCACGCGGATCTCGCGCATCAGTTTCGCGAGACCGTCGTCGTCGG